>ONPG01000003.1 GCA_900319645.1 uncultured Bacteroidales bacterium
GCGCGATGCTCATCCTGAGGACAAAGGCAATATCCGCGACTACGCAACGATTAATCAACTGATTTGCCTGAGTAATATGGAGAACTTGAACGCAGTCTTCATCAATGAAGGTCTGCCACAAGGAGAACGCCTCCAGAAACTCAACCAAATAGCTATCCAGCAAATGACTGTGTTGGAGAATGTGGAAAGCAAGCATATATTAAAAGCATAAAACAACCCAGGTCTGACCTCACCGACAGCGTAAAAAAGCGGTGACATAAAAGCGAAAGATAATACAAAATTCCATAAAAATGGCACTTTTATTTGCAAGTGTCATTTTTTTTGTGTACCTTTGCAGCGCAAAACAAAAGTTTTGCAGTATTTAGCTCACGCCGAGGGTATATGTCTTTCGGGTGGGGGTAAATACAGGATATATTGAAAAAAGGCGTCTTACGCGCTTTGTTTTGGCTAGTAGGAATCTGGTAAATTCATCACCCAAAACATTGCAGCACTAAGATGCCCATTGGTATGTAAATAATGTACGCGCATAGTGCGCGCATTGGTACATACGGCGTGGGCTACGGTGTTGTTGTTTGGGTGAAAAGGCAATACCAGAGCCTCTACTAGCGGAACAGCAAGATTGCAGTCCCGCTTTTTTGTTTGTGTGTATATACCCTTGAGATTATCTCGGTTTAGTACCGATCCGATTCTCTCTCGCTCTCGGTCGGCTTGTGCTCCCCGCACGCCTTCCCTGTTCAAAGACAAAAGTCAATTGTCTTTTCCATATCTCGCCAGTCTGATTTGGATAAGATAGATGTAAATTAATTAAAATCAATAACATTATGGAAATAACACGTATTTTTCATCCTGTAGGACAGGGAGGGTTTTACACGGAATCGTTTGACGACCAACACATGGTTGTTTATGACTGTGGAAGTGAATCAGAGAAAAAATTACAAAATTATTTAAATGATTGTTTTCGGGAAGCGCCCAAACAAACAATAGATGCAGTTTTTCTTTCTCATTTACATAGTGATCATATCAATGGTTTGCAAGAATTACGAAACCGAACGAATGTTAAGAAGATTTTTTTACCTTTGCTCACATCAAATAAGATTGTGGAAGCAATTTTATATAATAAGGCAAACTTTTCCTACTATGAGAATAAACGAGCTAATGAAATTATTCAGAGTTTGTTATCCGAGAATACAAGTGATACTCGATTAATTGAAGTAGAGGAATTTCGAGCGAATACTATATCTGATGGTGATACTTATGACATTGATAATAAAAATATGTCGATACGAAGGATTGCTAGTGGTACAAGGATTACACTGGAATTACCTCCCGTTTTGACTTCAAATAACACTTACCTAAAATGGGTGTACATTCCATTCAATATTGAGTTGCCAGAACCTCGTGTTAATAGGAGTTATGTTGACAAGATAACAAATGAAACAGTTAGAGAAGAAGTTCTTTCAATAGCGACAAACATTATGCGAATTTATGAAACTTATCATAATCAGAGAGATATTTTAACGAAGCAACTTATCAAACTCATAAATTCGAAAGATTATGATGACTACTTACCAATAGATAGAGAATACATAGACGAATTTTATAAGTCCAAAAGAGACGGTGTATACTTATTTAAAAAAGTTTATTCTGCATTATTTAGCAATATTATTGATAATTCACAGTCAATGCCTGTTTTTTCAGGTTTACTTAAGGAAAATTTATGTTCATTAGAAATGCAAATTAAAAGTAATATTTTATGTACATATTGCAGCCATTGCCATGACTATTTTAGTATACATCATTGTATGGTACACAGCTACTTATGTGAAGATAAAATTCCATGCAATTTTTTATACACGGGTGATTATGAGGCACAGAATATAAATTTTTTCAAATGTTTGAAAGATTTCTACGAAAATTATCGTGTTTGGGATACGCTATGTGGACTTCAAATCCCTCATCATGGTTCACGGAAAAACTACAATACAGGATTATATCAAGATAAATGTTTTGCGATAGCGTCTGTCGGAGTTAATAATAGACATAAGCATCCCAATATAGACGCCCTTATTAATATCACGAATCAGGGATGTTGTCCAAATGTAGTAACAGAGGATATAAATACATTGAAATATCAACACTTTAACATAAAATAATATGAAACACAAATTTCTTTCTTTGTTCATTGCCACAGTGGCGATGACAATTCTTAACTCTCCAACGTTTGCATCTGTTACAATTAACGGAATTGCTTACGAGTTGTATGCACCAACAGCAACTGTAGTTCGCGGAGGCAATTATACTGGAACTATTGTTATCCCATCCTCTGTGGAATACAATTCAGCGACCTATAGCGTCACCAGCATTGGATATTCTGCTTTCTATGGTTGCAGCGGTTTGACCTCTGTGACGATTCCCAATAGCGTCACCAGCATTGATAATTATGCTTTCGAACGTTGCAGTGGTTTAACCTCTATAGAGATTCCCAATAGCGTCACCAGCATAGGAGATAGAGCTTTCTATCTGTGCAGCGGTTTGACCTCTCCGGTTTATAATGCTCATGTATTTGCCTATCTTCCCACCTCATATTCCGGTGCATATACCATCCCCGATGGCATAGAGTCCATCGCAGGTGGTGCTTTCTATGAATGCACCGGTTTGACCTCTGTGACGATTCCCAATAGCGTCACCAGCATTGGAAGTGGTGCTTTCCGTGGTTGCAACGGTTTGACCTCTCCTGTTTATAATGCACATGTATTTGCCTATCTTCCTACCTCATATTCCGGTGTATATACCATCCCTGATGGCATAGAATCAATCGCAGGTGATGCTTTCAGTAGTTGCACCAGTTTGACCTCTGTAACGATTCCGGGTAGCGTCACAAGCATTGGAGATTATGCTTTCCTCAGCAGCGGTTTGACCTCGCCAGTTTATAATACACATGTATTTGCGTTTATGCCAACCTCTTATTCAGGAGCATATACTATACCCGATGGCATAGAATCTATTGCAGGTGGTGCTTTCTCTTATTGCCGCGCTTTGACCTCTGTGACGATTCCCAATAGCGTCACCAGCATTGGAGAGGATGCTTTCTATGGTTGCAGCGGTTTGACCTCTATTGAAATTCCCAATAGTGTCACTAACATTGGAGGTAGTGCTTTCCGTAATTGCACCGGTTTGACCTCTATTGACATTCCCAATAGTGTCACTAACATTGGAGGTAGTGCTTTCCGTAATTGCACCGGTTTGACCTCTATTGAGATTCCTAATAGCGTCACCGGCATTGGAGATGGGGCTTTCTATGGTTGCAGCGGTTTGACCTCTGTGACAATCGAAGCAGAAATACCGCCAACATTAGGTAGTGGGACTCATTTCTGGCGTACAAATGATTGTCCAATCTACGTTCCTTGCGGCACATTATATGCATATAAAACTGCGTGGTCAAATTATGCTTCACGAATACAATACGGGCCATTGGAATATCATATAACAGGAAATGTAAATATTGAAGGTTCGGGCAACGTTCAACTTCCACAAAATAAGTGTGAAGATGTATCCGCTGCTCCTAATTATGGATACCATTTTGTTCGATGGAACGACGGTAATACAGATAACCCGCGTACTATTGTTCTGGCAAGCGATACCACCTTTACTGCTGAGTTTGCGAAAAATACATATACTATTTCAACCACCTCTGCAAATCCCGAATGGGGAACAACGGCTGGCGATACAACGGCTCTATATTTGGATGAGGTGGCAATCTCTGCTACTGCCAATTACGGCTATCACTTCTTACGCTGGAATGATTACAACACTTCTAATCCCCGCACAATTTCTGTGACCGAAGACAAGACTTATACTGCTACTTTTGCAAAGAATGTATATTCCATCACCAAGAATGCGGAGCATGGTACAATCTCCGGCAATAGTTCTGCGGAATACCTGGACGAAGTAACACTTTCTGTTTCATCCGACTACGGCTATCATTTCGCTCAATGGAGTGATGGTAATACCGATAACCCGCGTACGATTATCCTGGCTAGCGATACCACTTTTACAGCCGAGTTTGCAAAGAATAGTTATACCATTTCTACCACCTCCGCTAATCCTGAATGGGGCACAACGGCTGGCGATACTGCGGCGTTGTATCTGGATGAGGTGGAGATTTCCGCTATTCCGAATTATGGTTACCATTTCGTACGTTGGAATGATTACAACACTTCTAATCCTCGCATGGTTACAGTAACCGAAGACATGACATATACGGCTACATTTTCTAAGGATATATTTTCGATAACTAAGAATGCCGAGCATGGTTCTATTTCCGGCAATAGTTCTGCGGAATACTTGGACGAAGTAACACTTTCTGTTTCATCCGACTACGGCTACTATTTCGCTCAGTGGGCAGACGGCAATACCGACAATCCGCGTACGTTCGTGGTTACACAGGATACCACGATGGAAGCCATCTTTGATTATCTGTTAACAGGCAAATGCGGTAAAGATAACGCACTCACGTGGACGCTGGATTCAACTACTTTGGCTCTCACTATTTCTGGAAACGGAGCTTTGACGGAGAACTATACGTATGGCAATTATATAGAGTCACTTACTATAGGCGATGAGATTTCTCCTATCGGACAAGGTGCCTTTCAGTCCTTCTCTCAATTGAAAGAAGTAACACTGGGCACTTCTTTAAAGGTATTGGAAGAAAACGCTTTCGCCAATTGTAGATCCATTGAAACCATCACTTGTTATAGCCAGCGTCCGCCGACGGTCAATCAAAATGCATTATACGGTTTGGGCTACAGTACTGTCGTCTATGTGCCGGCTGCCTATTTAAACAACTATCTCATGCACGATGCTTGGGGGTTGTACGATGTAAGACCAATGGGTGTTGCGCTTTATCTGTCTGCCAATAATGCCCAGTACGGCGTAGTTGAGGGAGCGGGAACATATGCATCCGGCAGTAACGTGGCTTTCTCCGCCACACCTGATTATGGATATCATTTTGCACAATGGTCAGATGGAAATATGGACAATCCGCGCACAATTGTCTTGACGCAAGATACCACTTTCGTGGCTGAGTTTGCTCCTAACAAATATAGCGTGAATGTGTCCTGCGATCCGTCTTTGGGTAGTATAGTCGGTAAAAATGGCGAGTACGACTATTTGAGCCGGATCTCGTATGAGGCAGTAGCTCACTACGGATATCAGTTCGCCAAGTGGAGCGACGGGAACACTCAGAATCCGCGTACTGTCATTGTGCAACGCGATACCACTCTGGTGGCTGAATTTGCAAAGAGGTCATTCACCCTAACGACTCAATCTGCTAATCCGGAGCAGGGAATTGCACTTGGCGGAAAATCCGCATTGTATTTGGAGGAAGTGGAAATATCCGCTACGCCTAATGATGGTTATACTTTTGTACAATGGAGCGACGGAGATGCGAAAAACCCGCGTATAGTTGTGCTGACGCAAGATACAACCTTCGTGGCTGAGTTTGCTGTTGCCAAGAGCGGATTATGCGGAGCAAATAATAGCCTGACGTGGTCTTATACGGATGATCGAACACTGACTATCAGCGGCTCCGGCGCTTTGACGGAAAATTACACGTTTGGTGTAGAAGCGCCAACGCAAATGAAGACACTGATTATCGGCAACGAGGTTACCGCCATCGGCGAACGGGCTTTCTATGGCAAATCGAATATCAATCACTTAGTGCTGGGTGCTCAATTGGCAACTATCGGCGATTATGCGTTTGCAGAGTGCAGGAACTTCGACGATATCACTTGCTATGCCACCACCGTTCCTGCTATCAATGAGACTACGTTTGCCAATGTCGGCAATAAGCAGTACATCTATCTCTATGTGCCGGCGGAAAGAGAGCGTGCCTATAAACGTGACATATATTGGGGTGAGTTTGACGTGCAGATCCAGGAAGCGGAGAAGACTACCGTCACCGAGGACGAAGTAACCGTGGCTCCTGCCGACAATTCCGCGGTGCTCACCTGGCCGACGAACGAAAATGCCGCCTCTTATACCATCGAAATCACCAAAGATGGCGAAGTGTTCTGCCGTCTGGTGTTCAATGCAAACGGTCAGTTGACGGGTATTGCTTTTGCTCCAAGCCCCAACGGCACACCGCGTCATGCCCCCACCGCACTTATGACCGCTAATGGATTGCAGTTCACTGTCACCGGACTGAATAGTGGCACCAACTATGGTTATAGCGTGCTACCGGCGAAGTGCCCACAAGCGTGGATCAAGTACCAAGTGACCAAGTACAATGTACAAAAATCCTCCGCAACGGCCAAATCCTCATCCTCCGCAGCGACAAGACCTATACCGTAACTGGTCAGGAAGTCAAATAAAGTGACCAAGTACCAAGCTAAGTACCAAGCACTCGCAATGCAACGCGAGTGCTTTTTTGTGTCCCTCGTCCCGCGGGCATACTCGGGCGGCGTTGGCGTTGGATTTCAATCTTAAATCTTAAATCTTCGACCTATAAAGATGCTTTTTCTTTTGCTCCCAAATATCCCAAAAGGATCCCGCAATTTATTTTCAGGTTGACCGGACTTTCTCATATCAAAAAAAGTGCCCCGGGAGCACTTTTTTAATCTATTAGGACTAATCGGGGATGGGCAGGAAGTCAAGTAAAGTGACCAAGGGACTAAGTACCCAGTACCCAATTTGCCCAATCAGTCTTTCTTCACTTTGTTCGGGAGCTCGAGGCCGTAGCCTTTGCGGCGGTCTTCCACTTTGAGCGCGAGGCTCAGGAAGAAAGCAAGGACTCCGAAGGAGGCGAAGACAATCATCGGGACGAGGTAGCCGTTGGTAGCGACACGCAGTTTGCCGATCAGCAGCGGCACGAGACACAGCCCTACGTTCTGCACCCAGAAAATGAGGCAATAGGCAGAACCCAGCACTTTCTCGTCGATGATCTTCGGTACGGACGGCCACATCGATGCCGGCACGAGCGAGAAGCTGACACCAAGCACGAGGATCGTGACAAAAGCAAGCGTCTTAGACGGATAAGCCGGGAGGACAAATGCAAAGACACAATGGCAGATAATCATGATAACAGCACCGAGCAGCATCATCGATGCTCCTTTGCCCTTGTTGTCGATATAGGCGCCGAGGAAAGGTGTCAATACCATAGCGAGAATCGGGAACCATTTGAAGAGTCCAGCCGCCTCAGCGTTAGAGATCGCCAAGGTCTCCTCGAGGTAGTTGGTTGCAAAACGCTGGAAGGGGAAGATAGCCGAATAATAGAGCACGCAGAGGAGCGCTATGATCCAGAACATCTTGGAAGAGAAGATCTGCTTGAGGTCGGAAACGTGGAACTCATCTTCGGGGTCGTGCACGGCCGTCATTTCACCGGTAGCGATGAGTTGTGCGTCGAAGCGCGAATCCATGATCGTGAAGACCGTGAAATTGAGCAGACCGATCACGAGCAGGAGTGCCGCAAAAATGAGCGGAGCGGAAACGGAATTGACGCCGTTGACCGCAAAATCCTCGCTGATAAGCGGTGAGAGCCACATTGCAGCGAAGACGCCGAGACGGGCGATTGCCATCTCGAGACCCATCGCAAGGGCCATCTCTTTGCCTTTGAACCACTTGGCAAGGATCTTGCTGACAGTGGTACCCGCCATCTCGCAGCCGCAGCCGAAGATCATAAAACCGAACATCGCCATCTTGGCGGAAGCGGGCATTGTTGTCCACCAGGAGTTGAGCCACTCGGCGCAAGCCGTAGTCTGGAACCAGGAGGAGATACCAATTACCTTGATACCGGCTCCGATCACCATCAAACTTGCGGAGAGCAGTCCGGTGAAACGGACACCCATCTTATCCAGGATAATACCCGCGATAATAAGGAATCCGAACACATTAAGGAGGTATTCACCCGCGGCGTAAGTGCCGAACACGCCCTGATCCCAGCCCAGCGAGTCGTTGAGCAGAGAAGCCAAAGGCGAGAGAATGTCCACAAACATGTAGGCGAAGAACATCATCGACGCCACGAGGACAAGTACCGTCCAACGCGCAGCCGCGTTGTCACGAAGGGTCCTTTGAAGTTTTTCTACCATAAAATAATTGACGATTTAACGATTTACGATGTACGATTGATTGACGAATTGGTCAATTGACGATTTGACCACTTGTTTTTCTTTTTAAGCCACTCTGCCTTTTTCTTTTCGTATTCGGCATAGTGGGATTCCAAATAGCCGTCAGCCATGAGATTTTCCTATTTTCTCATTTACTGATTTTCTCATTTGATGCCGAGTTCTTTTTTGATTTCGGGCATTACATCTTTGGCGTCAGGTCCGATATGTACCATTGCGGCAGAATCGAAGATATAGGTGTATCCTTCGCGCTCACCGACCGCTTTGATAGCTTTCGCCATGCGCTCGTGAACAGGCGTCAGGAGTTCCTGCTGTTTCTTCTGGATATCCTGCTCGGCAGTCTGGTAGAAGAGCTGGATACGCTGCTGCATTTCCTGGAGTTCCTGCTCGCGGATCTGCTTGACAGCGTCTGCCATAGTGGCTGCTTGTGCCTGATAGTCCTGTGCTTTTTTCTGGAGTTCCTCGTTCATCGAAGCGAGTTGAGCCTCGTATTGACCTTGGATAGTATCCATTTTCAAACGGATCTGAGCCACTTCAGGCATTTGCGAGAAGAGTTCCTGCGTGTTAACGTGACCAAATTTCTGTGCGCTGAGTGTCAGCGGAGCAATCAAGAGGATTGCAAGAATGATTTTTTTCATTTTTTATACGGGGTTTTAGTTAATATTTCATGATTTCGAGGGGAGCGGATTACTTGGCTCCGAGTTTCTGGAGTACCTGGTCGGAGATATCCAGTTTGGAGGACATATAAATGAGCGAGGGGTCGGACGATCGGTCTTTGACGATGTCGATCCGTTTCTCGTCGGCGAGACTTTGGATAGCGTTGTAGATATCGTCCTGGATCGGTTTGATCAGCGCTTCGCGTTTCTTGAAGAGTTCGCCTTCCTGTCCGAAATACTTGCGTTTGAGTTCCAGCACCTCCTGTTCTTTCTTAACGATTTCCTCTTCCCGCTGGCGTCTCATCACGTCAGAGAGGAAGATTTGCTCGGTCTGGTAGTTGGTAGCCAAGACGCGTGCTTCCTGCTGGGCGGCATCAACCTCTTTCTGCCAACGGCGGGAGATAAGGGTGAGTTGCTCGTTTGCCTGCTCGTATTGGGGCAGGTTTTTGAGGATATACGCCATGTCGATATAGGCTATTGACTGATCCTTGGCAAAAGCCGTGCCACAATGCAGCAGAACTGCAATTAAAAATGAATAATGAATAATGAATATCTTTTTCATATTTGTCTTTATTCTTTGAGCAGCCAAAGGCTGCGGTCTTTATTCTATGAGCGAAGCGGTCTTTATAGTTCCTGTCCGAGGACGAAATGGAACTGGCTACCGCCGTACTGTCTGCTTCCGTTAATTTCGTCGAAGCCCCAGCCCCAGTCGATACCGAGCAGACCGAACATCGGAAGGAAGATACGCACGCCGAGACCTGCCGAACGCTTGAGGTTGAAGGGGTTGTACTCCTGGATGTTGGCGAAGCAGTTACCCGCCTCGAGGAAGACGTGCGCCCAGATAGTAGCCGACTGCTCGAGGGTAATAGGATAACGAAGCTCCATTGTGAACTTGTTGTAGAGGTAACCCATATTACGTCCTGTGGCTATATCGTAAGGGGTAAGCGAACCGGAGGAGTAACCACGCATAGCCACGTATTCAGTGGAATAGCTGGTGTAGCTGGACATTCCGTCGCCACCCATATAGAAGGTCTCGAACGGCGATTTGGCATTGATATTATAATGTCCCAGATAGCCGAACTCGGCACGGGTCATCAGCACCAGTTTGCTGTCGTGGGTGAGCGGCGTAAAGACTTTGCCGGTGAATTTCCACTTGTGGTACTCAATGAGGTGGTATTTCTCAGCCGCCGACAGTTTGGAGTAGTCTTTTCCGCTGAACAGCGACCAGGGCGGTGTGAGTTTGACACCCAGGGTAAACTGCGAACCGCGGCGGGTGTAGATCGGGTTGTCGATAGACGAACGGGAGATCTGGAGGTTGAGTGCAAGGTTGTGGGACGTACCGTTAGCAATCAAGAGGTAGGGCCAGTCCTTCATCATATAAAGCTGGTAGCTCAACTCGCCGTAGAAGGTGAAGTAGTCGTCGGGCCAGCGCAGACGTTTACCGTAACCGACCGAGACACCGAAGGTACGGAGGTACTTGTCCTTATCCGCCTCGCTCTCCGCCAACTGCTGGTAGTAGCTGTTGTTGCCGGAATAGGCGTAGTAGGACGAATAGGTGTTGTAGAGGTTCTGGTAGGCCTGCATATATCGGCTGGAATAGCCGGTCTGGTTAGCGAAATAGATACTTGCGCTCAGGCTGTTCGGTCGCTTACCTCCGAGCCAGGGTTCGAGGAAGGAGATCGAAGCGGAGGTATAATAAATACCATTCGTACGCGCGTTGATAGAGAAGGTCTGTCCTTCGCCCTGCGGCACTATACGATAGGATTTCTTGTTGAAGAGGTTCTGTATAGCGAAGTTGGTGAACTTGAGACCCAAGGATCCCACGAGTCCGGTAGCGCCCCAGCCGAGCGAGAACTCGATCTGGTCGCTGGATTTGGTTTCGAGTTTGTAGGTCACGTCCACCGTTCCCTCCTCGGGATTCGGCTGGATATCGGGAACAAGTTTCTCCTGGTCGAAGTGTCCCATCTGCGCCAACTCACGGAGCGAACGCATAATATCGGACTGCGAATAGAGCTGACCAGGTTTGGTGTACAGTTCACGGCGGACGACGTGCTCATAGACACGGGTGTTTCCGACGATGTTCACCTCGTTGATCGTAGCGGGTTTGCCCTCGTACATGCGCATTTCGAAATCGATGGAGTCGTTCTCAACGTTCACCTCGACGGGTTCGACGTTGAAGAAGAGGTAGCCGCGGTCGGTATAGAGTTTGCTGACCGCATCATCATCGTTCTGGAGGCGGTCGTTAAGGGTCTTGAGGTTATAGACGTCACCGGGTTTGACACCGAGAGTAGCGTCCAGCAGTTCGTAGGGATAGACCGTATTGCCCACCCATTTGACGGAGCGTACGTAGTATTTATCTCCCTCGCTGATCGTCATATAAACGTCCACGCGCGTAGGATCCTCGGGGTTGGGCACCACGCTGTCGGCAACGATATAGGCATCGCGGTAGCCGTACTCATTGTATTTCTCGATAACGGCTATTTTATCCTTTTCGTACTCCTCGGTCACGAATTTCTTAGTGCGGAAGAGATTGACGATATCATTATCGTTGGTTTTTTTCATCGCTTTGTTGATCTGGCGGTCGGTGAGGGCGTGGTTGCCGGTCAGGTATATCTTGCCGACCTTGGTTTTGGATTTCTTATCCACGGCGATGAGTACGCGGACGTATCCTGCGTGATCGGGATCGTTGTTCTGGAGGACATTAACCTGCGCGTTGTGGAACCCTTTCTCCGCCAGGTATTTCTTGATAACCGTTTTGGCGTGGTCCTCGAGGTTCGGGGTCATCTGGCTTCCCTGGCGGATTCCGACCTTGACCTCCAGATCCTCTTTCTCGCTTTTCTTGAGTCCCTCGTAGCGCACCTCGGAGACACGCGGACGCTGCACGAGGTCGATAACGAGCCATATCTTGTTGCCTTCAATCTTTTTGGCGCGAATCTTGACGGAGGAGAAAAGTCCCTGTTTCCAGAAGCGCTTGATAGCCTTCGTAATCTGATCGCCAGGCACTTCAATCTTGTCTCCGACCGCCAAGCCGGAGAAACCTATCAGCACAAAATCCTCGTAGTTGTCGGCTCCTTTGGTTTCGATACCGGCTATCTCGTAGGTCTTACGGGTCAGTCCGTACTCAATCTCGGGCGCAGCTACCGAATCGGTTTGCGCCGAGAGGGGAGCAAAATGGAAACAGAACGCCAGAAGGAGAGAGGCGATCAGCCAGAGCCGTTTAGTATGTAATATATTGCTTTTCAACTTATTTCAATTGTTCAGATGTCTTACCGAAACGGCGTTCGCGTTTCTGGTAATCAACGATAGCCTTGTAGAGTTCCTCCTCGGTAAACTCGGGCCAGAGGCAATCGGTAAAATAAAGTTCGGAATAGGCGAGCTGCCAGAGGAGGAAATTGCTGATGCGGTACTCGCCGCTGGTGCGGATCAGCAGATCGGGATCGGGTATTTCGCGCGTGGTCATCAGCGAGGAGACCATCTGCTCATCCACTTCCTCAGCTCGGAGTTGACCTGCCTGCGCCATCGCCACAGCCTGCTGCACAGCGTTGGTGATCTCCCAGCGCGCGGAGTAACTCAGCGCGAGGACCATCGTCAGTCCGGTATTGCGGCTGGTCTGGTCGATACACTGCAGGAACTTGGCTCTTGCCCCGTCGGGCAAACGGCTGAGGTCTCCGATCGTTTGCAGCCGGACGTTGTTGTTCATCAGCGTCGGCGTCTCCTTGGCGATCGTATCTACCAGAAGGGTCATCAGGGCATCCACCTCCTCTTTGGGGCGGTTCCAGTTCTCGGTGGAGAAAGTATAGAGCGTAAGGTACTCTACCCCCAGTTTAGTGGCGGCTACCGTGATATTGTGCACCGTCTCGACACCCTGCCGGTGACCGAACATGCGTGCCAAGCCTTGTTTCTTAGCCCAACGTCCGTTACCGTCCATGATTATAGCTATGTGTCGCGGCAGACGCGAAAGGTCTATTTGGTCCTTGCTACTCATCTTTATCAATCAGAATTACAGATTAAACAAATCTTCTTCGCCTTGGCGAATTCAAAAACTATGCCGACCGTCAGTTGTCCGGTCAGATCGAGGTTCATAATATTCGAGCCGTTCAGTTTGTGCATATTATCCAGATTGGCTCCTGTCTCCAGATTATCAGCGAAATAGAGGTTGTGCTGCCAGGCAATATTCAAGCCCATAAAATCGCAGAATTTCCATTTGAAGCCGATACCGAAAGGCAGGTAAGCCGCTACTCGGTTAAACTTATTCATTTCGCTGCCATAGAGCCCTGCGCCCACGCCCAGGAAGATATAGGGCGTGTAGGGATAAAGGGTGCGGTCGAACCTGTTTCTGGCGCCGTAGCGCAGAAAATTGAACTCTCCCATCACATCGACGCCAATGATCCGGTTTTCCCATTTGCCGGGGAGGCGGTTGTGGCGTTCGTCGTAGTTATTTCCGGCTATACGTTGCGTAGAGGCTTTCGCCTGCACCGCCCAGCGCTTGGTGAACTTATAGCGGAAATGGATTCCGTAGGTCTCCCGTATATCCTGGAAAATATGCGGAGTGGCGTCACCGGCATAGTAGCCGAGACCGCCCTGAAGACCTATCTCGCAGAGGTACGGACGTTCCTCCGCCACCGCTCTCAGTCCCACCGCCAGAAGGAGGACAAACAGACCATATTTAATCCACGTACACGCGCGCATTGCACACTTCAATACATAAAGCGTGCAAAATTACAAAAAAAAATCGGAATACGCAAAAAAAAGTGCATTTTCTCGCTAAATCTTACGATTTAATGAGCAAACGGAAGGCATCTGTGACTTTTTTGACCTCCACAACCTCTATTTGGAAGTGTTTGGAGTCGATACGTTGTCCTGCGGGAACGAGGATCCGACGGAAGCCCAGTTTCTGTGCTTCACGGATACGTTGCTCAATGCGACTGACGGTTCGGATCTCGCCCGCCAAGCCCACTTCGCCGCAGAGGCAAGTGCCGGAATCGAGTGCGATATCCATGTTGCTGCTCAGGACGGCGGCAAGCACCGCCAAGTCGATAGCAGGGTCCTGGACACGGATACCTCCGGCTATATTCAGGAAGACATCTTTCTGGAGCAGTTTGAATCCCACGCGTTTCTCGAGTACGGCGAGCAGCATATTCAGCCTACGTCCGTCGAATCCCGTAGAGGAACGCTGCGGTGTACCGTAGGCAGCGGAGGAGACGAGCGCCTGGACCTCGATGAGGAGCGGGCGAACGCCCTCGACAGCGGCGGCGATAGCCACGCCCGAGAGTCCTTCGCGCGCCGTGGAGAGCAACAGCTCGGAGGGGTTGCTTACCTCCCTGAGTCCGTCCTGGCGCATTTCGTAGATACCGATCTCGGAGGTGGAACCGAAGCGGTTCTTCTGCGCCCGGAGAATACGATAGAGGTACTGCTGGTCGCCCTCGAACTGGAGAACGGTATCGACGATGTGCTCCAGCACCTTGGGACCCGCCAGCGAACCTTCTTTGTTGATATGGCCGATAATGACAAACGGTATATTCGTTGATTTGGCGAATTCGAGAATACGCGTGGCGCACTCGCGGACCTGGGTGAGCGAACCTATTGAAGCTTCGACCGCCTCGGTGCCGATTGTCTGGATTGAGTCAATGACAACCACCTCGGGAGCGAGCCCCCTCACCTCTTCGAGGATACGCTCCAGCGACGTGTCGGAGGAGAGAAACAGATTGGAGGCATTGCCTGCCAGTCGTTCAGCCCGCAGTTTGATCTGGCGCACGCTCTCTTCGCCGGAGGCGTAGAAAGTCTTGCGTTCGCCCTGCTGCATCAGGACCTGGAGGGCAAGGGTGGATTTGCCGATACCGGGTTCGCCGCCTAAGAGCACCAGTGATCCCGGCACCAGTCCTCCGCCCAGCACGCGGTTGAACTCGCCGTTACGCATATCAATCCGCATTTCTTCGGTAGCCTCAATCTCCTGAAGACGCCTGGGCAGAGAGCCTTTGGCTGAGACAGAGCTTGCCACTGAGGAGCGTTGGGAGGAGGGGGTAAGGATTTCCTCCTCGTAGGTTCCCCACTCGCCACAAACCGGGCAACGCCCGAGCATCTGCGGAGCTTTGGCTCCACAGGATGAACAAACATATTGAATGGTTGGCTTGGGCATTTAGGATTTAGGATTTAGAATTTAGAATTTATATCTCTATCACCATTCTTTCTTCGGCGGGGATAACGTTCGGGAAGACGGTCTTGGCTTCCGCCTCAAAGAGCGAGTGGTCTTCAACGCGGGCGGAGTAATGCCCGATAATGAGTTGTCCGACCTGTGCTTTGGCCGCTATCGTAGCCGCTTCGCGTGCCGTGGAGTGCTTGACCTCACGGCTGCGTTCCGCCATCGACTCGAGGAAAGTGGTCTCGTGATAGAGCGTATCGACGCCTTCGATGATCGGGATTATTTTCTCGCTGTACATCGTATCGGCACAATAGGCGTACCGCTTGCGTGTAACCCGTTCAAATGAGCCGTCGTCGTGCTTGAGGCGGTGGGTCTCTTTGAAAAGGAATCCGCAGGTGGGCACTCCGTGTTTGAGCGGGATAGTCTCCACGCTGACCGTACGGTCCTCGAAGATCACTTCGTGTTTGCGGGGATTGATCGGATGAAAGATGATCTCGTAGAGACGGTCGCCGCAGTGGTATTCGAGCAGCGGCATAATCAGTTTCGGGAGATCAGGATGAGCGTAAATATGCATAGGCTGGGTGCGTTTGAGCATCCCGAGGGTGCACAACAGTCCCGCCAAGCCGAAACAATGGTCGGCGTGGAGGTGCGAGATAAAGATGTTGTACAGCCGGGAGGTGTGTATTCCCAGCCGCTGCATCATCAGTTGCGCACCTTCGCCGCAGTCCACTAAAAAAGCCTTGTCGCAGAGTTCGACTATCTGCGACGAAGGTGAAGTGGTTTTGGTCGGTTTGGCGCTTCCGCAGCCTAATATCGTTACTTTTCCTTTCAAATACGAAATGTTTGGTTGTGTGTATCAATTATCTATTTCCGCGAGTCTCGCCATCATCTTCTCTCCGAGCGCGGTCTTGCGGTCGATATGCTCGAGGACCGCCTGAACGAAGGAGTTGGACTCGAAGGATCCGCGCACTTCCTCGAAGTCGGCCGCCGCCTGATCGCGGTCACCGTCCACGCCGAAACCAGTCTGGCTATTAAGGTCGAACTCCTTGCGTGCGTCGTCGTACACCATCCGGTCGAGTCCGACCACAGCATCCTGCCACTGGCGGATAGCAGCACGTATCTGCGTGAGCGTCACCTGCTCGACCGAGCAGCCCCAGACGCGTTCGAGTTTGTTCAGCGCCCAGGTCCATTCGTAGGAATAGTAGTTGGTGTACATCTCCTGCAAGCGCTGGCGGATAGCCGTGAGCGTGATACCGCCCTCCTCTATCTCGTCCAGGAGCCTGGAGACCTCGTTGCGCGGCGCGAGCAGACCTGCCAGATCGACCCAATCGCCCATTCCTGCGGTGCTATCGGGTCGCAGAGCTGCACGGAGTTCGTCGAGCGAATGCCACTCGGATTTCTCCAAACGGCTGATGAGGCTGTTACCCAAGAATTTCTGAATACCGATCGTATAGAGTTCGCGTCCGTGACGGAGCGAAGAGTTGCGGATCTTGCAGTTGCGATAGCCATAGACCTCGGTGTTCTCACCGCTGAGGTTCTGCAGTTCATCCAGGATCTCGCGTCCGCGCCACATCTTTTGCACTGTATAAGGGCTCAGGAGATTGAAATTGATATAATCCAGTTTCTCGGGGTCCTTGCGATTGTCGCGTTTCGGCCATTTCTGCGCATCGCGGATGGTTCCTACGGTACGGAGGTTGGCACCGGGCACCAGATAACTCTCGGAGTTGTTCTCTATGAGGTAAGAGAACGGCAGGTCGCTGGTGTCGGCGTGGTGCGTGTGACGTCCCATCACGAGGGAGAAAGCACCCACTTTGCTCGGCCAAAGCAGATAGCTGTCGCTGGTGGTCTTGGCACCACGTTCGGCTATTCCCTGATGGATAGGTCCGAGTTTGTACATATGATTGGACTGGTTGCTGCCCGAACCGGCGTTGAGGAAGGAGAACAATCCCGCGATGAGGAGCGTGCTCTTGTGATGGGTGACGGTATATGGACCGGCAAAGATAGCGCACGCCTCACCGTGCATGCCTTGACAGTTGCTGAAGAAAAGGCTCTCGCCCGCCGAGTAGTGCTTGTCGAAAACACAACCCTGCCCCACGAAACACTTGTCCACCAGCGTACTGTCGCCGATCTCCACGCCGGAGGCGATAATGAAATCCGCGCAC
Source organism: uncultured Bacteroidales bacterium (assembly GCA_900319645.1). Taxonomy (GTDB): domain Bacteria; phylum Bacteroidota; class Bacteroidia; order Bacteroidales; family Paludibacteraceae; genus Colicola. Next base: position 17,078 of record ONPG01000003.1, read on the forward strand.
TTGACGCCACTGCCCAAGCGAACGGGTGCATAGCGATTGCTGTTGATCGTACCGTTCTTGAGGCGGCTGACACCAGCCAACTCGGCGTAATCGCCTATCCGCACGTTTTTGATGGTTCCGCAGTTGAGGATACGCACGTTCGCGCCTATCTCGCCGTGATCAGAAGCCTGCGCCTCCGCGTAGGCATCAATCATCGTCTCCACCGCGTGAATCATCTTGGGACGATGGCGGTAGAGGGTCAGTATATACGCCAGGCTGGCGCTCAGTTCGTTGAAGATAGGGATCTCGCGTCCCCCGCCCTCGTTCATTACCGGCACGCGTACGCCGTTGCCGAAGGTGGTACGACCGTCCACGAGCACCGAGTTGACGTTCTCGATACAGGAGTTGTCGCCGATACGGTAGTTGGCAATGTAGTTGTGAATATTGAAAATATGCACATCGTTGCCTATCTCGCAGTTGTGGATAGTGGCGTTGTAGATACCCGAGTGCACGCGCAGACCTCCGGGCAGTTCAAACTCGCGGTTGAACGCCCCCAAGACATTATGTCCGGAGAAATGGGTGTTGTGGACGTGTGAGGGTTCAAAGGCATCCGCCACCTCAATCTCCTGCCAGTCGGCAGCTGCGCATCCTTGCGCCTCCAAAGCCGCAATCTCTGCGGCGGTCAAAGAACGGTAACTCATAGGGTTGGGCTGTTGGCTGTTAGCTGTTGTTTATCTTTTCACTTAATCGTTCAGCAACATCGGCATGAGGAGCATCAGGACATCTTCGTTCTCCTCGTTCTCAGCCGGAAGGATAAGACCTGCACGTGCCGGGTCGGCAAGCTTGAGCTGCACATCGCTGCTGTTGACAGCAGCCAGGATGTCAATCAGGAAGGGTGCCTTGAAACCGATAGCCATTGGCGAACCCTCGTAGCTGCACCCGATAGTCTCCTCTGCGCTGGTAGAGAAATCGATATCCTGCGCCGAGATCTTGATGCTGTTCTCTGCAAGAGCAAGACGGAGCATTGCCGTGCCGTTATTGGCAAAGACAGCCACACGTTTGCAGGCATTGAGCATCGTTTGACGATCCACGGTGACGATGTTCTGGTTGTTCTGCGGGATCACTGCGCTGTAGTTGGGGAAGCGTCCTTCGATCTGGCGGCAGACGATGGTCGTCGTGCCAAAGACAAAGGTCACATTCTTGTCGCCGAAGGAGATCTGAACGTCGCCTTCCTCTTTACCCAGCACGTTTTTGAGAAGCGAAGCGGGTTTCTTAGGCAGGATAAAATTAGCCTCCTGCGCACCCTGCACGGTAGTGTTGGAGTAGCGAACCAGACGGTGGGCATCGGTAGCCACAAGCGTCACTTTGTCCGGCGTGATGTCGAAGAAGATACCGTTCATTACCGGGCGAAGTTCGTCATCAGCGGTGCAGAAAATGGTTTTCTCGATAGCGCACTGCAGCACCTTGGCGGGCATAGTCAGTTGGTTCTCCGTGCCGTTGAGAGCGGGCATCTCGGGATACTGCTCGCCGTTGACGCCCACGAACGAATAGGTTCCGTTCTGGCTTACCATACTCACGGCGAAGTTGTTCTCGTCAATTGTGAATGCCAGCGGTTGCTCCGGGAACTCCTTGAGCGTGTCGAGCAGCAGTTTGGCAGCGGAGGCCACGCGTCCGCAGCCCTCAACGCTCTCCACCTCCACACTCGTGCGGATAGTTGTCTCGCCGTCGGATGCCGTCATTCGCAGCTGGTCGCCGGCGAGTTCAAACAACACATCGTCCAGAATAGGCAGGGCGTTCTTGCCGGCGATCACACGGCTAACGGTCTGCAACTGAGCGAACAATTTTGAACTGGAAACATTGAATTTCATATACGTATATTTTTTAGTTTTATGCGGTTATTGGTTCGACTTTTGACTTACACTTTTCTCAAAAATCTAAATTTAGCGTGCAAATTTACTGCTTTTTTTTGATATACGCAAATTTTATGCCGTTTTTTGTACGTTTTTTTACTTCACACATTTATTTCAGTTATTTTTCTGCTATTCAAACCGCCCCTTAAATGGATATTATTTTTGCTGCGAGGGGGGGTGTGGTGCGAAAAAAGGGGGGCCTATCCCGATAATGGCCCGATAATGGCTCGATTATGGAACGATTCAACCCTGAAACCTCTCCCCGACTCTCCCCACAAGGAAGGGAGGGTAACTCCCACCTAAGCTCTCCCTCAAAGGGAGGCACAAAGAAAAGCACCCGGAGCGAGTGCTTTTCTTTGGAATCAGGACTTTAATGGTTCTGAGGATGGACCTTTGAGAGTCCTTTAGGATGGTACAGAACCGGTTTACTGTGCGCCTTGACCCGTGAGGGTGTAGGTCTTGCCGTCGCGGAGGATATAGATCACACCGTTGCGGAGCACCTTGGTGCCTTGAACGCGGTCGGTTTGCACATCGTCAATACCCTCTTGCTCGGAACGGTAGGTTGCCCAAACGATGATGTTGCTACGGACGTTGTTGAGATCACCTTCGCCGGTAACCTGCCACTCAACGAAGATATATCCTTCGTGAACCGGCGGTTCGGGCAGCTGGGCAGCCGTCCCCTCGCGAACGCTGAGTTCGGCGATGAGTGAGTTATCCAACTGATCGAAGCAGTAAACGGTGTAGAGGATCTCCTCGTAGGTAGCTTTTACGGTCAAGTTACTCATCACGCTATCCAGCGAGCCGGAACCCTCGATGATGGTCCACTGAACGAAGCGATAGCCCTCGTGCTGCGGTTCGGCAGGAAGTTCTGCAGCTTGACCTGCGAGTACCTGCTGTACGCTGAGTACGGAGTCGTTGCTATCCACGAAGGTGACGGTGTAGAACTTCACAATGCTATCGAAGACAGCCGTGTAGGTAGCGTCACCCGTGACAGCCGTGATCTCCGGCGTCCAACCGGCGAAGGTATAGGTGTACTGCACATCTTCTTCCTTCAACGGTGTCTCTCCTGCATAAACCGGGAGTTCGCCGTAAGCCACCTGTGTCTTCTGCAACTCGGTACTATCCTCGTTGAGGAAGGTGACGGTATAGAGATTCACTACGCTGTCGAACTCAGCCTTGTAGGTCGCGGCACCCGTTACCTCGCTCAGAGCCGGTGTCCAGCCCTTGAAGGTGTAGGTGTACTGAGCCGTAGCGGCTTTCTCTGCGTCTGCGTGAACAGGCATTGCGCCGTAAGCCACCTCCGTGACGTCAATGAGCGAACTGTCAGCATTGAGCCAGGTGATCGGATAGCTATTGAGCGTAGCGGTATAGACAGCGGTGTAGGTAGCGTCACCCGTGACAGCCGTGATCTCCGGCGTCCAGCCTGCGAAGGCGTAGGTGTACTGCACATCCGCTTCCTTAACCGGCGTTACGGAACTAACCGGTTTGATACCGTAAGCACAACTGATCGAATCGAGCACAGAGCCGTCTTCGTCGCGGAAGATGATCGTGTGGCTGTCAATCTCGAACTGAGCCACGAGGGTCGTATCCTGCTTGATAAAGACGTAGCGTGAAGCCGCCGTTGCGCCATCCGACCAGCCGAGGAGATGATAGTGCTCAGCCGGTTCAGCCACGAGGTTGACGTAGCTGCCGTACTCGTAGCGTCCGTTGACCTCGGTATTGACCGTACCGCCCTCGGTAGCACGTACGGTAAGCGCGTAGGTGCGGAGCGCGAAGGTAGCGGTGAGGTTGAGATCCTCGGTGACGGTGAGCAGACGCGGGTTGTCCATCGAGTCATCCGACCAACCGATAAAGTCTGAGTTGGAAGCCGGCGTAGCGATAAGTTGGATCTGATCGCCCTCATAGTAGGTGCCACCGGAGATATTCACCGTACCCGTACCGTTACCCGCCGTGCGGATAGTGACGGTATATTGCGGTGTAGCCTCAGCCGGAGCGAACTGAGCGGTGAGTGCGAGATCAGCCGTGAGCGTGAGTACACGCTGCATCGTCTTGTCGCCATCCGACCAACCGAGGAAGCGGTAGCCCTCGTTGACCTGAGCAGTGACACGCGCCTCTGCACCGTAAGCGAAGATATACACCTCGCCGTCTTTCTCGTACGCGTCGCCGGAGAGTGCTACTGTACCACCTTCGGTCGTTGCGAGGGTGAGTCGAACGACTTGCTCGAAGATAGCGGTGAGCGAATAGTCACGGTTCATCTGTACGAAACGATCGATATTCTTATCGCCGTCCGACCAGCGGAGGAAGCGGTAGCCGTTCTGCGCTTGGGCGGAGAGGTTAACCCAGTAGTTCTCCTCGTACTGTGCAGTGATCTTGCCCGACTCCACAGGAACCGCATCGAGAAGCACCGTACCACCTACTCCGGCCTCCAGAGTGAGGGTGTAGGTAGGTATCAGCTCGAAGAGCGCCGTGAGCGCGAGATCCGAAGTCATATAAACCGTACGGGTCTGTTCGGCGTTGCCATCCGACCAGCCGACGAAGCGGTAGCCCTTATTGGTTTCAGCCGTGATAGAGATAGCCGTACCGTAGTCGTACGCACCGTTGAGCGAATCGGGAACGACACCTCCTTGCTCAGCCGCAAGCGTGAGCGTGTACTGACGAACCGCAAAGCGTGCTGCTATCGTGGTGTCCTGCGAAACAACCAGTGTACGCGGGTTCTCCGTGACGCCATCCGACCAACCGTCGAAGACGGAATTGGCTGCCGGCGTAGCAATGAGCTGGATAGAAGTGCCTCCGTAGTAGCTGCCACCCGTGGTGTTGACTGCACCGAGACCGTTGCCGGTAGTGGTGACAAGAACGGTATAGAGTGCTTGTACAGTGCTGTCCGCCATTGCTTCAAAGAGCGCCGTGAGCTCCAGATCGCCGGTAACGGTGAGGGTACGCTGGATAGTCGTCACCTCGTCCGACCAACGGAGGAAGCGATAGCCGCTATCAGGCACAGCCTCTATCTGCACCTCGGTACCGTAAACGAGGGTATAGACATTCGCTGCACGGTGGTAGTAATCACCGGTGAAGGCAATCGAGCCGTTCTCGCTGGTGAGAGCAAGGTAGCAGAGCGGGTGGAAGATAGCGGTGAGCGTGGTGTCGCTCGTGAGAGTGAGCGTACGACCCGCCGTGGTCACTCCGTCAGACCAGCAATCGAAGGTATAACCCTCCAGCGCTTTCGCCGAGAGCGATATAACCGACTCCTCGCGTAAGCTATCGGTATAGACGGAATCGTAGCCGTTCATGTAACCGGCGCGGATGAGACCGCCTTCTGTAGCCTGTACGCGGATGCCGTAAACAGGTATCAGTTCGAAGAGTGCGGTGAGGTTGGTCTCGCCACCAATCGTCACATTGCGGTAGGAAGCCGTCTCGCCGTCCGACCAACCGACGAAGCGGTAGCCGTTCTCAGCGTAAGCATCTACGTAGAACGAATAGCCTGCCGGATAATTGCCGGAGAGGTTGTTCGGCCAGAGGTAACCACCCTCGGTAGTCTGAATAGAAACCGGATAGGTTGGTACCGTGAACGCCTGAACGCGTGTGGACAGGTAATAAGGCAGTTCCGCGTAGTGCGCCGAATCGGTATAGAGGCAAGGTCTGATTTCCAAGATATAAACACCATCTTCGGCTACCTCGTAGATCCAGTGGTTGCCCTCGATAACGCCACTGAATACCGGTTCGTAGTTTGCGTTATAAAGCCAGGCATAAACGTGCGATGTCAAGGATTTCCAGACGAAGGAGAGTGTGTGCTCATCCGCTTCGCCCACGAGATCGGTGAGAGGCACAGGTGCTTTCTCCAGATAGATCCAAGACCAATACCATTCGGTGAGCGGCTGGTTGTCTGCCGGATTGATAGCACGTACGATCACTCTGTAATAGCCTTGATACGGAGCCGTGAAGCCATATACGGTGGTATCGACTATCGCGGAATCTATCAGCGCATTATCGTAATAGAGTTGTACCTCGTAGCGCACCGTATCGGTGTTGCTGTTCCAAGTCACTGTAGCGGATACAGAATCGGCGGAAGTAATCCGGAAACCAGTGAGCAGCACATCCTCCGTACACTGCTGGTAGCGGTAGGTTGCGTTGTCGGAGTAGTCGAAGACAAGCAAGGTGTCCGCGCCCAGATAGTTGTCGGGGAAGGTGTACCAATAATCGCCGCTCTTGTAAACAAACTCGTTCTCCCAGGTGAGGTCATTGACCTCGCGGAACTTAAAGGCCTCGCCCTCCATCGCAGTGACAGTCAGCTCGTAGCAGGTGTTGCCCAGCGAATCACGTTTAGCCGTCATCGGGAGGTTGTCGGTCCAGTTGGTGAACGAACCTACCACAGCCGGCAGATATTGCTCGCAAGCGTCCGGCTGATAGAGACGGATCGTGTAGTTGTTCGGCTGAACAGGAGCGAAGATTGCCGTAATCGTGGTATCGCTCGAGATCACGATCGTACGCTCCGAATCCTTCACACCATCCGACCAACCTGCGAAATTGTAGCCAGACTGAGTAAGTATAGCCTGTACACGGAGCTCGTAGCCCTCGGGATAGTTACCCGACATTCCTTCCGGCCAGATATAACCGCCTTCCGTCTCGTTGAGCACAAGCGAATAGGTCTTGCCCTCGAACGCCTGAGCGGAGGTGTGGTAATAGATGGGCAGGGTTGAGAAGAGACCCGGTGCGTACTCAATGTACGGTTGGAGTTGGATGAGGTACGTTCCGTCTTCTTCCACCTCACAAGTGAGCTGGTGCCCCTCTACAGTGGTTTGATAGACATTTCTATAGCTGCCATTATCGGTGAAGAATACAGCAGCAAATGCGTACGGCAGTTTGGATTCCCACGTAAAGGTGAGGGTGTGTCCCTGCGCCGAACCGTTGAGGTTGGTGTAGGCGGGCATTCCGGTTACCGAGAAATCACTGCCATAAACAAATGCTGTAAGCGGCGAGTTGTCCTTCGGATCTACGGCGCGTACCCTCCAGCTATAATTGCCCTCACACGGTACGGTAAAGCGATAGTAAGGCGTAGCCACTATTTCCTGCTTCACGTAATAGTCATAATTGATTATATCAATCTGATAATGGAGACCCTTGGTATTGCTCTGCCAAGAGAAATCGTAGGTGATCTCATCCGCGGTGGAAACAGCCAAATCGCTCAGTTCGATCTCAGCCGGGAGCGTGGTGAACGGCTCTGCCGCTAAGACCTCGTCTGTATTGACAGGCGAAGAAGCCTTAACCGTCCAACGGTATGTGCGGTTGACGTACTCGTCGGTCAGCATCCAGAGGAAAGTCGTGTCGCTATAGATGCTTAAATATCCCAGATAGTTCTCCGTACTGTCCTCTAAGAGTTCATAGACACGTAACTGATAGGTGTCTGCCACATCCGGAGCCTGCCACGAGAAGCGTACACGACCCGGTTCGGAGATAGCCTTGAGAGAGCCTTCGGTGACACGATAGTCGTGCGGCTTGGTGTCGCAGTCCGCCTCACTGAAGTATGAACCGGAATACTGGAAGCATCCATCGGCACCCATCAGGAAACTCGTGTAGTCACTCTCCTCACTATAGAAGCGGATACGTGCACCCGGATTGGTTGTCCGGATAGCGTAGCGGTACCAGCAGTTGCCTTCGCTCGCCATCGTGTCGGTTGCCCAGTCGTCGATCTGGTAGTTATAGATCTGGATCGTAACGCCTGCGGAGGTATCGAAACGGCTATCCGGGTGAATCAACAACCGTGCCACTATCTCGTGCTGCTCTTGCGGATCTACGTAGAACGACGATTTTGTATAACCATAATCCTCGCCTGTGCTGTGAGCATAGATGTAGTAGTTATACTGACCGGCAGCCGGCAATACGTCCGTGACGAACGAAGTATCGGTTCCTACGTTGCGGTAATAAATATTCCAACCGGCAGGGTCGTACACATCTACATAGTAATAATTCAGATCAGCTGCCTCAACCGGACTCCAGGAGATGGTATAGGTACCATCACCGTTAGGCGTTGCCTTCAGATTGCGCGGTCTGTAGGGCGAAGGTTCTACCGTAAACGAACCTCCGTAAACGATTGCGTTCCAATCCGTAACACCAGTTCCCGTCTCCGACCGAACCGACCACGTGCAGGTCTCCGTGCTATCAACCTGCAGGACAAATTGACAACTATCCGTATCGACCCACGTACCTTGTGTCACTTCGCCTTGCGCGTTGTAGATTTGCACATAACGCAAAGCGTAGGTATTAGAGGTCCATTTCAACGTCACCTTGCCTACACCCGGCGTAGCCGTCAGGTTGAATGGCAGATAGTCGTAGGGATAATAGTTGCTATCAATCGGACGGAAGAACAGGTTGCCTTGCTCATTCTTGTTGACAAACAGATAATTATCCTCATCGTACAGGTCGTTTGTGCAGGCGACAGCAAGGGTTGCGGTGCTATCCGCAGCGTTGAGGAAGGTCACTTGCACAGAGGGCTGGGTGAGCGTCAGGTAGGTGTAATACCAGTTGTTGCCTTCGCTTTGGAGCAGGATAGTCTCCGAGGTTGCGTAGCCTGGATAGTTCCAACGGAGGGCGTACGGAGCCGTTTTGTCCACACCGGCTGCGTCCGGCACATAGACGTGAACAGCACGTTCGTAGGTTGCAGGTGCAGCCGACTCCACATTGAAACTACTGGATACGGAACCTACATATTGATTGTCGCTATCAATAACATTTATATACCAAGTAAGTGAGGAATACTCAGAGAGGTCCGGGGTAAGGAACGATTCTCCTTCTGCCAACTGATCATTAACGATATAGTCATAATTATCCGTTAGAATGGTCAGACGATATTCATCATCAGAGTGGCGTTTCCAGGTAAGGGTGTAGGTGCCGTTTCCGTTCGGCAAAACCGCAAGTTGGGTGGGCAGTTTGGAGTTGCCGGGAACCACAAAACCGTCGTATGGACCATATTTCTGCCAATCGAGGCTGGTTCTACAATTGAGAGTCCAGTAGAGGACCTCCAGCGAATCCGTATTATTAAAGATGATTGTGTTGGAATACCCAGTTGAATCAACTACAGAGTAACCACTACCGCTAGATGTTATCTCCCCGTATTTATTGCGCCAATAGTAAACCACATAACTGTTTTCCGGAACTGTCAGCATCTGCCAGGTGATAATAGCTTTTCCTTCTTCTATCTGAACAGCTATATTTTGCGGACGGTAATCGTGGTCGATATTATCGCACTCGGAATCACTATACAAGCCTGCCCAATCATTCAATCCAAAGTTTGCCACCTCGGAGCAATGGGACTCGACGGTAAGGTCTGTCCAGGCGTACGTACGCTGCACTCCCTCGGCGTTCAACGAAGGTTTGTTGAGCACGCTGTAGTTGTAAGACGGTGCGTTGGGGTGGATCGTAGCCTCGTAGCGGCAACCGCCTACTGCGGTCATCGGCTCGATGTGTTCCCCTTCGTCGGTGTACCAATAGATCCACACGCCGTCGGTAGTGTCCATTCCGCAGTCGGAAGGCACAAGCACGCCCACTTGTACGGAGGTAAGCGGCGGGATATTCAAAGTAACCGTTTCGGTTGCAGTACCCAGCGACTTGTCGTCGGCACTTATTGCCCTTACCACAATCGTGTAGTCGCCGTTCTTCGGCAAACCTTCTACGGCCACAGAAAGATCCGAAGTGCTATTTGAATAGTTCCACTGACCGTCCGGTGAGATAATATTTACGTAATAGTAAGAAGCCCCACTCACTGCGTTCCAGCTGACTACCAGCGTACGCAGCTGCAACTCTGCGCGGATGTTCTGCGGGATATACGGGTTCTCCTCGTCACGGCAGGGCGACTCGGTCAGGACAAAGAGCTCGCCCTCGTTCAGGGTCGTGCCCGGCGCGTGGTAGTAGAGTCCCGCCGTGTTCGGCGAACTGATGTTGATGCCCACCTCGGAATCGTAATTGCCGGCTACCCAATAGCCATATACTGTATTACCATAATAAGGTACCTGCACGCGTGCGTAGGAACCCTTGTCGAGCGTGTAAGTCATTTCCTGGAAACCGTCCCGGATAATGAGTTGTCCGCCGTTCCAGCTGTCGCCGTAACTGTCTATCATTTCCAGATTGTAGTAGCACTGAACGGTATCTTCCGGCAGCGGTGCGTCGCAAAGGGCGTAACGGTAGCGCTTGTTGTCCGAGAGATCGATGGTCCACTCGTAGTCGGAAGGAACGTCCAGAACGAAGTTATTGAAGTCGTACCACTGACCTGACGCCTCGTCGTAGTACACGATCTGGTTCGACCAATCCGGGTCGTTCACCTCGCGCAACTTGAACTCAACGCCCGGCTCTGCCTGGAGCGTGAAGGTATAGTAAGACTTTAATTCCTTGTTCATGCAAGAACACAAGGTATCTGTCGATTCGGTCATCGGAATAACGCTCTCCCAGTTGTTGAAACTACCGATAATACCGGGTTTCATATCCGGGCACGCATCCGGTGCGCAAAGACGGATCGTATAGTTGTAAGTGATCTGCTCTCCGCACGGCGAGTGGTGACGTTTGAAATAAGCCAGGTCGTAGATATACGCTCCGGCGGACGGATAGAGCACGTCGCACTCGTCCACGAAGCCGGCGTAGATATTCGCCTGGTTGCCGCCGCGGTAGATCCACGCATCCGCGTCACCTGCCTGATAATCCCACGAGAAAGTGCCGTCCGATTTGAGTTGAACGGGTTTGCCTTGTGCACCCTCCCAATAAGGCACTTGCACGGCGTACCAACCCTCGAATCCCGGGAGCGGAGCGAACTTAGCTAATGAATCCGGATTGGTGATCCACGATCCGTCCGGTTTCACCGCGTAGTTGCCGGCGAAGACTACCTCGTTGCAGATCTCCTCCAGGAACCGGTAGCACAGCACTAAGTTGTCCGTAGTGTTGTAGCCTGCGTTCTGCAGATCGGCTGCGGTAGGAGCATCCGAATAGGGCGAGAGATAGGTGATCGGTGCGCCCGTGGTAGAGCAAGCCACGACGAGCGTGTCGCCTGATACCACGCGGTTCACGTGGTGAACGTGCGTACGGATCTTGATCCGGTCACCTACCTGCAGCGAACGGTCAGGTTTGCCGCGATAGACATAGAACGCGCCATTGTCCTTACCGGCTGCGCGGCTCGTGGGATCATCCGCTATCCAGAACGACATATTCCCGTAGGTACTCATTGCGTCCTCCACGATAGCCGACACATAGCCATAGACGTTGTAAACAGCGTTTGACATATAGCCTACCGCCATACTTTCCGCCCGAGCGAGTGCATCCGCCACGGTGTAATCAACAATCTCGCCTAAGGTGCGGTCACCCGGCATTTCGCTGATAAACTCAACCGTCGGCCGAACCAACTCGATCTGCTCCTCGCCGGTGGATTTATTGACGTAGCGCTCAAGCTGTGCATGAGCAATCACGTAGTCGCCCGCCAGCACCGGATAAGGCTGACCGTTCTTCTCAGGCGTAGCGTAGTAAGCCATCACGACGTTGGAGGTCGAATCAGGATCGTCGGAGAGATAGAACGTCTGGTTGTCAAACACCTGTTCGTAGCGATCGGGGTTCACCACATAGCCAGCTACGGAGATGCTGTTGACGGTCGGCGTGTTCGCGTTCAGCATCTTGCCGAACTCAAGGGCTTGCGCCACGGAGAGTACCTTGCTCGTGTCAATCGGCTCGCCCTGGGCAAGCACGATAGAACGGAGCCGGTAACCGCCGGCAAACTCCTTGATATGAACGTCTCCACCCAGCGAGAGGTAGGTCAGTTCGCGCCATACGTAGCCGAACTCGTCACCTCCTTCGCTGCCCTTGGCGGGAAGCGTGAGGTCGTCGGTCTGCGCTGTCGCATTGACCGGATAGCGGTTGGAGGCATCTGCGAAATTGCAAGCGGTAGCGCCCTTGGCTGCTACGGTCAGAGTAATCAAATCGCCCGCACGCGTGTTGCGGATAACGACCGCACCGTTCTTGCCGCCGAACTCGAATCCTCTGCCCGGAAGAATAGTAAAGGCTTTGGTTTTGTCTGCCGAGTTAGCTGTACGGAAAAGGAAATTCGGATAAGCGGTAGCGTAATTGACGTTCGTGATACCGCCCGTGATATTATAGACATATTTGGTGGAGGAACTCGCCTCATCGTTGAACGTAGCGTTGATGACGGTCCAGTCGTCGATGCTCTTCGCCTGGGTCGTGAGGTCGAATATACCCGGCGCAGCCGCAGGAGTTTGGTCTGCACGAATCAGCGTAGCCGGCATGTTTGCCACCGACTCGATGATGCTGTTCGTACCGTATTTGTATATCTGCGACTCTACACAGATATAGTCGCCTGCGTGGAACTCGATGTCGGTCTTGCCGCGATAGACATAGAACTTGTCTTCACCGCCAACTACATCATCGATATAGAACGTCATATTGCCGTAGGTGGAGATAGCGTTGGCCTCAATGCGGGTGACGTAGCCGTATATCTTGTAGGTATCTGCGGTCTTCGCGCCCTGCGCCAGTTCGGCACCGATAGCCATCGCTTCGGCGGCCGTGATACCATCGTTCTGAGGCAACTGACCTACTACGGCAGTAACGGCCACTCCCTTGGAGTTGAGGGCATTGACTTCGATAGCGCCGTTCTCGTAGATTGTCACCGTACCCTCCACCAGGAACCACTGGGGTGTGGCGTAGTCGTAGTTCTCGTCGTAGGCGGAGACTAACGAATAGCGATAGCCGCCAAAGATATGGGCTCCCGAGCTTGCCTGAACCGTACCGATCTCATTGCTGAACGAGATGGGGTACGTGCCCGGTTGCAAGGGATAGGTATTGGAGAAGAACGACAGGATCAGCACTTTGTTGCCCTCGTCGAAAGCCGTCACATTCACCCGGTGCTCGGAAGCGAAATAGGTAGTGTCGGCGTCGAAAGAGGTGTATTGACCTTGATAAGGCGTATCCGAGTCGTTGCCGTAAGGCTCGAACAGAGCCGCTTTGACATCCAGCGTGAACTCTTTCACATCGCTGTTGTCGCCGTTGTTCATCGCGGTGACCGTACCGGTGATCACAGCCGTTCCGGCGGACTCGTCGTAAGCAATCGAGATCGTTCCGCTCTGGAAGATATAGTAGGCATTGCCTGCTTTTATATAGGAGTAGCCCTCCAGCATCGAAGCCGCCTCAAACTGCCCGTTGAGGATTGTGTCCGTCACAACGAATGTCAGCAGCGTGTCGGCATTAGCTGTATAGCCCACCATTTGCCATGCGTCGGTATAACGCTCCAGCTTGCCATCGCGAATCGTCAGCAGAGCCGATGGCGAAGGAGCCTGCTCGCACTCGGAGAAGCGATAGCGCGTGTTGTCGGAATAATCGAACGTGATCATCTCCTGGTCCGCGAACGTGTTGTTGCCGGAGAAATAGGTCCACACGCCGTTGTCGTTGTATTGGAACTGGTTCCAAGAGGCAGTCTCGTCGCCTGCAGCGCGGAACTTAAACTCCGTGCCTTCCGTCGTCGTGAGGGTGGCAGAGTAATAAGTCTTGTTGTTCGTGTCCGTCATCTCGGTCATCAGCAACTCCTCCTCCCAACCGTTGAAGCCGCCCCAGAGAGCCGGTTTCATTTCCGGACAGGCATCCGGTGCATAGACATTGATCGTGTAGGTGTGCGGAACAAGATGACACGGATTCACGTGTTTCTTCCAATAGGCAATCTCGTAGATATACGCTCCCGGAGCGGCATAACTCACCTCTGCCTCGTCTGCGTAGGCCGTGTATATGAACGCCTCCTCTCCACCTTTGTGGATCCAGGCACTCACGTCACCCGGCTGATAATCCCACGAGAACTTACCCTCGCTACTCAAAGCGATCGGTTTTCCACCTGCCGATTCGGTATAAGGCACCTCCACGGCGTACCAGCCCTCGAAGCCCGGGAGCGGAGTCATTTTCCGGCAACTGTCCGGATCAGAAGACCAGTTGTTGTACGTACCGGTGAAGACCACTCCGTTGCAGACGCTACCGCCGAACTTGGCGCAGAAAACGATGTTTTCCGTCGGGTTGTACCCCGCCGTCTGCAGGGCGCTGACCGTAGGGATAGTCGAGTCCACAGGCAGCGGATCTACCGGGGCAACCGAGTCGCCCGGACAGGTCGTCACGCTGCAGGAATAATAAGGAAGTGAGATAGAACTTCCCAGTTGATAACACGTGCTGGCACTCACCTGATTGATATCCGGGGTTTGATAACCTCCGCCGCCGTTGTTCCAGATGATATTCAGATCGCCTTCGGGGAGATTGTCGAACGTGTAGGACCACCAGCCTGTAGCCGCATCTTTGCTTACCGGAACGCCGGGCCACATATCAAACACATTCTGCGAGCCGGAGCCGTTGGTCACCCACGCCCAGAGGCTCACCTGCCCCCAACCATTGGCTTCGGTGCTGGCGGGATCCAGCTGCACCGTGATAGGAGTCGCTTCCTCGCTCTGTCCGCCCTCGCTGAGAATGGTGACGGTCAGCGCCGTGAAGCACAACTGACCGGCTTTGCCGCTTTCACTACCATAATCCGCCTTCGCTCCTACGGTGATCGTCACCTCGTTGGCCGACCCGTACCAAGCGGCTGAACCTGTCGAGACAGCCATCGTGCCGACGTTGCTCGTCAGCGAAGCCAGACGGTTGATTCCTTGGTTGGACAAAACAAACGAGATACCGGTGATCGTTTGGCTGGAAGAAACGGTCAACTTGCCTTTGGCATAGACGCGCACATCCCTGTAGTTGGCGTTGTAAACGGGTTCGTTCTTCGCGGAGTCCATGATAGCCGAGACTGTGATGCCTTGGGCGGTAAACTGCGTAGCCGCGTAGTCCTCCATTACCAGCGTGACCGACTCCTCGGTTGCCTTCGCAGCCTTCGCCACACGCCGGGGTTGTACACTTGCCTTGGGCTTTTCCACTTTCGTCGAAGTGGCACCCTGAGCCTGCCCACGACGGAACGTGGACGCAGGCATTGCCCATGCCGAATGAAGCATCAGCACGAGCAAGGATAAGAGTAAAATCCGATTTTTCATAAAATGAAGTATTAAGTGTTTAACATGTATTCTATGTAGATCGGTTGCGATTGATGCGGCAAAGATACATCTTTTTTTGCAATTATGCAAATTATTCCTCAAAAAAATATTATTTTACACGATTTTCGACATTTTTTCGCCAAATCCAAAGCCAAAGCCAACGCCAACGCCCCAAAAAAGCGACTCCTGCGAGCCGCTTTTCTTGGTTTTGATCGTGATCACGTGAATCACGCTTTGAGTTCGGGCGGAAGGACGGGCATTGCGCCGTGCTGCGTGCAAACGAAAGCACTGACTTTCACCGCACGTTCGTGTGCGTCACGCATCGTTTTGCCGAGCAGCAGTTGTGCCACGAAAGCAGCCGTGAACGAGTCGCCGGCACCTACCGTATCAGCCACCTGTACTTTCGGCGTAGCCACGTAACTCTCCTCGCCGGCTGTGAAGACATAAGAGCCGATAGCACCGCAAGTGAGGATCAGCATCCTGAGTTCGTAACGGTGGATCAGTTCGCGGCAGATGCGACGGGTCTTCTCCGGATCCTCAGCAATAAGCTGTCCGGGAACAGTGGACTCGCCTAAGAGTATTGTAGCTACCACGTCCAGCTCTTCGTCGTTGATCTTGAGGATATTCGCCCGTTTCAAGGAGGCCTCGATCACCTCGGCGGTGTACCACGACTGACGGAGGTTGATATCGAAGACACGCAGCGCATCTTCGGGCGTAGAATCGAGGAAAGCAAGAATCGTCTCACGGCTCTTTGGCGAACGCTGCGCCAGCGAACCGAAGCACACAGCCTCCGCGTTGTGAGCCACCTCCAGCATTTCGTTGGTGAGCGGGATATTGTCCCACGCCACACCCAGACAGATCTCGTACTGCGGCACACCTTTCTCGTCCAGCGTCACCTTGACGGTGCCTGTCGGCTGCTCCACTACCGGCAGAATATGATTGAGATGAACCTTTTTGAACGTGTCCACGATCTCCTGTCCTAACTCGTCGTCGCCGATAGCAGAAACGGCACAACCGCTCAATCCGAACTGAGACACGTGGTAAGCAAAATTAGCGGGAGCTCCTCCGAGTTTGCGTCCCTCAGGCAGGCAGTCAAACAACGCCTCACCTATTCCGATAACGTATTTCATGGAAATTAAAAATTATAAATTCTACATTCAAGATTATTTCTTCATTTTCAGGGCGAAGAAGGTAAGATAGACTGCCCCTATTGCCATCACGAGTACGGCACCTACCGAGCCCATCAGATCGGAAGCAAAGCCCATTCCTAAGGGGAAGATGGTGCCGCCGAACAGACCCATAATCATCAGACCCGAGATCTCGTTCTTGTGCTCCGGATCGTAGTTCAGCGCCTGCGCAAAGCAAATGGAGAAGATATTGCTGTTTCCGAAACCTACCAAGGCGATACCGATATACAACGCCAACTGGCTGTGGGTCGTTGCCAACAGTACCATCGACGCGATGATCATGCAAACCGAGATAGCGAAAAACACTTTCTCCGGTATCAGCCGCAGGATAGCGGAGCCGGAGAGGCAGCCGATTGTACGGAAGATAAAATACAGCGAGGTCGCAAATCCGGCCGCAGCCAGATCCATCCCGAGGCGCTCCATCAGGATCTTCGGTGCCGTGGTGTTGGTGCCCACATCAATACCCACGTGGCACATAATACCCAAGAAGCACAGGAGGATAAACGGTTTGCCCAGCAGACGGAAACAGTCGGCAAAGCCCGAACCCTTGGCTACGGGTTCCTCGTGGATAGTGGTCGAGGCGAGCGCAAGGATAGCGAGGATACCAATCACCGCATAGATCGGGAACAGCACTTTCCAACCCAGCCCCAGATGAGGAATAGCCTCCGTAGCACCCCACATAGCGATATACGGAGCCAAGAAAGAGGCAATAGCCTTGACAAACTGACCGAACGTCAGGGTCGAACTGAGGTTGCCGGTGACGATATTCGACACCAGCGGATTGAGCGAGGTCTGCATCAGCGCGTTGCCGATTCCCAGGAGCGAGAAAGCCACCAGGATCATCGCGTAGCTCTCGCTGCAAAGCGGCAGAAGAAGCGACAGAACGGTCACTAAAATAGAGAGCAGCACGGTTTTCTTACGACCGATCTTGTTCATCAACATTCCCGTCGGCACGGAGAAAATCAGGAACCAGAAGAACACAAGCGAAGGCATAATATTCGCCTGGGCGTGCGTCAGACCGAGGTCCTGCTGCACATAGTTCGAGGCAATGCCGACCAGATCGACAAAACCCATCGTGAAGAAACACAGCATCACGGGCAACAAAGCCCACTTGGAATTGGATGTTTGAGAGTTCATATTGATCAATGTTTAATTTCAAAAATCGTTGCCTTGCCGCCCTGCACATCCAGATGGTGATAGGGTTCGGAGGGGAAGACGAGGTTGGTCATCGACCAGGCACCCTCGCTGTCAAACGCCTCTATCGAGCAGTGGTCCACGAAAAGCGTCACGTGGTAGGTGTCCCTTTTCACGTAAAGCGGAGCGGTGGTGTTGGCTGCGAACTCGTGGGAGAACGAGCAGTCGCCCGAAGCGGTGCGGTCCATCGAGAAAGTCTGGCGGTGTACGTCAAGGGTCATCACCACTTTCTCGCCCTTGTCGTTGGCGAGGGTGATCAGGGCATCCTGCTTGCCGTTGAGTTCAAGTTCGATCACCGCGCAGTCCGGCAGATAGCCGGTCTCCGCGCCTTTGAGTGCCAAGGTCTCTTTGGACGGCACTGAGCCCAGACGGTATTCGCCTTCGTCGTCCACGAAGAGGAACAAGTCACGCGCCACCGTGTTCTGCGAACGGAACGCTACCGTAGGCAACTGGTTGGCGTACTGCCAGTTGGACATCCAGCCGAGTGCCACGAAACGGCCGTCAGGAGAATTGTGGAACGTAAACGTGGAATAGTTGTCCTTGCCGTAATCGAGCCAGGGGACACTTTTCTCATCGGCATATTTGCCCGGCTCGCAGGTAAAGGTCTTGCCGTCCCAATCGCCCACGAAATATTGGGTGGCCGAGCCGCCGAACGGTCCGCCCGGGTTGATGGAAACCAACAAAACGTATTTGTCCACTTCCGTTTTTAACTTTTCATTTTTAACTTTCAGTTGAATCAGCTCAGGGCACTCCCACACGCCGCCGTGTGCACCTAAGTCTTTGCCGAACGAAGAGAGGTACTCCCAGTTCTTCAGGTCTTTCGAACCGTAGAAACGGATCTCCTGCTGACACGCAAGGGTCATTAGCCAGTGGTCGCCGTCCCACGTCACTTTCGGGTCACGGAAATCGGCTATATCGCCTTTCAGAACCGGGTTGCCCGCATATTTGGTGAAGGTGTAGCCTCCGTCGGTGCTGTAGGCTATCGACTGGTGCTGACCGCACACTTCCGATTGGGTATAAATGGCTACCACTGCGTTCTCGCCGAACCCTGCGGTATTGTATCTGTCAATCACGATCGAACCGGAGAAGATCGTGCCGATCGAATCCGGATAAAGCACGATCGGGTGCTCCTGCCAGCAGAGCAGATCGGTCGAGGTGGCGTGTCCCCAATGCATCGGACCCCACGTGGTGCCAAACGGATTGTGCTGGTAATACAGATGCCAAACGCCGTTCGTTTCGTCGTAGAACATTCCATTGGGGTCATTCATCCAATGAGCCGCCGGTGAGTGGTGATAGACAGAACGGAAAGGTTCGTCAGTCGGATGGGAGGCAGGGCGGTGCGAACAGCCCGCTACAACCAAACCTGCAAGTGCACAGAGTGCTAAAACTGAATGTCTCATAGCATTAAATTTTTCAAATCCGAGTATAAAGGTACAGGCAGTATAGGCGGTAATCAGCCGCCTATACCGGATTAGGATTAATATTTGGTTCCTAATACGTTGTAACGCTCACCGTTCTTGATGATAATCACCTGACCGTTTTCGAAGGTCTTGACAGTCTTGGTCTCAACCACGGTGTTGGAGATAGCAGTGGTAGTGTCGTTGCCTACCAGCACGATGTCGGTTACGTTGAACGCCGTACCTTGCTCTTTGTTGAACTGAATCATCCAGTGACCGGCGTTAGACAGACGGTTTTTGAGAGCATCTGTGAGTGCAAGCTCCATATAGCCGTCACCGGCAGTCATGTCAGCCTGGCTGGCAATCTGGCCACCCTCATCCCAACTCTCTTTGATGTTGATGATGAAATCCGAACGGTTGGCTTCGGAATAGATGCGGAGTGCGGTGGCTTCTGTCCAGTCCACTGCAGCGTAGCCGTTCCAGTAGAGTTCAAGCGTGCTCCACTCGTCTGCCCAGAAGAAACCGGTCCAAACAGTGAAACCTTCTTTGAGGGTTTTGCCGTCAGCAAGTTCTACTTTCGTTACAGTGAAATCGTTACCGACAATCTCCAGACCGTAAGCTTTGAGGCTGTCCACAGCGTCCTCGGTAAAGAACTGCTCCAGAGCGCCGTTGTCCCACAGTCTGAGTGCCTCACGCGAGCCTGCCAGGTGGTCGAAATGAGCGTTCATCACTTTGAACTCGATGACACTGCCTTTGTTCGCCTCACCATCCATTTCTTTGGCATCCGTGTAGGTAATCACGATTTTTTGACCGGGCTGGGCAGTGGCAAACTTAGCCGCCTCAATGTGTAGTGGGGTATTCCATGTAACATGAGTTGTTTCTGTTACCAGATCGGTAGCACACACATTGACCGTTGCCAGCGCTACGAAGAGCGCAAAAAGAGAAATCTTTTTCATAATTGTTGAATTTTAATTGGTTAATATTGTTTGATTTGAATATCTTTGACCGTCAAACCTCCCTCGTAGCAGTTCACCGACCAGCCGTTACGCTGCAGGTTGTAGATACGTTGGGTATATGTGAGTACGTCGTTGATATACATTACCAGCACCGAGTTGTCGGTATAGATATCGATGTGGTAGGTGCGGTCGGCAGGAATAGCGAACGGATAGCTTCCGCCGCCTTTCAGTTCCCACTTGCCCTGCTCCTCCTCAAAGCGGATGTAGTTGTTGTTGCCGTCCGGGCAAACCATGATGCTGTAGTATTTCTCCGCGCCCTCTTCGTTGCGTGTTCCGCGAACGAACGAGATACCGAAGCGGTCGGTTTTGTCTGTTGTAGTGGCGGTCATACAAATGTGATTGTGGTAGCCCAGTGTGCTGAAGACCACGGAGCTGTACGCCTTCATCGTATAGGTCCCGTCTGCGATAGTGAGGTTACCTTCCTCCTCGCCGAATTTCCGAACCGCCTTAACCTCTTTCGCCTTCGTATATTTCTGCTCGAAAGCCGGTACGGCAGCGGTATAGAGCGTTCCGTCCTCACGCTGCATCAGTTTGTGTACTACCAGCGTACCGCCCCATTTAGGTTCCGCATCAGCGCTTATGTCGGTGTTGTCCTTGCCGCGACGCTCCGGGCACCAGCCCCACATATACCGGTCGGTGCCGTCCGAAGCGGTGTTGCCGGCGTAGAAAGCACGACCGTCCAATGCACCCTCTTTGCTATCCGGCCAGTTGGGATTTGTAGCGGCTTTCAGTTCGTCGATTGTGTGACCCTTCAGGTAGTGCACGCGGCGCTCGAAAGAACTCATATCACTATAGGTCAGATACCACCAGTCACCCATCTTGAACACATTCGGGCACTCCAGGAAACGATCCCAGATCATCTTCGAGAACTTGCCTTTGTGGGTCCAGGTCTTCAGGTCCGGCGAGGTAAACTCGGCGAAACAGCCGTCTTTCTCTTCGGCTTTGGTGCCGGCAGGCATCGGCTTGGTAGCTACGATCATATGCCAGCCGTCGTCCATTCGCCAGATATACGGGTCGCGGAAATTGATGGTGCTGTAGCCGTAATCGCCACCGCGGAGGCGGAAGAGCCGGTCTTTGGTCCAGGTCTGGAAATCCGTACTGGTAGCACGCATCACCACCTGGCGGTCCTCGGCGGCTGCAGGTTTGTAGCGCTCGCCGGTGTAGTAGATATAGTAGAGTTTCTCGCTCTCGTCATATACGACGCAGCCGGTACCTAACGCCGCGTCCTGCTCGCCTGCCAATCCGGTCGGCAGCACCTCGCCCATCGGGCTGTAGGTCGCGCAATCCGTCGTGCGGATACCCCACAACGGGTGGAAAGTCTCCTCCTGGTTCTGCTCGAAATTATGCAGATAAAGGATCTTGTACTCCTTGGCTACCGGGTCGTAGAAAGGCAAGGGGTCACCGGCAGAACCGGCGGAAGGGATATAATAGGTCGTGCTCGTCGCCTCGTCCGAAGCATTGAAATAGGTAGTGGCATTCTCCCAGTCTTTCTGCTCCTGCGGGATACTCTGCTCGCAACCGGTCAGCATGAGTGCCGACATTGCCAAGATAGATACGATTTGTATTGTTTTCATAATGATTCTTGTTTTTCGGGATTTATCAATTCTTCAGATAGTTGAACGCGTTCTCCGTTATCTTGGCAACGTTAGCGTGGTAATATTCGGTGTAGTCAGCCGGATCGGCGATGGTGTACCAGTCGTAGCATCCGGAGCCGATACAGATGATTGCGCCGTGCGCATCGCTACGCGGGAACTCCCACGCCACTACGGCATCCGCGCCGCCGGCGATGTCCTTCGCGCCTGTTTTCTCCTGGAAGACAGTGCGGTCGTCGTATCCGCCCCAGTCCATGCCGATGTGGTATTGGGCAGTGGAGTTGGTGATCTTATACCCCGCGTCGCAGGTATAGACGTGATCGGATACGGTCGGATCCATCGTCAGGTTCTGCCACAACGGGTGATCGGTGTGGCCCGTGATAGCGAACTCCCACGGCGAGGACACCAGTTCGGCTTCCAACTCTTTGCCGCCCCACGCGTTGTTGGGGAAGCACTCTTTCTCGCCCAGATAGAACGGCAGGTTGACTGCGTAACGCGTCAGCAGGAACGAGCCGCCGGACTGATAGAACTCTTTGAGTTTGTCCAGCGCAAACACATCCACTGCCTCCGGAGCATTCGCCTCAAAAGCCTCTTTGCCCTGCATGCCGCCGTCTTTGTGGAAATGCCACCAGATCACTTTGCAATCCGTCATCACCACGCGTCCCGCAGCCAGGTCGGCAAACGAAGCGTAGTCGGATTTCTCCACGTTGCTCAGCATCCACGTCACAGCCGCCTGCTCCTCGGGATTGAGTTGGCCTACTGTCTCCGCCAGACCCAGATAGAGCACCACAGGATTGGCTTTCTCCGTCACGGTCACCTTGTAGGTCGCAGAAGCGGTGTTGTATTTGACGGTGAAATCCACCGGGTTGCTAAAGTCGCAAGGTACGCCGTTGGCAGGCGTCAGCGTGGCTCCCGCGGTCATCTTGACCGTCGGCACCAAGGCCTTGACGTCCGTTCCGATAGGTACGGAAACGGAGATCGTACGGGCAACCTGGTCGATGATACCGATATAGTTCTCGTTGAGCACGAACGAGAGAATACGTGCCTCGTCGTGCTTGACACTCACTTTGTAGTCCTGATAAACGTTCCCGTTCTCCACGTGAATAGCGATCGGCGAGGTCATATTGACCTGATCGCCTTCCCGGAGGCTTGCCGTAGCGCCGGCGGAGAGACGAAGCGTCGTCAGCGTCATCAGATGGTCGTCGTGCACCTCCGGAACGGCCACTACTACCGTACGTGCGGCGTGGTCCACCTTGCCCGGATACGTATCCAGCACCAGCGAATCGATACGGCAGTCGCCCGACACATCAAACGGACTGCTTTTCTTGTTGCACCCTAAGAATAAGGTACAGAGACACAATGTACAAAGTACAAAGCTTAATTTATGTATTGTTTTCATAATTGTCAAGATTTTCGCTTGTCGAAAATAAATTACCAGTTGCCGATATTTTGTGTATAGTGTCCGTTGGAAGCAGCTATCTGCTCGTGAGGAATAGGCAGGTACTCGTTCTTGTTAGCGGTGAAATGGGCTGCGGTGTAGATACGGCAGTCGTTCGCCTCTTCCATATAGTATTTGTTGATCACCTGCTCGGCTTCTCCCCATCGCACGAGGTCGAAGAAACGCTCGGACTCCATTGCCAGCTCCAGACGGCGCTCCATCTTCACGCGTTTGAGCGCGTCAGAGCTGTCGCCGTAGGGTTTCACGCGGATCTTGGCGCCGTAGTTGGTGTCGTAACCTGCCAGCATAGCGGTACTGCGCGAAGCGCGGTTGCGCAGACGGTTGACCAGATCGATCGCCTCGCCGTCACGTCCCAGCTGCGCCAGTGCCTCCGCACGCATCAGCAGCACGTCCGCGTAACGAAGAACAATACGGTTCATCGGGCTGCCGAACCACAAGGTGGAGCGGATCAGATAACCCCCGTCGGGATCCACGTTGTGCTTCAGCGTCACGTTGTAGCCGTACAAACCGCTCGAACGGCTCCATTTTTGAGTGCGGTTCATCATATAGTTCGGGTTGAACTCGTAGGGGAAACCCGCTATACCTACCGTCAGCCACAGACGCGGATCGGCGTTGTCGGTCGAGGCGTTGAAATCCTGCTGGTTGAAATCGTCGATGAAAGGCAGTCCCTCACCGTTCGTACGGAAGGCGTTAACGAGGTTCTGGCTCGGCTTGTAGAAATCGCAGCCGCCCTCAATAGCCGCCGGTACCATCAATCCGTACGACCAGTTGCAGTTACCTAAGTTGGTTCCGTCGTTGGTAGAATACTGCATTGCCCACAGGCTCTCCTTGCCGTTCTCGTACTGCGGTTCGGGACGGAAATTATTGTGGAAATCCTCCTCCAGGCCGTAACCGCCGCCCGTATAGATACTCTCCTCGGTATAGGTGATCACTTTCTGCAGATCCTCCTTGTTGATCTCGGTCACAGCGTGCGACGCGGGATCATCCTGACGGTAAGCCTTGTACAGATACACCTTGGCGAGCAGAGCGGCTGCGGAAGCCTGGGTAGGACGGCCTTTGTCCGCCTGGGTAGCAGGCAGCACGCTGTAGGCGTACTCCAGGTCGTCGGCTATCAGCTGCCAACCCTCGTCGTTCGTGTATTTGGTGTTGCTCAGCGCGTTGTAATCGCTTTGCTTCATATTGGGATCTACCACAAACGGGATATTCTTATACAGACGTTTCAGCAGGAAATGACCGTACGCACGCAGGAACTTCATTTCTCCCAGACGCTGCGATTTGAGCTGATAGGAATCGTCGGTCCCGTTGATGGCGTCGATAGCTGCGTTCACACGGCTCAGACAGTTGTACAAACGCACCCACATATCGTTGATATTCCAGTTGGTAGTCATGATACCCTGGCTGATCTCAAGTTGATGGAACACATCACCGTCGTTCTCCGTGGCTCCGCCCTTGTAGGCGTCGTCCGAACGCACGTCGAAGTTCCACATCGAGAACGAGGAGTTGACGTCCTCCGCCGAGATAAACACGGCGTACGCGGAGATAACGATATTGTCGATATAGAGCGGGTCGTTAACCTGATCCTCGCTCAAGATGCCTTGCGGGACATCCTGGTTCAGGAAATTATCACAGGAGGTGAGACCGCCTGCGGCTAAAAGAATAAAGACCGCTGCGCTAAAAGACAAAAGACTATTTAGTTTTGTTTTCATAATTCCTTTTCCTTTCAATTTTCAGTTTTCATTTTTTCACCTTAGAAAGTCACTTTCGTTCCCAGCGTGACGGTCAACGGGATAGGATATCCGAAGGTCGGGTTTTCGGGATCCACGCCGGTGAACTTAGCCGAATGAATCGTGAACACATTCTGCGCCGAAACAAACCAGCGCCAGTTCTGCATCAGCATCTTGTCGCACGCTTTCTTGGGCAGGTTGTATCCCAGTTGCAGGTTGCGCAACTTCAGGAACGAACCGTCCTCTACGAAATAGGTGCTGACACGTGTCTCGTTGTTGTTGTTATTAGTGGACAGCGCAGGGATATTGCTGTCGGGATTAGTGGGGCTCCAAGCGTCCAGCACGCGCGTTCCTTTGTTCAGGTTAGGCACGTTCACGCCCGCCCAGAGGTCGGTCTGCTCCTTGTAGTCCTTGGTGATCACCTGCACGCCGCCTACGCCCTGGAAGAAGACAGTCAGGTCAAAACCTTTGTACTCAAAATAGAAATTCGCACCGAACGCTACGGCCGGTACCGGCGTATAGATCCAGGTCTGGTCTTTCTCGGTGATCGTGCCGTCGCCGTCCAAGTCGCGGTAACGGATACGGCCCAAACCGGCACCCTCCTGATAAGCGTGGTTGTCGATCTCCTCCTGGCTCTTGAAGATACCGTCGGCTATATAGCCCACCTGCGAGCCCATCGCGTGACCTACCACCGACTTCACGCCGTTGCCGCCGAAAGTACCCTTGGCGGCTATCGTCTCCGGCAGTTTGGTGATCTTGTTGTCGTAGTGCGAGAGGTTGGCGGATATATCGTACTTGAAGCCGCCTTTCGTCTGGTTACGGTAACCCAACTGCAACTCCACACCCATATTATCCATCGCGCCGGCGTTCACCCATTGCGAACCGCCCTCGCCCATCGCGCCTATTCCGTCCATCTGCACGAGAATGTCTTTGGTCTGCTTGTAGAACCAGTCGAACGATCCGTACAGGGTCTGTTGCAGGAAAGCGAAGTCCAGACCTACGTTGGTCTGCGTCGTTGTCTCCCATTTGATATCGTCGTTGCCTACCTGGATACGGCGGAAACCCGAAGGCAGAATATGTCCGCCGTTGGTGCCGGCTATATCGTACGATGTGCCGTAGCTCTGACCGCCGAACTCAGCCACGCCGTAGTTCGACTCGTAGATCGTATAACGGGCGGTAGAAGAAATATCCTGGTTACCCGTCTGACCCCACGATGCACGCAGCTTCAGGTCATCCAGCCACGTGGCGGCACCGCGCATGAATTTCTCCTGACTGATACGCCAACCCGCACTCACCGACGGGAACGTTGCAAAACGGTTGTGCTTACCGAAACGGCTCGAACCGTCGTGACGCAGCGTGAACGAAACCAGATAACGGTTGTCGTAGCTGTAGTTGGCTTTGCCGAAGAACGAGATCAGCGAGTAGCTGCCCGATCCGCCGTACGACTGAGCCTTGCCCGTTCCGGCTGACGGCCACATATACGTCGGTTTCAGTACGATGAAATCCTCTTTGTAGCCGGAGAACCACTCGTCTATCTGGCGGTTCAACTCCGTACCCAACAGGAAGTCGGCGCGGTGTTTGCCGATCTCCAAGTTATAGGTGATGATCGCGTTCCACATCCATTTGAGCCAGTGCTCCTGCTTTGCCTCTACCGCGTTCTTGTCGTTCGCTACCACACCCTCCGCTATCGGATAGGTGAAGAAACGCTGTTTCTTCTGCGCGTAGTCGATACCGGCAGTCGTGCGGATATTCAGACCCTTGTAGGGGTTGATATTGATAAACGCGTTTCCGAACACACGCCAGTAGGTATAGCGGTTGTCTTTGTTGCGCTCCAGGATCGACAGCGGGTTCTCGCGCTGCGGGAAACCGCTGGTCGAGGGAGCCTGAGCCAGCGTCTCGCCATCGGCCTTATACACCGGCAGCAAGGGGTTGTACTGCAGCACACTGTTGATAAATCCGCCCGGAGAAGCTACCTCCGACGTGCGGCTCAGCGTGAAGTTCTCCCCTATCGTCACATAGTCCTTCAGAATCTTGTAGTCGCTGTTGATACGGGCGGAGAAACGGTCGAAATCCGTCGTCTTGATGACGCCCTGGTTCTTGTAGTATCCCATCGAGAAGAACGCACTACCCTTCTGTCCGCCGTTCGACACGGCTACGTTATAATTCTGTATAATACCCGGGCGCGTGGTCTCCTTGAACCAATCGGTGTTGCTCACCGGCACTGTTCCCGCCTCGTCCATGTATTTGTTCAGCGAAAGGCTGTTCAGCACCGGCTGACCTTGCTCGTTGTAACCCCAGTCGTAATGATAACCCAATACGTTGGTGTTCGGATCCGCCTGACCGTCGTTGATATAGGCCTGCCAGAGCGAGCGGCCGTACTGCTCCGAATTCAGCACTTTCATGCGGTTCACGTACGACTGAACAGCCACCGAGGCGTCCACATCCACGCGGATCTTGCCCTCCGCGCCGCGCTTGGTCGTGATGATGATCACACCGTTCGCTGCGCGCGAACCGTATATACTTGCCGAAGCGGCATCTTTCAGCACCTGGATCGACTCGATATCGTTGGGGTTCAACTCGTGCATTCCCGATTTGGTCGGCACTCCGTCGATGATATACAACGGGTCGTTGTCGTTGAGCGTGCCTATACCGCGGATACGTACCGTAGCAGCACCCGAAGGATTACCGTCAGCAGCGATATTCATTCCGGGGACCTTACCCTGCAAGGCCTTCATCGGGTTGTTCTCCTGCTGCTTCTCCAGATCCTTGGACGATACGGCGGTGATAGCACCCGTCAGATCGGCTTTGCGCTGGGTCGTATAACCCGTCACTACCACCTCCTCCAGGACCTCGCTGTCCTCCGACAGCTGCACTTTCATGCTCTGTGCCGGATAGAGTTGCTGGGACTTGTAGCCTACGTACGACACCACGATCATGGCATCGGCGGCTACGGTTAACTGGAAATTACCGTCAAAATCGGTAATCGTTCCGTTGGTCGTTCCTTCCTCCAGCACCGAGGCTCCGATAATCGGCTCGCCTGTCGCGCCATCGACTACCACACCCGACGCTGTCACCTGCGCGTACGTCACCGCCGCACAGCAAACCATCAGAAGGAAGGTTAAAAAGACACTTTTTGATTTCATGATATTGAAAAATTTGTTGAATTGTAATGTGTGCTTGTCAAAATTCGCTGCAAAGGTACGGGCATTTTTATAAATATGCAAAAAAATATGTTGCAAAATGTGCTACAAATGTTTCAACGCAACAAATATAGCATATTTTGCAACATTTTATACAGTTAAGAATGTTGTATCTCTGCGAGCAATGGCGTTGGCGATGGCGTTGGCGATGCCGGCATTGGCGTTGGCATTGGCCTTGGCTTTCGACTTTCGTCTTTCGACTTTCGACCTTTCGATATGTCGATCTCACCCTACAAAAAAAAATCGCCCTGAAGGACGATTTTTTTAGCAGCCAAAGCCAATGCCAAAGCCAAAGCCGGCTTAGAGCTCGCTAGGCCAAACGACTTGCCCGGTCTCCTCGTCGTAGTTCTCCCAGCCTTTGGCGAAGAGCCATCCGCGGAAGGTGCGGTGCGGGTCGCCGGCTTTGCGGGCGGCTGCCCAGCGTGCCTGGTCGCGCGGTGGTGCGTTTGGGTTTCGGACCCAGGTAAATGCGGTTGCAATCCGCGCTGATGGTTACGTGTTTGGCGGTCAGGCGCTGTGCGCAAGGATCGCCTTTCTTCGGGCTCAACACACCGCTGATGTGGTCGATACCCGCTGAGGGTTGAAATTTTGCCATGTCGCGCGAGCTATCCTCGTGCATTGACCGGCGACCTCGTCGCTCTTCGGTCTGCGAAACTGCGTTTCACATCCCGATGGGGAGAGCGCCTCTCAGCTCGTTAAGAGGGATTAATGGTAATTAATAGTTAATAGTTAATAATTAATAATTGAAAGTCGAAAGTCGAAAGCCAAAGCCAATGCCAATGCTGGCATTAGCCGGCGACTTCGTCGCCTTTACAGGCTCTCCTTGACCACTTTCCACAGATAGCTGCGGAAGGTAGGCTCTCCGTTGGGGAGGTCTTTCTGCGCCTTGAAAGCGGCATAGTCCGTCGCGTAGGTCGGAGAGGTGGTCTT
Organism: uncultured Bacteroidales bacterium; assembly: GCA_900319645.1. Taxonomy (GTDB): domain Bacteria; phylum Bacteroidota; class Bacteroidia; order Bacteroidales; family Paludibacteraceae; genus Colicola. The sequence goes on from ONPG01000003.1 coordinate 45,703, forward strand.
CATGCGCGCAGTCACTTGCTGCGAGATCTGCGCGAACTGCGAACGCTGTGCCTGCTCGCTGGCGCTGACAGGTGTCGAACGCGTCACGCTCTCCAAGCCGCGGAGGTAAAGACGGTTACAGCCGTTCTTGGTCTTGGTCGGTGCTACCCGGTGCTGAGCCAGCACCATCTTCGAGGTTTTGTTGGTAAATAAAACAAGATAAACACTTTTGAATGTTTTTGCGCTTCGCGCTATGCGTACTTTGTGGCTAAAACTCCTTGTGTGCAAGCACCCAGATAGTTTTATCCCAAACTCCACAACTCTGACGAGAAAAAACATTCAAAAGAGATAAATTTAAATAAAAGCACGCAGTTTTTTCTTTAAGTCGCTGCGAATTTATCTTAATTTATCTCTTTGAGTGCTTTAACTCGAAGAGTGAACAAATAGTTAGTAAAAGCTGTCTGGAAGCTTGCTTACAAGCAGATTTTGGTAACTATTGGTTCAAGGAGCTTGCTCCTAAAGCACTCAAAGCTTTTATCTTCTTTTATTTACATGTCAAAGATCGCCAATGCCAAAGCTTCACTTCTTCTTGACGCCTTGATAATCTTCTGTCACTTTCGTCTGGATGGTAGCAGACGACTGGGCAGAGTCCGCACAGATGGTGCAGGTGGTCGTAGTGGCGATCACGCGCGTCGCTTTGCAGCCGACGGTGACGGCACTACATACCGCGATGAGGACTAACATTAGTACTAACTTTTTCATAATCTGTATATTTGGGATAATCAATGATTTGTTTTTGGTAGGCTCTGTCGCGTCCGGGATACCAGTCGATGATCTCCAGCCGGATGTCCTCGCACTTTTTCTGTTCGTAGAGCAAACGCTCGACCACGGCTTTGTACTCGGCTTTGCGGTTAAGGAGGATACAGCCCTGCGAGTGCTCGGGTTTGATGCCGCCGTGAATCCGGATGCCAGTCCGCCCGGGTACGTTCCTCACCAGTGGCAGGAGCTTGCCGAACCGCGGGCTCATTGTTACCGCGACGGGATAGACCATCGCCGGGATCATCTTGTTTGCGTTCTCCAGCGTGCTTGCCGCCTTGACGAGCAGCGTCTCTCCCAATCTGCCCGGCTGGCACATATACAACGTCCCGCGTACCGCCTTGCCCTCTGCCTTATCTCGATATAACTTGTAGTAACTCATAATTGATAATTGATAGTCGAAAGTCGAAAGTCGAAAGCTACCGTCCTCGTTTCTGCCGATAGGTGTAGTCAATTCCGAACAGAGCCCCTGCAAAGGTAGCAACTTCGCCGAACCCGATGAGCAAACTCTCGTGTATCTGACCTTGTGGCGCTATGAAGACTCCGCAGAACAGCAGTATCAACCCGCCTATCGAGAGCACCGCCGCTGTAATCAATTGCATATTCAAATTCATAATACCTCGTTTCCTGCTTCGCGTGATAGCACGAAGTATGCCCGTTGTTGCCATAAGCAATGTCCATTGTCCGGCATAGTATGCCGGTTCTTTCTTTCGTCCATCGCCAACGCCAAAGCCAAAGCCAAAGCCAACGCCAATATCCCGATTTCGACGACAAAGATACAAAAAAAAAGGGCGTTTGTCAATGTTATTTCCAAAAAACGCCCTCTTTAGTCCAAAAAATGCGGATTAGAGATACTTATACAGGTTATAACCTGTGTAGATCTGGAACGAGGCTATCTCGCTGAATAGCAGATATCCGCCTCCGGCTTTTTTCGTCTCGCGTTTATACATCGCGCTCGGGCTCGGCGAAGGGAACTCCGGATGTTCCGCCCAACACAGCACCAGCGTGCGGATGTCAAAGTAGAAATATGCCCTTGCATCCGCGCCTTTTTTCTCCCGCACGGCTTTGGTTAGAGCCGCCGCCAGTTGTATATGCGTGTACCTTTCTTGCATTTGACTTCTTCCCATTGCGTTTTGAGTTTGTTTGATGTTTTGATGTTTTGATGTTGGACGTCTTTCGACTTTCGACTTTCGACTTTCGACCCTCAACTTTCATAAAGTTTGTGCAGAAAAAAGATATCCCGTGCGTGGTAGAACTCTCTGCCGGTGTCCTGCCGGATGTGGTAATAGATGAGCGTGTAGGGATTATCTCTGAGGTCGCTCGAAGCTTCCCGCGCAGCTTCCAGCAGTTCCTCCCGACTGACGGAGATATCCTTGATGTGCAGTTGGAGCATCGCAAGCTCCGCACAGGCGAGGATGAACCGGTAGTGTCCGTAGTGCGGTACGTATCCGCGGGAGTTGCGTTTGCTGACGAACTGTCCGTTTTGGAACTGGATCGAGTAGCCGAATCCCTTTCCTAACGACCCGGCGATGTGCATACATTGTGTAGTTAAAACGATTTGCATAGGTTTTGATGTTTTGATGTTGGACAATGGACGATGGACAATAGACCAATTTGCTTTAGCGATGCCCTTGTCCTTTCCGTTTCCTTGATGGTATTGATGTCCATTGTCCATTGTCCATTGTCCATTGTCTTTCGACTTTCGACTTTCGACTTTCGACTTAATGAGGGTGTTTATATAATCTCCGGCATGGTATGTCGGAGCCCCTTTCAGTTTAATAAGCGCCAATGCCAATGCCAAAGCCTTTATCGTTCCAATATCGAGCCAATATCGAGCCAATATCGGGATAGCCCTCCCTTCGCAGCCCTTCTACCAAATCCGTATCACTGGCAGTTGGAAGCGTTCGGCTTCGATCCGTGTGCAGATGAGGAAGCGGTTGTCGTAGGCCACTTGCACCAACTCGAGCCCCTCCGCCCGGGCGTTGTCCTGAGCGATGCCGTCGAGGAACTGCGGCTGTGGGTCGGGGAAGTCGCTGATGAACCAATCCGGACGGGGTTTGCGGAATCCTTTCGGGTCACGCAGCGCGGCTATCATCGCCGATTGCTTGATCGGGTTGCTCCGCTGCCAGAGGAAATAGGCGGTGTTCTCCGTGTCAGGATAGAAGCCGTTGTTGGTGTTTCTGAAAAGCTCCATAAATTCCTTAAATTGGGGTGCGGGGTTCTCGTGCGCATCGTGCGCAGGCACGTGCGTCAATCCCTCTTCTTCTTTCTTTTTTTCGTTCATAACTCTTTTATTTAGGGGGGTTATAGGGGGGAGTGCATTTTGCACGCTTTCGTGTGCATTTTGCACACTCTCCGTTGCAATTTGCACATTCTCCGTTGCAATTTGCACACTCTCCGTTGCATTTTGCACAGAATACAAGTGCTCATCATCGCGCTTCTCGATAACCCCCAGATTTAACAATTTTTGCACCGCCCGGAAGGCTGTTGTGCGATTGATCTCAAACGGCATAGCATCGGCGAGTGCGGCATAGTTGCCGTACCAACCGCGACCTGCACGCGTGCATTTCGCAATGCACGCGTATATACAGGCCTCGTTGGCATTCAGTTGATGCTCCTTAGCAATCTTATCTTCCAACAGGAGTTTCATTTTTAACTTTTCAGTTTAATCCAAAGCCAACGCCAACGCCAAAGCCAAAGCCGTCTTCCTTTCACTATTCCGTTTCCTTGATGGCTTTGATAACGGCTTTGATCTCGTCGGGCTTGGTACCCGGGTGGCGTGCTACGTAGCCTTCCACGATGCCGTTCAACTGCTTGGTGATAGCCGACGACATCCGTTTGAGGTTCTCCTGCTCGCGTTTCAGTCCGCGCCAGTTCTGGCAGTCCTCCTCCGTGTATTTGTTCGACTTGCTGAGGTCGTATTTCTCCGTTATCTGGAGCTGGAACTTAAGCACCTGACGCCCGCCATAAACATCCGTCTCCACCTCAAAGGAGCCTTGTGACTTTCCTTGTTCCGTCAGAATAGCGGAAGCCATATTGACAGCCTCGTCGCTCAGTTCGGTGATGCGATCCTCGCAGGCTGCGATGAGCATGCGCAAGGCGTGGGTTTGTACTAACGCGTTCGCGTTGTTTAATACTGCTGAATTGGCGTTCACAAACGCCGTGGTCAATTCTAATGCTTTCATAATGATTAAATTTGTTTGTTTGTTGATAAATTGAAAATGCGTTTGAGTTCGGCGATGGGCATCTGCGTGGGGTCTTTGCCTTCCTTGCGCAGGCGGTAGAGGATCCATCTCCGGCGGTTATTCTCCTCGGCTGTGATCTCCTCGAGATTGTCCAAGTTCCAGTTCAGGACGTTGCCATCGACATGGTCAATCTCCCATTTGACGCCGTCGGCATCGGTTTTCTTTCTTGGTCCTACCCACGTCTCCCACATCAAAATGTGCACGTCAATGTTAATTCCTGCTATGGGTTCGCAAAGACGCGGACGGAAGCTGTGGTTCCTGGTGTCGTTTCTCCCTACGCCATAGGTTTGCACTTTGAGTTCGCGCATCACCCATCCGTCGTCGGTCAATACCGCCCTGGCGGGCGAGAAGAACCTCCCGTCGCGGGAGCAATAGAGCGGCTTGGGTGTCGGGCACAGCCGCACGATAGTCCCGTCCGTCAGCCGCAGTTGGTGAACAAGTTGTTCCGGTAACATAGTTTTTTTATCAGCCTCCCGTCTTACGAAACGTCTTCCCGCAGGTGCACCACGCACCCCATCGAGCCGCTTCTTCCGGAAAAGCGGTGCAAAGGTACGGCTTTCTTAACAAACAATGGAGGGTGTCACATCCTCCGTTTGTATCAAAAAAAATGTTATACGCGCGAGACGTTTGCACAAAAAATATGTTGTAAAACATATAAAAAAAATACACAATTATTTGCGTATCTCCGAAAAAAGTTGTAATTTTGTGCGATATTTCAATAGCGCACGTGGTCAGAACGGTTTACGATAGTATCAGGCAGCAGAAGCTGAACAAAACGTGGGGCGATAATCTCGTCCTCTTTGCGCGATGCGAGACGCTTGAATACTACTATCAGATATACAAAGCCGTGATTGTTGAGCGTGAGAAGCAAAAGTACGGATATATTCAACGAGTTTGTAACTCGTTGAAAATCAACAAAATGGGGGGGGTATTTGGCGATTGACAAATTTATGGTACTGGAAGCGGTCAAGGAAATGGAAGAGACTGTGTTTGATACTGATATTCTCCGTCGCGCTAATGAGCTGTAGGCCTGCGAACGGCGTGGCTTTTGTCTGCGGTAAATTACCGGCACTCGAAACAACCTTCCCGGACGGCACCGTCAAACGCTATTATAAAGGAAACTATGAGCGGAATGGCATCGTGACGGATACCGCGCTAACCTTGATTATAGAAACAAAAAACGACACGCTCTGTGCCGTTTATACTTGGAAAGAGTAATGCGCCAAAGCGCTTATGAGTATGCGTGTGCTTAGTCGCCTTGGTGAGCGAGCTCCCCAGTCGCCTAAACGCCCTCATCCTCACCGCCAAAGGCGGTAACAGCCCCTTCGGAAATAAACAGCGTTAGGGTGACAGACCGATCTGGAAGCTTGCTTACAAGGCGGCATAGCAACCTAAGGCACATCTCGGGGTCCCCAACGTAAACCGAAGCCGCAGGCTGTTTGCGGTGGGGAGAGCGGAGGTATCGAGCGCCCCAACGACGACGAGGTCGTCGGTCAATGCGCGAGATTGCCGAACGCGAACGACAAGGGGTTTTATAGGTTTTTTTCTAAATCAGTTCTTTGTGGATTTTTTGGATCATTTTTGTGACTTTTTGGACAAAAAAAATCACAAAAAACTTGCGTATTTGAGAAAAAAGCAGTACCTTTGCAGGCGGAATAGACTTTGGCAGAATATGAAAGACGAAATAGTACTATATCAACCAAACGATACGATCCAATTGGAGGTGCGTGTTCAGGATGACACCGTTTGGCTTAACCGCAACCAGATGGCTGTGCTTTTTGATCGTGATGTTAAAACCATCGGCAAGCATATCAATAATGCGCTACGCGAGGAGTTGGCTCCAGTTGTCGCAAAAAATGCGATAACTCAAAAATCTATTCAGGGAGTCGCAAAATTTGCGACTCCCTGCGAAAATCCAGTTGTCGCAAAAATTGCGACAACTGCTACAGATGGCAAAACATATCTTGTTGAGTACTATAGTCTTGATGTGATTCTATCGGTAGGTTATCGTGTCAAAAGTAGTAGAGGTATAGAGTTTCGCCGATGGGCAAATAGTGTGCTCCGGGAATACATATTGCGTGGTCATGCCATTAACCAGCGTATTTTAGCGGTTGAGGAGCGTGTTGACAGCCGATTGATAGCTCAAGAGCGAAGATTAGAGGCTGTAGAAGAAAAGATTGATTTCTTCGTCCGCACATCCTTGCCTCCTATTGAACAAGTCTTCTTCGATGGCGAATTCTTTGAAGCACGCGTACTATTGGAACGGATTATTAAGACAGCCACAAAGCGTGTCATCATTATTGATGGCTATGTGGACGCAGCTACTTTTGAGATGCTTGATGTGCGTACTAACGGAGTAACTGCCGACATCTATTCTGATAGTGAATACAAATCCCTTCGCGACGCGCACAACGCATCTAAAGGCAAACAACCAATCAACACGCATAAATGGTCTAAATCTTCGCACGACCGATGGCTGATTATTGACGATAGCCTCTACCATTGTGGTCATTCGCTCAAAGATATGGGCAAGAAACTATCCGCTATTATGCGTATGGATTTGAACCCGGAGGTAGTGTTGAATGAAGTAAGAAAACCAACTGTCGCATAATCTGCGATAGTTCAACATACCGCTGAGCTCAGTAGCGTAAAAAATGTGTGAAGAAGTGCGACGGAACGCACTTCGAGTGAAGCGCCCGAGTAGTACCCACTACGAGGATAAAGCGCAAACATAGAATAAATTGACATATTATATAAAAGGCGTTTATTGACGCTTGTTTGGATTCGTTAAACAGCAACATAAATAACCATAAATATTTACAAAATTCAGGTTTATGGGTCAATTTGCAGGCTAAAAACTTGCGTATACCCAGTATTTATCGTATCTTTGCAGCATTCAAAACACCTAAAAATGCTGCTTATGAACAAGAAAAAGTGCCCTAAATGCGGATCCGTAAAGACCAAGGAAAATATACCAAAGAAACGGCGAATTGTGCTAATTACGCTAATTATAAAAAAACATACAAAACCCCTCAGTGGCTGTTGCGCCAAAGCGCTTATGAGCATGCGTGTGCTTAGTCGCCTTGGTGAGCGAGCTCCCCAGTCGCCTAAACGCCCTCATCCTCACCGCCAAAGGCGGTAACAGCCCCTTCGGAAATAAACATATGTCCGCAGGCGTTTGTACTCCGCAAGGAGTGTGCGTTAGGGTGACAGGCCGATCTGGAAGCTTGCTTACAAGGCGGCATAGCAACCTAAGGCACATAAGCCCAAAGGGCTACAAACGGCTACGGGGTTTTATAGGTTTTTTTCTAAATCAGTTCTTTGTGGATTTTTTGGATCATTTTTGTGACTTTTTGGACAAAAAAAATCAGAAAAACTTGCGTATATGAGAAAAAAGTTGTAACTTTGCCCCGTTTTTGAACAAAGGAGTCTATTACTCACATTGTAAACATGATTTTGGATCAAATCCTCACATATAACTTCTTAATGGCAAGCGCGGCGGCACATGTATGTATGTATGTATGTATGTATATATGTGGCGCGCGACGAGCTCACCAGAGGTAACAAATCAGGCAGACAAACCGACGTATAGGCGGCAGGTGCTTCGTGCACTTGTCGCTTTGTCGTATATAATTAACAACAAATTAACATTATTAACAATTAAAATCATTTAAAGTATGAGAAAATTATTTACTTTTCTCTTTGCCGCGCTCATGAGCGTAGGCATGTATGCAACCACCGTAACGTGGAACAGCAGCACCTTATCAAGTATCTTGTTGTACGATGGTTCATTCACTCAAGATGGTGTTACGGTGACGGTATTGTCTGGAACGATTGATGGGCAATATGGAGAGTGGATGGGGTACACTGATGACTCATTTAAATTCTCGACCTCTTTAGGAAACTTCACGAGGATTGAAATCACCGGAACCATTTATAGTCTTCACGGAAGCGGTTGGACGCAAGCAAGCCCGGGTGCTGTGTGGACAGGTGAGGCAAACGAAACCACATTTGGTGATTATTTTAATGATGTCACACAAATTGTATTCACCATCGAAGAACCTGCTCCCACTACTTACACGCTGAAGCTCGTGGCTGATCCGACGATGGGATCGGTAGCTGTTACCAACCTCCTTGGCAGCGACATCGTTGACAACGGTAATGGTAACTACACCGTGCCCGAGAACGCAAAGGTAACGATCCTCGCTACCCCGAATGAGGGCTATGAGTTCAGCGGATGGTTAGAAGGAAATGTTCTTTGCGATTTTATCGATTGCGGAACCGCTCTCAACACCCTTGATAACCCGCTGACCTTCACCATGACCAATGACGCGGCTTGCAAGGCTGAGTTTGCAGCAGTTGCTCCCGCTGCCAAGTACTACATTGTAGGCACCATGAACAGCTGGCAGGTGGACGAGAATTATGAGATGAATCCGAGCCTGGATGCAGAAACCGAGGAGTACTTCTACACGCTGGATCTGACTACCACCAGCGAGTTCAAGGTAGTGAAAGTGCAGAACGGAGAGCAGTCCTGGATTCCCGGGGGCATGGGCAACAACTACGGCCAGAACGGCGAGATCACCGCGGATGGCGAATATACCGTTTATTTCCGTCCAAACTATGACGGCGGCGAAGACTGGTTCTACAGTTGCATCTACGCGGAGAAAACCGGTGAGTTCGTGCCCGAAACTCCTACCTACTACCTTGTAGGCAACATGACCGAATGGGACGTGAACGAGAATTATGAGCTCAATCCGAACATTGATTCCGATATCGAGGAGTATTTTTATGTTCTCGATCTTACCACCAGCAGCCAGTTCAAGGTTGTGAAAGTGCAGAACGGACAGCAGTCCTGGTTCCCCAGCGGTATGGGCAACAACTACGGCGAGAACGGCGAGATCACCGCGGACGGCGAATATACCATCTATTTCCGTCCGAACTATAACGGCGGCGAAGACTGGTTCTACAATTGCATCTATGTATCGAAGAACGAGCCCGAACCGGCAGAAGTTACGGTTGTGTTTGCGGCTAACAACAAAACCGTAGAGAGAACAGTCACTCTCCCGCACACCTTCAAATGTGATTTTATTTATGAAAATGGTGAATTGGATGGCATCATCCAAGAACTCTATTCGTTAGAGTATGGCGGTATGTGTCATGCATCCTATGTACCCGAGGCAACCGGTAATGCAGCAGTAACCGCAGGTAAAACAGGTGACGATAATCGTGATCACTACATCCAGATTGCAGAGGCTTTTGAAGGCACCGCTACTGTAACCGGATACTATCGAAAGTACAATGTTGATTATGATACTGAAGAGATGACCTACACCCTCACCATCTCTATCAAAGCCGGCTCTGCAACCGCAGTAGAGAATGTACAAACCAACCAAGTACAAGGCACCAAGATTCTCCGTGACGGCATGCTCCTCATCGTTCGTGATGACAAGACTTATACCATCACAGGACAACAGGTTAAGTGACCAAGTGACTAAGTACCAAGTACCAAGCACTCGCAATCACATGCGGGTGCTTTTTGTTTACCATAAAACGGCGAATTGTGCGAATTAAGCTAATTATAAAAAAAACATACAAAACCCCTCAGTGGCTGTTGCGCCAAAGCGCTTATGAGTATGCGTGTGCTTAGCCGCCTTGGTGAGCGAGCTCCCCAGTCGCCTAAACGCCCTCATCCTCACCGCCAAAGGCGGTAACAGCCCCTTCGGAAATAAACATAAAACGATGCCCTGCGAGGCATTTCGTTTAATTAGTTTAATTCTTATCTCGCTTCGCTCGAACGATTTTTTCTTATCTCGCTTCGCTCGAACGATTTTTTCGCCGTTTTTATTCCCCTTCCCTCGTTGGGTTTCCCCGTTTCATCGGGGACACCCCATGTTTAATTTGTGTGATTATCGTTCCCGCAAGGGATAAGAACAAAAAAACATTCATTTGCGAGCAAAAATCACAAAAAACTTGCGTATTTGAGAAAAAAGCAGTAAATTTGCGGTCGGAATTGAATATGAATCGCTAAATTATATTACATTATGAAAAAACTTTCCATTTTCCTTCTCGCGCTGGTAACCTGCGCAGGAATTACCCAAGCCGCTATCGTTGATGGCTCTTGCGGCCCCAATCTCACGTGGTCATTAAACACCCAAGACAGCACACTCACCATTACCGGTAGTGGCGAAATGACAAACTGGCATGGAGATCCAGATTTTGCTCCTTGGTATGATTACAAATCATACATTAAGTATGTATCTCTGCCGGATGGCATCACCAGCATTGGAGAATGGGCTTTCCGCGATTGCAGCGGTTTGACCTCGATTGAGATTCCCAATCGCGTTACCAGCATTGGAAGTGATGCTTTCGATGGTTGCAGCGGTTTGACCTCTGTGACGATTGGTAATCGCGTCACCAGCATTGGAAATACTGCTTTCTCTTATTGCACCGGTTTGACCTCTGTGACGATTCCCAATAGCGTCACCGGCATTGGAGATTATGCTTTCTATGAGTGCTACCGTTTGACCTCTGTGACGATTGGTAATAGCGTCACCAGCATTGGAAGTAGTGCTTTCGGGGGTTGCAGCAGTATGACCTCTGTGACGATTCCGAGTAGCGTCACCAGCATTGGAGAGGGTGCTTTCTTTCTGTGCAAAGGTTTGACCTCTGTGACGATTCCGAATAGCGTCACCAGCATTGGAAGTTCTGCTTTCCTTCATTGCAGCGGTTTGACCTCTGTGACGATTGGCAATAGCGTCACCGGCATTGGAGAGAAGGCTTTCAAGGATTGCACCGGTTTGACCTCTATAACCAACTATGCCACTACACCGCAGAGCATCAATAGCAATGTGTTTGATAATGTTAACAAATCCACCTGCGTGCTCAATGTGGCAAAGGAGTCGGTAAGCCTGTATCAAGCTGCCAATGTGTGGAAGGAATTTACGAACATCGTGGGTGTGGATGATTATACGATTAACTATGTGGATAAAGATAGCCAAGCCTTATACAACCATGTAGTTACGCTCTATGTGCCCGTAGCGCCGACTATTACCGGCTTTACGTTTGTTAAATGGAGGGCTTTCGCAGACGACATTGAGGATGGCATCACTATCCAAGCCGTTTATCAAGCCGATGAACTTTCTTCTGCTCCGGCGGTATATACCAACCCCGCCAACCCCGCACAGAAACTGATCAAGAACGGCAATGTCTATATCCTCACGGACGACAAGACCTATACTATCACAGGGCAAAAAGTGAAGTAGTTTGTAGTCGTTAACAACTTCAAACGAAGCAAAGCTTCTTCAAACAACCTCAAACCACGTCAAACAAAGAAAAAGCGCATCTCGGTGCGCTTTTTTGGTGCAAAAAACATAAAAATTGCTTTTTTTTGTTAAAATGTTTCTGTATATGGAAACTTTTTTGTATCTTTGCACCCGATTTGGAATTGGAGTTGAATCTATGAAAGAGCAGAAACCGAAATTACAGACGGATAAAGTTCGTGCTAAGATACTTTATAATATCTTAAAAGCATCCTATTCAACAGACCCGAAGTTGTTCAAGAAATTGGAGAATACCGATATATGGGAGTTTCGGACTCTGTTTGACAATATTCAATATCGGTTATTGGCTTTCTGGGATAAGAGAAACGGGCAACAGACTTTAGTTATCGCAACTCATGGTTTTGTGAAGAAATCTCAGAAAACCCCAAAACAAGAGATTCATCATGCCGAAAGCATCATGGAAATATATTTTAATCAGAAATAATCAGGAGGATTGTATATGCAGTTTTACACACATGAGCAAATGGTAGATAAGCACGTGGGCGAAAAAGGAACTCAGGCACGTGCGGAGTATGACGAACAAGTGGAATTGATGCTTGTGGGAGAAGCTATACGCAAGGCTCGTCAGGCTAAATCACTATCACAAGAGCAATTAGGCGAGATGGTTGGTGTTCAAAAAGCGCAGATTTCACGTCTGGAGAACGGGAAAAACCTCACGATCGCCTCTATCTGTAAACTATTCAAAGCCCTCGGTCAGCAAGTGTCATTGGACATTCCGTCCATCGGAAGAGTAGCTTTGTGCTAATTGGAAATAGTTTGAAAGTCGTTAGAAATCGTTTGACATTGTTTGACATTGTTGGACTTTGTTAACAACTTCAAACGCGAAGCATCAAACCATTTCAAACAAAACAAAAAGAGGGTGTGTCAAAACGATTGACACGCCCTCTTTGTAATTAATAATTGTTGATAATTGTCTTTAATGCTTATCTCGCATTGCTCGAACGATCTGCTTCGCTGTATGGTTGACGAATATAAAGATTATCGTAATTTTCGACAATTTTTGACAAAAAGCATAAAAATATTTGCATATACCGAATTTTTGTCGTATCTTTGCGGTCGATTTTGCAATACCGACACAAAAACATCTATATCAATCTATACTTAACTTTTAAATTCACATTTTATGAAAAAGTTTTTTACATTTTTAGCAGCTGCGCTGATGAGTGTTAGCGTATTCGCTGCAAAGACCCAAACGATTACTGAGATGACCTGCGCACAAGCAAAACAGTACACGCTGGATAACCTCCAGGCTGGCGCGACAGGTACCGACTCCGTAGCCGTTACCGGTTACGTAACCTACACCAACGGAACCGTTAGCCGTGGTCAGCAAACTTTCTGGCTGGATGACGTGAAAGGTACCACCCAGACCTTCCAGGCGTACTGGTGCAACCTGCCGGAAGCAGAGGCTTTGAATGTCGGCGACAAAGTAACCATCAAAGGTTTTCTGATGAACTACCAAGGCACTACCGCCGAGATGAAAAACGGCGACACCGAGATTCTTGAGCGGGTAGTCATTAAACGTGACACCATCGAGACAAGCATCTGCGATGCCATCGCAGAGGGAGAAACACTCAACGATATGGAGGTTACCAACGATTTCTTTATCGTGGAAGGCGTAGTAGCCAACGTCGGCTCGCCAATGAACCGGAACAAGCAAGAGACGTTCTCGCTGGTTTGCGAAAGCAACGAGAAAGAGCTGAAAGTGTATAATATCCTGATGAAGGACAGTATCGCCGCTGCTGTGGGTGACAAAGTGAGCGTATTCGGCAGAATCCAGAACTACAACGGCACCATCGAGATCATCAGCGGTACAGCAAAAGTGCTATACGATCCGATTATTTCAGGAACCGTTCATTTGGCAACTGTAGCCAACTACATTGATTTCCAGGCATTGAGCGTTTCCGACCCGCAAATGGTTCAATCCGTTGTTACCAGCACCAATCCTTATACGCTGCCTAACGGTACCGTGCTCCGTGGTTTCCAGAAAGCGGACGGAACGGAATCAGAGAACAAGTGGAACGTCAAGGAGACCTACAATATGCTGATGCCGACTCCTGTGTGGGAGGGAGTGGATTCTCTGCTGGCTGGAACTATGTTCCGCGCTGCAGCGGGTGCTACCATCGAATTAGGAGCCTTTAACCTCCAAAAGGAGTCGCAGATGGTTGTGTACTTCCAGCCGAATGGTGATTCTGATCGCGGTGTCAGCGTAACTATCAAGGATGGTGATCCGATTGAATATACTGGTAGCGGTATTAAGATTGACGGCATCCGTCCAGCCTACGCAGCTCCTTTCGACCTGCCTGCCGGCATTTATGACGCAGGTGACGTGGTAATCAAAATGGTTGTCAACACCAGCAACATCTTCGGTATCGGTATCCAAGATGTGGGTTATACTCCGCAACCTGTTAACCCGACGGTTCCTTCTGACGCTGTCCTGGCTGATTACTATGAGCAGGGTGACGTGTGCGTTTGCTTCTATGTCCCGGCGGAGATGAACTGCAACAACATCGTTCTGACTGGTTCGTTCAACGGTTGGAGCAGCACCGCTGCTGAGTGCACAGCTGTTCAACCTGTAGAGGGTTACGACGGTTGGTACGTAGGTTCTTTCACTCCGGAAGCAGAGCCGGATGCTGAGAAGGGCATTCAGGCCAAACCGATTATGCTGGACGTGGACGGTAATTGGAACTGGGAGTACCAGGTAGGTGCTGCTACCGCTATCCGCGGTGGTGTACAGGTAGTACAAGGCGCTTATGCAGGTGAGATCGACATGCTCAACTACGGTGCTGACGCTCCGAACGTATTCACGATAGATGCGTGGAAAAAGAACCCCTGTACCGCTATCTACCACAACTACACCGTTACCGTAATCAACGATGGTTGCAACGGTTTAACAGTTCCTTTTATCGTCGGCGATATGACCAACTGGGCATTCCAAGAAATGCAGTTGGATATGGCAAAGACTCAAGAGTATCAGACAGCTGTTTACTACTACAACTTCAAGGCTGCTGAGGGTGCTCATTATCAGATCGTTAGCGGTATGATGGATCCGCAAACCGGTTTGATCGACTCGACTCAAACTCCGGGTTGGAAGGATGAGGCTTACATGCAAAAACTCGTTAACGGGCAGTGGGTACGCCTTCCGGGTGAGGAGTACGACAACCAATTGACTCACGAGGACGCTAACATCGTTTGGGATCTCCGTGCTGATACCCTCCGCTGGGCTCGTTGCGCTCCTGCTGAGCCGGATGAGTACACCGTTATGGGGGTGAACCTTCCGACTGCCAACTGCCCGCAAGCTGTTGAGATCATCGGTACCTTCGACGACTGGGCTGGAACTGCTATGGAGAAACTGAACAACGGATGGTTCTTTGTTGAGTTGGAGGCTAAAGCTTCGCAGTACTTCAAGTTCCGCTCCGATGGTTCTTGGGATAAAGAGCTCGAGTACTACGATACAGAGAACAATGAGTGGAAACCGGTTCAAGATAACCAACTCGTTTTCGGTCAACTCTGGCAAGATGATACTTACAAGGGTACTCCTTGCAAGTGGATCGAGATTGATCTCAGTGATCCTGAGTATTATCGTTGGAGTGTGAGTGATGACCCGAGCGTTAATCCCGGTCCGTTTGCGATTAGCGTGACGGACAACTCGCTGGACGACTGGAAGAACCTCCCGTCAAGCTACGTAGCCAAAGCGTATTGTCCTGCCGGTGCAAGCTTGACTGCACTGAAGAGTGTGAAAGTGTTTGCCGACCAGACCTACATCAATATCCTTGTGGAGCCGGATATGAGCGAACTCCCAGACCTTGAATATGTTCCGTTCCATGTTTATCTCGACACAGACAACAGCGACATAACCGGTGGTTACAGCAACGATTTCCTGGATCCAAACGCAGATATTATGCTGGAGACAGCAGTGTTCGTGGATGGACAGCCGTATAGCTACAATCCTGCTGTCTTCAAATGGTGGGGTGAAGTAGGAGATTACGGCTGGGAGTGGGTCGATCCGAGCGTAGAGCACGATGCTTCTGACTACTGGGGCGCTATCGTAGGCGAAGGCCAACTGCCTATCGGCAATAGCCAGTTCGTGAACGGTAAGATCGAGATCCAACTCCTCCGTGAGTTGATTCCTGCCAACTGGAATATGAACGAGTTCGGTATCGGTTTCGATATCGATCAGAACTGGAGTGCAGTGGGCGTTCTGCCGTGCGCAAACGCAACCGATGAGAATCCATCTGGCAAAGCCGCGAAACTGAAAGTGAAAGTTCACCCAAGTTCGCCGTTAGTACCTATTGTTGATAGAGAGGTTGTCATCGACGGTATCAAATACCACCTGAACGCAGAAGACACAACGGCAACTGTGATATATAAGGACGGCGGATACTATGACGCAATAATCATCCCGGCCCAAGTATCTTATTCCGAGCTAACCTATAAGGTCGTAGCAATTGGAGATCAGGCTTTCTACAATTGCAGCGGTTTGACCTCTGTGACGATTGGCAATAGCGTCACCAGCATTGGAGGTAGTGCTTTCTCTGGTTGCAGCAGTTTGACCTCTGTAACGATTCCCAATAGCGTCACCAGCATTGGAAGTAGTGCTTTCTATTGTTGCAGAAGTTTGACCTCTCTTGAGATTCCGAATAGCGTTATCAACTGTGGAGGAAATCTGTTTGGAGTTTGTACGAATTTGAATTCCATAATCGCACCCGCAGACGCCTTTGTCAATTGCAGGAGCTTCCCAGTACATTTGGAGTACATGTATATCACTGGTGGACTCATGCAGCAAGATGCGTTCTATTGTATTTCCTTCAATGCATCTACATTGAAGACGATTGATCTTGCAGCAGTAGAGAATACGGAACTGCCGGATAATCTGTTCTACAATTGCTATAGTCTGCAAAAATTAGTTCTGCCATCCAACTTGACCCGTATCAATTATATGGCTATTGCCCAATGTATCTATCTCGACTCCATCGCTATCCCTGCGGGAGTGACGGAGATCGGCGACCGTGCGTTCGAGGATTGCCGCAGTCTGGCGAAGGTGGAGTTTGCCGGCACCAACCTACAGCGTATCGGCGATTGGGCGTTCTACAACTGCCACGAGTTGAGCCAGATCAATCTGCCGGAAGGCGTGACGGAGATTGGCAAGGCTGCTTTCTACGGCTGCGTTTACGCTAATCAGGCACATATCCCGGCTTCCGTACAGGCTATCGGCGACAACGCATTTGCCCTTTGCTCCAAGCTGTCGAAGATGATCGTAGATGCCGTCGTTCCGCCTACCGTGGAGGACAAGACCTTCTACGAGGTTTCTACCACCGCTCCTGTCTATGTACCGGCTAACAGCGTCGAGGATTATAAGTCTCACCCTGTTTGGGGCAAGCTCAACATTATCGGCAACGCTCCGGAAGGAGTCGAGAATGTACAAAGTGACAACGTACAATGTACCAAGGTCATTGAGAACGGCGTTCTCTACTTGAAGTACAATGGAACAAAGTACAATGTACAAGGTACGCGCGTGAAATAAAGGAACCAACCAACAAGGTAAACACCAAAAAATCGCTCTTCGGGGCGATTTTTTGTGTTTTCGCCCCAAACGTCCCCAAAAAAATCAAAAAGAAATATATTTTCGATAATTTTAGACCAAAAGCATAAAAATATTTGCGTATGTGCAATTTTTGTCGTACCTTTGCAGGCGAATAGACCAAGTACCGAAATGAAGATTGGTGTTTTTGACAGCGGCTACGGCGGGTTGACTATCTTGGATGAGATCCGCAAGGTGTTGCCTGAGTACGACTACCTGTACTTGGGCGATAACGCCCGTGCGCCGTACGGCACCCACTCGTTTGAGGTGATCTACAGCTACACCCTGCAGGCGGTGGAATACCTGTTCCGCCAAGGCTGCACGATCGTTATCCTTGCCTGCAACACCGCAAGCGCCAAAGCGCTGCGCACTATCCAGCAAAGAGACCTGCCGGGACGGTGGCGGCCGGGTGAGGGAGCTGCCATCAAGGAGATACGAAACGTCTTAGGCGTGATCCGTCCGACGGTGGAGGTGGTGCCCTCGGTGACCCGGACGGGACACGTGGGCATACTCGCCACACCGGCTACGGTCAGCTCGGAGAGCTATATCATGGAGCTGGACAAGATGAGCGAAGGGCAAACAACAAAGATGGTAGTGAGCCAGCAGGCGTGCCCGATGTGGGTGCCTCTCATTGAGTCCGGCGAGCATCTGAACCCCGGAGCCGATTGGTTTATCGACAAATACCTGCGTGCGCTGATGGCACAGGATCCGCTTATCGACACGATCGTGTTGGGATGCACCCACTATCCCTTGCTGCTGCCTAAGATCAGGAAATGGCTGACCTCCAACCGCCAAGGCAAGGAGATCAACGTGATCGCACAAGGCGGACTGGTAGCGGAGAGTCTGAAAGACTACCTGAACCGCCATCCCGAATACCGGACACAGTTGAGCAAAGGCGGCACGTGCCGGTATCTGACCACAGAAAACGCCGACCGCTTTGCGCAATCGGCGTCACTCTTTCTACAGGCTCCCGTTTCTGCGGAGCAGATTATCATTGACCATTGAAGCTGATTGCTAACAGCTAACAGCCCAAAGCCTTATTTCTTCTCCAGAGGAAGAACAATGAGTAATTTCTATTTGGATGTACCGCCGAGGGCGATATACAGTGCGATGAGTGCCTGCGAGCCTTCGAAGAGGTTCTCCACCTCATTGAGTTGCGCTTTCAGGAGCGATTCCTGCGCGGTGAGCACCTCGAGGTAGCTGGCTTTGCCCGCGTTCATCAGCTCGTGCGTGCCGGTGTAGGCGAGGTGGAGGACTGCCACCTGCCTTTTATAGATCAGGTCTTTGTCTTTCGCCACCTGGCAGTCCGCCAAAGCCTCGTTGACCTGGTTGCCGGCGTTGATAACCGTCTGAACGTACTGGTCGAGCTTGTCCTCCTGGCTGAGTTTGGCTATCTTGAGGTTGGCACGAAGCTTGCCCTGCGCGAAGATCGGCTGTACGAGCGAAGCTGCCGCTTTGAGCAGCAACGCACCCGGGTCGGCTATTATACCGCCGTTGTTGGTCCAACCTATCAGTCCCTGGAGCGAGAAAGAGGGATAGAAAGCCGCCTTGGCTGCAGCGGTGTTGTAGAACGCCTCCGCCAGTTGCTGGTCTGCCACGCGTACGTCGGGACGTTTCTCCAGCAGAAGCGCAGGCACGCCGGTGCTGAAACGGTCCGGCAACTCGAATGTCCCCCAGGCATTACGCTCCACGTGGCGCGGCGTCATTCGGAGCAGTTTGCACAACGCGTTCTCCGTTGCCAGGATATTGCGTTTGGTGTCAAGGATCTGGGTCTTGACGGTGAGGTTGGACGACTCCATCTGGTTGACCGCGGTCGAATAGGCTTTGCCGTTCTCCCAAAGGGCACGCTCCGTCTCCAGCGACACGTTCCAAAGGCTGTCCGTCAGGAGGAGGATCTCCAGCTCGCGGTCGAGGAGCAGGAGTCGGAAATAGTACTGCGCCACAGACGAGATAAGGTTCGCACGCGTAGCGTCACGCGTGTATTTTGCCTGCTCCAGCACCGCCTGCGCCTTGCGTTTCTGTACCGTCACCGAACCCGCTATACCGATATTCCAATCGAGTTGGAGCGGAATATGATAGGTATAGGAAGCCGCTCCGAACGATCCGTTGGTGCCCATCGTCGAGGAGATAGACGCCTGCGGATTGAGCGTCAGCGAAGGCAGGTACGCCAGTTTGGCTGCCGTGAGCGAAGCCTGCGCCTGCTCTACCGCCACACGCGCTGCACGCAGATCGGTGTTGCGCACAAGCGCCGAGTCGATCAACGTCTGCAACAACGGATCACGGAAGAATTCACGCCAGCTGATATCGGCTATCGTGGCGCTATCCGCCATCGCTGCCTGTGCTATAGAGTCCCCGCTGCCGTACAAGTCGTCCGGCACCTCCGTCTGCGACTTGTATTTCCTATAAACGCCGCAGGACGAAAGCAATGTACTGAGGGACAGTGTACAAAGTACAATATATATTGAAAACCGTTTCATATATTCACATTTACTCATTTTCACATTTTCACATTTGCTCATTTCCCGTTTGCTCATTCTGTGGTTTCGGGGCGCCGGAGAACTTCTCTTCGAGCGACTGGAAGACAATAAAGAACGCCGGAACGACAAAGACAAGCGCCAGCGTACCGATCGACATTCCGCCTACCACGCCGAGTGCGAGCGCACGGTTGCCGTTCGCACCGGCTCCGCCGGAGAAGACCAGCGGGAGCATTCCCACGATCATCGTCACCACGGTCATCAGAATCGGGCGCAGACGTTCACGGCTCGCAACGAGTGCCGCCTCCACGATCGACAGACCCTGGGCACGACGCTCGGAAGCAAACTCAGTAATCAGAATAGCCGTCTTGGCAAGCAGTCCGATCAGCATAATCACACCTGTCTGGAGGTAGATATTGTTCTCCATTCCGGGCAGCCCCATCATAGCGCCTACCCACGAGAAGAGGAACGAACCCATCAAGCCGAACGGCACTGAGAGCAGAACGGCGAAAGGTGTGAACCACGAGTTGTAGAGCGAACCGAGGATAAGGTAGATCAGCACGATACAAATGGCGTAGATCACCAGCGTCATATTGCTTTTCGAGCTCTCCTCCACCTCGCGCGACATCGATCCGTACTCGTAGGTGCAGTAGTTAGGCATTGCCGTTTTGAAGACCTCGGCGATTGCCTGATGCGCCTGCGACTCCGAATAGCCGTTGGCGGCGGTCACCGAGCAAGCGATAGACTGGATAAGGTTGAAACGCTTCTGCGAAGATGAACCTACCATTTCCTTCAGCGACACAAACTGAGACATCGGAGCCATCTTGCCCGACGAGACCTTGACGTATATATTGTGGAGCGACGAAGGATCCAGACGATACTCGGGAGCCGAACTCACCAGGATCTGATAGACCTTTCCGAACTGGTTGAAGTTGCCCACGTAGATACCTCCGCAGTAGGCTCCCAACGTAGCGAGCACCTCCTGGGCGGTGGTACCGGCACGGTCACACTGGACAGGGTCAACCGACACCTCGTATTTGGGATAGCGCTCCGAATAGGTGGAGATAGCCGAAGCAATCTCCGGCCGCTCACGCAGTTTGGCGAGGAAAGCGTCGGTCTTGCGCCCGAAATCGGTCATATCGCCGTCGCTCATATCCTGCACCTGCAAATCAATCGAGTTGGATGTACCGTAACCCGGTATCTGCGGCATCTGGAACGGGATAATATTGGCGTTTTTGATCGACTGGCAATCAAACCAGAAGCGAGCCATTACATTATCAATATAGTGCTCGAATCCCGGACGTTTCTCCCAGTTCTTGAGGCGCACGATCAGCGTCGAGAAACTGGAGCCGTAGGACGAGATCATTCCGTAGCCGTTGCTGATTGAGTAGCTATCCAACTCGGGGATATTTTTCACTTTCTCCTCCACGCGCTTCATAATCTCTTCAGTCTCGTGAAGGGTTGATCCTTCAGGCACCTGCACCTCGCACAGGAACACTCCCTGGTCCTCCTGCGGCACCAGACCGGAAGGCATAATCTTCATAAAGAGCACAAAGAGAACCGCTGCGCCCGCCAGGAGCACAAACGACACCCACGGACGGCGGATATAGACCTCGATGGCATTCTTGTATTTGGAGAGAATAGCGTTGTAGCTGGCTTCGTAGGCGATCTTGGTGTAGTAGTTTATACCCTTCCACCCCTTCTTCGCCTCATCGGGTTCCTCCTCGGGCCGCATCATCAGCGCACAGAGTGCCGGACAGAGCACCAACGCGCAGACGCAGGACAGACCTACCGACGACGCGATCGTGACACCGAACTGGGTGAAGAACGAACCGGAGGTACCGCTCATAAAAGTCACAGGGATAAACACTGCCATAAAAACGAGCGTACACGAGATAACCGCTACCGACACCTCACTCATCGCCTCGCGCGTAGCCTGAACGGCTTTCTCCTTGGGAGAACCCTGCATCTTACCGCTCTCGAGCTTCGCCATCACCGCCTCGACGACGACGATAGCGTCATCGACCACCGTACCGATGGCCAGCACCAGAGCAAAGAGGGTCAATATGTTCAGCGAGAAACCTGCCACCTTCACCACGGCAAACGTACCTAACAGCGACACGATGATCGAGATAGACGGTATCAGGGTGGCTTTCCAGTTCTGGAGGAAGAAATAAACGACGATGATCACCAGCAGAATAGCGATCACAAGCGTCTCTACCACATTGTAGATAGCAGCAAAAAGGAAGTCGTTGGACGTCTGCAGAACCACGAACTCCAGTCCGGCAGGCAGCGTCGGTTTGAGTTGTTCGAACAGGTCCGAGATCTTCTCGTTCACCACGGTCGCGTTGGCTCCCGGAGCCTGATTGATGATAAACGCCACGCCCGGTTTGCCATCCACCGTCGAGGTCATCGAGTAGCTCTTCGCGCCGATCTCGATATCCGCCACTTCGCGCAGATAAAGGAGCGTTCCGCCTTCGCCCGTACGGAGAATAATATCCTTGAACTCCTCCACGGATTTGAGCGTGCCCTTGTACTCCAGGGGGTACTGGTAGGCGTTCTCCGACTGCTGGCCGAGCGTACCGGTCGAGGTGACGAACGACTGGCTGTTGATAGCCGCTGCCACATCGTTCGGCGTCAGACCGTACTGCGCCATCACGTCCGGCTTCAACCAGATTCGCAGGGCGTAGGTGTTACCCAGATTGATCATCTCGCCCACACCCGAGATACGCATCACACGGGGCTTCACGTTGATGTCGATATAGTTCGCAATAAAATCGGCGTCGTACCTGCCGTCGGAAGACTTGAGAGCTCCGATCTGCAGAATACTGTTCTGCATCTTGGTCACCGTCACACCGGTCTGAAGGACTGCGGCAGGCAGGAGCGCCTGCGCCTGCGTCACGCGGTTCTGTACGTTGACGGTGGCCATATCCGGGTCGGTGCCTTGCTTGAAATAAACCATAATGGTCACATTGCCGGTCGAGGAGGCGGTGGAGTTCATATAGGTCATATTCTCCACACCGTTGATCTGCTCCTCGAGGGGTTGGATCACGGATTTCATCACCGTGTTGGCGTCCGCGCCGCTATACGTTGCCGTTACCTGCACACTGGGAGGCGCGATGTTCGGGTATTGCTCTACAGGAAGAGTCTTCAAGCAGATAAAGCCGATCAGCACGATCACGATCGCAATCGCGCACGCCATTACATGCTTGGAAATAAAAATATTGTTCATATCCTTTCAGTTTTCACCTTAAAACAACACTTTCTGTCCTTCCACTACGTTGTTAGCCCCTTCGGTGACGATCACGTCGCCCACCTCCAGGCCCGAAGTGATAGCTATATTGCGCCCGTTGCTGAATCCGACGGCGGTGACGATTGTGCTGTAGGCGCAACTGTCCGCTCCGACTTTATACACAAGCGACTTGTCCTGCAAACGAACCACTGCATTCTGGGGCACGATGATCACGTCCTTGATATCGATCGGCAGCACTACCGTTCCCTGAATACCGGAATAGAGAATCCCGTCGGGATTGGGGAACGTAGCCTTGCACGAGATCGAACCCGTCGCTTTGTCCACCGTTCCCGTCACGCTGGTGATACGTCCTTTGCGGTTGTACTCGTTTCCGTTCTTGAAGAGGAACGTCACGTCCGGGAAATTCTCCAGAGTAAGGTCGTCGTTTCCGCCTTCGTTACGCGACATCTCCGCCTCGCTCACCGAGAACTCGGCGTACATCTTGGCGTTGCCGCTGACCATCGTCAGGTAAGTGGAGGGAGACACCTGGTCACCGGCGGATAACGGAAGCGAGCCGATCACGCCGTCCACCGGAGAGGTAATCGTGCAATAACCCAGGTTCACACGCGCACGGTCGGCCGACGCTTTGGCTTGAGCCACCGAGGCTTTCTGCCTATTGTAGGTATTCTCCGCGTTGTCAAGCATATACTTGCTCACGATCCCCTTCTCGTAGAGGTTTTTGTTGCTCTCGTACTCGAGCAGGGCGCTGCTCTCCTGCGCTTTGCAAGCCAGCAGATTAGCCTCTGCTGCCTCCAGCTCCAACTGGGCGTCACGGCTGTCAATACGGAAAAGCACATCGCCTTTCCTTACCTGCTGGCCTTCGATGATACACACTTCCGTGAGCTGACCGCTCACCTGAGGCTTGATGGTCACGTCCTCCGTTCCTTTGAGCGAGGCGCTGAACTTCAGAGGAAGGGTCACGTCGCTCTTCACGATCGTCATCGTCTCGTAGGAGGTCTGGACAAACTCCTGGGTTTCCGTTGCGCAGGCAGCCAATAGAACAGCTGCCGCGAATAAAGAGATTGTTTTTTTCATTTTTATGGTTGCTTGTTTGTTATTTTCTGTCAAAAGATATACGACACGCCCGCCTGGATACCGACGGTGGTGTTATAGCGGTTGTCTTTTATCTGCATATAGGGTTTGACCTGGCTGATGAGGCTGTAGTAGCACCTGCCCTCGATATGTACAGCCCAGTGGGCAGCAGGGCAGTACTCGATACCCACGCCGCCGGCTATACCGAAGTCGGCTCGCTGGTCTTTGTCGCGGTTGAAAGCGTAAGGCTGGTCCAGCATTTCCACTTGGTCGCTCAGCGTGTTATAGATCGTGCCTTTGAGCCTTCCCGCCGCCCAGTAACCGGCATAGACACCTGCGTTGAGAAAACCGTGTACCTTCGTGCCGCCGAAACGGAACTGTGCCATCACAGGCAGGTGGATATAGGTGTTGTGAACGATATAGTTGGTGCCCGCATAGACGCCGGTCCGGTAGAAACGGTAGTTGCGCTCCGACGCTTCCAGCTCGGCTCTGACTCCCAGCCAGGAGAAGAAATCGTATTGGGTGAACACGGCTGCGTTCCAGCCCCAGGCTCCTGCGTAGTGGTAATCTGCCTGATAGTGGGTGTTGATCGTGTACCAGTTGTAGTCGCCGCCGCCCGAAACGCCTACACGCCACTGAGCCGAAAGGGTGCTGCTAAGAGCCAACGTACAAAGTATAAGTGTCAATCGTTTCATAGTGCCGTTCTTATTGCTGGTGAATAAATTGGATAGCCGCCTCGAGCTGGTTATCGCGTCCGGTGATCTGGTAAAGCCCCAGGTCGAAAGGAACCTCTTTGTCGGGCGTTATTCCGATACCTTCGAGGATCTGCGGCTTGCCGTCTCCTTCCGTGTCGTACAATGCCACATACTTAGGCACGTATCCCCAGATAGCCGTCACGCCCTTCACGCCAAACGCACCCGAATAGGTCGCGCTGTACGTTTGCGGAGCTGTATTCAGCGCACTCAGACCGCCGTACGTACGTGTGCCCATCAGCGTTCCGTTAGGCATCGTCTTGACGCTCCACGACGTGTTCTCAGCCATACTCACGGACCGCACGTTAGCCAGCACTACCACAGGCCTGTCGTCAACCACTTCGTGCGCATCCGGATAGGTGGGTATCTGAAAGGGTATCAGCGGACCGAAATCGTAACGTCCGATACCGTTCTTCGTGCGCAACGTACAAGGCGTGTACCCGCCCGAGGGCAGTAAGGCGCCGAGGATAAACTTCGAGTCGTTCAAGTATCCGCCGTTGTTGTTGCGCACATCCACGATCACGCCGCCCAGCGTTCCGTTGGAGTGGTATTCCTGAATCGCGTCAAACCATAGATGCCACACGCGGATAACCTCCTGCTGATAAGCATAATAAAGCGTCGTAGTGTCGGTGGTCTGCATACTCGGCTCAAGGTGAGCTGTCCACCCGAATCCCTCAAAACGCAGATACATGATATTCCCCTTGAAGCGGGCTACGTACACGTCGCCCAGATCGTCTATCAGGATGCTTTCATCCACAGGCACAAGCTCTACGCCTATCACCGGACCGAGCGCCCTGTACGTATTACAAAACGTGTTATAGCCGGTAATGTCTGTATTCAGAAGATCCTGCAAAGGCGTAGTGTTACGGTAAACCTTGGCATTGTTTACCATTTTCTCAACCTCCAGCCATGTATTCTGGATGGCCTCCGTGTTTTTGTACGGCTCCAACTCCGCCAGATAAGCCTCGCCTTGGGCAATCACACGGTCCAGTATCCCGTGCATAAACTGCCGGCACATGGCGGGACCGTCCACGGAATCCAACATCTCCGCGTGGCAGTCGCCTGCCAAAGAGGCATAAATGGTCGGATTAGTGATATACTTGCCGACCATGGCGTACTCCATTCCGCGTTCGCGTGCCACACGCGAGAAACCCGGCAGGATATAAATCGGACTATCCCAGTCTCTCATCTTGATCTGAATCGACAAGTGTCCGTCGTGCAACGAGTCCAGAAAACTCGAATACAAGGTCTTGACCGAATCACGGCTGGGCGCTTGTCGGGTCGTGTCGTCCAGCGCCTGGAACAAAGGCAGATACGTGTTATACACCTCGTCCCAGTCCACGCCGTGCTCCGCCTCGTAATCCCACACGCCGTAGTTCTCGTTCATTGCCGTCCACAGAGCCAGGAAGGTCGCCTCGTGACTCCTCCCCGTGTTATAGTAAGCCTGCGTGTCATTCTGTCCGTACGACAACAGCTCGTCGCCCGTCGCCCGGCACCCCAGCAGCATCACTACTGCCACAAAATATAATACTCCTTTTCTCATCTATATATTTCAGTTTTCAGTTTTCAGTTTACTCCTGTATTCTTTCGCCGTAACTCCTGCCACGCGTTTGAAGAAATGATGGAAGGCGGCCGGCTCGCAGAAACCCAGGTCGAAAGCCACCTGCTGAATCGTCCGGTCGGGATAAGCATCCAGGTGTTGCTTGATCTGAATGCACACATATTCCTCAATCCATTGCGACGGAGACATCCCGCCTGACACTATTCGGAACACCTTGCTCAGATGCCGGGGCGTCAGATGGAGCAGCTCCGAATAATACTGCAACTCACGCGATTCCTTGTAATGTTCCACTACCAGCGAACAGAACTTATAGTACAGCGCCTCGTACTTGCTCACTTTCCATTGTTCATCCTGCTCGCGACGGTAGTAATTGATGAACTCGTACCCCACCGCCATCTGCGCCAACAGCATCTTGCGTTGCAACGTCTCGTCCTGATACGAGTGGCGGACTATCGCGTCGAACAGATAACCCAGCGCCTTCACGCGCAGCATCTGCTCGTTCGTCAGCAGACATATAGGTTGGTACGCATATTTCGCCGTGTTGTGTGTGAACGCGTGAAAACGCATTTCCTCCAACAACTCAGGAGAGATATACATGATCGAATACACAAAGTCCTCCGACACCTCGATCCAGCGTATCACGTGCCCCGGCATCAGAAACGCCATCATATTCCGTTCTATCGTCCGCTCCTGAAAGTCGTAACTCGCACGAGCACTTCCCTCTAACACGATAAACATGCACAAATGCCACGTCATTATGTCCGGTCCTATCATTTCCGGAGGGATGCCGTTATGAGCACGGTCGATAAAAATACCGTGCGCTTTCACTTGCTCATATACCGGCGCAAAATAGCTCTGCATTTCTCTCTACTTTCAATTTCGGCGCAAAATTACAAAAAAAAATGCACATATGCAACAAAAAAATACTTTTCGTCACTAAAAAAGACATTTTTGTCACTCTTTATATACAAAAAAAGCTGTAATTTTGCACTCGATTTTGTGTGTTCAATCTACTTACTTACTTCTTACTCACAAAACGCAAGCGTTTCCCTCCCCGTGATTCGCTTGTTTTTTTTTCATTCTTCTATTGCACATGTCAATTTTTTTTTGTAATTTTGCAGCCGCAAACAAAAAATAAACACACTACAACGAATGGCAAAGAAATACAACTATTTCTTCGGACTGAACGGGCATAAGAAGAACCAGATGTTCAATAACTTCGCCCTGGGTCTTGTAATCACATTGGGCTTGTGCCACCTGGAGGAGCTCATCTTCTTCGACCACGCTTCGGGAGGTCTCGTTCTCTTGCGTGCTCTTCAGTATGCCGGTATGGCGTTTGTAATCAGTATCCCCCGTATTATGCGAAACAAATGGCGTTTCGATGTGCCGCCGATCATATCCATCTTCATCATTCTGTACTGCATCTGCTCGCTCATCTTAGGTGACGGGCTCGACCTCAACGGACGTATCGACTGGTGGGACAAGTTGGTGTTGATGGAAACAGGATTACTCCTGCCGCTCATTCTCTTGTGGCAGATTCATGTGGCGATGCACCTCTGGAGCGATTATATCCAACTCCATAAGACCCTCATCGCGCTGATTGTCGTCTTCTTTTCTGTGGGGATGGGAGCGTGTTGGGAAGTGATAGTATATTTCTATTTAACGCTTTTTGACCCGCAATATATCACGAGCAATCCGATGTATTCAGACGCAATGACGGATATACTCCTCCTGCTTGTTTGCGCTTCTGTGATTGCTTGTTATGGGCTTGTGCGCCACAATGTGCTCGTTGAGCGATACCGTCCACAGCCCGCTCCGGAGAAGGAGTGAATGGCTTTTCCGGTGGTTTTATCTGTTTTTCCTCCTGTCCATCATATTGTGGTAGTCACGTGCCGCGGAGTGGTGTGTGCTGTATGATGACGAAAAGATATGCGTGCCATCCAAAGAAGGACTGGCGCACATATAAAGATAGTCGGTCTTAGGGGCATCCAACACAAAATCCAGCGTACGTGCAAGAGGCAGGTGGATCGGTCCGGGGGGTAAACCCTTGTTCTTATACGTGTTGTACGGCGATTCCACTTTCAGGTGGCTTTTGAGAACACGTCTGATCGAGAAATCTCCCACGGCATAGATCACGGTCGGACAAGCCTGCAAGGGCATTCCTTTGTGAAGACGGTTGATATACAGACTGGCGATAGTAGGCATATCTTTGACAACATACGTCTCGCTTTCGACGATGGAAGCGAGTATGACTACTTGTTCGGGAGTCAAGCCCAACGCTTCGGCTTTTTTGAGACGCTCTTTGGTCCAAAACTCATGGTATTTCTGCTCCATCATTTTGAATAACTCGTCCGGCGAAATCGTCCAATAGACCTCGTACGTGTTGGGAATAAAGAGACATCTGCTGCTCTCGGCATTGAGGTCATAATCCGCCATATACTCATCGTCACTGAGCCGTTTGATGAGATCAATACTATCCAGCATCAGTTGGGAAGAGACACGCGCCGCTAACTCCTCGCGGGTGTGGATCTTATTCGTCCATTTGAGTTGGATCGGCGTCTGTTCACCGGTCTGGAGTTTGCTGATAAACAACCTGTCTCCCATCTCATCCGGGAAGACATAGTAGCCCGGCTGAGGTTCGGTGAACACCTTGAGCCGCATATGCCAGCGCAAGTCGTACTCACCGCTGATAGTATAGTCCCGACGAACTAAATTCAACACCGAATCGACCGACATATCGGGGTAGATATAATAACTATGCTCTTTTCCGTCAACCGAGCGCATGTTGCTTACGTGATATCGATAGTACTGCTCTACGCCGAACGTGAGCGCAAATAAAACAAGGCCTACTACTATGCCCAGGAGTATATGAACAACGGATGGTCTAATAGTCATGTTTATACGATTTTGATAAAATACCGCGCAAAATTACAAAAAAAAATTGATATGTGCAAATTTATTTGCAGGAATAGAGCTATTTAGAATAAATGAACACGAAAAAACTGTGTCAAAATGTAGTTTTTCCGCATGAGCAAATTGCACTTTCCCCCAATAGTGTACGTTCCTTCCATACAAAACAAATGCACCCGCATTCGCGAGTGCATTTCCCTTTCACCTTTCACTTTTCACTTTTTTGTCCATTGTCCATTGTCCATCGTCCATTGTCCATCGTCCATTGTCCATCGTCCTTTCACTTTTCACTTTCCTTCTCTTCCCCTTCTACGGGTGCGAGCGGACGGGTGTGAGCCGGATGAACGGCTTTCTGTTTCGGACCGCGACCGTCATGTATCTCTCCCGGCTGATGTACCTTCTTGCCGTGTACGTCGTGTCCTTTGTCCTTCGGACCGTGACCACGCGTACTCTCCATGACGGCTTCCACCTGACGCTCGTTGAGATCCTTGGCAAATTTCACCTTGAATTTCTCATCGAGTTTCGCACGCTCCGCCATATACTCGCGGTAGGTCTTGGCAAAAGCCACGGTCTGCTGGTCACTCATATACAGTTCTCTGCTCAGACGCTTGATCTCGTGCTCGGTACGATTCAACTGACGCTTTTGCTGTTCCTCCTTCGACATCTTCTGTTCCTTACGTGCAGACTTACCTCCTTCGGTCTTCTGCGTTTTCTGCTCCTGAGCGATCATACTTGCGCTCAGAATGGCTGCCATAGCCAGAATCATTAACTTTTTCATAACAAATATGTTTTTTGGACACACATACCAACACAAAGACCGTGCCAAAAAACACAAGACTACTCTATACAAAATAAAAATATGTAATTATTAAATACAAAATATTGTATATGGCACGCTTTTTGTAGGATAGAATACGGTTATAAAAACAGTACAATCATGCGAACAAAACAGATTCTTGTTGTCATTTTGTCAGCCCTGTGTCTTTCCGCACACGCGGGCGATACCATATATTATACCTTAGCCGCCTGTCGCGACCTGGCGCTGACCAAAGGAGCCAGCAGCCGTTCCAGTCAGGAAGCACTCAAAGCCGCCGAACTGAACCGTAAGGCGGCTTTTGCTGCCATGTTCCCCAAACTGACCGCCAATGGAGCCTATATGTGGAACTCGGAGAAAATGCACCTCCTGGCGAACCAAACCGCCTTCAGTTTCGGTACCGCAGGCATTGACCCCAACGGAGCCGCCTATTTCAATTGGAGCAGCGAAACGCCCCTCAGCCGACTCGCAGCAGACCTCGAAGGCACACAGTTCCAAGGACATATACTCGACATACAGAACGATGCAGGACAGAAAATTGCCGACGCCTACCAGCAGGTCTATAACACCATGACGGTCGATATGACACACGTAGTGGTAGCACAAGTGGGTATCACACAGCCTATCTGGACCGGAGGACGACTGCTGCAACTCTACCACATGGCGCAGTCCGCCGAAAGGATTGCCGAACTCGAAGCCGGCAACAAACACGATGACGTGATTGCACAGGTGGACGAAGCCTACTGGCGAGTAGTGAGCGTTTCTCAGAAAAAAAACCTGGCGGACAACTATTTCCACCTGCTCTGCAAACTGGAAGGTGACGTGAACGAACTGGTCAACGAAGGAATCGCCACCCAGGCGGACCTGTTGAAAGTGCGTACCAAACGAGGCGAGGCGGAAGTCAAAAAACTGCAAGCCGAGAACGGTCTGACACTCTCACGCATGGCGCTCGCGCAGATTTGCGGACTACCCCTCAGCGATGTCTTCGTGCTGGACGACAGTGAATTGAAAGAGACCATCCTCGCCCCTGACAGCGTCGATGCCGCGGCCGCGGCTGCCAACCGCAAAGAGCTACAGATGGCGGAAGAAGCCGAACGCGTAGCGCGTAGTACAGCCAAACTGGCAGCGGCTGGACTACAACCTTCCGTCGTCGCTTCCGCTGGCTACATCTACACCAACCCTTACGCTACCAACGGTATCCGCAGCGACTGGCAAAACCACGGATTCTTCTCCGCAGGAGTAGTGGTCAACGTACCTATCGCACACGCTGACGAGATCCTCCGCTACAAAGCCGCCAAACACGCTGCGAACGCCGTGGCGCTCAAAACCGAAGAGACACGCGAACTCCTGACCCTGCAAACCACCCAGGCGAACCAGAAACTCATGGAGTCCCAACAGAAGATTGCCGTCGCACGACTCACCTGCAACAACGCATCCGAAGTGCTGCGTATGGCGGAGGAGTCCTTCGAATCAGGTATGATCTCCTCCGGCGAACTGATGCAGGCACAGACCGCTTGGCTCGCCGCCGCGACCGACCTCGTCGATGCCGAAACCGAAGCCAAAGTGAACGAAACCAAACTCCGCCGCTACCTCGGCGATTTATAAACAAATGAGAAAATAAATAAATGAGAAAATAAGTAAATAATTCTATGGATAACAAAGTGAAAGAAGGAAGTCTGCTGCTGGGCTTGGTGGCCCTGCTGACAGTCGTGATTATTGTTGCCGTGGTAGGTGTACTGGCGCTCAGACCCGAAGAGACACTTATCCAAGGCGAGTCGGAAGCCGCCGAATACCGCGTCTCCGGCAAAGTGCCCGGACGTGTGGAGATGTTCCTCTATGAGGAAGGCGACCAGGTCAAGAAAGGCGACACACTCGTGATCATCTATTCGCCGGAAGTGGAAGCCAAGAAAGAGCAGGCTCTGGCAGCTCGCAACATGGCGGAAGCGGTCAACCAGAAAGCTAAGAACGGCGCACAGCAGGAACAGATCACCGGCGCATACGAACTTTACCAGAAAGCCAAAGCCGGAGAGGAGATCTACCGCAAGAGCTACGAACGCGTACAGCGTCTGTTCGAGAAAGGGGTTGTCTCCGCCCAGAAACGCGACGAAGTAGAGGCGCAGTACAAAGCCGCTGCTGCCACCGTACGTGCCGCCAAGAGCCAGTACGACATGGCGCTCGCTGGTGCACGAGTGGAGGACAAAGCCGCGGCAGAAGCACAGGTTGCACGGGTCGATGCTATCCTCAAAGAGGTGGCGGCCGCTGAAGCCGAACGATACCTCCTCTCACCCTGCAACGGTGAAGTGAGTGAACTCTTCCCGAAGGTTGGAGAACTGGTCGGACAAGGCAGCCCCGTCATGGCGATCGTCGATCTGAATGACGTCTGGTTCACCTTCGCCGTACGCGAAGATATGCTCCACGATTTTGCCATGGGAAGCGTAGTGGAAGTGAAAATACCCGCCTTGGGCGAAACCCGTTACCCGCTCACCGTCACACACGTCAAAGCGATGGGAACCTACGCCACATGGCGGTCCACCAAACAGAACGGAGGATACGACGTTCGCACCTTCGACGTCAAGTGTCGTCCGCTGACCGACATCCCCGGTCTCCGTCCAGGTATGACCGCACTCGTAGTCAAATAAACACGTAGTCCCCAACACGTAGTGAATTACCTGATTAACATATGGCATGTGATGCGGCGCGAAGTCAAACAGATGTTCGCACGTCCGCTATACCTCTTCGCCTCGGCAGGAGTGATGCTCCTCTCCACCTTCTTCTTCCTCACGCTGATGAAAAAAGGCGCTGCGGAGAAAATGCCTGTGGCGGTGGTCGATCTCGACCAGACCTCTATCTCACGGCGGCTCTGCCACGAGATGCAGGCTACGCCCTCCGTGGACATACAACTGCTGACCAACTCTTATCCCGAGGCACGCGAGGCAATGCAGCAGGGTAAGATATACGGTATCTTTGTCATTCCCGAGAACTTCTACGAGAGCCTGGTGGCTTTCAAGCGTCCGCAGGTGGATTTCTATGTCACCAACGCTTATACGGTCGGCGGCAACACCGCATACAAACAGATGCTCACGATGGTCAACCTCATCTCCGGAGCTTTCCAACGAGAAGTGCTGCGCAAGAAAGGTCTGCCCGACGACGTGATCATGCACCGTATCCAACCCGTTACCATAGAGGGACACATGATCGCCAACCCTTGGGGAAACTACTCGGTCTATCTGGTCAGTACCATTCTCCCCGGCATCCTGGGACTCATCTGTATCATGCTGACCATCTTCGCGGTCGGGTTCGAGCTGAAGATGCGCACCTCGCACGATTGGCTACGGGCTGCCGGAGGCAACTACACCGTAGCGATGATAGGCAAACTCATCCCTTATACGCTGATATACATCACCTTGGGCATCGGCTGCCACTTGATTCTCTACCATTTTGCAGGATTCCCCGTCTATGGCAACCACGCACGGCTTTTGTTCGGACTCATCCTGTTCATCTTCGCCATGGAGTCAATGGGCATCGTGCTGATAGGCTGTCTGCCTACTCTGCGTGACGCCATCTCTATCGGAGCCTTGTATTCCATGCTGGGTTTCTCTCTCTCGGGATTCACCTATCCGGTCATGAACATGCTCCCGCCGGTGCAAGCCCTGAGCTATCTCGAGCCGCTACGCCATTACTACCTCATCTACGTCAATGAGGCACTGATGGGCGCACCCGTGCAAAACAGTCTGACACCGGCTTTCGCCTTGTGCGGATTCATGCTCCTCTCGCTCTGCGTCGCACCGCGCCTCCACCACGCACTCATCTATCAGAACTACCCGCTGAAATAACCAACAGCCAATAACCAACAGCCAATAATTGATATTTGACAATTGAAAGCTAAGATTTTAAATAAGTTAACGGACACCTGGTGGGTCTTCACCAACGAGCTCAAGCGTATCTTCCGCGACCCGGGTGTCGTCGTCATCTTCGTGGTGGCTACCCTCGCCTACCCCTTCCTCTATAAAGCTATCTACTGGAACGAGCAGATCGTCAACATCCCCGTAGCAGTTGTCGATCTCAGCCGTTCACCCGAGAGCCGTGCTTTCCTCCATCGCTGGAACGCTGCGCCCGACATCCGGCTCGCCTACTCCTGCACTTCGATGGCGGAAGCCGAACAACTGCTGCGAGACCAGAAAGTGCACGGCATCATCTATTTCCCGCACGACTTTGCCGACCAACTCGCCGACCCGCTCGGTCAGGCACATATATCGCTCTATTGCGACATGAGCTCGTTCCTCTACATGAAAGGTATCTACCTCAGTTGCAACCAAGTCATGCTCGAGTCAATGCGTAATATCCAAGTCGATCGCTACGAGCAAATGGGTATGGGCAAGGAGTTTGCCTGGACACTCGTCCAGGATGCACCCTACTCCGAGACCGCACTCTTCACGCCCACAGGCGGTTACGGATCGTTCCTCATTCCCGCCGTACTCGTGCTCATTCTCCACCAGACCCTGTTCTTCGGCATCTGTATGCTCGGCGGAACGGCACGCGAGGAGAACAAAGAGCTCTATCGTCTGCCCGGACACCGGCGAGGCTATTCCGTTTTGAGAATCATCCTTGGTCGCAGCGCCGCCTATTTTGTGCTCTACTACGCCCTCGCGGCTATCCTGCTCGTCGGACTGCCACGGCTGTTCGACATCCCGCACATAGGCGACCCCTTGGATATCCTGCGACTGATGGTTCCCTACCTGCTGGCGACGATCTTCTTCTCCATGAGCATCAGCGTCTTCATCCGGAACCGCGAATCAGGGATGGTACTCCTTATCTCCTCGTCGCTCATCTTCCTTTTTATCGCAGGTATCTCGTGGCCCAAAGAGATGATCCCACAGGCGTGGCGCTACCTCGCCTACCTCATCCCTTACACCTCCGGAGCAAATGCCTTCATCCACATCAACTCGATGGGTGCCTCGCTCTGGACCACACGAGCCGAATACCTCACCCTCTGGATCCTCTCCGGTGGCTATTTCCTCGCAGCCTGCATCCTCCTGTTCCTGACAGGATGGTGGCACGAGCATCATAACAGCGAAAAAACAACGGACTGAAACACCTTTCCCTCTCCTATTTGAGCGCGCATATCCTCTCCTTCCCTCACACTCGGCATTTCCCCTTGTATCCGCCAAGCTTGGCGGATCGGGAATGCCGCCTTTTCTTCATCCCTTTTCTCCGATATGCCATGCCGGCATAGTATCCCGTTCATTCCGCTTGGCGTCACTCGCCAAGCGGTTTTTCTTTCTTGGTAGTTCTGCGGGATATTATCCCGCCGCTCATTCATGTGAATCATCTCGCTCTCTCATTGTGCATTTTTGTCGCATCATTGCGACAACCATCCTCTTCGTCCTGTTCGCGGAACTTTAGTGCCGCGTTTGCTTCTTCCTATTCCCCGGCATCACATGCCGGTTCTATGTCTATTGTGCAGGATGACATCCTGCTATTAAAATTTGTATTGACCGTTTTGACCGTTTTGACCGTTTCATCCCCTAAACGGTCAAAACGGTCAATATGGTCATGTACTTTTTTATACCATTTTTTAATGAATCAGCCAATTTTGGCTGATAAATCGTATTCATTCTTGTATATTCTTAGTGGTCCGTTATTCATTTTCGTGGGTATTTCGAATCACTACCCCCACCTCTCTTCATGATAAGGAATTATCCGAAGGAGTAACTTGTCTTCCTGTTTTTATCAAAAATGTACCTATCGCAACGAAAATGAAGCGGCTTTAGGCGCAAATAAATGACAATTATGCGAAAAAAGATTTTTATATTTGCATATGTCGTTTTTTTGTTGTACCTTTGCGCCATATTCATGAAAAACACAATGGAACAAGTCAAAGTAATTGAACTCAAAAAGAGCATTTTTGAGGAAAACGACCGC
This sequence comes from uncultured Bacteroidales bacterium, assembly GCA_900319645.1. Lineage (GTDB taxonomy): Bacteria > Bacteroidota > Bacteroidia > Bacteroidales > Paludibacteraceae > Colicola. Next base: position 81,418 of record ONPG01000003.1, read on the forward strand.
GAGGCGGACGCTCTGCGCGGCGAACTGAAGCGCCGCGGGGTCTTCCTGCTGAATCTGATGTCAGCGCCCGGAAGCGGCAAAACGACCACACTCATCGAGACCATCAACCGGCTGAAGGACAAGATCCGCATAGCCGTCATGGAGGCCGACATCGACAGCGATGTCGATGCTATCAAAATTAAGGACGCCACAGGTGTGGAGTCCGTTCAGCTGCATACCGGCGGCATGTGCCATCTGGACGCCGAGATGACCAAACAAGGACTTGCCGCGTTCGACAATATGGGTATTGACCTGGTCATTTTGGAGAACGTGGGTAATCTCGTTTGCCCGGCGGAGTTTGACACGGGAGCCGTCAGGAACGCGATGATTCTGTCCGTTCCCGAGGGCCACGACAAACCTCTGAAATACCCGCTGATGTTCTCGGTCTGCGACGTGGTGGTGATCAACAAGATCGATGTACTACCCTATTTCGATTTCGATATGGAGAAATGCAAGGAGTACATCCACATGCGCAACCCCAAAGCCACCGTCATCCCCATCTGCGCCAAAACCGGCGAAGGCGTCGAAGAATTCGCCAACTGGCTCTTGACAGAAGTCAAGAATTGGCAAAATGACTAAATTGTAAATAGCTTTATGCCAGAAATGTCAACCAAGTTTGTCCCCAAGCACAAGGGAGACAAAAACCCGAATCCGAAGTTATTGAAGTTTGTCCGCCACGTCACGGACCGTATCCCTGGTAAGATCAAGATGACCACCGACGCCCCGGAATACTGGGGCCTGGCGTGTATCTTCGAGGACGAGATGGACGCCGTGACGCGCGAGGCATCGCTGGATCTGCTGCTCGACATGCTGCCCGGTAATTTCTTCAAGGTACGCAAGCATCACACCTACGCGCAGCTGCACGAGATGAACGCCAGGAAGCACTACACGTCCGACGACAAGACGTTCGATGAGTTGCTCGACAAACTCGCCTATTTCGGTATGCTCGAATATGATTACGGCGACCACTATACCAACGGTCAAGGTCCCGACAAAGGTACGACATTCAACCGCGAAGACAGGATATACTGGGTGCCGATGTTCGTGCCCGGAAGTGCCGAATATACGAATATGAACACCGAACTCATGGACCGTCATCCCGAGCTGGCGATGTTCTTTGAGCGAATGACCTTCCTGCCGCTGGAGAAAATCACGCCGATGGTGCCGATGGGCGGCAGCGGTATAGGCATGCACGTCATCCCCGTGGAAAAAGCCATCTCAATGGAGAACCAGTCAATCGACATAGAGCATATCAGCTACTGGCTCAAGAAATACGAAGGCCACATAGGCGTGGGCATCTGTTCCTGCCGCTACGGACGCAAGAAACTGGATGAAGGCTGCGCCGACGACTACCGCGACTGGTGTATCGGCGTCGGCGACATGGCGGATTACCTGCGCGAGACAGGCCGAGGACACGACATCACCTACGACGAGGCGATGGCGATCCTCAAGAAAGCCGAAGACCACGGATTCGTACACCAGGTGACCAATATCGACGGCGAGGGAAAGATATTCGCCATATGCAACTGCAACGTCAAGATTTGCAACGCATTGCGCACCTCGCAACTGTTCAACACTCCTAATATGTCGCGTAGCGCGTACGTAGCGAAAGTGGATCCCAAGAACTGCGTAGCCTGCGGCCGGTGCGTGGAGTACTGCCCTGCCGGAGCTGTCAAACTGGGTCAGAAACTATGCACCAAAAGCGGTCCGCAGACCTATCCCAAACAGGAACTGCCGGACGCAGCCAAATGGGGACCGCATAAATGGACTGAGGACTACCGCGACAAGAACCGCATCAACTGTTATCCCACAGGTACGGCGCCGTGTAAGACCGCTTGTCCCGCACATATTGCCGTGCAGGGTTACCTCAAGAAAGCCGCCGAAGGCAAATACACCGAGGCATTGGAACTCATCAAACGCGAGAACCCGTTCCCTGCCGTCTGCGGACGAATCTGCAACCGCCGGTGCGAGGACGCTTGTACACGCGGCACTATCGACCGCGCGGTGGCTATCGACGCCGTCAAGAAATTCATTGCAGAGAAAGACCTGCACGCTGAGACGCGCTTTGTGCCGGAGGTCAATATATGCTCCAACGTGCAAGAGCGCTGGGAAGAGAAAATCGCCATCATCGGCGGTGGTCCGGCGGGTCTGAGTTGCGCGTACTATCTGGCTACTATGGGCTACAAACCCACTGTCTTCGAGAAGAACGAGCAACCCGGCGGTATGCTCCGATACGGTATCCCTTCCTACAAACTCGACAAGAAAGTCATCGAGGCCGAGATTGATATTATGCGCGAGATAGGCGTGGAGATCAAGACCGGCGTGGAGGTCGGCAAAGATATCACCATTGCCCAACTGCGCGAACAGGGCTATCAGGGCTTCTACGTGGCTATCGGTTGTCAGGGCGGCCGTCTGCCGGATATTCCGGGCGACCAGTTGGAAGGTACCACTACCGCCATCGATTTCCTGCATGAGGCCAACTGCGGTTCGTCAATCGTCAATCGTCAAATCGTAAATAAAAAAGTCGTGGTAGTCGGCGGAGGAAACGTAGCCATCGACGCGGCACGCGTAGCCAAACGCAGCGGCGCAACGGAGGTCACCATGCTTTCGCTCGAAACCGAAGATATCATGCCGGCATCGCTCGAGGAACGCATGGAAGCCCGCGAGGACGGCGTAGTGATCAATCCGGGTTGGGGACCGATGGAGGTGAAAGGGGAAAATGGAAAGGTGGCAGGTATCACATTCAAACGCTGCCTGTCTGTCTTTGACGAACAGCATCGCTTTGCGCCTAAGTTCGATGAGAATGAGACCATTACCTTAGAGGCTGACTTGGTTATCTTCGCCATCGGCCAGACCGTCGTTCTCAAAGACCTGCTCAAAGATACCAAAGTGGAGTTCGTGCGCGGTGTCTATCCGGTTGCAGACAAACTGACCTACCAGACAGCCGAGCCCGACATCTTCGTGGGAGGAGATGTGTTCACCGGACCTAAGTTCGCCATCGACGCCATCGCAGCGGGCAAAGAGGCGGCGGAGAGCCTGCATCGCTATGTGCAGCACGGTCATATGACCATCGGACGCAACCGCCGCGATTTCATCGAACTGAACAAACAAGATATCCTCGTCGAGCAGTATGATAACAGCAGCCGTCAGGATCCGGGAGTCATTCCGACGAAGACGAAGTTTGAGGAATACCACGGCACGCTGACCGAAGAGCAGGTGAAGAAAGAGACAGCCCGCTGCCTCAGTTGCGGCGCGTCGGTTGTGGACGAGAACCGCTGTATCGGTTGCGGTATTTGTACCACCAAGTGCGCCTTCGATGCTATCCACCTCAACCGCGAACACCCCGAAGCCAGCGTCATGCGCACATCGGAGAACAAATTCGACGGCATCCTCCCGTACATGCTCAAACGCACAGGAAAAATCTTGTTTAGTCGTAAATCATAATTCGTAGATCCGTGCACGAGTTAGGTATTGTATTCTATATTATAAGAGACGTAAAAAAAGCAGCGCAGGAGAACGGCGTGGAGCACGTCTCGACGGTAGTGATGAATATCGGCGAGGTATCCACTATCGTGCCGGAATACCTCACCGACTGCTGGCGCTGGGCGGCGGATAAAGAAGACATGCTACGGGGCTGCGAACTGAAGATCGACCCCATTCCCGCTGTCACCCATTGCGACGGCTGCGGAAAAGACTACCCTACCGTCGCGCACGGCAAGATCTGTCCCCATTGTGGCAGCGAGAACACATGGCTCCTCCGCGGCAACGAAGTGGAGATCAAAGAGATTGTCGTTCCGCAATAAATCGTTAAATCGTAAATCGTCAAATCGTAAATAAATTGTCAAATCGTAAATAATATGGCTTGTTTTATTGTACCTTTAGTACAAGCGGTAGCTACGACGGCATACCGCAAACGTATGGAAAAAACGCAGGCAGAGCCTGCACAAACCAACTACAGTGCACTCCAAAAACATCTTCCTACTTTGGAGAAAATGCTTTGGGGAGGCTCGCTGATGCTGATCGTGGATCATATCATCAACGGCGAGGTAACCTGGATGTATCCGTTCTTTACCGCCTTGGAGACCGAAGGAGGCTGGCAAACCATGCTGCAAGAGATGCTGACAGTGGGCGTACCGATGAGTGTGATCGTCACCGTAGCATGGACAGTATGGGCTTATGCCAAAGAGCGCAAAACCGTTAACGCATAAAGAAACCCGACATTTCGACATATCGACATATCGTCATATCGATAAATCGATTAATATCAATTATTTAATCTTAAAATTACTAATCTATGTTTTTTCAAGTGTATGGGGCACATGCCCTTGCCCAATGGGGAATGTTGATTGTTGTCCTCTTGGGTCTAATCCTCTTCAATGAGTTCGCACGCCGTACCAAACTCGGCGGCATCATCACTTTCTTTGCCATCCCGCTGGCATTGACCGTCTATTTCGTAGCCATCGCAATCGGCGCACGTATGGGTGCCGAATGGGCGCTGACCAACCAGACCCACCTCTACATGAACGGCTGGTTCCACTACGCCAAGCTCTATGCGGCGCTCACCGGCTGTATCGGTTTTATGATGATCAAGTACAAATGGGGCATCGGCGCCAAGCATTGGTTCAAGCCCTTCCCGTTCGTCATCGTGGCTATCAACATCCTCATCGCCGTGGCTTCGGACTTCGAGTCGGCTATCATGGGTTGGAACAAATGGTGGCTCTCCAGCGAAGGTGTGTGGTTGTATGGCGGCTGGCACAACGTGTTCAACGGAGTGGCAGGTCTGTTCAACATCTTCTGTATGACCGCGTGGTGGAACGTATATCCCTCCAAGGACAAAAAAGATATGATCTGGGCGGATATGACTTGGGTCTATATCCTCGTCTATGACATCTGGAACTTCGCTTATACCTACAACTGCCTGCCTACTCACAGCTGGTATTGCGGTATCGCCCTGCTGCTGGCTCCTACCGTAGCTGCATTGCTGTGGAACCGTGGTGGCTGGATCCAGAACCGCGCCAACACACTGGCTATCTGGTGTATGTTCGCACAGGTCTTCCCGCTCTTCCAGGAGGTCTTCAAGGATGGTTTCCATCGCTTCAGCTGGGTCGTTCTGCCTACTCAGTACGTGGACGGCTTTGCTACGATTGAGAAACTCTACGAAGTGGCTGGCGGCGCATCGGCTGCTACCGGCACTACCGTGGACACCGTTGCCGGCGACCCGACGATGATGACCGTCATCAGCGCACTCGCGTTGATTACCAATATCATTGCCTTCGGCTATATCATGTACCAGGCTAAGAAACGTCACATCAATCCATATAAGGAGGATGTATTCGTTGACCAGCAGTACTACAAAGACGCTCAGGCTCGTGCAGATCTGTATATTGCATAACAGTTAACTGCTAACAGCAAAAAAATCGCTCTTCGGGGCGATTTTTTTTGCGTATGTCAGAAAAAAGTCGTACCTTTGCAGCCGTTTATGACGAAGACACCCGAACAGATAGAACTGGAGAAACTGCAAACACGTCTGACCAAGCGGTTTCACAAGGCCTGCGCCGACTACGGGCTGATTGCTGACGGCGACCATATACTCATCGGCCTCAGCGGCGGCAAAGATAGCCTGGCGCTTGTGGAGTTCCTCGGTCGCAGAGCGCAGATATACGTACCTCGGTTCCGGGTTACTGCTCTCCACGTACGGGTCAAGGAACGCGCCTATATCTCCGACCTCAGTTATCTGCAGCGTTTCTGCGACGAAGCCCGCGTCCCGCTCGTCATCTGCGACACAGAGATCCATGAGAATGCAGTTTCTAACAGCGACAGCGCTCTAACGTCTAACAGCGTCAGCGGTCTAACGTCTAACAGCGACAGCGGTCTAACAGCAAAGCGGTCTAATAATCCCTGTTTCCTCTGCGCATGGTATCGCCGCAAGGAGCTTTTCAACGTCGCGCAGGAGTTGGGGTGCAACAAGATCGCCTTCGGTCACCACAAAGATGACATCGTCGAGACCCTGCTCATGAACCAGATCTTCCAAGGCACCTTCGCCACGATGCCGCCCTTGCTGCAAATGGAGAAAATGCCGCTGCAGATCATCCGTCCGCTGGCTTTGATTGAGGAAAGCGAACTCGTCCGCTATGCGGCACTACGCGGGTATGAGAAGCAGAAACAGCTCTGTCCCTTCGAGCACGTCTCCTCACGTGCCAAGGTCAAAGACCTGCTCGCGCAGATCAAAGCCCTCAACCCCGAAGCCATGGATTCCATGTACAACGCCATGACCAATATCAAAGCGGAGTACCTGCCCCGCATAAAATCATAAATTGTAAAATTGTAAATTGTAAAATTGTAAATATCTTTATGAACGCTTTATACACCATCCTTTTGCTTTTAGCGTCTAACATCTTCATGACGCTGGCGTGGTACGGCCACCTGAAGTTGCAGAACATCGGTTTCTTCACCAACGCCACGCCGCTTATCTTCGTGATTCTCCTCTCGTGGGGCATCGCTTTCTTCGAGTACTGCCTGCAGGTGCCCGCCAACCGAATGGGTTTTGAGGGCAACGGAGGACCGTTCACGCTGATGCAACTCAAAGTCATTCAGGAGGTGATTACCCTCGTGGTTTTTGTCATCTTCTCCGCCATCGCCTTCGGCATGCCGCTCCGCTGGAACCATTTCGTGGCGTGTCTCTTCCTCATCGCCGCCGTCTATTTCGTCTTCGGGTTCAAATAACCCGCCGCAGTATCCCCGATGAAACATGAGGTTTCCCCGAGGAAACGGATGCGGTGTCCCCGATGAAACGGGGAAACCCCAGCGGGAAGGGGTAATATAAATGTCATAACAGACGCAAGCGTGCGCCAAAGAAAGGGTAATACAACTTTCTGAAACATACAAAAATACCAAAAAATGGCACTTTTATTTGCAAGTGTCATTTTTTTTGTGTAACTTTGCAGCCAAAAGTTGCAAAGATAACTAAAAAGAGGACAAAACTATGGCACGACCAATTGCAGAAACCCCGATTTTATTTGGAGAAGACGCAGAGCGATTTCTCTACAATATGCAACACGTTCGTTCCGCATCGCAAGACAAGAAGGATCGTGTAAAAAAAGCATACGAGTGGATGAAAAGTATTGCTACCTTCCCAATGTAATCAAAATGAGACTCGTTAGTTTAAATGAATTATCCGTTCTCAAACCTTTTGACTGCGGAGATAGTGACCTTAATGAGTTTTTGACAGAGGATGCACGTTTCTATGACGAGCAGCTTCTAGCTAATACTTTTGTTTTGGAAGATGAAAACGAGATAGTGGGTTATTATAGTTTATTGAACGACAAGATTTCTCAAACAACCCTTCCTAAGAACTTATGGCGTCAACTTAGAAAAAAGATTCCTCATGAGAAACATTTAGGTAGTTATCCGGCAGTTAAAATCGGACGTTTTGCTATCTCTAAGAACTATAGGGGAAAGGGTATAGGCACAGAACTAATCAATGGTATCATGCATTTACTCATTTTGCAGCGTGGTTTATCGGCATGTCGTTTTCTGACTGTTGATGCGTATAAAGAAGCTGTAGAGTTTTATGAAAAGAACGATTTTATTAAAATGATCAATGATGCAGATATAACAGAGAAGATGCCAACCATTCCTCTCTATTATGACTTGAAGCAATTAATATAATAAAACCAACCGCTGGCACCGACAGCGTAAAAAAGCGGTGACATAAAAGCGAAAGATAATACAAGAATCCATAAAAATGGCACTTTTATTTGCAAGTGTCATTTTTTTTGTGTAACTTTGCAGCCAAAAGTTAAAATCATACAAGATGGAAGATATCATCGCTATACAAAAGAGAATTTACACCATACGAAATCAAAAGGTAATGCTTGATTTTGAATTGGCTGAATTATATGGCGTTGATACTGCGCAACTGAAACGAGCAGTCCGACGCAACATAAAACGTTTCGAAGGCGAGGATTTTATGATAACATTGAGCGTCGCGGAAACAGAAGATTTACGTTCAAGATGCCAAAATGGCACCATGAAAATAGAGGATTCGAGTAAGGGGCGAGGATACAACATTAAATACGGCTCGTTCGCATTTACAGAACTTGGTGTAGCTATGTTAAGTTCCGTACTTCGTTCTGACACGGCCATTGAAATCAACCGCAATATTATGCGTGCTTTCGTAGAATTGCGAAGGTTGACGCAAATGGTCAATGCCAGTTATCAAGAATTACAACATGAGATTAACGATGTCAAAGCGTATATAGAAGATATCCTTCGCGATCAAAACGATATCAACGAAGAGCATAGTGCACAATTGGAGGCAATTAGCCTTGCTCTTGCGAGTCTTCAGACGCAGAAACGCCAAGAAAAGCCTCGTCGTCGTATTGGCTTTGATGCCAAAGATGATGATTTGATATAATCCCTTGTCCCGACCCTGACGTAAAAACAGGAACCGCTGGCACCGACAGCATGCGGTGTCCCCGATGAAACGGGGAAACCCCAGCGAGAAGGGGTATAATATAAATGTCATAACAGCGCAAAGCGTTGCGCCAAAGAAAAACGTAATAAGCCGAAATATACTAAAAATACGAAAAAATGACGTACAAATTTGCGTATGTCATTTTTTTTGTGTAATTTTGCGAGCAAAATGATTAACACAAACAGTCATGCCGGAAATTAGTTCATTTTACGGAATCGTAATATACATGTATATGAGTGAGCACAATCCACCTCATTTCCATGTAAAGTACCAAGATTACGAAGCTATTATAACCATAAAAGATGGTGTTATTACGGGTTCGCTCCCTCGCCGCGCATTGCGGTTAGTGTATGAGTGGCTTGATTTGCACCAGGACGAACTATTGGCAAACTGGGAGCGATTAGGTAAATCCGAAGCCCCCATGAAAATTACACCTTTGCAATAAGAAAGGAGAAAAATATGAATCCTATTTTGAAAGTAACCAGTGCTGACTACATTCGCAATTATGTTTTGCGTCTATCGTTCAATGATGGTGTAACTAAATTTGTGGATTTCTGGCCATTAGCACAAAAAGGTATTTGCACCAAATTGCAAAATATGGATTATTTTCGTCAATTTAGGCTTGATCCTTTTTCTGTCGATTGGTCAAACGAAATAGGCTTTGCTCCGGAGTATCTTTATGAAATAGGCACTCCGGCATAAAATATACCGCTGACACCGACAGCATAAAAAAGCGGTGACATAAAAGCGAAAGATAATACAAAAATACAAAAAAATGGCACTTTTATTTGCGAGTGTCATTTTTTTTGTGTACCTTTGCAGCGCAAAACAGAGGTTTTGCAGTATTTAGCTCACGCCGAGGGTATATGTCTTTCGGGGGTGGGCGAATACAGGACATATGGAAAAGGCGTCTTACGCGCTTTGTTTTGGTTTCCTGGAATCTGGTAAATTCACATTACCCAAAACATTGCAGCACAAGATGCCCATAGGTATGTAATAATGTACGCGCAAATTGCGCGCCTTTGTGCATACGGCGTGGGCTTCGGTGTTGTTGTTTGGGTAAAAAGGCAATACCAGAGCCTCAGGAAACGGAACAGCAAGATTGCAGTCCCGCTTTTTTGTGCGTACACGTGAACAATTAAAATTTATTGATATGGAAAACTTTTTTATGAATGATGTAGGTAGTGGACTTAATTGTGCTATCAGACGAGACTCCTCCTTCCAATTTATGATTGATATGGGAGCGAAGGACAGGAAATTGGTCAATCTTGGTAATTCAAAACCTTATGTTACGGATACTTTTATGCTTTCTCATTACCACCATGATCATTATAATGGTATCGGAAAACATAAAGTAAAATTTGCCTTGAAAAATGTATATCTACCCAAAATACCTACATTATGTGATCCCGCAACCAATGAAGATATTAGCTCTAAGTTTGTAACATCTTTACTTTCTTTCGCTTTCTATTTAGAAAGAAAAACTATAATTGAATATATTTTGAAATTATTATACTCATCCTCCACTAAAAAATTTAAAGTTAAATTCGTATCGAAGGGTGATACTTTCGTATATGGAGAGAGAGGATACGAAGTAATTTGGCCTCCTAAGCAAATAGAAGAAAATGATGCGATAAAAGATGTTCGCGCCGCAATAGACGCATATGAAAAACTTGCACAGGAGAATCCTCTATTAAGACAAACAGAGATAATAAGCATAGAAATCCGTAATTTATTAATCCGATTAGGGGAAATAGACCAATTTCAGGTTGAAAGGGAAGAATTGTTTGAACATGCAATTTATGATATAGAACACAGATGGAGACGTATAATACCGGAGTTTTACGAGTTTTCAAAAGAAGAAAATCCATTAGATAATAAACAATTAATTAAAGAAACTAACGACAAACTCAGAAAAGCAGCTAATCATTTATCGATTGCGTTTAGACAAGAAGATAATATCTTATTTTTAGGAGATTTAGAGTCCAAAGAGTTGGAAATTATATGTAAAGAATTAGATGCCAATAATCAAACACACTATGATATACTGGTTGCGCCCCACCATGGCACGCACTGGGATGAAAAAATGAAACAGTTGAAATGTGACTATGCCCTTGCGTCTATAGGTCATAGTATTGTTCATAATATAAAGCAAGAGGAATTAAGTTCCATTTCTAAATGTTTCTTAAGAACGGATTGCTATGGTGCTATAAATATTCATAAGAAAAATATATTAAGTTAATCATTATATATCAACTCAAAACAACTAAATTATGAAACGATTTTTAACTATCTTGTTTGTGGCGATGATGACCACTACAACATTCGCCCAGTACAGCGGATCGGGTAGCGGAACTGAAGCAGACCCGTATTTGATTTTTAATCCTATTCAGTTGGATCAGGTGCGTAACTATTTAAACCAGACGGATGTCTACTTCAAGATGATGGCTGACATTGACTTGGAGGAGTTTATCGCAGACAATTATCCTTCCCAAGGATGGTTGCCTATTGGCAACTCAAGTACGCCATTTAAAGGTGTATTTGATGGTAACGGGAAAAAGATTACCCATCTAACAATCAATAGACCATCAACTGATTATGTAGGTTTCTTTGCCTATACTAATGGGGCTACATTAAAAAGTTTAGCCTTTGAAGAAGCAGAAGTGAAGGGCGGAAATTACTCTGCTGTATTAACCGGACAGTTGGCTGGCGGCAATGTAAGCAATATTGTTATTGTCGGTAATGTGGAAGGCAAACAACATACAGCTATCTTATCTGGATATGGAGATTCTTCTCCAACTATCAATACTATAAACCTTGATGGCAATGTTAAAGGAACCGATAATTGTGGATTGCTCTTAGGTTATGTTAGCGGAGGAACAATATCAAATGTAAAAGCGAAAGGAGAAATAGACGGCACTAATTATTTAGGAGGTATCAGCGGATTTAGCAAAAAGGAGACACAAGTCTCAATATCAGAATGTGAAATGACCTTAAAAATTTCAGGTTCTTCTTATATAGGTGGGGTGGCTGGCTATAGTGGAGAAATTTCTGTTTCAAAAATTAATATAAACTCTATGCTTTATACTGCTGGAGATTATGTTGGTGGAGTTTTAGGTAGATTAACACCAGGCTATGCAGACCACAGCAATACAAATAAAACTATAACGTCAGTTATAAAGCAATGTTATGTAGGAGGAACCATATATTCAAATGGAAATTTCGTGGGAGGAATGGTTGGTGATGTCGGATCATATAGGTATATTTATTTTTCGTCAAATAAAATATGGAATATTGAGTTGGTCGATAATTATTTTAGCGGAGAAATATCAGGCACTATGTATGTCGCAGGTATTGTAGGCCTAACTTGGGGTGATTGGGATAAATATCCAGAAGGAAGTCAGGGTTATGAAATTACATCTAGGACTTCAGTGCTTAGAAATTATTTTATCGGTAGTGTTATAGGGCAAGAATGCATAGGTGGTATAGTGGGAGCCGGAGCATATGCCTATGTAAAATCGAATGTTTCCCTTGGTCATGTTATAAGTGGTAATAGTAATGTAGGACGAATAGCGGGGTATTCATCTACTTTGACCATCGGTTCCGTAGGTTCTACAGAAACAAATAAAGCCCTCACTACTACAAAACTAATCATTAATGGAAATGAACAAACATGCGAAGACGATTTGCAGAATGGGCAAAGTATAGGTAATTCGGTGCTAAAATACAAAGCAAGTTATCAAGGTGTAGGATGGGATTTTTCTTCTATCTGGGCGCAGCAAGAAACAGAGAGTTACCCCTATTTCCAATGGCAGACTGCTCCTCCTGTGATTAATAAACCTCTTGCAGGAGCAACAAGCATCACAGGTAAAGGAACCGATGGTGCGCTGATAGAAGTACAGGTCGGTTCCGACACCTACCGAACGGTTTGCGGAGGAAATACTTGGTCGGTAACTACATTGCCGTTATCTGCCGGAAGTATCATATACGCTATGGCGACCGAAGAAGGAAAAAGTTTCTCATATAGAGTAACAGAGAGAGTGCAATACCAAGGTAATGGTACCGAGGGCAATCCTTATTTAATACATAATGCCATCGAATTGGCGAATGTCAATGGTACTGGATATTATAAAGTAATGAACGACATTGACGCGTCCTCACTCAATCCATGGATTCCTATCGGACAATCCGAAGCTGTCAATGCGAACATTGATGGTAGTAATTTTACCATTAGCGGACTAAACGTAAATAGCGACAAGCCATTTAGTGGTCTAATTGCTAGTACGCAAGGTGTAACTTTGAAAAATATCAATCTGCAGATTAGTTCTTTCAATGGAGGAAAATACTCAGGAGGACTGGTCGGCGTAATATCCGAAGGCACAATACATAATTGTCATATTATAGGAGATGTCGAAGGTGGAGATTATTCCGGCGGTTTGGTCGGTGATGCACGGAATACTCCTATTGATAGTTGCTCTGTAATAGGTAATACTACCGGAACTGCATATACCGGAGGATTGGCAGGTAGCACAAACGCAAATGTTGTGGATTGTGTGGTAGAAGGGAATGTGAGCGGCGCAACCCCAGTTGGCGGTCTTGTAGGAGAGGCTAAAACGGGAGAAATAACAAAATCCAAGTACAACGGAGAGGTGACTTCAACAGCTAATAACGCGATAGTAGGTGGATTAGTAGGAAATAGTTATGCCAATATCTCAGAATGTTATTCTGTTGGTACTGCTCAATGTGCGGCAACGGGTTCAAAAGTTGGAGGATTAGTAGGTATAAATAATGATGTCAAAACAATTCTAAATTGTTATAGTACATCCATAGTAACAGCGGAGCAAAATGGAGGTGGATTAGTCGGATATAATTATGGTCTGGTATCCAAATGTTATGCACAAGGCAAAGTAACATCTACAAAAATTGCAGGGGGGATTGTCGGATATAATGATGGCACAAATGCAACTGTTCAGAATTGTTTTGCTATGAATCAGCAAATAAATGCCACTTCTTCTACCGGAATTGCCATTCGTGTAATTGGAGGTATTAAAAATAGTGCTCCCACACCGGAAATGAATAATTTCGCATTGAAGACAATGGCAGTTTCCGTAAATGGTTTACCGCAAACAATTTACGACGACAATCTGAACGGATTAGCAAAAACAGATGTGCAGTTAAAACAATTAGCAACCTTCTCTTCTTCAAGTTGGGATATGACTAATATTTGGGGAATTGAGGAAACACAGACGTATCCGTATCTTAAATATCATACCAAGTTTGCGGCAATAACATTCCAGAATTATGATGGCACGGTACTTCAAAGCAGTGATGTTATGCTCGGAATAACTCCGGCATATACAGGGGAAACTCCTGCAAAACCGGCTAATGTACAATACACCTATATCTTCAAAGGCTGGAAACCAGCGGTTGTACCCGCTTCGAGTGATGCAATTTATACTGCAGAGTTTGATAGCATTGTGAATAAGTACCTTATTACTTTCCGCGACGAGAATGGTACAGAATTGAAGAGTGAGGAAGTTGAGTATGGTGTAATGCCTATTGCGCCGACAGATCCTACCAAGGAATCTACTGCGCAATATGATTATTCTTTTGCGGGATGGACTCCGGTTGTTGCTATTGTATCGCAGGCTGCTACATATACTGCTACTTATACTTCTGCTTTGCGTGAGTATCTAGTTACGTTCTTAAATGACGATAATACGGTTATCAGCAGCAAGAATTATAAGTATGGTGAAACACCTGTTGCTCCGGCAGATCCGATTAAGCAAAATACTGCTGAATATACCTACACGTTCAACGGCTGGGACAATGCTATCGCACAAGTTCAAGGTCCGCTATCACTTGGCAGAATGAAGATGGTTCGTTGATTGACCAAGCAACTGTAGAGTATGGAGTAATACCTACACATACAGATCCTGTAAAACAGAATACTGCAGAATACACCTATACTTTCGCAGGTTGGACGCCGGCTGTAGCGGAGGCAACAGGTAATGCTACTTACAGGGCAACTTTCACCGCCACCAAGAACAAATATCTCATTACTTTCCGCGACGAGAATGGTACAGAATTAAAGAGTGAAGAGGTAGAGTATGGACTAATGCCTGTTGGTCCGGCTGATCCTACAAAGGAATCTACCGCGCAGTATGATTATACCTTTGCCGGCTGGACACCGGCGGTGGCCATTGTAACACAGGCTGCAACATATACCGCAACCTATACATCTGCTCTGCGAGAGTATCTGGTTACGTTCTTGAATGAAGATAATATGGTTATCAGCAGCAAGAATTATAAGTACGGCGAGACACCTGTTGCTCCGGCAGATCCGATTAAGCAAAATACTGCTGAATATACCTACACGTTCAACGGCTGGGACAATGCTATCGCACAAGTTCAAGGTCCGTATCACTTGGCAGAATGAGGATGGCTCATTGATTGACCAAACGACCGTAGAGTATGGACAAATCCCTGCTCATGCTGAACCGACAAAACAAGCAACTGCCGAATATACCTACACATTCGCAGGTTGGACTCCGGCTGTAGTCACAGTTACTGGCGATGCAACCTATAAAGCGACCTTTAATGCTTCAAAGAATAGTTACACTATCACTTGGCAGAATGAAGATGGTTCGTTGATTGACCAAGCAACTGTAGAGTATGGAGTTGTTCCGACACATACAGATCCTATTAAACAGAATACTGCGGAATACACCTACACCTTTGCAGGTTGGACGCCGGCAGTAGTGGCTGTTACTGGTAATGCAACCTACAAAGCAACCTTCACTGCTACGAAGAATAGTTATACTATCACTTGGCAGAACGAAGATGGTTCGCTGATAGACCAGACTATCGTAGAATATGGGGTTGTTCCGACACATGATGAACCGACAAAACAAGCAACTGCCGAATATACCTACACATTCGCAGGTTGGACTCCGGCTGTAGTCGCAGTTACTGGCGATGCAACCTATAAAGCGACCTTTACTGCTTCAAAGAATAGTTATACTATCACTTGGCAGGATGAAAACGGTTCGCTGATAGATCAGGCAACTGTGGAGTATGGTCAAATCCCTGCTCATGCTGAACCGGCAAAACAAGCAACGGCTGAATACACCTATACATTTGCAGGCTGGACTCCGACTGTAGTGGCGGTTACTGGCAATGCAACCTACAGAGCTACTTTCACTGCTACTAAGAACAAATATCTCATTACCTTCCGTAATGACGATGGTACAGTTTTGAAGAGTGAAGAAGTGGAGTATGGTATGTTGCCTATCGCTCCTGCTACCCCGACAAAAGAATCAACAGCTCAGTATAATTACGAGTTTGCAGGCTGGACACCAAGTGTAACGCTTGTGAGCCAAGCAGCAACCTATACGGCAACATACAATGCCTCTATAAGGGAATATTTAGTTACATTCTTAAACGATGACAACAGTATTATCAGCATGCAATCCTGCAAGTATGGATCATATCCAACGATTCCTTCCACGCCGACAAAACAAGCAACGGCTGAATATACCTACACATTCGCTAGTTGGACCCCGGCTGTAGTAGCTGTTACTGGCGATGCGACCTATAAGGCTACCTTCACTGCCACGAAGAATAGTTATACTATCACATGGCAAAATGAGGATGGCTCGTTGATTGACCAGACAACCGTAGAATACGGAGTTGTTCCTACTCATGCTGAACCGACAAAAGAAGCGACAGAAGAGTACACCTACACATTCACAGGATGGACACCGGCAGTAGTAGCAGTTACTGGCGATGCAACTTACAAAGCAACATTTAGCAGTGTGGTCAATGTATATACCATCTCTGTAAGTGCTGTTAATGGACAAGTCATTGGTGGAGGAGAGTACCAATATGGTGCTACTATTGACTTAACTGCTATCCCGAATGAAGGGTATGTATTTGACCAATGGTCAGATGGAGTTACAGATAATCCTCGCACAATTATCGTCACAGGCGATGCAGAATATACGGCACTGTTCACATCGACAGAAGGATTTGAGAATATCTACACTTCAGAACCCGTACAGAAGGTTATTATAGATCAAAAAGTCTACATCCTCCGCGGAGACAAGGTGTACAATGCGCAGGGCGCTTTGGTAAAGTGACAAAGGGACTAAGTACAAAGAAAGAACACGGGCGGCTCAATGAATGAGTCGCCCGCTTGATTGTTTTAGTAGTAAATATACTTCAGATTTTTGACAAAATCGCGCAAAATATTAAATATACTTAAGATTTCCGCAAAATAATTTGCATACAATATCGACAAAAAGACACAAAACACTTGCATATGTGCATTTTTTTTTGTACCTTTGTACCCGATTTTCAAACAAACAAATACAACTTTATGAATACTAAACATTTCCTTTTGTGTATATTGGGCGCCATGTGCCTCACCGGATGTTATCACAAGCCTGCTACGCCGCGCGGTTCGTTCGCCAAAGGAGCGGATGTCAGTTGGCTGAGCGAGATGG
Organism: uncultured Bacteroidales bacterium; assembly: GCA_900319645.1. Taxonomy (GTDB): domain Bacteria; phylum Bacteroidota; class Bacteroidia; order Bacteroidales; family Paludibacteraceae; genus Colicola. The sequence goes on from ONPG01000003.1 coordinate 98,440, forward strand.
AGCACGACTCCGTACGTTTCTATGACCCGGCCGGCAAAGAGGGCGATTGCCTGGATATCATGCAGCAACTCGGCATGAACGCTGTGCGTCTGCGTGTCTGGGTCAACCACTCCACCGGCTGGAGCAACAAACCCGACGTGGTAGCGCAAGCAAAACGGGCTGCCAAGCAAGGGCTGCGCGTCATGATTGATATCCACTACTCGGATTTCTTTGCCGACCCGAGCCACCAGACGATTCCCGCCGCCTGGCAGAACTACAGCTACGACCAACTCTGCGAAGCCGTACGCGAACACACGCTCGATGTGCTCTATGCCCTCAAAGAGGCAGGCGTCAAACCCGAATGGGTGCAGATCGGCAACGAGACACCCAAAGGTATGCTCTGGCCTGTCGGACGCGTCACTGATCTCAGCCTGCCGTCCGACACCTCGTCGCTCAACCATTGGGACGAGTACGCAGGCTTTACCGCCGTCGGTTACAAAGCCGCCAAAGAGGCGTTCCCTGATATCACCGTCATCGTACATGTGGACAATGCGTATCTCTACCGCGACTGGTTTTGGAAGGCGATGGAGCAACACGGCGGCTTGTTCGACATGATCGGCCTCAGCCACTACCCGATGATGACCGCGTGGTCGGGTATCTCGTGGCAGGAAGCTAACCGGCGTGCGGAGGAGAACATCCGCGCTCTCATCGCCAATTTCCACCGCCCGGTCATGATTGCCGAGATAGGTATGATGAACTGGGGTATTAGCGAGTACGACTCCGTGGCAGCCGAATCCAACATCGTCATGACGGATTTCCTGACGCGTATTGCCGACATCGACTCATGCGCCGGTGTCTTCTACTGGGAACCGCAAGTCTATGGCGGTTGGCGTCCGGCAGAGTATATCCCTCTCGGCTGGGGCGGTTACGACATGGGCTCTTTCACGCCCCAGGGCCAACCCTCCCCTGCGCTCAGGACCTTGTTCCATTAAGGCGAAGTATCCCCAATTATCAATTATCAATTGTCAATTGTCAACTCCCATGTCTCCCTATATCCAATCTCTCCGCCCGCGGACTTTGCCGCTCTCCATGTCGGGTATCATCCTCGGCAGCGGTTTGGCGTACCTTTCTGGTTTCCATTTTCAGTTTTCAGTTTTCATCCTCGCCCTCTTGACCACCCTGAGCCTGCAGATCCTCAGCAACCTCTCCAACGAACTTGGTGACGCGCTCAAGGGCACAGACACCAACCAACACGGACGCGACGCCTACGGACTGCAAACAGGTGCCATCACCATCCCGCAGATGAAACGGATGATCATCCTCTTCATCGTCCTCTCCGTGCTCTTCGGTTCAGCCCTGGTCCTCACCGCCTTTTGGCCCCTCTCAACTCTCAACTCTCAACTCTCAACTCTCACCAACACCCTCATCTTCCTTGCCTTCGGTGCTTTGGCTATCATCGGCGCAATGACTTACACCCTCGGCAAACACAGCTACGGTTACATCGGCCTCGGCGACCTCGGCGTGTTCCTTTTCTTCGGTCTGCTCTCCACCCTCGGCGCTTTTTACCTCCAGACGCAGACCCTCACCTGGGAAGTCACATCTTGCGGCATCGCCATCGGCCTGCCCTGCGTTGGCGTACTCAATCTCAATAACATCCGCGACATGGCCAACGACCGTCTGCACGGCAAACATACCTTCGCCTCGCTGCTCGGACCTGCTGGCGCAAGGCTTTACCACGCCCTCCTGCTCGTGGCTTGTCTCGCGCTCTTCGCCGCCTGCGGACACTGCTGGACGCTGCTCATCCTCCCCGTCTGGATCTGGCACGTCTGGTTTATCTGCCGACACTCCGAAAACGAACTGGACAAACAGATGCCGGTGCTCATGTTTACCACCATAATTGTGGCTTGTCTTGCGATTTTGTAGCAGATTGCTATAAAAATGCACAAGATTCTTGCATATTCCAAAAAAAAGTTGTACCTTTGCACGCTGAATATGCGCAAGAGTATTATTTTCATAGTTCTGATAGCTTGGCTGAGCCTCGGTTCGGCTACGGCACAGGTGTCCTCCGCGGGGCGCTCCGTATTCTCTTTCATGAGCCTGCCTACCTCCTCGCGTATCAATGCGCTGGGTGGTAGCAATGTCAGCCTCAGCGATGCAGACATCTCAATGGGTATGTGCAACCCGGCGCTCCTCCACAACGAGACGCACATGGTGTTGCAGCTCAACTATAGTTATTACCTGCCGGGAACCATGTTCGGCTCCGCACTCTACGGCCATAATTTCCGCGACATCCAATCGCTTAGGCAGGATGGCGCACCCGAGCGACCCAACTACTTCGCCGTCGGGGTCCACTATCTGGATTACGGCACAATGAAGTACGCCGACGAATACGGCAACATCACCGGAGGCAAGTTCGGCGCACGCGATATCCTCATTGACGTCATGTATGCGCGTCAACTCCATCCCTGCTGGAAAGTGGGAGTGACCCTCAAACCCGTCTATTCGATCTACGAGTCCTACTCGTCTTTCGCTATCGGTGCCGACGTCGGAGCACATTTCCAGACGCCCGACTCCACCTTCCAGATGGGGCTTGTGCTGGCGAACATCGGTTGGCAACTCAAGGGATTCTACTCCGCCGAAGGCGGTTCCAACCACGAGATGCTGCCCCTTAACCTCCAGCTCGGTCTCACCTATCGCGTCAAACATGCGCCCTTGCGCTTCCACGTCCAGTTCCACAACCTGCAGACCTGGAACCTGCGCTACGAATGGACCAGCCTCGACAAAGACCCCGTCAAGGGCGAGATCATCTCACACGACGTGCCCTGGTACGACATGCTCTTCCGCCACACTATCTTCAGTCTGGAGCTGGTACCCAAGAGCGAACGCTTCTACCTCGCTATCAGCTACAACCACCGCCGGCGTGCCGAACTCAACCTCACCGACCAACGATCCATCGCAGGATTCGCTTTCGGGGCCGGAGTACGTATCAAACAGGCACGGATAGGATTTGCGCTGAGCCAGCTCACCAAATCCAATTTCTCCTACCAGGTCGGTTTGACGCTGGACATCAACTCGCTGATGAAACAGTAATAAACGAACAAATGGTAAATAACCAAATGGTAAATAAACTGACTGTTGCCATAGACGGCTACTCCTCTTGCGGCAAATCCACTATCGCCAAAGCGCTTGCCAAGCACGCCCGTTCCACCTACGTGGACACCGGTGCCATGTACCGTGCTATCGGTCTTTACACCCTTCGTCACCAACTCACCGAACCGGCGGACATCATCGCAGCCCTGCCGAACATACAGATCGGATTTGTTCAGGTCTCCGTGCCTTCGGCGGATGGTGAACCGGCTACTTCCGCACAGCACGTCACCCTCAACGGCGAAGATGTCGAAGCGTTTATCCGTACGCTGGAGGTCGGCAACCGCGCAAGCGAAATTTCCCAGATCCGCGAAGTGCGCGCTTTCCTCGTGGCTCAGCAACAGCTCATGGGCGAACACGGAGTCGTCATGGACGGACGCGATATAGGCACCGTCGTCTTTCCCAACGCTCCGCTCAAACTCTTCCTTACCGCCCGGCCGGAGATTCGCGCCCAACGCCGATTCGACGAACTGATCGCCAAAGGCGAGCACCCCGTGTTCGAAGATGTGCTCGCGGATGTCAACGACCGTGACTACCGTGACACGCACCGTGCCGAGTCGCCCCTCCGCCAGGCGGAAGATGCCATCGTCGTGGACAACAGCGACCTCACGCCCGACCAGCAGATGCGCATTATCATCGACCTCTACGACCGGAAACTCGCAAGTCTCAAACAATAATTGTCAATTAATGACCGTTACCATCGATACGAATAGTGGTTTCTGCTTTGGCGTCACGCGCGCCATCAACGCAGCCGAACAGGAGCTCCGCCAAGGAGCTCTTTGTTGCTTGGGCGACATCGTCCACAACGGTCAGGAGGTGGCACGATTGGAACAACTCGGACTGCAGACCATCGACAACGACGACCTCCGCTCTCTCCCGCCGCACACACGCGTCCTCTTCCGCGCACACGGCGAACCGCCTTCCACCTATTGGATTGCTAACCAGCGAGGTATAACCGTCATCGATGCCACCTGCCCTGTGGTCAAGAAACTGCAGGACCGCATCCGTTCCTGCTACGAGGCACACAAAAACGACTCGCCCCTCCCGCCGCAGATAGTTATCTACGGCAAACCCGGACACGCTGAGGTCATCGGCCTGCAGGGACAGACCAACAACACCGCGGTCGTCATCGAGTCGGCAGACCAACTCAGCCGCCTCGATTTCAACCGACCCATCTATCTCTTCTCCCAAACCACCAAATCCGTCGAGGGGTTCCGGTCCCTGGTGGAGGCGATTCAATCAGCTATCACCAATCACCAATCACCAATTGCTCTGGAAGCGCACGACACTATCTGTCGCAATGTAGCCAACCGCGTGGCGCTCCTTCAGGATTTCGCACGTGCCAACGACATCGTCATCTTCGTCGGGGGCAGCAAGTCCTCTAACGCGCGCGTACTATATAATAATTGTCTGGAGGCGAACCAAAACACGGTCTTTGTCTCCTCGCCCGACGAACTGGAAGACAAGCTTTCTGACCACCTCCACCTGCTCCAGACCAATCCCGACCTCCGCGTCGGCATCTGCGGCGCCACTTCCACTCCCCAGTGGCTCATGGAGAAAGTGAAGGAGAAGATAACAACATTCATTTAGTTCATAACTTCAAATACTATAAACTACTGTGGAATACAAAATCAACACGATCGGTGTCCTCACTTCCGGAGGCGATGCCCCGGGAATGAATGCGGCAGTGCGCGCCGTCACACGTGCCGCTATCTGCAATCACATCCGCGTCAAGGCTATCTTCCGCGGATACAAAGGTCTTATTGACGGCGAAGTCAAAGAATTTTCCTCACAGGATGTCTCCGGTATTATCCAGCGTGGCGGTACTATCATCAAATCCGCACGATGCCCGGAGTTCCAGACGCCTGAGGGACGTCAGCTGGCGTACCAAACGCTCCAACGCGAACAGATCGACGCACTCATCGTCATCGGCGGGGACGGCACGTTCACCGGAGCACGACTCTTCGCACAGGAGTTCAACGTACCCGTTATCGGCATTCCGGCTACCATCGACAACGACCTCTGGGGAACAGATGCCACCATCGGCTACGACACCTCACTCGGAACGATCATGGAGTGTATTGACAAACTCCGCGACACCGCCACCTCACACGAACGCGTTTTCCTCGTCGAAGTCATGGGACGCGATGCCGGATTCCTCACACTCAACGCGGCTATTGCCGGTGGATGCGAAGCAGCCATCATCCCCGAACGTGCCTCGGTCAAAGAGCAGATCGAAGATGCGATCGGTAACGGCAGACGCAAATCCAAGAACTCAGCGATTGTGCTTGTTCAGGAGCACGCCATCGAAGGCGGAGCCAACGCGGTAGCGAAGATGATCGAACAGGAGCACCCTGAGTACTCCACACGCGTCACCATCCTCGGACACCTCCAGCGCGGTGGTACACCCACGGCTTCCGACCGTATCCTCGCTTCGCGAATGGGCGTAGCCGCTGTCCAGGCGCTCCTCGACGAGCAGCGTAACGTCATGGTCGGCGTCCAGAACGAAGAGATCATCCTCGTTCCACTCACCAAAGCCATCCACCAGAAGAAAGACGTCAAGGAGGACAAATGGCAAGCCATGCTCACCCTGAGCATTTAAGGAAACTGAAAACGGAAAACGGAAAGGTCGTCATCTCAACGATACGTTAGTACGCATTTCGTTAAGCGGACATAAGAAAACCGGCGAGCACCTGCTCGTCGGTTTTCCATTGTCCATTGTCCATTGTCCATCGTCCATCGTCCATCGTCCATTGTCCATCGTCCTTTACCTCACGCTGGTCAGTTTCTTGATCTTGGCGTTCAGTTGCTCACATTTCATCAGCTCTTCCAGGCTGATGTGCATGCGGTAGTTCCATATCTGGCGCGGGTTGGACGGCACGTTGATGCGCTCGGCGTGTTGGTCAGGGTTGCGGACCTCGCCGTCGATGGCAAGCCAATCCTGAAGCGGCAGAATAGTCCACATCGCAGGGCTGTACATGTGCTGGTTGATGATGAACTCGGCTATCTCCGGTGTCATCTCCTGCGGAGCCTCGCCCCAACGGCCCATCTGCTCGTTGTAGAACTGCTGTGTCACGTTCCGGTCTTCCTCCCACCATGCGCGCAGCGGGTTCATGTCGTGCGTGCCGGTCGTGCACACACTCTGATAAGGAGCGTCGGCAGGATGAGCGAACTTAACCGTCGGATCTTTCGGCATACGCTGGATCTCCAGGCTCAGGATCTGCAACTCGTGCATCACATCCGGCACGCAGGCGGGTACCATGCCTAAATCCTCGCCGCAGCACAACATATGCGTGGCGCCGATCAGAGTCGGCAACTTACGCATCGCCGATTCACGCCAGAACTGCGTATGACGGCGGTAGAAATAGTCGTTATAAATGCGCATCAACACCTCTTTCTGGTCGCTGTACAACTCGTTGAACGAGTGGCTCTGATAGATCGAGATACGCGGATGCAGCCATCCCGGCTTGCGCTGGTCTTCCACCATCAGCACTTCGCAATGCAGATAGATCAACCCCTCGCAGATATTCTTCGCCGCTTCTTTGCTCAATCCGCTGGCTTTCAACTGTTTCGGATCACTCATCAGACGGTCATACCACTCCTGAACCTTCACCTGCGTGTCAAACTCAGGACGGAACCAATACACATAGTTGTCACGCGTCTGGAGCGCATTTTTCTTCGCCCACTCGGCGTCGTAACCTAACACGTCACCCAGGAAATTCGAGCGGATATACGGTTTCGTCATGCGGTCCCAATCCAGACAGATGCCTTGTGCGCACAGGTCGTCATAGCTATACGGCAATGCCGGTACGAAATGACCGCACAATCCCCACACGTCCGTCTTGCGCATCTGCCATATACGGAAGAAGCCGAGGATGTGATCCACGCGGTAAGCATCGAAATAGTCCTGCATCTTGCGGAAACGCTTCTGCCACCAGCCGAAGTTGTCCTCCGACATCTTGTCCCAGTTGTACGTCGGGAAACCCCAGTTCTGACCGCTTATCGAGAAATCATCGGGCGGAGCACCCGCACTCGCGTCCAGGTTGAACAGCTCCGGATAAACAGCCGCGTCCACGCTGTCCGGACTGATGCCGATAGGTATATCGCCCTTCATCGCCACGCCGATACTGTGCGCATAAGCCACCGCGTCTGCCAACTGCTTGTCCGCGTGGAACTGCAGGAAATAGTAATACTCCTTCGGCTCTTTGTCACGCTTGCTCAGAAACTCCGCATATGGCTCCAGCCATTCGCGGTTTTTCTCAAAGAATGCCTTGTACTCCTCGCTACTGAAAAGCGCATCCTTGTCCTGCTTGAACAGTACTTTGAAGAACGCCGTTTTAGCGTCGTAAACGCACTGATAATCAGCGATTGACTTGGCGTTCAGCTCCGCCTTCTGAGCATCGTATTTCTTTTTTCGAGCGGGTGTCAGACGACCCATTTTCTCGATGTTGATGTATATCGGATGCAGCGCAAACACGCTCACGGCGTTGTACGGATAGCTGTCCAGGTCGTTGTGACGCAAGGTCGTGTCGTTGATCGGAAGCGTCTGAATCATCTTCTGACCCGTCGCCACCGCCCAGTCTGCCATCTTCTTCAGATCCTGGAACTCACCTATTCCGAAACTCTCCTCCGTACGGAGCGAGAACACAGGAACGGCCACGCCCGCACCTTTCCATCTCGGCTGGGTGCGACGGAAATAACGGTCGTTCTGGCTGATCACAACATCTTTCTCTATGCCCCAGATCTGGCGGTTCTCTCCCCATTCGATATCCACCTGCGCACCCGTCTTCAGGTCATAAACGATATACTTGTATTCGATAATCTGCGAACCGTCCACAGGAATCTCGGCTCTCCAAACCGGAAACTCCTTGTCGCTCATAATCAGTTTGTTATCCGCATTCCAGTCGCCTAACTCCGGGCAGTTGCCGATGATAGCCACACCCTGAGTTGGCAGTATCTGCGGCAGGTCGATCGAGAACAGCACATTGCTCTTCTTGCCCGAATCGCAAATCGGTTGTTCTATACATCCTTTCCGTTGGAAAAGCGATTTCAGGAAAGCCGTCGTATAGAAACTGTCTTCATACGTACTCGCCTGCCAGGAGTCCCGAACGACCATCTTGGCAAACTGCAGGTCTTTCAGCGGCAAACATCTCGGCTCACCGGCCTCATAGATGTAACGACCGTCCTGCAAACGGATAGCGTACTTGTAATGCAGACAGCACGCGAAATCGCTCACTGGAGCATTCACTTGCCAGAAATCCGTTCCCTGACAAGTCAGTACCAGAGGCTCTTTCTCTGTCCATCCCAAAATCGACTCTTGTGTCTCAATCACACAAAGCGTCTGCCCGTACTCGGCACGATAGTGAATCTGAAATTGAATGTTCATGGTATAAATGTTTTGTTTTTGATGATTCTCAAACTGCGTTTCGATAATTTTCAAACTATGTTTCGATAATTCTCAAACTATGTTTCGATAATTCTCAAATTGCCCAAATCCCCTATCGGTTTTTCTTTGTTCCGCGACCCCTAAAAGGGGGTGATAAGCGGGTGATTAGGGGGTGATAACGGGGTGATTAGGGGGTTATTCTGCCTACGTCGCCGAGAGATGAACGGGACACACACCACCGGATTCCAAATCCCCGTTTCGTTACACGCCTGCAAAATTACAACTTTTTTTTCATATACGCAAGAGCATACGCATATTTTTGAAAAAAAGTAAATAAAATGAGACGTTTTAGACCTTCTTTCATACTTTTGGTTTTCAACTGTCGTCATATTTTTGTAACTTTGCACTCGCTTTCTGCACATGAACCGGCGACTTCTGCATATTATCGAATGGCTGGTGGCGGTTGCCGCCTATGCCTGGCTGGCGTACAGCCTCGCCACTTACGACCGATACGATGACGTAGCGGCAAGTCTCCGTGCGATGGATTGGACCCAATGGACCGCCCTTGCTCTTGCCGTCGCTCTCATGCCACTCAACATGCTTCTGGAGGCGTGGAAATGGCAAACACTCATGCCGATGCCCCTCCGGGAAGCGCAACGGCAGGTCTATTATTCCAAACTCGCCGGACTCATAACCCCTTGGCGTCTCGGCGAATATCCCGCCCGCGCACTCCTTTTCACAAAATCCCGATCCCCAATCACCCGGAGCGACCTCCGCCGAGAAGGGCATTTCACGAATCCCCAATCCCCTCTCCCCACCATCCTATCTATGGGAGCCGTAGGAAGTGCCACCATGACTGCGGCGATTGTCATTTCCGGGCTCGTCGCCCTGGCTTTCAGCCCGGCCGTCAGGAACCGACTGGGAGACAGCTACCTCTTTGTCCTCATCATAGTGGTGGCGCTTTTGGCTGCAGCACTATTATTAGCGCCTAAAATACTGAAACGTTGGGCGGATGTCAGCAACCGTTTGGTCTGGACCACTACGCTCCAGAGTTTCGTCCGCCTCGCCTGCTGGTGTCTCCAACTGTCACTCGTCCTCTACGCCCTCAACGCCTTCGATAATTCTCAATTCTCAATTATCAATTATCAATTATCAATTATCCTCTCCCTCCCTATCTACTTCCTTTTGGTGACCGTCACGCCCAATATACCTATCGTCGAAGCCGGTGTACGAGGCGCATGGGCGATGTTCCTCTTCGGCTCTGTCAATGCCGCCTTGGCGGGTGTTCTGCTGTGGGCGATTAACACCCTGCTACCATGCCTCTGCTGGCTTTTCGTAAGAAAATAGCACTCCTCTTTTGCCTCTGCGCACTTTGCGCTTATGCCGAAGAATCGCCGTCGCTGGATCTCATCATCCTCGATATCTACCGCGCCGCCACAGAACTGGGAGAAACCGACTACGAACAACTCCAAACCGACCTCTACGCTATCCACGAAACACCCATCGACCTCAATCACACCTCCGACGAAGAACTCTCACGCCTGCCTTTCCTCTCGCCGCAACAGATCGACGACATCCTGGCGTATGCCGACCGCCATCCTTTCCAGTCGCTCTACGAACTCCGTCTTATCCCTTCCCTTGCTGATTACGAGATCCGCGACCTCCTGCCCTTCGTCAAAATCACGAATCAGCAATCACCTACCGCCAATCACCAATCTAATAAAATGTACGCGCGCGAGGTCTTCCACTATGCCACCCACGAATTTATCACGCGCCTCGATGCCCGCGATATAGAGAACGCCGACCCGGATCCGATGTACGTCCAGGGGCGTTACCGCTTTGATTACCAACGCCGTGTGACGTTTGGCGTGCAACTCCGCCGACCCGCGGGAGGCTTGGCGAAAGACCTGCAATACAACGCCTATCTCCAGCTCCGCGACATAGGCGTCCTGCACACACTCGTTGCAGGACATTTCCAAGCCTCTTTCGGCCACGGATTGGTTCTTGCGCCCGTCTTCCACAACGGCAAATCTGCGTACGTCCAATCCGCCGGCACGCAGCCTTCCGGCTTGCGCTACTACTCCTCTCCCGACGGAGCGGGTCTCCAAGGAGCAGGTGCCACTTTCCGTCACGTCTTCAACCCGCATACACGGCTGGATGTCAGCGCCTTATACTCGCTCAAACGCGCTAACGACTCCACGCTCCACCACCTCGTCGGAGCCAATCTCACCCTGCGCCACAAACGCCTCGAAGTCCAACTCTCCGCCATCGAGAACATCTGGTCAGACACGATCCGGCCTTACCGCAACACAGCCTACAACGCCCATTATTTCCGGGGCACCAACCAAGCGGTCCTCGGCGCCTCCGTCCGTTACCACCACGGCTGGTTCGACGCCTTTGCCGAACTCGCCACCGCACAAAACTATCAAAATCCGCAGTCCCAAACAACCAATCAGCAATCAGCAATCACCAATTCGTCCCACTGGGGCGTAGGTCTCCTCGCCGGCTCACGTTTCTACCCGGTCTCAGGCGTCTCGTTGATAGCCCTTTACCGCTATTATTCGCCTTATTTTGACAACCAGCACGGCTACGCTTTCTCCGAGACCTCGCGTCTGGGAGACGAGAACGGAGGCTATCTGGGTTTTGATATCACACGCCTTGCCCGCTGGCGTTTCTCCGGCTACGCCGACCTCTTCCGTTTCTCGGGTCCCAAATACGGTATTCCCGACTACCCCACTTTCGGCTACGACGCCATGGCAGAAGCGCAATTCCACTCCCAAACTGCAAATCACCAATCACAAACCACCAATCACCCATCCTCAGCCGCCGATCACCCATCCTCACTCACCAACACCTCATGGTTCCTCTTGCTTCGTGCAAGGGCACGAAAGAAAGGCGACGCCTCCACCTATTCCACTCGTTTTCAGTTCAGTTGGACCTCCAACGCCCTCTCCATCCGCTCCACCGCCGAAGCCAATCTGGTCAACACCCAACCGTCAACAGCCGATAAGCCCCTCACCTATGGTCTTACTGTCTATCAGGACATTTCCTACTCGCCCGCTATCCGTCGCACCACCTTGTCCCCTCACCCGCTCACAATGACTTTCCGCCTCCAGTTCTTCGATGCACGTGATTGGGCAAACCGTATCTATTGCTACGAGAACGACGTACTCTACGCGTACTCGTCCACCGCCGTCTATGGTCTCGGAGGACGCGCGTATATATGTCTGAAATACAACATCATACGCAACCTCTCGCTCTATCTTCGTGTCAGTGAGACACTCTATCAACGCCAATGGGCGGCCGCCCACAACCGCGCCCTCACCCGCACAGACGTCCACCTCCTTCTCCGCATAAAATTGTAGTCTCTTCCGTCCTTTGAACCACCTAAACCACCCGTCTCAATGACCCAAAAGCCGAAAATTCAAAGTTTTTTGCCCCAACACTTGCATATTGCAGACGTGTGGGACACACGACAAGATCCTGAAGAGTTAGCTTCGCGTTTGATGGATTAACCCGCTAACATACGTCTTTTGTGCCTGACAGGAGAGATTTCTCTTGTCAGTTTTTTATATATAGAGCCACATATAGTGCCATCGTTCAGCAATCAAACAGAACTTTCTCACATGATCATTGAAATACAAAACATAAAGGACAAAGGGCAAAGGAATTGATCCGCATGGATTTTTGTCATTTTGTAAGCGAAGCGCATTTTTGTAAGGCGGTAGTACGGCTATCCAGCCGGACGTCACGGGGCTACGTGGCGGCTGAACGAAAAGCTTGCTTATCGGGCAGACGATACGTAGCCCCGTAAAGGCTCATCAAGAGCCGAACCGCCGCATTTTCGATTTAATAATCAAGAAGACTGAAAGGAAAAAGGACAAAAAAGGCGAATTGAGCTAATTAAACGAATTTTTATTAGTCAAAAATTACCAAAAATGAGGCTCACCTGCAAAAATGATCCAAAAATTATATTTCTTTTGGGGATTTTTTGGGGACATTTTGGAACGTTTTGGACAAAAAAAGAAGTTTTGCTAACTCTATTTAGCATAATTATTTTTTTGCCCGTAGGGGTTGCACAAATCAATTATTTTTCGTAATTTTGCAGAAAATTTGAAAACGTACTAAAGTACCAACGGTTAAGACACTACTTTATGTATAAGAGTTACAAGGTTATATAGCCCGTAATTGGTACAGAATCGCACGAAAAAACTGCGGTTTTGTTGTTTTTTAGTATCTTTCAAAACACCCCGCTGCACGCCATAAAGAACAAAAAAGGCAATAAAGAGAAACAATCTTCCCTCGCCATTAGAGCGAAAAGATATAGTGCAACCGCCAAGCACTTAAAATGAAGACTGATTGATCTTTGAAATAGTGGATTTACCGTAAAAAGAAGATAAAACCGAAAGATTTTTATCCGGATACTTGCATATATCAAAAAAAAGCAGTACCTTTGCAGTTGCAAAGGAGATACACCCCCAAAAACCGACAAATATGGAAGCAATGTTAAAACAACCGACTGTGCAAGGCACAATCACAGAAGATAGATGGAACAGTCTTCATACGATTGACGAGTTGGATAGTGCTCTCAAGCAGATTATTCAGAAACATTTTCATGAATAACAACCATGGAAGTGCGTATAGAGGATGAGGTATTCATGGACTTGGTTGAGTTTTATGAATATAATCTCAAGAAACATTCCGCTTTAGATGAAGAAACTGTTCTAAGCAAAGAACAGCGTCTCATCAATGAGTTAAGGAAATTAGGGATATACGCTCTTACTGACCATAAACCAACCAAGCATATTCCTTGGATTCGGAAAGGATATAAAGACTTTTATTTCGATGGTTTTCATTTTGGTTACAAGATTGAGACGCTTCCATCCGGAGAGAAAGTAGTTGTTGTGTACGAAGCGTGCCACGAACTTCTCTTCTATTAGTCGTTTTTTTAATTTTTCACATACCCAAACGGTAATTCCACTATTATACGGAGTTGCCGTTTTTTTTGTGCATGCCAAAGAAAACAAAAAATAACAACTAATATAAACTTGTATCCCTCGCCATTAGAGCGAAAAGATTTAGTGCAACCGCCAAGCACTTAAAATGAAGGCTGATTGATCTTTGAAAGATTGAGAATAAGTTCAAAAAGACTTATTTAGTGGAAAAATGAAGGCAAAAGTGATTTTTCTGTCCGATTACTTGCACATGTCAGAAAAAAGTTGTACTTTTGCGTCGCAAACGCAAAATGACAATACAAAACTGACAATTATGGAAGATGTTACATTAAGAATACCGTCAGCTGACGTGGCACTGGTGATGCAGTTCGCCAGCCGCATGGGATGGACTATTGACAATCGCCGTAGTGTAGTGTCTCGTTTTATTGATGCTTGCCGTAAGAATGCATCTGACCTGACAGAAGACGAGATTCAGGCGGAAGTAAATGCTGTTCGTTATAAAGGCTAAACATGAACGTCATATTGACTCTTGGCAAGTATAATCGCACTCCTATTTTATCATTCTCGGATTTCATGCAAGTTCTGTCCGGTTTGAGTTAAGTCCAATAACATCCCCTTGATTTTTCCTTTAGAATAAGCACTTTTGACGAGAGTGCTTTTTTTATTGTGTGCGAATCAACGCCACGACTTATTCTCATGATGTCAAAAAAGTGCCAAGTGTGCCAAGTGCGCCACCGACCGAAGAGCGGGAGATAAGCGGCACAAGACCGAGAAACAAAATAAACAAAAATAGTTGTGCCCGACACGGATGAGGGGATGAAAACGATGAGCGATTAACGAATGAACGGGTAAATGATGGACGAGTGAGGGGAAAAGAAAGTGTAGTACTATCGTTCGGTACTATAAAAAGGAACGAAAAGATCTTTGACATAGTGATTCCATAAGGAATAATCGAAAAAGTGCAGTTTTCTTGCATTTTGTTGCCGGATTATTTGCATATGTCAGAAATTTTTAGTAACTTTGCAGTGTTTTTAAAACGACTGCAAGAGTATGAAAGGTGAAGACATTTTAGCATTGTTTGAAAGATTTGAACAGGCTGCGACTAAAGTGAATGACATTGAATGTTGGAGTGCGCGTAGTTTGTGTCCGTTATTTGGCTACACTGATTGGCGTAATTTTATCAAAGCAATAGACAAAGCCCAAGAGTCGTGTATTAACGCTGGTGAAGCTGTCTCCGACCATTTCGTTGGCGTCAACAAAATGGTCAGTCTTGGTAGTGGTTCACAACGCTCTATCGAGGATATTTTGCTTACCCGCTATGCATGTTACCTAATTGCTCAAAACGGAGACCCACGCAAGCAAGAGATTGCTTTTGCTCAAAACTATTTCGCTGTCCAGACACGTCGAGCTGAGCTGGTGCAACAACGCATATTGGAGTCGGAACGAGTATTGGCACGCAAGAAACTGCGTGAGACGGAGAGTCGTTTGTCAAAGGTCGTATATGAGCATGGCGTGGATGACAAGGGCTTTGCTATTATGCGTTCTAAAGGGGACTCCGCTTTATTTGGAATGCCGACAAAGGACTTGAAAACTAAGTTTGGTCTGGAGAAACAGAGCAAGCCGTTGGCGGATGTGTTACCAACTATTGGCATTAAGGCGAAAGACTTAGCGGCAGAGATGACGAGCACCAATGTAGAGCAAAAGAACTTACATGGTTTAAACCCTATAACGCGTGAACATGTGGACAATAATATTGCAGTGCGCGAAATGTTAAGAAGCAGGGGCATTGAACCTACAAGACTTCAACCGGCAGAGGATGTGAATAAAGTTGAGAGACGACTGAAATCAGAAGAAAAGAAGACTCTGCCCAAGAAGAAATAAGTTCACTCTTCTAATATTATCACTATCAAGCGATTATTCCGAAAGTGAATAGTCGCTTTTTATTTATGGATTCATGATGTCAAAATAGGAACAAGGTGTCACCGACCGAAGAGCGGGAGATAAGCGGCACAAGACCGAGAAACAAAATAAACAAAAATAGTTGTGCCCGACACGACAAAAGGGCAAACGATCTTTGACATAGTGGATTACTGCGATTTACTTTTGCAAAAGTGAAAAAATGAACAAAAATCACTTTTCTAAAGTAAAAATCTTTCGAAAAATTTGCTTTTTCAAAATAAAAGTAGTACCTTTGCAGCGTTTTTTGATAAATAAGCACTTTTATGTTACAAGAAATTCAATTCAGGCAGCTGCAAAATGATTACCTTCGCCGCGTAAGCGAAACGACGCAAACGCACAAGAGGTATCTGTACAATCAAATCAATTGGGGTGCACGTCTTATCTGTATTCGCGGAGCGCGTGGAACCGGCAAAACGACCATGTTGCTTCAATACATCAAAGAGCACTATCCGGACCTGAGCAAAGCATTGTATATCTCCTTGGATAGTTTTAGTTTCCAACTATTTACGCTGTACGATGTTGCCGAGTACGCTTATACTCACGGGATAGAGGCATTGTTCGTTGACGAAGTACACTATGTGCAGAATTGGGGGCAGATGCTCAAAAACGTCTTTGACTCTTTTACAGGTCTAAAGATAGTTTACACCGGCTCCTCGATGTTGCAACTGGATGAGGCGCAAACGGATTTGTCTCGCAGACAAACGGTTTATGACTTGCAGGGCTTCTCATTCAGAGAGTACCTCCTTTTCAAAGGTCTTTACAAACATGAAGCGGTTGATTTGGAGTATGTGCTGCAACATCACACAACACTGGCAAACGAAATAGCTTCGGCGATCAAACCGTTGATGTATTTCAACGAATACCTTCGTCAGGGTTACTATCCGTTTACTTTGGAAGCACAGCAAGACTATCTTCGTCGACTGGAACAATTGATGTTACTGATCATCTATCAGGATATTCCCCGAGTAGAGGATATCAGTTTACAGACGCTCCAGAAGGCACAGAAGTTACTGATGATCATGGCAATGCAAGTACCCTTAGAACCAAACATCAGTATTTTATGCCGTGAGATAGGCGCTACGCGTGATATAGTTATCAAACTGCTGTATCTCATGCAAAAAGCGGGATTGCTGATGCTTGTCAACAAAGAGAGTAATAGTTACAAAACGCTTTCCCGCCCAGACAAGATCTATCTCAACAACGGGAACCAGATGTACGCACTCACCAATATGGTGAACGAAGGTACATTACGCGAGACTTTCTTCGTGAACCAACTACGTCAGGCACATCAAGTGGTATTGCCAGTTCATGGCGATTATTTGGTTGACAATGATTATACCTTCGAAGTCGGAGGTGCAAGTAAGTCATTTGACCAAATAAAAGATGTTCCCAACAGTTACTTGGCTTTGGATGAGATAGAATATGGAGCAGGGAATTCTATTCCTTTATATCTTTTCGGGTTCTTGTACTAACCAACATCACTTATACAATACACTTTACAAGCGGTAATCCAAACAAGCGGGTTGCCGCTTGTTGTATATGTCTATATATAAATAAGTAAAAAGGGAATGGACAAAGGAAGAAGAAAGAAAAACTAATATAAAAATCTAATAATCATAAAACGTGAGGCCAACACGATAAAAGGGCAAAAAAGGAACAGGCTTGGGGTGAGGAGAATAAAAGTGTGGGAGAAAGAAATTGAATAAAACTTGGGTAGAGGCTATTGAGTTAGCCTATGCTCACAAATTTACAAATAATGATTGCGCCCCGGCAGGGATGAGGGGAAAGATAGAAGATGGCAGAAGAGATGCAAACATATGGTCAAACAAACGAATCTGTAGTTATATACCAAAGCGCGGATAACGCGGTTCGGTTGGATGTACAACTCGCCGAAGAAACGGTTTGGTTGAGCCAAAAGCAGATGGCACAATTGTTCGACACTACTCCACAGAACATCACTCTGCATATAGGTAATGTTTATAAAGAGCAGGAACTAACTCAATCAGCAACATGTAAGGATTTCTTACAAGTTCAAATCGAGGGAGGAAAAGAGAAACGTCGTTTAACCAAGTTCTATAACTTGGATGTGATTATCTCTGTAGGTTACCGAGTAAAGAGTAAAAGAGGTACCCAATTCCGCCAATGGGCAACAAAGGTGCTTAATCAGTATATTCGTCAGGGCTATGCCGTAAGCAATCGATTCGAGAAACTGGAGCAACGGATGACAAACGTAGAGAATCAAATCGAATCTTTTGTGCATGCTGCACTTCCTCCCAAAGAGGGAATCTTTGCGGACGGACAAATATATGATGCGTATGAGTTTATTGAGCGTTTGATTAAGTCTGCAAAGAAATCGATTTTGCTGATAGACAATTATATAGACGAGTCGGTGCTGACAATGCTGAGCGAAAAAAACAAAGGAGTACAAGTGGATATTTATACCAAAGAGTTGTCGAATGCGTTGTTACTGGCACAAGACAAGTTTAACCGCCAATACGGAAACTTATCTCTCCATCAAACGAACCGCGTGCATGATCGGTTTATGATTATTGACAACCAAACAATTTATCTCATCGGAGCATCATTAAAAGATGCAGGCAAACGGCTCTTTGCCTTCACCAAGATGAGCGCCACGCATATTGAGGAACTAAAGAAACTATTGTAAAAACTAATATCAAAAAAGTTGTGCCCGGGAGAGAGTGCCAACTGTGTCACCGACCGAAGAGCGGGAGATAAGCGGCACAAGACCGAGAAACAAAATAAACAATAATAGTTGTGCCCGACACGGATGAGGGTAAGAGATTATGGCAAAAAATAAAAGTCAAACACATGACATGACTTTCGTTAAGGAGTTGGTGCAGAAGTTAGGAGGGATATCTTCGAGCCAATTAGCCATGCCATATTATATGTACTTTGATGAAACCAATAACGTTAAAAGGGTTACCATCAATCAAAATCCTGACATGCAACGAACTCTTAATATAGACAACATTCAAGAACATTTTATCTTGGGAGGAATTGCCACAAAAGAATTTGAGGAACCACTAATATGGGACGACTTAAAGCGCATTGTCGGAATCTCTGAAAAATCTCCCCAGCAAGAGATTAAATCTGGCAGTGTATATAAGGGGGATTTCCTACACGCTTTACGTTCCAAGAAATTAACTCTTATATTAGATTTGATTCAAAATAAGCATTGGTATATTCATTACGAAGACGTTAATCTCTTGTATTATAGTTTAGTAGATATCATTGATAGCTTACTTTATAATTCCAGTTATAACAAAATGTTTTGGAACCCTGGAGTTTTCTTTGGGCTTAAGGATGAATTTTATAGGATTTTTGTTAGCGACTTAGAAAAGAACCTTGAGAGACTAATGCAATTTGATTATCCAGACGTTAAAAAGAAAGATCTTCATGCATTTAGAGAATTTATTGCAGAAATGATTTTCAAATACTACACAAAAGGAGGAGGATTTAATCAATATACCGCACTATTAGTGGGTGTTCTTAAGGACTCCGAAGAAAATCAACGTGATTTGGTCTTTGTGCAAGACGAACAAAAGGGAATACTCATTAATGATTTTGAGCACTTTTACACCACCCGTTTATGTGTCTTGGCGAGCTCGAATTTAGTACTGGATAACGAGGGCGATATTATTACATATCTGCAAAGCACTCCATTGTTTATGGATAAAAAGGAGTTAACAAACTACCAATTTGTGGATTCAAAGTCTAACACATTTATACAGATATCTGATGTTGTAGTAAGTCTTTTGTCTAAATATTTTGCATTTGTTGATAAAGCATGGGAGGAGATTAAAGCCGAATTGGATCAATTGACAGGAACTGCATTACAAAATTTACACACTTTAAACAAAATTCTATCCTATTCGGAAAATGAGAACAAATTATTCTGCAATCAAGTAGAACGGATAGGCGTAATCGATAACTTTTGGCAAGTCGTTAGAAATTATCAATAAACCTAATAACCATTAAAAGTGTAGTCTGCACGATAACTAGACGAACCAATAATGAGAACACCAGCATTAGAACAAACATGGCACAAATTAATAATGATTGAAGGATATCACGTAAAGGAGGAAAAGGGAATGGTGATAAGGCCTGAAGCGGCTATGCGCATGTATGCAGCCCTTCATACCGAGTATGATGTACAACAGCCTGTAAATAAGACATATATAACCGAAGAAGAATTTATGAATATGTATACTTTGAAAAAGAAAGTTTTTAGTTTGGATGGTTTATATGAGCGTATTGTGGAATTGCTGCACTCCTGCGATCCAGATACTTATAATTATGAAAAGGATTTTCAAAATGACTTTTGTAAGTTATTAGATAAATATTATACGGAGTTGCCAGAAGTGCGCACTATTCCTCTTTTAGGGCAAGGAGGGAAACGCGTGTATTGGAGTCTTGATATCGTATTAAAATTCAAACAACAATATGTTCCTATTGAACTCAAATTTCGAAAAGACGAGCAATCTAAAGCAGGGTACGCAGATGATTTTAAGGAAGATGTTCAACGCATTAATTCATTATTGCTCCAATATGACGATATGCCGATAGGCTTTGCTATTATATTGACCAATATTGAGGAATTACTAAAGGAAAGCTTAGTAAAGGTATCCGAATTGGACAATGAGCAAAATCAAGATAATAAAATTGAAGTAGAAAAACTCGAATCGTACTATGCAGGGGTTGTGTATCGTGCGCAAAAGCCTCCACGTAAATCAACGAATAAGAGTTTTGCTCCCTATTGGGAGAAGAAAAACGATTAGCAGATCGCAGGGTGTAGGCTATTGGGTTGGCCTATAGCCTCAAATCAAAAATGTGCGCGTATGGGCGTACATTATAAATAGTAAATAATATAAAAACTCAAACATATGACAAACTTTAACTTCTTTTCAAGATTAGAGAGTTGGATAAATGGTTTTTCGTCCCGTATCCGTCCCGTATCTCTCTCGTATTCGGGTAGTAGTACGATAGCCTGCTCCACCGAGAGACAACCGAGAGACAACCGAGAGATGAGCGAGCGGCAGAGTGGCGCGAGAGTGGCGCGAGAGTGGCTGAAATATGCTGCTATGTTTGTAATGCTTTTAATTCTCGGCATCGGAAATGCGTGGGGGACCGTGTTATTCCATGAGACATTTGGAGATAATAGCGGCTCTGCTCGTGCATGGAACGATAGTTATAAAGTTCAATCAGGCGTGTCGGCAGTCTATTCTGGAGCGAGTTATACGATATCTAATTTTAAGCAAAGTAAAAATACTGTAGGTTCAACAGCTTCCGGATTGATACTAACGACAATAGGAACGGATGCAGTTTTTGAAGTAGGCCCATTAAATGTATCTAGTTATGAAAGCCTTGCAGTTTCGTTTCAATACAAGGCCGGATCTGTCAAAGGAACTTATGATAGAAAATTATACTATAAAACATCTTCTGGTGGTTCATGGACCTCAGTTAGTGTTACAGGAACAAAAGCTACATCGTTTAATTCACAAACAGCATCCCTTCCTGCAGCTGCTGCAGGTATAAGTACTTTGTATCTTAAAGTTATTTGTCAAAATAGCAAAGGACAAGATGTGTTTGATGAATTTGAACTAACAGGAACGGCAGCAGCTTCTGGATATAGCATCACTTATCATTGCAATGATGCAACTTCTGGCTGTCCTAGCAATGCAAGTGGGCAGAGTGCTCTTCCTAATCCGTTACCGAGTGCGCCGACTAAAACAGGTTTTACCTTTGGAGGCTGGTATACTAATTCAACACTTACAACCGCAGCTGTTGCAGGAGCCACTCTTGCTGCCAATGCTGATTTGTATGCTAAATGGACATGTAATGTAACACTCAATCGTAATGGAGCAACGGAGACAATTAACAACGTTGTTGAAGGAACGGAATTAGATGATATTGACGGTACAGGTGTTCAAGGAGGTTGTTCTGCTTGGACTTTTATCGGTTGGAGTAAAACCCAACGAGCCGCGCAAAATAATACTTCAGCGATGACACTTGTCACAACAGTTGATGGTGCAGGACCATATTATGCTGTTTACCGTCATACCGAAAGTGGAGGTGTAAATACTGCCTCATCTGATAACATTTCATCAGAATCAACCTCAGCACAAACTTTGGAAACTGGCAAGCCGATTACCTATACATGCTCCAGTTCTAATACTTATAGCGACCCGGCTCGTATATATAAAAATTCTACTCTAACTATAGCCGGTGGAACCATTACAGAAATTAGTTTAACTGGAGTAGAGGACTATGCTGTGTCAAATATGACAGTAAATACAGGCACACTAACACCATCAGGAGATGATGGAACATGGGAGGGCTCTGCTACTTCAGTAGTATTTACCGCCTCAAGCGCACAGACTCGTATTTCTGCCATTTCCGTAACATATACAGGCGGAGATACATATTATTATTCTACCACCGCTACTTGTTGCACCGCACTGGGTTCGATAAATGGGTCGGTTAGTTGGACCAATGCGGCAACGGCAGTGGTAAGTTGGGATAATATAGACAATGTAAGCAGTTGGACAGTAAAATACAAGACTCATGCACCCGGAGATTATTCCACATGGGCAGGTGATCAAAGTACAGCAGCGGGAAGACGTAGTGTTACGATTACAGGCTTGACTCCTTGTACCAATTATGATTTCCAGATTATTGCTAATCCTGCAAGCAGTTATTGCGATAAGGACGAAACAATAGAAGATAGTCAAACACACAATTGGACAGTTACTACAAGTGGTGTGACGAATGCCACGCCCAATACTGCATGGCCTTCAACGACCTGTAGTGGCGGTTTCAATAGAACTATTACTGCGGCTGCTGGTTATGATTTGCCGAGTACCATCTCTGTTTCCGGCGCAAGCCATACATGGAACAGTAGCACTGGAGCATTGACTATAAGTAGCGTTACAGGAAACGTATCGATAACTATTACTCCGACTGTTCAAACCTACTCTATCACCTACAAAGACAAAGACGACAGTGATTTTTCGGGTACGATGGAGGATGAGCCTAGGACACATACATACGGAACACCCACCACACTTAAGATCCCGACAAAAGAGAATTTTAGTTTTGGCGGTTGGTTTACGGCAAGCGACTGCGAAAGCGGAGCAGTGGGAGATGCAGAATCTGCCACACTGGGAGCAACAGATTTCACAGCAGACATTATTCTTTATGCCAAATGGGTAGAAAACACCCACACCGTGACGTATGACAAAGGAGATGCTGATACAGGCACTGCACCTGTAGATGCAACAGAATACACACACGGAGCGGAAGTTACCGTATTAGGCAATTCTGGAGAATTGGAGAAAGAATATTTTTCTTTCAAAGGATGGACTGACAGAGAAAATGAGTACGAAGAAGGCGAGACATTCAACATATATGATGATGTAACATTAACACCAACATGGGACTGCGCTGCATATGTGACTATCAGCAAGGGGAATTCGGCCAATGGTACATTCGAGTTGGATAAGACAGGCTCGCAATACACTTGTGATGCTGCACAAGTGATTACTGTTGCTCCTACTCCAATTACCGGTTACGAGTTCTATGCTATCACACAAACGGGGTTGAATAGTGGAGTATCCATTGATGATGAAGCCAAAACGGTTACATACGCACGATGGGCGAATGGAAATTCTACCATTAATGTGACTTTTAGTGCGAAAGACATTACTATAACATGGAACGCCAATGGTGGTACCGTAACACCGGCAAGCAGCAGTTACACATACAATGGTTCAACTGTTGAGTTGCCGACACCTACACGCGTAGGCTATGATTTTGACGGATGGTACACAGCAGCAGACGGCGGAACCGAAATCACAGAAATTGGCACTACCAATAAGCCGTCAGCCAATATAACCTATTATGCTCATTGGACGATCAAGCATTATACTGTTACATGGTTAGTCGCCGGCGTTGAGTCTACGGATGCCAGCCGTACAACTGATGTAACACATGGCACGTTATGGAGTGCTTTGACCAAACCGAGCGACCCGGCCGATAATGTGCTGGATTGTGCAGACACGTTCATGGGCTGGAGCAACACAATGGCAACAGAGTGGTACGAGAATGACAATCACACCGCCCCTGCAACTTTAATAACTGACTTCACCGGAAACAAGACCGAAATCACTGGCGACATTACCTTCCGTGCTGTGTTTGCAACACGAGTAGATGGGTATGCCAATACAACAATTATTGAAGATTTCGAGAAGCAAACAGCAAGTACGACATATAACACTACAAAAACATACAATACAGATGATAGCAACGTAGGTATTGCATGGAGTGTGTATTATGGAACGGTGTCCACCAATAATGCAATTGTTGGCTCGCAATCAACACAGATGCGTTGGTATGCAACCAGTACATCTAATAAGGGATACATCAAAAGCACTATTCCACTTCGCTCTCTCAATTCAATCAAATTTAAAGCCAAAGTATCTAATATTAACGTAAAGATGGATGTTGCATATTCTACGAATGGCAAGAATTGGACAAATGTAGCAACCAGTGCTGCCGTAGCTACTACTAAATCAGAATTTTCATACGCAATTCCGGGAGCAGATGCGACCGATTATTACATCAAGATAGGTCTCACAGGTACTGCACCATCAAGTGGCACATATAATTTCTTTGTAGATAGCATAGCTCTTACTTACAAAGCCCCAAGTGTTACCTATCAAAACTATTCCACCAAATGCGCTGAAAACATCAACGATTTGAACGAAGAATTAACTTGGCCAACACCCGGTACTGCTGTACTTACATGGGACAAAAAGACTACAGAGGTCACAAGTTGGGCTGTTGCATGCAGACAAAACGGTGTGAGCAAAGGCAATACTCCCGTCATAGACGAAAGCGGTTCCAATATAGTATGCACAATAACTGGTTTGACCTGTGGTGAGGAATATGACTTCACTATTACAGGCACGCACAAAGTCGGTTATAAAGACAAAGTGGTAGAACTGAATTCTCAACGTGCCGAAGGTTATGCGATATCCATATATGATACAAATGGGGAAGTATATGATGCGGAAGAGTTGTTAGGAACATATACTGTAGATGTATCGGACGCTTGTGCTTCTGCTACGGTAACTGTCACTGTTGCAGCAGAAGCCGGTTATGTATTAGACCACTTAGATGTTTACGAAACTGCAGATGCGTCCAACAAGTTAGATCCAGAGGATTTTGTTATTGTGGGCAATGAGATAGCTTTTGAAATGCCGGAACATCCGGTTACTGTACGCGCTTATTTTGAGGAAGATCCTTCTCCTGCTATCTCGCTAAGCCAAACGGAGACGTACGCATTTAGTAGTGCTAATCAAGGTTCCAGTCCTTCCGGTTTAACATTTAGAGTCAACGCCCGACATCTTAATAACAATTTAACTATTATGCTTAGTGGAGAAGGTGCAGCCGCATTCTGCCTAAACAAGACTTCGATAAACAAAGATGGTTCTGGCTCTGTTAGCAACGAAGAAGTGACTATTACTCCCGTCACGACCAATGCGGGTACTTTCAATGCTACTGTAACTGTAGATGACGGTGTAGGCGATGCTACAGCCCGGACGTTCAATGTGAGCATAACCATCATTCCTGTTTGGAGTGTAACATGGAAAGTGAACGGAATTGCTCTTACAGGCGATGCTCTTACCGGAGTTACAACATCTGTCATAGATGACAATAAAGTAACTGTAATTCCATCTAACCCTGCCAACAACACGCTAAACAGTTGCGCGAACAAGTTCATGGGATGGACTGATGCCACAGATGGTGATTACACACATGGTACATCAAACTTGTACTCAGAATTGGACGAATTCCCTGCAATCAATAATACAATTGTTTACTACGCAGTCTTTGCAGAGCACACACCAGCGACAAACTATACTTGGACTTTAGATTATTCAAAAGAAACTGCATTAAGTTCAAATACTACAGATTGGGGTTCATATGGCACTGCATTTGAATACACCACATCCGATGGAGGTGAGTGGGTTGTTAAAGCATACAAGTCTAGTGGAATGCAGATAAACATAAAAAAAGATGCGAGCATTAAGATCCCTGACTGTGATGAGGATATTAAATCGATTGCAATTACATGTAGTGCAACTAAAGCTGTTGGATTCTCTACATCGGACTATGATGGTGCCAGTGACATCACTTACATATTAGAAGGAACAGATGCTACCTCACAGGTTTTGGACTTTACAGGTATTAGTAAGCACTCCGGTTATATTGTACCTAAAAATGGCAGTACTTCTATCACAAAAATTGTAGTAACATATGGTACTCCAGAAACTATTACCAACTATGTTACACAATGTGATGGAACAACAGCACGTGTGACATATGACATAAATGGCGGTTCTGGAAGAATATGTGAAGATGGAGTACATGAGAAAACGGGTTTCAAGACTTGTGATAAAGAGCCTACCAAAAACGGTTACACTTTCGCAGGTTGGAATGATGGCAGCAAAACCACAGCTTCTAATACAACTTATGAATTGACAAGTGATATTAACTTTACAGCTTCTTGGACTCCGATTGAATATAACATTACTTATCATTCCAATGGAGGCTCTGGTGCAATTGATGGAACTTACACGATTGAGACAGCCACATTCAGTCTGGCAACACCGACCCGCAACGATGGTCATGATCGCTTTAACGGTTGGTACAATAATAGCGGTCTAACCGGAGATCCTGTTGCAACAACTATTTCCGTTGGATCTACAGGCGACATTGAAGTCTGGGCAAAATGGAGCGAGCGTTATACGGTTCAGTTCTATAAGGAAGACGCGCTATTGGCTGAGATTTACCGTGCAGCAGACGAGCAACTGAATGCTTCGGTGGCAGGACAGGGATCGGCTCCGGCTGACCCGAGTGCTCCTGCGTTGTGCAGCAGTAAGACGTTT
Source organism: uncultured Bacteroidales bacterium (assembly GCA_900319645.1). GTDB lineage: Bacteria > Bacteroidota > Bacteroidia > Bacteroidales > Paludibacteraceae > Colicola. The sequence continues at coordinate 124,839 of ONPG01000003.1, forward strand.
GTTGGTTGGAGCGAGTCTGCTATCACCCTTGAGACGGATGTAGCGCCCGGTGATTTGAGGACAACCGACAGCAATGTTTCCGCAGACAAGACTTTCTATGCCGTTTGGGCAACCGATAACGGCAACGAGACCTACTCAGCTTATAGCACCTACTGCTACAACGCCTTCGTGCCGGATGGCGGAACAGGCAAAGGCAACTGGAGTGAAGCCGGAAACTGGAGTAGCGGTTCGGCTCCTGACGAGAACACCCGCGTAGTCATTGACAACAAGGAGATGACCGTGGATGTTACCGACGCCAAAGCCAAGGAGATCGTTGTGAAGAACGCAGGCAAACTGATTGTTGCTCCGGGCAAGGCAATCATTGTTGCCGGTAAGATCACCAAGGACAACGGTGCTCCTACTACGGCGGCGGATTTGAAAGTGGAGTCTTCGGCTGCGGGAAATGGTACGCTGATCTTTGAGAACGACGACAATGCGGCTACCGTGGAGATGTACAGTATCGGCTCGACCGACGGATGGAAATGGCAGTATATCGGCGTGCCGTTTGAGGGCGCGAACGCACAGGCTACCTACTACGGCGCTTACCTCTACAAGTGGAACAACGGCTGGACGGCTGTTCAGAAATCCGACGATTTGGAGATGTTCGCAGGATATTGTATCTCCTACCCGGCTGCAAACTACAAATATGTGATGGACGGTACGCTCGCTCCGACGACGGGCAAGGATATTGCTGTTTCGGAAGGCAAGTCGATGGTTGTTGGTAACTCCTGGACGGCACCGATACAGATTACCCAGTTCGAGGACGAGGACTTCGACGGATTGCTGAAGAACGTCTATCTGTACAACACCGGAAATGACGAAAGCCATTCTGCAAGCACGACAAGCAGCCCGACGGGCGATGCTATCTACGCAGCCGGCACGTATATCTCCGTACCTATCCACTCGGCTAAATACACAGACGTGAAAGTGATCAGCTCGCTGCAAGGCTTCTTCGTCAAAGATGATCACGAGGTAGCAGGCGGCGGCACGCTGAGTCTGAGCTACAGCAAGCACGTACGTCCTTCGGTCGGCAACAGCGTAGTCAACGGCGCTATGCACGCGCCGAAGCGTGTGGCAGACGAGACCGACCGTCCGGCAGTACTGAAGATGAAAGTGAGCGGCAGCCAGTACGACGACCGTCTGATCCTGTTAGAGCGTGAGGACTTCACCATCGGTTACGACGCCGGTTGGGACGGTGACAAGATGGGCGATGTGGCTACTTCGCCGCGGATCACGACTACTCGTGAGGACGGTACGGCTGATGCCGTGGCTGCTCTGCCTGACCTGGAGGGAACACTCATCAATTTCCGTGCGGCTAGCACTGACGACCAATATACCCTCTATTTCGACTACGAGACAGAGGACGCCGAGCCGCTCTACCTGCTTGACCTTACTAATAACGCGTACACGCGTGTAGAGACAGGCAGCAGCTACACCTTCGTCACCACCGACAAGGCGGATCACAAGCGCTTCGCGCTCACGCGCTATCGCGCTCCGCAGATAACGACCGGCGTGGAAGACGCATCTGAGGACAACGGACAAGGCAAGGCCGTGAAGTTCATCGAGAACGACAAACTCTATATCCTGCGTAACGGCGTGCTCTACGACGGAACAGGAAAGAAGGTAATTACGACAAACTCTATATCCTGCGTAACGGCGTGCTCTACGACGGAACAGGAAAGAAGGTAATTGAGAATTGATAATTGATAATTGGTGATTGGTGATTTAAGAAAAATTATCTGTTTAATTTGGTTAATCTGTGGACAGTAAAATAAAATGAAAAGCGCAATGAATATAGCCAAGAAAGTAATGAGTCTGGTGACGGGTGTATGTCTCTGCCTGACGGCAGAGGCAGCCACCGCACCGCAGTACCATTTCTACTCCACAAGCATGCACGCCAAAGGTGCACAGAACGGATTCGTCACTACCCGTGTCAACCAGACAGGGCAAGTGACGTACAAAGGGACGACGTACGATGAACGAAAGATGTACGGAGGTAACCAAGGTGGCGGTAACGCGCGGGCGTTCAGCGCGAACGTGTTCACCCAGCCGGGAACGGTGTTTATCGCCGGCGCGATGACCAGCAGCGTGCAAGGGTCCGGTTCGCAAGGCTCGGGCACGAGAGGCAGCCGCGGTATCCAGTACGGCGGCACATCGGTGTCGCTGCCTGCATTGAACGTCTCGCGGCAGAACGCCGCAGACCTGGCAGTAGCAACTGCTACCGAGAGCAGAAAGGGATTTCTGCGCGAAGCCGCTAACCCCGGTACGCCTGGCGCCGGAGAGATCCAGCTGCCTGTAGGCGACGCCCTCCTGCCCCTGCTGCTCCTGGCAATAGGCTACGGCGTGAAACGGAGGAAACTGAAAGATGAAAACTGAAAACTGAAAGGACTCTACGCGGACGTTGGGAAACAAAAAAAACGGCGAATTTAGCGAATTAAACTAATTTTTCGTGAGGCGGATGTTTCTGTTGGTCAAAAATGCCCCAAAATGGACCAAAAATTGTTTAGGTCAATGTGTAAAGAGGGGTAGAAATGCGCCCAAAAAAGGGGGCCTATCCCGATAATGGCCCGATAATGGTCCGACTATGGACCGATATTCAGTAGAAAGTTGAAAACAGAAAGGACGCTACGCGGACGTTGAGAGTAGTCCAAAATGACCAAAAAATTACAAAAAATGTAAATATATTTTGATATCTGGAATATTTTTTGTAATTTTGCAGCGAAAACAAGAAATATACCTATGCGAGTAATAGCAAGGAAGAAAATTGTAGATTACTATACTCTTCATCCACAAGCCAAGACAGCATTGGATGAATGGTACAAAAAAACAGAGGAAGCAGAGTGGCAAAGTCTTATGGATATAAAACAGACTTTCAACTCGGTGGACTATGTTGGCAACCAACACTATGTGTTTAATATTAAGGGAAACGATTACCGATTGATAGTAGTTATCAAATTTACTCCACAACACGTTTTTATTCGGTTCATCGGAACACATGCCGAATACGACAAGATAACAGATATTCAAAATTTATAAGACTATGGCACAAATCAAAACAGAAAAAGAATACGAAGCAGCAATGGCACGTATTGAAGAATTGTTGCCATTAACTTGGGGTGACCACGCAAAGGAGGACTCCCCCGAGAACATAGAACTAACCCTACTCTCGGACCTTGTGGCGGAATATGAGGACATCCACTACCCAATAGCCACTCCCACACTGTCAGAGGTTCTCAAACTACGTTTGTACGAAATGGGACTCACCCAAAAAAGTGCCGCAGAGTTATTAGGCATCAGCTCACCGAGAATGAGCGAGATAATACACGGCAAAATAGAGCCATCGCTTTCGCTGGTTCGTACAATGTGTATCAAACTGAATATCTCACCTGAAACGGCATTGGGACTTTAGGGAAATTGAAAGTTGAAAACTGAAAACTGAAAGGACGCTACGCGGGCGTGGGGAGTGGTCAAAAATTATCAACAATTTCAGACAATTTCTTTTATGGGTTCTTATCTCGCTGAACTCGAACGATAATTCACACAAAGAACGCTAAACAGGCGGAAGGTTGTGCTCTGGGGAGACCCGGAGCATAATTTTTATAGAAAAGTAAGATTTTTCAACGAAAAAGTGGGAAAAAGCTTGCATATATCAAAATATTGTTGTATCTTTGCAGCGGATTTAGAACAGAGGACACAATGAACTATCCATATAAGAAAGGAGGTCTGTCATGATTTTGCAACGGTCAATCGAAAGCCCATTCAGCAATGGGAAAGCTGTACTACAGGAAGAAATGCGCAATACGGATTTTAGAGGAGAGAGTTTCCAATACTTGCACCGCAACTATCGTTGCGAAGAAACAGGTTTGGAATTTACTACTGACGAAATGGATTTTGACAATCTTGAACGCATTTACGTACAGTACCGGCAGCGGCACCATATACCCTCACCGGCGGAGTTAACACAAATGCGGGAAAAATACGGACTGTCCGCCACGAAAATGGCACAGATATTAGGACTGGGCGTCAACCAATACGCCAAGTACGAACAAGGCGAGATGCCCAGTGAGTCTATCGGAAAAATGCTGCACTCTATCCAGACTCCCGCCGTGTTTATGGGCTATATAGAGGACGCCAAGAGCCAGTTCAGCGAAGAGGAATACAAGAAGATTTGCGCAAAAGTGCAAAATTCGTTCCTCAAAATCATCAAATCCAAACCGGATCTATCGTGGTTCTGGGAGCTGTTCTCACCACGAAGCTTCGGGGAAACTGAAAGTTGAAAACTGAAAACTGAAAGGACGCTACGCGGGCGTGGGGAGAGGTCAACAATTATCAACAATTTAAGACAATTTATTTTGTGGGTTCTTATCTCGCTGATATCGAACGAGACAAGGGAACAAAATTAGAGAAAAAAAAAGGCGAATGAGCACAGGAATTTGAAGGATTCTTGTGCTCTTTTCGTAAAAATCGTATAAAAAATAAGAAAAAATTTGCGCATATTAGAATAATTTAGTAACTTTGCGAGCCTTTTGGGAAATTGAAAACTAAAAACGGAAAACGGAAAGACCTCTACGCGAACGTTGGAAAACAAAAAAAACGGCGAATTTAGCGAATTAAACTAATTTTTCGTGAGGCGGATGTTTCTGTTGGTCAAAAATGCCCCAAAATGGACCAAAAATTAGTAAGTCATGATTACCGATTTTACCAAAATTCAATTAGCAATAATTGAGAAAAACACAAATACATACCATGAAAGAAAACCTGACTCATTTCATCCACGGATTGCGTCAAGGCAACCGGATGTCACAACTGATTAACCTACGCAGGAATAGCAGCACTCTACCCCTTCGCAGAAGTCTTATCCTACTCTCCGCACTCATATTGAGTGTGGGACAGATGTGGGGTGTGGATTACTACATTTTAGGTCCTGACGGCTCTTGGGAAACGGACGCGACTCATAAGATGGTTTCATCCGGAATTACCAATTGGGTGTATAAAGATTTAAGCGTCACAGGTCAATGGAATAATTTTAAAGTTAGAACAGGAGAAACCTATTATGGAAAAGATAGTGGCGGAAACAACGTTACTATCGGAACTATCTATTCCCCTACGACAAGTGGTGGAGACAACTATTGCGATTTCAAAGCAAATGGATTGACGTACTATTTCTTTTTTAACACGTCCACACATAAACTGATGATTCAGCCGAAGTACTACCTTGCCGGTACGTGCGGAGCAAGCGATCAAAGTTGGGGAAAGACACAAAATGCACCGACATACGATGCTACAAACGGCTATTTCAAGTGGAATACGTGTTCTTTGACAGCAAACACTCAATACAATTTCAAATTATGCACATACAACACATGGGATTATTATAATGTAGGTAACTGGAGTGGCGTGACTGTATCTAATGGCACGAAGGTTGCATCGTCAGATGGCGAAAATATTCAGTTCAAGCCGACCTATGGTGGAACAGCAGTTATCACATTGGATCCTATTAACAATAACATGGTCATTCACTGCCCGTATCAAATTTCCTACAACAAAGGAAGTTACGGAACAGGAACTATTGCCAACGGAAGCAAAACATGGAATAGCAGTTTTACTCTTTCTTCCTCTACCTTTACCCGTGCGGGTTATACGCAGGACGGATGGTCAACCAGTGACGGCGGAGCCAAGGTTTATAATTTAGGTGGAAGCTATACAGCAAACTCAAATGTCACCCTCTATCCACACTGGGTAGAAAACTTATCCAATGTTACTCTGGTAGCCTCTCCCACCGAAAAAGGAACTTTTACTATTGGAGGCGACGCTGCAACGAGCACCACCGCCGGTGTTACAACCACTCGTTCTGTGACAGCAGAGCCTATCTCGGGTTATCACTTTGTTAGTTGGTCTATATCCGGCGGTGCAACTATCAGCAGTACGACTACTAATCCAACGACTGTAACCGGAGATGGGACGGGAGATGCTGCCACGTTGACGGCTACATTTGAAGAAGATGCCATTATCTCGTTGACTGTGGGTGCGGGAACAAACATCAGTTCTGTTAGCGGCTCCACCAGCCCTGTGACATTAGGCAGCAAATATGACATCAGTGCGACGCCGGAAACAGGATACGCCTTTAGTAGTTGGACTGCGAGTCCGGCAGCCAATGCTATCTTTGACGACGCCACCAGCGCAAGCACGAAAGTGCAAGTCAATAACGGCTCGGTTACGGTTACTGCAACTGCAACGGAGGTTATGTCCACGCTGAGTACGTCAAACCATTTTGATGTAGGCAACCCGGGCTATTCGGCTCCGGCTGTTGCAGATTCGCGTACCACGGTCGGCTATGTCACAGAGGCAGAGATTACCGCTACGGCTGCAGGCACAGGTTATACTTTTGTCGGTTGGACGCTAACCAATTGTACGCGTACAGACGGCGGAGCAGCCACAGCCGGCACGATTACTATCCGTTCTAACGGCGACGGAGAAGACGTAAGCGTGGTAGCGAACTACGAAGAAGATCTGAGTACCGACTATGTTCTCAAAGGCGGTTCTGCCTTTGGCGGTACAGCCTGGAGCACAGAGTTTCCGTTAACGAAGTACTCCGGATTCTCCACACAAAGTGTAGCTTACTACAAATGCAATCTGACAAAGATCGAGGGAAGCGCAGCCAACACCGACTACAATTTCAAGATAGTCAAGAAATCAACTGGTACTTATTATGGTCTAGATGGTAGCGGAGATTATTGGTATAAGCGCAGCTTCGGGGAACAGACGATGGTTACTCCCGGCCAGAACATACAACTGCGTGCCGACCGAACAGATGAGTACCTGATCAAAGTAGATTACAGTACTCCCGCTTCGCCCAAGATTACCGTTACTTTCCCGGGCAGGTCGATTGTCGGTGAGTTCAACGAATGGAACGTAGCAGCCAATGAGTTTACCGACGGAGTTGCTTCGGTGGCAAATCTGGAAGCAAATACCGACTATGAATTCAAAATATACGACGGCGTAACGTGGTATGGCTGTGCTGCTCCTATCAGCGCAACGGAAGGCAATTATATTTTCTATAACAATAAAGGAAACTGCAAGTTGCACACCTCCACGGCAGGCACATACGTATTCGGATGGAACGAAGACACGCATGTTTTGTCTGTTATTTTCCCAGAGGAGCAGGCGAAGATGAAATTCAACAGCGGGCAGTATATTTATTTTGACACCAGACGGTTAGACGGATGGAACGCAGCGGAGTTTATTGCACGGTTCTGGGTGAAGAACTACGCGACCGGCGAAGATGTGGCGAATAGTATGCAGACGAAAGCTCAGACTTTGGAAGACGGTGTGTATTACACCAAGTTGCCGACAAACAACGAGAATATCGGTCAGATACAGATTAACCGTCTTAATCCTTCGAACACGAGTGATATATGGTGTACAGCGAACAAAGTCTTTGCTTTTAAGCGTGCAAACGCTAATCAGAACTGCTTGCAGGAAGAGACCGGAAAGGTAAGCTGGTGCAACGAATGGACTCCTCAATGGACAACCTATTGTCCGCCGGTGAGTTCAGTCAGTCTGACGGACAACGGAACGATCGAGCACACTCTGTATGGCGGAGACGGAACAGTAGGTTCGCCTTTCCTGATCAAGACCGGCGAGGATATTAAAGTGATTGGTAGTGCGGTCTCAGCGGTGAGCGATGCGAATATGACAGCTTACTACCAGTTCAAGAAAGACGATGAAAATGTGGGCGAAGCATCCGCGACGGCTACCGCCTCGATCACCGCTTCGAGTGTGTCGGGAACGAAAGAAAAGATTACGGTGGAGGCTTACAATGTCTTCAACTCCGCCAGCGGAACTTCTGCGACCAGTTCAGATATTTATTACGAAGTGCGCACTCCTTATACTATCTCTTATAATAAAGGAAGCGGAGACGGTGCTTCCGGTTCGCTTGTGAATGGCAGGAAGCTCAAGGGAGTGGATTTCCGTTTGCCATCATCTGCTGTGTTCACACGCACCGGCTATACGCAAACAGGCTGGACGACATCGGACGGCGGGAGCAAGACACATGAGTTGGGAGGCTATTACACGGGCGATGCCGACCAGACATTCTACCCCGTATGGTCAGCCAATACCTATACGATTACTTTGGATAACAACGGAGGAGAAGGGGTAAGTCCGACCAGTTTGCTAATTACGTATGGCCAAAGCACCGGTTTCACTATTACGAATCCAACGCGAGACGGCTATACCTTCTGCGGCTGGTACTCCGGCTATTCATACGTAGTTATTGATAGTGAAGGTAATTTAAAAAGTGGCGTAAGCGGTTTTACGAATGCAGAAGGCCAATGGATACGCACGTCCGATTGCACCCTCAAAGCCATCTGGAAGCACAATAGTACATTAGGCAAGTATAATTTCCGATATGGACCAAACACTTCTTATTACGACGGTAGTTGGCAGTTTGTTAACTTCGGTGATGCAACAGATGATCATATGCGCACCGCCGATTTTACCACCCCAGCAAGTCTTAGTTCTTATTATCATGTGAGTTATAATGACGAGTACTGCAAGAGCGGTATCGGTGTTGACGGGGGTACCGGAACATCTGCTATGATTGCATTAAGTAACTTACCATTATACCCCGGTTCTTCAGGATTTCTAAGTACAGCCACCGGCGCAGTAGGTCGGTTGATTATATGGGACAACAGCAGCAGCAATAACCTTGGTGTTTGTTTCCAGCCGAGCGGCTACGGTTTGACCTACGATTCCGGCACGAAAGCTTTCAGCAAGGCAGATGACCATCTATGGCAGACCGCTACCGTAACGCTGAATTCAGACGATGTGGAAGGGACATTCAAAGTAGGTCTGGCAACCGCTACGGAAGGCACGTACGTAGATTGCAGTCTGTCCAAGTCAGATGACGCCTCTGCGCTTAACGGTCGCAAGGACAAGTTAGTGAGCGAACAGAGCTATCCGGCTATTCCGAATATGGCTGAGGGTCAGAAAGGTCGTTTCGTTATCTGGGACGACAGCGGAGACCAGTGGTATTTGAGTTTCCTGCCCGTCTATAGCGTTACGTACGATGCCAACGGCGGCACAGGCGACGCTCCGGCGGCTGCAACCGAATACAGGACCAACGAGACACCGGAGGTATTAGGCAATACCTTCACTCACGAAGGTTATTCGTTTTTAGGATGGAACACGGAAGCGAACGGAACCGGTGCCGGCTATAGCGCAGGCGGTCACTTGGCTAAGATAGGCGCGAACGTCACGCTGTATGCCCAGTGGGCAATCAACAGCCACGCTATCACGTACACGGCGCCGAGCAACGGCAGTTACACCATCCAAGTAGCAGAGGACGAAGCGGTGAGCACGAGCACGGACGCCAATTACGGACAGACCGTCACTCTCTCGGCAACGTCGGCCCCATGTTATGTTTTCAACGGCTGGGTAGTAACGGGTGCGACAGTAGCCGATGCCTCGGCTTTGACCACGACGTTCACGATGCCGAATGCGGATGTAACCATCGAGGCTTTGTTTGCACGGGAGAATATCGCCATCGGCAAAACCGCCAAAGCAGGTTGGTCACGCAGAGGTGATTGTGATAATAAGAATGCCGGTGAGGTTCCTGATAAGGCTGTGGACGGAAATACGGGAAGCCATTTTATCAGTTATGCCAATACAAATAATGCGCTGGCATGGTGGGCAGTGGATTTAGGAGCGTCTTACCGACTGAATTCTTTTGATGCAGTATGGAATAACGCTCGTACCCCATCGCACTACCTCATACAAGTTATGACAAGCACTCCGAGTGATTTTGCAGATGACGTAGCCATGAGCGATGCGAATTGGATCACCGCCGTAGAGGTAAACGAACCGCAAACAGAAGGAACCGGCGGAAATCAATATGTCTTTGGCGCAATCAGTGCACGCTATGTCCGCTTGGTATCCGTAGAACGACCTGAGTTCGGATTGTCGGAATTCCGGGTCTATGCCGATGCATCGTCTTCGGATCCTGTGGTAACACCAACATTGGTATCTGCGGCTGTCTATTCCGACTTGTCAGCCGGAAGCGCCACCTTGACGCTGACAGCCACCGACCACAACGGAGCGGCGTTGCACACCTTCCTGCTGCAAGACCAGACAGGTAAACATTACCGTGTGACCACCGATGGCTCCGACCACGCCACCCTATCCGGTCTGAACGACCAGCGGTATGTATTTACGGTATGGGCTATAGAAGAAGGAAACACATCGAGCAGCAGCATGGTGATTGTAGGAGAGAGTACGTTCAGCAGTTTGACCAACCTTGCGCTGAACAAGCCCGCTTATGCTGTTCGCTACAGAGAGAACAATTCCAATTATGCACCGGGAAAAGCCAATGACGGCAATCTTGGCAACCACTGGAATGCCGGAAACGACTCGGGAGAAGCTATCGAAGAAGAGGACAGGGATAATATCTGGTGGTACGTAGATCTGCAAGACCAATACTCTATCAAATATATATCCATGTTCTGGACCCTGGCTTCTGCAAACAGTTTCATCATGCAGGTTCGCAAAGAAGCGCCATCTGTAGCCGAAGCCAATGACGACAGTGCCTGGGAGACTTTCCTTGACTACAGCGGCACGCAGAGCACAGGAGAGGGAGAAGGCGATGCCAACCTTTATGGTGATATATCCGGCAACAAAGCCGCCTTCCTCTTTACTCCCAAAGGTCGTTACCTACGTTTCCGCGCCAAAGACGCGGATCATTGGGAATGGGGTGTACAACTTCGCGAACTACGCGTATTCGGCAACGGCTATCTGCCCATCGACGATGTAGCACCGGTTCTGTCTGCCGCTTCGTATAACAGCGTGACCGGAGACAATAGTGGCGTCAAGTTCAACGTGACAGCGACAGATAACCTGACCGACCCTGTAGTTGATTACAGAGTGATTGACGGGCAAGGCAGAATACACAACGTGACAGCAGACGAAGGCGTGATCACCATCACAGGTCTGACCTCCGGCAGGAACCAGCTTGTAACGATCTATGCTCTTGACGAAGCCGGAAACAAATCGGCAGGCAGGGAAGTTGAGTTTGACTATCTCAATCCGAACGAGAACCTTGCGCTGAACAAGACTTGTTGGGCTTCGGGAACAGCCAACCGAGCAGACGAATTAAAAGAGAATGCCAACAACGGTTCTATTGACGACGGCAAAGCCAAGTACTTCTGGGGAGCCGGAACGAACGCATGGTGGATAGTTGATTTGGGAGACACGTATCAGTTGAAAAACATTGAGTGCTTCTTCACCACAGACAAAAAGCCCTCGGCATACAAACTGTACGGCAGGCAAAACGATCCGGGCGATGCCCTGCGCTCTACCAACGACGGCTGGGCTGAGTTGGCAGACAAGACCTCTGACATCAACGCCGGAACGACCGAGTCAGACAAGAACGAGCACGACATCTCGTATCCGTACGCCGTACGGTATGTGAAGTTCTATGCCACATCTTCGGAAATCAAACTGATAGAACTCCGCGTGTTCGGCAAAGCTTTTGCTACGCCGGACGAGACGGCACCGGCATGGACAGATGCGGCTTGCGACGTGACGAGTGCGGTCAACCACACGATCACAATGACGCTGGAGGCCACGGACGCTAATCCCGAGAATATCTATGATTTCGTCATCAACGTGGACAACGGAACGAGCAACAAAGACTATGCACGTTCGACGACGGCATTGAGCAACGTGATTACGATTGACGACGCAACGTTTATCGAGCCTTGCGAGACATACACTATTACCGCCAAGTGCTACGACCACGTAGGCAACGAGAACACCAAAGTGTTTGCGAATGTGAATACCACTGTTTCCGGAAACATTGCTCTCGGCAAGACCACAGCAGCAGGTACCACAGAAGGCGGCGGTGATGGTTCAAGCAGAGCCGTGGATGGTAATACCGGCACTGAGTGGAGCGGCAACTCCAACGAGAAAGTAGGCGGAGTCAACCAGTGGCTGAAAGTGGATCTGGGCAAGAACTACAGCATCAACGAGATTCGTATTTCTTGGGGAGCTAACCCAGGAACATGGCCGAGAGATTATGAGTTGCAAAGTTCGTATGACGGCGTGAACTACCGCACTTTCATCCACCGCACCGCGGCAGATGGAGAGCGAAACAACACCTATAGCGAGTTGTCAGTACACGGCCGGTATATACGCGTATGGGCAAATGTATATGGCGATTCTTATGGCATGTGTATCACGGAGATAGAGGTTTATGGCGAGTGCTATGACGGCGAGGCGGACGATGAGCCGAACGACTTCACCGGCGGCGGCGCGACGAACGCATGGACCGATCAGAGCAACTGGCCGAAGGGCGTGCTGCCCGGCGAGACGGACGAGGTACATCTGTTAGCTCCGATGGTTATTCCTGACGGTACAACAGTGAAAATAGCCAAACTGGTCATTGCCACCGGCGGCAAGCAAGCCAGCGGAATGGCGGAGGCTACGGGTCACCTGACGATAGCTCCGACTGCGGCTTTGATAGTAAGCGGCGATATCAAGCGATGCGCCGATGCTTCGGCTCCTGCGACGCAGAGCGCCACGACGGCAGCTGACATCACTATCCAGTCGTCGGATGCAGGCAACGGTGCGCTCGTCTTCACCAACGGCACAGGCGTAGAGGCCAATGCCGCGACAGTAGAGATGTACAGCAAAGCCACCACGGAAGGCGCAGACTGGACGTGGCAGTATATAGCCGCACCGGCAGCCGTGAGTGCATTGAGCAACTACTACGGAGGTTACCTCTATAAGTGGAACAGCGGCTGGGAAGCAGTAGGCAATAGTGACAACATGGAGCTTTTCGCCGGCTACTGCGTAAGTTATCCGAGCGCAGGACACACCTTCGCTATAGAAGGTACGCTCGCTCCGACTGCGGAACAAAGTATCACGGTTCCGGCAGGTAAGTCGATGGTAGTCGGTAACTCCTGGACGGCACCTATCCAGATCAGCCAGATGACAGCCGGAGACTTTACGAACGTAGATCAGACGGTTTATCTCTACAACACCGGCAACGACGAGAGCGGCACAGCCGGAACGGATGAGGGAGACCGCTATGCAGCAGGCACGTATGTTCCTGTTCCTATAAACGAGACCGCTACGGTGGGCGTGACGAAAGTCAGTTCGCTGCAAGGCTTCTTTGTCAAGAACAACAGCGGCTTAGCCGGCACCTTGAGTCTGAGCTACAGCAAGCACGTTGTTCCGACAGGCGAGAACATTGCTATTAACGGTCCGATGCACGCACCGAAACGCGTAGCGGACGAGACCGAGCGTGCGGCGGTACTGAAGATGAAAGTGAGCGGAAGCCGCTACGACGACCGTCTGATTCTGTTGGAGCGTGAGGACTTCACCACCGGTTACGACGCCGGTCACGATGGCGAGAAGATAGGCGAGAGCTATGTAGCGCCCTGGTTGTACACCAGCCGTGAGGACGGCACGGCGGATGCCGTAGCTGCTCTGCCCGACCTGGAGGGAGCACTCATTAACTTCCGTGCCGGAGAGGATGAGATTTACACCTTCGGCTTTGAGTACGAGGCAGAGGATGCCGAGCCGCTCTACCTGCTTGACCTTACTAATAACGCGTACACGCGTGTAGAGACAGGCGGCAGCTATACCTTCGTCACCACCGACAAGGCGGATCACAAGCGCTTCGCGCTCACGCGCTACCGCGCACCGCAGATAACGACCGGCGTGGAAGATGCACAAGAGGACAATGTACGAAGTACAAAGGCCGTGAAGTTCATCGAGAACGACAAACTCTATATCCTGCTGAACGGCGTGCTCTACGACGGAACGGGAAAAAGAGCGAAGTAATTGAGAATGGACGATGGACAATGGACGATGGACAATTCTTAGCTCAGTGAGCACGATTATTTTCGACAAACGAAAATCTTGATAATTGAGTAACAGAAATAAAATGAAAAACACAATGAATATCGTTAAGAAAACAATGAGTATGGCGATGGGTGTATGTCTCTGCCTGATGGCAGAGGCTGCCACTGCGCCTAAGTATCAGTTCTACTCGACGAGCATGCACTCGAAGGGAGCACAACAGGGCTACACGAGTTCACGCGTGACGCAAAGCGGCAGTATTAAGTACGAAGGAACGATGTACGATGTACTAAGGACGTATGAAGGGACGAGGTCCGAAGTACAAAAAGGCGGCAATGCACGCGCTTTCAGCGCGAATGTGTTCACCCAACCGGGGAAGGTGTTCGTGGTAGGGGACATGGTTTCTTACTATAAGAATTCGGGATATTCATACCACAACAACCAATCGTCACACGGTATCATCTACGGGAGTGGCAGTACGTCGCTACCAGCGCTGAATGTGTCGAGGCGAAATGCCGCCGATCTGGCGAAAGTGGCAGAAGAGGCGAGTGGCATACGTCCGTTGCGCGAAGGCGCCGCCAACCCGGGTACACCGGGTTCGAGTGGCAACCAGTTGCCGCTTGGCAACGCTCTCTGGCCGCTGATACTCATGGCTCTGGCCTACGGAGGGAGAAGGAAACTGAAAACTGAAAATTGAAAACTGAAAATTCTTAGCCCGACGGGCAAGATTATTTTCGATACGCGAGATTGTTGATAACAGAGGGGAACGGTATAACGCAAATCAAGCGGCGCAGATGCGTCGCTTGATTTGTGGTTCCAGTAGGGCTTGAACCTACGACCCCCTGATTATGAGTCAGGTGCTACTAACCAACTGAGCTATGGAACCTCGCGTTCGACAACCTCGTGCATTGACTGACCGCTCTGCGGTCATTAGGGCACTCGGTGCCTCCGCTCTCCAAATCAAATATCACTACGTGACATTCGATTTGGGGTGGTAAGGAGCAGTTGCTCCTCTTTTCGATAGGAATGAGGCATACCTATCGAGTTTTTATTGTGGCAGTCAGAGGTCTCTATTAGCGGCGGCGTTGAGCCTGACGATAGAGAGACAGACACTGCTCCTTGGTGATTGCCAGCTCTTCTTGGGTCAACTCGGGGATTACGAGAACCGTACCGGGTTTGATGTTATTCGGGCTGGCGATACGATCACGGTTGGCTGCATAGAGATAAACCCAGCAGTGCGTATTGCCATAATATTTACGTGCAAGTCCGGAGAGTGTGGTGTTTCTGTCGGAACGCACTTTCTCGTTGTTGCGGTTTTTGAACTCGTCATTCTTGGCTGTAACGGCGCGGCTGACAGAGAGCGGCACAGTAACCGTAGGAGCGTTAGCAGCCGGTTCGCGTTGCTCTTTCTTGTCGTCGAGCGCACCGCGGAGGAGATCGAAGGTCTCTTTGTCCACCAGACGTACCACGGCACGGCGGTTAGGTCCGTAAGCAGCAGTATTGCGTTTGCCAACGAGTTTGCCGATACCTCCCGCATAGAGGTGCTCCGCCGGTACTTCGTGCTCGTCGCGAAGTTCGGTGAGGACGCTTTGTGCGCGTTGGTCTCCGATGCGGTAGTTAACCTGGTTGTTACCGGTGTTGTCGCAGTATCCTTCGATGAGGGCATAGAGGGTAGTATCTTCCTCCATGCGGTCAGCAATCTGCTGCACGGTGATCAGACCTTCGTCATCCAAAGTTGTTTTGTTGGAAGCAAAGTAGATATAGTAGTACTGGCTCGGAGCCGGTGCGGCAGTATGGGTTGAAGTAGCCGTAGGTGCTTCGGCAGCCACCTCGCGGATGATAACCGTGTCGCGATAGATGATGATTGTAGTATCGTGCACGAAGAACGACTCTGGATCCTGGAGGCGTTGCGCCATGACCGGATCAGGTTCGTTACCGTTCATATTACGCACGTGCGAGTGTTCCTTACCTGCCAGTTTGATTCGGAGGTTGAGTGTGACATCGAACATACCGTCGTTGTTCTTGGAAGCCACACCGGCATCGCCGGCATAACCGCGTCCGTCAATCTTGTCCGTCATAAAATAGTTGTACATAGCGCGCACACCGAGCGCGAGGGAACGGTTGAGGTTGAACTCGAGGTTCAGACCGCCCATAAGGAAACCTCCGCCTTCATAGGAGTTCATGTAATCCGGTTTGCCTTTTTCACCATCAGCGTTGATATAATTGAGGGTGTTGCCCTTCGTGTGCGTCGGATCTTTTATTCCGGCAGCTGTTTCATGCTTGTTGTCATAAAACATAGCCTTCGTCTTATAGAACGCATAACCACCACCACCGATGAGGTCGAGTCCGACGATCTTACGTTTGTCACGCGGATAGAAGAGACCAATCAGATCCACGGAGAGGTAAGCGGAAGGCCTGTGCATATAGCCTTTGAGCAGGACCGAAGCGTGTCCATCCTTACCAGCCACGCCGTAACGGTTGAACATATACTCAACGCCGATACCAAAGACAGGCGTGAAAGCGTACTCAACGTCCAAACCGACAGATGGGAAACCGATGGTATGTTTCGTTTCACTTTTATTGAAGTCTCCATCAAACGAGTTGAAACCGATGTGGGGAGTGATAGACCAGTTGGCGCTCTGCGGCGCGATATTCACATTCTGAACGGTATCGTACGGGTGGTAACCCTGACGAGTCGGTTCGATCGTGTCACCATGCACAGGGAAAGTTTCCTCCTGTGCCATAAGGAGGGAAAATGATGCCGCGAAAGCGAGCAATGTGCATAAAATTTTCTTCATGTTGCGGTATTAAATAGATGCTCTGCGCAATTCAGGGTGCAAAGGTACAACTTTTTTTTGAAATGACCAAACATTTTGCAAAAAAAAAATGTTTTTTTTAGTAGGTATTGCATATATCGATTTTTTTTTGTACTTTTGTCGTCGAAATCGGGTGCAGGAATCGGATAGCGGAGCCGAAAAGGGATAGAAGATGGGGTTACGTCAGGGCGACGTAGGCTGAATATCCCCCTAATCACCCCGAAATCACCCCCTAATCACCCCCTTATCACCCCCTTTTGGGAATTGACAATTGACAATTGACAATTGAAAATTCTTAGCCCCAAGGGGCACGACTATTTTCGAGAAGCGAAAATTTTGAAAGTTGAAAATTGAAAACTGAAAACTGAAAGTTGAAAATTGAAAATTGAAAATTAAACATTTAACATTATAATCTATATTAAATCTATGGACATTTTAAATCAAATGATTGCGCGCGCGAAGGCAAACCCGCAGCGCATTGTGTTGCCGGAGGGCGACGAACCCCGTACGTTGGAAGCTGCGAACATTTTGTTGAAAGACAAGATTGCGCAGCTTATTTTGATTGGCGATCCCGAGAAGATCAAAGGCATGGCCGCAGAGAAAGGTTATGAGCATATCTGCGAGGCCAAGATCGTTGATCCGATTCATGATCCGAAGATGCCGGAGTACGCGAAGTTGCTGTTTGAACTGCGCAAGGCAAAAGGCATGACGGAGGAAGAGGCTGCGAAGAAAGCCCAGGATCCGCTGTATTTAGGTTGCTTGATGATCAAGGCAGGTGACGCCGATGGTGAGCTCGCAGGTGCACGCGGTACGACCGCCGATACGATTCGTCCGGCCTTCCAGATCCTGAAGACCAAACCAGGATGTTCGATTGTCAGCGGCGCTTTCCTGATGTTCACTCCCGCCAAGCAGTTAGGCGAGAACGGCTTCCTGCTGTTTGCGGACTGCGCGGTTAACCCGAATCCGGATGCGAAGCAGTTGGCAGAGATCGCTATCTCGACGGCAGAGACCGCACGCGCCATCGCAGGCATCGAGCCGAGAGTGGCTATGCTTTCGTTCAGCACGAAGGGAAGTGCGAAACATGAGCTGGTTGACAAAGTGCAAGAAGCAACGAAGCTTGCCAAGGAGATGGCTCCTGAGCTGGCCCTCGACGGCGAGTTGCAGGCAGATGCTGCGCTGGTAGCTTCTGTTGCGGCTACAAAAGCCCCGGGCAGCAATGTGGCTGGTAAGGCAAATGTGCTCGTGTTCCCGGATCTGCAGGCAGGCAACATCGGCTACAAGCTGGTAGAGCGTTTCAGCGGCGCAGATGCTGTGGGTCCGATCTTGCAGGGTATCGCAGCTCCGGTGAATGACCTGAGCCGCGGATGTAAAGTGCAGGACATCGTGCAGATGGTGGTTATTACAGCCAATCAGGCGATTAAGTAATAACCCCACCCCGTCCCTCCCCACAAGGGAGGGAGAGGGGATCCGCCAATATTGGCGGATACATAAAGGGTACATGAAAAATAAACGCCGGATGACATCCGGCACAAGGGACATAGACATTTAACAAACAAATTTGATATTTATGAAGATATTAGTATTGAACTGCGGAAGTAGCAGTATTAAGTATAAGCTCTTTGAGATGGAGAGCAAGGAAGTGATGGCACAAGGCGGCATCGAGAAAATCGGCATACCGTGGGTATCGAGTTGATTTTGGAGAAACTGGTGGATCCGGAGATCGGCTGCATCAAAGACCTCAAAGAGATCAACGCCGTAGGTCACCGTGTCGTACACGGCGGCGAGAAATTCAACAAGTCGGTACTCATCACACCGGAAGTGAAGGCTCAGATCATCGAGTGTATCGACCTGGCTCCGCTGCACAACCCTGCCAACCTGAAGGGTATTGACGCGATTGAGAAGATCCTGCCGGGTGTACCGCAGGTAGCAGTCTTTGACACCGCTTTCCACCAGACGATGCCGGACTACGCATACATGTATGCGCTTCCGTACGAGCTGTATGAGAAATACGCTATCCGCCGTTACGGTTTCCACGGCACGAGCCACCGCTACGTGAGCGCGCGCGTATGCGAATATTTAGGTGTAGATCCGAAAGGCAAGAAGATTGTGACCGCTCACATCGGCGGCGGAGGCAGCTGCACGGCTGTGATGGACGGCAAGAGCGTGGACACCAGTATGGGTCTGACCCCGGTAGAGGGACTGGTTATGGGTACTCGCGCGGGTGATTTGGATCTGGGAGCAGCTACGTTCATCATGGACAAGGAGCACCTGAGCACGGCTGAGTTCAACAACCTGGTAAACAAGAAATCGGGTCTGTTAGGTGTGAGCGGTGTTTCGAGCGACTGCCGCGACATCGAGGCCGCCATCAATCAGGGCAACAAACGTGCGGACCTGGCACGCAAGATGTTCATCTACCGCGTTAAGAAATATATCGGCGCTTACGCCGCTGCCATGAACGGCATTGATATTCTGGTGTTTACAGCCGGTATCGGCGAGAACGACCCGTATATCCGTGCGGAGATCATGAAGGGCTTGAGCTTCTTAGGAATCGAGGTGGATGAAGAAGCCAACAAAGTACGCGGCGAAGAGCGCATCATTTCGAAGCCGGGCAGCAAAGTAACAGTTGTTCTCGTTCCGACAGACGAGGAGCTGATGATTGCCAGCGACACAGAAGCGCTCATCTAATGAGCGCGTTAAGGCGTTAATACCATATAGAAAAACACACACAGATTTATGATCAATAAACCTATTATTTATCAGGTTATCCCGCGGCTGTTCGCCAATTTCAACGAGACGCGCAAACACAAGGGCACGAAAGCGGAGAACGGTTGCGGCAAGATGGCCGACATTAACGAGCGTGCACTCAAGTCCATATCGGACTTGGGTGCGACGCATGTCTGGTACACCGGCATCCTGCGTCACGCCACCTCGGAGTATAACCACCCCGCCATCACCAAAGGTCTTGCCGGCTCGCCGTACGCCATCACAGATTACTACGACGTCGATCCGGACATTGCGAAAAACGAGAAAAAACGCATGGAGGAATGGGAGGCGCTTATCGAACGCACCCACCAGGCGGGATTGGGCGTGCTGATGGATTTTGTGCCGAACCACGTGAGCCGTGAGTACAAGAGCCTCTGCAAACCCGCAGGTGTACAGGATTTAGGCGAAGGCGACCATCCGGAATGGGCATTCTCGCCGCTGAACAATTTCTATTATCTGCCTGGTCAGCCGTTCTCGATGGACAAAGACTTAGGCGGATACGAAGAGAATCCCGCAAAGGTGACAGGCAACGACTGCTGGAGCAGCCACCCGGGTATGAACGATTGGTATGAGACCGTCAAGTTGAACTACGGCGTTCATTATCAGGGCGGTATGGAGAAGCAGTTTGACCCGATACCCAACACATGGCACAAGATGCTGGATATCCTGCTATTCTGGGCAGGCAAAGGCATAGACGGCGTGCGTGTGGATATGGCGGAGATGGTGCCCGTGGAGTTTTTCCAATGGGCAATCAGCCGTCTGAAGAAGAAATATCCGAAGTTCATGGTCATCGGCGAGTGCTACGACCCGGGTCGCTATGACGCCTATATAGCCGCCGGTTTTGACTACCTGTACGACAAAGTAGGGATGTACGACTACCTGCGCGGCGTGACGAGCAAAGGCTGGCCGGCAGAGGGTATCACCCACCAGTGGATGCAACACGGCGACAACCGTTTGCCACATATGTTGTATTTCCTGGAGAACCACGACGAGCAGCGCATCGCCAGCGGATTCTACTGCGGCAACGGTGCGTGCGCTGAACCGGCGATGATCATCGCCGCCACGCTGACCCAGGGTCCGACGATGGTGTATATGGGTCAGGAGTTAGGCGAGCACGGCATGGATATGGAGGGTTTCAGCGGTATCGACGGCCGTACGACCATCTTCGACTACTGGGGTGTGAAAAGTCTTCAGGCCTGGGCGAACAAAGGCAAGTACGACGGCGGGAAGCTGAACGAGGAGCAGAAAAACCTCCGGGCTTTCTACCAGCAGTTGCTGACCACCGCCCGCGACAACCGCGCTATCCAACGCGGACAGATATACGACATCACCTACGCGCAAGGCGAGGGATTCAACAAACACGAGCAGTTCGCCTATATCCGTCATTACCGAAACGAGACGCTGTTAGTGGTAGTGAATTTCCACGACCGAGAGGATAAGATACGCCTGCAGATGCCGAACGACGCGTTTGTCTATTTAGGCATGGACGAGAAAAAGAACGCGACGGCGACCGACCTGCTTCGCGGTGGCAAACAGGCGATCAGCTGGTGCGCCGGAGGCGTGAACGAGCTGACATTGCCGGCTTGGACGGGAGTGATATTAAAAATCCGATGAAACGGATTTTTAATAATTGATAATTGATAATTGATAATTGACAATTGAGAATTGACAATTGAGAATTGACAATTGAGAGTTGGAAACATTTAAGAACATAATGCAGTTGGTGAGATGGAGCAATCTGCTTTTTTTGGCCGTGCTCGTATGGGTGATGGACAAATGGGTGGCTGTTCCGGTGCTTAACCAAGCCGCTTTCGGCGAACAACTGCCGTGGTACACGCTCCTGCTGATCGTGTGTGCGACCGTGCTGATAGCCGCCGGCGGATACGTAGTGAACGACTATTTCGACGTGAAGATCGACCGTATCAACCGTCCGGACCAGTTGATTGTGACCCGTACGGTGAGCCGCGAAAGCGCCGTGCGGCTGAGTATGTGGCTGAGCGGCACCGGTGTGGTTTGCGGCTTAGCCTCGGCTGCACTGCTGAAAAGCACGACGATCGCCATCCTGTTTGTGTTCGTGCCGGGACTGTTGTGGTTCTACTCGAGCAGCTACAAACGGCTGTTCATGATCGGCAACCTGACTATTGCGCTGTTAGCGGGCTTGACGCCGATGATCGTTGCTTTCGCCAACATCGCACAGCTGAAACTGCGATACGAGTTGATTCTCCCCTACACCACCCTGGAACACGATCTGTACGCATGGCTGGGCGGTTTTGCTCTGTTTGCCTTCCTGCTCACATGGATACGCGAGATCATCAAGGATATGCAGGACCAGCAGGGCGACCGCGAGTTGGAGTGCCACTCGATGCCGGTGGTTTGGGGCGAGAAATGGACAAAAGTGTTTGTTACCGCGCTGATTGTCTTGACGTTAGCTATTATCGGACACCTCTGGTGGCACGTACTGCCGTTCCCGCACACATGGATGAGCCTCAGCACAAGGTATATCGTGTTAGGAATCACTATTCCGCTGTTAGGCGCACTATGGCTGCTTTGGGCGGCGAAGATCCCAAGCGACTACAAGACCTGCCAGCAGGTGGTCAAACTGACGATGGCGTTGGGAATGATGTACAGTTTCGTGATCACGAAAATGTAAATGGACAATGGACGATGGACAAAAACGAGGTGTCAGACGACACCTCGTTTTTTTAGTTCGGCATAGACGCTGTGAACGGGAAAACCCATCACATTGAAATAGGAGCCGTCGAGTTTGGTACACGCCACATAGCCGATCCACTCCTGAATGCCGTAGGCTCCGGCTTTGTCCAGGGGACGGTATTTCCGGATATAATAGCGGATTTCGTCGTCGGTCAGTTCTTTGAAAGTGACATCCGTGCAATCTACGAGGGTGGATAACACGATAGGGGATTGGTGATTGGTGTCTGGTGATTTCTTTTCGGCGAACGTGACGGCGGTATAGACCTGGTGGGTTTTGCCGGAGAGGAGCCGGAGCATCGCGAAGGCATCGTCTTCATCGTGGGGTTTGCCGAGCATTTGATTGTCACACCAGACGATGGTGTCCGCCGTGATGAGCAGTTGACCGGGGCGGAGAGAAGGCTCGTACGCGCGCGCTTTCGCGCGCGATATATAAATAGGTATATCGCCCGCCCGGAGATCGGACGGGAAAGTCTCGTCGGCATCAATGGAGATCGCGGTGAAGGGGATATCCAACCCGGCCAGCAGCTCACGCCTTCTGGGCGACGCGCTGCCTAACAGTATTTGATAATGGTCGTTGGACATTACGATTTAGAACAGATCCAGTTGCTGGTTCTTCGGTTTCTCAAACGTCATGGTCACACCCTCCACTTCGATAGACTGTTGCTCTTTCGCCTCTTCCGGGGTTTCTGTTTCTTGGGATTCCGGTTTTCCGTCAGGCGATTCGGTCTCTTCCGTTTCGTCCGAAGGAGTCTCCGGTTCCGGTTCGGGTTCCGGCTCGGGCTCAGGCGTGATATCCTCGAAACGGGCGATATCGAGCGTCGTGATGCGTTTGCCTTTGGCACGAGGAGATTTCTCGTCGATAAACTCACTCATCTCAATGTCGAGCGGCTCGCGTTTGTCGTCGGCAAAAACAACCCGGAAGAGCGCTTCGGCACGGTCGCTGAGAAGGGCGATACGCGAATCTTTGTCTTCGCCGAGGATAGACTGGACCTTGGCATTGGCATCCTCGAGAGTGAACCGCTTGCCGTAGTAGTATTTCTGCTCGGCGTTCCACTGGATGAGCGACCATATCTTGCCGGCATCCCATTTCTCGATGCGAAGGATGTTGTCGTCAAAATGGGCAGTGAGGTCGAACGCCGTGGTGTAGTAGTCGCCGGAAGTTGTGATGACGAGAATGCGGTCCTCGTCCCAGAACTCACCCAGATAGACACCGTGTTCGTCGTAGTTGACACGCAATACGTCGGGATCGAACCACACTTTGCGTCCGCCGAGCGTAGAATGACCTTTCTGCTTGAGTGTGATGGATTTGACTTCGTATTTGGTGAGCAGGTTGCCTCTTGCCGTACGGGATTTGACCGCCAGTTCGCTGAGGTCTTTGCACACCTCGAGTTTCTTGAGATGCAGGGCGGGTTTGAGCGCCACGCGGATGATCTCGGCTTCGCCGTTGGGGTTGGCGGTGAAATAAATTACCTTAGAGCCAGGTTTGCCCTGGGTGAGGTCGTACTCTTTGTCGCGCGTCACTCCCGTGACGTTGAAGCGTTTCATGTAGTAAACGCCCTTCTTGCCGTCGCGATAAACGACGTTATACACCGTGCGGTCGTCTCCGCGCTTGAAAATGGCTATATGGAGAATGTCGGTGCCGACGAAGATTTTATCCGCCACCTTGATAATTTTGTACCGTCCGTCCTTGTGGAAGACGATAAGTTCGTCGATATCCGAGCAGTTGAAAAGGAACTCGTCTTTCTTAAGGCCTGTGCCGACGAAACCTTCCTCCCAGTTGACAAAGAGTTTCTCGTTGTTCTCGACCACCGCCTTAACGTTGATAGATCCGAAATTGCGGACCTCGGTGCGACGCGGATAGGCTGCACCGTATTTGTCCTTGAGCATCTGGAACCAGGAGATGGTATAGTCGGTGAGATGATTGAGATTCTTGATACAGGCTTTGATTTTCTTGTCCAGCTCCATCATCAGTTCGTCCGCTTTCTTGGAGTCGAACTTGGTGATACGGATCATCCGTATCTCGAAAAGCCGCTCGATATCCTCGGTGCGCACCTCGCGGATGAGTTGGGGTTTGAAAGGAGTGAGCGCTTCGTCCACAAAAGCGATCAGTTTCTCCTTGTTCGGAGCGTTCTCGTAACCCTCCTGCTTGTAGATACGGTTCTCGATGAAGATTTTCTCAAGCGAAGTATAGAAATACTTCTCTTCAAGTTCACCCTTCTCGATCTCCAACTCCCATTTGAGGAGCGATTTGGTGTTCTCGGTAGAGAGGCGGAGCAGATTGCTGACGGTAGTGAAGATCGGTTTTTTGTTCTCCACCACGCAGCAGTTAGGGCTGATGTTCACCTCACAGTCGGTGAAGGCATAGAGGGCGTCAATCGCCTTGTCGGAAGATGACCCCGGTGCCAGCTGAACGACGATACGGGCAGTGTCTGCCGTGAAATCGTCGATCTTCTTGATCTTGATCTTGCCTTTCTGGTTGGCTTTGAGAATCGTCTCGATGATCTTGGAGGTCGTGGTGCCGAACGGTATCTCTGTGATGACGAGCGTACGGTTGTCGTCTGCTTTCTGGATCCGGGCACGTATCTTGACCTGTCCTCCGCGTTCGCCGTCGTTGTAACGGGTCACGTCGATCACGCCGCCCGTCGGAAAATCGGGATAGAGCTGGAACTCCTCTCCACGCAGACAAGCGAGCGAGGCGTCGCATAGTTCGTTGAAGTTATGCGGCAGGATCTTCGAGTTGAGTCCCACGGCAATACCCTCCACACCCTGGGCGAGTAGCAAGGGGAACTTGACGGGCAGATGGATCGGTTCGTTCTTGCGTCCGTCGTAGCTCTTCATCCAATGGGTGGTCTTGGGATTGAAGACCGCCTCGAGGGCGAACTTGCTGAGCCGTGCCTCGATATAACGCGGAGCAGCAGCTCCGTCGCCGGTGAGGATATTTCCCCAGTTACCCTGGCAGTCGATCAGCAGGTCTTTCTGCCCCAGTTGGACAAGCGCATCGCCGATAGAGGCATCGCCGTGCGGGTGGTACTGCATCGTCTGGCCGACGATGTTGGCTACTTTGTTCATCTTGCCATCATCCACACACTTCATGGCATGCAGAATACGGCGCTGCACCGGCTTCAATCCATCCTCGATTGCCGGCACAGCACGCTCCAGAATCACATACGACGCATAGTCCAGGAACCAGTCCTGGTACATGCCTGTCAGGTGATACTTGATGGCGTCGTTGAAACTGTCAGCCATTCGTTATTCTAAACGCTTGTTGACAATAATATAGCACAAAATACCCACGAACTCCAATGCCATAGCCGTGATCAGCAGTGCATTTTCGGGAACTGAATACTTGTAAACAATCAGGCATACTACTCCCAAAAGGAGGAGAATAATACCCAGATACTGAAGAAATGTTTTCATATATATAACGCGATAATTATTAGACTTGGTTCATTTCAGTTTGCAAAGTTACGATTTTTTTGCGAGATGACCAAATAAATCTTCATTTTTTACGCAAAATCACCGAACAATCCTATAAATTCCGCCCGGCATGGCCTTGACGACGCCCAGCATCTCCATCATCACGAGGTCGGAAGCGACATCGCTGTAGTCGCGTGCGGTCTCCATGACCATGAGGTTGATATGGATTCCTTCCTCCGCCTCCTGGAGCATCCGGGCGAGGTTGGACTGCTCGGGCGTGAGGTCCGCCATCATTTCCGGGATAGCGGTCTGCACCGGCCGGTGTGCCTCCGAACGGGCGGTCCAGCCCATCGTCTCGATGAGTTCAGCGGCGTTGTTGATGAGTTGCGCCTGCTGACGACGGATAAGCATGTTGCAGCCCAGGGCATTCTCGTCGGTCGGGCGTCCGGGGAAAGCGAAGAGTTCGCGGTCGTAATCGCCAGCCATCCGGGCGGTGATGAGACTGCCTCCTTTCTCGCGCGACTCCACGACGACCACCGCATCAGCGAGACCCGCCACGATACGGTTGCGCTGCACAAAATTGGCAGCAACGGGTTCCGTGCCGGACACATGCTCGGTGAGCAATCCGCCGTGCGCAAGTGCGGCTATAGCATCCGGTCGGTGCTGGGAAGGATAGATGCGGTCGAGTCCGTGTGCAGGGACGATAATAGTGGGAATATTGCACCGGATAGCAGCCCTGTGGGCGGCGATGTCGATGCCGTAGGCTCCTCCGCTGACGATGGTCACCCGGTCGAGCATAGCCGCCAGATCACGCACCAACGCCTCGGTCATCTCACGTCCGCGCTCGCTGGCGCGCCGCGTACCTACTATACTGACCATGTGTCCGTCCGACGGGCGGACATTACCTTTGGCGTAGAGCACCAGAGGACGGTCGGGACACTGGCGGAGGCGGTAGGGATAGTCGTCATCGGCGAGCGTATAGACACGTATGCCGTGCGACTCTATCCACTCGGTCTCGCGCAAAGCGCGTTGCCAGCACTCCCGCATGCCCTCCTGATCTATCGCCCGCCAGGCTTCTTGCGCATTGCCGTAGTGGTCCAGGAGCTGCAGGGCACGGCGCAGGCTGTTGCGGCACAACAGGCTCAGTGCGATGTCGTATGTGTATGCTTTCTCCATAACCAACAGACCAAACCGGTGACAACCACACCGAGAGCCGCTCCCGCCCAATCAGCCGCCACGTCCAGCCACTCGCCCGAACGCGTTGTTGTGCAGGTATGTTGCAGCCACTCCAGAAGGGCGCCGTACAAGGTCACTGCCAGACAGACCACCGTGCCGGTAAGGACCGTGGGGCGGCGGTTCACCACCGGAGCCATCCATGCCACCGCCAGCATTGTGTACATCAGCCCGTGCAGGACCTTGTCGCTCACCTGGAGCGAGTGCGGCACATGGGGATTTTCCCAAAGGCTGAGCACAGCAATGCCGACCGTCAGCAAGGCGGCCGGCACATAAGCCATATAGGATTTAAGCGTTGCGATCAGAGAGGTGGATTTTGATACCGTAACACAAATCACCGGCATCGCCCAGACCGGGAACGATATATTTCTTGTCGTTCAGAATCGGATCGATGGCGGCGCACCAGAGGGTCACATCCGGACTGTCGTTGAGCGCCGTGCGCACGTATTCGACCGACTGGGGCGTAGCGATGGCGCAGCAGAGATGGGTGTGACGGGGTTTGCCGTGCTTGAGAAGCGCCAGATAGCCCACCTCCATAGACATACCCGTAGCCAGCATCGGATCGACGAGGATCAGTGTCTTCTCCTCTATCGACGGCGCAGCCATATACTCCGCCACGATCTCCAGATGCTGCTCGCCGTGGGCATTGCGTCCCATGCGGCGGTAGGCGCTGAGGAACGCGTTCTCCGCGTGGTCGAACATATTCAGAAATCCCTGGTGCAGAGGCAGTCCGGCACGCAGGATAGTACCCAGCACGATGGAATCGGTGATGGTGTTGACCGACGCGATACCCAGCGGTGTCTGCACATCGGTGGGGACGTAGTCGAGGGTTTTGCTCAGCTCAAGCGCCATGACCTCGCCTATACGCTCGATGTTACGGCGGAAACGCATACTGTCGTGCTGGATATGCACATCGCGGATCTCGCGCAGATACTGGTTGAGCAGACTGTTCTGCTCGGACAGATTGACAACTCTCATAAGAGGAAATTTATAGATTATTGCATGGATTTGGCAGCTTTCTGCTCTTTCTTGAGCGTAGCCTGGAGGAGTTTGAGATGCGCCTCCTTGTGGGCAATATCAGCGGCTTTCTGCATCACCTCCTGGCTGTAAGCCTGGGTGGTATTCATTGCGGCACGCAGGTCCTCCTCCATGTCGGTGATAGCGCGTTTGCGGTCAGCCACGTCACGGAGCTCGTAGTTGAGTTTCTGCTGGTTCTCAGCCAGCAAGGTGGTGTAGCTGTCGCGGGTCTCCTGATTGAGCAGGGTTTGCTTGCTGAGGTTGATGAGCTGTTTCTCTAGCATTTTCTGCATGTCAATCAGTTCGCTTTCCTCCTGCTCGAACGTCTTGCGCAGTACGCCTGCCAGTTTGAAGGACTGATTGATTGTAGCTGTTTTCTCCTTGGCATGTGCCTGCTCGGCTTTGAGTTCCACGCGTGCCTGCTTGAGCGCTTTGGCGTCCTGCTCCAACTCGCGCGCCAGGATCTCCAGCTTGGAGCGGTAGATAGCCGGCTCGCTCACATACTGCGCACGAAGCGAATCCAGTTTCAAATCCGTAACTCGCACCTCAATAGGTGTCACATGCTGCGCCATAGCTGCCATACTCAGAGCCAGAAGCGCAAAGGTAAATAATTTCTTCATAATTATCGATTTTAATGCATTTTCACAATCGGGTTGCAAAGATACAAATTTATTTTCACTCTCGCAAGCCTATACGCACATAATTTGCAAAAAAGCGTAAAAAATAATCATTTTTTACACATCTTGCGTCATTTTGCTTTGGAGATTCAAGTTAATTTTGTATCTTTGTACGATTTTTTTCTTGTTTTTATGAAATCATTTGTTTATCAGGACACGACTATCTCCTTTGTCACCGCTGCCGCACAGACCTGTCTGCTGATAGAGCAGGCTCCGGATCACGAGCGTGGCGAATGGATCGAGCAGATGCTCCGTCTGCTGCCGGTGCTGTATCTCCGCACGCGGCTGTTGGAGGACGCGGAGCGCATGATGGAGGACGAGCCGCAGCGGTTTGTCACCGAGGAGGACTACAACTACACGCTGTTTGGCATTCGCAACCTGTTGGGGGACGACGACGCCTATCTGGATGTGTTTGTGGACCGCGGGATCTACACCGACGAGGTCGCTACCAACTATATCTCCGAGAAGTTGGCAGATATCTATCAGGAGTTGAAAGACATGGCCGCCGCTTTCCAGATAGGCGAGGAGCCGATCATGAACGACGCTGTCATCGCGTGCCGTGAGGCGTTTGACGCCCACTGGGGACAGAAACTGACCGACGTCATGCGGCCGCTGCACGCCATCGCCCATTCGCTCAAAGAGGATGAATAACGAGTATATACACCATATTAGCAAAGACCTGCTGCAATGGATGCCGGTAGCCGCTTTCGAGGGCGAGGTGATTGTGGTGGACAAGCCGGAGATGGTAGAGGAGGCTGTGGCCTACCTGCGTCAGCAGAAAGTGCTTGGCGTGGACACGGAGGCGCGTCCCTGTTTCCAGCGCGGGTTGCACTACCCCACCGCTCTGGTGCAGATAGCCACCCACGAGCGGTGCTACCTCTTCCGCCTCACCCACGTGGGGATGCCGCAGGCGCTGGCAGATATTTTCGCCGACCCGGCTATCTGCAAAGTGGGGCTGGCGTTCCGCGACGATATCAACGGGCTGCGCCGCAGGCGCAATTTCACACCCGCCAACTGCGTGGACGTGCAGTCGCTCGTCAGCCGTTACGGCATTCTCGACTTAGGGCTGCAGAAAGTGTTCGCCATCTGCTTCGGCAAGAAGATCTCGAAGGCGCAGCAGCTGACCAACTGGGAGAACACCCATCTCACGCCCGAGCAAGCGCGCTATGCCTCCACCGACGCATGGGCGACGCTGTTGATCTACGAAGACCTGATGGCGCACGAGCCACTGCCGCCAGCCGAAGCGGACGCACTACGCCGCGAGGAGCACGAGAAACAGATTGAGCACCAGCAGCAGATACAGGACCAGCGCCTGATAGAACAAGGTATCACGCCTCCGCCCCACCTGACACCCGAGGAGCGTGCCGCCAAACAGGCAGCCAAGCGCACCGCCAAACGACGAGCGCAGCGTCAGCGCAAGAAACAGCGCAGCAAGACCACTGCCAAACAGGAGAACGGAAATTCCAAAAATTCCCAATAATATGAAACGATTCTTTTTTCTGACCGCTCTTATTGCGGTCGCTATCAGTGCTTCGGCGGAGCTGAAGTACGTGTTCTATTTTATCGGTGACGGCATGGGCGCCAACCAGGTACTGACATCCGAGATGTACCGCTCTGCGCTGCAAGGCGAGCCTCTGGGTCGCGTGCAGACGTTGATGACCACCTTTCCTTATTCGGGTCAAGCCGCCACGTTCAGCAAAAGCAACGGTATCACTGACTCCGCCGCTGCGGGTACGTGTCTGGCAACAGGCAGCAAAACGACCAACGGTACGCTCGGTCTGAACGAGAATGGCGACACCCTCACCACGATTGCCGAGGAGCTGAAAGAGCAGGGATGGGGTGTGGGGATCATGACCACCGTCGCTATCGACCACGCCACGCCTGCCGCTTTCTACGCCAACGTAGCCAAACGCAACAAGTATTACGAGATCGGAAAGCAGTTGTGCGACAGCCGTTTTGATTTCTTCGGCGGCGCAGGATTCCACCACCCGGAGGGCAAGCACGACGACAAGAAAGTCAACCTGTACCGTCTGGCGGAAGAGAAAGGCTACACCATCGCCCACGGCTACAAAGAGGCGCAGGCGCTTATCCAAGCGGACATGCCGGCATCCACCAAGCCCAATACCGAGTTGAACAAACTGATCCTGGTGCAAGCCAGCGACGACCAGGGCGCCAAACACGGCGACAACCTGCCTTACGCCATCGACCGCAAAGCCGGCGAT
Source organism: uncultured Bacteroidales bacterium (assembly GCA_900319645.1). GTDB lineage: Bacteria > Bacteroidota > Bacteroidia > Bacteroidales > Paludibacteraceae > Colicola. Next base: position 155,598 of record ONPG01000003.1, read on the forward strand.
CTGACGCTGGCGCAGATTGTGGAGACGGCATTGCTGTTCCTCAACGACCGCCACGAGCGCTTCTTCATGATGGTAGAGGGCGGCATGATCGATTATGCCTGCCACGCCAACGACGCGGCTACCGCTATCGGCGAGACATGGGACATGGACGAGGCGATGCGGCTGGTCTATGAGTTCTATCTGGCACACCCGGACGAGACCCTCATCGTAGTTACTGCCGACCACGAGACGGGCGGCTTCGCATTAGGCAACAGCGACTACACGCTGCAACTGGCGTTGCTGCAAAACCAGCGTTGCTCGGCGGCGGCATTGAGCGACAAGTTCAACCGCCTCTTTGAGGAGGACAAAAAGCCCTCGTGGAAGGAGATCAAGGTGCTCTACACCGAGAATCTGGGTCTTTGGGATCGTATAGAAGTGAGCGACGAGGAGGAAGAGGAACTCAAGGACCTCTACAAAGCCGCACTCCACCACAAGGCCAAAGACAACAAGACAATGTACAAAACCATCAACGCGCTCTCCAACGCCGGCGTCAAACTGCTTAACAAGAAAGCCAAGATAGGATGGACAAGCGGAGCGCACACGGCCAGCGCCGTGCCGGTGTTCGCTATCGGCGCAGGAGCTGAACGGTTCACCGGATGGCACGACAACACCGAACTGGTGCCGCTGATCCGCCAAGCCATCCAACAGAAATAAACAGGCAGATAAGTAGTAATCGTTCCGAACGAATGTGAGGATTAGAACAGTACCATCACGGGACCATCTCCCAACGACAACCTGAGAAAGTACGAATCAGAACAATCGGGACCTTCCGCCGACAGACCAAAAGAGAGGGGCGCAGATGTGCGTCCCTCTCTTTTGGTTCGGTGCTGACCGGTATTAGCGGATCAGCTGGCCTTGTGCGTTATAGGTCTTGTCGCCGAGGCGGATGATGATCATGCCATTCTCCAGAGTCTTGACAGCCTTGATTCCGTCAGTTGCCTGATCGGTAGCAGTTGTCTCGTTCTGCTTGATGTAGATATATCCACCGAATTCAGTCCAAGTCTCATTGCCTGCCGGGCGGAAGTAAACAGTCTTCTCGCCTGCGTGAGCAGCGTCAACCACGTAGTTGTTGCCGTCGCCGGCGGGATACCAGGTCAGGATGACATCACGTACCACGCTTACCACCTTGAGGTTCTGGCCCTCGACAAGCGTAACATCCAGTTCATACTCGCCCTCAACCGTAGCACTTGCCTTGAAGAGGAGATTTGCGTTCAATGCGCTGACATCCCAACCGTTCTGACCGATGAGGTAGTAGCCGTCAGTCAATACAGGCTCGTAGAAATTACCCGCCAGAGTGAAGGTCGTAGCGTTGTAGGTTACCGTTACGTTGCCCGCCTTTGCCAGCGTGAAGATAATGTTGTTATCCTCGTTGGTGTAGAGTCCGTCAGCCGTAGCAGTCAGGTCGGAATAGCCTTTCCAGGTTCCGTCCTGTACACCCTCGAGGTTGATCTGGAGCTGGTAGGTACCGGCAGCCAGATTCTCAAAGGTATAGCTATCCTCAATCACCTTGATGGCATTGGCAGCCCACGGCGTACCTGCGCCTACAAGAGCCGCATCACCGGTGATGTAATACTTAGCCGGTACACCCGGGATGATAGCTTCAACCGACTCATACCATACACCGTCGTAGTAGTACGGCTTGGAAGCAGTCCAAGCAAGGTCTGCCGTCTGGCTTCCCTCGCCGTCACCTCCGTTGTTGAAGATAACCTTTGCGTAGCAGGACGGGAAGGTGTAGGAATAAATATCCTTACCAGCCACTTTTTCGCCCGTCTTGGCAAGCAGGTCTCCGGGCCATGCAACGAACGATCTATCGCCAATAAACGCGAAGCCATAGACATTCTCCCAATCCGGGTCGTTGACGAAATAGAGTGTCTGGTTCGGAACAGGAACTGCCTCAATATAGATACAGCCCTCGAACCAACCTTCTTCCGTCTTAGCCTCCGGACGGAAGCGTACAGACTTATGCTCACCTACATACTCGAAATCAACCACATAGTTGTCACCTTCCGGATACCATGTCTGGACTCCGTCCACCACTTTGACCACTTTCAGCTCGTCGTTCAAAGCCAGAGCTACGTCAGCCAGTACAAATTCGCCTTCCTTCTCCGTGTCTTTCGCAAAGAGGTATTGCTCGGTAGGAGTCCAACTGTTGAATGTACCTGCCAGGTAATACTTCGGCTTCTCAACAAGCACGATGTCGGTTACGTTAAAGGCAGACAGACCCTCCTTGTTGAACTGGATCATCCAGTGACCTGCCTCTGCCAGCTTGGTACGGAGTTCATCCGTGAGAACGAGTTCTTTGTAGCCCTCGCCATCCGTCATAACGCTCTGGTCTGCGAACTTCTCGCCATCACCAAAACCTTTCAGGAAATTGAGGACATAGTCGGTTCCCGCAGCCTCGGTGTAGAAACGAACGGCGGCAATATTGCTGAAATCAACGTAGTTGTAGCCCTCCTTGTAGAGTTCAAGCGTGCTCCACTCGTCTGCCCAGAAGTAACCGGTCCAGACGGAAATACCCGCCTTGGGTTCTTTACCGTTGAGAAGTTGCACCTTGGTAACGGTGAAGTTGTTTCCTACAATCTCCAGACCGTTAGCCTTGATCTCTTCAACTGCCTTGGCGGTCAAGTATTGTACATAAGTACCGCTTGCGCTAATGTAAGCCGCCTCACGGCTACCTGCCATGTGCTTGCCGTTAGCTTTGAACTCAATACCATCCGTAGCACCTTTGTAGGTGACTTCGATTCGCTGACCGGCTATAGCCTCAGCGAATTTGTCCGCCTCGATATTCAGCGGATTGCTCCAGTTAACAGCGTGGCTGCCGCGGAAGATAACAGACGGATCCGGAACAATATAGAAGTTGCCTTCCACAGTGAACACCTCAGCCGTATGGGTAACCACTACGTTGCCCGCCTCAGCCAGCGTGAAGCAGATATTGTCCTTCGCATCCGTGATGATTCCTTCCGGTTGGTCGGTCAGCAGTCCGTAGCCTTTCCATTCGCCGTTAACAATCACTTTCAGCTGGTACTCGCCGGCTGCCAGATTCTCGAAGGTATAGCTGTTTTCATATACCTTGATGGCTTTCTCGGCTATCCAGGCATCTTCCTCGCCCACCAGCGCTGCGTTACCGGTGATCGTGAACAGCACGATCCGCTCAGCGTCAGCGGTGATAGTGATCGGGTACGCCGGCATACTCAGTTGACCATCGGTGATAGTCACAGGGGTATTCTCGTCGCCGGTCTTGTAGGCACGAAGGTTGCTGATCTCGTATCCGCTGGCGGGAGTAGCTGCCACTGTGAGGACAGTACCTGCAAGCAGTTCGGCGCCGGAAGCTACGGCATCGTCACCATTCTTGACAGAGATAGTGCCGTTTGCCGGATTAGCAATCGTCACTGCGTAGGTCGGCAGAGCCGGATATGTGAAGTAGATCGAGTCGTTGGCGAACACCCAGGTGATGGTATAGTCGCCGGAAAGGTCTGCATGGAACTTCATGTTCGGTTCCATATTGATAATCAGGTCCTTGGCTCCCGTCCAGCCACGATGGAAGGTATAGAGTCCATCCTCCGAATCCGGCAGACTGAGCCATGTGCCGTTGCAAACGATCTTGAACTGATAGTCGCCTGCGGCGAGGTTCTCGAAAGTATAGGAAGCTGTCTTTTTGTCGTTAGCCACCGTGAACGCAAGCGGGTTCTCCCAGCTTCCTTCGTTCGCAGAGCAGGCGACAGCGATAGCAGGAACGGCGAAATCGCCCTCCAGTTGGAATACCTCGTTGGTGTAGGTGATCGTCACATCCGTTGCTTTGTCCAGCGTGAAGGTGATGTTGTTGTCGTCCGCACCGCGGAGATTGGCATTCTTGACTGTCAGGTCGGAGTAGCCCTTGGTGTTGTCCCAGGTGCCATCCAGTGAGATACGGAACTTGTAGGTTCCTGCTGCCAGATTCTCGAAGGTATAGCTGTCGGTAGAAACTTTCTTGGCGTTGTCAAGATTCCAGTTACCCAGAATATCCTTGTCGCCCACTACGTAGTACTTCACGTTGTTGTCCAGTTGGACAGCCTCAGCCGTTGCGTACCAGAAGCCGTTGCAGTAATAGGGTTCTGCTTTGACCCAACCGAGTTCTGCGGTCTGGTTACCCTCGCCGTAACCTCCGTTGTTGAAGATAACCGTGGTGTATTTGGCAGGGAACGTGAATTTGTGTACGCTCTTGCCCAGGATGCTATCCTCTTCGGCTGTCAGTTTGTCGCCCGGCCAAGCCTTGAGGTTATGGGTCTCGTCCAGATAAGCATAGCCATAGACGTTCTCCCAGTCGTTGCGGTTGACGAAATAGAGGGTCTGATAAACCACTTCTGCCTCATCAGCCGTGATCGTGATCGGGAACGCCGGCATCGTCAGCTGGCCATCGGTGATAGTCACTACGGTCTTCTCGTCGTCGGTCTTGAAGGCACGGAGGTTGGTGATCTCGTACGCGTTCACGTCGTTAGCAGCAGCCGTGATGGTGAGTACGGTACCCTCGGTAACTGTCTCGCCGATAGCGGCTTCGCCGTTCTTGACGGTGATGGTGCCGTGTGCCGGAGCGGTCACGGTTACTTCCGAAGTAATGAGTTCGGGGAAAGTGATTCCGATAGAGTCATTGGCAAACGTCCAAGTGAAAGTATAGGTACCCGCCTTGTCTGCGGTCACCTGAAGGTTCTCGTCAGCCTTATCGGTTACGCCTTTTACGCCCGGCCATGCACGGTGCAAGCCATAAGACTCACCACCATTGGCTTTGGTCAGCCAAGCACCATCATTGATAACTTTGAACTCATAGACACCAGCCTCAAGTTCCATAGCGGCGGTAGCCGTTTTCTCGTCCTGTGCTGCATCCAAAGTGGTCTGTTCGCCCCACTTATTCCACGAACCGGCAAGTTTGATAACCGGCAGCGAAGGAACATACGTCGGATATTCAATTGAGAGCGTATTCGTCTCGTAGGTCCAAGTGAACGTATAATCGCCCTTGGTATCCACATCCAAAGTAAGGTTTCCGGAACCTGCTACTACGGCTGCCTCGTGGTTTTCACGGGTGAAAGCCACACCATTGGAAGTCCACGTGCCACCGATTTTCACGCCAAACTCATAGCTTCCTTTTTCCAAATTTACAGTAAGAGAAGAACTTTTCTTATTTTCTGCTTCCTCGAAGGCTTCAGTATCTGCCCATGAGCCGGAGAAATTGCCATGCATTACAATAGAGGGGAGAACTACTACTTCCTCTTGAAGATCGGCTTGAGCAGAAACAGTTTTAGTGTATGGATCAAATGTAATCGTTACATTATATTTTCCACTTTCAGCAATGTTCAAATTGTAGTTGTCACTTGGCCATGCTTGATCCCAAGCGTGATTGGCTGCCACCTTAAATTCGATTTTACCGGCAGGAAGTGAGACATTTTCTTTCGTCCATGTAAAGACACCTGCGGTCATAGTCATATCGTTTGCGGCCTGAGGCGTTCCCCAACTTGCACCGAACAAATCAGTCGAACTTCCCACTACGGAAACTGCATAGAAACAATTTACACCATTGTTGCCTTTTGAAGCATCAAAAGTAAAATAAAGGGTTGTTGTACCTGCCGGAATAGTAACTACATAGTTGTCACCAGGATAAGCAGTACCCCAACCGTGATCTTTACAAACCTTAAACTCAAAAGTAACTTCTTGGGTCAAATTTAAATCAGTTTTCACCAATTTGTAAATAGAGCCGGACACAAGCGTCATGTCATTAGCACTGTTATTTGGTGCCCATGAAGTACCTAAGATCTCAGTCGATGACCCCGCCACCGTGTAGGTGTCAGCCATCATGCCTACGCTCATTAGCGCAGCAATGAACAAAGTTAGAATCTTTTTCATATACATATTAGATTGATTAATAAGAAATTGCGTGTGTCTCATCGATTTCCAACCGACTGCACAGTCCGCCGGAGCGGGCTGTGCAGTTGTCGATTGGAGATACGAAATTTATCAACGTACGCGCGCGCCTATTACATTATAGGTCTTACCATCGCGGATGATCAGCAGTTGACCTTCACGGAGCACCTTGGTGCTTTGCGATTGACCTTGAACGCGGTCGATTGCGGTACCCTCGTTCGGAGTTACGAAGAAGTATCCGTTGTACCAGCCTTCGCCACCCTGTCCGTCCGGACGGAAATAGATGACAGTCGTGCCCACATGAGCGGAATCAACCTTGTAAGCGTTGTCCATACCATCGGGGAACCAGGTCTTGACAGCATCGTTCTCTACCTCAACCACCTTGATCTCCTGATTCAAAACGAGCGTAGTGGAAAGCATGTACTCGCCTTCTGCGCCAGGATTAGCGGAGAAGAGAGCCGTCTCGGCGAGCGATTCAACGGTCCAAGGATCGGAGATGAGGTAGTAGCCGTTTGCCAGAACAGGTTCAGGTTTGGTTTCTTCGCCTACAAATGCAAATGCATAGAAGTTCAAACCATTTACAGGATAAGATACATCCACGTTACCAGCCTTAACAGGAACCGTTACGTACGGGAATACTTTGATCTTTGTGGTGTCGTTAATTGCGACTTCGATAGCGTCGGCATCCTTAACGCTTGCATTGTAGAGAGTATCATTTCCTTGCGCAAGAACGAGCGTACGCGTTGTGTCAGAGTTATTGCCCGAACGAACAGCCAAGCGGAGCAAACCGTCTTCAGGAACATTAACAGTGATGAAGTTCTGTTTCGAACCATTCTGGCTCTTGCCACCTGTTTTGAGACGGAAAGCATATTTAGTATATTCATCAGCCGTACCGAAGTAAGCGTTATTGGCATCGATAGCGATCTTGTTCTCGGAATCCGTGATAGCCACATGCAATCCTTCAAACTCAAACGAAGCGTCAGCAGGGAGATCAGCAGCAGCGACAGCCTCGTTGAAAACGATCTCTTTCCACTCTACCTCTTCCTGAGCAGGTTCGCACCAGGAATAGATGTCCCAGTTGTTAACAATGAACAGACCGCACTCGTCAATCTCTTGATCGGCTGTTCTGTTCCAGATGAGCGAATCCACCCAAGCCGGCTCTACCACTTTGTCCGAGAAACGAACGAAGATAACCGAGTCTGCTTTCTCCATGATCTTGGCAACGAGGGTGTCGCCTTCGCCGTTGAATGCGGACCAAGCACCTTCACCTTCGCCAGCCCAAGCCCAAACAGCCAATTTAGCGCCATCAGCGGTCCATACGCCCGGCACGAGTTTGAGGTCTTTCACTACGATCGGTTCGATTTGCTCTACCTTGAAGTTTCCTTCCAGTTTGAAGGTTTCAGTGGTATAAATAACTTTCACGTCACCTGCCTCTTGCAAGGTAAAACCAATATTCTTGTCACTGCCGTCAGAAACCAAACCATCTGCTATCACAGTAAGGTCTTCGTAGCCTTTAGGAGTTGCCCATGTGCCGTCAATGGTTATTTTCAGAACATAATACTGTCCGACTTTCAGACCTGCGAGCGTAAAGGTATCTGTTTCCGATTTGATGGCATCCGGATTCCAAGCTTTTGCTTTATCAAGACCTGCATCTACCATCAATGCACTATCACCGGTAATATAGAATTTAGCCGGAATAACCACAACGTCCGGGTAAGTAATCGTCAGCGTGTTGGTCTCAAAGGTCCAAGTGAAAGTATAGTCACCGTCAGCATCTGCTTTCAGCTTCAGGTTGCCACTTCCTGCTGTAATAACTGCCGAGTTAGCTTCACGGGTAAAGGAGGCACCGTTGGCGGTCCAGTTTCCACTTCCACCGATACGCATTCCAAACTCGTAACTGCCTTCTTTGAGCGACAGGGTCAGAGAAGCACTTTTCTGGTCTCCTGCTGTTGTATAATTCTCGGTATCTTTCCATGTGCCGGTAAAATTACCATGCATAGCAATAGAGGGGATTACAACCGCCGAACCTTTAAGAGTTGCTTCTACGCTAAGCGTTTTTGCATTCACATTGAGGGTAAACACAAAATCATAAACACCATCTTTATCCAGCGTGTAACTGTTGTTGGCGTTAGGACCGGATGGAACAGAATTATTATCATCCCACTGATGATTAGGAATGGCTTTGTACTCGAAAGTGCCTTTACCACAAGTAATGTCTGACTTGGTTAGGGTGTAAATACTGTCCGTTCCGATCATGTCGTTTGCGGTGTTGTCTTTGTCCCAAGCACTACCAAAAATAGCCTCAGAAGATCCAACTACCGTGTAGGTTGTTGCCATCGCACCTGCGCACATCAGTGCGGCAACTAATAAAGAGAAAATCTTTCTCATAATCATTAGATTTAAAAGTTAATAAATGTTGTTTGTTTTATTGATTGTCATCGTCTTGTTTTTCCAAACAAATCCGAGTGTGTTCCTGTATTCAGCATAATAAGAACATGTGTGGTTTTAATCCGATACATTGACTCCCATCTTTTTGAAGAAATCCTCTACCGAAGCATATTCATTCACTCGCCCTTCATCCAAGTCACGAAGAGAGAGCTCATAGGCAGAATAGCGTTTGCGGCGAGGAAGTGACACACGTCCCACACCTTTCAGCATGCTGATGGCACGACGGATTTCACGGAGTTTAGAAGTATCCTCCACACTCACGATAAGCTGTGTTTCTTGGGATTGTCCGCTCATGGTTTCACTTGTTTATCAGAAATTCGGGCACAAAGGTAGTACTTTTTTTCGAAATACGCAAGCAAAATTTGATTTTTTATCCATTTTTTTATAGAATAATAGAAATTTTAACACAAACACGCTCCGGGCGGGAGCGTGTTTGTGTTAATAAGCGTTGTTAGGTGTCAGCTTATCGGAGGAGCTGGCCTTGACCGTTGTAGGTCTTGTCGCCACGGCGGATAATGAGTACGCCGTTCTCCATCGTCTTGACAGCCTTGGTGTCCGCCTCGGTGTTATCGAGAGCCGTACCACTGCCCTTAGCCTTGAACGTAGCGGAAACCACGATAGCATAATCAGGAACGGTGAGCGTTGTGCCATTGAGAACAACTTCCGTTACATCTGCGTCGAGGAGATCCTTCACGGTGATAGCATCGAGTTCGTAGTTCTCCGACGGAGTCGTTACAACAGTCAGCACGGTTCCGGCGATAAACTGATCACCGCTGGTGATAGTCTCGTCGTTGTACTTGACAGCCAATGTACCATTCGTAGCCTCAGCCATCGAAACGGCGTAGGCAGGTTTAGCAGCCTGGAAGCCGAATGCGTAGAAGTTCAAACCGCCTGTCGTCTCAGAGGTCGTTTCTACATAAGCCGTACCAGCCTTGACTTGTACATAGATGTAGCGATAATAGCCGTCAACTTTGCTTTCGCTCTCAATTACCGTATAATTGAGGATGGTATCATTATCCTGAATTACTACCAATGCTCTATCAGTTGCAGCGCTACTTGCGGTGCGTACTGCAAAGCGCAAAGTTCCGTCAACCGGGATATTCAAAGCAAGCACTACATTATTGATGCTGGTAATACCATTCGTCTTGAAGCGATACGAGTAACTTGTGTGCTCCTCCTCCGTTCCGAATGTAGCCACATTATAATCTATGCTCAGTTTTCCGGTCGGAGTGGTTGCCTTCAAAGCGAAGTTGCTATATGGTGCGTGGAATACAGAATCAGTCCATGTTCCGGCATTAGCCACCTCCGTGAATACAATCTCTGCCCAAGAATCGGTCGGCTCAACCACCTCAACAAAGGTAGCCGAAACGGTGATAGCAAAGTCAGGAACAGTCAGCGTTGTGCCGTTGAGTACCAGAGCTGTTACATCTTCCGTTGTCTCGGTATTAACCACCTTGACAGCCTCGAGCATATAACCTTGATCGGCGGCGGTAACCACATTCAGGTTCGTGCCTTCCTCCAGTTTCTCACCACTGGTGATACCGTTGATAGCCAATGTACCATTCGCAGGTTCTTCGATTGTCACAGCATAGGTCGGTGTCGGTTCACCACCATTACGAATGATCGTGAAGTTAGCCACAAAAATGCTTGTATTGCCTACGTTACGATAGATACGGATATACTTGGCACCTTCTGCTGCTTCAGGAACAGGAATAATCGTATCGTTCGGTTCTCCGCTTTCAGTGAGCAACTGCGTTACATTGAAGGTCTTCTGTACATCGGTGGAAGCCGAGGCGGCATCTGCACTGAAGTCCATACCAAACTCAGCCGTCTTGCCAGAAGATGTAATAAAGGAAGCAACGGCAATCTTATCACCAGCCTTGAGCGCTTTGTTGAGCGTAATGCCGACGAAATTAGCGTTGTTGAAGCCCTTTCCTAATTTGATGTTATAGTTGCCACGTTGAGCGATTCCAACTACGATACCGGCATCTCCGCCTTCCGCTTTAGCCGTTCCGCCGAACTCGACTGCCTCTCCCAGGCCCTTACCATAGTAGGAATAGATGGTGTCTTGACCTGTACTTTGCGCTACGGTGAGGGTGTAGGATACAGTCTGAGCCTTGAAGTCTGCGGTCATGGCAGAGGTAGCAGAGATAGTAGTCTCGCCCTCAGCAAGAAGCGTGATCTGACCTTCGGCATCAATAGTAGCCACCTCGGTGTTGGAGCTCGTGTAGGAAACTGCCAGCGAGAGGGCGTTGGTGAGTGCCGGATAGATATTCAGTTCGTCGCCGATGTAAGCGGTATAAGCCGTTGTGCTCCAAGAGAACTCTTCGGCTGCAGGAACAGCTTTCTCTGCGAAGACAGCCGAAACGGTAAAGTCGGATGTGCCTACCGTGAGTGTGTTGCCCTCAAGCGTTGCGCCGGTCACAGTGATTACGCCTGCTTTGTAGTCAGCGCTTGCCGGAGTAGCCGTAACAGTCAGTTGGTCACCCTTGTAGAATTTTTCTCCGCTGGAAACAGGAAGTTCATTTACTACTGCCAGCGAACCGTTCTCCGTTGCCTCAATAGTGATGGTGTGCTTGTTCACCGTAACGTCCACCTCTTGGCTTACGTTCTTCTCTTTCCACGAAGCGGTGGCTGTTACCTTGGCGGTGTTGCTTCCGATAGTAGCCGGTTCAGCACTCCATTCTGCCAGATCCGTTACAGCCAGATTCTGATCCTCTGCGTCCTCAAGCGTATAGACTGCAGTAGCCACCAGACCTGTGAACTCGAAGGCATCACCCTTCTCGTAAGCTGTCTTAGCCGCTTCGCCGCTAATCTCAAGATGGTCGAAGCCATAGACTTCAATCGTGTAGGATTGGCTGATAGCCTTGTAGTCTGCGTTGCCGGCAAACTCTACGAAGATAGAAGCAGAGCCGGGACCTACTACGGCTATTTCGCCTGTTTCCGCATTGACAGTCACTGCTTCCGTATTGCTGGAGCGGTAGCTAAGACTCAGCTCATGCGGGTTGCTGACTGCACGCTGTGCAGGAGCATCGCTGTAGCCGAAGAGTACAACCTCCGGAGCAGAAGAACTCCAAGCGATTTCCGCAGCTGCTTTCTCTGCGAAGACAGCCGATACGGTGATGTCGGACGTGCCTACCGTGAACGTGTTACCATCAAGCGTTGCGCCGGTTACGGTCACTACGCCTGCCTTGTAATCCGCGCTTGTCGGAGTTGCCTCTACTGTCAGTACATCACCCTTGAAGAACGTAGCGCCAGAGGATATAGGAAGTTCATCTGTCACCGTCAGCGTACCGTTAACCGGAGTAGCGAAGGTGACGGTGTGCTTGTTCACTGTAACGGCTACATCTGTAGAAGCAGACTTCTCTTTCCACGAAGCGGTAGCTGTTACTTTTGCGGTGGTCTTGTCAATAGCAGCAGGATCAGCACTCCACTCAGCCAGATCTGTTACAACCAGTTGTTGCGGAGTTTGCTCGCCGAGCGTATAGACAGCGGTTGCCACCAGACCTGCGTGCTCAAAGGCATCGCCCTTCTCATAAGCCGTCTTGGCTGCTTCGCCGCTCAGCGCGATATGGTCATAACCAAAAATGTGTACAGCGTAAGATCTGCTGGCTGCCGCGTATTCCTCATTGCCGGCAAACTCCACGAACATGGATGCAAAGCCCTTGGCCTTCGGTGTAATCACACCTGTCGTGGCATTCACTTCCATGACATTGCCATCACCCGATCTGTAGCTAATGAGTTCGGCAGGCAGGTTTTTAACGTTGATGATGCTACGTACCGCCGGAGTCTGGCTGTAGCCGAGAAGAATAGTCTCTGTTGTATAGTCAGCCCAAGCGAACTCATCAACGCTCAGCTCACGGAGTTTCTTGGTGACAGCGATTTCTTTGACAGCGGAAGTGACACCCTGCCATGTAGCAGTTACCTCGATGTTGGTGTTGGCGGTAATAGCCGGAGCCTCAGCAGGAGCCCATGTGATTTCCTCTGCCGGAATCTCATACTCAGTTTCGTCAGCATAAGTAGCTTTAGCGCCCAAGCCTGCAAAACTGAAGGTCTCGTTGTAGAAGTACTCGGTCTTGGTTGCCTCGCCGGTAACGACTACGGTAGCCGGAGCATAGACGATGAGGGTGTAAGTTGCTTCGCCTGCCAGATAGTCAGCAGTTGTTTCAGAAGAAACAGTAATGGTAGTTGTTCCTGCCTTCATCGGGTTAATCACACCTGCGTTAGAAACAGTAGCTACCGTCTCGTCTGAACTGCTGTAGGTTACCGTCAGCTTATTGGGGTTCTCAAGACTCGGCAGAACAGCCTCCTTACCACCGATATAAGCCTTGCCTGTTTCAACACTCCATGCCAATTCCGCAGGATCTTTCACGCGAACGATATCCGCTGCGCTACGCGGCAATAACTCTTTAGTTGCATTAAATTGCAGATAAATACCTGTTACATTGTATTTCTTGCTATTAACAAATGACATCTCGCTATACAATGCATTGTATGGTTTGATCTCATTGCTGCTTGCATCTACAAGATTTGTACCATCGTAAGTAACATTGCTTACAATAATCGGAGCACCGGTGTTAACTCCACTGAGTCCTGTAATAGCCGTCTCAATAGGAGTGATCACACCATCTTTGGTTACAGTGAGTCCTTCAGAATCTTTTGTCACATTGATTAATTCCGACGATCCTTGATACAGTTTAATCTGACAAGCAACTTTACCATTCAGTTTATCTCCTACTTCAAAGCCGTGATTGTTTTGATAAAGGATAAGTCCCTTAGTGCCATCTGTAACATATACATTCGCATTCTTCACAGCAGATACGACCCAGTTGTTAAATTCTACTTCAACATCCGTAGCTGTACCTCCAACTTCTGTAGCTTTTGCAAAGATATCATCCATCGTGGCACATGGTAAGTTGAGAGTGTAAGTAGCACTTACAACATCCGACTTATTGTCACCATCAATAGCAATAGCCTTGATAGTGTGCGTACCGCGTGTATCCAGCGCGATAGCAGCGGTGTACGGTGTACTTTCCGTTGTCGGCTCTGAACCATCGAGCGTGTAATAGATTGTACCCTCAGCCGCAATCAATTCGATGGACTTAGTCTCTGTATAGGTTCCAGCCTCAACGCTGAATGTCGGATTAGCTAACTTGCGCGGACCGTTGGTCGCATATTTGGTGTAAGAAACCGGAGTTGCGAAGACAACATCAATAGTCTTTATTTGAACTTGTACATTAGACGAATTCGCGTTTCCGAGAACAAAGGTAGTTGCATTAATCGGATATGCTCCATCTACAGCCACTACAGGATTTCCGGCTACAGCAACAGAGACATTTTCATATCCTGTATTAAACGTCATTCTTACAAAGTCAACACTCTTAGGAGCTGTAATTGTAATTGTATTGCTACCTCCAGCAGCATAATACAAACGAATATCACCTGCTTTGTTCAGACCAGGGAAATTAGAGTTAGAGCCTTTCGCACCCACTACACTCCATTCATCGGCATCCAAACCAAGTGTCTCAGCGTCATTATTGCCTGTCATGTTGGTTGTAGAGCTACCAGAATACTTGATAGTAGTGACATCTTCTTCGCCACCTTCTTCGGTAGCATAAACAGCGTAGTACTGTGTGTTGGCACCGGGCATAACGGTAGGATTCAGGAGAGCGGGAGCTTCGTCAACTTCGCCTTCAATGGCAGCAGTAGCCCAACCTTTGAACACCTTACCTGCAATAGCGCCGTTCTCTATCGAAGTAGCGTCAGGGATATTTGCCAACTCAGTGCCTGCTATAGCTGTCTGCTCGCCTTTCTTCGCTCCGTTGATATACCATTCCACAGTATATTTCTGCTGAACAGTAAGGGTGTAATAGAGAACGTCCTCTGCGAGAGCAGTCACGGTGTCGTTACCTGCGAAGTTAACTACGATCAGTGTCTCGCCGGCTTTTTTGAGAGTGACGGCGCCATTCTCGTCAATAGAAGCGACCTCGTCGTACAGACTGCTATAAACAACCGGCAATTTACGCGGGTTGGTAAGTGTCGGGAAGACGTTATCGTTCGCATCAATCGTAACCGTTGCTTCTGCTGCGCTCCAAGCGAGGTTAGACGCTAATTTATTGACAGTCAGCGAAACAGATACCTCTTTGTCTTCTGCATCGCCGCCGCTGATAGTGATGGTAGCGTTGAACGTACCGCAAGCGGTCGTCTTCGGAGTAACCGTGATCTCGGTATCTTCCAATGCACCGTTAACAGGAATAGACGTCGGAGAAACGGTGAAGGCATCATTGTCGCAAGCAATCGTTAGATGGCCTTCCGCCAAAGCCACACCATTTACGTAGAAGGTCTTGGCTGCCAATTCGCCTTTGTAGTTCGTTGCGTCAAATGCCACCTTCGTAACATCCGTTGCGATAGTCGGCGTGCTCTTAACGTTAAATGTAGCAGTAACCGTCACCGCCTCAGCCGGCATTACAAACTCTGCCAAACTTTCAATAATAGTTGGTTCAGTTACATTCTCACTTACAGTCAAGGATGCGAATACGTGTGCATCATCAGCAGTAGCTTCCGCACTGATAGTTGTACCAGCAATAGCGTAGCCATCTGCTGCGCCACCCTTGGTGTAATCCAACGCAATCGAACCGCCTTCTGCTACTATGTTGATGGCATAAGTCGGAGTGAAGGTAGCCGAAACGGTAATCGCGTAGTTCGGCATGGTGAGTGTTGAACCTTTGAGTACAGAAGCCGTTACATCGCTCTCGTCGGAAGTCTTAATAACTTTGATAGTTCCACCGATATAGTGGTTCTCTGCGTCCGGCGTAGCCGTTACAGTAAGAGCAGTACCTTCGACAATCTGTGCGCCTGTAGCAACTGCATCTTCGCCGTTCTTAATGGAGAGTGTACCACCTGCAGGAGCCGCGAAAGTCACAGCGTTCTTGATCTCTGCAAAAGTAGCCGAAACGGTTACATCGCCGGCTGGCATTGTGAACTTGTTGTTCGAAACAGCCACCGGTATCTCGCCTTGTTTCACATCCCAAGCTACAAAGGCGCAATGTGTGTCCGGCATAGCGGTCAACGTAACCTCCGTGCCCTCGCAAGCCTCAGCAAGATCAGCGGAAATAGAACCGTGTTGTACGCCCAAGACAAGCTCGATGTTATGTTTCGTACAGCAAGAAGGAGCTGAGAGATAATAGGTGGTACCTGCTGCAGAAGTGGTTTTTACTGTTATTGAAATGTCATCTAAGCGGACGTTAGACGAACCCGCAGTCAACACCATAGCAAAAGTTTCATCTGCTCCATCTGCAACATCAATATCAAAAGAGACCTCTCCTGCTACGGAAGGTTTTGGAGAAGCATAAGTTGTTGAATAGCCCTCACCGGTTAACGAAACTGTCAACTTTTGTGTATTTTGCTTGAAAGAGACACTTATCTTATCTGCTTTTCCGGAAGGAATACCGGCAATTGTAAATACACCACCACTCTTTCCTACTAACAACTCAGGTGCTGTACCTCCTGCTAAAGCATCATTATAAATCTTAGTTAGATTTGATCCGTTATCAGCACTCGTGTAAGTTACTGAACCACCGCCATAAATAACGCGACCTGTGGTAGCAGATGTTTCTCCATTAGGTACATCATCTGCTGAGAAAGTACCAAAATCCTCACTAAAGAGTGTGGTTCCAACTGCAGCGCCATCACCACCTTCTGTTCTCTTATAAACAGCATAAAGTGTTACATTATCGGTAGGATTGTATTTTCCGCTAAGGAGCGTCGGAGCAGAAGTTGTCTCAGCAGCAACAGCTGCTGCAGCCCAACCGGCAAATACCCAGCCATCCGCAGAGCAAGCCGGAGTCGGTCCTGCCGGAAGAGTAATACCTGCGCCTGCGGTAGTCTCAGTAATATCAGCTTGTGCAGGGTTACCTGCACCGGTATTGAAAGAAACAGTGTATTTCTGTAATTCTTTGAATTTTACAGTAATGGTTGTATTTTCTGTAATACCAGTTACTTTTTTATTTACATTATCAACAGTACCGCTTGCAGATGTTGTAATCTCATCGAAAGCGTAGCCCGAATCCGGAGTGATAGCAGAAATAGTTACATCCTCGCCTTCTCCATCACCACAAATTTCTGTTGCGCTCAAAGTATAAGTACCATTTGTCTCTGCGCCTTTGGTGATAGTTACAGTGTTGGTGCAAGAAGATGTGGATCCTTCATAGAACGTCAAAATAGGTACCTTAAACTGGCAATAGTTAGTACTATGAATAACAAATGCATAACGAGCAGACTCTATTGTTTCTCCCAATTCGAAGTTAGTACCGGATGTGGACAATGAAGTCATTTTCTTGCCAACAGTCCATGTTGAACCATTATCCGTAGAATAGAGAATCCAAGCTTCATTTGGAGCGGTACCGCCCGGGGTAGAATATTCAAGTGTTACTTTATATACATTATTAAAATTGGTCCTTCCGATTAATGCTGCATAATAGGTAGCTGACGTAGCAACTCCAATAGCAGAAGCTATAGCTGATGCTTCAGAATAGCCACCGGTGGACAAAATCATTTTGGCTTTCTGATTATTATTTGCGCCCATCCAAAGTTTTTGCGATTGGTTAGAGCCACAGGTCGCTGCCCAACTTGCAGTTTGTACAGTAGAGCCAGCATCCGCAGAAGCAATTGACGCGTTGTCGTAGTTCTGATAAGCGTTGTTGGTTCCAAGTGCGGTACCACCATACTTGTACACGACATCATCTTTTGCCGCCCACACATTTCCCACGCTGAATGCCATCAGCATCAGCAGGGAGAGAAAGAGTTTTAATTTTCTCATAATGTTAAATTTTTAAGTTAATAAAAAGTATTTGGTTTTTGTTGATTTACTATTCTTTATATTGTTCTCGTGCTATTGCAATAGCCCTTTGTAATTTTTCCGCCAAAAGCCGCTTATCCGGAATTGCATGTAGTATTGCGCTACTTTTATCGAACTATCCTCATCTACCATCAAGTACTCAGCAAGTTCGTCGGAGCAATGTTCTATATTGGGTCTTCCTAAGGACATGGTCCCGTGATGGTCCCGTGGAAATGTCGTATTTTACCGCTGTTTCCCAGCCTCCATCTATAGTTGTTTTTTCAACTTTCTTAACACATAAAGCGGGACCGAGACGGTTTCCGCTTTATTTTTTGTTTTGGATTAAATCAAGACCTTGTTTAATATAATACGGGAATTTCTCATCACTCGAAATAAGGTATCTAACATATATCTCATCTTAAGATACTTGGATTTAGGATAGTGATGCTACCTTGAGTCTGCATTGCAGCAAGGAAAGCCGGATTAAGAGGTTTGCCGGTCATTGCTGTGTATTCAGCAGCCTCCTTTTTCATCGCTTTAACTCTTCTTTGAATTTCTCTTTCAGACATAGTTGTTAGGGCATTTATATTTTCTTTCAAATTCCGGTGCAAAGTTACGAATATTTTTTGAGAATTGCAAAGATTTTGATGATTATTTTTATTTTGTAAACAAACTAAACAAAAACCGTCAAAAGTTTACAGCGGACCATCTCAGAGCGGCCGACCGAGGATAGTATAAGAGCGGTTGTCACGGGTGATCACCAGTTGACCGTTGACTATTTTTTTGCGAACCGTAACAGAAAGCGGCGAGCGGACCAAGGACGTGGGTTCGGGATCCTCGGGCTTGGGATAGTCCAAACGGTAGATGGTGAAATCGTGCGGATAAGCCGCGAGGTAAGACGAGGAGTTGGAGTAGGCTTTGTACTGCCCTGAAAAGGCGGATGTCTCTCCCAGAAAACGCGAGCCGGAGACAATAGTAGCCGTGCTGTCGTCAGCAAAAGTGAAAGTCCACGAAGTTGTTGCTGCGGGATCGCACACGGCGTTGTTGTTCTTGAGAATCAGAAAGAGGCTATACTGTCCGCCTATCAGGTAGCCCTGTATCGTCCGGGTCAGCGTCCACACATACCCCTCCGTGCCGTAGAGGCTGTCAGTACGCCAGACATCCGTGGTAGGCAGCGGCGCCACGGCGGACTCGAGAAGGACGCGGTTGTTGCGACAGAAGACATACTGACGCGAGCTGAGCAGATCCTCCTCCGACCCCACACGGGTCAGGAAAGCCGGCGCTTCTTCCGCATAAAGAGCAAGAGCGGCAAATGTGCAAAAAGCGAGGAATAACTTCTTCATTGCTGGATAGCTTTCGATTGCGAGTGCAAAGGTACAACTTTTTTTTGACTTATGCAAGAGAAAAAGAAAAAATAAATGTTTTTTGTGTATTTGGTTCCTTTGCAGACAAAAATAAAGAGGGCGCGTCAATAGTTTTGACACGCCCTCAATCGGTTATTCGCCACGAATGGCGAACCAGCGGAACGGATTAGCGGATACGCGTACCCAGTACGTTGTTGAGTTGACCACCCTTGATCATCTTCATTGCCTTCTGAGCAGCATCAACTTCGTCGATAGCCTGACCAGCAGGAATATACATCGTTACCTTGTAGAGGGTGTTGTTGTAGCAGAGCAGGTCAGCTGTGATGTTGTAGTCGCCGCCGTTGCCCGGAGTAACAGTGATGGAAGCCGTGTAGATTTCCTGTATTCCGTCTTTATCAATTACACCTGAGCCGATATACTCGAAATCGAGATCTGCCTCGGTGAAGTCACCTTGGAAGCCATCCTCAGCCCAAAGAGCGATATACACCTGGTGGTCTTTTTCCACATTTGTGCCATAAACTCCATACAGGCCATAAGCGGCATAGTAATCAATTAACGCAGCCTCCGGGATGTTGAGGACAACTGTGTCTTTCGCTTGCGGAGCAACATATAACAAGTTGAGATGATAAGCCTTGTTGTCATTGCCAATCAAAGTACCCTCAACGGTTACAGAGCCAGCCTCAGCGTTGGTAGAGAGCGTAACCGAACCACTTACGAAGGCAACGAAAGTGGTATCCTTGCCTTCGATAACACCCAGATAGGTGTAGTCAGCATCGAGGTCAGCGACGGTATAGGTACCCTCAGCCTGAGTAGTGGATATATTGGAAACAGAAACTACATACTTGTCGTCTCCACCATAGATTTGCCACCAGCCTTTTGCTGCAACGTAGTCATCGTAACGCAGACCTTCGCTCAGACTTACCTCAACGGTGTCAGCAACCGGAGCTTTCTTCACTTCTACGAAGATAGCGTTCTTAGCCTGCGGAGCTCCCTGATACTCGTTGTAGATAGCCAATACGGTCAGCGTGTCACCAGCTGCAACGCCCAGCTCAGCGAATTTCTTAGACTCGCCGGCAGGAGTGAGTACACCATAGATATACAGCTGTGCAGTAGAATCCGACAGATAGAGGTTGCCATAAGTGGTGTTCACAATGCTGTCAACCACACCGGTGAGGATGCAGGTATCAAGGGTATTCTTCAGGTTGAGGAACTCAGCAATAGTCTTCTCGCCGAGGTTCTGCGGTACGATGGTGCTCTTCTCGATGATCTCATAGGTACATCCGGCAGCGAACTCAGGAGTGCTGTTGTATTTGGTCAGACAGCCGGTAACAGCTACTTTGTCGCCAACACCAGGAGCTGCCTCTGCGGAAGTACAAACAGCGCGGAAAGCCTGGATTACATTGCCGCCATCCTGGGTGTCAGCCATCCAGAAGGATACATTGTTGTATTGAGGATTGAAAGCGGTAGCAATAGAGGTTACATAACCCTCGATGGTGTAAACAGCGCTATCGTTGTAGAGCTCGTTGTTCCCGGAAACAGAGAGTGCAGCCTCAGCAGCCTCAGCGCAGTTGGTCGGAGCGGAGATTTTGGTAGCCAACACAATGTCAGTTACGTTGAATGGTTCGCCAGCCTCTTTGTTGAACTGGATCATCCAGTGATCGGACTCTTTCAACGCGGTGCGGAGATCATCGGTGAGGGGCAGTTCTGCGTATTCATTATTAATAGTAAACGCATCTTTGGAAGCCGTCAACACGGGAGGCTCTCCCCAGGCTTTTACGATCTGTAGGAAATAGTCGGTACGGTTAGCCTCCGAATAGATGCGGAGTACGTCGTATTTGCTGAAATCTACATAGTTAAAGCTCTCATGGCAGATTTCGAGAGTCTTCCAATCGTCAGCCCAGAAGAATCCAGTCCAAATAGTAGCGCCTTCTTTCAACTCTTTGCCATCCAGCAACTCTACTTTGGTGATAGTGAAATGATTACCAATAATCTGCAGACCATGTGCCTTGATGCTATCCACAGCGTTGGCAGTCAGGAATTGCTCGTATGTATGCGAACCTTCTGCTTGATCCAAAGATGCAGCCTCGCGGCTACCTGCAATGTGGCACCAAACGTCAAGCACTTTGAACTCGATAGCATCAGTAGCATCCTTGTAGGTTACAACGATCTTCTGACCAGCTTTTGCCTGAGCGAACTTAGCAGCCTCGAGATTCAGCGGAGTATCCCATGTTACGGCATGCTCACCCTCGAAGAGTATAGAATCAGCCTGAGGCGTCGGAGGAACAACGCTTTGTGCTTTCTTTACACTTACGAAGATAGCGTTCTTAACTTGCGGAGCGTTGTTGTATTCGCTGTAGATAGCCTTAATGGTCAGCGTGTCATTCACGTCAATGCCAAGTTCAGCGAATTTCTTAGCCTCGCCAGCAGCATTGAGCACGCCGTACACATAAACTTGTCCGGTTGCGTCAGACAGATAGAGGTTGCCATAAGTGGTGTTCTTGATGCTATCAACCACACCGGTGAGGACGCAAGTATCCTTCACGTTCTTCAAAGTAAGGAACTCAGCAATTGTCTTCTCTCCAAGATTTGCCGGCGGAACAACCTTGGTGAAGGTCTTGGTAGCCACAGCGCTCCAGTCATTGCCGGTATAAGCGGCAGCCATGATAGTAGTAGTCTCCTTGAGAACGATCGGTTTTTTGTACTCGGGAGCAGCGGAACAATCACACTTGGGGTCAGTAGTACCATCCGTTGTGTAATAGATGTCCGCATCCTGAGTAGAGCAGGTCATCGTAACGATCACACTGTCGGTGAACTCAGCCTCGCCGGAGATAACCGGAGTAGCAACAGCGGGAGCTGCTCCAGCCTCGTAGGTTGCGCTCCAAACAAAAGCACGCTTCTCGCTTGCAAGAGTCAGTACAGTTTCTGCAGTAGCGCCGGAAAGCGTAACAGTAAACGCATAGTCAGCCTCAGGAGTTACTGTGAAAGATTTGCCATTTCCTGCCAAGCTGGCGTTTGCACTTACTGTAATTTCAGCAGGGGTTACAGTAACGCCTTCTGGAGCAGTTATGGTCACTTTTTGAGCGTCTTCAGTATTCCATGCAGCAGCATAGAAAGAAAGACTTGTTGCACCAGCACCAACTGTGATGGTCATGTTGCCGCCGGCACCGCTTTTGCCCATTTTAATAGCATTTTTGCTATTAACGGTAACATCATCATAAGAATTGGTGGTTCCTTTTGCAATTACTGCATCAGCGGCCATCATGCTGCCTGCGAAAAGCACGGCAGCCAACATAGAAAAGAATTTTCTCATGTTTTAAATGATTTTAGTTAATAATAATTGGTTAATTAGAATATCACGAAGATATTTTATGCATTTATTTTGTATCTAATGAAGCATCTACCTCTAAACCGGTTCTTTGAACTTCCAACTCTTTCATCAAATAATCCACTGCATTCCCGAAGAAGAGTCCACCCACTCATCACTGCTCTATATTCTTTCGTGGATTTCATTTCCGCCGCAAAGATACGACATTTTTTTGAATTGTGCAAGAGAAAAAGAAAAATTTATGCAATCTATAGCAAAAAACAGAAAATCTGCCTCATTTGGTTCGTTTTGGGAACAAAAAAGAAAAGGGCGCGTCAATAGTTTTGACACGCCCTCAATCGGTTATTCGCCACGAATGGCGAACCAGCGGAACGGATTAGCGGATACGCGTACCCAGTACGTTGTATTAGCGGATACGCGTACCCAGTACGTTGTACTCTGCGCCGTTCTTCTCAATAACGATCTGATCGTTCTTGAGGGTCTTGCGAGCCTTGATACCTGTCTCAACATTCTCAACTGCCTGATCTTTCGGAGCCTTCAAGGTAGCTTTGACAGCTTTACCCTTCGAGTTGAGAGCATCCACTGTGATGTTGAGTTTTTCATCTACAGTCACCTTACCGCTATTGACATACCAAACCTTTCCGAAGTACAACTTGCCTTCGTACTCAATCAACGTAGCTGCAACCGAGCCGACGAATATTCCATATTCTTCGTTCCACTCACCACCTTGAACAGTCTGGAAAGTAATGTTATCGCCATAGGCTACCGAGTATTCACCTGCGGTGAGAGCGGTCTTACCCTGCGGCATAATCATCAGCAGTGTGATGTATGTAGAGTCTGTAACTGCGTTAACCTTAAAGATTCCAGCTGAAGCGTAGGTAGTATCCGTGATATACGTTTCGAACGCATACTCGAAGTCTGCCGCCTTCTCGTCGTGTTTGAACGGATTTACGTAAGCGGTATTATAAGCCAGCGCGAAGCTATAGCAGATACTATCCGTACCGATGAATGAGCCAATGAAGTTGATGATGGTATCAGTTTCAGAACCAAGTACATTAAGATCACCCTCTACGAAGTGGATTGTATCCGTACTGTTGAGCGGTGTAACAAACGTATAATCGTACTCCATATCGTCAACCGTGTAGTGACCAGCCAGTTCTGTGGTAAATACATTCGATAATGAGAACGCATACTCCTCGTTCTGACCGTAAATCTCCCACCAGCCTTCTTCCTCTATAGCATTCGTAAATTCAAGATCTTCGATCATCGTGATATAAACGGTGTCTTTGATGACCGGATCGTTTTGCATGTGTACATGGAAATAACCTTCGTACCAGCCCTCTACGTTGCCTTCCGGACGGAAGTAAACCATATAAGTTCCATCCTGAGTGATCTTGTAGTCATTCCCCATACCGTCAGGATACCATGTATAAGAACCGGCTCCATTGTCTTTGATTACCTTGAACGCATCTCCTTTCTTGAACTCAAATTCGCCCAGATACTCACCTTCCTGTACGAAGCTTTCTTTGAGCTCGTAAGCATCATCTGCTTTCCAGCCGTTCATCGAGCCTGCTACATAGTACTTAGCACTGCCGAACTCAGCTTCGCCTACCTTCGTTGCTACTGCAATAATCATAGAGTCGACCGCTGCTTCCGGGAAGAAGAGGATCTGTACGTCATACAAACCATTCTCCGGGATAGCCAGTTTGTAGTTCTCAGCAGGATAAGCCTCATTCCAAGTGTGATTCTTGCAAACCTTGAACTCTACCTCTCCTGCGGGGAGAGCTACGCTGTCCTTGCTCCACTTGTAGCTACTCAGCACATACGGAACCAAGTCGTTAGCCTCGTTCGACGGATCCCACTCTGTTCCGAACAATGCAGCCGGTGCACCAGCAACGGTGTAGTGGGTCTCAGCTACCGGATCTTCCGTCTTGTTCGTGAAGGCGAACGCATAGAAATTAAGTGCGCCAACAGGATAAGTTACCTTTACTTCACCAGCTTTCACAGGAACGACTACGTACGGATAGCACGTCATTGTGATGGTATCATCGATGATGAATTGCTGTGCGTCGGCATCTTTTACAATCTGGTTGTAAAGCGTATCCTCGCCTTGTACCAATACCAGCGTACGGGTTGAATCATCCTTGTTGGCATTACGAACAGCGATCGACAACAGACCTTCCTCAGGAATACTGAGAGTCATGTAGTTCTTAGTGCTGGTGCTCTTGCCACCACTCTTCAAACGGTAAGAGTAAATAGCCTCAACGCTATTCATTCCGAACGCAGCAGAGTTCTGGTCGATCTCCATCTTGTTCTCCGGATCGGTGATAGTGAGGTTGAAGATATCCGAACCTAACACAGCATCCGCTGCCAGACTATCTTTAGCGCAAGCCTTGTTGAAGTAGATTTCTTCTACAATCGGCTCAATTTCGCCTACCTTAATTGCCTTAGCCTCAACCACTGAGTCAGGAACGGCAGCCAGATTAAAGGCGATCAGGATTGTATAGTAGCCATCCTCAGGAATAGCAAGTTTGTAGTTCTGCTCCGGCCATGCATTTGTCCAAGCGTGGTCTTCACATACCTTGAACTCAACAGTACCAGCACGGAGAGCTACAGAATCCTTAATCCACATATAGGCTTGATTAGCAAGGAACTCCATATCGTTCTCTTCATTTGACGGATCCCACACTGTTCCGAACAAATCAGCAGGAGCACCGGCAACGGTGTAGTGATGCTCAACTACCTGAGCTTTCTTAACACTAACAAAAATAGCGTTCTTAACCTGCGGTTTGCCCTGATACTCATTGTAGATAGCCAATACGGTCAGCGTGTCACCAACCTCAACACCCAGTTCAGCAAATTTCTTGCTTTGACCGTCTGCGGTCAGCACACCGTAAACATAAACCTGAGCAGTTGCGTCAGAGAGATAGAGGTTGCCATAAGTGGTGTTAATGATGCTGTCAACTACACCGGTGAGAACACAGGTGTCAACTACGCTCTTGAGAGCAAGGAACTCTGCGATAGTCTTCTCGCCGAGGTTCTGCGGAACAATTTGTGACTTCTCGATGATACCGAAAGTACCGCCCTGCTTGGTCTCAGGTGTCGTATTGTACTTGGTCAACTCACCTTTTACCCAAACGAGGTCACCTACACCCGGAGCATCGGCTTCGGTCTCGCAAGCCACACGATAAGCCTCGAATACTTTGCCACCGTCCTGAGTGTCTGCCATCCAGAACGATACGTTCTTGTACTGGGCATTCCATGCGCTCACAATTTCAGTCACATAACCACGAACGATTACTTCGTCGGTCATACCACTGAGGGCTGCCTCACGTGCCTGAGCACTGGAAATAGTGTCAGGAATTACCGGATCAGCGGCCATCATGCTGCCTGCGAAAAGCACGGCAGCCAACATAGAAAAGAATTTTCTCATGTTTTTAATGATTTTAGTTAATAATTGGTTAATTAGAATATCACGAAGATATTTTGTGCATTTATTTTGTATCTAATGAAGCCTATATTTTCAGAAGATTGTAACTGCATCGCGTTCAATTTGTTTTCTAAAAAAAGGAGTTAACCTCTTGTGATTTCTGATCATATCAACGTGGCAACCCAGAATATTTTCCAGATAGAGATTCGCTCCTCCCACAGCACGAAGCGAAGGAGGCATTTCTACCAAGACATCCACATCACTTCCTTCCTGCTGCTCACCACGCGCCACTGAGCCAAAGAGCGACAGGGATGTCACTCCATATTTCTCTCGCAGCACATGAGCATGTTGTTGCAAAAGGCTTATATATTCTTTCGTGGATTTCATTTCCGCCGCAAAGATACTACATTTTTTTGAATTGTGCAAATAAAACTTATTTTTTTGCTAAAATTATTGTTTTTATCCCCATTACAAGTACTGTTTAAAAGTCGATATTCATGTCTTGAAAGTCGGCAAATCTCTCATTTTTTACCCGTTTTTTTGACATTATTTGGATTTCGCAAAAAAATGTATTATATTTGCACTCGATTTCGTCAGAGCAGAGTCGAGCCATTATCGCATCCTGTCCTACCCTATAATATATAAATATATTATGCCGTTGAATTTGAAAGTATATCTTTAGAATAACTAAACTTATTTTGCTTATGAACGTAAAAACAAACCCTATCTTGTACCGTTGGATCAAGGCTCTCAAAGAGAAATTGGGTATCCAACTTGTTCCGCGGCGCGAAAAACGCCAGCGCGATTATGTGGAATTTATCTTCTGCAACCATTTGACCGCCCAACTCTCGGGACGTCTCAACACACTCAGCAATGCAGAAGCATGCGGCTACTGGGTGATTGTCCGCCGGCGCACTACCGGCAAACGAAATTTCTACCACGATCACCCCGTTTACCAACTCTATCTGTCGCCGGTTCACCACGTGAAATACCACCGGCTCAAACTCCTTGCTTTTGACGCCGCCGGCTTCACGCCGATACAAATACAAGAAGACACAGCCCGTCAACGACGAACTGTGTCCGTAGCTGCCCGCTAAGGTTAGTGCCTCCGTTGAAGCCGACACCCTGCACAAGATTATTTAGAATAATGGTATCTCAAGGCAAAAACATAGACATATATCATACCATCAGAAACAGAATATACCATTCGATGTTCATCCGTGATGCGGCGACTCCACTTGCCATTCGTATTCTTTAAAGGTTCCGGTTTACCCAAACCGGAAAAAGGATGCTTCTGAATATCAGCAAGTAAGTCCGTAATCCGTTTCATGACACGTGTATTGCCTGTTCGCTTCCAGTAATCACGGTCTTCGATTGCTTGTTTAAGAAGAACTATTTCCACAAGTCTTCCAATTCAATCGGTTGAACATTACCGCTTGCTATTTCCGCATCTCCCTCTTTGAGGATCTCAACCATGCGTGGAGAAGACATGATATACTCTGTTTCGTCTGTTTGGGCTTTTTTAACGGCGAGTTTCTTGACATATTTAACAGCTTTCTCCATCAATCCCTCGTCAGACGCGATTTGTCCCAGATAACGGTGCATAGCTACATTCAACTGAATAGTTGACATAGGATTATTTGCTACTGCTGTTGCCATAATAATTACCTCCTTTTTGAAATTTTGCTGCAAAGGTACGAAAAAAAAATGACACTCGCAAACACGAGTGCCATTTTTTTGAGATTTCGGATATTTTTCCATTACTTATCGAACACGTGCTCCGAGGACGTTGTAGGTCTTGCCATTCTTGATGATAAGAACCTGACCGTTAACAAGAGCCTTCACAGCCTTACCCTCCACAGCGGTGTTGGAGATAGCGGTGGGATCTTTTTTGGTTACAGAAACGAAGATTGCGTTCTTAACCTGCGGTTTGTTGTTATACTCGCTGTAGAGAGCCAAAATCGTCAACTCATCGCCAGCCTCAACACCCAGCTCAGCAAATTTCATGCTTTGACCGTCTGCGGTCAGCACACCGTAAACATAAACCTGACCCGTTGCGTCAGAGAGATAGAGGTTGCCATACTGATCGTTCTTTATACTGTCCACTACGCCGGTAAGGATACAGGTGTCAACTACGCTCTTGAGAGCAAGGAACTCTTCGATAGTTTTCTTACCAAGGTTCTGCGGAACAATTTGTGACTTCTCGATGATACCGAAAGTACCACCCTGCTTGGTCTCAGGTGTCGTATTGTACTTGGTCAACTCACCTTTTACCCAAACAAGATCACCTACACCCGGAGCCTCAGCTTCGGTCTCGCAAGCCACACGATAAGCCTCGAATACTTTGCCACCGTCCTGAGTGTCTGCCATCCAGAACGATACGTTCTTGTGCTGAGCACTCCATGCGCTCGCAATTTCAGTCACATAACCACGAACGATTACTTCGTCTGTCATGCCACCGAGGGCAGCCTCACGAGCCTGAGCGCAGGAAATAGTGTCCGGCATAACCGGTTCTGCTTTCTCTACATAGAAGAATCCTTCGTACCAGCCTTCTACGTTACCGGCAGGACGGAAATAAACAGCATAATCGCCAGCCTCGGTGATGACGTAGTTGTTATCCACGCCGTCAGGATACCATGTATAAGTCTCAGAGCCATTATCCATAATAACTTTGAACTCATCGTTAGCGGCAAAAGTGAACTCACCCATATACTCACCTTCTGCATTCGGATTCGCAGTGAGTTTATAGGCAGGATTAGCCGTCCAGCTGTTCATCGAACCAGCTACATAGTAGTTGATAGAAGGCGTCGGAGGAACTTCGCCTGTCTCATAAGCAGCGCCCCAAACAACGAAACGTTTAGCAGCAGAAGAAGTAACAGCAATCGCAGTCTCTGCAGTAACGCCTGTGAGATCCACTTCGAACTTAAAATTCTCAGGAAGACCTGAAAGGGTAAACGGAGAATTGTTCGAGATGCCGGCATCAGCCGTTAGGCTAACAGAAGCAGGAGAGATGGTAACACCATCCGCAGCCAAATTGAGGCTCAGATCACTTACACCATTCCATGCTGCTGCATAGAAGGACAATTTGGTAGCACCAGCCCCCACGGTGATGGTCATGTCGCCACCATTTTTGCTTGTGCCACATTTGATACCATCGACGCCATTTACGGTGCATGCAGTAGCACTCGTTCCTGTAGTCATCGTAGCATCAGCTGCCAACATGCTACCTGCAAAGAGCACGGCAGCGAGAATAGAGAAGATTTTCTTCATAATGTTGAGTTTTTTTTGTTAATTGATAAATAAGATTTTGATTATTTGGTAAATCAAAATAAATCCGAATAGATACGCCCTTGACGAGCATCCTCATGCGCCTCCTCAAAAGCACTTACTGTTTCTTCATTAAAATATTCACCTGTTTCCGGATCCATTAGAAAGGATTTTTCAGAAACAGGAGCTACCAGCCAATTCATAGCTTTAGCTATGGATTTGAAGCGCTTAACATCAATTTTAGGGACGTTAATCGTGAATGGACGATATTCTATATTGGCTGAATTCATTGTTTCAAAATTTGCTGCAAAGGTACAACATTTTTTTGACATGTGCAAATAAAAATGCTATTTTCCGCAAAAAAAATTTTCGGGTTCAGACGGGTTTGCCGTGTGCGGCACGGGAAAGTTGGGCGGAATTGAAGATATTCTGCCAGATGATATATGCCGCAGCCCCAAGGGCTGAGACAGGATTGAGATAGGTCTGCGCCATCCACACGCCGAGCGTGGTGTTCTTCTGACCGAAGGCCTGGCCGGCTGTGATAGAAGAGACAGAAGGCATATCGCGCGGCGCGTTGGGGTTGATAAGCACATCTTCGTAGTCCTTGCCGCGGTTAGGAGCCGGCAGGCGACGGCCGATCATTTTGCCTACCATAAACTGAATCAGGCAGGCGAAGAAAGAGCCGAGGAGCAACCACAGACAAGTTGAAAGTTGAAAATTGAAAGAGGAAAGAAGCGTATTGGTCAGCGAAGCCATCAGAAAGACAATCGTTCCCACCCAGAGGTAAAAAGGCACCGCCGCAAGCGACTGAGGGAGAGAGAACTGACGATTGGCAGTTTTTTCGTCATGTCGATATGTCGATTTATCGATATGTCGATAGTAGGCGTTAAAACCTATCCGCAGGAGCCACGCCGCGAAGAAAGGCCCGAGCAGCAACGGAGTGATCCGGCTGAGCAGGAGCGAGAAATGGAAAAGGAAAGGCGAGAACTGGAAAGACGCAGGCACCTCGCTCAGTTCGGGATTGATGAGCGGGAAGAAAGCCGGCACTACCAGCGTAGTGGCGAAATTGGAGAGGAGCGTGAACGAGGTGAGGTTCTGGATAGAGCCTCCCAACTTGCCGGCGATGATAGGCGCAGCCGTAGCGGTAGGCATAATAAAACACATCATCAAGCCTTGCGCCACCACCTCGTCACGGGTGACAGCCATCAGCAGGTAGTACGTGGCGACGGACAGAACGAGCTGAACCGCCAACACAGCCCAATGCCAACGATGCAGACGGAGATCTTTGGGATCGACCTTGCAGAACGTGAAGAAAAGCATCAGAAAGATCATATAGGGCAGAAGCGGACTGAAGACATACAGCCAGCGGTAGCCGAGCACCCCAATAATCATCGAGAGCCAGAGAGAGTTGGAATAGAAGAAGTTTCGCATTGTTGCATTGAATTAGGAGAATTCTGGAATTCTGGAATTCTGGAGTTCCAGAGTTCTGGAATTCTGGTCAACCAGAGAAGCGTAGCGGTTGACGATCTCATTTTGCAAGACTTCATCGTCAACCTGAGAAGCGTAGCGGTTGACGATGGAGTCCATAATAGCGAAGACTTCGTCTTTGGTATCCGCGCGGAGGAGGGCGATACGGGTCTGCTTGAAATCCGTGAGACCTTTGAACACCGGCGAGGCGGCAAAATGACGACGGGAGTGAATAATCCCCTTGCGTTCGTCGTTGCCACACCAGGCGATAGAGGCGAGTACGTGCTCCTTGAGCACAGCCACTTTCTCTGCCATCGAGCGGGGAATCAGAGTACTCGGAGAACTCAAAGTAATCGGAGTAGTCGGAGTAGTCGGAGTACTCAGATACTCTTTCATTTCAGCGAAGAGCCAGGGATTGCCGAACGTAGCCCGACCGACCATAATCGCATCTACTCCGTAGCGGTCGAAGCACTCGCGTGCGCGCTCAGGCGTACACACGTCCCCGTTACCTATAATAGGTATATGCATGCGCGGGTTGTTTTTGACTTCGCCTATCAGCGTCCAGTCGGCTTCGCCGCGGTACATCTGGCTGCG
The DNA here is from genome assembly GCA_900319645.1 of uncultured Bacteroidales bacterium. Lineage (GTDB taxonomy): Bacteria > Bacteroidota > Bacteroidia > Bacteroidales > Paludibacteraceae > Colicola. Next base: position 186,257 of record ONPG01000003.1, read on the forward strand.
CGTACGGCCGTGGATAGCCAGTTCCTGAATACCACAGTCCTGCAGGGCTTCGGCGAGATCCACAATAAAAGTTGAGGGTTGAGAGTTGATAGTTGATAGTTGATAGTTTTGAGATAAGCCCAGCGGATTGACACGCGGATGGAGGTCGTTTTCGTCCCATCCGAGGCGGGTCTTGGCGGTTACGGGCGTGTGCACGGCATTGACGACCGCACGGGCGATCTCCAACATCTTAGGCACATCGCGCAGGAGTCCTGCGCCGGCGCCCTTGCCCGCCACTTTCTTGACCGGACAGCCGAAATTGATATCTATGAAATCCGGGTGCGCCTGCTCGACGATACGTGCTGCATCTGCCATCGCTTCGGGTTCGCGGCCGTAGATCTGGATAGCCACCGGCCGCTCGGCATCGTGGATCGTGAGTTTACGGGTGGTAGAAGCAATATCCCGCACGAGCGCGTCGGCATTGACGAACTCGGTATATACCCGATCGGCTCCGTAGCGTTTGCAAAGCGCACGGAAAGCCGGATCGGTCACATCCTCCATAGGAGCCAGATAGAGCGCGTTGCGCTCTGACCGCTGCGCTGTAAGACCGGCTTCGCCTGTAAGATCGCTTGCGCTGAAAGATCGTTCACTATTGTTCACTAAAAGACTCATTTATTCAACGTGGGATAGGAGATACGGTGGTGGTTGAACGCTATGAGGCGTGATTTGAAGACGCGGCGGATGTCCTCGACGTCCTTGAAGGAGAGCGGTGTCTCGGCGAATTGTCCGTCTGCTATCTGGGCGTCAATCATCTGATCCACAGCGTTTCCGATGGATTGCTCGGTAAACTCGGAGAGGCTGCGCGAACGCGCCTCAACGGCGTCGGCCATCATCAGGATAGCCGCCTCTCTGGTGGTCGGTTTCGGCCCCGGATACTGGAAGAGTGCGGTCTCGACCTCTTCGCCCGGATGGGCGTTACACCAGGTGTTGTAGAAATAACGGACAAGCGAATTGCCGTGGTGGGTAGCAATAAAATTGACAATCACCTCTGGCAGATGGTTACGGCGTGCGATCTTGATGCCTTCCGACACATGGGCGATCACCACCTGCGCCGCGTCGCGCGGATCCATCTTGAGCAAGGGATTCTCCACGCCCGTCTGGTTCTCGACGTAATAGAGCGGGTCGGTCATCTTACCTATATCATGATAGAGCGCGCCCGTACGCACGAGGAGGGTGTTAGCTCCCACCTCTTTCGCCGCCTCGGAAGCCAGGTTGGAAACCTGCATCGAGTGCTGGAACGTACCGGGAGCACGTTCGGCGAGTGCGTGAAGCAGGTCGGAATTGATATCCGTAAGCTCGATGAGCGTGATAGACGAGATGAAACGGAAGAGGCGCTCGAAGATGAAAATCAAGCCGTAGCATCCTACCGTGAGAATCGCGCATATAAGGAAATAGAGGAACATCCACGGGTCGATAGCCGTGACGACTCCGGTCTGTGCGAACGTGAAGGCGGTATAAGCCACTACCTGCGTCAGCATGATCCAGCCGGCTGTCTGTATGAGTTGCGCGCGACGCGTCATGTCGTTCAGCGACGAGACAGCTACCATGCCGACGGTGATCTGAATAAAGAAGAACTCCACGGGAGCCGGCGCAATCAGCGAGGCAATCAGTATGGTCGTGAAATGCAGGAAGAGTGCGGTTCGGGAATCAAAGAAGACACGTGTGAGGATAGGCACCCAGGCAAAGGGAATCAGATAGATCGAGAGCGAAGAGAAACGCAGCAACGCACACGACAGACCAATAACGATGAAGATCTGGAGGCAGAAGAAGAGTACCGTGGAGGTGGAGCGCAAGTACTGCGGACGGAAGACATACAGATAGAGCACAAACAGGCAAAGGAAGAGGAAAACCAACATCGCTTCGCCGAAGACAGAGAGTGCGTGCTGCTTCTGTCCGAAGGAATCTCCCTCCAGTGTCCGGCTGAGCGATTGCAGGACTTGGTAGTGACGGTCGGTGACGATATCGCCCTGACCGATAATTTTCTCCCCCGCCTGCACTAATCCCTGGGTGGGAGAGATAGACGCCAGTTGTTTCTCGAGATAGGACTCCGTCATCGCCGTGTCGAGCGTGAGGTTGCGCGTACACTCGTAGCCGAAATGTTCGTACGCCGACTTAGGCGTATAGACATCAGAGAGCGGATAGGTTCGCGCGAGGCTGTTCTGCACGATCGCGATACGACTGAAGCCGTTCTCCTGGATATACTCCATTTCCTGGAGGGAGATAACCATTACCTGACGTTGCACACGCGGGATGTAGCGGAAATAGGGAGCAAAGGTCGAACGCATTCGCTCCTGCTCTTTGGCGAACTGCTCATCCGTTTTGTAAATCGGGAAGTCATATTCAGCACGAAGCGTGGCGTACGCCCAGGGTTTGCCCACCTCGTAGTGGTAGCGGAGCGAGTTGTTATACCTCGGGAAGAGGAGGACGAGGACAGCCGCCAAAAGGACGAATGCGCCGAGGCGGAAGACTTGATTTACTATTTTATCATTCATAAGCTATAGAGTTTTCTGGATTTCCGGAGTTCCGGAGTTCTGGTTAGCGTTTCCCGGCAAAGAAACGTTGTATTAGCGTTTTGCACTCTTCGGCGAGGACGCCGGAGGTGACTTGTGCTTTGGGGTGGAAAGCCCGCGGGGCATAGGTGGTGTAGCCTCGTTTGGGATCAGGTGCGCCATAGACGATACGGCTGATTTGCGCCCAACCGACGGCTCCTGCGCACATCGGACAGGGTTCGACGGTCACATAGAGTGTAGCATCCGGCAAGTACTTGCCACCGAGGGTCTGTGCAGCCGCCGTAATCGCCTGAATCTCAGCGTGTGCCGTGACGTCCGTCAGCGTCTCCGTCAGGTTGTGTCCGCGTCCGATAATCTGTCCTTGCGAGACGATGACACAGCCGATAGGTATCTCATCGGCTTCAAGCGCCTTCTCTGCTTCGCAGAGGGCGAGACGCATGAAGCGCTCGTCGGAAGAACTCGGAGGAATCGGAGTATTCGGAGAACTCTGAGTAATCTGACAGAAATCTCTCAGTTCTTCGGGATGGGACTCGAAATGGTTGCCAATGACCACTATGTCTGCTCCTGCGGAATAGGCGGCTTGCATAGCATCGGGCGTGCGTATTCCTCCGCCAACGATAAGCGTGACAGATGTCTGCTCGCGCACAGCACGGATGATGTCGGGCGAGACAGGTGTCTTGGCGCCCGAACCGGCTTCGAGATAGATGGCTTTTTTGCCCATCAGTTCGGCGGCGATGGCTGTATCGATGATCGTTTGGACGCCTTCGGCGTTGTTGGGGTTGAGAGGCCGGGTATTCGTGACGCGCATGGTAGATGTCTCTACTCCGCCGTCTATGAGAATATAGGCTGTCGGAATCACTTCGATATGCGAGTCGTGGATAGCACGAGCTGATTTAATATGTTGACCTACAAGGTATTCCGGGTTGTTTCCAGAAAGCAAAGAGAGGTATAAAATACCATCCGCCTCGGGTGTAAACTGTGCGGCGTTGCCGGGAAAGAGGATAATTGACAATTGAGAATTGACAATTGACAATTTCTCTCTGAGCGCACGGACGAAGGCCGTGGTGTCCCCACCGGTAGAGCCGCCGACAAAGATGAAGTCAGGCAGGCAATCCGCGGAGAGCGGAAGCGCATTCAGATCGGCTTTCTCAGGATCGAGGAGAAGGGCGAGGGATTTATTATTTTCGCATTTGCCTATTTTCACATTTTCACATTTTGCCAGCGGAAGGTTTCTATCATCTTGATCACATCCGTGCGGAGGTAATTAAATACCGGCGCGAGGGAGTCGGCGTTGGGCGGGCAGTTGCAATAGACCGACGCGCGGAAGAAATGACGCGTGGAGTCGGTCAGGAAGAACTGGCAGGAAGAGGCCGTATTGCCCTCTAAATCAAAGAGTACGCCATAGACGCGGTCGGCAGGACGGTTGTAGTCTCTTTCGGGTATAGCCGAAGCGTGGGAGGCATTGTGATAGACCAGTTCGAGTGCATCGTCCGTGAGTGCCCGCAAGTTGCCCCGGACAGGTTTGTATGAGCAATGGATAGTGGCGTTCAGAGCCGGGTAATAGAGGTTGATCCAATAGGGTTCGGCTTGGTCGGTACGCGGCTGAACCACAGCGTTTTGCGAGAGGGCGAAAGAGTAAGGATAATTGATAGTTGACAATTGACAATTGATAATTGATAATTGCGGATTGGTGATTGCGGATTGGAAATCCACATAGGCGGTGTCGGGAGGAGAGATACGGAAATAGCCGTACGGCTTGGGTATAGCCACACGGTTGCAGGCGACACATGCCAGCAAGAGAAAATTGATAATTGACAGTTGACAATTGACAATTATTTTATTTTTCGACCACAAGTTCATATTACTCACCTGCGCAGTTTACTCCAACCGGTTTAGAACCGGAGCAGTTTACTCCAAATTAGGTTGCAAAGGTAGTGATTTTTATTGAAACCAGAAAGAAAAAAGCGGAAATATTCTACTTTTTGCGGTAAAAATGCACTTTTTTACAAATAATGTACGCGTGCGCTTGCGTAAATGAAAAATATTTTGTATCTTTGCACGCTAATTGAAAATTGAAAACTAAAAATTGGACATTGAAAGGAAGATAGGGGAAGGGATGTTGTCATGGTTGGGTTAGGTTTTTGTCCCGTTTTGGTCCGCAGAATCACCCATGAATCACCCATGAATCACCCATGAATCACCCATTGTTAAGAAACAAAAAACCATAAAAAACACATAAAACAATTCGTATGACAAAAAAAGAAAACAATTATTGCGTAATCATGGCCGGCGGGATAGGCAGCCGTTTCTGGCCTTACAGTACGGCTGAGAAGCCGAAACAGTTTCTGGACTTTTTCGGAACAGGGAAAAGTTTGCTGCAGATGACCGTGGACCGTTTCCGTCCGATTGTACCGATAGAGAACATGTTTATCGTGACGAACATCGCCTACAAACAGATTATCTTGGAGCAGATTCCTGATCTGAACGAAGTGCAGATCTTGTGCGAGCCGGCACGCAGGAATACCGCTCCGTGTATTGCTTACGCCACGGCTCATATCCGTGCGCTGTGTCTGCAAAGGGCTTACGGTTACACCAAAGAGAACCGCGGTTTCACGAAGGACGGCAAGTTGACAGCAGGTTCGGAGGAATCGCTTCTGCCAAGTTATTTAGACATCGACTGGAAGAAGCCGGAGATGCAGGCGAATATCGTAGTGGCGGCAAGCGACCATCTGATTTTGGAAGAAGAGAAATTCCGCCAGACGATCCTGAAAGCCTTTGATTTCGTGAGCGAGAACAAAGCCATCTGCACGTTAGGCATGCAGCCGACACGTCCGGAGACAGGATACGGGTATATCCAATATATAAATGAGCGCTCGCAAAGCGAGCTCAATGATGGAATGAGCGCGGCAAAGCCGCTCAATGATGGTATATATCCGGTGAAGACGTTTACAGAGAAGCCGAATTTAGAGATGGCGAAAGTGTTCCTTGAGAGCGGCGATTTCCTGTGGAACAGCGGCATTTTCATTTGGAACCTGCAGACGATCAGCGAGGCGTTCCGTTACCTGCTTCCGGAAGTGGCAGACCGATTCCGCGAAGGCGAGTTGCTGATGGGAACCGACCAGGAGGAGGATTTCATCGAGCAGATCTTCCCGAAATGTCCGAACATCAGTATCGATTACGGAATCATGGAGAAAGCGGAGAACGTGTTCGTTCTGCCGTCCAGTTTCGGCTGGAGCGACTTAGGCACGTGGGGCAGTCTGTACGACCTGAGCGAGAAAAACGCAGAAGGCAATGTGAGTCTGCACAGCGAGGCCCATTTCTATGAGGCGACAGGCAACATCGTCGTGCTGGAGAAAGGCAAGAAAGCGATTGTGCAAGGCGTGAACGACATGATCATCGCCGAGCAGGACGGCAAGCTGTTAGTGTGCAAACGCGCAGAGGAACAGCGGATCAAGCAGTTTGTGAGCGAACTGTAACCTCTTTCCCCACAAGGGAGGGAGACACAGGGCTGACGCCCTGCGCACACAACAAAATGCGCAGAAAAAACCGGCACACAAAAGCTGCTTGATAAAGGGGAAAAAGAAAAAACAAAAATAACAAAATAAATTACTTAATACATTAAATCACACATCATGAGTTATCTGAATTTTGACAAGACAGTACTTGTTAATCTGGAGCGGTCGCTGCAGAAAGAGATGATTCGGACCAACCGTGCAGGTGTCTATAACTCGACCACTTTGGTCGATTGCAACACCCGCAAGTACCACGGTCAGTTGGTGATGCCCTTGCCGGAGATGGGCGGCGGCAATTTCGTGCTGCTGAGTTCTCTGGACGAGACAGTGATCCAACACGGCGCAGAGTTCAATCTGGGTCTGCACGAGTACGGTGACAATCATTTCAGTCCGAACGGACACAAGTACATCCGCGAGTTTGACTGCGAGGTCATCTCGAAAACCATTTATCGCGTGGGCGCGATGGTTCTGCAAAAAGAGCGCATGTTGGTAAGCTTCGAGCCTCGCGTGCTGATCCGCTACACCTTGCTGGAAAGCGGCAGCCCGACGACGTTGCGTTTCCGTCCGTTCTTAGCGTTCCGCAACGTGAACGAGCTGACCCACGAGAACCCTCTTGCCAACCCGAACATGGACGAGTGCGAGAACGGCCGTGTGAACAGGATGTACCCGGGTTTCCCGGCCTTGTACATGCAGTTCAGCAAGGCAGTCGAGTACCACCACGACCCGCAGTGGTACAAAGATATCGAGTATCGCAAGGAGCGTGAACGCGGCTATGCGTACAAAGAGGATCTGCTGGTTCCGGGTTATTTCGAGTTGCCGATGAAGAAAGGCGAGAGCGTGATCTTCGCCGGCGGCGTGACCGAGTGCAAGACCGGTTCGCTGAAGACGATCTGGAAGAAAGAGATGGAACGCCGCAACGCCCGTGAGGACATGTTCTCGACGCTGAAGAACAGCGCGAGCCAGTTCTACAAACGCGAAGGGGACAAGTGCTATATGTTAGCCGGTTTCCCGTGGTTCCAGGCAGATGCCCGCAACGCGTTCTTCTCCACTCCGAGCTGCACGCTGGATATCGACCGTCCGGAATACTGGGACGCCATCATCAACAAGACCGCAGTTCCTGAGGTGGAGAGCTTCATGAAAGGTCGCAAGGACGAGGTGAAGATGAGCGGAATGGACGAGCCGGACGCGTTGTTGTGGTTCGTACGTGCCGTACAGAAATACGCCCATAAATACACGGTGAAGGAGGCATCCGAGCTGTACGGTCAGTTGTGTCTGGATATTATAAACTACTACCGCAAGCAGAACCATCCTCGTGCTTGGGTACACCAGAACGGCTTGATATGGGTGGATGGCACCCAGCGTCCGGCGACGTGGATGAACGCAACGGAGAACGGCTGGCCGATTACCCCGCGTACGGGTTACGTGGTAGAGATCAACGCCTTGTGGTACAACGCTATGCGTTTCACCGCCGAGCTGCTACGCGAGATGGGCAAAGAGACGAGTGCCGACCTGATGGAATATCAGGCAGAGATCACCAAAGATTCGTTCGTCAAGACCTTCTGGAACGGATTGTATCTGAACGACTACGTGATCGACAACTACGAGAACCGCGAGGTACGTCCGAACCAGATCTGGGCAGCAGGTCTGCCGTACAGCCCGCTGGACAAGAGACAGCAGAAAGCAGTGGTAGATATCTGTACGAAAGAGTTGCTGACTCCGAAGGGTCTGCGAACGCTTAGTCCGAAGAGCGGCGATTACCGTCCTATTTACCGCGGCGGTCAGCAGGAACGCGACCGCAATTTCCACAACGGACCCGTATGGCCGTTCACTATTGCCGCCTACTCGCGTGCCTATATGAACGTATATAAATACAGCGGCATCAGTTTCATGGAGCGCCTGTTGGTGGGCTTTGAGGCTGAGATGAGCGAACTGACAATCGGAACGCTGAACGAGATGTACGACGGCAACCCGCCGTACAAAGGCCACGGCGGCATGAGTTACGCTCCGAGCGTAGCGGCTGTAATCAGCGTATTGGACACGCTGAAGAAATACCGGTTGGCAGAAATCGAAAAAGAGAAAGAAGAAAACAACGAAGGAAAGGAGGCTGAGTTATGAAAGCGTTAATGTTCGGATGGGAGTTTCCTCCTCATATCTTAGGCGGTTTGGGAACAGCGAGCTACGGTTTGACCCGCGGCATGGCCCAACAGGAAGATATGCATATCACTTTTGTTATCCCGAAGCCTTGGGGTGACGAGGACCAGAGTTTCCTGCGTATCATCGGCGCTAACAGCGTGCCGGTAGTGTGGAAAGACGTTAACTACGACTACGTGAAGCAGCGGATGGAGGGCAAGATGAGCCCGGAGGAGTATTACCACCTGCGCGACGGCATCCAGTACGACTACCGCCGTATCGGGACCGACGACTTGGGCTGTATCGGTTTCTCAGGCCGCTATCCCGACAACCTGATCGAGGAAATAGGTAACTACGAAGCCGTAGCGAGTGTGCTGGCACACAGCCTGGATTTTGATATTATCCACAGCCACGACTGGCTGACCTATCCGGCAGGTGTATTCGCCAAACATATCAGCGGCAAACCGCTGGTTATCCACGTACACGCCACGGATTTCGACCGCAGCCGCGGCAATGTGAACCCAACGGTTTATGCCATCGAGAAACGCGGAATGGACGAAGCCGACCATATCATGTGCGTGAGCAACCTGACGCGTCGCACGGTGATAGAGAAATACGGTATCGACCCGCGCAAAGTGAGCACGGTACACAACGCCGTAGAGCCTCTGGCTCATCCGGAAGAGTTCACCAAGCCCGAGCGCAAGGACAAATTAGTGACCTTCCTCGGCCGTATCACGATGCAGAAAGGACCGGAGTATTTCGTAGAAGCCGCAGCCCGCGTGCTGAGCAAGACGAACGGTGTACGTTTCGTGATGGCCGGCAGCGGCGACAAGATGGCGGAGATGATCGACCTGGTAGCCAAACGCGGAATAGCCGACAAGTTCCACTTCCCGGGCTTCATGCGCGGCAAGCAGGTACAAGAGATGCTCGCCATGAGCGACGTATATATTATGCCATCCGTGAGCGAGCCGTTCGGTATCAGTCCGCTGGAAGCCATGCAGGTAGGCTGTCCGTCTATCATCAGTCATCAGTCGGGCTGCGCAGAGATCCTGCAGCACGCTATCAAGACAGACTACTGGGACATCGACGCTATGGCTGACGCTATCTACGCGATCGTCAAGTATCCGGCTATGTACAAGAGCCTGCATGAGTTAGGCCAGGCAGAGGTGAACAACATCCGCTGGTACGACGCAGGTCTGAAAGTGCGTAAGATATACGACGGCGTGATAAACCACACGTTATAATTTACCATTTGGTCATTTACCATTTGGTCATTTATTTAGTAATTTAACCATTTAGTAATTTTTAGAAATTATGAAAAATATATGTTTCTGCTTTCAGATGCACAGCCCTTATCGTCTGAAACGCTATCGCTTCTTTGAGATCGGCAATGACCATTACTACTATGATGACATGGCGACCGAGGAGCACATCAACTGGTTGGTTGAGACATCGTATATGCCGTTGTGCCAGACCATCCGCGACATGATCAACCTGAGCAAAGGCAAGTTCCACTGCGCGCTGAGCGTCAGCGGTACGATGATCGAGATGTTCGAGCAGTTCAATCCCGAGATGATCGACATCCTGAAAGAGTTGGCCGGAACCAAGTGCGTAGAGTTCCTCGCCACTCCGTTCAGCTATTCGCTCGCAGCGGAATACAACCTGAGCGAGATGAAAGAGCAGCTGAAAAAACAGAGTGCCTTGGTGGAGAACGTGCTGGGCGTGAAGCCGCAAGCCATCTGGAACACCGAATTGCTGTACACCGATGAGATTGCTTACAACCTGAACAAAATGGGTTACAAGCTGATTCTGACCGAAGGCGCCAAACATGTGCTGAGTTGGAAGACGCCGAACAAGATGTATCAGTCGGCAGGTGCTCCGAAAATGAAAGTGCTGCTGCGCAACACCAACCTGAGCGACGAGTTGAGTTTCCACTTCTCGGATCCTAACTGGGGCAATTTCCCGATAGACGCAGAGAAATACGCCAACCAGCTGCATGCTCTGCCCGAAGGCGAGGATATCATCAATATATGGGTTGGCGCCGACACATTCGGTGTTCGCCAGAACGCAGGCAGCGGTATCTTTGATTTCCTGAAAGCTCTGCCTTACTACGCGTTGGAGCGTGAGATGGGCTTTATGACTCCGAGCGAGGCAGCCAAGAAAATGGCTGCTGAGGATGTTGTGTCCGCTCCTTATCCGCTGACCTGGAGCGGCGAGGCGAAAGACCTGAGCATTTACAACGGCAACGACCTGCAGCAGGAAGCTATCAATAAGCTGTACGCCGTAGCCGAGCGTGTTCATTTGTGCCAAGCCAAGAGTCTGAAGACCAACTGGTTGCGTTTGCAGGATGTCAACTACCTGCACTACATGAACCACATTGACCAAGGCGAGACACAGTTCGAGTCTGCTTACGACGCGTTCATCAACTACATGAATATCCTTTCCGATTTCCTGCAGACCGTGGAAGAACAGTATCCGACAACCATTGAGAACGAAGAGTTGAACGAGCTGCTGAAGACCATCCGCAATCAGGAAGAGGAGATTCAGAAACTCAACGAGAAGCTCAAGAAAGCCAAATAACAAACACTTCCCCCTGTCCCTCCCTCACGGGAGGGGATCAGGGAGAGCGGAACTTGCTTGAATAGACGATTGTTCATAGTATTAGTGCTGTTGGCAGCGACCCTGTGGGCCGCTGCCAAACCGCCGCGCACGAAGACGGTGATCCACACATGGCAAATGCCGGGATTCACAGCCGTTGCGGATACTTTGGAACAATTCAACGACACCGCCACGCTGAACTACCACGACGTGGACGTACAACAGAACTACTCGCTGAGCAGTGCCACTAACGGCAACGTGCTGGTGTCGCCTATCGAGAGCCGTATTGTGCAAGACAGGCTGAAGACCATTGACGATCCGTTTGCATGGAGCCTGACACCATACGTGGTCACGCCTCAGCAGCAACGGTTTTTCAATACCACCACGCCATTCAGCACAGTTGCATACAAAAAAGGGTTTGTGACCGGACACGAAGAAAACGATATTGATTTTCTCTTCACCGGCAACATCGGTCGCAAGTTGAATTTAGGCGTAGAGATGGACTACCTGAACTCGGTGGGTCACTATGCCAACACGGCAGGTAAGTTGTACCGCGGATCCGTGTGGGGCAGTTACACCGGTGACCACTACAGCATGCACGCTGCTTTCGGATGGAGCCAACTGAGTTCGTATAACAATGGAGGACTGAAGGATGTAGAGGACCTGAAAAGCAGTTTGAACGCTGAAGATATCCCTGTAAGGCTGAATGCGATGATCGGTTACCGCTACCTGAGCGGCTATCTGCACAACCAATACGCCATCTCGCACGAACGGGAATATGTGGATTCGATAGAAGTGATAGAGAACGGAAGACGGGTGAAGAAAGACACGGTGAAGACGCAGTTTATACCGTTAATCACTTTCTCGCATATTTTCGAGACCAACAACTCGAACCGCCGGTATATAGAGAAGACCGCGGAACAGGGTTTTTACGACACGACCTATTACGACTCGAGCGCCACGCGTGACACGACAGACGTACTGACCATCCGCAACACGATAGCCGTGACTTTTTGCGAAGCATACAACACCAAGCTGAAGTTCGGAGCTACTGTTTTTGCCATGAACGAGTTTCAGCGATGGCTGCGCGACAGTGTGCCTTACGACAGTATATACGACTACAAATGGTCGAACAACACGTATATAGGCGGAGCCATTCACAAGCACAGCGGCAAATATGTGCGGTATAACGTAGAGGGCCACGTGTGTCTGGTGGGCTACAAAATAGGTGAGTTCGACGTAGAGGGCAAGATACGCACGCGTATTCCTATAGGAAAAGACTACTTGTTTGTCAACGCACGTGCTTTTGTCAAGAGCGAGAAGCCGAGCTGGTATTTGCAACATTACCGATCGAACCACATCCAATGGGAGAACAACTTCGGTTTCAGTTACCGTGTGTTAGGCGGCGCAACCGTAGCCTATCCTACCCGTTGGATCAAACCGAGTGTGGATTTCAGTTTCGAGAACCGGACACGACCTATCTTCGTTTCCCATTCGGACTGGAAACCCAGACAATACAGCGGAAATGTACAGATAATAACCGGCGACGTGGGATTAGACCTGACCACTCCGTGGATCAATCTGGAGAACCACGCGGTTATCCAACACACCACCAACGACAGCGTGATGCCTGTTCCGCTGTTGATTTTACAACACAGGCTGTATTACCACGGAACGTGGTTCCGCGCCTTGGACGCACAGATAGGTGTGGATTTGCGGTATTTCACCCGTTACCACGCACCTGTATTGTGCCCCGCAACCGGCATGTTTGCCAACCAGCAGACCGAAGTGGCCGGCAATTACCCGTGGCTGAACGTATATGCCAATTTCTTTGTGCGTTCGATCCATTTACGATTCTTCGCACAATACCAGCATTTCAACCACCTGTTTATGCACGACAACATCAACTATCTGACGATGCCCGGCTATCCGACCAACCGGGATGTATTCCGGGCAGGGTTGGCGTGGCACTTCTATAATTAATAGTTAATAATTAATAGTTAAAATAGTTAATAATTAATAGTTAATATCGTACGGCTTTGCCGATCGTTCGAGCAAAGCGAGATAAAAATCATTTATATTGACAAATTGGCAGTTTCAGACTGACATAGATACATTAGCACGATTTTTGAGGTACAAAAAACAATGCAAGTAACACAACGATTAAATAAGATTTTGTTTTACGCCCGCGACGAGGCGGAGCGTTTGAGTTGTTCACAAGTGACGCCGGAGCATCTGCTGCTGGCCATCCTTCGGCTGAGTGAAGGTTCCGCCTATGAGTTGCTTATCCGCGCCTCGCTTCAACCGGAAATAGCGAAAGAGCAGTTGGACAAAAGCCTGCGTCAGGAGCCTCAGCCGATGGTAGTGATGGCAACAAGAGCGCCTCAGATAGACCGTTTGCTACGAATAGCAGAAGGCATCTGCCGCGAGTATCAGGCAGAAGCCGTTTGCACAGCGCACCTTCTGTTGGCAATCATGCGCGAGCAAGTGAACGGAGCAGCCGCTTATCTGGAAGAGAGTTGGGGAATGAGTTACGACCAGCTGGTCGAGTTGTACGGTCAGCCACACTATACAGCTCAGGCTCCTACGGACGGCTACGGTCAGATGGGCGATGTGAATGATGTGCCGCAACAAGGCGGACAAAACCAGGAGAAGAGCAACAGCAAGAGCAAGACCACCGCGCTGGACAAGTTCGGTCGTGACCTGACACGCATGGCAGAGCAAGGCAAATTGGATCCGGTGGTAGGACGCGAGAAAGAAATAGAACGTGTCGTACAGATCCTAAGCCGGCGCAAGAAGAACAATCCTATACTGATAGGTGAAGCCGGTGTCGGCAAATCTGCCATCGTAGAGGGTTTGGCCCTTCGTATCAAGAGTGCGGAAGCCGGTGCGCTGCAAGGCAAACGCATTGTTACGCTGGACATCGCGTCGATGGTAGCCGGAACCACTTACCGCGGTCAGTTTGAGGAGCGGATGAAGAGCGTGATTAGCGAGTTGCAACGTCATCCGGAGATCATTCTGTTTATCGACGAGATCCACACGATTATAGGAGCAGGCAACGCGTCCGGTTCGCTGGATGCCGCGAACATCCTTAAACCCGCCTTGGCACGAGGGGAAGTACAATGTATCGGCGCCACGACGACCGCCGAGTACGCCAAGTCGATAGAAAAGGACGGCGCATTGGAGCGTCGTTTCCAGAAAGTGCCGGTACGTCCGACGACCACCGAAGAGACATTAGATATTCTGGAAAGGCTGAGTGAACGATACGGAGGTTATCACCACGTGGTATATTCGCAGGAAGTTTTGAAGACTTGTGTCCATTTAGCAGAACGGTATCTGACCGACAGAGCCTTCCCGGACAAAGCGATAGACGTCATGGACGAAGTGGGCGCACGCAGTCACGCGCGCCAACAAGCAACCGGCGAAGACGAGATGCCGCCGTACGCGATCACCACAGACGATGTGGCCAGCGTAGTGAGTATGATGTCGAGTGTGCCGGTTCAGCGCGTGGCGCGCAGTGAGAACGAGCACTTGCTACACATGGCTGAGCGTTTGCGCGGAAGGATATTGGGTCAGGACAAAGCGGTCAACAGCGTAGTGAGAGCTATCCAGCGCAGCCGTTTGGGCCTGCGTGATCCGAAACGCCCGATAGGTACGTTCTTCTTCCTGGGTCCGACGGGCGTAGGCAAGACTTATCTGGCACAATGTCTGGCGGAGGAGATGTTCGGCAGCAAAGACGCCATCATCCGTTTTGACATGTCGGAGTATATGGAGAAACACACGGTGAGCCTGCTGGTAGGCGCTCCTCCGGGATATGTAGCCCACGAGGAAGGCGGCAAACTGACAGAGGCGGTAAGAAGAAAGCCCTACTCGATCGTTCTTTTTGACGAGATAGAGAAAGCTCACCCTGACATTTTCAATGTGTTGTTGCAAGTGCTGGACGAAGGTCGTCTGACCGACAGGCAGGGGCATGTAGTGGATTTCCGCAACACGATTATTATCCTGACCAGCAATGTCGGCACACGTCAGTTGCAGGAGTTCGGTTCCGGAATCGGTTTCGGCACGCAGGAGATGGACCAACAAACGGTAAACAAAACTCTTATCAAAGCGCTGCAGAAACAATTCCCGCCGGAGTTTGTGAACCGTATTGACAATGTGATTACCTTTGAACCGCTTAGTCGGGATATTATCGCCCGCATTGTGGGCATAGAGGTGAATCGTCTGCAGCAGAGACTGAAACCGCAAGGCCGAACGTTAGCCGTTGCGCAAGAAGCTATTACACAGTTGGTGGAACAGAGTTACGACCGCAAGAACGGTGCACGTCCTGTGAAACGCGCTGTACAGACTTATCTGGAAGACCCGCTGACAGATATATTGCTTCGTAAGCCTAATCAGAAACGAATAACAATCAAACATATCAAACAAGAATCATTATGACAGTAGAGATTACAGACGCTAACATCAAGGATGTGATCGCGTCCGGCAAACCTTTAGTAGTAGATTTCTGGGCTGCTTGGTGTGGTCCGTGCAAAATGATGCTGCCTATTCTGGAGGAGCTGAGCAACGACTACGAGGGTCGTGTGACCGTAGGCAAACTGAATGTGGATGACAATCCCGACACCTGCGAGGAGTACGGAATCATGAATATCCCGACGATGCTGTTCTTCAAGGACGGTCAGTTGGTAAACCGTCACGTAGGAGCCAGCCGTAAACAAGATTTAGTTGCTATTTTTGATACGCTTTTGTAAAAAAACGCAGGAAAAACATTATTTTGCTATCAAAAACGATAAAAAAATAAGTTTTTTTTGCACAATTCAAAAAAAAGCAGTAATTTTGCACGCTATTTTGCCTATTTAGGCACGTTTTGTGTGTAAATAGGGAAATAGAAGGGGAAAATTAAGCCCCTTCCGGCGGAGGCCGGTTTCCCCTTTCAATGGGGACACCTCCGGGTCCGGTAGCTCAGCTGGATAGAGCAACAGCCTTCTAAGCTGTGGGTCTCGGGTTCGAATCCCGACCGGATCACTTCGTCGTAAGTGGCTCGCCTAAGTGAATCCGCTATGCGGATTGAGGCGGCTCACACTTACTCCTCTCCGATTAAAACACAGCTTCGCCTGCGTTTTAATCGGTTGAAGCAGGTGCACAGAAATTACTTATGATGATAAGAGTATAATACAAGATATTATATGCGTCAATTAAAAATTACAAAATCCATTACCAACCGCGAATCCGCGAGTCTCGACAAGTATCTTCAGGAGATAGGTCGGGAAGAGTTGATTTCGGTGGAAGAGGAAGTAGAGCTGGCCGGCCGAATCCGTAATGGCGACCGCGCAGCATTGGAGAAACTGACCAAGAGCAATCTACGCTTCGTAGTGTCTGTAGCCAAACAGTATCAGAACCAAGGATTGAGTCTGCCCGATTTGATTAACGAGGGCAATTTAGGTTTGATTAAGGCTGCCGAGAAATTTGATGAGACCCGTGGTTTCAAGTTTATCTCCTATGCAGTATGGTGGATTCGTCAATCGATTCTTCAGGCCTTGGCAGAACAAAGCCGTATTGTGCGTTTGCCTCTAAACCAAGTAGGTTCGATGAACAAGATCAACAAAGCCTATCAGCGTTTTGAGCAGCAACACGAGCGTAAGCCGAGTGCAGAAGAGTTGGCCGAGATGTTGGAAATGCCCGTGGACAAGATAGCCGACACGCTGAAGATGTCGGGTCGCCACGTGAGCGTTGACGCTCCTTTTGTGGAGGGCGAGGACAACAGTCTGATCGATGTGATGGTGAACGAAGATTCCCCCAACGCAGACCGCGGACTGATCAACGAATCGCTGGCTACAGAGATCGACCGAGCACTACAGACCCTCACACCGAGAGAAGCGGATATCTTGCGTAAGTTTTTCGGAATCGGCACTCCTGAGAAGACACTGGAAGAAATCGGAGACGAGCTCCATCTTACACGCGAACGCGTGCGCCAGATTAAAGAAAAGGCCATTCGCAAACTGAACCAAGGTCAACGCAGTCACATTTTGATGACCTATTTGGGTTAAACTAAACGCCTCCGAGAAGGAGGCGTTTTTTGTTTGAGATTGTTTGAGATGTTTGAAGTTGTTTGAAGTTGTTTGAAGTTTTTAACAAACAATTATAAACTATTTAATCGAAGAGGGTTGGTTGGTCGCCCTCTTGTTTTTTGAGTATAGCCCGCATGAGTGTCTCGCGAATAAGACGGCTTCTGTTGGTGACTCCATAACGGTCACAGAAGCGATCCAGCGCACGCTGCTCACTATCGTTGAGCAGAATTGTGATTTTATGTTCGCGAGGGGGTTTACGCACGGGGATGTTAAAATATTTAGTTAAATTGGTTACGAATCGGATGGGCGGGCGTTTTTTCTTTTAGAAATACAAACTCAGTTTGATTCCGGCGGAGACGAGGTTACGTCCGGTGGTGTTAGAGAACGGTATCGGTTCCGTTTCACCAGAGGGAAGGACATATTCCGTAACCGTTACACGTGCCTGCTGGAGTTGGGCATAAGCCGTGAGAGCGAGAGCCGTATTTGGATTGAGCTGGCAACGGTAACCGAAATCGAGTCCCGTATAAAGTCCGCCGAGGTAATTCTTGCTTAACGCGATACCGTAACCAAGTGCGAGACCAAAGACAGGCGCATGTTTTTGCTCGGTAAAGGGCATTCTCAAGGCTGCTTGCACAGGCAGGAAATTATATTTCTCCGCTCCGAGGAAAAGTCCGTGATAGCCGATACCAGCTCCAGCAAAAATATGTCTTGAGCGAATGTGATGGCTTCCGACAAGAAAATCCACGGAGAATGTTCCTCCCGTTTTTTCTTTGGGCTGGACAGCCACACCTCCTGCCAACTCGAGAAGGATAGAGACTTTCTTGGACGGCATAACGGTCTCTTTGTTTTCTTCGTTAACGGTTTCCTGAACGGGTTCTTCGTTTGTGATCTCGACCACTTCCGTCCTCGGGTATTGGGATCGTGCTCCGGATTCGTCACGGATGATGACCACCTCTTCGTTTTGGAAGACAATTTCTCCTTTTACACGCGCGCCCGTACGTAATACTATTGTTTCCGCGTACGCGCACGAGGCGAACGCAACAAATAGAAGTAATATGGCAAGGCATTTTTTCATCGGAAAGAGGTGTTTTTTCATATTTTGCGCAAAAGTACTAAAAATTTTGCATATATGCAAGTTAAACCAGCAAAAAATCAATTTGTGCGCGATTTTCGTCCACTCTGAGCACTTTAACCATGACCGGATCGCCCAACGTATATGCTCCCGCGTCGGAGACGAGTCGGTAGTTTTTCTCGTCGTGCTGCCAGTATTCACCGTTTCCGATGTTGGAGATATGGACGAGTCCTTCGCAATGTGTCTCGTCGAGTTGCACAAAAAGTCCGAAATCGGTTACTCCGGAAATGTGTCCCGGAAGAACCTCTCCGATTTTGTCCGCCATAAACATCGCCTGGAACATCTTGATAGATTCGCGTTCGGCTTGCTGTGCTTCCTGTTCGCAAGCAGAACAATGGTCGCTTATCTCCTGCAGTTCATCTTGTGTCCACGTAGTTGTTTTTCCGTTAAGGACGTATTTGTCCAAGAGCCTGTGGACCATGAGATCCGGGTAGCGGCGGATGGGAGAAGTGAAATGGGTATAGTGGGTGAAAGCAAGTCCGTAGTGCCCGATGTTATGGGTTGAATAGACCGCTTTCGCCTGTGCGCGGATGGTCAGCAGTTCGAGCACTTGCGGCTGAATGCGCGAGCCGAGACGCTTTTTGAATTCCTGCAGGTCGTCGAGTTTCTCCTGATTCGGTATGTCGTGAACGCGGTAGATGAACGGTCTTCCGCTGACCGACCTTGCGACGGTACGATTCGCAAGGAGCATAAATTCCTCGATGAGATGATGGGCTTCGTTGGGTTCCTCAAAATAGATTTCTACCGGGCGGCCGTATTTATCCAGCCGGAATCGCATTTCGGATTGCTCAATATCGAGTGCTCCGTTCAACATACGTGCTTGGCGAAGTTTGAGTGCAAGGGAGTTGAGGACAGAGAGCGCTTCCTCTATTTTGCCGTTATTCTCTGCTTTTCCGTCCGATTCGTTTTCGTCTCGTTTTCGACTCGTTTTCGTCTCGTTTTCGTCTCGTTTTCGAGTTTGACCACTACCAGACAAACAAATGAGGGCTTGCGCCTCGTCGTAATTGAGTCTTGCGTCGGAGCAGATGACCGTCCGGCAGATTTTGTGTTTGAGGACCCGTGCATCAGCGTCCATGGTAAAAATGACGGACATACAGAGTTTGTCCTCGCCGGGTCTGAGGGAGCAGAGGTTGTTGCAGAGGCGTTCCGGCAACATCGGGAGTACCCTATCGACCAGATAAACGGATGTTCCCCGGCGATAAGCGTCTTCGTCCTCTTTGCTGCCCGGTTTGACATAATAGGAGACATCGGCGATATGGACTCCGATGCGGAAGATTTTTTCGTGATCCCGTGATCCCGTGATCTCGTGATCCCGATCTTCTTTTACTTCCACAAAAGAGAGGGCGTCATCGAAATCCTTGGCATCGGCAGGATCGATGGTAAAGGTGAAAACATCGCGCATGTCGCGGCGACGCAAAATTTCCTGTTGGGGTATAGAATGTATCATGTTTGTCATAAATCGGGTACAAAGGTACAAAAAAAAATGCATAAATGCAATAAACAGGTGCCAAAATCTTAAAAAATTTGCATATCTCAAAAAAAAGTTGTAATTTTGTGCGCTATTTTGTGTGACTAATATAAAACTACAAACAATCATAACAATGAAAATCAAAGTTAGTAATGTAAATCAGCCGGCATGGAAAGAGTGCAATATCCACGCTACTCTGCCGGCAGATTTGAGCAAATTGCAAGAACTCGCTTACAACCTGTGGTGGAGCTGGAATGCAGGAGCAAAAGACCTGTTCCGCTCGATTGACGAAGACGCATGGCATCGTGCCGATTCCAACCCCGTAGTACTACTGAACATCATCAGCTACGACCGCATGGTAGAACTGTCGAAAGACAAGAAATTCATGAACCAGCTGAACTCGGTATATGCCGAATTCCGCGAGTACATGGACACTCCCAAAGACAAAAAGAAACCGACCATTGCCTATTTCTCGATGGAATACGGTCTGAGCCACGTGCTGAAGATCTATTCCGGCGGCTTGGGAATCCTTGCCGGCGATTATATCAAAGAGGCATCTGATTGCAACGTTGACATGACGGCGATCGGTTTCCTGTATCGCTACGGCTATTTCACCCAGACGCTGAGTCCTGAAGGCCAGCAGATTGCCAACTACGAAGCCCAGAACTTCAGCAACCTGCCTATTACCCAGATGAAGGAGCAGGATGGTAGCAACATGATCGTAGAGGTACCTTATCCGGGTCGCACGGTGAAGGCTTACCTGTGGAAAGTGGCAGTCGGCCGTATGAATCTGTATCTGTTAGATACTGATAATGAGCTAAATAGCGAGTGGGATCGTCAGATCACCCACCAGTTGTACGGCGGCGACTGGGAGAACCGTATCAAACAGGAGATCCTGTTGGGTATCGGCGGTATGTTGGCCCTGAAGAAATTAGGTATCACGAAAGATGTTTACCACTGCAACGAGGGTCACGCCGCTCTGATGGGCTTGCAGCGTCTGGTGGACCTGGTACAAGAAGGTCTGAGTTTCAACGAAGCCAAGGAAGTGGTACGTTCGAGCGGTCTGTACACCTGCCACACACCGGTTCCGGCAGGTCACGATTATTTCGAGGAAGGCTTGTTCTACAAATACATGAGCGAGTACGCCGAGAAACTCGGTATCGAGTGGCACGACCTGATCGGCATGGGCCGTACGAACCCCGACGACAACACGGAGAAATTCTCGATGAGCGTGTTCGCGCTGAACACCTGCCAGGAGGCAAACGGCGTTTCGTGGCTTCACGGCGAGGTATCGAAGAAGATGTTCAGCCCCGTATGGCCGGGTTATTTCCCTGAAGAACTGCACGTTGACTACGTAACAAACGGTGTACACATGCCGACCTGGGCAGCTCATGAGTGGAAAGAGATCTATACAAAATATCTGCCGAAAGAGTGGTACAACGACCAGAGCAATTTAGAGATGTGGAAGCCATACAACGATATTCCCGATGATGTAATCTGGAACACTCGTATGAGCCTGAAGCGCAAGATGATGGATTATATCAAGCAGAAATTCCGTGAGGACTGGATGAAGAGCCAAGGTGATCCTGCCCGTATCGTTCGCGCTCTGAACGAGATGCACCCGGACAACCTGATTATCGGTTTCGGTCGTCGTTTTGCGACCTACAAACGCGCTCACCTGCTGTTTACCGACCTGGAGCGTTTGGACAAACTGGTGAACAACCCGAACTACCCTGTTCAGTTCCTGTTTACCGGAAAAGCTCACCCGGCAGACGGCGGCGGTCAAGGTCTGATCAAACGTATTATCGAGATCAGCCGCATGCCTCAGTTCTTGGGTAAGATCATTTTCCTGGAGAACTACGACATGCGTCTTGCGAAGCGTCTGATCTCGGGTGTAGATATCTGGCTGAACACTCCGACCCGTCCGTTGGAGGCATCGGGAACATCCGGCGAGAAAGCCCAGATGAACGGCGTACTGAACTTCTCCGTGAAAGACGGATGGTGGTATGAGGGTTACGTAGAGAAAGCCGGTTGGTATCTGACCGAGAAACGTACTTACGAGAATCAGGCTCACCAGGATCAGTTGGATGCCGCAACCATCTACCAACTGCTTGAGAACGAGATCATTCCGTTGTATTACGCAAAGAACTCGAAGGGTTACAGCCCCGAGTGGATCCAGTATATCAAGAACTCGGTAACGAAGATCACTCCTCGCTTCACCATGAAGCGAATGATCGACGACTACTTCAGCAAGTTCTACAACAAACTGGCAAAGCGTCACAGCCTGCTCATGGGCGATAACTACAAGATTGCCAAAGAGATAGCCGCATGGAAAGAGAACATGGTGGCTCACTGGGACGAGATCGAGGTAGTCAGCAAGAAAGATGTTGACCTGACCAACCTCAATGTGGGCGACAAGTTCAAAGTAGCCGTAGAGTTAGACACCAAGGGTCTGAACGACAAGGGTATCGGCGTAGAGCTGGTAGCCATCCGCACTTCGACCCACAACAACGACAAGCTGTATGAGGTAGAGCCGTTGAAACTGGTGAAAGCCGACGGAAGCCATCTGTTCTTCGAGAACACGTATCAGCTTGATTATGCGGGCGGTATGAAGTTCGGTCTGCGTATGTATCCGCAGAACGAGTTGCTGCCCCACAGAATGGACTTCTGCTACGTACGGTGGATTTGATCCGCCATGCATGGCGGATACGCCAAAAAAGACGCGTCGAGCGCGTCAAGAAAAAGTGGGTGTGTCAAAACAAATTGGCACACCCACTTTTGTTGGGATACTGGTTGATTTTTAGAGAGGAGAGTTTTTTACTTGCTTGCGCGGATGTAGAGGGGAATGGAGATGGCGAGGAAGATGAGGTTAGGGAGCCACGCAGCCATGAAAGGAGACATGACGTTATTCACAGAGAATGTGGTACTTACGGTCGAGAAGAGGATATAAGCCGCCGTGAGAACGGTTCCTATTCCGAGGTTTTTGCCCATTCCACCGCGCACTTTCCGGCTGGACATGGTAACTCCGAGGAGCGTCATGATAAACGCTCCGAGGGGCGAAGCCCAGCGTTTGTGATACTCGACTTCGAAGGCTTTGACGTTTCCTGCTCCTCGCGCTCGCTGGCGTTCAATATATGCACGTAGCTCAGGCGTGGTCATCTGCTCTGCGTCTTTTGCCGTGATAAACAGCTCTTTAGGAGTAATCGGAAGGGTGATATCCAAGCGGTTTCCACGATGGAGCGTCTCGTGCATTCCGTCGAAGATACGATGTGTGAAACGGTCCAAGTGCCAGTAGTAGAGCGAGTCGTAATAGATACGGTCCGCCGTGATACGTGAGGCAAGTGTTTTTCCGTTAAACTCCTCGAGTGAGCAACGGTATCCGATGGAGCTTCGACGCTGGAAAGATTCGATATAGAGGACTTTGCCGGGTTCGACTTCCATTTGGATGTTACGTGCATTTTCCTTGGTGAAATGCTCGATGTACATGTCCGTGAAATGTAACATTCGCGCTGAGCTCTTGGGTATCACCCATCCTCCAAGGAAGAATCCGAGGACAAAGAGCAAAGCGGCAGAGACGGCATAAGGGAGCATGAGACGATGGTAGCTCATGCCCGCCGCCTGAATGGCAATAATTTCGGAATTGCCTGCCAGTTTGGAAGTGAAGAAGATGACAGAGATGAAGATGAACAGCGAACTGAACATGTTCATGTAGTAAGGAATAAACGGCAGGTAATAATCGAATATAATCTCCTGCAAAGAGACCTGGTTCTCGAAGAAATCGTCCATCTTTTCCGTCAAGTCGAAAACGATGGCGATACTGAGTATCAGCACAATAGAGAAGAAGAACGTGCCGAGGAACTTACGGATTATATACCAATCGAGACGCTTCAGGAGATTAAGAATTAAAAATTACGACATTTTTATAGCCTCTGCATCAGTTGTGGCATGACGGAGTTCATCCAGGAGGTGTAGTCTCCGGCGAGGATGTGCCGGCGTGCTTGTGTGACGAGGTCGAGATAGAACGCCAGATTGTGGATGGAGAGAATCTCCAAGCCCAGCATCTCCTGCGCGTGAATCAGATGTCTTGCATAAGCGCGTGTGTATGCGTGATCGACATAGGATGTGCCGGTTGGATCGAGTTCTGTGAAATCGTCCTCCCATTTCTTGTTGCGGAGGTTCATGACTCCCTGCCAAGTGAAGATCATGCCGTTACGTCCGTTCCGTGTGGGCATGACACAGTCGAACATATCTATTCCTCGTGCTATACCTTCGAGGATGTTCCACGGCGTACCGACGCCCATGAGGTAACGAGGTTTGTTCTCGGGCAAGATGCCGTTGCAGACCTCGATCATGTCGTACATTGTTTCCGTGGGTTCGCCGACGGCGAGACCTCCGATGGCATAACCGTCTCTGTCTAAGTCTTTTAAGTGTTTGCAAGCGTCTTGACGCAAGTCGGTATAAGTGCAGCCCTGCACGATGGGGAACAAATGCTGTTTGTAGCCGTAGAGGTCTTGTGTGGTGTCAAAGCGCGCTATGCAACGGTCGAGCCATCTGTGGGTACGCTCCATGGAATCTTTGGCGTATTTGCGGTCCGCCGTTCCCGGGCAGCACTCATCGAACGCCATCATAATATCGGCTCCTATCTCTCGCTCGATGTCCATGACGGACTCGGGCGTGAAGAGCAGTTTGCGACCGTCGATATGGCTGGAGAAGCGAACTCCTTCTTCGGTCATTTTGCGGATGTCGGTCAGACTAAAGACCTGAAAACCACCGGAATCGGTAAGTATAGGTCTTGTCCATCCTTCGAACTTATGCAATCCTCCGGCTTTGTGCAGGATGTCTGTTCCCGGACGCAGGAAGAGATGATAGGTGTTGCCGAGAATGATCTGGGCGTTGATGTCTTCCTCGAGTTCCTTGCGTTGGACGCCTTTGACCGTTCCGACCGTTCCGACGGGCATGAAAATAGGCGTGAGGATGTCTCCGTGGTCCGTATGAATCACTCCGGCTCTTGGTCCGACCGCTTGGGATGTGCTATGTAGTTCGAAAAATGCCATCTGACAGTTTAACAGCTTAACGATTTAACAGTTTAACGTGTTTCCTGCTCCGGGGAATACGATACTCGGTTTGAAAGCCTTGGCCTCCTCGGGTGTCATGAGAGCATAAGCCATGATGATGACGGTATCTCCGACCCCGATGAGGTGCGCCGCCGCTCCGTTCATACAGATGCATCCCGAACCGCGTTTACCGGGAATGACATACGTCTCCAGACGTGCTCCGTTGGTGTTATCCACCACCTGCACTCTCTCTCCGGCAAAGATATTTGCCGCTTCCATAAGCGCTTCGTCAATCGTGATCGAACCGATATACTCGAGGTTAGCCTCAGTCACCGTTACCCGATGAATCTTTGATTTCAGTATGTTCAGAAACATAATTATCCAAATTAGCGTGCAAAGTTACGGAATTTTTTGGACATATGCAAATTTAAGTGCTGTTTTGCGCAAAAAAGAGGTGTTTTGGGTGGGAATGATGGCGGTATGGAGTCGGTAACGAGCCGCTAATCACGCTATAATAACGCTATAATCACGCTATAATCACGCTATTTTAACCAACAAAAACACACCACGGCTATCCGCATAAGGGAGGGAGGCCGGATAGTATCCGGCGTAAAAGAAGAAAGACACAATGGGGAGGGAATGGGGAATGGAGAGGACGCGGGAAGGGAGAGGACGCGGGAAGGGAAAGGACGCGGGATAACATCCCGCATTTATATAAACAGAGGCCAGCCTCCATCCAAATGACAAGTGGAAGCGACACGCAGAAGTGATAAGTGGAGTTGACAAAATGTAAGTGTAAAGTGGAGTTTACAAGAATTTTGTCAAATGGATTGTACATTTTTTGGAAATTTAACACTTTTTGGGCAAAAAATTTGGTAGGGTCAGAAAAAGGCAGTAATTTTGCAGCGGATTTCAAAAACGAGGGTACCAAAACCCCTTGAACGAGGGAACCAAAACCCTTGAATATAAAGTTAAAAGTCATTTAGAGACAGAAATCATAAAATGACAGAAGTCTAAAAGATGAAGTCAAAAATGGCGTATAACCCAAAGGAAACCGCAAACGGTTAGTCCCGAAAAGAAATTCCGCAAACGGGTGCGTTAACCCGAAACTCGATCTTTAAAAGAAAGGTACAAAAATGAAAAAGGTATGTATTAGTCTGTTGACCATCTTGTCGTTGGTAGCAGGAGTGACCTTAGCCAATGCCGCCAAAAACACCAACGATAATTTTACAGTTCGCTTCCGCGAAAACACGCTCGTAGTAGCATCTACCGGAATGGAGGAAGCCCGCATTTATTCGATGCAAGGCAAGCTGCTACAAAAAGAGCAAGGCAAGTTTGTAGAATTCCCGTTGGAGCGCGGCACTTACAGGCTCTACGCCAAAGTAAACGGCAACACGGTCACACGGAGAATAGAACTTCGTTAAAAAAATGGTTTTTAAGGTTAAAAAAGTTTGGTTGGGGACGCGAAAGCGTCCCTTTTTTTGTGCATGGAAGTGAGGATTGGAAGGAAAAAAGTGAAAGATAGAAAATGCAGTTTGCAGATTTTTGGCACAAATTGAGGATTTTTCTTGCGTATATCAAAAAAAAGTTGTACCTTTGCAGGCTAAATATTGTGGCGCACTACGCGCGCCTATATGCACGACCAATAAAGAAAAGCAGAACCAAGTACGCGAAAGCGCCCAAAAGACATATGCAGAACATTAGAAATATAGCAATTATTGCACACGTTGACCACGGAAAAACGACCTTGGTCGATAAGATGCTGTACACAGCCAAAGTGGTCAGCAGTCAGAAATCCGAGTTCAGCAATCAGCCTCAAGAGTTGATACTGGACAACAACGACCTGGAGCGTGAACGTGGTATCACTATCCTCGCGAAGAACGTAGCCATCGAGTACAAAGGCGTGAAAATCAATGTGATTGACACTCCGGGGCACGCTGATTTCGGAGGTGAAGTGGAACGTGTGCTGAACATGGCGGACGGCGTGTTGTTGCTGGTAGATGCCTTTGAAGGTCCGATGCCGCAGACACGTTTCGTGCTGCAGAAAGCACTCGAATTAGGTTTGAAACCCATCGTGGTGATCAACAAAGTAGATAAACTCAACTGCCGTCCGGACGAGGTGCAAGAAGAGGTGTTCGACCTCATGTGTAACCTGAACGCAACCGACGATCAGCTTGATTTCCAGACGCTTTACGGAAGTGCGAAGAACGGCTGGATGTCGAAAGACTGGAAGAAGCCGACTACGGATCTGACCGATCTCATGGACGCCATCTTAGAGTATATTCCTGCTCCGGAAGACAATCCCGGTACGCCGCAGATGTTGGTTACTTCGCTGGACTACAACAGTTATGTCGGCCGAATCGCGATCGGTCGTGTTCATCGCGGAGAGTTCAAAGACGGACAGAACGTGACGCTGGCAAAGAAAGACGGCACGATGGTCAAAACGAAGATCAAGGAGCTGCACACTTTCTCCGGCATGGGACACGTGAAGACGGACGTAGTCAAGAACGGGGACATCTGCGCGATGATCGGTATCGACGGTTTTGAGATCGGCGACACGGTATGCGACTACGAGAATCCGGAACCGCTCAAACCGATTGCGATAGACGAGCCGACGATGAGTATGACGTTCTGCATCAACGACAGTCCGTTCTTCGGACAGGACGGTAAGTTCGTGACCAGCCGTCACATCCAGGACCGTTTGAACAAAGAGCTGGAGAAGAACCTGGCTCTGCGTGTAGAGAAAGGCGCGGAGGAGAGCAGTTGGCGAGTGTTCGGTCGCGGCGTGCTGCATCTGAGCGTGCTGATCGAGACCATGCGTCGCGAGGGATACGAGCTGCAAGTAGGTCAGCCGCAGGTGATCATCAAAGAGATTGACGGCGTCAAGTGCGAGCCGGTAGAGAGCCTGACGGTCAACACGCCGGAAGAGTGCTCGGGCAAGATCATCGAGTTCGTGAGCACCCACAAAGGCGAGATGACGAAGATGGAGATGGTGAACGACCGCGTCCATCTGGAGTTCACTATTCCGAGCCGCGGTATCATGGGAATGCGTACATATGTGATGAACGTGAGTGCCGGCGAAGCGATCATGGCACACCGTTTCCTGGAGTACCAGCCGTGGAAAGGCGAGATCGTGAAGCGAAACAACGGCAGTTTGATCGCCATGGAAGCCGGAACGGCTTATGCTTATGCGCTGGACAAGTTGCAGGACCGCGGTAAGTTCTTTATCGACCCGCAGGAGGAAGTGTATGCAGGTCAGGTAGTGGGCGAAAACGCCAAAGAGGGCGACATCGTCATCAACGTGACCAAGAGCAAGAAACTGACGAATATGCGCTCGAAAAGTGCGGACGACAAAGCCGTTCTGCCACCGCCCGTGAGAATGAGTCTGGAGGAAGCCTTGGAGTACATCAAAGAGGACGAGTACGTAGAGGTAACTCCGCACGCTATGCGTATCCGCAAGATCATTCTCGACGAGCTGGAGCGCAAACGCGCAGGAAGAGCGTGAGGAGGAATCTGAGTTATCGGAGTAATCAGAAAAATCATTAAAAAACAATCATAAAAATGAAAATTGAACAAAGTGAATTGAAGAACCTGACAGGCGTTATTACGCTCACTATCGAGCCCGCTGATTATCAGGAAGAAGTAGCAAAACAACTGAAAGAAGTACGTCACAAAGCACAGATGCCGGGTTTCCGTCCGGGAATGGTTCCGGCCGGGCTGGTAAAGAAAATGTACGGCAAAGGTATTTTAGCAGACGTGCTGAACAAAGCCGTAGGCGAGAACCTGCAGAAACACATCGAGGACAACAAACTGCAGATCTTAGGTGATCCTCTGCCAAGCGAGAACTCGCCGAAGATCGACCTCGACAACGAGGACACTTTCACCTTTATGTTCGACATCGCCGTAGCTCCGGAGTTCGACGCCAAGCTGAACGGCAAGAACAAACTGACGGAATATGAGATCGAGGTAACCGACGAGATGGTGAACAACCAGGTTAACTCGTACGCAGAGCGCTTCGGCGATTATGTATCCGCCGAGGAGGTAGCAGAAGGCGACATCGTCAAGGGTTTGGTCAAGCAGGTTGATGGCGAGATCGTGAAAGAGAACGCCGTGCTCAATCCGGCATACATGAAGGACAAAGAGCAGCAGAAGCTGTTCCTCGGCGCGAAGAAAGGTGCAACAGTGACCTTCAACCCGGCAAAAGCTTTTGAGAGCGAGGTAGAGGTTAGTTCGCTGTTAGGAATCACCAAAGAGCAGGCTAAGGAACTGAAGAGCGATTTCACCTTCGAGATCCAGGAGATCACCCGTCACACAGCCGCCAAGATTGACAGCGAGCTGTTCGCGAAAGTGTATGGCGAGAACGCTCCGAAAGACGAGGCTGAGTTCCGCGCAAAAGTGAAAGCCGAGATCGAGGCAAACATGGCCGAGGACAGCAAATACAAGTTCGGTCTGGATGCCAAAGAGGCGATCATGAAGAAGATGGAAGGTCTGGAGTTCCCAGTTGACTTCCTCAAACGCTGGGTACTTGCCACCAACGAGAAGATGACACAGGAAGAACTGGACAAAGACTTCGACAAGATGCTGGACGAACTGAAATGGCACCTGGCGAAAGACCAGCTGATGAAAGAATACAACATCGACGTGCAGAAAGAGGACGTAGAGGCATACGCCAAAGAAGTGGCCAGAATGCAGTTCATGCAATACGGTCTGATGCACGTGGATGACCAGTATCTGACCAACTACGCCAACGAGATGCTCAAGCAGGAGAACCAACTGCGCGGTATCGTAGAGCGCGTGGCCGAAAACAAGATCTACGACGCGCTGAAAGGCGTAGCCAAGATCGAGAAGAAACAGATCTCGCACGCCGATTTCGGTAAACTGTTTAACTAATTGGTCGAGATCACGAGATGACGTGATCACGTGACCACGAAAAATATGGTTCATATTCATTTCATAGCTATAGGAGGAGCGGCGATGCACAATCTGGCATTGGCCGTAGCCTCCAAGGCGGGATACAAAGTAACCGGGTCGGACGACGAGATCTTCGACCCGGCGTTGAGTCACCTGCGTGACGCAGGTCTGCTGCCCGATGAGATGGGTTGGCATCCCGAACGTATCACGCGTGACATAGACGCTATTATATTAGGAATGCACGCGCGCGAGGATAATCCCGAGTTGGTTCGCGCAAGAGAGTTGGGACTGAAGATCTATTCGTTCCCCGAATATCTCTACGAGCAGACCAAAGACAAGATCCGTATCGTAGTAGGCGGAAGCCACGGCAAGACGACTACGACGAGCATGATTCTGTATGTGCTCAACCGCCTCGGTATCGAAGCCGACTACATGGTAGGCGCACAGATTGAGGGATTCGAGCGGATGGTTCGTCTGAGTGACACGGCTAAATATGCTGTGTTTGAGGGCGATGAGTATCTGACCAGCCCGCTTGATCTGAGAAGCAAGTTCCTTTGGTATCACCCGCACGTGGCTATCCTGACAGGTATTGCATGGGACCATATCAACGTGTTCCCGACTTTTCCGGAATATGTGGAGACGTTCAGGAAGTTTGTGAACAGCATCGAGCCGGAAGGCAGTTTTATCTACTATCAGGGCGATGAGAACCTGAGAATGTTAGCCGACGAAATCAGGAGATCACGAGACCACGAGATCACGGCCATTCCTTACGACGCTTACGATGGGAAGGTGGAGATGCAGGTGTTCGGGCGGCACAACATGCAGAACCTGCAGGCCGCGATGTTAGCCTGTCATTGCATCGGCGTGAAGCCGGAGGATTTCTACCGCGAGATAAGCACGTTTACCGGTGCGAGCAACCGTCTGGAGAAGATATGCGAGACGGAGAGCTCTGTGGCATACAAGGATTTTGCACACAGCCCGAGCAAACTGAAGGCGACCATCAATGCCGTACGTGAGCGCTATCCGGAGAAAAAACTGATTGCGTGCATGGAGTTGCACACCTTCTCCAGCCTGATGGCGGATTTCCTGCCTCAATACAAAGGCTGCATGGCAGAGGCGGATGTGGCGTACGTGTATTTCAACCCGAAAGTGATTGAACACAAGCGTCTTACGCCGATCACGAAGGAAGAAGTACGCGAGGCATTCGGCACAACGAACGTGACGGTTTTCACCGAGAGCGAAGCGCTGCAAGAGGCATTGAGGAAATGCACAAAGGAACCATGTACCAAGTACAAAGGCGTAGCTTTGTTGATGATGTCGAGCGGCACATTCGACGGAGTGGATGTCAAGCAGTTTGCTACAGAATTGTTGGAAACTGATCTGGAGAACGGTACGCTCATCATCGAGAAGAACGGCGTGAAATATAACGCTATCGGTAATGTAATCAAGTAAGATTTGTTACTTTTTCAGAAAAAATGGCACTTGCATTTGCGAGTGTCATTTTTTTTTTGTAATTTTGTAGGCAATATTAAAACCAAGAAGAATATGAAAAGATTAACTTATCTATTTTGCGCGCTGATGATGCTCACCGGCGCACAGGTTGTACAGGCAGCCAAGACGTACGACCTGAAGATTAGCGACTACGAACCGGAGTATTTTAAGCAGAACAACGATGTCTATCTGCTCATGCACACCGAAGATGAAGCGATGGCTATCCGTCTGGATATTATCGTGGAGGATGGACAGCAGTTCTTCACCAACGGCAAGACTTACACATGGGAGGATATGATGCATACATTCTGCTACGCCTATGTACGGGACGAGTTCAAGGAGTATAAATTTGCCGACGCCACCTTCACGTGGCGTTTGGACGAACTGGGCTTGGAGCACTTTGCAGGCTCGGCTACCGATTCGCTGGGCAACATCTACAACTTCCACTACGATGTGCTGCCGTATATCCCTACCGGAGACACGATTGAGATGACTTTCACCCATTCCTTGCGACTGGAGCACGATGGCGAATGGTATTTCTCAGGAACAGAAGGCGAGTATTACGTTCTCTTCACGCTTATCAACGAGGGCAACTCGCCTGTCGGACACTACGATGCACAAAATATCGATATCGAGTATTCGTATATTGACAGACCTGCCGCGAGCGGCGACCACGAGATATTCCTTTTCCACCATGCAGAAATAGACATCACCGAGGCTACAGATGATACCCTCAAGATAGAAGCACTCGTGGCGGCTATGGACACTAATGTCTATCGCATCCACATGTTCTATTTAGAACCCAAGCCGATCACCAAGAAAACCATCACCGCCACCAACCTCTATATCAATACCGATTACCTGTACGGTATGATCGGCGCATTCCAGGTGGAGGCATCGAATGACGACCACTACATCAAAATGGCGTTCACGCCAATGACCGATGAACTGAATATCTACGACACCTATCTCATCTCTACCCTGACACCGAATATGGGCTATGTGACGGATTATTCTCAATCCGAGGAGGATGGTATCGAGATTTATCAAGGCACAATCACCATCTCCAAGACCGATAATAGCGCAGTACTGACGGGAACGATTCTCTGCTACGACAACACCGAGTACACCCTCGACCTTTCTTATGTAGTGCCGGAGAAGACGCGCGAGGAGGACCTGAATATAGACGGACTGACGCTCCATTTAGACCAAGGAGCATGGCGAATCAGCGGCTACAATGCAGACAAAACACAGTTTGTTTCGCTGGTTCTCAATGATTTCGGAATAGAAGGCACATACGATTTCGTGAAGACGAGTCCCTTGTACTCCTATCTGGTAACGGATATCACATGGCAGAGCGGAGAGGTGGAGTCCTACTTGTATTACGAATTGAGAGACGCCAATCTGACGGTCTCGCTGAACCCAACGGACAGCGTTGTGACAATCACCGGCACGATGCTCATGCAGCGAGACACCGATCCGCGTGACGTTCCGCTATACAATGTCCAGCTACGCAGCAAAGCCGATACCGAAGCCGTAGAGAACCTGCGAACCGAGACCTCCGCCACCAAACGCTTGGAGAACGGCCGGATCGTCATCGAGAAAAACGGCGTGAAATATACCGTTACCGGAAACGTCATCGGACGTCACTAAGCATGCACAGACATTTTTGTGCGAGATGACGTGCCCTGCGGCTAATCATCTGTGAAACAAAAGAAAGTGCCCGGAATGATCCGAGCACTTTCATTTTCTAACTTAAAGCGGCGAGGTTCTTTTCGTTCAGCAGTTCCTTGCCCTCGGGCGTATAGGCGTAGTCGATACGGTCCTGGAAATAGTTTTCCACTTTGCCACGGACGACTTTCATGGTGGAGTTGACGAGGTGGTTCTGCTCGGTCCACGCCTCGGGAAGCACAGCAACAGCTGCCGGGAGCCACGCCTCTGGGAAGACACCTTCGTTCCTGCCTCCGGGCCGATACGAATCGATCTCGCTTTGAATCTTTTGGAGCATACACTCCTTACCTTCGCGTGTGGCAGGATCCTTGCCTTGCTCCTTCGCCCAAGCTTGCAACGCCTCTTTGTTCGGGACCATCAGCAGGATGGTGTAAGGATCCTGGTTGTTGTGCAAGATACACTGGTCCACATATATACTTCCGTCCGTCAGCGAGTCCTCGAATCCCTCGGGGCTGTATTTCTCGCCGTCGGCACGTATCAGAAGCGATTTGAAACGTCCCACCACCCAGAGATAGCCCGGATGATCCTTGGTCACATATCCCATATCGCCGGTGTGAAGCCATCCGTCCACGATAGTGGAAGCGGTACTCTCAGGATTCTTCCAATATCCCGCCATGACGTTCTCACCCCGGATGACAATCTCGCCTCTCTCGCCGTCCGGCACTACCTTTCCCTCAGCGTCGCATATCTTCAGGTCAAGCGGTTTGACGATTCTTCCGCTGGAGCCGAAGATAGCTCCCTCCATCGAGTTAGAGCAGATGATTGGCGTAGCTTCGCTTAGACCGTAGCCCTGAAACATCGGCATTCCCACCGCGCAGAAATAGCGTTGCAACGCAATGTCGAGCAAAGCCCCTCCGCCGACAAAGAATCGCATTCTTCCTCCGAAATTCTCCCTCACGGCTTTGAATATCAGTCGGTCGAACAGTTTCACCAAGGGCCATCTCCATGCGTTACGCCATCCTCCTCTGTTCCAATACTCACGGTTGTAAGCGATGGCATTGTTCAAAGCGAAGTTATAGAGCCGTTCCACTTTCTCGCCCTTCGCATGAATAGCAGTTTCTATACTTTTACGGAAATTACGCGCCAAGGCAGGGACAGAAAGCATCACATGTGGCCGAACTTCGCGGATGGCAATCGGTATATTCCGAAGGGTCGCCATCGCCGTTTTTCCCACCGGAACCGTAGCTATACTGCCTCCGTACGACATCATCGTATAGAATCCCGCCACATGTGCAAAACAATGGTCAAGCGGCAGGATGATAAGCATCACATCGTCCAACTGGCAATGAATGACAGAACTACCCTGCTCCACGTTCGCCGTGTAATTGCGGTGGGTTAAGAGAATACCTTTCGGGTCCGCCGTTGTGCCGGAGGTATAACTGATGTTGGCATAATCGTCCGGCGCGACACTCTCATAGCGTGCGCGGAAGGAATCAGGGTCTTTTGCCAAGAGGGCGTCTCCGAGCCGGATGACTTCGTCGATACTTATCTCCTTGTCCTCGTAATGGTCAATCGGGTCAAAGACGATGACGCGTTCTACTTGCGGACAATCGGGCATGATCTTCCGTATTTTAGGCAACTGCTGTTCGGAGGTCATGACAAAGCGTGCATCGGAATGGCGGATACGGAAGAGCAAATCACCTGCGTCCTCCAGTTTGATACTCAGCGGCACATTGACACCTCCGGCATAGAGGATACCGAGTTCGCCGGTTACCCAGAGGTTACGTCCCTGGCTGAGTAACGCTACGCGTTCACCTTTGTTCAGCCCCAAAGCCATCAGTCCGGCTCCGATACGGTGGGCTATCTCACGTGTCTCGCGGAAAGTGGTCTCCGTCCAAACATCATCTATTTTTTCTCTCAGGAACACGTGCTCGCTATATTCATGCGTGTAGTGCTCCACAAAATCAATAATTGTCGGTTTCTTTTTCATCATTTGGAGTTTTAGGCGACAAAATTACGAATTTTTTCTCGAATAAGCAAGCAAAATGACACTTTTCTGCAATAATCGTTTATTTTTTATAAAAAGTACTTGCATATTTTAAAAAAATGTAGTAATTTTGCAGTCCATCATGTAAACGTGATAAATGAGTTTATGAATATATACAGAGAATTGACAGAATTGGTAGGGCACACGCCTTTGTTGGAATTGACGGATCTGCCCGGCCAACAAGCACGTTTGTTGCTCAAGTTGGAATATTTCAACCCGGGGGGCAGCGTAAAGGACCGTATCGCCCTGGCGATGATAGAAGACGCTGAGGAACGCGGTTTGCTCAGCCCGGGAGCCACCATCGTAGAGCCGACGAGCGGCAATACCGGCGTTGGTCTGGCGTGGGTGGGAGCCGCTAAAGGCTACCATGTCATACTCACGATGCCGGACACGATGTCGGTAGAACGGCGTAACCTGCTGAAAGCGTACGGCGCACAGTTGGAACTAACTCCGGGCACAGAAGGTATGAAGGGTGCTATAGCCAAGGCTGAGCAACTATGCCGCGAAATCCCCGGTGCCATCATCCTCGGTCAGTTCACAAATCCTGCCAACCCTGCGGCTCACCGCCGCACGACGGGCGAAGAGATATGGAAAGATACCGACGGACAAGTGGATCTATTCGTAGCCGGTATCGGTACGGGCGGAACGGTAAGCGGAACCGGGCAAGCCCTGAAAGCGCATAAACCCAATGTGGAGATTATCGGCGTAGAGCCGGCTTCATCGGCTGTGCTGACCTCGGGTCAGGCCGGGAAGCACAAGATACAAGGTATCGGAGCTGGTTTTGTTCCTGCCACGTACGATGCTGCAACCGTGGACCGGGTGTTGACCGTGACGGACGAAGAGGCTTATGCTGCAGCACGCAGGCTGGCGGCAGAGCACGGACTGCTGGTCGGTATTTCCTCCGGAGCCGCTTTTCACGCTGCATACACTTTAGCCTGCCAACCGGAAAACAGCGGAAAGATGATCGTAGCACTCCTGCCAGACACCGGAGAGCGATACTTGTCGGTTTTATAAGACGGATAGCATCCTATGAACATTCCTTCGCATAGTGAATTACAGAAAATCATGCGCCTTATGCGCTCGATAGTCTTTCCCGAGTACTATCCGAGCCGTGATTTCTCAGACCAGATCCTCCGCGGTCTGCTCTATTCGCAACTTTCTACGGTCATGTGCCGTTCTTGCGGTCAATCGAACAGCGAGTGTGTGGGAGCTGTGGCAGATGCTTTTATCCAGGCATTGCCTGAGATCACGCGGCTTTTGCATACCGATGTAGAGGCGGCTTTGCACAACGATCCCGCCGTTTCTTCGCCCGCCGAGGTGATTCTCTGCTATCCGTTCGTGACCGCCCTGCTTCATCATCGTACAGCACATTGCCTTCTGCAACTCGGCGTGCCGCTGCTACCACGTATGTTGAGCGAGATGGCGCATAGCGAGACGGGAATTGACATCCATCCTGCTGCTACCATCGGCGAGTATTTCTGTATCGACCACGGAACAGGAGTGGTCATCGGCGAGACTTCGGTTATCGGGAATCATGTGATGCTCTATCAAGGCGTGACACTCGGAGCGAAGAGTTTTACGTATGACGAAGAAGGCAAACCGATGAACGTGCCGCGTCATCCTATTTTGGAAGACCATGTGACGGTTTACTCCAACACGTCTATTCTCGGACGGGTGACCATCGGACACGACACCATCATCGGCGGTAACATATGGCTGACGCACAGCGTACCGCCTCATTCACGCGTATTGCAACAGAAAGCCGTAGAGGCTCCATCGTTTGCCGAAGGCGAAGGCATATAAACAGACAAAACTTATTCCATCAAACAATATGACCAAACAACAGAAACGTGATTACCTATATATGCGCATGGCGCGCACATGGGCAGAAAACAGTTACTGCGTGCGCCGCAAAGTGGGTGCATTGTTAGTGAAAGACCAGATGATAATATCTGACGGCTATAACGGTACGCCTTCGGGTTTTGAGAATATCTGCGAGGACGAGAACAACGTGAGCAAACCCTATGTGCTGCATGCCGAAGCGAACGCTTTAACCAAAGTGGCCCGCTCCAACAACAGTTCGGATGGCGCAACCCTTTACGTGACCGCCAGCCCTTGCCTGGAGTGCTCCAAACTGATTATCCAGTCGGGTATCAAGCGCGTGGTTTATGGCGAGGAATACCGTCTCATGGACGGCGTGGAACTGCTCAAGCGCGCAGGAGTGGAAGTAGAACTATTGGAAAGTGAAAGTTGAAATAATCGTTCGAGCAGAGCGAGATAAGAAAACTGAAAAATTAAAATTGTAAGTTGAAAGGATGAAGAAATATTTATTACCTGTTTTGACCGTTGTAGGCATGGGGTTGGGAATCCTGATCGGTTCGGCACTAACCCAGAATGCCAATGCCCAGCGGATCACGTTCCGCAACGGATCGTGGAACATCGAGACATCCAAAGTGGATCGTCTGCTTCAACTCATGGAGACCGCCTATGTCGATAGCCTCAACATAGACAGCATCACAGACGAGGCGATGACCGATCTTGTTCAGAAACTGGATCCCCACTCGGCATACATTCCGAAAGAGGACTTGGAGATGGTCAATTCCGAGCTCTCGGGTTCGTTCTCGGGCATCGGCGTGCAGTTTACGATCCAGCAAGATACGATCCGTATTATTGCCGTCATAGCCGGCGGTCCGAGCGAAGGCGTCGGCGTGCTGGCTGGCGACAAGATCATTACCGTGGATGACAGCCTGTTTGTGGGCAAGAAAATCAACAACGAGAAAGTCATGCGGACGTTGCGGGGCGAGAAAGGGACCAAGGTCAAATTGGGTATCCAGCGTGCCGGGACAGCAGAGTTGCTCTATTACACCATCACCCGTGGTGACATCCCTGTTAATTCGGTCGATGCCAAGTTCATCATCGACAAAAGTCCGAAGACCAAAATCGGTTTCGTGCGGGTCAATAAGTTCGGCGAGACCACTTATCGCGAGTTCATTACGGCTCTGGCGGAGTTGAAGGCGAAAGGCGCGACGAGTTATATTGTCGATCTGAGGGAGAACTCAGGAGGCTACATGGAGCAAGCTATCCGTATGGCGAATGAGTTTTTGGACCGAGGCGACCTTATTGTGTATGCCGAAGGCCGTGCTTATCCGCGTTACGAAGCGGCCGCTAACGGAGCCGGACGATTCAGGGACGTGCCTCTGGTCGTATTGATAGACGATTTCTCGGCTTCGGCAAGCGAGATCTTCTCCGGAGCCATGCAGGATAATGACCGTGCACAGATTGTAGGCCGTCGCTCGTTCGGCAAAGGTCTGGTACAACAACAGATGCCCTTCGCCGACGGAAGCGCTATCCGTCTGACCGTAGCACGCTATTACACGCCGTCGGGACGTTGCATCCAGAAGCCCTATACGCTCGGCGATCAGGAGGATTACCAAAAGGAACTATTGGAGCGATTTGATCACGGAGAGTTCTATTCCGCCGATTCCGTTCATTTCTCCGACACGACCGCCTATTACACCAAGTCGGGCAGAATAGTACGCGGAGGAGGAGGAATCATGCCGGATATTTTTGTGGGACGTGACACGACGCTCAATACCCCGTGGTACAACCGTTGCGTGAACCTGGCTATCACATACCAGTTTGCTTACCGCTATACCGATGCCCACCGCAAGCAACTGAGCCAATACAAGGACTGGAAGAGTATGGAGCAATATCTCAACCGTCAAAACATCTTGCGTGAGTTTGTTGATTTTGCGGAGGAGAAAGGGATTGAGCCTAATGAGAAAGAGATACAGAAGTCCAAGCCGCTGATGATGCGCCTTCTGAATGCGTATATCGTACGCAACATATTGGGTGACGAAGGCTTCTTCCCTCTCTTTGAGCGCGACGACGAGATCACCAAGAAAGCAATCGAGATACTATGAAACGTTTATTCTTCACAATGACCGTCCTGTTTTTGGCAGGGGCATTGACTGCAGGAACCGTGAACTACACGGCAGACGACTCAACTATTTTCCCGAATCCGGAGCGGGGATTCATCACCATGCTCACCGGGCATCTGTCCGCCCAGAGTCCTTATGCCGTCAAGGGTTCGGAGAGTGAACTGAGGGGCAAGCAATCGAGCGAGAAGATGTCGATTGTGTTGGTTCATTACTATTTGGAGAATTTCCGCACGACCGCCCAACTGCCGGACGCCGTTCTGAACGGATTCGACGAAGACATGCAGGTGTTGCGCAATTTAGGCATGAAAGCGATTGTCCGTTTCTCCTATGCGGAAGGCACATACGGATCAGGCAAGAGCGAGTCCGCCAAAGACGCTTCGCTGGAGATCGTGCAGCAGCATCTGGCACAATACAAATCCCACTGGGAGTCCAATTCGGATGTGATCTTTGTCTTCCAAGCCGGTATCGTGGGAGCATGGGGCGAGTGGTATTATTCGGACCATTTCGGCAACCAGACCAGCCATATGAACGATAGCCGCAGGGCACTTCTGGACACCTTGCTTCAAACGGTTCCTGAAGACCGTTGCATCCAGATCCGTACTCCGCTCTTCAAGACCGAGTATCTCGGGGATGCTACTCCTCTGAATGAGACCGAGGCGTATAGCGGTTCTCCGAAAGCCCGTCTGGCACATCATAATGACGCATTCCTCTATATGCCGGACAACATGGGCACGTATAGCGATACCACCAAACAGAAACCATATATTGCTCAGGAAACGCTCTATGTGCCTATAGGCGGCGAGACGAATATCGAGAGCACCTCTCAGGCCGCTACCGAGGCCTCGTATGACGTCACTATAGCCGAGATGAGCCGCCTCCATTGGACGTTT
This sequence comes from uncultured Bacteroidales bacterium, assembly GCA_900319645.1. GTDB lineage: Bacteria > Bacteroidota > Bacteroidia > Bacteroidales > Paludibacteraceae > Colicola. Next base: position 225,716 of record ONPG01000003.1, read on the forward strand.
ATCCAAAGCGGATTCTCGGAGACTGTAACGAATATGTGGCGTCAGAACGGTACGTTTGACGAACTCAACCGCCGGTTGGGTTATCGTCTGCAACTGGTAAGCGGCACGTATGGAGAAGAGGTTCCGCAGGGCGGTAAGTTATCCGTCAGTATGCAAATCCGCAATACCGGTTTTGCTCCTCTATACAACAAACGGACCGCGTATATCGTTCTCAGGAACAGCAACTATTCCTATTCCCTGCCTCTCACGTCCGACCCTCGTACATGGCTGCCTAACGGCGTAGTGAGCACGGTAAGCGAGAACATCTCTATTCCCAAGAACATCCCAGCAGGCAGTTACCAGCTCTATCTCTATCTGCCCGATGCCTATTCGAGGCTGGAGGACGATCCGCGGTATGCCGTACGTCTGGCTAACACAGGCGTGTGGGAGGAAAGTACCGGCATGAACGCCCTCCTTGCCGAGGTGGAAGTGACGGAGTCGTCCGACCCGGAACCTGTGGATCCTGACGCTCCTGTTGTGCTGCCAGCCACACTCAACAAGAACAACGTAAAAGCCTATTCGGACAACATGACCTGGTACAACACGAACTATTTCGATTTCGGTCCGGAAGATGCCGAGAACATCGACCGTTGGGCGGAATGGGAAGTCGAGTTACGCTATCCGGGTAAGTATATTGTCTCTGCCACGGGCTACTATCCGAATGGTCACCAGTGGGAGATCGTGCTTGTGAATACCCCCACTAAATACCAGCTTCCCGCCTCATGGGCAGAAGGCGTACAAACCGAGACAGGCGAAAGCACGTGGGACCTGAGCAGTTTCAGCAAAGGCACTTACACCCTGCGCGTACAAAATATCATGGAGTGGGGTCAGCCGAAACTCAAGAGTCTTACGCTCGAGTATGACGGCGAACTGCCTACCGATGTGGAAAGTACAGACCATCCCGTTCTCTCTCCGCGAACACAAAAAGTGCTGAAAGACCAGATGCTCTATATCCGTCAGGGAGACAAGACTTACACTCCTGACGGTCGTGAGATAGCAGAGTAAGGGAGACAGAATGACACAGATCGTATCGTCGGAACACAGATCAGGCCCGCCGGTTGGCGAGCCTGATTTTTTGCAAGTGTATAGACTTGGTTTATAGCGCCTTGAGGGCAGCCAGCACATAGCGATAGAATTTCTGCACAGTAGCGATATTCACACGCTCGTCCGGGCTATGCGGGTGCTCGATGGTCGGACCGAAGGAGATCATCTCCATTCCCTCGTATTTGCTACCGATGATGCCGCACTCGAGTCCTGCGTGGATGATGACGATACGGGGCTCTTTGCCAAACTCCTTGATATAGGTCTGTTTCATCGTCGCGAGCAAGGAGCTCTTGAGGTTGGGTTTCCATCCCGGGTATGCACCGCTGAACTCCACTTCTGCTCCTGCGAGCGAGAAAGCGGACTGGATGATGGAAGCCAGTTCCTCTTTGCGGCTCTCGACGCTTGAGCGTGTCAAGCAGCAAACCGTCACTTTGCCTTCTTCCATGCTGATCATAGCGAGGTTGTTGCTGGTCTCGACGATGTCACGAGCCTCGGGAATGACACGATATACTCCGTGCGGACAGAGCGTAATGGCATGAATCAGGTAATCCTGCACGTCTTCGGGCATCTCTTTCTTGGGGCACTCGATTTCTTTGGCTGTGAAGCGTATGCCTCCGTCCACTCCGTCGTATTCGCTCAGCCAGAGGTCTTCGTAACGGTCCACGAGATCCTGCACGTCCTGATAGCTGTCCGCCGGGATGGTGATGACCGCTGCAGCCTCGCGCGGGATAGCGTTTCTAAGCGAACCGCCTTCTACATATGCCAGACGAGCCTCATAGTTGGCGACTGCGTCTTTGAGGAAACGGAACAGCAGTTTGATAGCGTTAGCCCGTTGGAGATGGATGTCGCATCCCGAGTGTCCGCCTTTGCATCCTTTGAGTTCGACACGCAGGGCGATGTCGCCTTTCTCTGTCTCTACCTCGTTATAGGTAAAGGTGGCGTTCACGTCTATACCTCCCGCACAACCGACATAGAGTTCTCCTTCGGTCTCGCTGTCGAGGTTGAGCAGGTACTTGCCTTGCAGCCAACCGCTCTTGAGGTCGTTAGCGCCATACATACCTGTCTCTTCGTCAATCGTAAAGAACGCCTCCAAAGGCGGGTGAACGGCGTTTTTGTCTGCCAGGATAGCCATCGCCGTAGCCACACCTATTCCATTGTCCGCTCCGAGAGTTGTGCCGTCAGCTGTTACCCATTCGCCATTCTCCTCCACGTACGCCTGGATGGCATCTTTCTCAAAATCAAACTCTTTGTCGCAGTTCTTCTGGGGAACCATATCCATGTGTCCCTGGAGTATCACCCCCGGGTGGTTCTCCATTCCCGGCGAAGCCGGTTTGCGGATGAGCACGTTGCCGATTTCGTCCTGCAAAGTCTCCAAGCCGAGGCTCTTACCGTAGTTAACCAAGAAATCCGCAATCTCCTTGCGTTTGCCGCTCGGACGCGGAATCTGCGTGAGGTTGTAGAAACTCTCCCACAAGCCTTTAGGTTCCAAATTTTTCATGTTATACAGTATTTAGTTGTTATCAATAGTGACTTCTCCGCAGAGGTCGGTCATCAGCAGTTTTTTCACCAAGGCGGGATTGTCGCCATGTTCTCCGAGGAGGTACATCATTTTCGTGAGTAGCGCCTCGGTCGTTATGTCGTAGCCAGAGAGGACTCCGGCTTTCATCAGATTGAGCGAGACGGCATAGAGTCCCATCTCGACCGAACCGGTATTGCATTGGGTTTTGTTGACGATGATGATGCCTTTGTCCACCGCTGCTTTGAGTTCGCGGTAGAGCCATTTGTCGCTGGGTGCATTTCCTGCTCCGAAAGTCTCCAAGACCAGCGCCCGCAATCCTTTGGTCCGCAACACAGCCCGCACGACAGATTGTTGGATACCGGGGAAGAGTTTCAGGACCGCCACGTTCGGGTCATAGGCGGTATGCAAGTGCAGTTCGGCATTCACGTCGTTGTAATGAACCAGATGCGGCTGATAAGTGATATGCACTCCCGCTTTCGCCAGCGCAGGATAGTTATAGCTGTTGAAGGCGGAGAAATGCTCTGCATTCCTCTTGGTAGTCCGATTCGCCCGGAACAAACGGTCCTCGAAGAAGACGGTCACCTCGGGGACGATAGCATCTCCGTCTTCGTCCTGCGCCGCCGCAATCTCGATGGCGGTCATGAGGTTCTCCTTGGCATCACTACGGAGCACACCCACAGGTAGTTGCGAGCCTGTAAAGACAACCGGTTTGTTCAGACCTTCCAGCATAAAACTGAGTGCAGATGCCGAATAGCTCATCGTGTCTGTTCCGTGCAGGATGACGAACCCGTCGTAGTCCTCATAGCGGTCATAGACCATTTGCGCCATTTGCGCCCATTTGTCGGGCCCTATATCCGAGGAATCGAAAAGCGGATTGAATGCCTCTATATCCACCTGAATCTCTCCGGCGAAGAGTTCGGGCATATAGGCTTTGAAGGTCTCCATGTCCGCCGGGACAAGTGCGCCGGACGACTTGTCACGTACCATGGTGATGGTTCCTCCTGTTGAGATCAACAGCACTTTGTGTAATGTCTTACCCATAATTTTCCTCCTTTTCGGGCTTTTGCGGCGCAAAAGTACAAAAATATTTTCATATATGCAAATTTTTTCGTACCTTTGCACAAAATTAATTTATTATTTTCAATTTTCAACTTTCAATTCCCATGTCCCGCCTTCTGATTATCGATACCGACATCTCTCTTGCTACAGTCCTGAGCGATTATCTTACATCGCGCGGCTATCAGGCACAATTCCTCACGAGTGGCAAAGCCGCTTTGGCTGCCATGGAGCAAAAGCCGTTTGATGTTGTGCTGACGGAGTTGCATGTGGACGGAATCAACGGTTTTGATCTTGTGCGCGAACTCAGGCGTCGCTATCCGCCTTTGCCCTTGATTGTACTCACGTCACGAATCGAACGCGAGTCGCAGATACGGGCTTTCAAGAACGGAGCGGATGATTATGTAACGAAACCGTTCTCGATGGACATCCTCATCTGCAGGATTGAGGCTATTCTGCGCAGAATACGGCAGGATGAAGAGAACAGACAGCGTGTTTTTGACCTGAACGGGCACACTTTTGATGCCGTGCATGAGACTTTTGGCGGTCAGCATATGTCTTCCCGCGAAGCGGCTGTATTGCTGATGCTCTGCCGCAAGGAAGGCGAAGTGGTGGACAAACACCATATACTCACGTCCATATGGAAGGAGGACAATACGTTCACGGCCCGCAGTCTGGGCGTGTTTATCCACCATTTGCGCCACTATCTGGAACCCGCCGGCTACCATATAATTGCCGTACGCGGGCAGGGTTACAAGTTGATTCAGAACTAAAAAATCGTTTTTCTGTCCTTTTTCGAGGCTGTTTAGCACCTTTTTCCACGTCGGAAAGAGGTGTTTTTTTGCGTTTTTATGCAGGTTTCAGGTCGGAATCGTCCCGCGAATCACGCTATAATAACGCTATAATCACGCTATAATCACGCTATTTTAACCAACAAATCAGCAAGCGGAAAGCGGAAAACGGAAAGGAGAAAAAAAATAATCGTGTTTTTTTCTTGCACATGTCAAAAAAATGTTGTACCTTTGCAGCATATTTCCGAAATGACGGGAACGGCAGAATGGCGGGAACGGATAAATGACGGAAAGGACAGAATGACGGACTTAAAAAACAATTGAATACCCTATGAAACGCATAGCACCTTCGGTATTGTCTGCGGATTTTGGGAATCTGAGACAGGACTTGGAAATGATCAACCGTAGCGAGGCAGACTGGCTGCACGTGGATGTCATGGACGGCGTGTTCGTACCGAATATCTCTTTCGGTTTTCCGCTGATGGTTCCTATGCGGAAGTATTGTACCAAACCGCTGGACGTGCATCTGATGATCGTTCATCCGGAGAAATACGTGGAGCGTTTCTGCGACGCAGGAGCTTATTCGGTCGGATTCCATCTGGAGGCGGTAGAGGATCCGTTGCCCATATTAGAGCTGATCAAAGCAAAAGGCGTGCGGACCTGTCTGACCATCAATCCTGATATAGATGTGAAACGGCTCGTGCCTTATTTGGACAAAGTGGATATGGTGTTGCTGATGAGTGTTTTTGCCGGTTTCGGCGGGCAGAAATTCATTCCCGAGACGATGGACAAAATCCGCTTCATCCGCCAGGAGATAGACCGAAGAGGTCTGAAGACGCTCGTGGAGATAGACGGCGGCGTGAACACCGAGAACGCACAGGCACTATTCAAGGCAGGAGCCGATGTGCTGGTAGCCGGAAGCGCAGTCTTCGGAGCAGAAGATCCGGAGGAAGCGATTAGGAAGATGAAAACTGAAAACTGAAAGGGGAAAACTGAAGAGGGAAAACTGAAAACTGAAAACTGAGAAATGAAATCATACCCGATGATAGCAGTATTGGCAATCGTGATTGCCGTGCTGCTATTATTGGATAAATACCGGCCGGACGTGCTGCTCTATCAGACAGAATGTGAGACGATTGACAGTATGCGGGTGTATGCTTTTGCGGTCGGAAAAGAAAAAGCGAAAGTAACAAGCGGCAAGACAGACCGATACGAAGCAGAGGCATTGGGCGTCGGGAAAGTACTCCTATATATCCTGCGCGACAGTACGCGTACGCGCCCGCAAACAGGCGATACCCTTATTACCCGGACACGTATCCGGCGAGGCGGACACATACGGCGGTTTGACTACGGGCTTTACCTGAGAAGACAAGGTATCACGGGAACGGTATACGCAGGAGAGTACGTATTGAAAACCGGAAACAAACGGGATGAGCCATCTTTACAAGAGCGGTTGTACAAGAGGCTGGAAGCGAGCGGATTACGCGGAGACGAACTGGCGACGACAGGCGCTTTGACCTTGGGATACAAAGAAGATCTGGATCCGCTTTTACGCAGACGATTTCAGGCGTCGGGAGCAGCACATGTGCTGGCAGTAAGCGGTTTGCACACAGGGATTCTCTACGGACTGCTGATAGCCATTCTGACATTAGGCGGGCGATTGAAGCCGATGCATGAGGACCGAACAGGCCGATGGTTGCTCAGTTGCGTGCTGATAGCCGCTATGTGGGGCTACGCATGGCTCACAGGAATGACACCTTCGGTAGTACGATGTGTGGTGATGGTCACGATGGTGGAAATAGGAAAGATGATCTACCGCCACAGCCCGACACTCAACACGATAGCCGCAGCCGCCGTATTGATTCTGATAGTAAGGCCGATGGACTTATGGAGCGTGAGTTTTCAACTCTCCTTTGCCGCCACAGCCGCCATCGTGATCGTGGCACGAGACGCGGAATTCAAACTACACAGGTTGGAATGGGAAAACAGTCTGCCGGGGAAAATGCTCAGTTGGATAGCCGGAACCATCCTCATCAGTATAGCGGCACAACTGGGAACAATTCCTATTACGATGTACCTGTTCGGGCAAGTGAGCAATTATTTTCTGCTGACGAACCTGATTGTACTGCCACTTGCAAGCCTGTTAGTTCCCTGCGGTTTGGCAAGCGTGGCGTTGGGAGGAAGTGGTTTGGGACAACTTATCGGCTATCTGACAAGCGGTTTGGCATGGATGATGAACCATGCCGTCGGATGGATAGAGCGCCTACCGGGCAGTAGTTCCGCCGTAGTTATCAGTCTGCCGATGGTGGGACTGCTATACGGAGCTATCGTCATGGGATGGCTGACCATACACAAGAGCCTTTGGTGGCTCACGGGCGTCATAGCCGCCATCATCACTTTTTGCATATTATATACCTTATGAATACATTTCTTACCCTTTCGCAGTTATGCGCAGAGATAGAGGACGCTCTGAGTGAGAGCCTGCAGCCGACCTATTGGGTGCAAGCCGAGATCAGCAGCCTCAGTCAGCGTGGCGGACATATGTACTTGGAGTTGGTTGAGTCGAAAGGCCCGACAGGCGTCAAGTCATACGGAGGACCGAACATGCAAGCCAAAATGCGTGCGACCTGCTGGTCGGGAACGAACGAAATGCTGATGGCATATTTCGAGAGCGAGACAGGACAAACGCTTCAAGTGGGAATGACCGTTCTGGTAGAAGCGGAAGTGCAGTTTCACGCGGTTTACGGTCTGAGTCTGTCAATCGTAGGTATCGACCCGAGTTATACTGTTGGCGAGATGGCGCGCAAACGCCAGCAGACAATCTTGCAGTTGGAGAAAGACGGTCTGATGGACGCGCAACAGTTGCTTCCGCTCCCGACACTCATCCAACGGATAGCCGTCATCTCTTCGCCTTCTGCCGCCGGTTATGGCGATTTCTGCCACCAGTTGGAACAAAGCGGTTACCGTTTCGAGACCACGCTCTTTGGCGCTATTATGCAAGGCGATGGAGCCGAACGATCTATCCTTGCCGCTTTGGAAGATATCGGGAAATACGAAAACGGCGCTTTTGACTGCGTGGCGATCATCCGCGGCGGAGGCGCAACAACCGATTTGAGTTGTTTTGACCAATATACTCTATGTGCAGTATGCGCGCAGTTTGACCTGCCGATATTGAGCGGAATAGGTCACACGCGTGACGTGAGCGTGCTGGACATGGTGGCGCATGAGGCTCTGAAAACGCCCACAGCCGTAGCCGAATGGCTGATACACAGGATGGACGCTCAGGCGGCACGTATCGAACAGTTGCTTCTGCGTCTGAGACGCACGGGCGAGAGACAGATACTCATCCGCCGGCATCGTGTGGAACTGTTGGAACAACGGATAGCAGCCTGCAATCCCGAGCGAATCTACCGGATGGGGTATAGTTTGCTTACCAAGAACGGCAAGGTCGTCCGTTCGGTTCAGGAGTTGAGCAAAGGCGACCGGATAGAGAGCCATTTGGCGGACGGAAAAGTGCAAAGTACGATCGACTGAGGCTCAGGAGTGGCTCCATGTTATGTTATCAACAGAGCAATACATAGGCGTAGCGGCTTTATTCGTGATAGCAGCCAGCACGTGGTTTTTTGTCGTCAGCCGTCCTCCGGAAAGTATTTCTTCGCAGCAGGAAGCGGAAGCCGTCTGGCAGGCACACGACAGTCTCCGCAAAGACAGTATAGCGCGTGTGAAAGCGCGGAGAGACAGTCTCCGGCAGGCACGATGGGCACATTACAAAGACTCGTGCAAGCGTGCGGATGACGCCCGTTTTGCCGCCTGGAACGCAGAAAGAAAGGCCCGTTACGATTCTTTCCGGATAGCCGACTCGCTTTGGCATGACAGCGTGGGTTGGCGTTTTGCGCGGCATGTGAAGAAAGATACGATCCTTGACCTGAACCATTGTGACACCACCGAATTACAATACATCCGCGGCATCGGTCGTTATACGGCTATGCGGATTATCGAGTACCGGGAGCGTTTAGGCGGCTACTACAGCCCGAGTCAGCTGACAGACCCTCCCTTCGCAAAGCTTCGTTTGGACACTTTGCTCGGGCATTTTACGGCTTCGCCGGAAGACGTTCATAAAATAGACGTAAACAGCTGTAGTACAGAGGATTTAAGCCATCATCCATACTTGCGGTACGAGCAAGCGAAGGCTATCTATCTTATGCGAAGGAAGTATGTTCGCTTAGAGGGAATTGACGACCTGCGAAGTGTCAAGCAATTAGACTCCACAGACATCGAAAAAATACGCAATTATCTCCGGTTTGAATAAAATTCGCAAAAAAAACGCGTGCGCGCTTGCGTATGTCAAAAAAAAGCAGTAACTTTGTAGCCAAATTCGCAAAACAAGATCAAAATGAAAAGAAATATAGCCATCATAGCCGGCGGAGACAGTAGCGAATATGAGGTTTCGCTCCGCTCGGCAAAAGGAATTCTGTCCTTCATGGACCAGACCCGTTACAACGTAACGATTGTACGCCTTCACGGTCACGACTGGTGTGCCCTGCCCGATGCAGATATAGAGCACGATGACCTGACGAGCGGCGGTATCGCCATCGACCGTAATGATTTCTCGTACATGTACCAAGGCGAGAAACGTACGTTTGATTTCGCCTATATCACCATCCACGGCACACCGGGCGAGAACGGCGTGCTGCAAGGCTATCTGGACCTAATAGGACTACCCTATTCCTGTTGCGGCGTGCTGGCAGCTTCGATCACGTTCAACAAATACACGTGCAACCACTATCTGCGCAGCTTCGGATTCCGCATAGCGGAAAGTGTTCTGATCCGCAAAGACGAATGGGCAAGCATGACCAAAGACGAGGCGTTTGCCCAGCAAATGGCAGAGCGAACCGGTTTGCCATGCTTCATCAAATCGAATGTGGGCGGTTCCTCGTTCGGATGCTCGAAAGTGAAGACCGTGGATGCAGTCGTGCCCGCCATAGAACGTGCTTTTGAAGAAGGCGACGAGGTGATTTGCGAGGCATACATGAAGGGAACCGAGGTGACCTGCGGCGTGTATAAGACCAAAGAGAAAGCCGTGGCGTTCCCCATTACCGAAGTAGTGACGAAAAACGAGTTCTTTGACTACGACGCCAAATACCGCGGACAAGTGGATGAGATCACTCCGGCACGCATCCCTGACAGCGTACGCGACAAGATCCAAGCCGACACCCTGCGCATATACGACATCCTCGGCTGCCACGGTATCATCCGCGTGGACTGGATCATAACCGACGGCGAGGTGAACAACCTGCTCGAGGTCAACACCACTCCGGGTATGACTCCCACCAGCTTCATTCCCCAGCAAGTACGTGCCGCCGGACTTGAGATCAAAGAAGTGCTGGCAGACATTATAGAAGACCACTTCGCATAACCCCAAAGATTATGACAGACATTAACAAAGCCATCGAATCCCTGCCCTGGGACAAAGAGCCGCGAGGCCTGTACGAACCGATAGCATACACATTGGCTTCGGGCGGCAAGCGTTTGCGACCGACGCTGGCACTCATAGCCGCAGAAGCCATCGTCAACGGCGGACTCCTCAACGGCGACGTGATAGACCATGTTATGCCTGCGGCCTTGGCCCTTGAGGTGTTTCATAACTTCACCCTGCTGCACGACGACGTCATGGATCGTGCGCAAGTGCGCCGTGGACGTCCGACCGTACACGTCAAATGGGACGACAACACAGCCATCCTGTCCGGCGACCAGATGCTCATAGAAGCATACAAACTGCTCTCGGACGTACCAGCCGACAAACTGCCGAAAGTGTTGAAATGGTTCAACGAGATGGCAACAGGTATCTGCGAAGGACAACAATACGACGTGGATTTCGAGCACGCCAACCAGGTGAGCATTGACGACTACATGATGATGATAGAGAAAAAGACCTCGGTTCTGCTCGCTTATGCCATGAAGATTGGCGGCTACATAGCGGGCGCCAACGAGTCGCAGCAAGAAGCACTCTATCAGTTCGGTCTGCATATAGGACTTGCTTTCCAGATCCAGGACGACATACTGGATGTCTATGGCGACCCGAAGACCTTCGGCAAAGCTATCGGAGGCGACATCTGCTGCAACAAGAAGACCTTCCTTCTTCTTACCGCCATGGAGCGAGCCGACGGCGAGACTAAAGCCGAGTTGCTGCAATGGATGATGGCCAGCGGCAAAGACACAGAGAAAATAGCCGCTGTGACCGCCATCTACAACCGCTTAGGCGTACGCGAAGCAGGCGAAGCCGTGATCGAGCAACACACCTCCAAGGCCTTGCAACAACTGGATCGTCTGCCGGCCAACTACGCAACCGAACAAATGCGCCAACTGGCAGAGAAATTAGTAACCCGAATATCATAACCGACAAATCGTATCTGTCTATGCCATACAGACGATTACCCAACACGGATTTAGCACGCTTGCGCTCCTTGCAAACCGCCCTGCAACGCGCAGAGATAACAGGGTTTAACGAGCAAGTGCTGCCCTATAAACTGCAAAGCGAAATACAACAGTTTCTCTCGCAGTTTGAGAACACCGTGCTACAATCCAAGGAAAACTACACCACCAAGGTGAGCGCCAACAAACAATACCGCCACAAGGTACAAAAAGCAAGGATGTATATCTCCCATTTCATCCAAGTCTTCAACCTGGCGGTTATTCGCGGCGAGATCAAGAAAGAGCAAAAGAAACTCTACGGACTCGACCCGGAAAACCATATTGTTCCGGACTTGTCCACCGAGGAGAGCCTGTTAGAATGGGGAAAGAAAATCATCGAGGGCGAGCAAAAGCGAACCGCTGCAGGCGGATTTGCCATCTACAACCCCGCGATAAGCAAGGTCAAAGTGCACTATGACATCTTCTGCGAACACATGCAGAGCCACCAGTTCCATGTCCAGACGACCAACCGCGTACAGGGCGACCTGGGTGAGTTGCGCAAGCAGGCTGACGCACTCATTGTGCAGATTTGGGATTTGGTGGAGCACTATTTCCGTCAGGAACTACCCTATTCCAAAATGCAGAAATGCAAGCAATACGGCCTGATATACTATTACCGCAAGGGCGAAAAGAAACTCTCAGCCGAAACCGACCGAGAGTTGCAACGAATAAGAGACAGCCAACAGGCTATCCAATGGTCTCCTGAGGAGTGACCACGCGATCTACGCGCACGTCTAACAAGGTATGAGGGATGTCATGCTTCTGGAGTTGGAACGTGTAGCAAACACCTATTTTGGTCGAACTGCGATGTCTGCGCAGAAAACGGTCGTAATAGCCGCGTCCACGTCCGATACGATGGCAATGACGGTCGAAAATAACGCCCGGTACGAGAATAAGGTCAATCTTACCTTTATAGGTCTCGGTCTGCGGTTCAGGCACACCAAAACGTCCCTTGCGCAAGGAATCCTCGCCGTCATACGGGCGGACCTCCATTCCCCAACGGTGGGTAACCGGCAAAAGCAAAGTCTTCTGACCGTAATACTTGGCCAACAAAGGACGCAAATCCACCTCGTTGTGAATGGGATAATAGAGCATAACCGTTTTCGCCTGGCGGAAAGAAGACATCCTCTCGATCTGGTCCATTACACGTGCGGAATAATCCGCCACCTGCTCGGGAGAGAGAATACGACGCTCCTGCTCCACAACACCGCGAAGAGACAACTGCTTGCGGCGGGCACGAGCCCAAGGCAATGTGTGCCAAAAATCCAATAGTTGCGATTTGAATAACATATAGTGTTGTATATTTTTTGAATTGAGACTGCAAAATTACTGCTTTTTTCCGAAATAAACAAATTATTCGGACAAATAATGAAAGTTTAAACGAATGAAACGATTTTTATACCTATTTATAGTGCTGACCATAGTGGTTTTGACCGCATGTGACTCCACGAGCAGCTCAAGTACCACCCGCTCCTCAGTAGCCCAACTGACGGCTTTTGCGTTTGCCAATGACACCAAAAGGCCGGCTCTGTCAAAAGCCGTTTTTACGGTGGAAGAGAGAGTGGACACCGGTTTGGTGTGGAACCGCGATTCGATTCAATACGGGACATCACTGGATACCGTCATACCCCGATTTACGTTCGCGGCTACACCGGGAGCAGCCTTTGTCCGCACTCCGGATACCTTGTGCGTTCTAACCGGTAACGACACTCTCAATTTCAGCAAGCAACCGATCTATCTCACCATCCGTTCAGCAGACAGCAAGACCCTCAAGACATACGAGATCAAAGCGTCTGTTCACCAGGTGGATCCGGATCTGTACGCATGGGAACAGATAGCCGATTCCATTTATCCGCAGGATGACAGCGAGCAGAAAGTGGTCAGTTTGAACAATAATTTTGTGATGATCAAGAGCAACGGTTTCGAGCTGAACGCTTATGAGTCGGAGGACGGCGAGGACTGGGTTGATTTGGGCGAACCGGAAGGCCTGCCTATAGGCACCCGAGTAAGGCAGATCATCAGTTCAGGCGACACACTTTACTACGGCGACGGAAAGAACATCTACACCTCGGCGGACGCAATCGAATGGACTGCGCATAGCGTCAACTATACCGTTCAGACCATGGTCCTCTATTGGAACAAAGAGGTGTGGGCACTCGTGGACAACTCTTATCAGGAATTGGCTATCTGGAAAAAAGGATCCCTGAAACTAACGGGATTGAAAGCATTCAATGATGTGTTCCCCATAAGCGATTTCGCAACCGTTTGTTTCAATAGTGCCAGCGAACGCGAGAGAGCTATGATCATCGGCGGATTTGCTGAAAACGGACGCTCGCTCAACACACGATGGAACCTCGAATACTCGCCGCATATACCGGAAAACGGAGGTTACCGGATGGAGGAATACTCTATCGACCGCCCTCAATTCACCAGCCTCACAGGTGCATCGGTCATCTGGTACAACAACCAGCTGATGATGTTCGGAGGCGTGAACGCGGACATGAACTATTTCGGCAGAGACATCCTCATTTCCAAAGACGAAGGACTGAACTGGGTTATCGCCGATACCGTCAAAAACCGCTTGCCGGAAGTCTATCACGCGCGTCAGAAACAGAATACGATCGTGCGCGACAACAATATTTATCTCTTCGGAGGTCAGGACGCCACGCGGACTTATAGCGACGTGTATAAAGGAAGACTCAACTCTATCGGATGGAAATAAGCATCTGACTTAATGTTAATCACGGTATCTCGTCGGTATGTCGTCGGTATATCGCAGGGATAGTATCAAACCAGAAACTACAAACAAATAACTCAATAAATACACATTATTATGACAATTGACAAATTCAATTTCGCCGGCAAGAAGGCGATTGTCCGTGTGGACTTCAATGTGCCCCTGGACGAAAATGGAAAGATCACAGATGACACCCGTATCCGTGGCGCACTCCCCACTCTGAAACACATCCTCAACAACGGAGGAGCGTTGATCATTATGAGCCACATGGGAAAACCCAAAGGCAAAGTGCAGGCTAAGTTCAGCCTCGGTCAGATCAAAGACGCTGTAGCAGCGGCACTCGGTTGCCCTGTACAATTCGCAGAGGACTGCGCAAAAGCACAAGCACAGGCCGCCGCCCTCAAACCGGGCGAGGTACTTCTGCTGGAGAACCTGCGTTTCTATCCCGAGGAGGAAGGCAAACCGGTTGGAATCGAGAAAGAAGATCCCGCTTATGAGCCGGCTAAGAAAGAGATGAAAGCACGTCAGAAAGAGTTCGCCAAGACCCTTGCTTCGTATGCAGACTGCTACGTAATGGACGCATTCGGAACCGCACACCGCAAACACGCTTCGACGGCTGTTATCGCAGACTACTTCGACGCAGACAACAAGATGCTCGGCTTCCTCATGGAGAAAGAAGTGAACGCTGTGGACGCCATCCTGAAGGATATCAAACGTCCGTTCGTAGCTATCATGGGCGGCTCGAAAGTAAGCTCCAAGATCGGTATCATCGAGAACCTGCTCGGCAAAGTGGACAAACTGATCCTCTGCGGCGGTATGACCTATACTTTTGCCAAAGCACACGGCGGCGAGATCGGCAACTCGATTGTAGAGCTCGACAAACTCGACGTAGCTCTTGGCGTTGAGGAACTGGCCAAGAAGAACGGTGTGGAACTCGTTATGGCAGAAGACGCTATCTGCGGCGACAGCTTCAGCAACGAAGCCAAGCAGCAGGTTTGCCCGTCCAACGCTATTCCTGAGGGTTGGGAAGGAATGGATGCAGGTCCGAAAGCACAGAAAGCTTTCGCGGACGCTATCCGTGGCGCAAAGACAATCCTTTGGAACGGTCCTGCAGGCGTGTTCGAGTTTGACAATTTCTGCGACGGAAGCCGTGCTATCGGTAACGCAATCGCCGAGGCTACCGCTAACGGCGCTTTCTCGCTCATCGGTGGTGGTGACAGCGTAGCTTGCGTCAACAAGTTCGGTCTCGCTGACCAGGTATCGTATATTTCCACCGGTGGAGGCGCTCTGCTTGAGGCTATCGAAGGCAAGATTCTCCCGGGTATTGCAGCAATCAAAGGAGAATAAATCATGGAAGTAGTTGGTAAGATTATTCAGGTACTTCCTGAGCAAAGCGGTGTGGGACGCACCGGTAACCCGTGGAAAGTGCAACCATACGTGCTGGAAACGCTTGACCAATATCCCCGCAAAGTGCATTTTGAGGTTTTCGGCGAGGAGCGTATCAAACAGAACCCTTGTGCAATTGATCAGCTGGTAACGGTCAGTTTCGACATCGAGAGCCGTGAGTTCAACGGACGTTGGTACACCTCTATCCGTGCATGGAAGATTCAGCAGGGTGACACCACCCAGCAGGGAGCTGCTCCCGCAGCTCAGCCGGTAGTAGCACAGCCCGCAGCGGCTCCTGCTCCGGCAGCACAGCCTATGGAGAACCCTGCGACAGCTAATGTTGATCCTTTTGACGCAACAGCCGGAGACGACTCCAGCCAACTGCCCTTCTAAATGCGCAAATGGATTAAAATAATCGTCTGGACACTCTTGCTGGCGGCCGGTGTAATCGTTTGCATCGTCCGCTGGCAAGCGTGGTTCGGTATGCCGGACGAACCGGTTTGGAGAGGCAACACGCTCGGATACGTATTCCCGACGTTTGCCGGGGATTCCGTACACGGATTCGTGGCAACCGACCAGGGTTGGCAGGACACCGTAACACCACAATCCTTGGATCTTTTAGTACTTGGGGACGTACACAACCGCCTCACGTACGCTGAATACGACACGCTCGCAGCACGTGTGCCGCAAGCAGATGCAGTCGTTCAAGTCGGCGACTGGATGGATCGTGGGCAGAAGTATTACCATCAACTCCTGCTCCGCGAATGGACAGAGAGTTCGCTGTGCGGTCTGCCGGTTATCAATTGTCCGGGCAACCATGAATATACCAAAGGTATTCACAAGACGCTGTTGCCCGAATGGCTGGAGTGGTTTCCACAGCCCGTGGAAGACATTGCTGTTCCCGGTATTTTCTATCATGTGGACTTTCCTCAACTGCGTTTCATCGTCATCGACTCCAACTCCATCGACCTGCTGGTCTATCGCACACGCGTGCTGACATGGCTACGCGACCTGCTGAACACAGCCGAGGGGCGTTATGTGGTGGTAATGATGCATCATCCTGCTATCTCGGCATGCAAAGGACGTTTTAATCCCACTATCTACGCCACGTTCCGTTATGCGCTCGGTCAAATTGACCTGAGTATTGCGGGACACGACCACAGTTACATGCGCAAGGGACATTTCGTCGTCGTCAACGCGGCAGGCAAAGCCAAGCCACAGAAGGACAGCACGAATTTCGAGTTCGCCTATCCCGATCCCGTCTATTCGGTTATCACTCTTCCAGACTACACCTCGGCTGAAAGTCCGTTCATTTTCCGTACGTATCGGATGAGTGACGGTGTACTAATTGACAGTTTGTATGTTGATCACCACTGAAGCGATTGTTCTCTCGCTACAGCCGCACTCCGATAAGGCGCATATACTCCATACATACACGCGCGCAAGTGGGCGCGTAAATTATATGGTGTATGGTCTCGGGCGCAAACATTCCGGTGCTATCTATACTCCAATGGCCCTCTTGCAGCTCACAGCCGAGCAGCCTCCCGCCAATTCAAAACGTCCTCCGACGTTGCGCGAAGCAACACTTTCCATCTCGCCTATCGGGCTTCGCACACCCGACCTCACCAAACAAACCATCGCACTCTTTCTGAGCGAGGTACTCTTTCACACACTCAAGCATCCCATGGAAGATCCGGAGATGTTTGAATATTTGAGCAATGCGGTTCGTCTGTTGGAGCAAGAAAAAGAGCCGCAGAATTTCCATTTGCAGTTTCTTATCGGTTTGGCAGAGAGGCTGGGATTTGCTATCGACGAGCAAGCCCATCCCGAACTGGTCCGACTACCACTCACACGCGCGGAACGACAAAAACAACTGAGGCAGCTTTGCAGCTACCTCAGCGAGAATATCGACACGTGGCAACAGCCACGGTCATTGGATATACTGACGGAAATCTTCGATTAAACTATCCCACACTACCTTCGAGACTCACTTGCAGCAGTTTTTGCGCTTCGACTGCAAACTCCATCGGCAGTTTGTCCATTACCTCTTTGGCATAACCGTTCACTATCAGTCCCACAGCATCTTCCACACCGATGCCTCGCTGACGGCAATAGAAGAGTTGGTCGTCGCTGATCTTGCTGGTCGTGGCTTCGTGCTCGACCGTAGCGGTCGGATTCATGATCTGCATGTCGGGGAAGGTGTGCGCGCCGCATTTGTCTCCCAAGAGCAAACTGTCACACTGGCTGTAGTTACGTCCGTTGACAGCTCCTTTTCCCATCTTCACGAGACCGCGGTAAGCGTTCTGACTTTTTCCGGCAGAGATACCTTTGCTGACGATTCGGCTGCGGGTGTTGGCACCTATGTGAATCATCTTCGTACCTGTATCCGCCTGCTGGTAGTTGTTGGTGACGGCTACCGAATAGAACTCTGCGGTCGAGTTGTCTCCGCGCAGAATACAGCTCGGGTATTTCCAAGTGATGGCGCTACCCGTCTCCACTTGTGTCCAGCTCAGGCGCGCGTTCTCGTATGTAATACCTCGTTTGGTCACGAAATTGAAGATGCCTCCTTTGCCGTCTTTGTCACCGGGATACCAGTTCTGGACGGTCGAATACTTGACTTCAGCATCCTTGCGGACCACTATCTCCACGATGGCGGCATGCAGTTGGTTCTCGTCACGCATCGGAGCCGTGCAGCCCTCCAGATAACTGAGGTACGCCCCTTCGTCTGCTATCAGAAGTGTCCGCTCAAACTGACCTGTGTTTCCGGCATTGATACGGAAATAGGTACTCAGTTCCATCGGGCAGCGCACTCCTTTGGGAATATAGACGAACGAACCATCGGAGAACACAGCGGAATTGAGTGCGGCATAGAAATTATCGCTCGGCGGAACGACCGAGCCGAGGTATTCGCGGACCAAATCCGGGTGCTCCTTGACAGCTTCGCTGATGGAGCAGAAGATAATCCCTTTCTCTGCAAGTGTCTGGCGGAATGTCGTTTTGACAGACACGGAGTCCATGACGGCATCCACCGCCATGTTTCCTGCCAGCGCGGCACGTTCCTCCAAAGGAATACCAAGTTTGTCGAAGGTCTTCATGATCTCCGGATCAATCTCCTCCTTTGTACCTTGTTCTTTGCTTTGTGCCTTCTTCGGAGCGGCATAATAGGAAATCGCCTGAAAATCAATCTCGGGGATCTGCAGATGTGCCCATGTCGGCACTTTCATCGTCAGCCATTTTCGGTATGCTTTCAGGCGGAAGTCGAGCATCCATTCCGGTTCGCCTTTCTTCGCGGAGATGAGACGGATGATATCTTCGTTCAGCCCAGCAGGCACGATGTCCGTCTCCACGTCGGTCGTGAAGCCGTACTTGTATTCCTGGGAAGTAATATTTTGAATCAGTTCATCCAAATCTTCTATTCTTTAATAACGAAAAGTCACCCTTTCCGAGTGACTTTTCTGTGAGGCCGGTAGCGGAGTCAAACCGCTCTAGACGGTTTTGCAGACCGTTGACTAAGTCGCTCATCCAACCGGCCGTATTTTAACTTTTGAGCTCTTTTTCTCAAAAGCGGGTGCAAAGGTACAACAAAATTTTGACATGTGCAAATATTTGTGCAGTTTTTTGCGAAAAAAGTGCTTATTTTGCCCTTTATGCCCCTTATTTCAAGTGAATCACCAATCTAAGAGGCTTATTATCGGCCGCCGAAGCTTTGTATTGAAGCAGTACTTGGTCGTCAGGAACGTTCACTTTGACGCCGATCAGTTCCGCCCATGGTGACAATTTCTTCCGGGCTTTGCGGTTTCGGTTGTTCGTTTGTTTGGCCTTCGCTTTGGAGTTGCTCTTTTTCTTCGCGGGAGGAGCGATTACACCTTGCTGCAAAGCCGTTTCCGTTTCTGAGGAGGAAGCCACACTAAGTGGTCTCTCGGCAAGACGGCTACATACTTCCGCAAAACGCACACGTTCCTGCGCATTCATCCCAACAGCCGAACCTTCGTTCTCGTCGGGAGCCGAAACCGACATTATTTTCTTCCAGTCAGACGCGCTAATCTCCTCGGATATATAATAAGGTTCCTCGCACGTCACGAGCGAGAAATGGATCTTTCTTCCTTTCACGCGGATGTTCTGTGTCAGCGCAGGAGCCTCAGGCAGCGGCTGTTTCATCGGATCATCCGGCAGGGAGAATGCCACCCGCAGGCCTATATACCCGGCTGATGTTTCCGGCTTGAACCACCTGCGTACCGACAGATGGCTGTTGGCGATACACTCGTCGTAACTGCCACCTCGAACCACACGGTATGAACCTGTATCTGCTCCTATTGGATCCGGCTCCGTGGACAACTGGTAAGGGCCGTACAAGTCCTGACACCATTCTGACACATTGCCCGTCATGTCATATAGCCCTAATTCATTCGGTCGTTTGCGCCCGACAGGGTGTGTCCACTGCCCCGCCACGACGTATGTCCATCCGACGGAGTCCGCCTCGTTAGCGCCCGCGAAGCGGAAACCTTTGCTCTTCGCGCCACCACGGGCTGCATATTCCCATTCAGCCTCCGTCGGCAGACGGAAGGCATAGCCCGTTATACTATCCAGCCTGCGAACGAACTCCTGTGCGTCATTCCAGGTCACAAAGGACACAGGATGAGTCGGATAGCCCTGAGGACCGAGCATTTCTTTCTCCGGCATCACAGCGTGCCACAGACGATTCGTTACTTCCGTCTCTGCAATATAATAGGGCGAAAGGAACACCAAATGCGCCGGCTTATTCGTATAGATGTCTCGGTCGTATTGGTCTTGTGTCGCGCCCATTACAAACGAACCGCCTTCCACTCTTTGCATGGTCAGCTCCACTCCGTTCACTTCCACACGAATCGTCCGCAAGGAATCCGGCACTTGCGGTTTCTTGCGAGCAGACACAGGTAACTGCATTGCCCATAAAGCAAGGACTACAGTTCCTAATCGAAAAGAAAAATATTTACTCATTACGTCCTTTTAGCACAAATATCGTGCCACAGCCACCTCTTTCCGTTCCTTCTATCTGCATTTTCTCTTTTTTATGGAACTTTCCACCTGCCGACTTAGGCTTCAAACAAGCAAAAATGAACAAAAAAGCGTTTCTCTGCCGATAATATTTGTGTATGTGGGATTTTTTCTGTATCTTTGCACAAAATTTACGAATATGGCAAAATTTATCATTCAAGCGGAAGAAGGCGAACGCGAGTTGAGGGAAAAAGTGCTGGCATTGATGAGCGAAGCGGCACGTGCCGAATGGAGCCAGGCAGAGGTGATCTATACGGGTGTCGGAGGCATCAATATCATCCGCGCTCTTCAGACACTCCCACGCGAGTCCGAGATACTCAATATCGGCTATGCCGGTAGTGCCAATTTCGAGGTGGGAACATGGGCGCAAGTGACCGAAGTAAGGCTCAACCATCCCAATGTCACCTATCCTGAACCCACTCTGGACAATTTCTCGATTCTCCTTCCGGATCAGGAGGGAATATGTCAAGCGATATGCTATACCAACTGCGATTTTGTGCTCGCTTCCGATTACAAAGACTGCGTGTTCGACATGGAATTGGCGTTTATCGCCGCACTCGGCTTCGCCAAAATACACAGCCTCAAGTATGTGAGTGACAATCTCTCGCTTCATGATTACCACGATTTCACACACGGCGTAGAATGACAACCATCTATCTCAAACCACATAAAGAAGAATCACTCAAAAGATGGCATCCTTGGGTTTTCTCCGGTGCCATCGCTCGTATCGCCTTGGATAAGAACTATCCGTATGACGAACCGCAAGAAGGCGAGCTGGTATGCGTACGTGCAAGCACCTGCGATGTATTAGGCGTGGGGCATTGGCAGGTAGGAAGTATTGCCGTACGCATATTGGCCTTTGGTGTGGAGGAGTTGCCTGCGGATTTCTGGAGCGAACGTATCCGCGCCGCATACAATGTACGGAAATCTGTCGGTCTCATACGTCCGGACAACAACACTTTCCGTCTCATTCACGGCGAGGGCGATTTTCTGCCGGGTTTGATAGTGGATGTGTATGCCGAGACGGCTGTCCTTCAGGCTCACTCGATAGGCATGCACCTGAATAGAGAAGCCATCGCCAAAGCCATCGTGGGCAACGTGCCACAAGTGAAGAACGTCTATTACAAGAGCGACGACACCTTGCCTTTCAAGGCTGCGATAGAAGGCGAAAAGACAGGGTGGCTTATAGCCGACCAACTGCCTGCGGAGGAGAATCCGGACTTCTGGTCGGTAGAGAACGGCCTCTCTTTCCGTATCGACTGGTTGCGCGGACAGAAGACGGGCTTTTTCATCGACCAGCGGGAAAATCGGGCACTCGTAGAACGCTATGCCGCCGGCAAGGATGTACTGAATATGTTCTGTTATACGGGCGGTTTTTCGCTTTATGCTTTGCGCGGAGGAGCCAAGAGCGTAGATAGTGTAGATGTCAGCCAGAAAGCGATTGATTTAGTGAATGTTAATGTGGCACGCAATTTCCCCGATGCCGACAATCATACCGCGGTTGCACAGGATGCTTTCGAGTATCTGAGTGCCCAGAAAGCGCAGAACAGGACTTTCGATTTGATCATTCTCGACCCGCCTGCATTCGCCAAACACAGGGACGCGGTCAAGAACGCCTTGCGCGGCTATCAGCGTATCAACGCCAAAGCGATAGAGATGATCCGTCCGGGAGGAATACTCTTCACTTTTTCGTGTTCACAGGCGGTGGATAAAGAGGCTTTCCGTCTCGCAGTCTTCAGCGCAGCCGCACAGGTCGGGCGGAAAGTCCGCATCCTGCATCAGCTCCATCAGCCGCAAGACCATCCTATTAACATTTACCATCCCGAAGGAGAATATCTGAAAGGTTTAGTTTTATACGTAGAGTAAAGGCAATAAACAATTGAAGATCTGAGAAATATGCAGTTAGTTTGTTTCGACACAGAGACCACAGGCCTGGATGTGCAGAAAGAACATATCATCCAGCTTTCGCTGGTTAAGTTTGATACCGACAGTTGGCAGACCATTGACCAGCGAGACTGGTATATTCTGCCGGAAGGTCCGTTCAGTATTCCTGCGGAAGCAGAGGCGGTTCACCATATCAGCAAAGCTTTTCTCATGGAGAATGGCGTAAGTTTGAGAAGTATATACGACGAACTGATTGCCTTCACCAAGGATTGTGACCTGCTCAGTTACAACGGCAACGGCTATGATGCGCCCATCTTGCATTATAACCTCAAGCGTATCGGCAAGGATTTCCAGTTCGACGGGCGCACGTGGTACGACGCACTCCTGCTCGAGCGCATCCATACGGCCGGCATGGTGGACGAGAACGGAGAGAAAGTGCACAACAACCTGACATCCGCCTATACTCGGTATTACGGTCACCCGTTCGAGGGGGCGCACAACTCGCTGGATGATGTGATGGCCACCATTGAGGTCTTCAAAGCCCAAGTGGCGGCACACGGATGGGCTTGGGCACAAAGGGATGAGTTCGGTTTTATTTCTTTCGACCGATGGCTACAGAAACGCGGAGCGTATTACTATCTCGCGCAAGGAGCACATCGTGGAGAGAGCATCGAGTCCATGCTGCGTGTGGACAAGAGTTATCTTGAATGGATGGTTGACAAATGTCAGTGGACCGACCCGCAGACCCGTGACATTCTCGCTCCCTATCTCGGCAGATCTGTTGCTCCGAGCACACCAAGCACTCCGAGTGCTCCTAACGCCTCTTGTGCGACGAACACCACGCTACCTAATTCTTCTGGCAAAAAGCGCGGCAAACCGACCATCTCGGACGCAGATTTGAGTCTTTTTTGAGCTTTATCCCCCGAAAAACGCTAATTTTTGACAAAAAAAGCAAAAAAATTTGCATATGTCAAAAAAAAGCAGTACTTTTGCATTCGCGTTTGGTTAGAAGACCGCGCTTTGCGCTTAATTTGAGTCTTGCCGGACGCTCGATCGCGGAGTAGAGCAGTGGTAGCTCGTCAGGCTCATAACCTGAAGGTCGGTGGTTCGATCCCATCCTCCGCAACTACCAAAAACAGACAGCATTTTCTGCTGCCTGTTTTCTTTTTCGTGTTTTTTTGCGCTTTATGAGGACATTTTGTCGGCTTTGTCTCTCGATAGTGTTCCGAGAATCTCCCCCTAATCACCCCGTAATCACGCGCTAATCACCCCCTTATCACCCCCTTTTTAGTAACGTTTTACCAAAGTTCAGGTGTTAAGGGCACTTTCAAATCAACATAAAGTAATTTAAAGTAATTTAAAGTAATTTAAAGTAATTTTAGAATTGCTCTTAATTTGCGCGGAGCCAAGTCTGGTTTCTGCCGAGGAAGCCCCGTTTGTCAAGCGAACCGCGAAGAATGAGTTTGCCGTCCTTCAGGTAGATTTTGCCATAATAGAATTTGCCGGACTCGGGATCAAGTACGTTTCCTCCGACGAGTTCGCCCTTCTCCTCTTTCATGCCGCGGATGATGACCAGCCCTTCGAGCGGCTGATTGTGGTCCGCCTCTTTACATTCTGTACAGAGCAGACCGGGTTCGCCGACCAGCATTTTCGAGATCTTACCGTAGTAGAGTCCATCGGAAGCTTTATACACAGTAACGATTGAACGCACCTCTCCGGTTTTGTCATCTACGGTTTTCCAGTCGCCAAGAATGGCGGACACTTGTGCTGACAAACCCATTCCTGCTGCGAGAAAGAGGCCAAGAAAAAAGAATTTACGTGTCATAATGTGGTTAAATTTTACGATTTGATTGATTTTCGGCTGCAAAATTACAAAAATTATTGCGTATATGCAAATTTTTTCGTAATTTTGCAGCGGATATGTGTGCGTGTGCATGTTTGCACGTGCGTGTAATCGCGATTACACGTGCGCAAAATTAAGAACGTGTGCGTGAATACACATGTGCAAAAAATAATAAAGAATAAAGATGAGACTTGTATTTGCATCCAACAACCGCCATAAGTTAGAAGAGGTCAGGCAGATTATGCCCGCCGGCGTGGAAGTGCTGAGCCTGCAAGAAGCAGGTTTCTTCGCCGAGATAGAGGAGACAGGCACCACCTTAGCGGAGAACAGTATGATCAAAGCTCGAACCGTGGCTGATTTTCTCCAAAAAAAGAAGGCAAATGAGCAGGTGGTTAATGAGCAAACGGCAAATGGTCAGACGGTAAATGACCTGAAGGCGGATGAGTTAGGCGTTTTTGCGGATGATACGGGTCTGGAGATAGATGCTCTGGATGGTCAACCGGGTGTTTATACCGCCCGCTGGTCAGGTTGCAGGGGAAACGAGCAGGAAGTGTTCGCCGCCAACAGAGCCAAGGCGTTGGAACAACTGCAAGGCAAAAAAGATCGCGGTGCACAGTTCAAAACCGTAGTGACCCTCATCCGAGGCGACGAGTGCATCCAAGTGGAAGGCATCGTGCGCGGAGAGATTGCAGAGAAAGAATACGGTCAGGGAGGCTTCGGTTATGACCCGGTCTTTATTCCTGAAGGCTACGACAAGACGTTCGCGGAACTGCCTGCGGAAGTGAAAAACACCATCAGCCACAGAGCACGAGCCTTGGCGAAACTGGTAGAGAAACTGAAAACTGAAAAGACGATGGACAATGGACAATGGACAATGGACAAAAAAACTGAAAAGTGAAAGGAATATGAAGAAAATTCTAACAATAGGATTACTGATAGCGGCAGGCATGTTGCATGCACAAGAGTGGCAAACCTATTTCGCGTACAACAACGTGACGCAGATAGCCATGTCAGCAAACGAAGTGTTCGCCCTGACGGACGGCAGTTTGTACAGCGTCACCAAAAACACGGAACAACTGCACATCTACAATAACCTGCATGCCACGGGCATCTCGTGTATCTTCTACGACAATTCGACCGAACAACTGCTTGTGGCATACACAAACGGTAAGATAGACATCATCCGCGGCTCGAATGTGGAATATGTGGGAGACCTGTACGACAAAGACATGGTTCAGCAAAAAACCATCTATAACATCACCGTTTCGGGACACACAGCCTATCTGTCCACCCATTACGGAGTGCAGACCTTTGACCTCATACATCACACATTGATAGACAGTTACTGGATTCGTCCGGACGGAATAGAGACTACTGTGAGCGACGTGGTGATAGAGAACGACTCCATCTTCGCGTTCACGACGGACAGTATGTTCTCCGGCTGTCTGAAGGACAATCTGTCGGACTACCGTTACTGGTATCGCGAACAACGCAGCGGCCGGAAGAGTCCAGATCCCGAGAAAGGCATACACTATCGTGACCTAAGAGACGACTGGTACGCCGGCGGTTCGGAGGGTATCAAACGTATCACTCCCACCGAGACGCTGAGTTACAAGCCGCTCGGCCCGCTTAATAACATCCCTTACAGGATGACGACCCTCGGTCAGAAACTCTATGTCGTGCCCGGAGGCCGATGGGATGTGCAATACTACCGCGACGGAGCAGTCATGATTTACGAAGACGGTACATGGACGAACATCTCTACCGCCGACATCTCTCCGTACGCCAGCAGGCCTATCAAGGACTTTATGAACGTAGCCCCCGATCCTCGGGACCCCGAGCATTTCTGGGTAACGAGCTACGGAACAGGTCTTTATGAGTTCCGCGGCACGCAAGTGACGAATAAATATCTGCCTGCGGAGGACAACACACTCGGGTCGGCCGTAGCCTCCAACATCAGCGCATACACCCGTTTGGATTTTGCCCAATACGATGCGTCCGGCAACCTGTGGCTGGCAGAATCGGGACGTGTGGAGAACCAGTTGGTAGCGATCGACACAGAAGGCGGATGGCATGGTATTCCGCTCATGGTGGATGGCCAGCAGATGATCTTGGCAACGGTGGGCGGCTTCCTCATCGACAACCGCTACCCCAACTACAAATGGATAGGTTGCGCACGCGGAGCGAACATCGGTCTGTATCTGATAGACGACAACGGCACACCGTTTGACACCTCGGACGACCGCACATGCAAACGCGACCAGTTGATTTTGCCAAGCGGTATGGCCGTCAGCATCCAGCAGTTCAACACTATGATGCAGGACCACGAAGGGCGCATCTGGATAGGCATGGAGCAAGGAATCATCATCGTTGACACGACCGATTACTTCACCACAGACCACTGTCTGCGTCCCGAGCTGATGGACAACAACGGCGAAAACCCCTTGGAAAGCCTCCATATCACGGCCTTGTGTCAGGACACCGGCCGCCGTGTATGGGTGGGCACCGAGACTTTGGGTGTCTATGTGATCAACGAAGATGCCACAGAGATACTCGCCCACTACACGACCGAAAACTCGCCGATGCTCTCCAACGCTATTCTGTCCGTAGCCTGCGATACACACGGCATGGTCTATATCGGAACCGGAGAAGGTCTGGTCAGCTACAAAGACAAAGAACCGACGGAGGACATCACCGACAAAACCCCCAAACAGCCGGAGACAGAAACCAACTATGGCAGCATGCAACAATGGAGGTTGCATTTCTCCTATTCCGACCCGCAGGAGATAGCCGCCACTCCGTCGCATATCTACGTATTAGCCAGCGGAGCCCTTTATTCGCTTGACCGCAAAAGCGAAGAGATCGAATACTGGAGCAAGGCGAACGGTCTGACCGGAAGTGCGATCGCCCATATCGCGTATGACGACCATTCGCAACGTCTCATCATCGCTTATACGGACGGACGCATCGACATGGTGACCAAAGACGGCGATGTCATCGCCATGCCCGATCTGTTCATCAAAGCCAGTTCCGTATCGCCCGACATCAACGCGATCACGACCGGAAAGAAATCCACATACATGTCGATGTCCTTCGGCATTCTGGCCATCAACCCGGGCAAAGCCGAAGTGACCGACACCTATTACATAGGCGAGGACGCCTCCTCCGTCGAGGTGAAACAAGTGGTAGAGATAGGCGATTCGCTCTACGCGCTGAGCAACGAGTCGCTGTATAGCGCTTCGCTTAACGACAATCTGGTGGATTACAACTACTGGCACAAGAGCGCCCTGCCCAAGAACGGTCTCACCCACGCCGTTTCGTTCAACGGACGGCTTTATGTGTTGCTGCAAGGCGAACTCTACTACCGCCTTTCCGGCAAATGGCAGAAAGCGTCAATAGAAACCTTCGAATGGATACGCGCTGCAGGAGGACAACTGTTAGCATTCATGAAGTGGAACAAACTGCTGCGTATCGACGAGGAGAACAACATCATCGGACTTACCGGCAACTACAATGCCACAGATGCCGTTTATACGCAAGGCCAGTACTGGCTCACGCCAATGGGTGAGGGTTTGGTGATGTTAGACAATAGCGGGGATGCGTTGTTCCGGACAGAGGGACCGAACAGCAATTTCTCATAC
Source organism: uncultured Bacteroidales bacterium (assembly GCA_900319645.1). GTDB lineage: Bacteria > Bacteroidota > Bacteroidia > Bacteroidales > Paludibacteraceae > Colicola. The sequence goes on from ONPG01000003.1 coordinate 253,161, forward strand.
AACCTGACCGCTGCTCACAACCGTATCTATTCCGTCATCGGCGGACGATGGGCAAGCGAGTTTTGGCGTAACGCACGTATGAATATCTTCGATGGCACCAGCTGGCTCAATATCCACAACAGTTACATCAATTCGCGCTTTGGCGTGTTTGCCATCGACCCGGTAAGCACAGCCGTTGATCCGCTCGACCCGGGACATTTCTTTGTGGCTTCATATGGCACCGGGGTTCTCGAATTCCGCAATTTCGAGCCCTATATGGTTCACGATAGTACCAACAGTACGTTGCGCCAGGTGAATGCCACTATCGACCGCCATTTCTACACCCGAACGGATGGCGCCACGATGGATGCCGAGGGCAACCTGTGGGTCATGAATGCCACCAAGATAGGCCAGCCGCTCCATGTCTATACCAAGAATGGATTGTGGCACGCTATACCGCTCCACAGCCAAGGCGAAAACATCTTCTTCACCACGCCGAGCGGCATACACATCGACTACCGCAATCCTAACCGCAAATGGATGATGGACCAGCGCCATACGCCGGGAGTGATTCTCTTTGATGACGGTGGTACCCCCCTTGCCAACGGCGACGACAGATGCATCAAACGCTCTTCGTGGGTGGATCAGGACGGCAAAACGGTGACGCCGGAATACATCCTCTGCCTGGCCCAGGACCTCAATAACCGTATCTGGATCGGCACTCAGGCGGGCATCGTGGTTATTCCTTCCGCCACCGATTTCTTCACCAGCAACAGTTGCCACCGCATCATCATCCCCCGTAATGACGGCACAAACCTCGGCGACTACCTGCTGGGCAACGAACGCATCAACTGCATGGCGGTAGATGGCGGCAACCGGATGTGGATAGGCACCGAGAACTCGGGATTGTATCTAATTGAGGATGATACTATTACAGTAGCTCATTTCACAGAGAACAACTCGCTCCTGCCGTCCAACACCATCCAGTCGATCGCTATCCAACCGACTACGGGCGAGGTGTTTGTCGGGACCAGCAAAGGTCTGGCCTCCTATCTGAGCGATGCCAGCGAATCACGGGAAGATCTGAGCAACGCCTATGCTTTCCCCAACCCTGTTCGCCCGGGATATGAGGGAATCATCAGCGTAGCCGGATTGATGGACAAGACCGTGGTCAACATCGTGGATGCAGGAGGCAATCTGGTGTGCAAGACCAAGAGCCACGGCGGCACAGCCGTTTGGGATGGCAAACTGCCGGACGGCCGACGCGCTACGCCCGGCGTATATTCCGCCCTCTGCAACGAACCTAACGGCAAACATACGGTTGTGAAGATACTGGTGATACGATAAACATGAAAAAGGATATTCTCCGATATTTTCTCTGGACACTCTGCGCCACGGTATGGGCAGCTGTTTGCTTCATCTTGCCGGACTTTTTCGACAATCCGGTAGAGGATTGGCACACGATAGCCACGATGGGTGCGTATGTGATAGCCATCAGCGGTGCTTCTTTCGGCATCATTTACCTGCTGGGGCTCAACACATCCGTGGCATGGATCACCCTCCCGCTTTTCGGCGCAGCAGGAGCAGCCATTTCCTATTTCCGCGTGGCTTTTCATGCCACCATAACGCCCATGATCATCGACGCCACGCTGCATACCAACAGCGGCACGATAGCCGGAGTGGTCAGTTGGCAGTTGGTGGCTTGGATAGGAGTGAACGTGCTCATAGCCGCAGCACTGGTCGCATGGCGCGGACGGTATATTATACTGCAACGGACGTGGATCCACGCACTGGCGGCCGTCCTCTTCATCGTCATCTATTACAATGCCCACTGGCACTTGAAATCAGCTATCAATCAGCGCTATCCGTACAATATCGTACACAGTTTTGTGGAGTACAAGAGACAGCAGCAGGAGGTTCTGGCGGAGCGCCATGAACACCCCTTCCAAGCCGAAGCCGTTCCTGACAGCATAGATGTGGTGGTCGTGCTCGGTGAAGCAATGCGGGCGGATCATCTGAGTCTCAACGGGTACGCACGCGAGACCTGTCCGCGTCTCGCCCAAAGGACGAATGTAGTGAGCCTGCCACATATCTACAGCGAATATACCTATACCGCCACCAGCGTACCCCACATCGTCACGCCGGCGGACAACTGCCATATGGACTGGGCGGGAACCTATCACTCTTTTGTACGCACGTTTAGCAACTGCGGTTTCTACAGCGCGTGGATAAGCAATCAGGACGATGGCAGGACATACACGGCATTCATCCACGAAGCAGATACCATCATCTTCCCGAACGCAGCCAAATCCTCATACGTCTTCGACCCCTGGTACGATGAAGCGATGATTCCCATTATGGATTCGCTGATGGCAAAAAATCACGCCGCACGGCAGTTGTTTGTGCTGCACACTATTGGCAGCCACTGGTACTACGACCTGCATGTGCCGTCGCAGTGGCAGGTGTTCCGGCCTCTGACCACCAACCGCATCATCACCAACAACGAGCAGGAGCAAGTCGTCAACTCCTATGACAACACCGTTGTTTATCTGGATGTCTTTCTCGACAGTCTGATCACAAGTCTGGCAGACAGAAACGCCGTACTCTTATACCTCAGCGACCACGGCGAAGCACTGGGCGATGACGGCGAGTGGCTGCATGCCGGCTACGCTAAGCCGTTGCACAACCCTGCTTGTATCATCTGGTATTCAAACCGATACGCACAGCTTTTCCCGGGAAAAATACAAGCCCTGCATGCAAACCGGGACAAGCAGTACAGAACCGACTTTTTCTTCCATTCCGTACTCTCCGCAGCGGGTATCAAAGCCGAAGGAGATTACTCCTCTTTGGATATTTTTTCAGTAGAATAAGAAGATGGCAGACTCCCGACGCATAGGATGGATTGACTACATGAAGGCGTTCTCAACCTTGGCAGTGGTCTTATATCACACCAATATCACGCCCTCTGTCAAGTCTATTGCCTATCTGGTCTGCCTGCCGGCGTTCTTTATGGCGGCAGGTCTCTTTACCAATACCAGCCTCTCTCCTTCCGCATTTTTCTGGCGCAAAACCCTCCGACTGCTCATACCTTACCTCGTTTTCGGAGTACTGAGCTGGATAGCATGGTTGTTCATCGGACGCAATTTCGGCGAGGACACAGATGCCTCCGCATGGTGGTCTCCGCTGGCTGGCATGCTGATCGGAGATGTGGACGCCCTCGAACAGAACCGGCCGCTCTGGTTCCTCTGCTGTATGATGATGGCAGAATGGATGTATTACCTGACCGGGCACATTGCGAAGAAGTGGATGCGCCGGGCATGTGTCCTATTCGCAGCCGTAGTCGGTTGCGTCTTGGCTTGGTTCGGGATAAAAGGAATATGGGAAATGACGGCTGCATTGATCATCCTGCCACTCTATGCCGTAAGTGCGGAACAAGGTGTGAGTCTCATCAACAGAATAACTGCACTAAAATCGAAAACCTTACTGCTGATCATGGCGGGATCCGTTGCCGGCGTTACGCTCGGATACCTCTTCAATGCGGATATCAGCATCTCACGATGCCGCTTAGGAAACCCGCTGCTATTCTATCTGACCGCCTTCTCCGTAGCGGGAATGTGGATGTCGCTGGCTGTTTTACTGGAGCGATTCGCCGGTAAGCTGCGTTTATTATGCTATCTCGGTCAAAACACACTCATCATTCTCTGCACGCATATTCCGCTTTTCGGTGCAATCAAAGGTGTTACAATGATAGCAGGCATACCATTGGATTTCTTTCAGTCATCCGCAGGCAGCCTGTGTCTATGGGTTACAGCTATCTTGGTGGAAATACCGGTTATATGGATCATCAACACCTATTTCCCATTCCTGATCGTGAAAAAGCGGAAATCTCCTAACCCTTGATCAGTTTCAGGAACTCTTCCCTCGTTTCCTGACGGTTGAATGCTCCGGTGAAATCGGAAGTCACAGTCATGGCGTGCTGTTTCTGCACACCGCGCATCTGCATGCAAAGGTGCTCAGCTTCTATGACAACCATGACTCCTAACGGGTCAAGGGTGTTCTGGATACAATCCTTGATCTGGGTCGTCAGACGCTCTTGCACCTGCAAACGGCGGGCAAAGACATCCACCACACGGGCTATCTTGCTCAAGCCGGTGATCCGTCCGTTGGGGATATACGCCACATGCACTTTGCCGAAGAAAGGCAGCATATGGTGTTCGCATAGCGAATAGAAATCAATATCTTTGACCACCACCATCTGGCGGTAATCCTCTTCAAACAATGCCGAACGCAGGATGGCTTCCGGATCCTCGTTATAACCTTTGCAAAGGAACTGCAAGGCTTTTCCCACACGGTGGGGAGTTTTCTTGAGCCCCTCACGCTGCGGATCTTCACCTATCTGCACAAGGGCCGTCTCTACCGTTTGGGCGATGGCGTCCGTCACCTCCGGACGGCAATGAAATTCCTGGAGATTCATTTCAGAACTTTGATTTGGTCACGAACAATATACGTGTCTCCCAGCAATGCCGGGAACAGACACACTACCTCTTTCTTGTATTCACGGGCTTCCTCATACGTGCGGAAATCGCCGATACGCACTTTCCAGAACGGCGGTGCATACTGGACATACACCGTTTGGCCGAGCTGGTCTTTCAGTTTCTCCTCCAACCGCAACGCCTCCGTTTTGGCTTTCTGCTGCTGGTTGCTCGAATAAATCTGAACGCGGTAGCCGGCTATCTCCACCCACTCTTCGCCACCCTGGATACAGGCTTGCAGCAAATGGGCTACCGTGGAATCCTGAATAACCTGCACACCCGGCATCGAATCAAGCACATTGGGCATCACCCGGCGTGCGACAGCGGGAACTGCTACCGTATCGGTCTGTCCCGCAAGCGTATCTGCCTGCACAGCTATCGAGTCTTCGGCACATACGGCCAGCGACATGCCGAACACGGCAATAAGTATGAATATACGTTTCATAAGCATGATTTTTAGTATCTGAACGAGCTACCACCCACAAACTCACGCAACAGCGAGGTCGGCGGTATCTCCCTCTCGGGAATAGGAATAAAATATTGCAGGAACTTGAGCAAACGGTGTGCTTCGGTATATTCCTCGCAGAACTTGGGCACATCTTGCAAAATAGGCTCGGCATGTCGTTTGAGCACTGCGAACTCAAAAATAAGCGCAGAGTTGAACATCACATCTGCTTCCTCCTGATAGGGATACACCCATTTCATCTCGCCGCGGATGACGCTCGGACAGCGGGCTATCGTCTCGCGGGCGGAGAAATTACGATACTTGTAATCACGCACGATACGTCTGAGCAAACGAATATCGGTCGTCGGAATCCAGTTGTGATTGTCTATATTGATGGTCGTCAGCGCGGACACGTAGATCTTGAAGGTCAGACTCCTGTCCACATCCGGCAGCACGCAGGGATTGAGGGCATGCAGACCTTCTATAATGAGCACCGTGTCTTTCTGCAACTGCAACTTACGTCCCTCGAACACACGCTCGCCCTTGGTGAAATCGTATGTCGGCAATTCCACTTCCTTGCCGTCCAGCAGGTCATGCATCTGCTGGCGGAAGAAAGGCAGATCAACGGCGTTCACGTTCTCAAAATCCCACTCGCCGTTCTCGTCACGCGGCGTATCCACGCGGTTCACGAAATAATCATCCATACTCACCACCTCCGGCAATATGCCATCTACCAGCAACTGGATCTGCAAACGCTTGGAGAAAGTGGTTTTTCCGCTGGACGACGGACCGCTGATAAACACGAACTTCGGTCGTTTCTCGGCGATGGCATCGGCTATCTGCGCTACTTTTTTCTCATGCAAAGCCTCAGCCAGCTTGATCATCTCGAACGATTTGTTGCGTTTGCAAGCGATATTGAAATCCGTGGCGTTGTTGATGCGGAGCAACTTGTTCCAACGGTTGTACTCGCGGAAGATCGAGAACATCTTGTCTTGCGGAATCGACTCCTCCAGCTGCGTGGGATCCTTGCGGTTGGGGATACGGAGCAACATTCCGTCCTGATAGGGTTCGAGATCGAACACATTGATATAGCCCGAACTGGGAAGCAGCACGTTGGTGTAATAATCAATGAAATCGCCCATCCGGAAATAGCGGCAATAGGGATTGCCGAGGGTCTCAAAGATAGTGCTCTCGTTCTTGTGACGGGCGGCGAACATCTTGATCACCTCTTTGGTCTGTTTCTCTTCCTCATAGATAGGACGGTTCTCGGCGATGATCTGCTGCATCCTCTGTTTGATAGCGGCGATCATCTCATGCGAGAGCACAGGCGTTTCCGCATTGTTGTCTCCGTCCTTCGACCACTGGAGCGTGCAGTAATAACCTTTGCTGATAGGGTGCTCGATGCGCAGGTCCGCACGGGGATACAGCTCGCTAATGGCACAAGCCAACACCATATTCAATGTACGCACATACACGCGCATACCCGACGGACTACTGGCATCCAGAAACTCCACATCTTTGGGCTTGTAGAGCAGAAAATCCAGGTTCTCCACCTTGTAATTGACGTGCGCGGCTATTATCGGATAGGGCAACTGGAATCCCAGACGCTCTTTCAACTCGATGAGCGAGATACCGCGGGGCACCTCATGATAACTGCGCGTGTTCTTGCAATAAATGGTGATGGTTGGTTCCATAGGGCTTATTTTTTGTGATGGATTAGAGTATCTATTTCTATTGCTTGCCGCAATAATGATGCCATATCGCTCAGCCGGACTTGGTTGGCGGCGTCCGAGATAGCTTGGTCGGGATCAGGGTGCGTCTCGATAAACAGCCCGTCTATTCCCACAGCCAGAGCAGCACGCATCAGATGGGGAACCATCTCGCGGTTGCCGCCCGTGACACCCGATTGAGCCGAAGGCTGCTGCACGGAATGGGTGGCGTCATAGACCACCGGACACCCGTAACGCCTCATCTCCACCAGCGAACTCATATCCACCACCAGCCTCCCGTAGCCGAACGAAGAACCACGTTCCGTGAGCCACACCCTGCCCTCTTCGGAGGCGTTCGGAGATACGGCATCTATCTTGCTGATAGCGCCGCCCATGTCCCACGGAGCCATGAACTGACCTTTTTTCACATTCACGATACGTCCTGTCCGGGCTGCTGCCTGCAGCAGATCCGTCTGACGGCTCAGGAAAGCCGGTATCTGCACCACATCTGCCACCTCGGCTACCGGAGCACATTGCCAACTCTCATGCACATCCGTCAAAATAGGCAGACCGAACTGGCTCTTCACCTCCTGCAAGATCCTCAGACCTTCTTCCATCCCTATCCCGCGTGGAGAAGCCGATGTGCGGTTCGCTTTGTCGTACGACGATTTGAAATACAACGGCACACCTATTTCCTCACAGATACGCTTCAGCGTCTCGGCGGTCTGCATGACGCAGTCTCTACTCTCTATGGCGCATGGTCCGGCTATCAGAAACATATCTTCTTAGTTTTCTACCGACCTGTAAACGCGTGCCCACTGCACTTTCAGTTTGCCTTCGCCGCCTTTTTCCGTAACCGGTTGGAACGACTGGGCAAGGTAGAACATCTTCTCGTGCGGAAGTGTGTTCGGCACACGCAATACCTCCATGTCGTTGACAAACCATATCAGCTCTTTCTTTGTCCAACGCAGGGTATAGACGTAGTACATCGAGCGGAGCATTCCCGTCAGCGGAACCATCCGGGTGTTCTTGCCGTCTATAAGTCCCACATGGTGAATATCGCCGTCGTAGAAATAGAGTGCAGCCATCGGTTTGCCCGGCTCGCCGGTACTCAAACCGAAGAAATTATGACCTGTTCCCTGGCAACGCACTTTCGCCATGAACATACCCTCTTCCTGCATGAACGCCTCGCGGGTGTTCATCACATCCGAAGTATAAGGGAACACATGCTCCACAAATCCTTTTTTATCGTCCCATGCCAGCGCTTTCTTGCTCTCTTCGTGTGTCTCGATATCCATACGGCCTTCGGCGAAGAAAGTGTTCTTGCCGTCGTTATAGGCCTGCCACTCGTTCGTACGCGAGTGACCGTCTTTCATCGCGGGGTTGGCATAACCGAAACCCGGTTTCCAGTTCTTCGACGAAGACATGTCATCGTCAAAAGCCGGACGGAACAGCTCCGCCCAGTCTATTTTCTCCTTGCGCTGGGCAAAATAGAACTTGATATCGTCCATCTTGCCTAATTCCTCGAAACGCAACTCGCGCTGGTAATCGGTCGAGTGCTCCCAGCGTTTCTCGTCCGCCCAGAATGCGTTACGCTTCTGGAAATCCTCGGTCGAGGTCTCTTTCTCCAACTCCTGCATCTGCTGCAACTCATCAGAGTTGAGCACCTTGAGGTAGTTCTTGTAGAACGCCGAGTGGTAAATCATGTTAAACATACGCAGTTCCGCCGATTTCAAACGCTCTTTGAAACTGCCTAATTTCTGAAACTCTTCCGATTCACGGAACTGCAAAAACGCCTGGAACGTCGGGTTCTCTACCGCGGCTTTGTAACCTTTCATGCGAAGCGACGACGACAGTTTACCCAGCAAGGTCATTTTCTTGCCTTCCTCCGTGTCGCGGTACTTCGTGTTCTTCAGTTCTGCTCTGCGGTTCTGGAAATCAGAGCTCTCCATCACTTTCTTCAATGCCATATACTCCGCCAGTTCGGGCGATTTCTCGATGGCACGCCAACGTTTGACACGTTCCTGCATGTCACGTATCTCGTTCTCAAACTGCTCTGTAGAGAGCATTTTACCTGTTAGTCGGGCTGTGAATAAGTTCATATTATGCAAAATTAACTATTAATATTCTTTTTTTGTTTGTGTGGCAATTCTTAGTTTTCCCATCCTTCTATGCTTTCCTCCAGTTCCTCCAGAGTGTTCACAAACAGGGGTTTGTAGTGTTCCTGTTCGGGGATAAAATGGAGTGCACGCATTCGTTCTATCTGTTCCACAAGCGGATCATAGAACCCTTTGTAGTTGAGCACGAACAGCGGTTTCTTGTGTTCGCCGACGGTTCCGCTGGCCACCACGTCCATCATCTCGTCCAGCGTTCCGTAACTGCCGGGCAGACATACCACCACATCGGCTATGTCGCGCATGGCTTGTTTGCGGTCGGCCATGTTCATCACACGGTACAACTCGTCGCAGTTACCTGCCAGACGTCCTGCTGCGATGATCCGTGGAGGGATGACGCCTATCACGTGTCCGCCGGCTGCTTTCGCCGCTTCGCTCGTACGTGACATCAGTCCGCCGGTTGCACCGCCGTACACCAACGTGTACCCGTGTTCGCCTATCCAGCGTCCTATCATATCTCCCAACGCTAAATATTCCTCAGGGATACTGTCCTTTGCCGAACAATAAACTGCTATCTTCATAAACTATTTTCTATTCAATCGCCATCACTTGCTCCGATTTTGGAATTTGTCTTGAGCAGATTTGGTTTTCCGGCGAGGGATCAATGTGGTTCATTGTGACCGAACCGAAAAGCCAAAGATGCCAAGAGAAAACCAAAATCAAGCGTCGATTTTGGCGTACGTGGCATTCTCCTCAATAAACTCTCTACGCGGAGCCACATCATCGCCCATCAGCATCGCAATCGTGCGGTCTGCCTCAGCGGCGTTCTCGATGGTCACTTGCTTCAGAAGCCGGCGTGCCGGATCCATCGTCGTCTCCCACAACTGCTCGTCGCTCATCTCACCCAGACCTTTGTAACGCTGGGTCTTGATCTGACGCTCGTCGCCGTTACCGTAGTTCTGGATGAAAGCCGCACGTTGCTGGTCGTTCCAGCAATACTCGCTGTAGTTGCCTTTCGAGCACTTGTACAGAGGAGCCATCGCGATATACAGGTGACCTTGCTCGATCACCTCTTTCATATGACGGAAGAACAATGTCATAATCAGAGTGGCGATATGAGCTCCATCCACATCGGCATCGGCCATAATAATCACTTTGTGATAGCGTATCTTGCTCAGGTTCAGCGCTTTCGGATCATCTTCTGTTCCGAACGTGATTCCTAACGCAGTAAAGATATTCCTTACCTCTTCGCTCTCGAACACTTTGTGTTCCATCGCTTTCTCCACGTTCAGGATCTTACCTCTCAGCGGCAGAATAGCCTGGTGGATACGGTCACGTCCGGTCTTGGCGGTTCCGCCGGCCGAATCTCCCTCGACGAGGAACAACTCGCAATCAGCCGCATCCTTGCTCACGCAGTCAGCCAGTTTGCCCGGCAGACCGCCTCCGCTCAACGGCGACTTCCGCAACACGCTCTGACGGGCGTTACGAGCCGCGATACGGGCCTGAGCCGCCAGAATCACTTTCTCCACGATCTTCTTCGCATCGTCCGGATGTTCCTCCAGATAGTTCTGCAAAGCCTCAGCCACAGCACTCGACACCATTCCGGCTACCTCCGAGTTACCGAGTTTCGTCTTCGTCTGACCTTCAAACTGCGGCTCTGCCACTTTCACGCTGATCACAGCCGTCAGACCTTCGCGGAAATCGTTCGGGTCGATCGTCGAGTTGCCGTCTTTGTCTTTCAGCTTCGCTTTCTCGAGCATCTTGCTGTCCTCCGCGTATTTCTTCATCACACGCGTCAGAGCTGCACGGAAACCCGCTACGTGCGTTCCGCCTTCTATCGTATTGATATTATTCACATACGAGTGTACATTCTCGTTGAAGTCGGTATTGTATATCATCGCCACCTCTACCGGCGTTCCGTATTTCTCGGTATTCAGGTGAATAACCTCGCTAATCAGCGGAGTACGCGTTCCGTCTATATAACGCACGAACTCGCTCAGACCCTTCTCCGAATAGAATGTCTCTTTCTTGCATTCCGTCACTTTGGTGCCATCTTCGAGTTCGCGTTCTACCGTCACCCTCTTGTCCTTCAGCACAATCTTGATTCCTGCATTCAGGAACGCCAACTCGCGCATTCGGTTCGCCAGAATCTCCCAGTGGTAAACGGTCTCCGTGAAGATCGTGTCATCCGGCCAGAACTGCACGAACGTACCCGTCTTGCGTTGTTCCCAGTTACCCGTGGCTTCCTCTTCCGAGATCACATGCACAGGTGCCAGAGGCTTGCCTTTCGCGTAGTCCTGGCTGTGGATATGACCGTCGCGGTAAACCTCCACATGCATCTTCGTCGAGAGTGCATTCACGCAACTCACACCCACGCCGTGCAGACCGCCCGACACTTTGTAACTGTCTTTATTGAACTTACCTCCGGCGTGCAGCACGGTCATCACCACTTCCAGTGCACTCTTGTGCTCTTTCGGGTGCATATCCACAGGGATACCACGTCCATTATCCTGCACGGTAATAGAGTTGTCTTCATTGATATGCACGGCTATCTCGTCGCAGAAACCGGCCAATGCCTCATCAATCGAGTTATCGACCACCTCATAAACCAGGTGATGCAATCCTTTCAGCGAGATGTCGCCGATGTACATCGCAGGACGTTTGCGCACCGCCTCTAATCCCTCGAGCACTTGAATACTCGATCCATCATACTTTTCTTGTTGTTCTTCCATTTATAGTGTGTTTTATTTATTATCGTTTATTGTTTTCAGCTTTCAGCTTTCACCTTTCAGTTTTCAGTTTAATAAGTTTTCAGCTTTCATTTCTCCTATTTGTATTTCGCGCGCGAGCGCGTGCGCTCTCACACAAAATCGGCTACAAAGATACAACAAAATTCCCACATATGCAAATTTAACCGCTTTTTTTTTGCGTTTCGTGTGTTTTTTCGTTCATTTCCCGTTTTTTCCATCCTTTCCCTTCCCTATCCCACCTATCCCTCGTCCCTCTCCATTCCCATTCCCCTCGTCCCTCTCCATTCCCCCCGTCCCTCCTTCAGTATGGTGGCTGGCCTCTGTTTATATATGCGTGGGATGTTATCCCGCGCTCCTTCCTCCTCTCCATTTCCCCCGTCCCTCTCCATTCCCCATCCCATTCCCATTCCCCACTCTCCATTCCCCCCGTCCCTCCCTCAGTATGGTGGTTGGCCTCTGTTTATATATGCGTGGGATGTTATCCCGCGCCCATTCCCCACCCCATCCCCCCGCGCCCTTCTCCCTCCCATTCCCATCCTTGCATCCCTCCCATTCCGCCTCCCGTCCTGTCGATCCCGTCTTTCTTCTTTTACGCCGGATACTATCCGCCCTCCCTCCCTTGCGGGGAGGGTCGGGGTGAGGCTATCTATTTGTCAGGTCTATATGTAGCCTCTTCGTTTGCTAAAATAGCGTGATTATAGCGTGATTATAGCGTTATTATAGCGTGATTCGTGACTCGCTACCGACCGGATACCACCTCCGATACCTTCATCGAAGCAGGCATTCCGCACGTAAAAATGCTCCGAGAACTCTAATTTGTATCTTTTTCAGATAAAAAAACACGATTTATTTGCATATTTCAAAAAAAAGCAGTACTTTTGCACTCGCTTTATGTCCGCAAACGGATTTCATGCCGCATGGCATCCCATCCGCATGGCACTCCTATCCGCATGGCGCTCGGGACGCAAACCGAAGCCGGAGGCTGTTTGCGGACCGAAGAGCGGAGGCAATGGTCGCACTTAGCAATTAGCGAAGCGGTTTGCTCTTATGCGACCCATTTGCCGAACGCGAGGGGCTATCTGGTTTTGACAGCAGGTAGAGTAGTTGTGTAAGCACGCCGAGCATTGAGGATACGCTCGTAAATATCATCTTCGAACTATAACTGGCAACACTTCTTATGCTCTCGCTGCCTAATCGAAGTATAGTAGATTAGCATCATTCGGGCGCAAGGCGCCTGAACGGGACGTCGCTCCAAGCCGAGTCTGTGGGCTGAAGGATCAAGCGGCGCAGGAATACACAGAATAGTTTTTGCAGGCTGCGATGCAAAAGCGAAAACAAAGCAGATAAGCCGGTAGTTGGTGGCTTGGGTCTTGCTGCCGGACGAAAACCAAGGCCAAGATAAGCGTGTAGAAAGCACAAATATTCCTTGTTTGGACGCGGGTTCGACTCCCGCTAGCTCCACACAAACGCGCGATCCTATGAATCGCGCACAAGCGGAGGCATCGAGCACCCCAACGACGACGAGGTCGTCGGTCAACGTGCGAGATTGCCGAACGCGAGGGGCACTAGCTCATCTGGTAGAGCGTAACGTTCGCAATGTTAAGGTAAGGGGTTCGAGTCCCCTGTGCTCCACTCAATCAAACCGATATGGCTGTACAAATACGGGAAATAAACACCAAACGCGAATTGCGTCAGTTCATAGAGTTTGCCAACAAGCTCTACAAGGACTGCCCGTATTACTGCCCGCCGCTCTTCTTCGACGAAATGAACTGTTTCGACCCGGAGAACAACCCTGCCCTCGAGGTCTGCGAGTTCCAGCTCTGGATGGCTTTCCGGGATAACCAACCCGTCGGACGTATTGCAGGCATCATCAACCGCAAAGCCAACGAGAAATGGGGATTCCGACACGTGCGCTTCGGGTGGTTTGATTTCATCGACGACCTTGAGGTCAGCCACGCGCTCCTTGACACCGTTGCCGAATGGGGCAAGAAACGAGGGATGGACGCACTCAACGGACCTGTCGGTTTTACCGATTTCGACCACGAGGGACTTCTCCTCGAGGGATACGATTATCCCGCCGTCATGGCATCGCTGTACAACTACCCGTACTACGTCAAGCATATCGACGCCTATGGGCTTACCAAAGATGCAGACTGGGTCGAGCTCCAGGTCTATCCGCCTAAAGCGACACCCGATAGGCTCAACCGTATAGCCGACATCGTCAAACAGCGGTCCAACGTACACGTGGACAAGGTCAAGAACTCACGCGAACTCGTCCGTAAATACGGAATCCAGTATATGGATGTCATCGACGAAGCGTACCAGAAGCTCTATAACTTCCAGCCCATGACCGTCAAGCAGAAGAACTACTACAAAAACATGTATTTCCCACTGCTTAACTTCGATTTCGTCACCCTTGTAGTCAACGAGAAAAACGAGATCGTCGGTGTCGGACTGGGTATGCCGGACATCAGCGACGCGCTCCGCAAATGTGGCGGACACCTCCTGCCCTTCGGGTGGTTCTATCTGCTCAAGGCACTCAAGGCGAAGCACATGAAATCCTTCAGCTTCCTCTTGGTCGCTATACGGCCCGACTACCAGGACAAAGGAATCATGGCGCTTCTCTTCCAGGACCAGATACCCTATATCAACCAATACGGCATCCAGATCCTCGAGACAACCAATATCCTGGAGACCAACACCAAGAACATCGCCAACTTCACGCAGTTTGACCATAAGATACACAAGCGCCACCGCGCCTATATCAAACCACTCGTATGAAAAACAAACTACCATACGACACGGCTCTGGGAAAACTCAACGCTTATATCGCGGCGAACAACATGCGACATACTACCGAAAGGGAAATGGTTCTCAACGAGATCTGCGTCATGACCCAGCCCTTCACGGCGGAACAACTGGCGGAACACTGCCGACCTCTGCGACTTTCGCAAGGAACTGTATATAATTCGCTCGCGTTATTCGTTTCGGCACGAATTTTGCACGCCTTCAACCGGGAGACCGGAAGAACCGTCACCGAGTACGAACTGGCAGAAGAAGAGAAATCGCATATCCAGATCGTTTGCACACAATGCGGACGTATCGCAGAGGCACACGACAAAGCCATCGAACATATCGTCGCCTCACGCAAATACAGCAATTTCATACCGGGACACTACTCCATGCGTATCTACGGCCAATGCAAAGTGTGCAGAAAAAAGAGAATGACCAAAGAAAAATAAGAAAATGTCAAAATGACAAAATGATAAAATGCCAAGATGATTACGCCCACAACATTATATTGGATTATTTTTATCGTCATCGCCCTGGCGAGTTGGATTGTCTCCGCTTCGCTCAAGCGTAAGTTCGAGCGCTACTCCAAAGAGCCGCTGCCAATGACCGGACGCGATGTAGCGCAGAAGATGTTGCGCGACCATGGTATCAACGATGTGCAGATCACGTGTATCAAAGGCCAGCTGACCGACCACTACAACCCTGCCACCAAAACTGTCAATCTCTCAGACGCAGTCTATCATGGCGCTAACGTAGCCGCCGCTGCAGTGGCAGCACACGAATGTGGTCACGCCGTGCAGCACGCCACCGCCTATGCGCCACTCAAAATGCGCTCCGCACTCGTTCCCGTCGTCTCGTTCAGCAACCAGTGGATGACATGGATACTCCTCATCGGTATGCTGACCATCAATACTTTCCCGCAACTGATGTTGGTCGGAATAGGTCTGTTCGCTATGACCACCCTCTTCTCCTTCATCACATTGCCCGTTGAGGTCAATGCCAGCCAGCGAGCCGTCAACTGGCTTCGCGAAGCAGGCATCACCGACAATCACACCACCGAAATGGCGTCCGACGCACTCCATAGTGCCGCATACACATACGTAGTAGCAGCTCTCTCGTCCCTCGCCACACTGATCTATTACATCCTCATCTTCCTCGGTGGAAGAAGAGACTGATCATTGAAATAAGTCCGAGTGAGCCGCTTCGCGCAGCCCTCTCCGACTAAGGTCCCGTAGCTCAATTGAATAGAGTGTCAGATTCCGGTTCTGAAGGTTCTGGGTTTGAGCCCCAGCGGGATCACAAGAGCGGAAGCTCGCACCGCAGGTGCAAATTAGCATAATTTGCCCCAGCGGGATCACAAAAGGCAGCCAATCTTGGCTGCCTTTCCTTTTATCCTGCCTTTTATTTTCAGTTTTCAGTTTCCCCTTAGTTTTACGTCCACGATGATAGGGTCATGGTCGGCATAGCGGTGGCAACTCTTGTCGCGCATTTTGTAGGCGGCGTGCGAGTAGTACCAGTCGGCATTCACATGCCACGGCATCACCCTCACCACCTGTGTCGTCATCGTCGGCGAGGCGAAACAGCGATCCAGATAGCCTGTCTCGCTGTGGTACGAATACGAATAATCGTCCGGACAATACACCTGCAGCATATCCTCATACCCTGCGCGTACAATACGCTGGATAGGCTGCTCCTGCGTATAGCAGTTGTAGTCGCCTAACAGCAGCACATCGCTGTCTCCGAAATGCTCCACGGCTTTCGGAAGCATGGCTAACAGCGAGTCCGCATTCTCCAGACGCTTGGCGTTGGTGTCATACTGACGCCGGCGCGTGCTCTTCGACTTGAAATGGTTAACGCTGACAATCAGTTTCTTGCCCGTAGGGCGTCCCTTGCGGTCCAACTGCTCGAATCCCTGCGCGATCATACGCGGGTGATAGTGCCCGGCGGTATCCGCATAGGCGGACATCCATTCGCCGTAAGGCTGCACACGGTCGGTGCGATACACGAAACAACCGCTTATCTTGTCCTCGTTGCTCCACCCTGTCTCCACATACGCATAGTGTTTGCCGGCTCTGTTAAGCGCCTCCACCAGCATCCGCGGAGCATGGTCACCTTTCTGCATCTCGCACAACGCATACACGTCGCCGTCCATCTGGCGGATAGCCTTCACCAGCTTGCGTGTCTTCATCTTCAGCTGCTCAGGAGTGGTCTTCTTCGACGCATAGCCGCCTAAATCGGCGAAATAATTCTCTATGTTCGCACCCACGATACGCAACTCGTCTTTCCCGCAGAAGGGCAATGCCGCCTTGCGCACAGGCCTCACTCTCGGAGCTTTACCCGTCACCAACTGCCTCGGAGCGGTCACACGCGCTTTCAGACCTTTCACCATATCGCCCGTCTGCACGTCGTAATACGCATTCCGGCAATGCACGCAGATCGATACGGCATAGTTGTGCTGCTTGATCTGCCAATAAGCCGTACTGTCGCCGTCCGCCAGCCCGAACGCTTTCTCCTCCGGGCAATAGAGCCTTTCGGGCGCCAGGATGAGCGAGTCGTAGTAATTGCCGCACACCACCAGCGGCGTCGTAATCTCCACGATCTGGTTCTGATACTTCGCCCATTCGGACTGAAGCTGACTAAGGGACACTCGCTCCACTGCCGTCACCACGGCGAATGGAAGGAGCAGTAGAGCCACTAACGTACGTAAGCGCATATCTTTTACTTTTTAGGAGTTACTGATTCACTCTCCGGCATCTAAGACGCCGCCATACACCATAAGCCAACGCCATCAGCAGCAGCACGAACGGCTCGCCCACAGGTACTCGGTCAGGAAGCACGCCGATAGGATCATCGTCTTCACCGGGAATGCCACCGCCCCACGAAGAAGGTTTGCGGAGAACTTTGTTCGCATTATTGGCGATTGATATCTCCTCGCCGGCGGGCAAATAGGCGGATGTGGACTGGAACTGGATCACAGGCATGGATACCGCCCCGGTCCCGTACGTGATTCCCCTGCGGCTGCCGGAAGAGCGGTAACTGACTCCGCCTCCCGCATTGCCGCCGCCTCCGGCTACTGACGGACCTTGCGACGAAACACGATAGGTGAACGGAGTCGTCATCGCGCCACCGTTAGCATTGGGCTTGAACGTACGCACTTCAGGTGTGTACGTAGCCACAGGCACATGGGAACTGTAGGACACCGATGTCGAACGGAAATGGTATGTCGGAGGCGCAACACAGGATACATCCTGCAGCGCATTTGCCGGCAAGCCGCAACTCAGCACGAGCCACGCTGCCAATAAACATCTATATAATATTCGTCTTTCCATTTTTCCTTACTGTATTTGCTGTCCTAACATCGTATAGACATGGCCGTCGCGCAAAATGAGCACATGTCCGTCTTTCACTATCTTAATGGCGTTCACCTCGTCTCCTCCGATCAGATCGCTTCCCGTGGTGATCGGGTTAGTGGGTCCCTCACCCGGCGTAAAGCCTTTGCGGCGGATATAGTAGCGTGCCTGGTGGCTCACCGGAGGTGTCTCTATATCTATACGGATACCGTCCACTATCTCCCTTTCGCTTTCCATGAGCGCGTCATACAGTACTAACGTGCCGTCTATATTGTTCACGCCCGTGAACCACAGATGCGTTACCGGCTCAAACGGCAGCTCGCTCATGTAGAACGAAATCGGCACATTCATCACTTCGTCTCGCAGGTCGATACTCAGTCCGTAGCCGCCTTCCGAAGCGTAGATATTGAACGGAGTCGCAGGAGCGGAGGTGTTCGAGTAGTTGTCGATATTGACGGTCGTCAGCATCGCGTCCTCGCCGTCTATGACTGCGGCGTGATACCCTTGTCCTATCAACAGACGCGAGGTGCATCGGCTCGAAGCGGGGTTCACCGCCGTCACGGTCATGATTCCTTTCTTCACGCCTTTGGCGTTCGCGCGGCGCGGTGCACTCAGAGGTTTCACCTGACTCACTTTGGTCACCACGCGGGTCGTGTCGAGGTGTACCTCCAATCTCTGTCCTGTTGTCTCATCTGTCATCTTGACTACTATCGCGTGCATCGGAGGCAGATAGCGTTCCGGATTAGTGATCGTGTTGGAGGTTAGCATTGCAGCGTCTCTTCCTATCGTGATATATTCGCCGGAGGAGTTGATATAATCAAACTCGGGCTTGAGACTGTTGTCCGCTAAGAATCCCCAGATGTCGATATAGCCCATCGTCGGGTTTCCGAACACGAACATATTGGCATCCACAGCGTTCGAGAGTGTGTAACTCTGACTTCCGGCGGTGGTTTGGTAAGCCAGTTTGCCGGCCTTGCCGCTGCCGTCTGCCTCTGTATCACGCGTGGAGCGCAGGTTGTGCTCGTACATATCTTCCACTTTCTCGCCGCTCCGGGTGTAGTAGTAATACACGTCGTCGTTCTTCGGCAGACGCACTATAGCATCCTGCCCGGAAGCCGTGCGCGTATAGATGGCCCAGCCATAAGCGGCAGGCAGCGACAGATCCATGCCGTTGGTCACGCGGGTCCAGTCGGCTTCGGCGGTATAGTTGGTGTCGTCCTCGTTGAAGTTGTTACCTTTGTGTACCGCCGAACGGTTGTATTGCGACAGCCAGAACGACGCATTGCCGGTGGTGGCGTTACGCCCGCGGGCATCAAACGGACCCACTTCCCAGGGTGTGGTATGCCCCGTCTGGTCGGCGTTCGAGATAAACACATCGCCGCTCAACATTCCCGTCACAGGAGCAGAACGCAACGCCCATGTCTCGTTCGGGGTTGTCATATCCACCACGGCGCCGTTGTAGTTCAGCAACTGCTGATTAGCCATCGCCGTTCCGGGCATGAAGCGGATGGAATCACAGGTGTTGTACTGATATCCTGTCTTCTTCACCACGCCCACAACTTTCGGAGCGGTCAACTCGGGATAAGGCAGACCGTCTGTCATCGGAGGAATGACCACGCTGGTTGTTGCCAACGGCACGAAATGCGCATCCTCGTGTATCGGCTGGTTATGCTGGTTGATTCCCACCCAGTTGTCCGGGTTGTTCCATTCGCCGTTTTCCGACTTCGGATCCCAGCGCACGTAGTCCGGCACTACCGACAGCGTGAACGGAACAGAACCAACGGCACAGCCACTCGGAGACAAAGTCGGGAAACCACCCCATGTCATCATCTGGATAGTGAATGTGTAGTTATATCCCGGACGCATTCTGTAGTTGCTGTTGGGAGCAGGACTCAGTTTGATGGTATCCCCTGTTTCATAATAATTCTCACGAAGCATTTCTCGCTCCCACTTGATATCCGGCAACAGACGGATGAAATGGATACCCTCGCGGTATTCCGGGTCGTTGGTGGAGAGTAACACTACGGTATCCAAAGCTGTTTGCACATCCATTGCATCAACCGGAATGGCTATCTCACTATTAGCGGTAATCTGGTCAGCCAGTATGACAGCCGGCTCTTTCTCCTCCGCCTCGGAACGCGTAAATCCGCCTAACTTCATCGGCACATCCCCTCCTAACGTCGGTTTCAGTTTGACGAATACCGGCGTCGGGCATACCTCTACCGCCATATCCAGCATCGCGTCCGAACCCGTTCCAACAATCGGGAAGATTATGTATTGAACCGAGTCTCCGGAGGCAATAGTAGCCGTCATCTTCGACTGATACAAGGTCAGGTATCCGTTGTTCACCAGATCCGAAAGCAGCGTATAGGCAACCACACCGTCCGACAAAGTCACATGTTGTTCTCCCTGAATACGGACCATCTCGTTGCGGCTCACTTCCGACAGGTTGCGGGCAAACTGGTTGGCGTTGGTCGTTCCGTCGGGATCGCAACGCAGAATTTCGGTAAGTACTTTCTTGATATCTTTGTACTTGTAGCCGTAGCGCTCCAAACTCTTGGCGTCTGTCGTATCGGCATACAGCAACCAGTCGTCCATACACGAACCGTTGATATCCACCGGCGCCAGACTGTCGCGCAAGAGCGAACCCTTGACACGCAGACTGATGTCATACGTAGTGTTGGCGCACATGCCCACTACCACATTCTCGGGCTCCTCCTCGCCGTTCAACACCAGCGTCATTCGGTTGCTGACCTTCAGATCGCTGGTCATCGCGCAGATACTGTTGTGCAAATCCCTATAGGATAGCGACATACGTACTTTGTAACTTTTATTTGCCTCCGCCGTCATTACCGCCTTGTGGATCACGTACAGCACAGGACGGATACTGTCATCTACGTTCTCGTAGATATAGCCCATGCGGAACTTGGTCGCGCCATCCGTATGCTCAAACCGATAGATGAGATCCGACAAATTGGAGAATATCGAGTCATCGTGTTGCGGTTCATAGTGAAACGGCGGCATTTTGATTTGTCCGTAGATGGTATCGCGCTTCGGCGATTCGGTTTTGTGCGGTACGCGGGTCTCATTGATATATCCGTCCACCATCGGCACAAAGGTAGTATCTGTTCCTTTGACCTTGTGGACGGTATAATACACGTCTTTACCGTTGTACTTATCGTTGTTGAATCCCTGGTAATCCACACGCAGTACTACGTGGGTGAGCGAATCACTCTCGCCTTCCTCCACACACGTCGTGTTCGCCTGATAAGCTATCAACGGCGGTTTGGAAGCAAAGATACGCATGTCGTCAATAATGAAGTCGTTTCCGTCAAAATTCGATGCCATATTGTATATCCGCACGCGGAATTTCTCATACGAGCCTTTGGTGCTAATCGGGAAATAAATCTGACTCCATTTGTTGGAGGGCTGGATATCTCCGGTCATATAGGAGGTCACATCCACCCATTTGTCTGCTTTGTCATCCCATCCCTGCACGCTGAAAAGGAAGTTCGGGTTGGCTTTATCTTTCTGGCTGGAGGGGTTGCCCACGTAGCCGGAGAAGAACATCTGCTGTCCTTCGCACAACTGGGTCTCCAGCGAGATAGCAGCCACCTGTCCGGCGGAAGCCATACCGTCGCAATAGATCATATATCCGTTCTCGGCGCCGCCGTGCTGCTCCATCTTGTGCCAGAAGTTGCTATACGGAATGCGGTTGATGATACCATACTCACCTCCGTTCGGGAAGTTCTCCGCAAAGTCGTTGTGATAGCGGTTGTCCGGCAAGGCGGGCGTCTTCGGGTAACTATATCCGTATGTGGCATCTGCCCACGGAAGCGGATGAGGATAAACATGATAATCGCTACCCGGCTTGTTGTAGTCGAAATCCAGATACTCCAACACCTCGTAATTCTGCTCTATCTCGTCGTTGGTGATGATGGCTTTGTCCACACCGCCGACCTTGTTTTCCTGCAGCGGACCGTACTTGGCAGGACGGTGGTAAATCACCTTCCAGCGGCAGATATTGAAATAGTAGTCGCCATCTACCGTTTTCTCCCCGTCGCCTGTGCCGGTTGTTTTTTGGCTGCGGGCACGCAGGCAGTAGTAAACCGTGTCGGCTTCTCTGCCTTCGGCGATGCTCGATTTGGCTGGTACATCGAGGAAATCGTCGCCTTCGGTAACACGATGCGAACAGCGCTCATAGGTTTTAGTCTTCGGGTTATAGGTGTACCATAACGCTTCTGCATCCCATCCGGCTACCCAGATCATCGTATCTTTACGGGCATCGCTCCATCCTCCGGTTTCCCAGTTGTCGTCTCGCATATAGTAGCCCAGCAACGACTCCGAGTGTCCGCCTTTTCGCAGGTTGTCGTAGTTGTACCGCTGCTCGGTATTGAGCAACAGACGGTTGCCTGTCGGAGCCATGATCTCGTGGTCCTCCATATATTTTTCGTTCTCAAAGGGACCTGTCGCTGGGGATTTGTAGTTCTCCATCTGCGCCGCCATCTCGGTCCACGGTCTCAACTCGAATATCTCGCGAAGCGAGAGCGTCGGCTCGATAATATCCTCCATGGTGTCCAAACGGGCGGTATCAATCTGGTTGACATACTTCATGGATACCGGCAGGTTGTCCATATAGTTACTCAGCTCCACGGCGTACGTAACCGTCTCTTTGCCGGTGGGCGGAACCACCAGAGGCGATTTGGCAGGAGGATCTGTCTTGGAACCATAGTTTCTCGACGGATATTGGAACACCGTGTAGCGTCCCTGGGTCACCAGTTTCTTGCCTCCCTTTCCGTCGGGCACCGAGTCTCCGATAATACGGTACGGATAGTTGTACTTACCCGTGTTACGCGGCGGAGCTACCCAGTACTCATCCGCTATGTCTTGGTCCTCTGAACCCGGTGTGAGGTTGAACCATCTCCACCATCCGTAGAAACTGCGCTCGCGAACCGGCAACTCCACATCCTGGTCTGCGTAGTCGGTGGCAGCAGGGTTGTAATAGTAGAGAATACGGCGGTTCTCGTGTACCTGCTGCATACCATTGGCGTCCAGAGGATCACCCGATGCACCCTCACTATGGTGAAGCGTTTGGTTGTTGTCATACTTGAACAAACTGGCCTGCGAAACCGAAAGGCGGAAATTGACGTAACGGTCATGGCTGCCGTCATTCACCACATAGGCGAAATAGAGGTATGCCACACGGGGAGAACGGATACCGTTCTCTTTGCATCGCATCGTGATCGTATTGGACGTTCTGCCGCTGATCTCACACCACGAAGGCGTGTTTCCGTATTCGTCTATGAGACGCACCTCCGCACGGGCGATACTCGTCAGATCCATGGCATCGGTCAGATCCGCCGTGCTATCGCTATCACGGATGGAGGAAACCACGTGATTATCCACATCCAATATGTTCTCGCCCACATGACGGAGCGTGTGAAGCGTAAATTTATGCTCATCTTCATCGACTGTGATGGTTGGGGGGAAGGCATAGTTGTACTCGTCATTCTCCACCACGCAGAGCACGGAGTCAAAAGGAACCTGGTGGTATGCCTTTCTGATCAAAGGTATCTTCAGGTGTGCGTCGTCCACGCTGGTGAACGAACTCCATTTGTCTTTGAACCGGTATTCGGGTGCGCCCGGCTGGAGCGAGATCACCACGTCCAAGGTGTCCACCACATTCGTGGTTCCCGCAGGACTGTCGCCCGAAGGAGTGATGGTCGTAATCAGAGTACTCCTGTTCGTAGTAATACTCAATCCGCTCGCGCCTTCATCAAAGCGACGGTCATGAATCTGTGTGATGCTGCAGTTGGTCTTCCACTCTTTGCCTGGGGCGGGGTCGATCAGGTCCGCTATGTCGTTCTCGTCTTCGCGGCAGCAATATACAACCTTATTGTCTAAGAGCATCGAATACTCTTTGTAGGCTTTGTAACGCGTCTTGATTTGCACCGGATCAAGACTGTTATAGCCGAACTCCGCTTCGCTGTGGTCCGGATAAGGGCCGTTGTTGAGCAGGTTGTATTCCTGCAGCAGATAGCCCCAGGAGAACACAGAGGCTTCTTTCTTGTTCGTCGTCAACGTGAGCGAAGGCGTCTCTCCGCCGGTGAATTTCAGCCATTTGTCTGCGCCGAATTGGAGAATAACCTGCTCCTCGAAGTTGGCGTTGCTGTTCACATAAACGTTCGTATATTCATACGTCAGCGTGGCTGCGCCGGTGGACGCTACGTCGGGTTCCGACGAACCGTTGATAACGAAGTCTAGATTGACGTCATACTCCGTTCGAAGCGTCAACTGTTGATTTGCTTGGCTAATATAGGTATATTTCCACGGGGTGATATAACGGTTGCTGCTGTTAGCGGCATCCAGCGATCCTTTGATAAGAGCATTCTTCGTGTCACGCTGTTTGAGCGTAGAACCGTCCTGCGTATATCGGCGGAAGATCAAACCTCCTGTTCCGGCTGTGATGAAATAGCGTGTTCCGCCATCCATGACCGACCAAATAAGCTCGGCTCCTTCCAACGAGGCTTGCATCAACGGCACACGACCCCGAACCGGATAGTTTACCCCTTCTACCGTCTCGTTGGTAGAGATGATGAGTGTATCCAGGTTGTTACCCAGGGTGTTATCATCCTTGGTAACCAAGGTGATATGGTCGCTAACGGTTTTGTCTTTGTCAATCGTGAAATAGGACGAAGAGGCTCCTTCGCTGGTGAAAGAGCAAAGGGTAGAGGCCAAATGAAGCTCCGACGTGACTTCCTCGGATTCCAATATCTCTTCTCCCAACACATTCTCATCTATATCATGCAACTGGCGGGAAAGAACTTTCGCAAGCGTGAAGTTCAACTGTTTGCTTGCGTTAGCGAGCGGGCTGAAGTTATAAACCGGATTCTCCGGAGTCAAAACCAGTTTGGTCTCAACAGCGCCATGGTGGGCAGTTTTGGTACGGACGATAATATCGCGATAGCGCGAACCGTCGGGACGGATATGCAGTCCCGGTGCACCCTCTTTCCAACGACCGTAGTACTCTTTGATTTTATTGGGACCTAAGGGGCGGAGAGTGATACGGATGGTATCGATGATATCGATATATTCGCCCTCATAGCGTACATTCACCACCGGTGTATTCAAACCGCTGGTGACGAGACGTCCGAAATAGTTCTTTTCCAAGCGGTCGTTCATGTGCGGTTTGTCTTCATCCTGGACAACTTCTCCTAAGCTTTCCACGCGCGCATCGCGGATATATTCAAAGGTCTCATCCAAGCGGTAGTTGCTGCTAAGACGCATTTGTGTATATTCGGTAATGATCTTATTGTCATTCGGATGGAAATACGTAATCTTGTCGCCCACCATCATCTGCAGCATCAGTTGCTTGCCGATGAGTTTGGACCATACAGGGTTTTCTATCGCTTCGTCTTGGTGAAAACCGAACGTAATCGTGTCCGTCCATTCCACCGTTGTGTCGGGCAGAACCACATAATGCTCATCTACCACGCCCACACCGGAAATGGTGAAGTTAGTAACGAGGCTTTTAGAACCATCGAAATAACCTGTCGCGGGATTATAATATACCGTATCTCCGCATTCATCGGGAAAGTCATTTTTTTGAATTTTTCCTTCTCCATTTCTATCTAAATAGTGGGTTGTGAAGAGTTTGGTACTATCAATACAGGGAGACATAGGATCCGGCCAGCCTTTGCTGGATTTGAAAAGACCCGCCCAGGTGTTGTTGGCAAGGACTTTATTAAATTCGCCAGCCACATAATACAAACCGATATACTCCTCTTCGGCAGGCATGAAGTGCTCATAGAACATAACGGAATCGACAGCGCCATGCACCATCTCACGTTTCGGATCCAGTACATATTCGCCGTCCGCACACTCCGCACAAACCGTATTGTTACCAACAATCAAGTATGTACTCATGTATTTCGGATCCCGGTTCTCCGCGTTCGCCATACCTTGGTAGGTATTGGTCCAATCCGTAAAATGACGGGCTGTCGCATAACGAGGAGCGTCCGAGTTCGGGTGCGTCAGGAAATAGCGTTTGCCGTCCGTGGGGTGAATAAAGGAAAGAGCCACACTAATACCTCCTGTGTATTTGGCTTGCGCGTAGAGAATCAGGGAGTCTCCGGCGAAGGCGCTCAAATCAACCACATCGCCCGGTTTATACCACGTACCGTCTCCGGCGGTCGTATCCGCCTTCGTGTACCATCCGCGGAAATTATAACCGTTTATCAGACGTGGTTCGCTCAATACTACCCTCGTTTCTTCCGCCTTAGCATGCGTGTTTGGAAGCGTTGCTCCGTAATGGCCGTTGTTATCGTAGCGGACATACTTGTCTTTCTCCGCGCGTACGAACTCCAGACCGCCGTTTGCAGTACTCTTGTTGGTATAGACACGCGCCCAACCGGTCATGCCGCCGGTAACCGTACCACCGCCGCCTGCCAAAGGTACCGTGTTTCCCACAACATACTCGCTCCATCCGTCGATATCGAAACCCTCATCTTCATCGCTGAACTCCGCGCCGGAGTACAGCGTCGCTTTGATAGTAAGCGCTGCATATGCGTCGGTGATCGTCCACATCTCGTTACATATCCAAGAGGTATCACCCGGCTCGGGGTGCATCTCGAGGTTACGATACCTGCCTCCACCCGCGTCCACTTTAAGGAATACACCCGCAGGACGGAATTCCACACCGAGGTTCTGCTTGCTCGTCTGCGTCGTGTCCACGATCATACGTCCGAAAGCACCTCGCGGAGCACGAATATCCATATGTTGGAGCTTCAAGGTCTGAATTGAGTCAAACTGCGAATTAAATGCATCTCCTTGGTCCGTACTGCAATACTTGTTCTTGTACCCCACATAGTAATACGTACTATCGGACATCGGCACATTCATATAATCGGTCATGTAGTAGTTTGTCTCTCCAAGACGCTCCATGCACACCAAACGGTCGATGGTATAGATCTTCTTCTTTTGGGTGTATTTCTCCGGCGTTACAGCAAAGTTTGTATTGTATTGCTTATAATCCTGCTCGTCGTACGCGAAAAAATACGAATCCGGGCAAATAGAAGTCAACGGATCATTCAGTATATACAAACGGAAAATTGTACGCGGGGTGTTATGGTGTTTATCTTTATTACCAAAAGCATACAATGCCTGACCCGGTAGAGCCTCTGCTTCATTGTTACTATACTGTATAGTTTTAAGAGTTTTATTGAAACCAACCAATGAAGCATTGGTGTAAGAATAAGGAGCGTTGCCTCGCGGGATATCCAACCAATAGACTTCGCGATAAGGCAGACCTAAGAAACCATAACCCTTCTCTCCATTGAATCGACCTTGGGCATCTTGATCCGTTCTGCCCTCCAGGGCTGTTAATCTTTTATTCGGGTCAAACGTGGTTACGGTTGAGTAGTTCGTCGGTACGACAAAGACGGCGTTACAGATATTTTTATTATCCTTTTCTCTGGTCAAATTGCCTCGATACATGTGCGCTTTTCCCGGATAGGTAAGCAATGTATAGGAATCTCCATCGGGGTTGGTACTCCACATCGTATAGGCGATGCCATCTATTGGATAGAGAGCACCTGAACCACTGTTGCGGAATGGTACCGGGGCGTCTATCGTCCAGATAGAAGTAGATGACGGCTCGGTTGCGTCGGGTGCTTGAGGAATCAACTTGAGGATGTTTCCTTTTCCTTGTGGCGCATCCCCATCTACATCCCAGTTCGTGTAGTTAAAATAGCCACCCGTATAACTCGGATAATGGCACACGAAATACTCCTCTCCATTCACCATCGTGGACAGCAAAATCTTGTCACCCGGTTTAAGATTAACCACCAAACCTCCATCCGTCGGCGTAAAATCGTAAACGGCGCCAAAACTCTTTATTGGGAACAATACAAGGGCTAACAACAACACCCGAATTCCGAAAGTGCGCAAGCGATTCTCCTTCATAATCATAACTTTTTCAATCATACAATCTATAAACAATACTAATACTCAAAACTCTCTGTTTGCTCCTTTTTACAGGCAAACAAGAGAGGCGAAACTTTATATACTTAGGTATATACAAAGAAATTTGCCGCAAAGTTACGACATTTTTTTGACCAATGCAAATATTTTTGTCGAAAAATGCGTAATAATGTCATATTGCAACATAGACTTGTCAATTTTTCACACTTTTTTTCTTTTTGTAGAAACAAATTGAAGACAAAATAAAAAGTGAGCGAAATCGGAAAGAGAGAAAAACAAAAAGTGAGACGATTCTCACGAACCGTCTCACCCCATCAGTATGAAACAAAAACTTTACTTTCTCTTGCGTGCGCAGGATGAGACTCGAACTCACACGATCTTGCGACCACTACCCCCTCAAAGTAGCGTGTATACCAATTTCACCACCTGCGCGTCGCGTTCGGCAACAAGGTCGCATTGACTGACCGCGCAGCGGTCATTAGGGCGACTTGTGCCTCCGCTCTCCCCAAAAATTAAAATTTTCGGGGACCCCATAAAGGGGCAATTTAAAAGATCACTGTGCCCAGAACAGGACTCGAACCTGCACACCTCGCGGCATGCGCACCTGAAACGCACGCGTCTACCAATTCCGCCATCTGGGCGCGCTTGCATCAATACTTCGCGTGACTCGCGGCATGCCGCTCGATTACGCCTATGTATTGTGCTACGCTTTTCGGTCTGCAAAACTGCGTTTTACATCCCGAGGTTTGTTGGACCCTTTTTTGTCGTACGACAAAAAAAAAGGAGCGGAAAACGAGACTCGAACTCGCGACCCCGACCTTGGCAAGGTCGTGCTCTACCAACTGAGCTATTTCCGCAAAACTTTCTTTTAAAACTACTCTCTAAAAGATCGCTTGCCTTCGTCCTTTCGAGAGGTAAAAACTCCTTCATTTCCGAAAGCGGGTGCAAAAGTACTGCTTTTTTTTGACATGACCAAATATTTTTGAAAAAAAATGCAAAAAAAATGCATTTTCTTGTTTTTTTGCCCCAAAATCGGGTAAAAAAGGGTGTTTTCGGGTCCAATTTGTATCCACTCGTCCTCCGCTCATCGTCGGCTTAACGTCGGCTCCATGTTATGTTGTTAACCAACAAAAGATGCTAAAAAAAGATGTCAAAAACAAAAAAAATGCGAAAAAATTTGGTCATGTCAAAAATTTGTTGTAATTTTGCACGCTTTTTCGCCACGTGTGCATACACATACACGGGCGGATACGCACAAGTAAACATTATTAATAATTAAATCATCCAATTTACTACAATGGTAAATCATTATGAAGCTGCCTTCGTTTTGACACCCGTTTTGTCTGAGCCGCAGACAAAGGAGGCAGTAGAAAAATTCGAGAATCTTCTCACGCAGAACGGCGGTACCGTTTTGAACCGTGAGGAGTGGGGCTTGAAGCAGCTTGCTTACCCTATCCAAGGTAAAAATTCGGGATTCTACTTCATTCTTCAGTTTGACGCAGAGCCCGCAGTAATCGCTACCCTCGAGACCGAGTTCCGTCGTGACGAGCGCGTGATCCGCTTCCTGACGACCCGTCTTGACAAGTACGCATTTGAGTACGCCGAGAAGCGTCGTGGTAAAAAACAATCTAACAATGAGGAGGCTTAATCATGGCACAGAATGACGAAATCCGCTATCTGACTCCGCAACAGACGGACCAGAAAAAGAAAAAGTACTGCCGTTTCAAGAAGAGCGGCATCAAGTACATCGATTACAAAGATCCTGAGTTCCTCAAGAAGTTCCTGAACGAGCAGGGCAAGATCCTTCCCCGCCGTATCACCGGTACTTCGCTGAAGTTCCAGCGCAAAGTGGCTCAGGCGGTTAAGAAAGCACGCCACCTGGCTCTGCTGCCTTACGTAACCGATATGATGAAGTAATTGTTTAACCGACTTAATTGAAAGGAAAAAATTATGGAAGTAATTCTGATTCAAGACCTTGCAAACCTCGGTTTCAAGAATGACATCGTAAAAGTACGCGACGGCTACGGACGCAACTACCTTCTGCCGCAGAAGATTGCTATCATCGCCAACGAGAGCAACCGCAAGCAGTTGGCAGAGAACCTGAAACAGCAGGCTCACAAAGCCGCAAAAATCCTGGCTGACGCTCAGGCACTCGAGGCTAAACTGGCTGAGACCGTAATCGAGGTAAAAGTAAAAGCAAACGAAGACGGCAAGATCTTCGGTACCGTTACCACGCAGAACATCTCTGACGCACTCAAAGCACAGGAGATCCTGATCGACAAGAAGGTGATCACCATCGCCGAGCCGATCAAGCAACTGGGTGAGTACACCGCACAGGCTCGTCTCCATCGTGAGGTTAAAGCTGACATCAAACTGAATGTAGTAGCTGAGTAAAATTGATTTACGATAGGACGATTGACGATTGAACGAATGATTGTTCAATTGAAGAAATTGTTCGATGATCCGCTATAAATCGTCAATAAAATAAAATCGTCAATAAATCGTAAATCGTAAATCGTTAAATCGTCAATTAAAAATTTGATTTTTTATGAAAAAAGGAATTCATCCGGAAAACTACCGCGTAGTGGTTTTCAAAGATATGTCTGACGGTACTCAGTTCTTCAGCCGCTCTACTGCTGCCACGAAGGATACCATCGAAATCGACGGCGTTCAGTATCCGCTGATCAAGCTCGAGATCTCGAACACGAGTCACCCGTTCTACACCGGTAAATCCAAACTGGTGGACACCGCTGGTCGTGTGGACAAATTTATGTCTCGCTACGGCAATCGCACTCGCAAGTAATCATTGCGACCAAATACGGGCGGGCATTTTGTCCGCCCGTATTGTTTATTTTCACTTACCAACACATCGTTATTCCGGTAAAACGTAATCGCTATGCAAAACACACAACTCTGGCGCGCCCTCGGCCGCAATTTCATCATCTCCATCATCCTTTTCGGAGCCTTGTTAGGACTCCTCTGGCTCGTGGAATGGATCCTCAATTGTCAATTGTCAATTGTCAATTATCAATTACTCAAGTGGAGCAATCCCGCCTGGGTGGTCGGTATTCCCGCCTCCGTCATCGGCGTAGCCTATATCCTTACCGTGCGCGACCCGCACAACTACACCGGCTTCTATGCCGGCATCGTCATGTCTTTCCTGCTGGGCATTCAGTTCCTGCTGCAACAGCAATACGATAGCACTTTCCTCTATTTCTTCGTCTTCATCCCCTTCCAGATGATGTCGATCTACAAATGGAGCCGCAACAAAAACGACGGAGGAGCCAGCTTCGAGCCGAAGTTCCTCGACACCCCGCGTCTGATACTCTCTGTCGCCATGCTCATCTTCATCACAGCAGGCGACTTCCTGATTATGAACTACGCCATCAACGGCTCACTCTCCTTCAGCAACGGACGCGAAGTGATCATCCTGCTCCTCAACGGACTGCTCATCTCCTCCTCTTTCCTCGCCAACTACTGGCTCATCTACCGCAAAACCGACTCGTGGATATACTGGCTCATCTATAGCCTTGCCGGCATCGGGCTGTTTATCCTCATCGGAAACGTCTTCTCCATCGTCCTCTTCACGTTCTTCCTCGTCATCAACATGACAGCAGGACTCGCCTGGATCAAGGCCACCAAACCGGAGAATATGGGCTGGCTGGCAATGTTTAATAAAGAATAAATCGAAATATCGGTATATCGACATATCGGTATATCGAAATATCGAAATATCGAAGATTATGATAAAACGCAAACAAGACACCGTATTGAAAGTCACCGAACCGGCTGCACTCATGGATTTCCTGATTGCCAAAATGGGCGGTATGGCCAAGTCCTCAGTCAAACAACTGCTCGGACAGCGTCGCGTCAAAGTGGGTAACGCCGTACAGACCCGGCACGACTACGCCCTCCAACCCGGCGACACCGTTACCGTCTCTTCCGGACGCGGCAACTCCCAACTCACCCACCCCAAACTGCGCATCGTCTATGAGGACGACGACCTCATCGTGGTCAACAAACAGCCGGGCCTGCTTACCGTAGCCGCTACGCCCGGTTCCTCCGAGACCACCGCGTTCTCTATCCTGCGCGCGTACGTAAAAAAACAGAACGCGCGCGCGGGCGTGTACGTAGTGCACCGGCTCGACCGTGAGACATCCGGCCTGCTCGTCTTCGCGCGCTCCGAACAACTGCAACACTATATGCGCCAATATTGGCGTGATTTGGTCACCGAGCGAACCTATATAGCCCTCGCCGAAGGAGTCCTCACACCTCCCGAAGGCAAGATCACCACATGGCTCACCGAGGACAAACGCAACGCCGTGGTCTATTCCTCGCCCGTGGACGACGGTGGCGACATCGCCATCACCAACTACAAGGTACTCAAAACTTCACAAACCCCACCTCAACCCTCCCCACAAGGGAGGGAGAATGGGCGGCTCATCTCCTCCCTTGAGGGGAGGTCGGGAGGGGTTGTTTATTCCCTCGTCGAATTGCATTTGGAAACAGGCCGTACCAACCAGATCCGCGTCCACCTCGCTTCCAAAGGTTGTCCCGTGGTGGGTGACCGCAAATACGGCCACGGCAACGAATCCAGCCCTATCGACCGCCTCTGCCTGCATGCCAAAGTGCTGGAGTTCATCCACCCCGTGACTGAGAAGAAAGTCCGTTTCGAGTCACCCGTACCTAAAGAATTCAACAGAGTGTTACAATAATTCAAACCACTATGCGCAAAATCCTCTCCTTCGTACTTTGTACCTTGTCCCTTTGTACCTTATCCGCGGCTCCGCGCCGCGTACACACCATCGGCGACAGCACGATGTCTGACTACAAACCCGCCGCCACACCCAAACGCGGATGGGGTATGTATCTCCAGGCGTTCTTCAACCCCGACTCCGTCGAGGTCAACAACCGCGGCAAATCCGGCGCCTCCACCCGTACGTTCTACGAGACCGATAACCTCTGGCCCTCCGTCAAGACCCAGATGCACGCCGGTGACTACCTCATCATCCAGTTCGCCCACAACGACGAGAAATGCAAAGGCGAAGATGTCTTTGTCCGGAACGCCCAACTGCGCGCCGAAGGCAAAGATACCCTGACCGACATGCGCGGCACGGAACCCAACACCACCTATAAGGAATACCTCCGTACGTTCATCCGCGAGGCACGCAGCATGGGCGTCACTCCCGTGCTGATGGCTCCTATCTGCCGCGCGTATTTCAAGGACGGCAAGATCAACCCCGAAGGCCGGCATGATTTGACAAATGCCAATTCTCAATTACCCGTAAATAAAAACTACGTTCGCTGTATGCGCGAAGTGGCACAGGAGATGAACGTCCCCTTCCTGGATATGACCGCCCGCAGCTGCGAGATGTACGAGACTGCTGGCAAAGACTACTGCATGGCAAACTATTTCAACTGCGGCGACAAAACCCACACCTCCGCCGCCGGTGGCATGGCTATAGCCCGTCTGGCTTTCCAACTCATCAGCAACGCTCCCGAACTCGCGGCGATGCGCCCCTGGCTCGTCTCCCCCGAAGAGGATGAGTTGCAGGCTTATGCACAGCAGATAGAGGAATCAGGCAAACAGGCGGCTTTCGCCGCCAAAGGCAAGCCCTTCAGCGAGACTCTTCCGGTCTCCGGTTTGTCGAATATGCAGACTTCCAAAAAAGGCTGTATAGCCGCAGGAGGCGCATGGCCCGCCGGAGAGATCGACGAAGTGGCTAACCGCTACATCGAATACACGATTGCGGCAGAGCCGAAAAAAGGCCTCGTCATCGAGACCATCACCCTGCCCGTTCGCGCCAAAGGTTCTGACGGCATGAACCTCCATATCAACTACGGCTTCGGCGAGGACTTCAGCGGTGTCACCACTATCTACGAGAACACCGCCCTGCCCAAAGGCAAATGGCTCACCATCACCCTCGACCAACCTATCCTCGTGCCGGCCGGACAGACCCTTCATCTCCGTATTCTCCCCTGGCACGACTCCAACGGACGACCGCAAACCAAACGCTACCTCCAGCTCGGAGACCTCCGCCTTACCGGCAAGCGCCTTTTCTGAGCCGTTCAAGAGACTTTTTCCGAACCGAACATAGACTTTTCTGCGCTCAGAAAGCGCCTCCTCCGTGCGGTAAAACAGGACATTTCCACGCGACCATCACGGGACCATGTCCTTAGAAAGACCCAATATACAACATTCCTGATCCGCTCCGGCAAGAGGCAGACAAAATCTCCATTCCGCTCCGGCTCACCGCCACCAACCAAAAACAGACGCCCGTCAGGCGTCTGTTTCCGTATCCGCCGTACATGGCGGATTTTCCATTACAAGGCCGGTATTACTTCAGCTCTGCGAGGTACTTGATAGTACGTACCATCTGGCTGGTGTAGCTGTTCTCGTTGTCGTACCAGCTAACTACCTGTACCTGATAGGTGTCCTCGTCGATCTTGGCTACCATGGTCTGGGTTGCATCGAAGAGCGAACCGAACTTCATACCGATTACATCGCTCGAAACGATCTCGTCCTCGGTGTAACCGAAGCTCTCGGTCTGAGCAGCCTTCATAGCTGCGTTGATGCCCTCTTTGGTGATGTCTTTGCCCTTAACAACAGCTACCAGGATAGTGGTCGATCCGGTCGGAGTCGGAACACGCTGTGCGCTACCGATCAGTTTGCCGTTCAGCTCAGGGATAACCAAACCGATGGCCTTGGCTGCACCGGTGCTGTTCGGAACGATGTTCTGTGCACCTGCACGGCTACGACGCAGATCACCCTTACGCTGCGGACCGTCGAGAATCATCTGGTCACCGGTGTAAGCGTGGATAGTGCTCATGATACCGCTCTGGATCGGAGCGTATTTGTGCAGAGCAGCTGCCATAGGAGCCAAGCAGTTGGTAGTGCAGGATGCTGCGGAAATAACGGTATCTGCCGGAGTCAGGGTCTTGTGGTTTACGTTGTAAACGATGGTCGGCAGGTCGTTGCCGGCAGGAGCCGAGATAACAACCTTCTTTGCGCCGGCCTGGATATGAGCCTCAGCTTTAGCTTTGCTGGTGTAGAAACCGGTGCACTCCAATACTACATCGATGCCCAGCTCGCCCCAAGGCAGCTCGGCTGCGTTCGGCTTAGCGTAGATAGTGATCTCCTTGCCGTCAACGGTGATCGAACCCGGAGTTACTACAGTCTTGCCGTCCTCTGCGAGAACTGCGTCTTTGTAAGCAACAGTGTGCTTGCCCTCACCGAACTTGCCTGCGAAACCACCCTGAGCGGTGTCGTATTTCAGAAGGTGTGCCAACATCTTCGGGCTGGTCAGGTCGTTGATTGCAACTACCTCGTAACCCTCAGCTTCAAACATCTGACGGAATGCCAGACGACCAATACGGCCAAAGCCGTTAATTGCTACTTTTGTCATAATTGTGTTTTTTATTAGTTTGTTAGTAAAAAAATCCTTTTCTTTGAAAAGCGGTACAAAGTTACACTATTTTTTTGACATACAAAAATAAATCGTAATTTTTTCTTAATTTTGTCACTTTTATTTACCAAAACGCGCACGCAAAAGCGCACGCGAACATTTTTTAGTGTTATTTTCGTCCAAAATCAGCCGGAATCTCTCCCCATTTCTTGGTGTCCCATTTATAGATCGGAGTAGTCCAACTGTTGTCATGCAGCCACTGCTCGGCCTTGCGGAGCATAAAAAACAAATCCTCGTTTCCGGCATTCCACTCCAACTTGGTATCCGCATGTTTCTTTTTGAGCCACGCCAACGCCGTACGGCTGTCCGAATAGAGCACCCACGGCAGGTTGTTCTGTTTCAGGTATGCCAAACCCAATACGATTGCCAAAAACTCTCCGATATTGTTCGTTCCGCCGTTGAACGGACCTCTGTGAAAAACCTCGGTGCCCGTATCGGCTATCACGCCGCGAAACTCCATAACGCCCGGATTGCCGCTGCACGCAGCATCCACCGCCAGAGCGGGAAGAACCGGTTGGGTGGAGCTTCCCCCCGGAAAGAGAGAGGGATTGCCGGCTGTGGGAGATTTGGGTTTGCGGATGATATATTGTTCCGGAGAAGAGGCAAAGGCCTTTTCGGCTTCAGCCTTCGTGGCAAATCCTTTGTACGCAGCTCCTGCCTGACCTTTCACCTGCGCCTCACACTCACTCCACGAGTCATAGATGCCCGGCTTCAAACCACGCCACACCACGTAATATTCGCTTTTTTTCTTTGCCATTTGCTGATTGGTGACTCGCCCGGGAATCGAACCCGGATTTGAGCTTTAGGAGAGCCCCGTTCTATCCATTGAACTAGCAAGTCAATATATACCCCTTTCAGTTTTCAGTTTTCAGCTTTCAGTTTTCAACATCTACTGGGAAATTCCCCGTACTCCTCAAAGGTGTAGTTGAGAAAATCGTTCATCGGTTTGGCGGCGGCAGCGATGTCCGTGACGATATCGATGAAATCAGGCGAACTGACTGTTTCGTCGCTCAGCGGACAACTCACTGTGTACATCTTGTGCTTCAGCCATTCCGCATGCACGAAATTCGGGTCAAAACCTGCCGGCACTTTCTTCAAACCGGTTCCCCAATAACTGTCAAAATCCTGTCCGAAGTATTTCTTCCAGTGTTTCGACCCCATAATCGTTTCCACCTCTTCGTAGTTGGCTTCTATCTCGCTCCGGAGTGCTTTCAGCAACTCCTTTCCCGGATCCCATATACCCGCGGCGAACATACACTGCCCCGGCTGGATATGTACGTAATATCCGCCCCGCATGGATTTCTTGCCCCAGGTCTTCGGCTGCCCCGGCACACCTGCGGCGGGAAAACAACCGAACCACTCTTTGTACGGTCTTTTGTCGGTTGAGAAACGGATGTCACGGTTGATTCGCCAGATACAATCCTTGGGCTGCAGCGGTGCAAGCACAGGATCCATCTCCGTCAGACGGCGCAGATACTCCTCCGTGAACGCCACAAAGCGGTCACGGCAAGCTTGGTACCATGCTCGGTTGGCATCAAACCACTCTTTGTTGTTGTTCACCGCCAACTCGCCCAGAAATCGTAATGTATCTTTCATTGAACTATTGAACTCTTTAACGTCGCATAGCGACCATTTTAACGTTTTAACATTTTAACGCCTTTATGCATCGCATCAAAGCCTCCTCCCAATGCGGAATCGACACGCCGAACGTCTTTTTGAACTTCGATTTGTCCAGCACGCTATAGTGCGGACGGGGTGTCTTGTACGCATATTCCTCCGACAGAATAGGCCGAACCTGACAATCGATACCTCCGTACATCCGGTGGATGGCTATCGTGAAGTCATACCACGAGCACACACCTTCGTTGGTGAAATGGTAGATACCGGGATGCCACACCGGCGACTCGATAACCGTGAACACCGCCCACGCCAAATCCGCCGCATAAGTCGGTGTGCCTATCTGGTCAAACACCACGCCTAATTCCTTACGCTCGCTGCCCAGACGGATCATCGTCTTCACGAAATTGTTTCCGAAAGAGGAATAGAGCCACGCCGTGCGGATAATAACCGCATCGGGACACTCTGCCAACAGACGTTTCTCACCCTCGTATTTCGTGCGTCCATACACGGTACGCGGCGCCACCTGATCCGATTCGCGGCAGGGCACATGCTCGTTGCCTGAGAAAACGTAGTCCGTACTGATGTGGATCACGCGCACGCCTTGCGAACCCAAAACCGTCAGCGCCCCGGCGTTGATCTTCATCGCGGTCGCCTCATCCTCTTCGGCTTTATCCACATTCGTATATGCCGCGCAGTTGACGATCAGATCAATCGCATTCGCCTCCACAAACGCCGAAACGGCTGCGCGGTCGCAGATATCCAGTTCATACGTATTCTCCGCCACAAGCACATCCGTGAAGAAATACCGGTGCTTTGGATGCTTCGCGCTCAGCACACGCATCTCGTTCCCCAATTGTCCGTTACTGCCGGTTACAAGTATATTCATAATTATTATTTACAATTTGACAATTTACAATTTTCATTCAATTGAACAATCAATCGTACCTCGTCAATCGTCCAATCGTCAATTGATTCGTCCATTCGTCAATCAAAACGGAGAATCAAACTCCGCCATCGTCGGGTGTTTCTTGTCTTTCTCGCTAAGGATACGCAGGTCAGCCGGCACTTGCCAGTCGATGTTCAATGCCGGGTCGCTCAGCAGCAGACCGCCGTCCGCCTCCGGGTGGTAGAGGTTATCGCATTTATAGGTAAAAATAGCCGTTTCGCTCAGCACGGAGAAACCATGCGCAAAACCCCGCGGGATAAAGAACTGACGTTTGTTCTCTTCGCTCAGTTCCACGCCATACCATTTGCCGAAGGTCGGGCTGTCTTTCCTCAGATCAACGGCCACGTCCAACACCCTTCCCGCAGTGCAGCACACCAACTTGGCTTGGGTGTAAGGCGGACGCTGGAAATGCAGACCGCGCACTACGCCGTACGACGAACACGACTGATTGTCTTGCACAAAGACCGCATCTATACCTGCTTCCTGATAACGCGCTTGGTTGTAGGTCTCTACAAAATACCCGCGTGCGTCACGGAAGACCTGCGGCTCTATCACCAACAGGCCCTCAATGGGAGTTTTTATTACATTCATTATTATATCTGTAATTCCTGATTTTTAATTCGTCAATTTTTAATTCTTTTTGATCTTTGCCTCGCCGGCTATTACTTGGCTGTTGTTCTGCATGATACTTGCCATATCCACACCGGTCGCCTCTTTGATCACTTCCATCGTCTGGCGCATCACTACGGGCACATTGCCGCTGATACCTGCCGCCTCGCTTCCGCTGGTTCCATACACATGCACATCATTGATGCTGGTGAGCGGCTCAGCCACTTTGGCTGCTACGTCCGGCAATATCTTCACCATCATCTCCGCGATAGCGGCGCCGTTATATTTCTTGTACGCCTCGGCTTTCTTGTCCATAGCCGCCGCTTCCGCCTCACCTTTGGCTTTGATGGCAGCTGCTTCGGCTTTACCGACGGCCTCTATACCGGCGGCCTTCTGTTGCTGGGCGAACAAATCGGCTTCTGCCTGAGCTTTCACCGCCGCGGCTTTCTGCTCCGCCTCATAGCGTTCCGCCTCCGCCTTGCGTTTGCGTTGCTCCAGCTCAGCCGCTGCGTTGATCTCTTTCTGATACTTGTCCGCATCGGCCTGTTTGTTGATCTGCGCATCCAGCAACTTCTCCTGAATAGCAATCTCCTGTTCGCGCAACAACTGCTCTTGTTTGGCTTTCTCCACCTCTGCCTCAATCGTCAGACGGTTGATCTCTTTCTGACGCTCTTGCAGACGGATCGACTTGGCTGCCTCCGCCTCAACGGTCTTCACGTTGATCTCCTTGGCTTGCTCTTGCTTCTGGATCTCGTATGCCGCGTCGGCTATAGCCGCCTGGGTGTCCGCTTGTTTCTTCAGGTCCGCCTGCTTGACGGCCAACTCCGTGTTGCGTATCGCTATCTCAGTCTCCGACTGCACGCGTGCGTCGTTGGATTCTTTAGCCGCTATAGCGCGGGCGATAGCCACGTCACGCTCCGCGTTGGCTTTGTTGATAGAAGCTTCTTTGGTGATCTTGCAGGTGTTGTCTGCGCCTAACGCGTGAATCAACCCCTCGTTATCCGTGATCGACTGGATGTTACAACTCAGTATCTCGATTCCTAATTTCGCCATGTCCGGCGCAGCCTTCTCCTGTATCTGGTTCGAGAATCCGTCACGGTCCACGTTGAGCGAACGCAGATCCTGCGTACCGATGATCTCACGCATGTTTCCTTGCAGCGAGTCGCGGATTTCTTTGGCGATCTCCTCACGGTCTTTGCCCAGGAAGTTAGCCGCGGCCACGTTGATCAGGTTCGGATCGATCCGCACTTTTGCTACGGCATCCACATCCACATTGATAAAGTCGGACGTGGGAACCGACGAATCGGTCTTGATATCCACACTCAGCTGCCCAAGATACAACCGGTCCACTTTCTGCAAACCGGGAATCCGCAATCCACCGGTTCCGATGAGATACTTGGGGTTTCTACGCGGCCATCCGGAGATAACCAGAGCTTGGTTTGGCGATGTTTTCACATACGAGACAACAATCAACAGAATCAGCACACCCAGCGCGATTCCGATACCGATCAGCATAGATTCGTCCATAAGTTAATCAGATTTATAGGGTTAATTCCAAATCTGCTGCAAAATTACAACAAAAATTGCACATACGCAAGAAAAAGTCCAACTTTTTTTGAGAAAGTGGCATTTTTTACCTTTTTCCTAAATCACCCATTCCCAAGTTTTCAGCTTTCAGTTTTCAATTGGTTACGGATGTCGTCATAGGAGAAGCCGCGCTGGAGGAGGAAACGGAGAAGACGGTCGCCCTCGCGGCCGGAGGAGTCGATGAGACGGGTGAGGATACGGAAATAATCGGTTTCATCGATAGAATCGAGGGCTTCGCGGATAGAAGATTCGGGCAGTTGGAGCGCACGAAGACCCGCCTGAATCTTGAGTTTGCCCCAGGATTGGTATTCGAGTTTGTCATGCACATAGGCGTGGCAAAAACGATCGTCGTTGAGAAAGTCGTTGGCATAGAGACTTTGCCCGATTTCATCGAACAAATCCGCAGGTGCGCCCCATTCAAAAAGCTTGCGGCGGACATCAGCGGCACAATGTTCCGCACGGGCACAATAGGCTTCGGCTTTATCAAGCCATTCGGCCTTGGACAATTCTCGGTTTGCCATAGATATCGTTGTGAATGTGTATATCGGTATAACCTAATCGTTTGAGCATGGCAGAAACTTCTGCGGGATAAGCCTCGTTGATCTCGAAAAACAATGCTCTTTCCTGCCGGTCGGGGATGGATGCTTGGGGATTGCTAAAGAGTTCAGCTATGCGGCGATAGAAACGGAGCGGATCAGCGTCCGGGACAAAGAGCGCAGAGGAGGGTTCGTAGTCCAAAACATTCGGTCTCATCGAGGATTTTTCGCTTTCGCAGATATAGGGAGGATTGGAGACAATTAAGTTGAAAGATGAAAACTGAAAGTTGAAAGATACGCTTTCTGCGAAGATGTCTGCAACCCGGAAGTTGACCTCGACATGGTTACGGATAGCGTTTTGGCGGGCGACTTCGATAGCCTCGGGTGATATATCGATACCCGTCACCTGCCAGTTCGGATGGGCTTTCTTGAGGGCGATCGCAATACAGCCGCTGCCTGTGCCTATATCCAGAACATGTACACATTTGCTCATTTGCTCATTTTCACATTTACTCATTTGCCCATTTTCACATTTGCTCATTTCCGTATTGATTCGCTCTACTAACTCAGCGGTTTCGGGACGAGGGATGAGCGTCGCAGGAGTGACCAGAAGATCCAAACCGTTCCACAAAGTGTGACCGAAAATATACTGAATCGGTTCATTTCGCAGCAAACGCGCGATTATTTGGTCAATTGTTTGCGTATTCGGTATATTTTTTGTATCTTTGCAGCCGAATTGCAGTTGTGTACGGCTTTTGCCGGTGAGTTCTTCGAGTATCCACCACGCCAAAGCGACTGCCTCGTCGGCGGGATAGACGGGCATCAAACGCGTTTTGATATAAGCGATTATTTCTTTCACGCTGCAAAATTACAAAAAAAAAATGATATACACAAATATGGATTACGAAAAATACATCAAACGATGCCTTGAGTTGGCTCAACGAGGCGAGTATTGGGTGGCTCCGAACCCGATGGTGGGCGCAGTATTGGTACATGAACAAAGGAACAATGTACAAAGTACAAAGGAGGAGATTATTGCGGAAGGCTGGCACGAACGGTTTGGAGAAGGACATGCGGAAGTCAACTGTTTCCGGAATGCGGAAAACAAGCTACAAAGGGACAATATACAATGTGCAAAGGATTTTTATAAAGACTGCACGCTGTTTGTTTCTTTGGAGCCGTGCAGCCATTACGGGAAGACGCCGCCTTGCGCGAAACTGATTATCGAGAAAGGTGTCGGGCGCGTAGTGGTCGGCATGCCGGATCCGAATCCGTTGGTGGCAGGCAGAGGAGTGCAGATGCTACGCGAGGTGGGAATAGAAGTGGTAGTGGGTGTGTGCGAGAAAGAGTGCCGCGAACTGAACAAGCGCTTCCTGTGTCTGCATGAGAAAAAAAGACCATACGTGATCCTTAAATGGGCGCAAACCGGCGACGGGTTTATTGATGTACTAAGGGACAAGGGACAAAGTAAAACGGCACATCTGAACGGGGCGTTGGCTATCTCGACGGAAAAGACGAAGGCGATCGTACATAAAATGCGGGCAGAGAACATGGCAATCATGGTGGGAACCAATACCGTACTGATGGACAACCCGCGTCTGCTGAACACCCATTGGGAGGGCAGAAACCCCATTCGCGTGACGGTGGACAGACACGGTATTTTGCCGATGGAATCGAGGATTTTTGCTCCTACTGAGAGCGACTACAAGGGGATTGATCCTGTGATTGTTTATCGCGAACGGACCGACTGGCCGTTTATTACCGAAGACTTGGGCAAACGAGGTATTCATTCTATTCTGGTGGAAGGCGGGACACGTCTGTTGGAACATATTTTAGAGACAGGAATCTGGGACGAGATCCATGTGGAAGTAGCACCCGAATTGCGCATAGGCGAAGGCGTGAAAGCACCCGAGATCACATTGCCTGATACCTTTGAAGAGGTCAATGGGCATCGTTTATACACGCTTTTTTCCCGTTAACGAGTCACGAATCACGCTATAATCACGCTATAATCACGCTATAATCACGCTATTTTTACCAACGATTTAGAAAGTTGAAAGATAAAAACCGAAAGTCCATCCTCATGATTAAAATAGCGCAAAGAAAGAATAAAAGATAGAATAAAATTCTATTTTTCGCAGTTTTTTTGCTAAAAGGCTTGCGTATGTGCGTTTTTTTTTGTACTTTTGCAGGCTCAAAAGGCGAACAGACTAAAAAAGACACAAGCTTAGCTAAAAAAGACACAAGCTATTCACGAAAAAGACACAAGTATATACAAAACAACACAACCATACACACAAAACACGACCAAACGACATGAAAAAAACATTATTGACAATCCTTTTATGCGCGGGCGCATTGAGCGTGAGCGTGTCAGCCGCTGAGAAAGCGGACTGGTATCTATATGTGTGGGCTCAGGATGGTCCGCAAGGCGATTTGGGTCAGTTTGAGACCACCGAAGAAGCGAATATATTCGTGATTCCGTCATGCGAGGTGACCGTACAAGGTATCGGTTTTTGCGTTCGCAACGGCAGTTGGTCGTCCCAATACGGCTGGGACAGCGAGAGCGTGAGCACAACGGGAACGGATGTGCGTCTTGCCACCTCCACCCAAGCCAACGGCTGGCTGGCATTGCCGGCAGGCACCTACAAAGTGACATGGAACAGCACGGCTCTCACCATCCGTTTTGACACGCCGGACGAGGAAGAGCCGGGTGAACCGGAAGAACCGGAGACCAAAACAGGCAAGTTCCTGCGCGGAGGCGACCTGAGCATGGTGACCTATCTGGAAGACTGGGGAACAGTATATAAATACAAGGACGGGACAGCCGGAGACGTGTTTGAGATCCTGGAGAAATACGGCGTTAACCTCGCCCGTTTGCGTTTGTACAACACGCCGGGAACAGCCGTCAAGAGTGGCAGCACGACCTATCGTACGCCGGTCAAGTCTCCGCGTAACAACTGGCAAGGCTATGCCTATGCCGGACCGGATGACGTGCTGGAACTGGCGAAACGCGCCAAGGCTCATCACATGCAGATATGTCTGTCTATCTACCTGAGCGATTACTGGGCAGGAGCCACCGAGCAATATATCCCGCAAGCATGGAAAAACGTGACGAGCAACGACGTGCTGGCCGACTCAGTTTACAACTATGTGTATGCGTATATGCAACGGCTTGCCGCTGAGGATATTTACCCAGAATATGTGTCTGTGGGCAACGAGACGAACTACGGTATTCTCTACACCAGCCTTAACGGAACGAAAGTGGGCTTCGGCGGTCATACGGACAACATCAGCCAATGCGTCAAACTGTTCAACAAAGCCTATGACGCCATCAAAGCCGTTTCGCCGGAGAGCAAGGTGATCATCCACCACAGTTACGGCGACGCAGGGAAAATAGGTGTATGCCGCAATTTCTTCAAGAACCTGCAGAACAACGGTTGCAAGTTCGACATAGTGGGCGGATCGTACTACCCCCACTGGTCGCAAAACCACGGAGCAAGCGACGACACACCAACCGGCATGCTGGCCTGGGCACGTGACATGGAAACGAATATCGGCAAGCCTGTGATGCTGATGGAAGTGGGTTACTCGTGGACCCAATACCGTCCGAACGAGAAAAACGGCGGAGACTACGAAGGCCAACTGCACATGAACGGCAGTTACAACGAGGCATCGGAGGCAGGTCAGGAAGCATTTATCAAGAGTCTGCACGAGGCATTGGACAGCGACGAGAACATCTTGGGCTACATGTACTGGGATCCTGTTTTCGTGGATCAGAAAGTGAGCGGAAGCTGGACCGAGGTATGCTGGGCGGAGAAATACGACTCGGGCTATGACACCTGGTGGCAGGACGGCAACATCATCTCCAACACCACGCTGTTTGACTACAACGGCATGCCGCTGAGTGCGTTGTGGCGCGAGACAGGAGCCTATTACCAGCCGGGGACCACAACCGGGAACCCCAGCCGGGAAATCCCATCAAAAGAGGGCGTGAAAATTCTTCGGGACGGACAACTCTATTTGATGTACGAAGGAGCGATGTACAACGTACAAGGAACGAAAGTAATTGGAAATTGATAATTGATAATTGAAAATTGAAAGAAAAAAGAATCATATTTATTTGGCTGGCAGCGGCGGTATGCCTGTGCAGCTGTGACGTGCTGGAGCGGAAACACCAGGCAGGTGTAGCCGTTGAGTTGAACGGACACTATCTCTATCAATCGACCTTGGATTCGCTGACCTTGGGTTTGAACAGCACGGATAGTGCCGATGTAGCAACCCGTTTTATCCGCCAATGGGCGGAAGACATGCTGGTTTACGACGGCGCACAGAGCCGACGCAACGATGCGATAGAGAAAATGGTGAACGACTACCGCAACAGTCTGTATATACAAGCCTATGAACAATGGTTGATCAG
This sequence comes from uncultured Bacteroidales bacterium, assembly GCA_900319645.1. Lineage (GTDB taxonomy): Bacteria > Bacteroidota > Bacteroidia > Bacteroidales > Paludibacteraceae > Colicola. The sequence goes on from ONPG01000003.1 coordinate 297,998, forward strand.
CAAGAGGATGCCTAAAGAAGTGAATGACAGCATATTGCAGGCTCTCTATGACCAACTGAGCGACCGGTTGAAACTGAAAGAAAGTATTGTCAAAGGCATCCTGGTGGTCGTGCCGAACGAAGCTCCGGGCATGGATGATCTGCGCGACTGGCTTCGCATCGCCAACGGCGAGCAAGTACCCGTGAGACACGAGAAGCACAAAAACAGAACCAGACGAAACATTCTGCTCAAGAAAGAGCCCAAAGAGGAAGAGAAAAGCGAAGAGGAAGTGCGTTCGGATGCCTTGGACAACATCGAGAAATACGCTTATCAGAACGCCAGCGGCTACGAGCTGTTTACCGACGAATGGAAAACCACCACGGAACTGCAAGCTCTGATGCCCTTCGAGCGCAACGAGATCGACCAGATGTTGCGCAAAGACAGCCACATCGAGTTAGCCGACTCCACCAACACCTATCTGCTGCAAGTAACCGACAAATATATCGTCGGAGAACTGATGCCGCTCGACTACGCCCGGCCTCAGTTGGAGGAATACATACTCACCACCCGCCAGGTGGAATTCCTCCGCAACGAACGCGGACGGATGTATGACGAAGCAATACAACAAGGAAAAATAGTGTTTTACGAAAACTAATCAAGCATGCAAACAAAAAGGAAATATATCCTTGCGATGGCTCTGCTGCTCAGTTTGGGCAGCATGGCGCAAGGTGTGATCGACGAAGTGATCTGGGTCATCGGCGACGAAGCTATCCTCCGCAGTGAAGTGGAGGAAGAACGGCTTCGGGCTCAGTACGAGGGTCAGCAGATCAAAGGTGACCCCTATTGTGTCATTCCGGAACAACTGGCCGTGCAGAAACTGTTTCTCCACCAGGCGGAGATAGACTCGGTCACCGCCAACGAATCGAGTGTGAGTCACCAGGTGGATATGCGTATCAACTACTATATCAACCAGATAGGATCGAAAGAGAAGATGGAGGAGTATTTCCGCAAGACGAGTAGCGACATCCGCGAGGAGATGATGACGACGGTGCGCAACCAGATGATCATCCAGCAGATGCAGAGCAAACTGACGGAGAACATCAAACCCACTCCTTCGGACATCCGCCGTTTCTACAACTCGCTTCCCGCTGATTCCATTCCGCTGATGCCGGCACAAGTGGAAGTTCAGATCCTGAGCTTCGAGCCTCCTGTTCCGATAGAAGAGACCGAACGTATCAAACAGCGTCTGCGCGAGTTCACGGAACGTGTGCAGAACGGAAGTGCTGATTTCGCCATGCTGGCACGCTTGTATTCCGAGGACACAGAGAGTGCCAAACGCGGCGGCGAACTGGGATTCGTGGGCCGTGGCCAGCTGGTGACGGAGTTTGCCGACGTGGCGTTCAACCTCAACGACCCGAAGCGTGTGAGCCGTATCGTACAAACCGAGTACGGATACCATATCATCCAGTTGATCGAGAAAAAAGGCGAGCGTATCAACTGCCGTCATATCCTTCTCCGTCCGCGTATCAGCGCCAACGACAAGATCCGCGCCATCGAACGTCTGGACAGTATCGCACAACTGATCCGCAACGATTCTCTGCAGTTTGAGCAAGCCGTGATCATCTATTCGCAGGACAAGAACACGGTAATGAACGCCGGTCTGATGATCAACGCCAACTCGGGCAGCAGCCGGTTTGAATATCAGGATCTGGCACCCGAGATAGCCAAGCAGATCTACAACATGCAAGAAGGCGACATCTCCCAGCCGTTTGTGATGATGGACCCGCAGAAAAACAAAGAGGTTTGCGCCATCGTACGGCTGAAGAAAAAAACCGATATCCATCGTGCTAACCTGACCGATGATTTCCAAGCCATCAAAACGATGCTGGAAGACAAACTGAGTCGCGAGTTTATTCACAACTGGATTCTGAAGAAACAAAAAGAAACATATGTGCAGATCGCCCCGGAATGGCGAGGCTGCGATTTCGAGTACCCGAATTGGCTGCATTGATGTGCAGCGTTAGGTTGTAAAGGGTGGCTATGCCACGTGAGAGTGTCAAGATGGTTTTACGGCGTAAAACGTTATACATAGTAGTTCTGTTGAGTTGCTGTTTCGGCGTATATGCGCAGGAGCAGCAGAAAAAGACGATGGTGTATCTGGAGCGGTCGGAGACGCTTAATTTCGACGAGAAACGTATAGCCGACGCACAGATACTGGTCGGCGATGTGGTGTTCCGCCACGAGGACGCGCTGATGTATTGCGACAGCGCATATTTCTACGAGAAAAGCAACTCGCTGGACGCTTTCGGTCACGTGCGGTTTGTGCAAGGCGACACGCTGCAGGGTTTCGGCGACCTGCTCTACTACAACGGCAACACCAAACTGGCGAGAATGCGGCGCAACGTGCGTCTCGTACACGGCAGACCGGACGAGAACCCGACCATCCTCACCACCGACAGTCTCAATTACGACCGCAACCGAGGTATCGCCTATTACTACACCGGCGGCACAGTAAGCGACTCGCTGAACACACTCACGTCGGTCAAAGGCACCTATACGCCCAACACCAAGAAAGCCGTTTTCAGCAAGGAAGTCCAACTGGTGAATCCGAATTTCGTGCTGACGAGCGACACGTTGCTGTACAACACCGCCACCAAAGTGACGGACATCATCAGTCCGACCACTATCGTCTATGACAAAGAGACGGATATCTACACTTCGCGCGGATGGTACAACACCGAGACCGAACACTCGATGCTTTTAGACCAGTCGCTGATCGTCCACAGCGACGGCCAGACCCTGACAGGCGACACCATATACTACGACAAGCATATCGGTTACGGTCAGATCATCGGTCACATGGAGATGCACGACTCCACCCAGCATGCTACGCTGTATGGCCAATACGGCGAGATGTGGGAAGAAGACAACCGCGGTTTCGCCACCGACAGCGCACTGATGGTGGATTGGTCGGACAGTCTGCATTGGGCTTATATCCATGCCGACACGCTGTTTACCGAGGCGTTGCACTACACCGACAGCGCGATGAACGACACCTCTTACCGCCGCGTACGTGCGTACTACGGCGTGCGCGTCTATAGAGACGACATGCAGATGGTGTGCGACTCGCTGGTCTATCTGAGTATGGACTCGACGATCCACCTCTATCAGATGCCCGTCTGCTGGAGCGGCAGGCAGCAAATCAGTTCCGACAGCATCTGCGTCTATCTGAAAAACAACATAGTGGATCATGCGGAGTGTATGGTGGATGCGCTATGCGTCATGGAGGACTCGCTGGGGCAGTTCAACCAGATGAGCGGCAAGGAGATGATCACCTATATGGAGAACGGCGAAGTCAAACTGGTTGATATGAGCGGCAACGCCCAGACCGTTTACTACCCACTGGAGGAGGACGGCAGTATCGTTGGCATGAACACCACCGAGAGCAGTTTTATCCGGGTCTATGTCGAGAACCAGCAGGTGCAACGAATGAGGTTTACCAAGAACACCACCGGGATCCTTTACCCCATGGACCAGATTCCTTCGGGCGCAGACCGGCTGATGACGTTCTTCTGGGCAATCACCCACCGTCCTACGGACAAAAATGACGTGTTCCGCAAAACAGACCTTAGCAAGATGAAAACGGAAAGGTGAAATAAGAAAACTGAAAACAATAGAATATGAAAAAAGGAATTTTAACATTGATGGCGATGTGCCTTGCATTGAGCGCAAGTGCGGTAGATCTGCCCAAACAAGGTTTCGGAATCCAGATTGGCTGGGCACAGCCTATTCTCCGGTTGAATGACGCGAACACCGCCTACCCGAAGGATTCGATGGTCAACACCGTCCGTCTGAAAGGTTTCAAAATCGGATTGGTTTATGACGCCAGTTATATCGCCGGACTGGGAAGCAGCATGGGAATCAACTACACATTTGGTGCCCATACGGAGAAATGGCACAACGTGGATCCCCGCCAGCAGGCTATCTATCCGCGTCAGCGGGAGTTGTTCACCTATCACGAAGTAGAACTGTTCGTGGATTGGCAGTACAAGTTCGAGGTAGCCAAAGAGACCTATCTGATGCTTTATACAGGTCCTACCATACAATGCGGTCTCGGATTCAATCTGCGCGTCGATCAGCAGGCGATAGACAACACGACCTTGGACGTGGAAACCCTGCACGGTGTGCGCAAATACAGCGCCTATACCACCGAAGACAGACCTAACGATTCGTTGAAACGTCTGAATGTCACATGGGGCGTAGGAGCCGGATTCCAATACAAGCGCTATTTCCTGCGCGGCGGATACGACTTCGGATTGATCAACCCGCACAGGTACGGCCAGTTTGTCAATGCGGCAGGCGAGACCATCGACCGCAACACCCGCGGACGATTTGACCAGTGGAGTATCAAGATAGGCATGTACCTGATTTACGCCGACTGATGATCCCCAAAGAAACCATAGACAAGATCTACTCCGCGGCGAAGATTGAGGAGGTGGTAAGCGACTACGTGACGCTGCACAAACGCGGCGCCAACCTGATAGGTCTGTGTCCTTTCCACAACGAGAAGACCGGTTCGTTCACCGTCAGTCCGTCCAAAGGTATCTACAAATGTTTTGGTTGCGGAGCCAGCGGTCACTCGGTAGGTTTTATCATGGAGATAGAGCAATGCAGCTACGTGGAGGCTCTCAAGCAACTGGGCAAGAAATACCATATTGAGGTGGAGGAGCGCCAGTTGAGTGCCGACGAGCAGCAACGGCAGGACGACCGGGAGTCGATGTTTGTGGTGAACGACTACTGCAACCAGTGGTTTCAGCAGCAGTTGTGGGAAACGGAAGAAGGCAAAGCTATCGGTCTCAGCTATTTCCGCGAACGCGGACTGAGAGACGATATCATCCGCAAATTCCAATTGGGTTACTCACCCGAGAAAGGCAATCCGCTTGCTCTCTCGCTGAAGAAGAAAGGCTTCGACGAGAAATATATCACCAACAACGTGGACACCAAGATCGGTTGCGGCGTGTGCGGCAAGAGCGAAGACGGACGGCTGTACGACCGTTTCCGCGACCGGGTGATGTTCCCTATTTTCACCGTCAGCGGCAAACCCGTTGCGTTCGCCGGACGTATTCTCAAGAAGAAAGAGAACGTAGGCAAATACGTTAACTCGCCGGACTCGATTATCTATAGCAAGACCAACGAGTTGTACGGCATTTTCCAAGCCAAACAAACGATTGCGCGCAAAGACCTGTGCTATCTGGTGGAAGGCCAGATGGACGCTATCTCCATGCATCAGTCGGGCATCGAGAACGTGGTGGCGAGCGGCGGAACAGCGTTGACCAAACCCCAGATACGGCTCATCAAACGATTCACGAGCAACATCACCGTCCTCTATGACGGCGATGCAGCGGGAATCCATGCTGCACTGCGGGGTATAGACATGTTCCTGGAGGAGGGATTCAACGTCAAGGTGGTGTTGCTGCCGGACGGAGAAGATCCCGACAGCTACGCACAGAGCCACGACGCCAGCGAGTTTATCCGCTATATCGAATCCAACCAGACGGATTTTATCCGTTTCAAATCCGCCTTGCTGAGCAAGGACGCCGGCGACGATCCGCATAAACGCGCCGAACTGATCAAAGACATCACTTCCTCCATCGCAATTATCCCCGACCAAATCACCCGACAGGTGTATGTGAAAGATACCGCAGACCGCCTGCATATGGACGAACAGCTGCTCACACGCGAGGTAATCCGTCTGCGCCGCGAGAAAGTAGCCGAAGCAGAGAAACGGCGCAACAGCGAGACGGAGAACAGCACACCGGCAGAAACGGTTTCTCCGGCGTTTCCGGGCACACGGAACACCCCGGTTTCATCGGGCAAAAAGGAGGAGCCTGTCTCCCGTCTGGAGAAGAACTACTACAATCTCATGCAGATGATTGTGCAGTTTGGCGAGCAGCCGGTGGAGATAGAGGAGACGATACTCAGTATCGGCGACGTGATTATCCTCACGCTGGAGAACGACGAGATCAAGCCGCCTAAAGCGGTTTACCAGCATATTATCGACGAATTCAAGCGTCACAGCAAAGACGAAGGATTCCGCGCGGAGACCTTCTACAAGTTCCACCCGGATCCGGAGATCAGCAGCATGGCGGTGGAGATGATCGCCTCACCCTACCGCTGGGTGGAAGCGCACGACGAGAACCGCCTTGGCGAACTGGTGATCCAACTGCTGTTCGAGATCAAACTGACAGTCATCGAGACGCAGATTGAGGAACTGAACACAGGACTGAAAGAGGCACAGCAGACCGGCGACTGGGAGCGAATGAAAACACTGCTGTCCTACCAGCCCGAACTGCTTCAGCGCCGCAACGAGATCAGCAAGCAACTGGGCAACCGGATTATTACACTATAAAAAACACACCCTATCCATAAGAGGGAGAAGAATATACCGAATTATGTTATTCAAGGAAATAGCCTACGGGCCTATACACAGCCGGCGTCTGGGCACAAGCCTGGGAATGGAGATTATGCCGCTGGACCACAAACTCTGCACGTTTGACTGCGTCTATTGCGAGTGCGGGTGGAACCAACCGGTCAGCCACCCTACTCTTCCTACGCGAGACGAAATACGCACCGCATTGGAAGCCAAACTGCAAGCCTTGACGGCGGAAGGTACGAACCTGGATGTAATCACTTTCTCCGGAAACGGAGAACCGACGTTGCACCCTGATTTTCTGCCGATTATCAAAGACACCTGTGCATTGCGCGACCAGTATTGCCCGCAGGCGAAAGTGAGTGTGCTGAGCAACTCGACCCAACTGGGCAGAGCCGATGTGGTGGAAGCCTTGCGGATGTGCGACAACCGTATTCTCAAACTGGACGCAGCCACCGACACGATGATGCGACGGATTGACCAGCCGGTGAATAAGGCACTGGATGTGCGGACGCTCATCGGATGGCTCCAGCAGTTCGACGGCGATTTTACGCTGCAGACCTGTTTTCTGCGGGGGGAACATGCCGGAGCGGTCATCGACAACACCACCGGGGCGGAACTCCGCCAGTGGTATCAGGCAGTGGAGGAGTTGCGTCCCAAACAGGTGATGATCTATGTCATTGACCGCCAGACGCCGGAGGAGCATCTGGAGAAGATCACCCGCGAGGAGATGGAGCGTATCGCTGCTCCGCTCCGCGAAAAAGGAATAGACGTTATTGTCAGTGCCTAAGATACATTTTCCATGAAGATTCTCGTAGCACCGCTGAACTGGGGTCTGGGTCATGCCAGCCGCTGTATCCCGCTCATCCGCCAGTGGCTGAGCGAGGGGCATGAGGTGGTTCTGGCAGGTGACGGCGACAGTCTGACCCTTCTGCGCAAGCATTTCCCGAGACTGAGGTATGCCTATCTGGCGCCACTCCATCTGCGTTACGGCAAAGGTAAGAGCCAGGTCTGGGCGATTGTCCGGTCGCTGCCGCAACTGATCAGATGGTCGATTCAGGATCACACGATGTTGGCCGCACTGCTGCGCGAGGAACATTTCGACCGCGTGGTGAGCGACAATCGTTTTGACCTTTGGTCACGTCAGACCGAGTGCGTCTATATCACCCACCAGCTGCATATCCGTCTGCCCCGGGGCTGGCGGTGGGCGGAGGGGCTGATGACACGCTGGCACCGGCGTATATGGCGAAACTACGACCAAGTGTGGGTGCCCGACTATGCGGACGAGGCGGAGAGCCTCAGCGGATGGCTCGGACACTTAGGAGAAGATATGTCTCCCCTCGGCGAGCAAAAAATCCGCTATATAGGTCCGCTAAGCCGGTTTGGAAAAGGACAAGGGGACGAAGGACAAAGTACAAAGGAGCAAATTGTGGCTGTTTTGAGCGGACTGGAACCGCAGCGGACACAACTGGAGCGGGAGATCATCAGCCGCTATAGGGGAAAAGAACAGAGAGTGCTGGTGGTTCAGGGTCTGCCGGGCAGGCCGATGACGCGGATCCAACGCGGAAATATCACCGTTGTGCCCTATATGGCGGACGAGGAACTGAAGCATGCGTTGCTCGGAGCAGAGCGGATCATCGCCCGTTCGGGCTATTCAACCATCATGGATCTGCATGCCTTGGGAGTGCTCAACAAGGCGGAACTCATCCCTACTCCGGGGCAGAGCGAACAGGAGTATCTGGCGGAATGGATGAGGAAACAGAAAACTGAAAACTGAAATCTATAAAACTACTATAACCATGCGTAAGATTTTTTTACTGCTGCTGGCAGTCGCCATTCTTCCGGCTTGCCAGAGAACCAAACAAGTGTGTTCGTTCACCACAGAGGCGATAGCTGTCAATGCGTCATCCGACAGCATACAAGACAGCGCTTATCTCGCTGATCTGCAGCCCGTCAAAGAGAGTCTGGAGCAGGAGATGAGTGTGGCGTTAGGCTATGCACCGGAGCGAATGTGGGTAGCCTCTCCCGAGTGCCCGATGCTCAACTGGGCAAGCGATGCGTTGTGGGAAGCCGCGAAGCGGGTGTCTCCCAAGCGTGTGGATTTTGCGGTGGTGAACATCGGCGGTATGCGTTGCGAGTGGCAGGCAGGCAACGTGACACGTCAGTGCGTGTTCGAGCTCATGCCGTTCGACAACCGCTTGGTTGTGCTGACACTCAGAGGCAGCGATGTGCTGGATCTGTGTCAGTCGTTTGCCAACTGCGGCGGCCAGGGTGTTGCCGGACTGAGGATGAAAGCGGTGGACGGACGGCTGGCGGAAGTGCTGATTGACGGCAAAGCCGTACAACCGGACAGTCTGTACACGATAGCCACCAGCGATTACCTGTCCGGCGGAGCCGACCATATGGAGGCTCTGACGCGTTATACGGACTATTGGAACAGCGATCTGCTGATCCGCGATCTGTATCTGGACGCCGTGAAAGAGCAAGGCACTATCACCGCTAAGATTGACGGGCGGATGACGCTGCTGTAGATAGGGGCATAGACTTGATGACGGCGCCGTCGGACGTGACGGAAAGCACGGAGGGAGTGTTCAGCCACAGCGGCAGATTGTGCTCCACATGGCCCACAGGAGCATTGAATAAAACGGGGTAGTTGTATTCGGCAACTGCCTCTTTTATTGTTTCATAGACGGTTCCGGGCATAGAAGGGTCGTCGTCGCAATCGGAGAACTGACCTACGATGAGACCGCTGATGCTCGCCAGCACTCCGCTAAGCCGCAGGTTGCGGATCATGCGGTCGATATGGTAGTGCCGTTCACAGATGTCCTCTATCAAAAGAATAGGAGAAACTCCTTTCCTTCCCTCTCCGCAAGAGAGGGAAGACGCAGCGGCTTGCAGTCCGTAAGGCGTGCCTTGCAGTCCGTAGAGCACGGACAGGTTGCCGCCGACGACAGGTGCGCACACGGTGCCCGGACGATTGAGCGGGTGCGCCGGAAGGGTATATTCCAGCGGCTCACCGCGGAGTATCCGGCGCAGGGCACGAATCGGTTCACTCTCCTCGGGCAGCGTGGCAATGTGCTTGCACATGATGCCGTGTATCGTGGCGCAACCGCTGAGGGCGGCTGCCTGATGAAGGGCGGTGATGTCACTGAAACCGAGAACAGGTTTGGTAATAGCCGGGACACGGTCGATGATACGTTGTAGTCCGTAACCTCCGCGGCTGCAAAGGATGAGATCGACAGAGGTATCCGTCATCGCTTCGCTCAGGTCAGCGAGACGGTGGTCGTCGGTACCGGCGAACCGTCCCCATTCGTCGCGCGCGTGCGCGCCCACGCTTACCTTATATCCCCACGCGCGCAAGCGTGCGGAAGCAGCATCGATGAGTGCCGGATCCAGATGACCGGAAGGAGAGACTATACGTATATGACTGATCATTGCTTTTTAATCACATCAGCCCCGCCCAATAGGAGCGAGGCTGAAATTATCGGTTTATCGGTTGTTGAAGAGCATTTTATCCCACATATTCAGGCACACCCTCTTTGAGGACACGTGCGATGATTTCCACAGCCTCGTCAATGACGGGCTCAGTGTGCGTGGCCATGAGCGTGGTACGCAGCAGGCACTCGCCTTCGACGCACGCAGGAGCCATAACCGGATTGACGTACACACCTTCGTCAAACAGTTTCTTGCCGAAATACAGAGTATCGAGTGTCTTGTAGGTGAAGATCGGCACGATAGGTGTCGGCGCTTCGATGATCTTGATACCGGCTGCCAGAAGCTGTTTCTGGAAATACTTGGCGATGTTCATCAGTCGTGTGGGACGTTCAGGATCGAGGATAAGCTGATGCAGTGCCTCGAGAGCCGTAGCTGCGGAGCAGGGCGTGATGGAAGCGGAGAAGATGAACGGACGGCTCACGTGGCGCAACCAGTCGGCTACGCGGTGAGAAGTCAGCATACAACCTCCGATGGAAGCCAGCGACTTGGAGAAAGTCAGCATGGTGATATCCACTTTGTCGGTCAGTCCGAAATGCGCGGCTGTGCCTCGTCCGCCGGGACCCAGAACTCCGAAACCATGCGCATCATCGACCATCACGCGGGCGTTGTATTTCTCAGCCAACGCACATATCTCCGGCAGTTTGCAGATGTCACCGCGCATGGAGAACACTCCGTCGGTGATAATCAGTTTGCCTGCCTCCTCGGGGATGGACTTGAGCTGGCGCTCCAAATCCTGCATATCCGAGTGACGATAGCGAAGCACCTTGGCATAGCTCAAACGGCAAGCATCGTAGATAGAAGCGTGGTTCTCGCGGTCGTTGAGGATATAGTCGTCCTTGCCGGCGATAGCGGAGATAATAGCCAGGTTGGTCTGGAAACCCGTGGAGACGGTCATCGCCTCCTCGTATCCAGTGAACGCAGCTATCTCGCGCTCCAGTTGCAGGTGCAGGTCCAGCGTACCGTTGAGAAAACGGCTGCCGCTCACGCCTGTACCGTATTTGTCGAGCGCCGCATGGCCGGCCTTGATCACCTCTTCGTTCTCCGTGAAGCCGAGGTAGTTATTGGAGCCGAGCATAATCACGCGGTGGTTCTCCATCTGCACAATAGGTGCCTGACGGCTCTCCAGCTCGTGGAAGTACGGATAGATACCTAATTGGCGAACCTGTTTGAGGGTCTCAAAATGGTCGCATTTTTCGAATAAATCCATAGAATATAATAGTATAAAGTCGAAAGACAAAAGACCGTAACCTATGGTTACTCAAAGCATAATCGGCTTTGAACGATAGTGGTCTTTGAGCGTTAGCGGTCTTTTATCTTTGAGCGTTAGCGGTCTAACTAAAGAACGTTGAGTTCTTTGAGGATAGCGGTTGTTTTGCGGACTGCTGCTTCGCTGTCACGCAGTTTCTGCATTTCTGCATCGGAGATCTTCAGCTCGAGGATCTTCTCGATACCGTTCTTTCCGATGATACAGGGCACACCGATGGTGATGTCCTTCATGCCATACTCGCCCTCGAGAGCAGCGGAGCAAGGGATCATCTTCTTCTGGTCCTTGATGATAGCCTCAGCTACGGAAGCAGCGGCAGCACCCGGAGCCATCCATGCGCTGGTGCCGAGCAGACCGGTCAGCGTAGCACCGCCTACCATCGTGCTCTTCACTACGTTCTCCAGCTCCTCCTGGCTCAGGAACTCGCTGACGTTGATACCTTTATAGGTGGTGTAGCTGGTCAGAGGGATCATCGTGGTGTCGCCGTGACCGCCGATTACGAAACCGTCCACATCGTTGGCGTTGCACTTGAGAGCCTGGCTCAGGAAATATTTCAGACGTGCGCTATCCAACGCACCACCCATACCGATCACGCGGTTACGCGGCAGACCGAGTGCGTGCAGGGTGAGGTAAGCCATCGTGTCCATCGGGTTGGAAACAACCACGAGGATTGCGTTCGGGCTGTATTTCAGCACCTGATCGCAAACGCTCTTGACGATACCGGCGTTTACACCGATAAGCTCCTCACGCGTCATACCCGGTTTGCGCGGCAGACCCGAAGTGATGATCACTACGTCCGATCCGCTGGTCTTCGAGTAGTCGTTGGTCACACCTTCCACTACCGTGTCGAAGCCCATCAGCTGGGCGGTTTGCATAATATCCATGGCTTTGCCCTCAGCAAAACCCTCTTTGATGTCAATCAGACATACCTCGTTGGCTACCTCGTTTACGGCCAACACGTTTGCGCAAGTAGCACCTACGTTTCCTGCGCCTACAACAGTTACTTTACTCATAGTATTTGAAATTTTAATGTATATATTCCTTATTATGCTTTTGAGTTTTGAGTTCCGTCTTTCCTCTTTTCTCAAAATAGCGTGCAAATTTACAATTTTTTTTTCATATATGCAAAATTTTTTGTACTTTTGCAGCGTGTTTCTATGATTTGTACAGATTTACATAGTTGTTTGTCGCCGATTTTGGTGAAATACGACCCTTCGCAAGTGGTTGTAGTCCGTGACAGCAAGGTGGAGTTGAGTCCATCCGTATCGGCTCTTTTCTCCGCGCATCTGGTGCTGGAGACAGATGAGTCGCGCAAAGGGATAGAGAGCGTCGAGCGTATCTGGGATTTTCTGCTGGAGCACCATGTCACGCGCAGCGGCGTGCTGGTGGCTGTCGGCGGCGGTGTGCTGACGGATATGGCGGGTTTTGCGGCTGCCACCTACAAACGCGGTATCGCGTATGTGAATGTGCCTACCACCCTGTTGGCGATGGTGGACGCCTCTACCGGCGGCAAGACCGGATTCAACTACGGCGGGCTGAAAAACAGCATCGGTGCGTTCTGTCAGCCGGTAGCCACGGTGATCTATCCGCCGTTCCTCAAGACCCTCCCTCCGCATGAGTTCCTCAGCGGTTTTGCAGAGATGCTCAAAACGGGATTGTTGGAGAGCGAGGGAACAACTCCACGTTTATGGGACAGGTTGCTGCAATATGATCTGGATCAAGTCGAAAGCGATGAGGGGTTATCACCCTTAATCGCCTCCTGTATCGCTGTGAAGGAACGTATCGTGGCGGCCGATCCGACGGAGAAGGGACTCCGCAAAGCACTCAATTTAGGGCACACTTTCGGTCACGCTTTGGAGGAAATCCAAATGGTAAATGGTCAATGGTCAAATGGTAAATGGCTTCACGGCTATGCCGTGCTCTACGGCATGATTGCAGAGCTTTATTTGTCAGTGAGTTTGTTAGGCTGCCCGCGCGAGCCCTTGCAGCAACTGACCCAACTGATGCTGCACTATTACGGCAAACCGCAATGCAAGTGTTCCGACCGCGAACAACTCATCGCGCTCATGCGCCAGGACAAAAAGAACGAGCGCACAGCCGAGATCAACTGCACGCTCCTGCGCCGCATAGGCGAACCGGTTATCAACCAAGTCATTACACCTTCCCAAGCCGCCGAAGCATGGGATTACCTCTTCAGTCTGTAGGAAGTGGTTGGGAGTTGGCAATAATCGCAATCATTTGGCCTCCATATTTCCCCGGATTTCCCCCAAGAGAAAGAAAAAAGAAAAAGAAAAGAACCAAAAGAATAAATAAAAAAGAAAGCCCAGCCCCGCCCACCACCGTAGGTGGTAGTCTGACTACCACCTTTAAATAAAGGTGGTGGACTGCGCGTACACGCGCGGAAGCGCGCGACACGCCGGCATGGCACGGCGTGGCGGTCGGACGGACTTATTTTTCAGAAAAGATTTTTAGAACCATCTTATGGTTCGGTCAGGCTTGGGGCTTGGGGCTTGATCCGGCTGTCCATAGGAGATGGTCCCGTGATGGTCTTGTGCTGTGCCGCACGGACCAAGCACTTGACCATCACGGGACCATGTCCTAAGAAAGTCCTAAGAAAGTCCTTACCAAATCCCCCTTGACATTCCGGAAGACGTTTGTCAATCACCGAGCCTGTAACCTTGTACGTTGTACATGATACCTTTGTACATGAGATAGAGTTGTCCGTCACGGAGGTGTGTGGTGGCGGAACGAATTATAGTATGACAGTCAGGGAACACAAAAACTATTAGTTTTTATTTTTATCGCCCATGTTATTTATCATGTCAGTCATTGTCATATGATAAAAAGATAAATTGTTACACCTAATAATAGGATTGCCTAGAATTGTGAGTTTTACATCAGTTCCATTATTCAACCATAGACTTCCTGTAACATGTAGATTAATAAGACTTAACACACCGCAATCTATATGTAAATCTTTTATTTTGAGTTCCGCTAAGTCTAGTAATGATCTTTCAGGTCCTACAAATCCATTGAATTGGATAGAGGCCTCCTTGACAAGACCATTGAGTCTTGCGTGTTCTCCTTCGTATCTGAAATCTAAATGATTCGTTTGAAGACGAAAGTCTAAATTGGTATCAAATGTGGTAATACACATCGCATTTTCTTTGATTGTATCTTGGCAAAAAATAGATTTTACGCGTGAACAATAGATATACTGGTAAGAGGGAGAAAAAATATCTAAACGAACAGAATCACCGAACTCTTCTGCATCGATGGTAACAAACAAGACTGAATCAGCTGAATTTGCATGAATGTTTTCGATAGCAGTTCCATTTACCTTTATTTGTGTTTTTGCACTTTGGTAAAGAACAATATCCGCATTGTTTTTCCCTAATAGTATCAGTTTCTGAAATGGTGGAATATTTATATAAGAAGTTTCTTCTAATGCGTTTTGAGCATAAGTGAAATTCGATATAAACAATAATATACCCATTGTCAGTAAGAAATAGATGTATTTCATAATCTAATATTAGAAAATAGGCAACATGATTAATGACCACAGCATGCTCTAAATTGTTCTTCTATTACCTCCATTGCTTGAGCATGTCGTGCGATCTCTATCAATAAAGCTTCTTTGCATCTCCTTATTGTTTCCGTGTCTGTAGACGATCGTGCATGATTACTAATATTTTCCAATTCTTGACTATGTAGTTGTCTCTCAGCATTACAGGCACTCATATAGGCAGCTAAGCAATCAGCATATGCTTCTGCCGTCAGAATTCCAGATGCATGTGAAAGCATAATGCTATTCAACAGCATTTGTTTAGTTTCATATGTTATAGTGTCGCAATGAATATATGTTCCTGATAATATAATGGATGGAATACTTTCAAATACAATATCTGAAAGACTCTCTTCAATATAATATTCGAAGATAGTACAAGAATCTATGTAGGGAAAATCTGGATATTCAGACAAAGAGAATATTTCTAATTGTCTTTCCGAGCCGTCATTAATAATAACATAAGCTTTTTTATGGATTTCATCTGTATATTTACATGTAGCGTTATAATATAACAATAATATTGTTTCGTATTCATTAAGTTCGTATTCTTCTACCCATGTATAGATTTGTCCAACACTTACATATCCTTGATCTAATATCTCAATGATCAAATCCCAAAAAACATCAGCAGTTTCCGCATTATATGTTTCAATGTCTGTACTGAAAAAATTATGAGCAATACTATTCAATTCTTGCCATATATATGTATCATGGAGGAATGATAGACAATTGCAGTTTTCCCAATCAATGGTTGAACCATAATCATTTTCGAAACATTCACCAAACAAGTAAATAAAACTTGAATCTCCTATTTGGTTAATTACAGCATTATAAATATCATCGTTAAGCTCAGCAAACATTATGCTATCGCCGTAATAATATGCAGGTAGCTTATTATGCGAACTATGAGTTTGATTTATAAGATTTCTTTCACTACAAGAAATCATACACATGCCAATAAGAGCAATAATTGAAATTTGAATCTTTTTCATAATAATAAAAATTTAGTTATTGTACAATAAATTGTCCGATCAAGTCGCCGCCGGCGGTGTGGATGCGGAGGGCATATACACCCGGAGTGGAAATCTGTTGAGTGATGGACGTTGTAAACGGTTGGTTAACAACGATGCTTCCGGTTGAAGCGTGGAGGAAGAATAGGGGGATTGCTGCTATCATCTAACGGATTATCCCCTGGGAGAAGAATGACTTCAACCATTTCATAGAGTTGGATTTCAATTTCTTCTGCGCGCACTACGCATGGCATTGTTAATAGTAAGCTCAATGCCAAAGCAATCATTTTAGGTTTCATTGCATTTGATTTTAAAATTTATTAATCGGTGCTAATGAAAGCACCATCAAACCAGTTTGATTTGACGGTGCAAAATTACTGCTTTTTAATAATATGAGCAAATTTTATATTGGGAATTTTAATATCGCAATGTGCTTATTTTTAGCCATTTACATTTTTAGCTATTGGGAAATTGCATTATCGGCATGGAGAACTCACCATTTTAAGTATAAAAGAACGCATATCTGCGGTGTTTGTTCCCAGTTTTCGAGCTGTTGTATATTTAAATTTTCCAAGTCCACTTTGGGCATATGGGAGCAATTCTACCATTTGCGAAGTAGATACTTTAAGCAAAATCAAAATACAAAGCCTTGTTTCTTTTTCTGATAGATTATACTCGTGCAAACGCGAAACTATATTATACATGTAATGGTCTGCTAATGCACACATTTCTAAATAGTTATTCCAGTGGAGAAAATCCTTAATATCTTTATTAGTGTGAATGGATAGACATAAGTTATCTATATCTTCTATAATTGCATTATAATGTATCTCTTGCATTTGCGATAAATCATCTATATTCTTTGCAAGTGCTGATTTTTGTAATTCTTTATTACGAATGTCTTGAATGATTTGCTGATGATGTTTGCGCTTTCTCCATATATGGCATAGAAGAGTCAATGCAATCATGAATAATATTCCAGCCAGTATCGAATATAGCCATCTCCAATCATATTTTTTGTTTAAATCCTGCTGTAATAGTAATACCGCGTTCGCGTAATAACCATTTTGAACTGCCCATTCTTTTTGTGCATCTGCACGTTTATATGTAAGGGATAATATACTGTCATGTGTTAACGTATTGTTATCATGCAGCAGAATATAATATGCCGGTATCAGAAATCTATTGTTGGAAGTACTTTGGCTGATTAAGTGCGCATATGCAATTGCAGAGTCCATTTTGTTTAAGTGCTCAAATGCTTGCGCTTTCATCAAGAAATAGAATAAATCATATATTCCATTGGATAACATAGAATCAATGGCTTGTATTGCTTTTTCATATTCCTCGCAGCGTAAGTATAAGAGAGCTCTTGTTTCTAGAGATTTGGAGATAATTGCTTGATCATTAAACTTTTGTATGGGATCTAATAGCAGGTTGGTGTTTAGAATATTACCTTGCTCTGCCAACGCAAATGCCATGTTATTAATATCATAATAATATAATAATGTGTCTCCATTTCGGAGATACATCTCCGAGGACTTTTCGTACATATCATAAGCAAGATCAAACTCACCCGCCAAGTGACAAATATCTCCCATATTGCTATAGACCCGACCTAATATATGGTAATCGCGTGTGCGGGAATGGGTGGCAGCGAGGAAAGCCTGCATGGCTTCCACGGGGTTGTCTTTCTTGCGCAGAAGACGACCGTAGTGGTAGCAACTATGCGCGAATTCATCGGGAAAAATCGTCTGTGCACGGTCTAATTTTTGGTACGCCTCTGCGAGCGTGACGCTGTCGCCGGCATCGATGCCGTACATCTGCCCCCCGCGCCACACGCTGTCCGCTTCCGCTACTACTGTCTCAGCCTCGCGTACAGAAAGGGGCACACACGCCATAAGGAGAAATCCTAACAGCATGTATGCCCCTAACTTGCTCAGATGACGATAATCATTCATTATTCTATACGGACATTCCGCTCCATCGACTGTTTGATGCGCTGACGCAATTCGAGCGATTGGGTATCAACTTTCTGATACCAGTGCGGTTTGAAGTCCTTGGCGAACTTGCACTTGGCGAGTTTGATTTTCAGATTGTCGATGTTACCGCTCACGTTCACGCCCAGATAGATCGGGCTGAGGACGTTGATGTCGTAGTCAAAGGTCATGTCGGTGTTGTGCCGTCCTCCGAGAGCCACCATATAGTTGTCCATCTGGACGCAGAGCGGATAGATGTCGATCTCGTTCTTGTAAACGGTCATCTCGGCATTGATAGAGTCGATCTTGTTCTCGGTTTTCTTCTTGAAGAGCAGCATTTTGCTGATCTGGTCGAAGGTCTCGCCATCCAGCACCACGAGGTCCTTACCGGTGAGTGAAGCGGCTCCACGGAGCGTGCTCATCTTCGGTTCGTAGCGGCTGTTGAGGTAGGTCTCCGCCGCCAGATGGAACTCGGCAGCTCCCTGGAAGGAACTGAGCATAGGAACCATCTCCTCGAGGTTGGGAATCATGGTTAACAACTCGTCGATGTCCACATCGAGCATGTGATAATCCAAGCCCAGATAGAGGTGGTTGCGACGTGGTGTGCGATACATAGCCGTCAGTTGCAGTTTGGCAGCCCGACAGACGAATCCCATCTCGTCCAGAATGAGTGTGCCATCCTTGACGTACAAACCGCCCTTGAGGTCTTTGGCTACCTGATTGAAGATAGCCACCTCACGCATGTGGGTGTTCAGCGCCAGATCGACGTCTGTAGGAACGAGGAAGGGGTCGGGGTCGGCATTGGCGGTGGTGTCGGCGTTGGCATTGGCGTTGGCATTGGCGGTGGCGGTGGGGTCGGCGGTGGTGTCGGCGTTGGCATTGGCGGTGGCGATGTTTTCTTTCTCTTCTTTGGGTGTTTCTTCGGAGCCGCTGTCAGCGGAGAACCACTCCAAGAGCTGGTTGGCGTCGCAGTGGTCGGAGACAATATCCAACTCGCCTTGCAGCACCGCCTGATGGCGGAACCATCTGCCTATATTGCGTACATTTCCCTTGAGGTTCAGATCGCTGTTACCCAACTCCACGCGGGCGTTGTTGATAGCCATCTCGCGGTTGGAATAGCTGAAATCGATAGAGGGTATCTTGACCGTCTCCGGAAGTCTCTCGGGCATCGTGAGCGCACCGCTGTTCAGGTTCACTTTGAGTTTCGGATTCCATTTGAGGAGTACGTTCTCACCGCGTTTGTTGTATCGTGCGCCGACCTCCAGAGCCAGGTCCTTGGTTCGAGCTTGCAGTTCCTGCCCCATCGCGGCATCGAGTGCGGTGGTACGCAACTGAGCCGTCAGGCGTTTTCCTCCGCTCACAGCCGCGCTGAGTTGCGATTGTCCCAGCGTAGCTTTTATCTCATTGGCAAAGCCGTTGAGTGCATTGCAAGCCAACGCCATCTCCGCCTTGTGGAGTCTTACGGTGTCCTTGGTGTTATACTCCGCATAGAGTTGCAGTTGCGGCGCATCGAGCTGACCTCCCATCGAGTCCAGTTCGGCTACGACCTGTTGCTCGGTCTGCAAACCGACAGAGGCATAGATCATCGGATCGTTCGAAAGGACATTGCTTGCCTCCAACTGGACAGCCGAAGTCCGGAGGTTGGCTTTCAGTTGGTCGATCATCTCAAAATCCACTCCCTGCGCCTGCAGATCAAGACGTACCCAGTTGGCTTTGGTTTTTGAGGGGTTGGGGTTAGGAATATGGAGGACAGCACGCGTAGCAGGCAGATACGCCAGCATCGAATCCATAGCGTAGTGAATATCTGTCAGCTGGAGATCGGCGTTGATCTTACCTTTGTGCAGACGCATCTGAGTCAGATCTGCCAGACGTCCCCGCACCTTCATCGTACCTTGTGCTTTCCCGTCCAAGGCCATTTCCTCAGGCAGGAAATAGGCGAAATCCGGCAGGTTGGCATCGAGTTTCAAAGCCAGGTCAAGGAACATATCTCCCAAGATGTCAGACACTTGCGCATTGAGAACAGACAATTGAGAATTGCGTGTAGCGGCGTGGAGTTTATGAATGACGGCGTTGGATTTCTGCCCTTTGTTGAGGTTGAGATCCGCCTCCACATCCAGGGTCAGATCGCGCAGGGTGTAAGGCAGGGGTTCGTAGCTTCCCACACCTTCGTCCAGTGTCAGACGGGCTTGCACCAGCGGCATCCTGTTTTCGGAGAGGTAGCCTTGGATAGTAGCATCCAGCGTTGCCCTGCCGTCTATATCGAGGTCCTGAAGCGCCTCGGTGAACTTATCCGGCACCAGCGCCAGAAGGGGTTTGATCTGCCATTTGCCGGTTTGTATGTTCGCATTGAGCGCGATGCTATCGCCGAGTGTCACGTCTCCCTGAAGCCGAATGTCGAACTCATTGACCGCCAGCTTTGCGCCATCGAAGGCAAAGTGCATGGTGTTGAGGTCCATCGCCATCGGGGCAATCAGTTCCAAGTGGAGGTTGTCGGCGTAGGTGTCTCCCTGGAGCGAAGCGCAGACATCGTGTGCGTCAAGCGCAATAAGCATGTCGTCCCAACTCTCTGCTTTGGCTGACAAGACGGTCTGTCCCAAAGAGGCGCTGATGGTGTCTTTGGCATCCACAAAAGTGATGTAGTCGGCTTGCAGGCTGAGACCATCAACACGCAGGGCGTTGAAAGGCAGCGAGAAAGCCGAAGTATCCTCGGCTGTGGTGTCCGGCTGGGAGAGGAAGATGTCCGTCAGGTTGGTTGTTCCATCCTCCGCGATGAAGAAATTGACACGTGTACCCTCCAAAACCGCCTCGTGGACGTGCAGATTGCTGTTGTTGAGAAACTCCATGACGTCCACTATGGCAATCAGGGTACGCGCCTCGAGCACGGTATCGTTCCGGCTTCCGGCTTTGGGGTTGATGATCAGCAAGCCGTCGGCACGCAGACCAAAACGCGGGAAAGTGGAGATAAAAGTGAGATCCACTTGCCCTATCTCATGCTCGCATGTCAGATAGGCATCCGCCGCTTTGCGGGCAATAGGCGTAAGGCGCTCGGGCGTGAAAATAACGTAGCAGGCGATAGTGACCGCAGCCACTACCGCCAGCACAATGCCCAGAAGCGTCCAGCCGATAATTTTAAGGGCTTTCATACTAAAAGGGGGTTATTATTTCTCGACTACTTTAGAGAAGAAGAACTTGTTGGATTTCTTGTCTTTCTCGTAATACTCCAGGTCGGTGGAGGTCAGTTTGCTGACGATATACTCCTTCGGAATTTCGGCGCCATGGTTATCCATCAGATGCAACTCATGCAGGTCGCCGGTGGTCTCAAACCAGTATTTGAACCAGCCGTTGCCGGGGAAACCGTATTTCTGACGAGCGTCGATCAGGTCCTGCTCTGTCATCTCTTCTGCTTCGTCCCACTCGCGGCCCAAGAGATATTTGACTTCGTCGGATTGCTCTGTAGTGAAACGCACGAAGTGCTCGGTGTTGTTCTCCTGCCAGAGTCCTTGCAGGTCACTCAGTTGATACGACGGCTTGTTGTTCATCATGTTACAACTTGCCAATGCTACGCCAAGAACGGCGATCAGTAAAAATTTATTCTTCATAATTTATGCTTTTTTGATGTTAATTTTTACGTTGTAACCATCCATCTCGATTAATTGACAATTGCCAGTTGATAATTGACAATTCAGGTCTAACTTAGTGGCGAGGACTTGTGAAGCGATATAATCGCCGCAATGGAGGACTGCATTGTGGATCTCGGGGCGGTCTTCGAGTTCGATCTCGATACGGTCGGTAATCTCGAGTCCGGAGGATTTGCGGAGATTCTGGATGCGGTTGATGAGTTCGCGCGCAATACCCTCTTCGATGAGTTCGTCCGTCAGTTCGATATCAAGGGCGATAGTAAGGATACCATTGTTCGCCACGAGCCAGCCCGGCATGTCTTCGGTCAGGATCTCGACGTCCTCGGGCACTATCGTGTAGTCGAAAGTCGAAAGTCGAAAGTCGAAAGCACCTTCGGTTTCCATCTTTGCAATCTCGTCCTGAGACATAGCGTTGATAGCGGCAGCAAGGGCTTTCATGTTTGCGCCTACTTTCTTGCCAAGGACTTTGAAGTTCGGTTTGATCTTCTTGACGAGACGGATCTCCGATTGCTCGGCAGGAACGATGACGAGTTCCTTGACGTTGACCTCTGATTTGATAAGGTCAGCAACGTGGAGGAGCGCATCGGTTGTCTCCTGATCAGGCGTCGGTATAACGGCTTTCTGGAGCGGCTGACGGACGTTCTTCTCGGCGCGTTTGCGGAGCGAGAGGATAGTGGAAGTCGCTTGCTGGGCGAGGTACATCTGACGCTCCAAGACTTCGTCTATGGCTTCGGCATCGGCTTTGGGCCACGTGCTAAGGTGCACCGTTTCGCCCGTGAGGTCACGATAGAGCCGGTCGGCATAGAACGGAGCGTTAGGCGCCATGAGTTGCGCTACGGTCTTGAGGCAGGTGTAGAGCGTATCGTAAGCCGCCTGTTTGTCGGCGTTCATCTCGCCTCCCCAGAAACGTTTGCGGTTGAGACGCACGTACCAGTTGGAGAGGTCATCCTGGACGAAATCGGAGATAGCACGTCCGGCCTTGGTGGGCTCGTACGCCTCATAGGCTTCGGTAACCTCACGGATGAGGGAGTTGAGTTTGCTCAGTATCCACAGGTCGATCTCAGCATATCCCTGCGATTCGTTTTCGTCTCGTTTTCGACTCGTTTTCGTCTCGTTTTCGTCTTTGACCGCTGGTTGCCAGCCATCGACGTTCGCATAGAGTGCGAAGAATCCGTAGGTGTTATAGAGCGTTCCGAAGAACTTACGGCGGACTTCATCAACGCCTTCGGGATCGAACTTGAGGTTCTCCCACGGCGAAGAGTTGGTGAGCATATACCAGCGGACAGGATCGGCTCCGTATTTGTCGAGCGCTCCGAAGGGATCGACGGCGTTGCCGAGACGTTTGGACATCTTGTTGCCGTTCTTGTCGAGGACAAGACCGTTGGAGATGACGTTTTTGTAGGCTACGGTTCCTTCGATCATGGTGTGGATTGCGTGGAGGGTGAAGAACCATCCGCGGGTTTGATCCACGCCTTCGGAGATGAAATCGGCGGTACGCGGGGCGTCTGCATTCTCGAAGGGATAGTGGTTCTGTGCGTACGGCATAGCGCCGGAGTCGAACCAGACGTCGATAAGGTCAAGTTCGCGCTTCATCGGTTTGCCGGACGGCGAGACGAGGATGATCGAGTCCACATACGGACGGTGAAGATCGATGACGGAAGGATCGTAGTTGGCTTTGGAGTAGTCGCCCACGATGTGTTTCGGCCAAGGATTAGCCGGCATAAAGCCCGCCTTCACAGATTTGTCGATTTCCGTGAAGAGTTCAGCGATGGAACCGATACACATCTCTTCGCTTCCGTCCTCGGTACGCCAGATAGGCAGTGGTGTACCCCAATAACGCGAACGGGATAGGTTCCAGTCGTTGAGGTTGTTAAGCCACTGGCCGAAACGTCCTGTTCCGGTGGATTCGGGCTGCCAGTTGATGGTCTTATTGAGGGCAATCATCTCGTCACGCGCCATAGTGGATTTGATGAACCACGAGTCGAGCGGATAATAGAGAACCGGTTTGTCGGTACGCCAGCAATGCGGATAGGAGTGTACGTGCTTCTCCGTGCGGAGGAGACGTCCGTCGGCTTTCATCTCCAGACAGAGATGGAGGTCGAGTGTCTCGGCTTTAGCCGCAGCGGTTTCGTCGTACTTGCCGTCGATAGTGAACTGCGGGTCGTAGGCGTTCTTGACCCAACGACCTGCGTAACGGCGGTAGAGTTCGTCGTTGACATTGGATTTGTACCAATCTTGGTCCAAATCTTCCACACGCCAATATTTGCCGGTGAAATCGACCATCGGACGCGGCCCGTTGTTCTTGGTTTGCATATAGAGCCCCGGCACTCCGGCTGCGTCGGCTACTTTCTTATCGTCGGCACCGAAAGTAGGCGCAATATGCACGATACCTGTTCCGTCTTCGGTGGTGACGTAGTCTCCGGGGATGACGATATAGGCTTTGGCGTTGGCATTGGTATTGCCGAGGGGATTGACCCAGGGAAAGAGGGGTTCGTATTCAAGACCGACGAGGTCAGCACCTTTGTAGCGGGCTACAATCTTCGGCTCAACGGGTTTGCCTTCTTCGTCTGTTCCGCAGAGGTCTTTCTGATAAGCCGAGAGACGAGCTTCAGCGAGAATGATATGGTCGCCGGCAGGTGTCTCCACTTCCACGTAGTCGATCTTCGGTCCCACGCAGAGAGCCGTGTTGGAAGGCAAGGTCCAAGGCGTGGTGGTCCAAGCGATGATATAAGTAGAAAGACCGCTACGCTCAAAGTCGAAAGCCGAAAGACCTTTTCCTTTCACCTTGAAACGGGCGGTGCAGGTCAGGTCTTTGACGTCACGATAACAGCCGGGCTGGTTGAGCTCGTGGGACGAGAGACCTGTTCCGGCAGCCGGCGAATAGGGCTGGATAGTGTAGCCCTTGTAGAGGTAGCCTTTCTTGTACAACTCTTTGAGCAGATACCAAAGGGTCTCGATATACTTGTTGTCGTAGGTGATATAGGGGTTGTCGAGATCGACCCAGTAGCCCATCTGCTTGGTGAGGTTGGTCCACTCCTTGGTATATTTCATCACCTCACGTCGGCACGCGGCGTTGTATTCATCCACGGAGATCTTCTTGCCGATATCCTCCTTGGTGATACCCAACATCTTCTCCACGCCCAGCTCCACCGGCAGACCGTGGGTGTCCCATCCGGCTTTGCGGCGGACCTGGAAGCCCTGCATGGTTTTGAAACGGCAGAACGTATCCTTGATGGTACGCGCCATCACATGGTGAATACCCGGCATTCCGTTCGCCGAGGGCGGTCCCTCGAAGAAAAGGAACTGCGGATGTCCCTCACGGGTCGTGATACTCTTCTCAAATAATCCTTCTTGCTCCCATTGCTCCAAGATTTCGCGGCTCAATTGAGGCAAGTTCAACTGTTTGTACTCGTTAAATTTCTTCATTATAGTGGTTTTATTTTAGTCGTCAAACATAATTAGCGTGCAAATTTACTACTTTTTTTTGACATGTGCAAAATTTTTTGTACCTTTGCACGCAAAATCGCAAATCCCACTTTGTTACTGAGCAAATTTCTCACATATTATCCCTATTACAAGCGCAACCTGAAGGTGGCTTTCCCTGTTATGCTGACCCAGCTGGGCGCCGCGTTGGTGGGTCTGTTCGACTCGATCATGGTGGGTCACTACGGGACAGCCGATTTGGCGGCGGTATCGTTCTCGAACGCCATCTTCTTCACGGTGATGGTTTTTGCGATGGGCGCGCTGATGGGTATCACTCCGCTGGTGGGACACGAAGTGGGCCGCATCGAGCAACGGTTGTCCAAAGCCTCGCTCACGCCGGACGATGAGCAGTACATAGCCGAGAAACACCGGAAGATCACCACTATTCTGGCAAACGGATTTGTGTTCATGGCGCTTATGTGCCTGCTCTCGTTAGTGTTGCTCGCGCCTTGTATCCCGTTCCTTGACGCTTTCGGTCAGGAGCCGGAGGTAGTCACCTGCGCGCGCCCGTACTATACTCTAATTGTACTGTCCATCGTGCCGTTTTTGCTGTTTTGCATGTTCAAGCAGTTTCTGGAGGGGTTGGGCAACACGATGGTAGCGATGCTGATCACGCTCGGCTGCAACCTGCTGAATATCTTCCTCAACTGGGTGTTTATCTTCGGTCATTTCGGTTTGGAGGCGATGGGTGCGGCAGGGGCAGGATTAGCCACACTCATTTCCCGGACGCTGATGCCCGTCTGCTTCTTGATTGTGATGCTATGCCGAACCGACTGGAGACCTTACCTCACGCGTATCAACCGGTTCATGTTCAGCCGTCGCGAGACCGACAACCTCTTCGTCATCGGCACCCCTATCGGCTTGCAGACGTTCGTTGAGGCATTTCTTTTCACCGCCTCGTTCATCATCATCGGCTGGATCAGCAAGGAAGCTCTTGCCGCTCACCACATCGCCAACCAGATGTGCGACCTCACGTTCATGCTTGCGCAGGGTATCGGAGCCGCTACCACCATCCGCGTCTCTCACCAATTAGGCAAAGGTGACCTGCATGCCGTGCGAATGGCCTCGAACGCATCTGTCCACCTGTGTCTTCTCATGAACACTATAGGAGCAGCTTTGATGATTGTTTTCCGCAGACAGATACCGTATATCTTCACAGACGACCCGAACGTGATACCTATCGCCTCGTCGCTACTGCTGATAGGCGGACTCTTCCAGTACGCCGACGGTCTGCAGACAGTTGGCGGAGCGATGCTGAGAGGCATACAGGACGTACGCGTACCGATGCGTATCGCCGTATTCGCCTATATCGGGATTGCCCTGCCGCTGGGCATCTACCTGACGTTCTTCGCCCCGCAGATATCCATTGTCAACTGGCAATTATCCATTGTGAATGATTCACCCGGCTACGGCGTGCAAGGAATGTGGGCGGCGTTTGTGATAGCTCTGGCTATTCCCGCTGTGGCTTTCCACATCCGATTCCGCCGCCAACTCCGCCATATGGAAAACCGGAAATAACTTAAAAATACACAAAGATATGGAACCCAAAGCAGTATTTGACATTTTTGCTCAGATCAACCAGGTGCCTCGTCCGTCGAAGCACGAGGAGCGTATCAGCCGCTGGTTGCAGGATTTTGCCGCAGAGCACGGCATCGAGTGTGTGACCGACGAGGCGATGAACGTGATCATGCGTGTACCCGCTACACCCGGCTACGAAGACCACGAGGGTGTGATCCTTCAGGCGCACATGGATATGGTGTGCGAGAAGAACGGCGATGTGGAGCACGATTTTATGAGTGACCCTATCCAGACCTACGTGGACGGCGAGTGGCTCAAAGCCAAAGGAACGACCCTCGGCGCTGACGACGGAATAGGTATCTCGATGGCACTCGCGGCTATCACCGACAAGACCCTTCCCCACCCGGCTATCGAGTGTCTCTTCACAGTAGACGAAGAGACCGGACTCACGGGTGCGATGAAACTGCAGGACGGCATGCTCCGCCACAAACGCCTCATTAACATCGATTCCGAGGACGACGGCCAGATCTTCATCGGCTGTGCCGGAGGTATCGACACCCTCGCCAAGATGCACTATGAGCCCGTATCAGCTATCAGTGATCAGCCATCAGCCATCGCCATCCGCCTCTCAGTCAGCGGATTGATGGGCGGTCACTCCGGCGACGACATCAACAAAGGTCGTGCGAACGCCAACCAGATCCTGGTTTGGTTCCTCGCACGTCTCTGGCCGCAGACCGAGGTGCAACTCGCTTCTATCCAAGGCGGCAACCTCCGCAACGCGATTGCCCGCGAGGCGGAAGCCGTCATCGCTATCCCGATGGCATACAAAGAGCAGATCCGCATCGAGTGGAACCATTTCGTAGCGCAGATGGAAGGCGTGTTCGGCGAGGTAGAGAAAGACATGCGGCTCGATCTGGAGACCTGCGACATGCCCGAACTCTTTATCCCTGCCGAGAAAGCGTATCGTCTGGTGATGGCGCTTTGCGAGTGTCCGCACGGAATGATTGCCATGAGCAAAGACATGCCGGGACTCGTAGAGACATCCACCAACCTCGCCTCGATCAAGATGAAAGAGGGATTTATCGAAGTCAACACCTCGCAGCGTTCGTCGATCGAAGCCAGCAAACACCACCTCAAATGGGCGGTAGAGCAGGCTCTCTCGATGGCGTGCGACGAGGTGACGCACGGCGACGGTTATCCGGGTTGGGCTCCCAACACCCACTCGGCGCTCCTGGAGGTTACCAAAAAGGCATACAAAGACCTCTTCCACGCCGAGCCGCAAGTGCTGGCTATCCACGCCGGACTGGAGTGCGGACTCTTCCTGGAGAAATATCCGTATCTTGACATGGTTTCTATCGGCCCGCAAATGTACGGCGTTCACTCGCCGCAGGAGCGCCTTTCGATTCCTTCCACCGAGCGCTGCTACCGCTGGCTCTGCCAGGTATTGAAAACATTGTAAGGAAGATCGACATAACGATTTATCAAAATAACGACATCCCCCCCCAACAAAAAACCTCCCGCACGTCGCTGTGCGGGAGGTTTTTATTGATTGGTTGCCGATTTTATTGCAGCAGGAACTTCTTGCCTTTCTGGATCACAATGCCTTTGTAGGTGGCATCCACGCGCTGACCGGAGATGTTAAACATCGGTTGCGTCAGGTCGATACCCATCTGCTCAAGCACTTCCTCGATGGCGTGCGGTGCGTTCGGCTCCTCGTCCCACATAGCTACGTGGTCGCGAACTGTGCTGCCATACGTGGAGAAATTGAACGAGTTGCAGAACATCTCCATGAACTTACCCACGTAGGTCTTGCCGTCTGCACCTACCAGGCGGAACGAACCGGTATAGTAGCCATAGCCGTAGCCCTGCTCCAGATACTCCTCGTCGAAACCGTCAAACTGCAGACGCAGTTCCGCGTCAGTGGCCATGATAGCGTCCGACTGACGACCGTTCAAGTTGATATAGCAGGAC
Source organism: uncultured Bacteroidales bacterium (assembly GCA_900319645.1). GTDB lineage: Bacteria > Bacteroidota > Bacteroidia > Bacteroidales > Paludibacteraceae > Colicola. The sequence goes on from ONPG01000003.1 coordinate 326,330, forward strand.
TCGGCATCAATACCCTGGCGAGCTACGTTATATACGCCCGAGATAGCCAGCTCTTTGTCGGTATAGATCAGGAAGGTAGGCATCGGGAAACCTGTTCCGCCCTCTTCGCCCGTAGCGAAGGTGATGTACCAGCCGTACTTGCCCTCCGGGAACTGATCTGTGTATTCATCCAGATAGGCAGCCTCCATTCCCCAGACATCCATGACGATAGCATCCTCCGGCACATCAGCCGCCTTGGTGGTGTAGTCAGGTCCGGCTACAACGTTGCTTACCGGGAAATACTTGCCGTTCGTACCTTTGGTGAAAGCCTGAACGGTCCACGACCATTTGCCGTCCTTCGGCATCGTAGTGGTCTTGGTATTGGTGGTCACATTCAGAGAAGCATAATAAGCACCCTCCAGATAGAGCATCACCTCATAGATATCAGCAGCCTGCGCTACCTCCCAGGAGAAAGTCACATTATCGCCTCCGAAGACCTCAGCCTTGAGGTTAGTAGGCTCGTATTTGTTCACGCCCACGGTGAAGAGACACTCTATCTCACGGCCGATCGGGTTGTTTTTCTTGTCAACCACCTGCACGGTAGCGGTATAGGACTTGCCTTCCTCCACGTTCACGATAAGCGGGCTGGTAGCCACCTCTTTGGATTCGAAATTGTCGTAAGCCACACTCTCGCCGGCACGCACACTGACGTAGAGACGCTCACCGTTGGTCAACTCAGGTTCATCCCAGCTCAGTTCAGCTGTCTTCTTGTCGCCCGACACTTCCACTCTCAGGTTAGACACCTCTTTGGAAACCAACTCAAACGGAATAGATGCCAGCAAAGAGCCTTGACCTGTAGCAGTACTATAAGGATAGATCTGCACCTGATACTTACCGGCTTTCAGCGCCAAGACAGGCGAAGTAGCGGTACCGATATTGATGACGCACTTGCTCCAGGAGTCACCTTTCGCCAAGCCGCCGTCAGCGTCGCTGGCGTTCACGATCCACTTGGTGGAGCAGTAATAGTGGTTCTCGTAGTCGTCGTCCTCCTTGAATCCGTCGAACTCGCCTGTCTGGATATCCTCATAAGCGAAACGGTCGCACTCGCTGGTGGTCACTACTATACCTGCTACCAGAGCCTGTGCCTCGGCGTCAAACAGACCGATAGCGAATGCCTCGTTGTTGTAGGAATACCATGTGAACGAAGCCTGGCAGTAGGTCTGCGACCAGATAGCCTCATCGGGCACGTCTTCCTTGCTCGGATCCACATCTTTAGACTTGCCAATCTCGGCTACGATGAAGTTATCCATTGCCAACGATCCGTATTCGCTGGTACCACCGGCAAAGCGGAAAGCAATAAACTTAGCAGTAGCCGGCAGATCTTCCAAGGTCACTACGGCGTGCGTATAGTCCAATACCGGTTGCAACGTCTGCAGCGATACGAAAGTCGATGCCTTGGACGGATTAGTCATATAACCCACTTCCAATGTGCCGCAATTCGGGCTACTCAAGTTAGTCTTGTAATCAAAGGCAACTTCTAATGTGTTGAGCTGAGCGTCAAATGCCGGCATAGCAAATACCTGCACACTGTTAGCTCCGCCTCCCATTGCTTGAAGGTGTGCCTGACCGTATTGTACCTGAGCGCCGCCTTCTTCGTCATAAGTCTTGTCGGCTACTACGCTGATGAGCGGATTCTCCGATGCAATGGTCCAACACTCCGGCTCAGCTACTACAAAGCCCGATCCGGTTTTGTCACGGGTGAAGGTCTCTAACCAAGGAATAGCCTGCAATGCACAGGTGGTCTTGAAGGCCACTTTCGGCTCCAGACTCTGTACATCCGCTGAACAATAGGAGCGAACGTAGAACACGTAAGACTGATCCTCGTCCAAGGTGGTGAATGTGACGTTTTTGTCGCTGGTCAGTACGGCGTTGTTCCAGTTCAAGGATTCGCCGTCTGCTACCAATACGTACTGATATTGAGCCGCATCTCCATCCCATGTAAGGGTAGCACCTTTGTCGGTGATGTTGCTTGCTTTCAAGTTGGTCGGTGCATTGCAGTCTGCATTGCCGGCTAAAGTCACGCCTTTTACATCATCAATACTCAAACCACCGTTGCCAATTTCGCCGGCTTGATGGAAAGCTACATAGATGCGCTGGTTCTTATAGGCGCTCAGATCTACCGTAAACTCATGCCACTCTAACCATAAACGATGAGCCTCGTCGCCTTTTTTGCTGGAAGTATAAAAAGTCTCCACTACATCGAAGGACTCTTTTTCTGTTCCGGCGAGCGAAACCTCAATACGCAATTCTCCGGATGCTGTATTTTCCTTGATGCGGGCGGAGAAGGTTAACTTCTCGCCTGCTGCGGGTTTCAGTTGCGGAGTAATAAGGTAGTTTTCAACACCATAGCATGCCGGTACTTGGGCGCAATTCTGACCAACTGCTACACCTTTCTTCCAACAAGATGTCGGACTTCCATTCACTACTTCCCAGCCTTCAGGTGGAAAGTCATCGCCCTCAAAGCTCTCGTTAAGCTGCTGGGCATTGATTGTTGCGCAGAACAACGCTGCTGCAACGAAAGAAAAGATCTTTTTCATTTGTTGAGTTAATTATTGTTGTGATATTTATGATTTTGTGTGATTAGAGTTTCCGACCAGTAGCATCAAATTTCGTGCCATTATACTCCAGAATGAGCACTCCGTTCTCGATTCGTTTGGTTGTTTGGCTTTGGACGTGCGTGTTGCCGAGTGCCGTAGCCGCGGAAACGGAGAGACTGATGTTGTCCACGTGCGCCGAGTTCCACTGGCTGGCGGAGGTATAGCGGATAGCGAGATACAAAGCCTCAGCGGGCAGTTCTTTCAGCTCCAGCTGGTACGGCGCACTCCCGTAAGCGTACACAGTATTGTCTAAGATAACCAACTGCTGAGGTGCTCCGTAGAGGCTGGTGAGGTAGCAAACCTCCATATTCACGGAGCTGGCGCTGAGTTTGTAGAAGAACTCAAGGGTCAGTCCGTTCAGTTGGGTATCGAACGCAGGCAGGATCACCATCTGTTCTCCTTCGCCCTTGAAGACCAAGCAGTTGGCTACACTATCCTCGCCTACTCCGTACGCACCTTTCGTAGCTTCCACCATCGGGTAGTCGCCTTCGGTGCGGCGCGCCCAGCAGTCGGGAAGCAGTGTGGTGAGATCGTCAAAGTTCTCGGTGTAAGGAATAGCATCACTGAGCGGTCCGCAAGCCGTGGTGAAGGTACGCGAAGCCGTCCACTCGCCGTCGCAAGCCGACTGCACTTGCACCTCATAGGTGGTTGATGCCGCAAGAGCAACAAGAACGTATTCTTTCGCTTCGATATTGGCAACCGGGATCCACTCCTCCGTGCCCTTCTCGCGGTACTGCAGGTTGTATTTCTCTTCGGTTCCGTCCCATGTGATCGTAGCCTCGTCAAAGGTGATCATCGAGGCAGCGGGTTTGCCGGGCACAGGGCATTGCGGAGTGAAGGTAGCCGAAGCGGTCCAATCGCTTTGTTTCTCTGCCGCGCAGGAAGCCTGCACCTGCACCTCGTATTCGGTACCGGATGTCAGGCCGGTGAGGGTATAGGCGGTTTCGGTCAATGACTCCATGGTGGTCCAGTCGTCCGTTCCGGTAGCACGATAGCGGAGATTCCACAGCGTCTCGTCGCTGCCTGCTGTCCACGTTACGACTGCTCCTGTAGAGAAAGCCTCCGCCTTCAGTTGTTTGGGCAGTTCGCAGGGTTTGAGCACTACAGACAATTCGTCCATGTAAATGGTTCTGTTGGAAGAAAGGGTATTGGACGCCACGAAATAGAACGTCACCGTCTCGCCTTCGTATGCCGACAAGTCGATAGTCTTCTCAACGAGCGTACTTTGTGTAGCAGAGAGGTCTGTGTCGATATCGGTTTTGGAAGATCCGCCGTTGGTAGAAATCTGCAGTTTCACCGAGATAGCTGAGGCGTTCTTCCAATAGAACTTCAACAAAGCTTTGTCAGAAAGTTCGATAGCGGGTGTTTTGAGCGTAGCGGTAGCACCGTTTCTGCCGGAGAACTGCAAGCAATTGCCGCTATAGCCTTCGTCACCGAAGGTGTACATTTTCCAGGCAGCGTTGGTTACATTGTCAGCCTCCCAGCAAACGGGCAGTGTTGTTGCTTTGTCAAAGGTCTCGCTGTAGGGCAGCGTTGCAGCCACACAGTTAGTGGTGAAGGTTGTCTTTGCTGCCTCGCTCTGGGTCTCTGCGTTGAAGTACGAGCGCACATAGAAATTATAGGTTGTGCTCGGCTGCAGCGTGTCGATAGTCACCGTCAGGGTCTCTGTCGCCTGAACGGTAGCCCAGTCGGGCGTAGAATCAGCACGCAGGCACACGAACTGGTAGCGGCTGACACCAGCCACTTCGCTCCAGGACAAGGTAGCCGTGTTGTGGGTCAGTTCGGACAACTCTGTTTGAGCCGGCGCAAGGCAAGCTGGAGTGAAGGTCTGCTTGATCTCAACGCTCTGTTCGGTCTCGGAACAATAGGTGCGGACGTAAGCGTCGTACGCATTGCCGGCAATCAGGCCTGTAGCGGTATAGGCAAACACATCCTGGTTCAGCAGTTGCCATCCGGCAGGGGTCTCTCCGGCTGCCACGATGCAGCATTGGTATTGCGAGCCCTCTTCACCTTTCCACGCCAGTTGTGCTCCGTCGGGAGTAGCAGTAGCAACGAAATCCAAGGGTTTAGCGCAGGATACCGGCGCAATAATGGACACGTCGTCCACATAGATATTTCCGCCGTTATTATCTATTACGTGGAAAGCCACATATATCTGTTTTCCTGCATAAGCGGTCAGCGACAACTCTTTGGCTTCGCCCCAATTATTGGTGATATCCACATTGGATTGATAGGTGGCCAGCACTGTGGTGAAGTCCGCTGCGTCCGTATTCGATGCTTCCGATACCTCAATAGTCACCGTCGTACCGGTATAAATCTGGGAAGCCAGATAGAACTGCAACACCTCGCCTGTCACCGGAGTCAAGAGAGGAGTAACCAGATAGTTATCCGCTCCGCCCGAATAGGCATAAGACACCATCGCCGAGTACTCTCCGCTGTGAGGAGCCACGTAGTAGTTATTGCGTACTGTCTGCCATGTAGGAGAACCGCTCACATGGATTGTGGTCCATGTCTCAGGCAGAGAGGAAGACTCGAACCCCTCCGTGAAAGGAGCGGTCGCATTGGCGAGCCAAGGCATAGAAAGCATCAGCAGCAATGCCATCAGTTTGTAGGAAAAATGTTTCATATATCGTAATTTAATTATTACTTTGTTTTATGCTAAAACTTTGATTTTCAAATAGCGCGCAAAGTTACAATTATTATTTCAATTATGCAAATTTATTTAATTAAATTACATAAAAATCGAAAGAATTTGACCGTTTTGATATATTTTTATCGTTTCCGGCACTTCCGATGCTGTCTTCGTCAGGCTTTCCGCCAGACCATCACGGGACCATCTCCTACCCAAGTCCTACAGACCGTCTCTCGAAATCATCATAAACCAACAAGAGGGTGCGCCGGTAACGACACACCCTCTTGCAATGAACATTATTAACTATCAGTTGAGTTTCTTATCAGTTGAGTTTCTGTCCCTGAGCGTTGTACTTCACGCCGTCACGGATAATGACGATCTGGTCGTTCTCGATGAGCTTGACAGCCTTGTTAGCAGCGTTGCTGTTGTCGAGAGCAGTAGGATTCTCAACAGGAATGAAAGTAGTCATCACAGCAGCACTCTGGTTAGCAGCTCCGCAGTAAGCACGAACATATACATCGTAGGACTTACCTACCTGCTTGCCTGTGATAGTAACCGACTTCACTTCGCTCTCCAGCAGAACCCAGCCTGCAGGGTCGTTGCCAGAATTCACTACACAGTATTGATACTGGTCTTCATCACCTTCCCAGGTAACCTCAGCGCCGTCAGATGTAGCTGTTGCTGCCAGATTAGCCGGCTTTTGGCAAACTTGTGCAATCTCGATATCATCAATTGCCAGCGAGGAATTTTCAGAAGTACCTACACCTTGTGCGTGGAAGGTGATCGTCACGGTCTTGCCGACAAACGCTTCGTTGAGGTCAATCTCCTGGAGGGTATTGAAGTTGTTGCCGGTAGTCTTGAGCGCTACAACCTGTGTCTCTACCTCATCCGCAGCAATACGCACTTCTCCGGTTACCTCATAGTTGTTCTTGATATAGAAGAGCAACTTAGCAGCCTTGTCAATCGCGATACGCGGCATTGTGATGTCGGCAGAGTTATCCGTGCTGGTCTTGGAGTTGTAATAGAGCGCATAGTTGCCTTGATGAGTAGTGCTTCCGTAGCGGTTGCTCCACTTGTTGCCGGTAGAACCTTGGCTGAAAGTCTCAGCCCAGTTCGCTTCTGCTACTTCCCAGCAGAGCGGTTTGCCTGCGGACTCGAAGCTCTCTGCGTATGGCATATCATATACATCGCAAGCCGTTGAGAATGCCAAATTGATAGCGGCACTATACTTGCCCTCCGCGTAGTACGAACGTACGTAGAAGGTGTACGAAGTACCTGCGGTCAAACCGGTAGCCGTAGCGGTGAGCTCTGTCTGAGCATCGCTCCAGTTGGTGTTATCCGTGCTCCATTGATACTGGGTAGCAGCGCCATTAGCTTCCCAAGTGAAGGTAGCCGTGGTGGTTGTGATCTCTCCAGCCGTCAGGTTCTTCGGAGCGATAGTAGAGGTAGTGAACGAAAACTTGGAATCAGAACTATAATACTGACCATACTTGGTAACTACATGCAAGTCATACTCCGTTGCAGCCTCCAAGTCGGAAAGCGTGGCAGTCAGTTCTGCTGTTTGCGTTGCTTTATTCCATGCGGGCTCAGCATCTTTAGCAGATACGACATACAAGTATCCATCCGGTGCATCAGCTACAGCATCC
>ONPG01000030.1 GCA_900319645.1 uncultured Bacteroidales bacterium
GTTGGCAGAGAACAACCCGATGCTCGGTCACCGTGGTTGCCGTCTGGGTATCACCTTCCCGGAGATCACCGCTATGCAGACACGCGCTATCCTCTCCGCCGCTTGCGAACTCAAGAAAGAGGGCAAGAACCCGATGCCGGAGATCATGGTTCCGCTGATCGGTATCCTCTATGAGCTCAAACAGCAGAAAGAGATCATCCAAAAAGTAGCTAAAGAAGTCTTCGCTGAGTATGGCGTAGAGGTAGAGTTCGAGATCGGTACGATGATCGAGATCCCGCGTGCAGCTCTGACCGCAGACCGCATCGCTACGGAAGCTCAGTACTTCAGCTTCGGTACCAACGACCTCACCCAGATGACCTTCGGTTACAGCCGTGACGATATCGCTTCCTTCCTCCCTGCATACCTCGAGAAGAAGATCCTGAAAGTGGATCCGTTCCAGGTATTGGATCAAAACGGCGTCGGCCAATTGATCAAGATGGCGGTAGAGAAAGGTCGTGCCGTTCGTCCGGGACTCCGTACAGGTATCTGCGGCGAGCACGGTGGAGAGCCTTCATCCGTTAAGTTCTGTGCCCGTGTCGGCATGAACTACGCATCCTGCTCTCCGTTCCGCGTTCCTATCGCCCGCCTCGCCGCCGCTCAAGCAGCCGTCGAAGATGAAGCGTGAAAATATCGTTCGAGCGAAAGCGCGAGATAAGAAAAGCGCACCGCTGAACGTCCAGTGGACGTTTTGCGGAGTAAGTGCGCGGACGCGAGCGGCAAAAGTCCCCACTTTTGACGCATAGAACGACCTTATTCAATCATCCATCCGCCAAGTTTGGCGGATCCCAAAAGACGCGTGCCTTCGGCTCGCGTCTTTTGTTTTGTCTCCTGTCCCTCTTTTTTTCTGTCATGTTCCGGCGGGTACTCCCGCCGCCCCTCGGTGTCCTGTGCTCGCGATTTCTATGAGCGAGTCCCCCTTCGGGATTCCGGGATTCCGATATTCCGTGATGCCGCTTCGTTGGCTGTCTACTTCTCGCCGCTATCTCGGCGAGCAAGATTCTTTCTATTCCGCCCGAATATTATTCGGGCGCCAAAAAAAGCGGCGACATCCCTGCCGCCGCCGATCCTTTCAACCCACTTCCCTACTTATCATTTATTTGCCTGCGATTATACTCCCCGTATTAGTTTACGCAGAAAAAAGAATATGTACGGGCTTATCAATATGCATACTACAAAAATAAATATTCCCCACGCCCAATTATATTCTTTCCAATATTCGATAGCATAATGGAAAGACAATATAATCCATCCTAAACCCAAACAAACAAGAAGAATCCCACCTATAGCGTTCATAACGATTAAATTTTCTGCAAAGTTACTGATTTATTTAAAATGATCTGGTTCTGGGAAAGAGGTAGGTATGCAATGCCAATTGAAAGGCAGGTCGAGGGTGTCAAGTGTCGAAAGTTCGGCATCAAGGAGATTGTTGGCTTGAGCATAGAGATAGATCTTTTTGAGATAGTTGGCAGTCAGATAGATAGACGGAAATGTGCCGAAACGCTCTACATACCAGCCAAACATGTCTCTATCCCCCTTAGACGAGTTACATGTCTTGCACGCAAAGACGATGTTCTCCATTTCGTTTGTACCGCCTTTTATGCGCGGAAAAATATGGTCAATAGTAGCTTCTTTAGGCGAGCTAAAGACCTTTCCGCAATATGCACACGCATGATTGCTTTGCTGCAGTTTCTCAATCTGCTGTTTGTACAAATCGGAAATCTGCCATTTACCTTCCATATACGCTTTGAATGCCTTCGAACGAATCATATAACACAAGCAGCATCAGCCATTTGCAAGTTTGCATATGACCAATACAGCAATTCTGCTAATGTGTTAAACTTTCGTTCTGCCATAATAAAATACAGCTCACTACGGTTGAGTCTTACTTGTACTATATCCACCACAGAGAACCAGTACTTTTCCTGTTCCTCATCTCAAACGATGCGGACCTTCTTTCCTTCAAAAAGTTGTATTGCGAAATTGTCTTCCATAGTAAAACCTTTGCGACTGCAAAGGTACTACTTTTTTTTGAATCTTGCAAGAAAAATCGTCATTTTGCGTACAGAAAATACATTTTTTTTGTATTTAGTGTACCCAATAGGGCATTTTTCAAGAACACGTGCCATTTTGAATAATCATATAAAGCCGATAAAATTCTCAAAGTAACCTAAAATTGCCGATTATTAAGATTCGGGCTGTATAGCTACATTTGCCTAAGAGACGCGCGAGAGACGCACAAGATACGCTGTTTGGAAGGTTTTTGAAAGGTAGTTGGAAGGGATATTATTAGGAATTCGTTCTTCTTCTGCTCCTTTATTTCCGAAGAATCGACAGATAGTTATAAAGATATGCAAATAAATGTGCAAAAATCGGGAAAAACCTTGCGTATATGCATTTTTTTTCGTATCTTTGCCGCGTTTTTTGGGAATCGTTATGACAGTTCAGACAGAGTTATGATAGATATTCAGACAGATAGTTTGCATAAAATCGCGTACGCAACAGACGCGAGCGTGTATCGCGAGATTCCATATGGTGTGGCGTATCCGAAAGACGAGGACGACCTAGTTGCCCTCCTCGCTGAAGCCCGTCGTCGCGGGACGAATCTGATTGCCCGTGCGGGCGGTACCTCCATCGCCGGACAAGTGGTCGGTAACGGCATTGTGGTGGATGTCAGCCGACACATGAACCATATTCTGGAAATCAACGCCGAGGAGCGATATGCCTGGGTAGAACCCGGCGTCGTACGCGACGAACTGAATATCGCACTCAAGCCGTACGGACTTTTCTTCAGCCCCGAGACATCCACTTCCAACCGCTGTTGCATCGGCGGCATGGTCGGCAACAACTCCTGCGGTACGCACTCTCTTGTCTATGGGAGCACACGCCCGCACGTGTTGGAGGCGGACGGCATCCTGTCGGACGGCAGCAAAGTGCATTTCGGGAAAGTACCGATAGACCAACTACCAAGTACCGGAACTTTAGAAGGACGCATCTATCAGCAGTTGATTCATTGGGCGGAGGATGAGAAAACGAGAAAACTCATCGAAGAGACCTATCCGGACAAAGAATTGACACGCCGCAGTTGCGGATACGCCATCGACGAAACCATCGACGATATTACCAAAGACCGCACGATCAACCTCTGCAAACTGATTGCCGGAAGCGAAGGTACACTTGCTTTTCTGACACGAATCAAAGTGTCCTTGGATCCGCTGCCGCCGAAAGAAGTAATGGTCGTTTGTGCGCATTGTGTCAGCCTCGATGCCGCTTTTGAAGCGAACTTGACCGCTTTGGCACAAAAACCAACCGCTATCGAACTGATGGACGGCGAAATCCTCGAACTGAGCAAACACACGCCTTCCGTAGAACGATTCTTCGTGCAAGGCGACCCTGCGGCACTCTTGATAGCCGAACTGCGAAGCGACACACGCGCAGACCTTGACCAACAGGCGGAAAAGATGGAGAAAGCCTTGATGGCGACAGGTCTTATTACCATCTGCACACGCGTCTATGGATCCGACGTCAGCAAGGTATGGAACCTCCGCAAAGCAGGGCTCGGTATCCTAAGCGGCATGAAAGGCGACGCCAAACCCACAGGTGTCATCGAAGATACCGCCGTGGCGCCTTCACGTTTACCCGCGTACATGAAGGACTTCCGCGAGATGCTCAAACGGCTTGGGACGTCCTGCGTCTTCTACGGACACATCAGCACGGGCGAACTTCACCTGCGGCCTATTCTCAACCTCAAGACCCAAGAAGGCAAACAACTCTTCCGAACTATAGCCCACGAAACTACCCTACTCGTTCGCAAACATCGCGGAACCATCAGCGGCGAGCATGGAGACGGACGTTTGCGCGGCGAGTTCATTCCGCTCCAATATGGCGAACCGACCTACGAGTTAATGCGGCAAGTGAAGTACTGCTGGGACCCGGACAATATCTTCAACCCGCACAAAATCGTTGACACGCCCAAGATGGACGAATACCTGCGTGCCGATCGGTCGAAAACAGGAGACGACCTACTCTGCCGCGTCGAACAATGTAATGGCGCAGGAGATTGTCGTAAATCGCAAATCATCGGCGGAACGATGTGTCCGACCTACAAGGCGAGCCGTGACGAGTTGCAAACCACTCGCGCAAGAGCCAATATTTTGCGCGAATTCCTGAGCGGAGAAAAAGTAGATAGCGCCCTGGTAAAAGAAGTGCTGCTTTCATGCCTTGCCTGCAAAGCCTGCCGCAAAGAGTGTCCTTCTGGCGTAGATATGACACGTCTGCGCGCCGAAGCCCTGCAACGGATATACGACCAAGAAGGTACGCCTGTGCGCACGACGATGGTAGCGAATAACGCAACTGTTCAGAAATTAGGTTCCTTCGTACCGCACATTTACAATTTCTTTGCATCCAACCAATTCACTTCCGCACTCCTCAAAAAGATAGTTGGCTTTGCTTCGGAAAGACATATTCCTTTAATCCATCGCACATCCTTCGTACATCGTACATCGTTAAATTGTACATCAAAAAAGATTTATCTTTTCCTCGATGAGTTCACGCGATACAATGAGCCAAGTTTGGCTCATACGTTCATAAAGCTGATGAACCGTTTAGGCTATGAGGTAGTGATTCCGAAACACACGGAGAGTGGTCGGGCGGCTATCTCCAAAGGCTGTCTGCGACAAGCCAAACGCTATGCGGAGAAGAACATCCGTTTACTCAAAAACCTTGTTTCCGACGAGACACCATTAGTGGGCATCGAACCTTCGTGTATCTTGTCTTTCCGCGACGAGTATCCGGACATCGTGAGTGAAGCGTATCGTGCAGAGGCAGAGAAATTGGCAAAGAACTGTCTGCTCTATGATGAGTTTCTGATGCGCGAAGTGGAAGCGGGACGAATCACTCAAGACACTTTCTCCGACATGCCGGCGGAAATATGGTTGCACGGGCATTGCCATCAGAAAGCCTTGGTGGGCGTAGAGAAAACAGCGGCTCTTTTAGACCTGCCCGCACACACCAAGGTGCATGTCATCCCTTCCGGCTGTTGCGGCATGGCGGGTTCGTTCGGTTACGAGAAAGCACATTACCAGACCTCTATCACCATCGGCGAGATGATCCTTTTTCCTGCTGTACGCGAAGCAGTCAAAGCCAACACCATCGAACATCCCGTTTTCATTGCCGCTCCGGGCATCTCATGCCGCACGCAGATACACGACGGAACCGGCATTACCGCCCTGCATCCCATCGAGATACTCTTCCGCCTACTACGCTAACAACGAGAGAAAGCAGATATTCGGCAAAAAAATGCCTTTTACATGCGTATGTGTAATTTTTGTTGTACCTTTGCATTCCATTAAAATATACAGAAGAGTTTATAAGAGGGATAGGTAAATGAGAATCACTCGCTTTCCTCCGAGGAAGAGGTCTGCTTAACGGGTTCGAGGTCCGAGACACGGATATAGGAAGAGGAACTGCGGATCTCTCCGGTAGGATTGACGGCATAGGCGTGCAGCATAAACGCAGCTGTGTTCCGCACAAGTATATCAAAGCGAATCGTGTCGTACACATTCTTGGGCGTTTGCAAGTCCGGAGATAGGCGAACAGGCAGAAAGACCTCCTCATTCATACAAAAACCCACCTCCTGCAACGCGGGTCCGAAAGGCTTATCGCCCTGATAGCTGACGCAGGCATTCAGGCGGATCGTATCCATATAAAACGTGTCCAGACGGTAAAGATCGATTACCACCGTGTCTCTTGTATAGATGGTGTCTATGCGCATCGAGTCCCGTCGTCCGGGCACAATAATCAGCATCGTGTCCGGCTTAAAAACCGGCGTATATTGGCAGGGAATCGTGTCAAACAAAGGCGCCTCCTGCTGCCCGACAAACGTAGCGGGTAACAAACTGACGGACACAACGGGTATCGTTTCATTCTTGCACGCCACAAGCAGAACACCTAATATCAGAAAGACGAACTTTTTCATTTTTATCTGTTTATCGTAACACCAAGACCTACTCTCGCCTCGTGATAAAGGCGATTGTCTCGTCCTATGAACAAACTATAGCCGGCTTGCAGGGTAATGGCTTCTATTCGTCCGATTAGTCCGGCTTCGACGATTCCGCTAGGCCCCAAACTGGTAGCCGTTTCCACCCATTTTCTATTGAGCAATTCCCGTGTCTCCGTCCGGTAGCCATAGCCGGCTCCGACGTAGGCATATAAGGGAATCACCATCCTGCATATTCCTCCCACGGTAGCGGAAAGGCGGTTGTTCGCCCTTTTGCCCGTGTAGAACGGAATCAGTCCGGCGTTTTCGCCATCTGTCAGGCTTCCGTCCGCCGCTGCGCGGTAGTCGTAATTGAGGTGGATATTGTCGATACCGATCATGAAATTGGCATAATAGCCTAATAATCCGGCTCGTGCGAATGTCAAGCCTAACGCAGGCGGCCGCTGGTCGGAGACAGCCACGTTCAGCAGAAAAGTCGTTTGCATGGCAGGCCACGAAGCCTTTGTCTGGGCAGACAATCCGAGAGCCACGCAACTCAACAGCATCCCTATTATGCACTTGCACTTGTTCATTCAGATCAGCAACCGTGTTTGCTTGCGATAATCGGCATAGCCGGGTTTGTTAGCGAGTTGCCTGTGTTCCATGAGCGGGATAGAGATGCCCAGGAAGAGTGCCGTCATGGCTATCGGACCGAGGATATACCAATCGAGACCTCCGAAAGGCACATACATGCCCCAGATTCCCCACCAGAACTGGATCTCGCCGAAATAGTTGGGATGACGACCATGTTTCCAAAGTCCCACGTTGCATACCTCGCCCGGATGAGCTGCCCGGAAATCGTGGCTCTGCTTGTCGGCAATCAGCTGGATGGTAGCCGAAGCGAGGCAGACAAGGAAACCGATTCCCAATAGGCAATAATTGATAATTGACAATTGATAATTGACAGTTGACAGTTCGTACAGTTTCAGGCCGGGGAGCATGGCGGCAAAGACGACGAGGGTCGGAACCATGTTGAGGCCGAAGAAATTGATGAGATGGAAAAGCGCCGGATGGAGACTTCTATATTTGGTATAGCGCCAATCCTCGTGGGCGATTCCTTTGAAAGTGATTGCCCAGTTCCGTGTGAGGCGCCATCCCCAATAGAACGAGGCGACGAGCAACAGGATCACAGGTAGTGTCCAGACACCCGTGTGGAACGCCCAAAGCAGGAAGACTACCGGCGGAAAAACAGACCAATAGGGGTCATAAACGGACACATTTTCATACAAAAGCCCGAACGCCCATACCACAACAGTAGCCACCACGTCGGCAGCCAGGAGAGCGTAGAGATCACTCCACCCTTCTCCCGCAGAAAAGCGGAACACAAGCCAGCCGACCAAGCCGGCAAAAACATAAATAGCCGTAATCAGAGCAATGCTGCTCCATTTGGAATAAGTGCGTTTCATAACAAACGATTTTGTCGCAGTTGTTCCTGCTTTGCCCGGGTTATTTTTTCCTCTTTTTCTGGAAGAAAACGAGACAGATGAGATAGTTGATGCACCCGCCAATAAAGATGACCATCATACTGATCACGTCGTCTCTCCATCCCGGGAATGCTGCCAACGCGAGCGGCAGGAGCACAAACTGCACTATAATATTTATCGCGCGCGAGAAGAGAAAACCTCCGGCGTTCTTCTTGGTGGGACGCGTGTTAAAGGTGTACCAGTTGGTAAAGAAATAATTGGGGAACATCTCCATCATGTAACCGATAGCAAAGGCGGCATAATAGTGTGTAGAACCCTTCTCCGGATTGCCCAGGAAAAACAACGCAGCCATAAAGAACCACGTTTGTAAGACAGCTCCGGTAGTGCCGACGATCAAAAATCGCACGGCACTACGGATTCTATCGGGCAGATATCTGGTAGGAAGTTTCATGATGGCGGTATTTCCTGATTATTTCTGGTTCTCGGGCTCCTTACAAGGCCGCAAGGAGTTCTTCCATAGCGGCATTCAGTCCGTTGACGTCACGACCACCGGCTGTAGCCATCCAGGGCTGACCTCCTCCGCCACCCTGAATCAGCTTGGCGGCAGACTTGATCATCGCTCCGGCATTCTTGCCTTCCTCCACAAGCGGTTGGCTCAGGAAGACAGCAATCGTCGGCTTGCCTTCGAACGATGTGGCGCCCACTACGGCAAACTTGACATCGGTGAACTTGCCACGGAGAAGCGGCATCACGCCACGGATCATCTCGGGGTTCATCTCGCCCTGCAGGCGAACCAGTTTGATACCGTTGTAGTCCTCGGCACGATTGATCAGCTCGTCGCGGAAACGCTCGGTTTTCTCGGCTACGTATTGCTCGATCTCTTTCTTGAGTCCGGCATTTTCCTCAATCGATTTGCGGATAGCGCCAGCCAGGTCGGGAGCGTTGTTGAACAAACCTCGGAGGCCGACGAGCATATCCTGTTGCGCATAGTAGAGTTCGTCGGCTTTAGCGGCCGTAACGGCTTCTATACGTCTTACACCGGCAGCCACGCTGGTCTCCATGACGATACGTACGGAGCCGATTTTGCCGGTCGAGGGCACGTGGCAACCGCCACAGAGCTCGATAGACGGACCGTATTTGATCACACGCACGTCGTCTCCGTATTTCTCGCCGAAGAGTGCCATAGCGCCCATCGCTTTGGCTTCCGCAATCGGAGTATGGCGGCTCTCCTCCAGTTTCAGATCCTGACGGATGAGTTGGTTAGCCTTTTTCTCCACCTCGCGCAGCTCTTCGGGCGTAACTTTCTGGAAATGAGAGAAGTCAAAACGCAGGCTGTCGGCGGTAACCAAACTACCCTTCTGCTCCACATGCTGACCCAGCACTTGACGGAGGGCATAATGGAGGATATGGGTAGCCGTGTGGTTGCACATAATTGCCTGACGCTTGTCGGTATCGACGGACGCAACAAACTCGCCACTCAGGTCGCCCGGCAACTCGGTCATGATATGCACAGGCAGACCATTCTCACGCTTGGTGTCAATGATTGTCCATTTTCCGTTGTCCTTTGTCAATGTACCGGTGTCTCCGACCTCGCCACCCATCTCGGCATAGAACGGTGTTTTCGAGAGCACGACCTGATAGAAAGTCTTGCCTTTCTGGCTCACCTGACGGTAACGGAGTACGCGTGTGGGGCAGGACAACTCGTCGTATCCCACAAACTCCGTTTCGCCTTCTGCGAGCACGGTCCAGTCGCCCAGATCCTGTTTGTTGGCGGAACGTCCCATCTCTTTCTGGTGTGCCAGAGCTTTGTTGTATTCCTCTTCGTTGGTGGTAAATCCGTTCTCGCGGAGGATGAGTTCCGTGAGGTCGAGCGGGAAGCCGTAGGTATCTTTGAGTGTGAACACATCCACGCCGGAGATCTCGGTCTTGCCGGCTTTCTTAGCCTCTTCCATCAGTTTGTCCAGAAGCCCGATACCTTTGTCGAGCGTACGGAGAAACGCCTCTTCCTCGGACTTGATCACCGGCACTATCTGCGCTTGCTGTTTGACCAGTTCGGGGTACGCTACGCCCATGTCGGCTATCAGTTGCGGCACGAGTTGGTAGAGGAATGCCTCGCGCATGTTGAGGAAGGTGTAGCCGTAACGTACGGCACGACGGAGAATACGACGGATGACATATCCGGCTTTCTCGTTTGACGGCAGTTGTCCGTCCGTGATAGCGAACGCGATGGTACGGATATGGTCGGCTATCACACGCATGGCGACATCTGTTTTCTCGTCCTTGCCGTATTCGCAGCCGCATATCTCGCCTATCTTTTTCAGCATCGGCTGGAAGACATCCGTGTCGTAGTTGGAGGTCTTGTTCTGGATCGTACGCACGAGACGCTCGAAGCCCATTCCCGTGTCGATCACTTTCTTTGCCAGCGGTTCGAGCGAGCCGTCCGCTTTGCGGTTGAACTGCATGAAGACGATGTTCCATATCTCGATTACCTGCGGGTGGTCTTTGTTGACCAGTTCGCGTCCGGGCACTTGGGCACGTTCTTCGGCGGAACGGCTGTCCACGTGTATCTCGGAGCACGGTCCGCATGGTCCGGTCTCGCCCATCTCCCAGAAGTTATCGTGTTTGTTGCCGTTGAGGATGTGGTCGGCAGGCAGGTGTTTTGCCCATATAGAAGCCGCCTCGTCGTCGCGGGCAAGTCCTTCTTCTGCGGAACCCTCGAACACGGTTGCATAGAGGTTAGCCGGGTCGATTTTCAGTACATCGACGATATATTCCCAGGCAAAATCGATTGCCTCTTGTTTGAAATAATCGCCAAACGACCAGTTGCCGAGCATCTCGAACATGGTGTGGTGGTAGGTGTCGTGTCCCACTTCCTCCAGGTCGTTGTGCTTGCCGCTCACGCGCAGACATTTCTGGCTGTCCGCCACGCGCGGATATTTAATCGGGTCGTTGCCGAGGATGATACCTTTCCACGGGTTCATGCCGGCGTTGGTAAACATCAGTGTGGGGTCATCTTTGATGACCATCGGAGCCGAAGGAACGACTTGGTGTCCTTTCGACGCCATAAAATCCAAAAAGGATTGACGAATTTCTTGTGCTGTCATTCTATAGTTGTGTTATTATTCTTCTGTTGGCTGGTTGTTGAGTTGTGCGGACTGGTTGCCAAATCGGTTTCCACCGGTCGTAGTCTTGAAGTCGATGAACTCGCGGCGGGGTCTTCCCTCTTTGTCTTCGCGTTCGATGAACGGAAGCGGATTAGCACGGAGCGTGTCGTATTCGGCACGTGCGTGCAGGATATCTATGGCCATGTAGATGGCATTCCGCATGCTGGAGTAGTCGGCACTGTCTTTTCCGGCTATGTCGTAGCCTGTTCCGTGGTCGGGCGAGGTACGAACGACCGACAGTCCTGCCGTGTAGTTCACGCCACTCATGTCGAGGGTCTTGAAGGGGATCAGTCCCTGGTCGTGGTACATCGCGAGTACGGCATCAAACTGCTGGAAATGTCCGCTTCCGAAGAATCCATCGGAGGCGTACGGACCGAACGCCCAGATGCCTTGTTCGTTGGCTTTTTGGATGGCGGGAGCGATGATCTCCTGCTCCTCCTTGCCCAGCAGTCCTGCGTCTCCTGCGTGCGGATTGAGTGCCAGGACGGCTATACGGGGTTTCTCCATGCCGAAATCGCGTTTGAGACTGCTGTTCAGCAGGTTCAGTTTGTCGAGGATCCGTTCCTCGGTTATCTGCGCGGGGATATCCGCTACGGCCACATGGTTGCACACGAGTGCCACACGCAGGTTGCCGGAGCACAGCATCATCAGACTGCCTTTGCTGTTGGGCACTTCAAACATTTTCTCCAGATACTCCGTGTGCCCGCCGTGGAGTGCTTCTTTGTTGAGCGGAGCGGTGACCAACGCCTGCACGTTTCCCTCTTTGAGGTCTTTGCACGCACGGTCGAGTGCCGCCTTGGCGGCTTGGTTGGCTTCGGGTGATGGTGTGCCGAGCGATACGGGCGTGTTGTCCGGATAGCAAGTGATGAGGTTGAGACGTCCGTCTTTGGCTTGCCGGGGATCTTCTATGGCGTTCCATTGGATGTTACGCCACTCCTCGCCGAAAGTCTGAATATGATGTTTCGCCACCACGGCGTTTCCATAGACAACCGGCTTGCATAACTCGAACATGTGCCCCTCCAGAAGCGCTTTGATGATCACTTCGTATCCCACGCCGTTGGTATCTCCGGCTGTAAATGCTATTATTGGTTTCACTTTGAATGAATAATTAACAATGAATAATTAATATTTCTCGTTGTGTACTTTGTTGTACGGCAGTTTGTCGAGGTCGTAGTCTTTGCGTTCCTCGTCCTTGTAGCCCAGCGAGATGACGCAGAGGACGGTTCTGTTCTCCGGCACGTCGCATAGACTGCGGATCAGTTCCTCGGCTCCTTCTCGTTGATAGACCTGGCACCAGCACGCGCCTAATCCCTGTTCCTCTGCGGCAAGGAGGATATGCTCGGCAGCTATGGCACCGTCCGCCATCCATGTGTCGCTCAGCGTAGTGTCCAGCGAGACGACAATAGCCGCCATAGCGGTTTGGAACATCCCGCTTCCGTACGTACGGCAGCCAGCCATCGCACGCAGTTTGGCTTCGTCACGTACCACGTAGAACTCCCATGGATTAGTCCGTTTGGAAGAAGGTGCCATGAGCGCGCAACGCAGCAAATAATCGATTTTCTCCTGCTCGACGGGTTGTGCCGTATATTTGCGGATAGAACGCCTTCTCCGGCAAAGTTGTATGAATGAGTCCATAATAATCCAAATTACGCTGCAAAGTTACGTTTTTTTTTTGACATATGCAAATTTTATTGCATAAATTGCCAAACAACCTACATTTTTGTGTGAATTTGTGATGGAGTGAACCGCAGTGCCCGCCCTAAAAAAAGAAAAAGATTTCTCCGCCGCTTCGCTCTGTCGATTATTGGTTTTCTGAATAGAAAAGCCAATTTTGTCCCCCTAAAAAAAAGAAAAATAGAGAAAAGAGGAGAAAAATGAAGAAAAAAATGCATTTTCTTCTCAAAAAATTTGTTCAATTCAAAAAAATGTAGTACCTTTGCACCGCAGTCCCGGTAATTCCTCTCCCAGATATGATGCTGGTGATGAATCCGGGTTTTTTATTTGTATGGCTAAGAGTGAATTAGATATTTTAACAGAGGCTTTCTCTGCACAGCGATTGAGCAAGTATATTGCATACAATCACGGCGATCCAGAGAAGACCGTAATGCATTACAAAGCGAACTTGCGTTTGGCAGAGTCGCTATATATCAGTCTATCGGTTTTTGAGGTAACATTGCGCAATGCTTTGGCTCGTGAACTCCAGAATCTGGCAGGTAAAGAGGAGTGGTTTGATCTATTTTACACCACACCGGAATTACAACCTCTGGTGACAGAAATAGACAAAGCAAAAGCACTTATTCGTAATCGAGGAGAAAAAGTAACTCAGGATAAGATTCTTTCTGAAATGACATTTGGTTTTTGGGTAATGTTACTCAATAGCCAATACGAGCGTGCTCTATGGAAATCTTTACGCAAAGCTTTTCCACATCTTCCCAAGAAAGACCGTCAACGCAAGAATGTGTCTGCTCCATGCAACACACTGCGTCGTTTGAGAAACCGAATTTTTCATCAAGAGGCTATTTGTTGGGATTTGTATTACTTGACTTGCCTGCATGACAATCTTATTACAGTTCTTGGTTGGATGAACGCTGATATGCCGGCATGGTTAGAGTCGATTGATCCATTTAAGCAAGTTTGTTCAGACATCCGCAATGAGATGGGATGGAAATAATTATAAAAACGCGGCACTATCGAAGTGTCGCGGTTTTGTTTCATCGGTTTGATTAGCGATGAGAAGAACGGAGAATTATTCGTTGCTGCCTAAGAATGCGATTCGTTTGAGAGGGAGGCGGTTTTTGTCCTCATCCGTCATCTTATCATAGTATTCCTGCCACATGTCTATAAATAGTTCTCCATCTATTAGACGAATAAACTTATCATTCGTAGTTGCTGCATTGCGTGCATCAGCAGTATAAGTTCCGCTGGTGACAAACAAAGCAATATCACCTGTTTTCAATACGCCCGACAAGGCACGTACATCTGCAGGACCGATGGCTGTGTCCGGTTTATGCTTTACCTGTACTTTGATACGCGGTGTCTTTGCACCAAGAGGATCTAAATAGGCGATAATATCTATACCCCCATCTTTACCTTTTGGAGCAATGAATGGTGTGTGGTATCCCATTGCCCGTAGAAGAGCGGCTACTAATTCTTGGAACTCATATGGTCCCTTCGATATAATATATTTTTTTATACCTTCTCGCGCATCCGACTCCATCATATCAAGGCTCATGGAGTAATCTTTCTCCGCCGTCTCATCATTTAGTTCTTCCTCTGTAGGGATTTCAACGACTTGCGCTTTCTTCCATTCCTTATAAGCAGCACGCGCAATGTTCATTACCTCCTTTGGAGATTTCTTCAGCACTTTTTCTCCTTCCGGCGTAATATACCATGAGCCGTTTTTCTTTACGATAAAACCAGCCTTCTGATAATCTATTGAATAGAATTGGAAACTATTCGTCCAGCGGATATACTTCATTTTACCGGCGGGCTCTTTTTCCCAATCAGTAAGTTCTACATTACTATCCACCCATGGATAAATCTCTTTTGCGGGAATACTCCCACCACGACGAGACATTTCTTGCATTACTGCGTACAATGTTTTCGTAGCGCAGGCTTGCGTTCTACTGAATTCTTCTTTAGCCATATATTATGTATTTATCTATTTCCTTTTGATCTATTGTGTGTCTTACAAAGCATCTGACAGTTGGCAATGTCAGTACTGCCTCCTTTGCTCCATGCTGTCACATGGTCGGCATCCATTTCTTCCAGTTTCCAGATACGATGGGCATTTTGGTCGTGACCAATGGCGCAATAAGGGCAGTTGCTCACGCCTTCTGCCTTTGCTTTAGCTGTTTGCAGGTCATAGACTTTGCGCATCGTTTGTTTATCAAATAGGCGCACATTCAATAATTTGGTATCTTGACAACCACCAAGCACATATTCGAAGATTCCACGACGATTTCCGACATAATCATCATTCATCAGTTCACGGACACGTGCAGACAATTGTGTGTGGTCATACGGATGCGTATGGAAGCGCTCATACAATTCTCCCCAGTTTAGACCTTGCATTTCCGGATAGACATCATCGAACTTACTATCCACCCAATCAATAACTGTATTGAAATAGGTTTTTATTTCGTCTATATCCTTTTCTTGTCTATGCTTGGACATATATGCACTTACCGGATTCTTAGCAGTCGCGGTATCTGGC
This sequence comes from uncultured Bacteroidales bacterium, assembly GCA_900319645.1. Lineage (GTDB taxonomy): Bacteria > Bacteroidota > Bacteroidia > Bacteroidales > Paludibacteraceae > Colicola. The sequence continues at coordinate 14,878 of ONPG01000030.1, forward strand.
GACACGCGTTCGCTATTAGCTACCCATTGCAATGCTGTAGCCATATATTGTTGGCGATTAGCAGGACCCTTCACATAACTATCCCAACTCTGAATAAGCGAACTCTTTGAATTGCTAAAGACAGCTTTGCAAGCACTAACAAAAGGTCCCGAGAAGATGGCATTGAGTTTCTCTTGGTCGTTAAGTGGAACACCTACGATATTGATAGTTTCAAACCATTCTTTAATTTCTTTCTCGGGATCATCTCCCTCTCCTTCACAGATATATACGAGCAATTGTGTATCAAGAAATTTGCGCTTTAATCCTTCGTTGAGTCCATCAAAAATTTGTTCTACTCCATCTACTACAACAACAAACTTATTCTGTTTGAAACGACCTAAAGAAGTGATGCGCTGCTGACCATCTAACACTTCAAACTCTGTTTGAGGGAACACGTAATCCTTGTTGCGGTTAAAGTATATCAATCCGAGCGGATAACCTTTCAGCACAGATTCAATTACAGCAACATCTTTCTTCCCATCCTCATATATATAGTTGCGCTGATATTCCGGCTGAATTGTTAATTTACCGGATAGGCCGTACACTCCTTTCTTCTCCAGTTCGTTATACTCAAAGCCGTCACAGATTTCTTCTATGCTATATTTCTTTAATTCTGTTTTCATAACTATTGTTTTTTGCGGATTAGTATTCTTGCATATGGCTTTTGAGGGATGCCATTGTCATCAAAGTAATATAGTTGTCCGTCCCGAAGACTCGGATTTAATTTCTTTAATTCGCGAGGATAAGGTTTCAATCCCAATTCTCTGCCGGAATCACCTTCTGCAATGCCAATGATCTCAAATTGTTCGGGGCAATATTTATCAAGAAAGGAAGAAGGCACTCCCATTACTCCAGGATAATCATCAGGAATAGCGTCTGTATATGGAACTTCTATAGCATCATAATTAGCATAGTGGATATATTCTTTACGACCACGTATTTCTTTGTGCTTACTATGTTTGAAATTCCTTGCCATTGACATCAATTCTAAAGGTTGATGGCGTCGGCCGTGGTCTATATTGGTAAACCAACAGCAATTACGGAATTTAACAAGCCCCGTTTCTGCATTGTAAACACCATTGGAAAAATCTCTGCCATTTACTATTCTAAAGTAGGCATTCCCTTTTTGAAATCCATTACCAAGCCACACTTGATTGTTTTTAATTAGAGGAAATACTTCTTTGTAGGTGATAGCGTTCATGTTACCAATAATAATGAATTGCTTTCCCGCTTCCATTATCCATGTTATAAATTCTCTAAATAAGCTGAATGGTGGGTTGGTAACAATTATATCTGCCTCGTCGCGTAACTTGCGAATTTCTTTACTGCGGAAATCGCCATCGCCCTCTAAGTATTGCCATTGCAGGTCTTCAATATCAATGCGACCACTTGCGTTGGTATCGTGATCAAGCGTAAAGATCTTGCCATGTGTTTGTGTTTTGGTTTGGTCAAAGATGGGACTTTCCGTTTCAAAGAGTGTGGGCATATAGCCAGCCTTGAATTTCTTTGATTCAGGGGCAAACTGGTGGAGATGAGTTTCTTCAATCCCAATAGTTCAAAATACTGGGCGAAGAACTTGGTGAAGTTACTCCATTCTGGATCATCGCAAGGAAGCAGTACCGTTTTACCACGGAACACATTCGGGTCAAAGTCCAGATAGGCGTTTATCTCCTTCTGAATATCGAGGAACTGCGTGTAGAACTCATCGTTCTTTGCTGTTTTTGCATTTGCAAGATTAGTGTTTGCCATAGTCGTTATTTGTGCGCTGCGCTCGTCTATGGCAAATAAAAAGCGGGACAACTTGTAACTATCCCGCACATCTAGGCTCTCGCATTGCCCATTACAGTAGGATAGCAACACGAAGCCCGCCATGTATAGATATAATCCACCCATATAGAGTGAATGTATATGCATACATAGTCAGTCATTCATTGTTACTATGCCTTGACTGTAATATCTTGAACTTGCGAGATTCAGATGTGCCAAGTACAAAGCGCAATAAACGCTGTTAATATATCAATATGTAACCGATATTACACCATCGGTTGAGGTAGCAGAAGCATTTGCAGCTTTGCGGCTGCAAAGGTACTGCTTTTTTTTGACATACGCAAGTTTTTGAGCAGAAATATGCCAGAATATGCCAATTTTAGGCAGGAATAGGCAGATTTAGGCATAGATAGGCAAAATAGATAGGGGCAAAGGACGAACAGATATTTTTGTGTGAATGTGTGATTGAGTGAAAAAAAACTCGGATGGCATCCGAGAAAATAAAAGAAGAATGCCGGATACAATCCGGCGGCAATGAACAAAGTCAAAAAACGGCATACGATGCCTGACTAATAAACGAAGACGGAAAATAAAACGGCATACGATGCCGAGGAATGGACATACAAAAGACGACCGTAGCAACGGCCGTCTTCTCCGGACTAAAGTCCGTAGCACCTAACGAATATCATAGCGGGGCGATTTATCGCCCATGCATGGTCGATACTATAGCTTGCGCCATGTGGTCTCGGTGGCTTTTTCGATGCGGTTATTGGCTCGCCAGCGATTGATGACCATGCTGATAGCAGAGGACTTGACGGATTGACCTTTGCGGGCACGGAGTTTGATGAGGTCGGCGGCGGTGAACTCATCCGGGAGCAAGGAGATGAGTGACGCGGCTGCTCCTCTTTCGGTTTGCAATTCGATGCTGCTTTTGAAGGTCTGTTCAATCTGTTGTCCCCACAACTCCATCTGATTGCGGAAGATATATTCCGCTACCCACTCGGCAAACGCTCCAACGGTTTTGGTGAACTTGCGGTTTTCGAGGAGATAGCAGAGCATACCTGCTCGAAAACCGATGACGGCAGCACGACGGCGGAGTGTGTCCATGGCATGACTGTCTGCGTCAATGGATTGTTGGCGTTTGCGCTCCAGCCAATCGCTGATGACGGTGTTGAGTTGGGGGCAGGAGATGTGGACGAGACCTTTATTGTCTGAATTCAATTCAGACGAAATGGACGAAGACCTTCCAATCGCATCTAACTGACGTGCCCAACGGATGATCTCCGCTTTCTCGGCTTCGGTATAGGATGCAAAGACAGGGATTTCAGTAAAGCTTGTGTCCGGCAGTTGAGCAAAGCAAACACGTGTAGCAAGACCATCGGTCCTCAACAAAGAAGATGGAAAGGCTATCAATCGACACTGTCAACTAATTTAGGATGAATGTCAACTTTTTTAGGAAAGTGTCAACAAAGTTAGGAAGAGTGTCTACTAACTTAGGAAAATAATCAAAAAACTGTCTACTAATTTTAGGAAAAGACACACAGTCACACGATTAATTCACACTTCACACTTTCACACATCCTGTGTACCCTCATTAAATGGTCATAATATAAATATATATATATATATATTATTATATTATATTATGGCATATTTCTGAACCCACACAGCGTATGTGAATCTGTGATTTGTGAATTTGCCTCTGTCATTTTCTTTAAAATTATAACTGCTTGATATTCTGCATAATATAAAGAAAATGCATTTTTTTTGAATTTTTTTGCGAAAAAATTTGGAAAAAGTAAAATGTTCATCGTATCTTTGCATCGGATTTCTTAGCTGACGCACGATTATTGCGGAAAAGACACGGATTTGGCTCTCGCTATCGTCCCGTATCTCTCTCGTAAGCCGCTCGTGTTTAGCAGGGAGCAAAACCGGAATAAAATTCCGGGCTAATAAACGAAGGAAACAACGGCATATGATGCCGGACACAGACACCAAGAGAGCAAAGCCGGATACTATCCGGCAAAATGAACGAAGCAGGAAGCGGGATAACATCCCGCTAAGAATATAGACAGACGCCGGAGAACATAGACAAAAGCCCGCATTTAATGCGGGAAAATAAACATACATTATTAACCCATCCGCCATGCATAGGCGGATACAAAACCAAATTTTAACTATGAGTAACATTAAGTTAGAAGCGCCGTTTACGGCATTTCGAGGCAAGATTTGCAAGCACTCGAAAATCATCTTCGCACAACGCGGAGACACCCAGTACACCTCGCAGATTTGCAACTGGCACGACAAGCGAAGTTCAAAAACGCTCTGACCAACGCGAACGCGGCTTTGGCAGATGCCACGCAACGCGCCGAGTATGAGACTGCGTTCAAAGCGCAGAACAAGTACAAGACCTTGCGAGGGTTTGTTATCGCGAAAGAGTACGAGAAGCTTTGATTTAGGTTTTTTCCGGGCTCCTTAGGCTTTTTCTGTTCGGTCATTATGGACCCCATAACTCCCTTACAAGAAAAACCTAATCTGCTCCGGAAAAATTCCAAAATCGGACAAAAATCGCCCATGTATG
>ONPG01000037.1 GCA_900319645.1 uncultured Bacteroidales bacterium
TAAAAACACAACCAAAATATGAGAAACAAACTGTTTTTACTTATCCTTCTTTTGTGCTCCTTGTTCATTGGTGTGAACAGAGCCGAGGCAAATGATTTTTTGGAGTTAGAAAAGCACTACTCGGCGTATACAGCCGGAGCGAACAAAGTGCATTTCAAGTTACCTATTTACTCGCGTGGTGCATACGACTACTATGTATCCACCAACGACCAGGGCGAGTCGTATGTGTACTACAAGCTGAACGGCTCGGAGTACAAGATTTTCTCCTATAGTAGCGAACGCGCCAGCGACGGCCCGAGTGCGGACGACAACAAAGCGTACGGTCGCGCGTGGGTGAGAGCCTACAGCGGCAGAGGTATCGTGGAGATCACGAACATCCACGACGGCCAACGCAAGGTGGTGCCGAATGACAATCAGGAGCACGCGTACGACGTGAAGAAAGTGGCGGAGCCGGACAACGACAAGGACAATGTGACTTGGGTGGAGATAGACTGGTATCCGCAGGAGGCGCTGGACGGAGAGACCTTCAACATCGGTACGGAGGTGAAGATCAGTAAGCGTATGACGGGTAATATCAACTACACGAAGAGCTGGATCCTGGCTACTGATATCAAAGGAAATAGCAATATGATTCAGGCGCAGTTGTACGACCCGTATTTCTATACGGTCAACAATGCCGGCGTGACGGGATACGGTAACGCGGCGGTGCCGTATATGGTGTTCTATGACCCGAAGAGTTATCATACCTCGTTGGATGCAACGGAGTTTCAAGCCGCGGACCGATCGGGTAATATCTTTGTGCCAACGACCGATACGGTGCAGGAGAATTTCTATGCCACCTTCCAGATATACCGAATGAAGACACCTCAGGAGGTGATGAGTACGCAGATGACCACCAAGGTGGATATCCCGCCTTACCACCGTATCTATAATTTCGAAGCGGAGGAGGAGAAGGATGCTACCGGTACCTACACGGGTAACAATGTGCTGCATTGGACGATTAAGAACCCTCGGCTGGTGGACCTGGTTGATGGGGATTATTTCGAGATCCAGCGCGCGTTGAAGGAGGATTTCTCGGACGCCCAACAGTTAGGTATCCAGCGGATGATGCGCGATTCTATCGGTTATTATACCTTCCAGGACAACAGCCGTGAGATATGGACCGGCAATGCGGCGGTTCGGACCGATACGGTGGATGCACAATGGAAAACAACCCTAAAACATTACTATATCTATGATGATAACGGCACGTTGCTCCTTGATGTGTCGGCTACGCTCACGTGCAACAAAGGCCATATGGCAGCTGTGCCTGTTTATTACCGTATCCGCCGTGCGACCTCTTCTGTATGGGGATGGGTGGACGGTTTCTCGCGACAGGTGACGCTCTACAAGCATAACTTCCTGGCGCCTCTGGCGAATCAGCAAGAGAACTATATCAAGGATGCGGAGTGGGAGAAGAACCATAAGGTGCATTTTCAATTCAAGATTGACAACTCCGAGATTCAAGTGCTCCCGCTGAGTAAGGAAGACTGCTCGCTGAATTATACTATCAACAGCGCTTATACGGAAGGAACCACCTCCTTTACTATCGCCTATGAGAAATATGCCTATTATACGGTCAATCCCAAAGACTATTTGACGTTCCGCGTGCTGAATGCGGAGAAGAGTGTCATCCGAGACTGGCAACGTATGGACGCCGGTACGTATGACATCCCGATGGGAGGTATGGTACAGGTGAATGTGGATAAAGGTGTACGCAGTTCGCATAAGTCATATGAGTTCACGGTGTGGGGAAATAGTACCATCAAGTGTAAGTCCACATACTTGATGGCGGAAGATTTTATCGACATCGGGTTTGATGGTCCTTCCTCGCCTGACTTTAGTGTATACGAGCCGGTTATCAAAGACAGTTTGTTCAAAAAGTTGCAAACCGAATATGCGAAAGGCTACGGTCGTTGTATGTGGGATCGAACCGCACGTCTCATCCTCCGGCGAACGATCCAAGAGACCGGAGAGTTTTCGGAGTTTATCATTCCGCAAGATAGTATCAAGCGTCAGGATGACGGTTCATGGATAGCGACCTATTCTGATGTGGCGGACAAAGCCTGCACGCATTATTCGTATTCCGTGCGTATTGACCAGTCCAAGTCCGACCTGCATGTACAAGACTCCACACAGTTGCAACCAAAGGTCATAAGTGGTCCGAGTCTCTATTTCGATGAAGCGGCTACCATCACCTCCTTTACGGCGAGTGAGGGAGATGCTGTGGGACATCATAAACGCGGAGTCAAGCTGGAGTGGATGGCGTCCTCTACGGCGGTAGATCAATATGTGCTGCGCCGTGTAGCGAAGAATAGTGATGCAGCGCCGGACACGATTTACATCGGTTTGGACAATAATTTCTTTGACGAGACAGCTGTGCCGAACCAACGATATACTTATTCGATCACGGCGGTATATGACTGCAACGGCAAGTCTTCACGCAACAGTGCCGAGGCGGTAGGTTGGCGTAGTCCGTACGGTGAGATTAGCGGTAGTGTCCTGATGCCGGATAACAGTGGTATGGCAGGCGTTACCGTAACAATTACGGGTGATGGGTTACCGGTTACGGGTTTACAGTGCGTCACCGATCCTACCGGCACCTTTAAATTCGACAGCTTGACATACAATATAGCCACAGGCTCTAATTATTCGATTATCCCGACGCATTCGTATGCGGTGTTCAGTTTCAATAATACCACAGCTCCGACGGCTTCTATCGGCCTATCGACGGATAATGCGGTGGTGGAAGGCCTCAATTTTGCGAACACTTCTACTGTGCGTCTGACGGGACGGGCATTGTATAAGTACTCGACCATTCCGGTAGCCGGAGCTATGTTCACGCTCAACGGCGACACCGTTCGTCGCAACGGAGCACCGGTGAAGACCGGCACGGATGGTAATTTCGAATTGACGCTGTCCAAACGTCAACCGTATGTCTTGCGTATCGTCAAACACGGTCATACCTTCGAGGGCGACGGTATCTTGCGTTTAGAGCAGGGTAAGGATACCTTCACGCTGGATGCTCCGGAAGACGGTGTGCGGTTCTACGATATGACCACAGTGCGCCTTGTCGGTCGCGTAGCCGGTGGTATCGACCAGCGCGACCTGCCCGAAGCCTTCGGTTTGGGAACGAACAACTTAGGTGATGACCTGCAACTGGTGCTCCAGCTGGAGGGTGATAACATCGCGCAGATAGTGCATGACCCCAATGACCAGACGCGCGACACCGTACAACAACGCGTTCAGTATGCATCCGTCAAGGGGGACAAATCTGCGGTTGTCACCAATACGCTCTTTGAGAAGAAGCGTATCACGATTCAGCCGGATCCGAAGACGGGAGAGTATGCCGTGGATTTATTCCCTGTCAAGTACAAAGTGGTACAGGCTACCGCCAAAGGTTACGCTACGCTTTTTGCCGCAGGGCAGGGCAGTGAGGTCATCGACCTGACGAATGCGCCGCTGGATGTGACGAAGAACTATTATAATCAGGATAGCGCGATATACAATGCCGTGTATGACCGCATCTACCGTTCGCCTGTCAAAGTGCATCTCAAGCAACTCCTATATGGTATGGAGCAAGACGGATACGGCGAACCCTCTATCTCGGTCAGCGGATTCGACCTGTCCCGGAAAGAGAAAGTACAACTGTACACCAAAAACAGTGACGGCACCGTCACTTATACCTTGGGCCACCCGCTCTTCCAGTACAACCGCCGCTATCAGTTTGAAGCGGAGGCATTCGAAGATTATTATTACAACAATGACGAGACAGCCAAACTGGACCGTGTTCCGCAACGAGGAGGCAAGGTAATCGTCCATAACGGTATGCATAGCGCTACGGAGCAACTGCCGTACGAGCTCGACCGCTTGGGTAAAAACAGCAATGTATGGCTGTTGGTAGATCATATCCAGACCCAGACCTACGGTGAAGATGCACTCAGTACGGTCAGCATCGCCCTGGAGCAAGAAGGCAACACGGTGGAGACAGACGCCTTCCAAGCCTTTGTGATAGGAGATGTCATTCAGGCGAACGAACTGACCACTGCCGATGCGGATATTACGCTGCTCGACATCATCCGTGACCCGGGAGGAAACGGTAGCTCCGCATGGGTGGAGAACGGTACCACGTATAACTACGGCTATACCGAGAGTTATGACTGGAAAGGCGGTATCAACCTTACTCCGAAATACGGACTGAACATATCGAATGATATCGGTATTGTCACAGCGCCGTCCGGTGCCGGTTCGTATATCGGTAGCAATTATACGTCCAGCAAGCAGTTGTCCTTCACTATTCCTATCACGCACGAATGGGCATGGGGCTATAAATATTCTTATACCTTCACCACCACCGATAAAATCTCCACATCGTCCAGCCATGCCAAAGCCGGCGTAGGTTCGAATGCGGATGTGTTCGTCGGCGTGATGAACAGTCAATTGACCGGTAAAGCGAAGTCTATCGCCGTCATCAATGATACCATCTTCCAGGCGCGTCAGCCGGCTATTCAGGCAGGCACGATGCATGTGCTCGCCAGCGGTACCGGCGCAGACAACAAGCCGTATTACCTCGTGACGGGTGAAAAGGTCGTCATGGGTTCCGGTATCACGAATAGCTTCGCCTATTCGCAGTATTATATTATGGAGAGCGTGCTCCCGCAGCTGGCGATGCAGCGTCAGAACCTGCTAACAATCTTCCCGGACTCGGCTTCCGCGCAAGCGGCTGCGAATGCATCGGATGACGTCGTATATTGGTATATCGATTCGTTGACGAGCGTCAGTCTGCATGACACGCTGGCGAAAGACTCGTATCGGATGATATTGCCGACTAATAGCACGAAGGCATATCCGAACCGCGTGGCTGCAATCGATAATATCATCCAGAAATGGTGTACTATCCTTATCTATAACGAGGCGGAGAAAGTAGCGGCGCGTCAGTCCGGTCAACATGTAGGTACCTATTCCGTCAATGCCGGAACAACCCTCTCGCACTCCGACAGTTATTCGGCTACTGCCAACTACAACGAACTGCCGCAAGGAATGGGATTAATCGGTAAGGACGCCGCTTCGGCTGCTACCTCCAATGCCCAAAATCTTCTCAAGGATGCAATCAAAAACTTCAGCGCCTTCTGGGGTAGTGATAGTCAGAAACGCTTCGGAACCACCATCACGGATGCTATCTCGGCCATGTTCAAGGACGAGAAGAACCCGAACGGAAGCGGCCATAAGACACAGTCGCAGTTAGGTACGGTGACGAACGCGTCCAAATGGACGATGAGTTTCGATCCCGTGCTGGATTTCAATTCCGATGCGCGTACGTCGAATGAAAAGACCGTCAAGAAATCCTGCGGTTTCACCATCGTGCCGGATGCGCAGGGCGATATCACCGTTTCGGTCTATCGGGCAGAGGTGGATAGCCTGTGGAAGGCCACGACCGGTACTATCGTCAGCAAAGTGGGCGAGTCCAACAACGACGATATACTTTACGGTTCGTACGTCTTCTTCACGCAAGCGGGCGCTACCTATTGCGTACACGAAAAAGAGGAGAAGACGCAGTTCTACAACAAAGGTACGGTCATCAATAACGGGACGATGGCTTTGGCTCTGCCTGAACTGAGCATCGACCGCCATGAGGTAAGCAGTGTGCCGGCGGATCAGCGCGCCGTCTTCCATATCGAACTCAAGAACGAAGGACAAGTGCAATACGGTCTGGCGAACACCGGAACGACCTTCTCGCTCTCCCTCACGGGTGACAGCAACCCTCACGGCGCGAAGGTCTATATCAACGGTGCACCGCTCGTGCAAGGACTCGACTATTTCCTCACGCCGGGACAATCCATCACTCAAGTGCTGGAGGTGGAACGAGGCGAAGTGGATGACTACGACAACCTGACCCTCTATTTCCGCCTTGCCGACTGCCCGAAGACCTATGCGATGCTGCAGTTCTCGGCGCACTTCATGCCGGAATCCAGTCCGGTCAGCATCGAGATGCCGCGTCAGAACTGGGTGATGAATACCCTCTCGCCGCACGATTCTATCGGATACTACCTGCCGGTGGACATCGGCGGATTCAATATCCATCATAAGAACTTCGACCATATCGAGTTCCAATATAAACTCTCCACGGAGAGCGAGGAGAAATGGGTGAACCAATGTTCGTTCTACGCCAGCGACAGCCTCTATGCACTCGCTACAGGCAATAAAGCGATGATTGAGAACGGACGTATTCCGCAGTTCCGTTTCTACGGTGAGCGGGACCCGATGGAGCAGCAATATGACCTGCGCGCCGTCTGCTTCTGCCGCTACGGTTCGGGATTTGTAACGAAGGCTTCGCCTGTTATCCGTGGAACGAAAGACACCCGTCCTCCGCGTGTGTTCGGCGATCCCGAACCGGCGAATGCCATCCTCGGTGTAGGCGACCATCTGTTGCTGCGGTTCAATGAACCGATAGCCGGTAATTACCTCGATGAGGATAATAACTTCCAACTCCTCGGCATCACCAACCATACCGGTATCTCCGCCTCGACGGCAATCCTGTTCAGAGGAACGGCTGATTCGTATGCCGCCTCCTCCGTGGAGCGTAGTCTGACCGACAAATCCTTCACAGTGGAGATGATGGTGAAGCCGACGTCTCCGTACAATGATGAAGTATTCTTCACCCACGGTGACAAAGGCAAAGGATTGATCTTCGGAAAGACCGCTGATAACCGCCTCTATGCGCAGATAGGTGACCTCACGACGTACTACTCTAAAAAGTTGGCAGACCCGATGTTGGCCTTCACGCGTGTGGCTGTCACCTATTCCAAAGAGAATGGTTTCAGCTTCTATGTAGGTACGGTAGATATGACCGAACCGTCAGCACTGCCTTCGAAAAACATCGAATACTCCCTCTCTGCACCGCTCATCTTCGGTCAGGGCTATGCGGGTCAGATGCTGGAGGCACGCGTATGGACCAAGGCATTGACGCTCGAAGAGATAGCCGCCACTTATGACCATTACCTGACGGGATACGAACAAGAGTTATTGGCTTACTATCGCATGAGCGAAGGTAAGGGTGAATTGGTGAAAGACCATGCACACGGTGCTACGCTCTCGTTGCACGGTTGCACATGGAATAAACTGCAAGGCTTCTCGGTTCAACTGGCTAAAGAGCAGCGTGTCGAGTTGATAGGCAACCTCTTCGGACGCTCCAAAGTGTATGATGCTACCCTTATGTTCTGGTTCCGTACCACGGACAATGCTGCCGAGCGTGCGAACCTCTTCAGTGCCGGACGTACGGACGATAAACACGGCGCGCTCATCGCGCTGGAGAACGGTAACATTGTACTGTGCTCCGACTCGCTCACCTGGATCGGTTCTGTCAACTATGCCGACGGCGAATGGCATCATGTCGTGCTGTCTATCAACCGCACGTATAACAACGCCGCCCTGTTTGTGGACGGCAGTCTGATTCAGACTTTCCCCGCAACCGTTGCAGCCGGTGCGCAAGGCGATATGTACTTGGGAGGTAACTTCGCCGGTAACATCGATGAGTTCGCTGTGTTCGAGCAAGCACTGCCAAAATCGCTTGTGGAGGCGTATGACAACATCGCTCTCGTGGGAGACGAGATGGGTCTGATCGCTTACCTGCCGTTCGAAGAGCAGTTCCTCAACCCCAACGGCAAACTCGAACAACGCTTCTCTATCAACGACCGTCGTCAGTTCAAAGATCCGGCTACCGGCAAGGTGATAGACAAAATACTGCCACTCGTAGATGGCGACATCACGGCACTGGCAGATAAGACGCAGAACGCACCTGTCACCAGTCACGGGGCATTGACCAAACTGAACTTCGACTGGTCGTTCAACGGCGATGAACTGATGATTAACCTCAATATGCTTGACCGCGAGATTAACAAGCAGTCTATCTATGTCACTGTGCGCGATGTGGAGGACCTCAACGGCAACCCGATGCGTTCGCCTATCACTTGGACCGCTTTTGTGGATCATAACAGTCTCAAATGGGCAGACAAACAACTGACTATATGGGGTCGATACGGCATGGAAGATTCGAATAACTACACCGTCACACAGATCATCAACATGAGCGGTAAGCGCCATACGTATAAGATTGAGTCGTTGCCCGACTGGCTTACTGTGGATCAAACTTACGGTACGATAGAGCCATTAGGCGAGTTGTCTATCAAACTGGTATATAAGCAGCCTATGCCGGTAGGTACGTATGGCGACCTTATCTACGTCGTGGACGAAGATGGTTTGGCGGAACCGCTGCAAATCGAATACATGGTAGAAGCCTTCCCGCCATACATCGATGTGGACGAATCCAAATACCCGCTGAACATGTCCATTTGCGGTCAGGTGAAGATAAACAATATCTACGACTCCGACGAGAACGATATCATCTATGCGATTTATCGCAACGAGTGTATCGGCAAAGCCAACGTGGACTACGATAACACCGCTAATACCTCCAATGTCTATCTCACGATCTTCGGTAACGAAGCGATGACGGGTAAGACGGTGAATTTCATCCTATGGCAGGCATCCACCGGGCGTACATATAACCTGATTGTCGATCGGGATGTACAGTTCCGTGCAGGTGATGTCCATGGTTGCGGAAACGAAGCACAGGTACTCTTCACCACCGGTGGTAGTGAGACACAGAATATCGACATCTATTCCGGTTGGAACTGGATATCGTTCAATCTGAACCTCAATGAAACCACAGGTATAATTCGTAATATGCTGACGGCGAACGAACCGTGGAAAGAAGGCGACCTCATCAAGAACCCCTCCACCCAGCAGTTCGTCACTTATTCGGAGGCCATGGATGCCTTCCTCGGTACTATCAAGTCCTTGAACTACCGCGATATGTATATGATGTATGCCGCCGGAGGCAATACGATGCATATCAGTGGTGATCCGCTGCCGGAAGACAAGATGGAGATCACGGTTAAGGGTGGTGGCGAATGGAGTCCGATGCCGTGCTTGTTACAACAAGCAACGACCATCACCGAAGCCTTCGCCGGCTATTATGACAATGCCACTCCGGGTGATATGGTGAAGGCACATAATCGCTTCGCCGTCTTCTCGCCCGACCGCAAATGGGTAGGTGACCTCACTGCTTTCCGTCCGGGCGAAGGATACTTCTTCAAGCGCCTTGCTGAATCAGATGTAACGATCAAGTTCTACAGCAAGGCCGCTAACGCGCCGCAACGCGCTCCGAAGTTCAACGGCAAAGCCGCTACGAACATGACGATGATCTGTAAGGTTGAAGGAGTGAATGAATTAATGAATGAGGGAGTTAAGGCGTTCAGCGGTGATGAACTCGTAGGTATCGCAACGCCGATTGAACTGAACAACGAAACGCTCTACTTCTT
>ONPG01000016.1 GCA_900319645.1 uncultured Bacteroidales bacterium
GGCACTACAAAGTTACTAAAAATCAGCGAATTGTGCAACTTTTTTTGTTAAAAAATTTAATCAAAGAACACTTTTTTTAATTCCGCCAACAGGTTAATATTCATATTTTCTTTTGGATTATTTGGAATAAACCTGTATTTTTCTTCTTCTATTCCGTCCAAATCCAATCCACATTGTCCGGAACGATTAACGCTGAAGGATATATAATTGTTTGGATATTACAATACCAATACTATGATGAGTGTGCGCCAAATGGTGGGCCACCAGTCCCGCTGGAAAAGCTGTTTGAAGTCAACCAGCAGCACCGCAAAAAGCACCAGTTTGGGGACTACCATCTCCCAGCCTTGCATGTGGTCGAACGGCAGTTTGTGAAAAAGCAGCATAGCTATGATACTAAGTATCTGCAACTGGCACAGGAGGAAGAAAATCACCGTGACTATTTCCGCCAGATTGTAGCCCTCGATATACTCGCCGTTCTCAATCACCCATTCCCCTGTTCCGATACGCGGACTCTTCCGCCATAGCAGCCAAGTCACAAAAATGACTCCCAGCGACTGAATAAGGATGTCCCATGCGCGGTTTTCGTCGCGCCAGTCGTGGACTTGGTCCAACCAATGTGCGGCATTGAGGACGGTCGTCTTCTGGTCAGAATCAAACCAATCAGGATGAGTCTGTATCATCTTGAATGCCGCAAGGGTCATATTCTTGTTTTTAGGGGTCTGAACCTCCAATACCCATGCTAATTGCACGAGGATAAGTGTCAGCACAAAAAACATAAAGAACGGTTGCATATAGCGCTGGCGGTGACCGTTGAGATAATCACATATCATATGCCCGGGCCGCCACATCAGATGCCACATGGTGTAGAAGATGTTTCGCGAACCCAGTCCCCATGTTTCCATAAACGAGAGCACAGCACGTTTGATCGTGATCCGCTCGTGCGAGATCTCGCTCTGTTTCTTGATAACCTCTTGCTGCAACTGATACCACTCAGCGGCACGCTGACAGAGTTTCAGGCATTGGTTTCCCAGTGCTTTTAACTGCGTCAGACATCTATTCCATAACTCTTTGAAAGACTTCATCTCAATAATCATGCTCACTATCTCCGGATTTAGAGAAACAATTCAACCGTATCATAAGGTATTTGTTTTTATTACATACATACGTACATGTGCCGTCGCGCTTGCTATATACCCAAAATACGCTGCAAAGGTACTACTTTTTTTTGAATTGTGCAATAATTTGTTTGTTTTTTTTCTTTTTTGAAATTTTAAGTTGTACCAGATTTCTTAGCTGACGCACGATTATTACGTAAAACCTCGTAACCTCGTAATCTCGAAACCTCGTGATCTCGTAATCTCGTGATCTCGAAATCTCGAAAAATCCCCCTCGCGAAAAGCGCCCGGTCACTCCGGGTGCTTTTCATTTACCAATACCGCCCTCACGAAGTTCGGAAACTGCTTGCAAGCCCCCTCGCTCCTGAGCTGTTCACGCCAGCGGTCGTACATCTCCATAAACCGCGGATGACTCTTGTCGCGACAGATTGCTCCCGCTTCGCGGCACGCTTCACGCCAGCGCGAACGCTGAGCAACTTCCTTCTTCGTCAACGGGTGTGCTTTGTAGTCGCGACGCTCCTGCACGTAGATCTCTTTCGGACCCAATGCCAGCACTTCGCCTGTCAACGGATCTTTGACCGACTTGCGACGGGTAACACAAAGACGGTTTTGTATTTTCTTCTTGCTTAATGCGCCGGTGAAATTCTCAAAACCGGCTGATGGTACATAATGAGCCATATTCATTTTTTGTTTTGACCGTTTTGACCGTTTTGACCGTTTCATGTGCCAAACGGTCAATATGGTCAATACGGTCATGTCATTTTTTTTAATGCATCAGCCAATTTTGGCTGATAAATCGTTAGTGATACTTATATATCTTTAGTGGTTTGTTATACATTTTCGAGGGTATTACCTAAGCCGAAGCCAAGCACTTCCTATATACGCCATGGCGAATTTTGACCACTAACCCTTCTTCTAACCATCCTTCATTCCATCGTGTGGCTGTCCGATAGGATAATCCATGAGCCTTCGCTTCTGTGACCAAATTCTGAACTTCAAACTCCTCCGGCAATAAACTCAGCAACATCTTACGTTGGTCCAAAGGCTGCACTTTCGGTACACTCACCTCCTCTGCACCTTTGATCATCCGATAAGCCGCCGCCATATGGAGAATCAACTTGTTTCCGATGAGTTCAGCGGTCTGATAATCCTCGTCCGTGCAAGAGAGAGCAACGTCCATTTTGTCCGAATAGTATTCGGACTTCTTCCATCTTAACGCAGTTAATATCATCGCAATCCGCTCGATATGTACCGCCATTCGCAATACAACGGAATGGAAATTGTCGCCCAACAACTGCATCAGTGCCGGATAAGCCGTCTCTAAATGTTGTCCTAAACGCGCACGTTGCTCGCTCGTAAGCGAGAACTCTATAGGTCTGCTCTTATACAACGCCTGGCAGAGGTCAAAGAGCTGTTGGGCTGCAGTACTCATCACACCGTTCGAACCGCTTGCCGGCTCTACATAACGACTGCTAAATGCCTGCTGGTCATTCACAATCAGCGTCAAGAGACGCGAGAAATAACCGTTCTCGATACTCGGTACGAGTGCTTTGTACTGGCTGAACGTACCCGTGAGCAACACGCTCAACTGCGGGCACGCGATACACGAACTATTGTTCGCGCGGTTACGCGTGATCGGCTCATGCTCCGCGGCTTTACGCAAAGCGGTATTGTAGTTCGCTACGGACGTTCGCCACACGTCGGTAATGACCGATCCTTCGCTCTCGTGGATGTACCCGCGACCGTTCTGGCGTTCCAACTGCTTGTAGAATCCCGGGTAAGACGAGTCTCCGGCAATAACCAGCGGCGCCGCCTCGTGTACCTTGCTGACGAGTTCCAACGCAAGGTTCGCAATGCCTTTGCCGCAAGCCGCAGAACCGACGATAAAGCATTGAAGGTTAGGGTAGTACTTCTTGCCTGTTATCCCATAACGGAAATAGAGATTAGGCATACAGCTGCCCGCAGCTGTCAGCAACGACATCAGCAACATGTCCCGCTCCGCATCGCTTTGCGCAAGCGACATAATAGGTTGAATCATTACCGGCAACTTCTCCGGCTCAATGTGTTTGGCGATGTGCAGATCCTGCTCCGCTTCCATCGCAGAAGATAAATTTTGAATCATAAAGTAAAGTTTTAAATAAAAATGTTTTGTATGTTTATTTCCTTTGTATGCTTTCACTCGAAGAGTTGCGGAGTTTGGGGATAAAAACTATCTGGGTGCTTGCACACAAGGAGTTTTTAGCCTCAAAGTACGCAAAGCGCAAAGCGCTAAAGCATACAAAGGGGTTTTTTATGTTTTTTCTTATATCAAATTCAATCTCTCGATAATTCGCTATCTCGATATCTCGATGACTCGATTTCACGTAATCTCGAAAGATCGCTCTCTATATATAAGGAAAAATGCCCGCTCTATACGGCTAAACGTCACTTTTTCGTTTTACGAGAACCTCCAAAACTCGCGACAATTTTATGCCCCTCGCGCTACTGATAATCAACAACTTATAAAAAGCTATGAAAATCCTGTCGCTTTTTCCGTGTTCGTTTTTTTTTGATGTTTTTTGTGACATAAATCCGTTAGAACAATACGAAAATGCATAAAAATGGCACTTTTATTTGCAAGTGTCATTTTTTTTGTGTACCTTTGCACCGAAAAATGAAAAATATGACGACTTTATCACCTAGCGAAAAGGAAAGTATTATGAAGGATATGAAATCCTTCGACGAGTCCATGCCTGCTGTAGGGATATTTTGGTATAATCCGGAAGAGCACGATTTTTTCGGTGTGTACAAGAAGGAACTAACGCCAAAAATGGTAGAAGATGCAGCAGAAAAAGGCTTGCCATTTATTAACTACCAAACCTTACATCGACAGGTATGGCAGAAACAATATTTCCGTGCGTTGGCAAAGCATGAACCGACTAAATTCAGCGGTGATTATACACAAGTGCCTCGTGGTCGAGTGGCTTGGAATATTGATAAGTTTATTGTTTTTGTCGGTCAATGGGCAAAGGACAAGGAGGAAGAATTGACCGAATTGATAGAGAAATATTTTGCTCTGCCGTATTTTGAATTCCGGTATGATGAACACTGGGACTTAGGTCACGGCTGGTCCGGAGATTTATAACCATCGTCACTCACTGACGTTAAACAGGAACCCAAATCTGACCTCACCGGCAGCGTAAAAAAGCGGTGAGAAATATTGAATAATAAAAATTAATTATGGCGAAAGTTAAATCGGATACATTACATGTGCAAGGCATTAATGTAGGAATCTACACAGAAGATTATCGGAATGAGTATATCTCATTGACAGATATTGCTCGCTACCGAAATAGTGATGATCCGCGTTTTGCCATACAAAACTGGATGCGAAACCGCAATACCATTGAGTTTCTGGGCTTATGGGAAACATTGCATAACCCGAATTTTAACCGTGTGCAATTCGACACGTTTAAAAATGAAGCCGGATTGAATCGCTTTGTGATGACGCCATCCAAGTGGATTGACTTAACCGGAGCCATAGGTATTATTACAAAGGCAGGGCGGTACGGAAGTGGCACATATGCACACAGCGACATAGCAATGGAATTCGCTTCGTGGATTTCATCGGAGTTTAAACTCTATTTGATGAAGGATTATCGCCGTCTAAAATATGACGAGAATTCGCGTCTTTCGCTGTCATGGAATCTCAATCGGGAAATCTCTAAACTCAATTATAGGGTGCATACTGATGCTATTCAGCAGAATTTATTGCCTTCTGAATTAACAAAGGAACAACAATCTTATGTCTATGCCGATGAGGCGGATGTGCTCAATGTTGCTTTGTTTGGTATGACAGCTGCTCAATGGAGAGCACAGAACCAAGGCAAAAAGGGAAATATAAGAGATTATGCGTCAATCCAACAATTATTGGTATTAGCAAATTTAGAATCGTATAATGCTCTTTTAATAGAACAACATCAACCACAATCAAGTCGTTTGCAATCATTGCGTGATATGGCGATAAAGCAGTTACAAACCTTGTCAGCTCTTGATATCTCTGGGCTACCTCAATTGCCCAAAGCATAAAATACCGTCACCCACTGACGTTAAACAGGAACCCAAATCTGACCTCACCGACAGCGTAAAAAAGCGGTGAATGTATCGACCATATATGGGCGATTAATCCAAGCGCGAAGCGTTGCGCAAAAAATAGCGTAATAAGCCCAACTTGATTATCTGGAACTTCGACAACTTCAGAAATCATTAATCATTCAAGTACGGTTTATGCACGCTCACGTATTAGCGTGAGTTTTCCGTGCATTTATTTGAATGATTAAGGTAGTCGAAGACCTCAGATAATCAAATGAAGCGAACGAAAGCGCACGCTTTTTGTGTTTATTATGATGAAAAATAATATAATCCATTGCATAAATCAAAAAAAGCTGTACCTTTGCAGCGAATTGTCAAACAAAACATTCAAAATTATGAAAAAAAGATTTTTACTAGTACTCACTACTTTATTTGCATGTGCGACAATCCATGCGCAATTTGCTCAAATGAGCTTACTCACACCACACTATTACCCGGGGGAAGTGTATTTTAAGGACGGACATGTAGAAGAGTTTGCGGAATTGGAACTGCCGCGCGTCGGCAAAAGCAAACTGGGCGTGAAAAAGAATGCCGAAGATAAAGGACACGTCGAAATCAATGCCGCGGATATCATCGGTATTAAAATCTGGCACAAGAATTTTCCGGACAAGAAACACGTTCTCTATTATGTTCACGCACGCAAATCGTATATGCAAAACGACCATCAATGGGGCAATCCCGTTATGGGCAGCGCGTGGGGAGTCGTTTTCCAATGCGAGCAGAACTACCAGATGGATAAGAAAACCGGTGACCTTAATTTCGTGAAATTTGTAGGAGGAAATGCTCCGGATACACCCACACTCTACTATTTGGTAAGACCGGGGTGGGAACAAGCAGAACTGCTCTTGTTCAACGGAGGATTCCCGCAAAAGAAGAAATCCGCAGAGCTCTTTTCCGAAAACGAAGAGATTGCTACGGCTATCAAGAAAGGCAAACTCAAAGGCTCGGACATGCAGTATATCTTGGACGAAATGGCAGGGGGCAAGAAAACGGAAGAACCCGTAAAAATCATTCCGGAGATTAAGACGGATTCGGTGTCTAATGGCGTAGTTGGCGACGATGAATAATTCTTACAATATGAAGCGTTTCTACTCTTTGGCAGCTTTGCTGCTATGTGTATGGATGTCGGCGTCCGCGCAAGGACTGCGGCACAGCGTCTGTATCGTTTCTCCTGAGTTTGTGGACTCGGAAAGAGCGATGATGGCGGATTACTCTTTGTACATGGCACGTGCCGGTATGAGAAGTGCCTCGCAGGCCCTGACCGCCTATAAGAACGAAGAAACCTTTGGTTCCGGCGTTGTGGTGGAGCATGGCGGCAAGAAATATGTGCTCACCAACCTACATGTCATCGGCTATGCCGAGAGAGCAACAATCATCTTCCAGTTGCACGAGAAAACGCTCCGCTACGAACATTGCGATGTGACGAATATTGCTTCAACGGACTTGGCGGCGATAGCCCTTCCTTCGGAATGCGAGATGATTGCGCTGCCTGTTTATGCAGGTGAGATAGAGGAAGATCTCTCTATTGTGGCAGCAGGTTTTCCCGAGTTGGCAAATAAACCGTCCTGGCAACTCACGCGTGGAAGCATATCTAATGCGCGTGTGGATATGGACAGCTACGAGCACGCTTCGCGTATCATCCAACATACGGCTTCTATTGATCCCGGTAGTAGCGGCGGACCGCTCTTGCTCAAAAACGCGGCAGGCAAGTACGAGATCTTGGGCATCAACACCTGGAAGGCTTTCTATCGCGAAGGAGTGGGATTAGCAATCGGGAAAGAAGATGTGCAAGCGTTTATCGCCACATTGGGAGCATCTAAAACAGATGCAAGGAATGAGATGGAGCCTCTACGTGCTCTCTCCGGCGAAGATTGGTTGTATGTGTTCCGCCAGTTGCCGGATTCGGTTCAAAAAGATTTAAGGGAGACGGATTGGCATTTGCCGCTTGATCCCGCGCTGCGCACACTTGCTTTCCGTGATAGTCTGATGGCGCAAAAGGGGAAGGCTGCCAAGAAATTCGAGCGCTCCGCAACGCATATCGTGACGGATATGGATAATATGAACCATGTGCGGTTGGTCTATGACAATTATCTGGGAATGAACCAGCAGGTGGGGCTGCAAGTAGGGCATGATTGGTTGGGTTATATCGCTACCGGCGTGCAGATAACCGCGCTTATCGAAGAAGCCATGACCGAGGACGAGATTTCCGCTACCAAGTTAGGTTATAAAACCCGCGCGGGGGCCATGTTCGGCATTTATGTCGGAGGTCAGCTGCCCATTCAGGTGGGAAAATACATGCTTGTTCCGCGTATTACCCAGAGTGCCGGAGCCGGACCGATGAAAACGGGAAATATCTATGGGGGCTTTGCTATTCTCACGGATACGCGTATAGGGCTCGATTGGCGTATCCCGTTCAACTCCGTGGACTTGGTCCTAGGACTTCATTACGCGATGGATTGGCAGTGGACTAAGAATGATTTGAAGATTCCGGCGTTCAAGCCCAAAGCAAATAACGACACTTTCAATCAATACCTCCAGCACGGTGTCGGCATCACCTTGGGTGTAGCTTGGTAAGGCGAAAAAGCAGCAAATAAAATCAAGTGACCAAGTAACTAAGTACCATGTACAAAGGAACAAAGGATGGAAGTGTCAATAGTGGCACTTCTTTCTTTATTTTGCCGGAAAATAATGAAAATATGTCAAAAAGTTCCAAAAACGCTTGCGTATATCAACAAAAAGTTGTACCTTTGCAGTATAATATTTGCACCCGAAATGTTAGAAGATTATATCATAGATGACCGATTGCGTTACGAAAACCACTATTTGAAAGTGGTTGGAACGGATGTGCAGATAGGCGGTGTGGCGGGAGCGGCGCTGCTATGTGCGTTAATCGTCGATACCGATGAGGGCGCACGTCGCGGCATCGCGATAGACAGCTACGCGGAGCGGATGGCGTGGATCAAACACTACGAGCGAGAAGTGAGACGCGATGAATGGGGCTTGTTGGACAAAGAGGTCCAGCTGCTCAACGAAGCTCATATCGAGTTGGTCGGAGCCGGCAACGGATGGGCAGAGGTATGCCCGAATGTGCGCTTGCTGGACTTGGCGTTACAGTTGGTGACGACTTATATGCACTACCTGACCATGGAAAACTTCAAATCCCATATATGGGAGTATTGCCCTTGGGAGGAACCTTTCGCGAATTGGTTGATGACTGCCGCTCAGGCAGAGACACGTCGCCAACTCTTCCTGCACATGGACTGGACGGACCCCGAGATGGTGTACACCCTTTGCGAAAGTCTGCAACATGAGACGACCGAACTGACACTCTTCTTTGAAGGAGAAGACGCGGAGGATATCTATAAGCGTTACTTCACATGGCTCTGGAATACCTACCAGGCGCAGATCCGAGAGCTGCCCGGGGCACAACCTCGCGCTGCCAAACACCGGAATTACCTCGTGGAGCAGGAAACGGACTGGGAGTATATCGCGGAGGAAATAAAAAACGAGGACGAAGCCCAACAACAACTTTGGGCACAGTGGATGATCAACTGGCAGAAGTATATCACCAAACGTCTCAAACCCGAGAAACCCGTGCTCTTCTGGGAGAAAGAAGTGAGTGAGGAAAGGCAAAAACAACTGACGCAGTTCCTGCGGATACAAGAGAAAGAGTGGGACTATTTCAAGTGCCTTTCCGAATATATATACGCCTTGCGGCTGTTGGGATACGTGCGTCGTGCCTGCTCGGTGAGAGATATCACACGTTGGATGACGGACCAACTCGTCAAGGACTACACCACCAAGAACAACCGCGACCAGTTTGTCCGTGCCTGGAAGGAATTGGGACGTTATACCGAGGGGGTAAGAGAGTGCGTAGAGCTGTTGTATAGCTATGGAATAGAACGTCTTAATAACAAAAATGAGCAAAAATAGTAATTTCGATATCCCGATATCTCGATCTCTCGATCTCTTAACAGAAGTGGCGAGACGGTGTGGCTATGCCGATGCTTCTACTTTTACTTCCAAATTTAAGAAGCGCTTTTCCGTCCCGCCTTCTGAATTCCGCAAAAGGCTCAATTCTGTCCCTATATCTTAAAACTGCATAGCGACCGACATGCCGCCGTTGTTGTTCAGGCCGAAAACCCAGCGGAGATCAGGACGGTGAGCCTTCTCGATGTTATAGAGATTGACCGACTTGTGCATGCGCGTGTAGCCCACACTCAAGCA
Organism: uncultured Bacteroidales bacterium; assembly: GCA_900319645.1. GTDB lineage: Bacteria > Bacteroidota > Bacteroidia > Bacteroidales > Paludibacteraceae > Colicola. Next base: position 9,474 of record ONPG01000016.1, read on the forward strand.
GGTAATACCGGCAATCGTGAGGCCTGAACCAATTGACGTGAGTGTCGTTCCGAAATCGTAGATGTAATGATTTGGATTCGATTTCCTGGTCTCGCTACGGAAATACAACGATAACAGCGAACTACCCATCGAGTTGACTCCAAGACCGACACCGAAGCACCACCAACCGGCAACAGAGAGTTTATGGCCGTTGTTGAACAACTCATACGCCTCGGGGCAGGTGTTCTTCAGATAACCCTTGAACTCCTTCTTGTTCATAATGGTTCCGTCCATCATGTACTTGTCTCCCACACGATAAACAGGTGATTGTGCCATCGCTCCTAAGGCGATGAAACAGGTCAGTAAGATAGCTAAAATTTTCTTCATAATATGATTAGTTTGATGTTAGTAACTCAGTTCGGGGTGGAACTACCACTCCTCATGGTGGAACTTCTGCGCCTCATAGCATCGAATTGCATTTCGGGCACAAAGTTACAACAATTATTTCATATATGCAAATTTTTGTACGTTTTTTAGGGAAAGGGGGATTCGAAAAACGCAAAGCGTTAATCGTTCGAGCGAAGCGCGATAAGAACCCTCCGACCGGGGATTGAGAAGGCTCCCTGCCTTCTCAAAAAGAAATAGAGACACCCCGTTGGATGTCTCTATTCTTTTTTTTGCGGAGAAAGGGGGATTCGAACCCCCGGTACCCTTACGAGTACGACAGTTTAGCAAACTGTTGGTTTCAGCCACTCACCCATCTCTCCTTCGCGTTGCCGCGACCAATGCGTTAGCATCTGAAATTGCTTTGTTTTTCAAAAGCGGGTGCAAAGGTACTACATTTTTCTGACATACGCAAATATTTTGGCAAAAAAATGCAAAAAAAGTATAAATTACCCCCAATAGAGGTGTATTGTGTGCCGAAAAAGAAAAAAAAGAAGGTTGCCCTTCTTTGACTTTTCTAATCACGTGCGTGATTACAAAAGATAAAAAAAGAAGGTTGTCCTTCTTTGACTTTTCTCGTCAAACAAGTTGCCGACAAAAGAAAAAAAAGAAGGTTGTCCTTCTTTGACTTTTCTAATCACGTGCGTGATTACAAAAGATAAAAAAAAGAAGGTTGTCTCCCGACAACCCAATCTTTTCATTTAACCTTAAATCTAATACCATGAAAAACACGGTGCAAAATTACTACATTTTTGCAATATGACCAAATATTTGTCAAAAAAAATGCTGAAAATCAAAAAAGTGTAAACTGAATGTAGCAAAATTATGTCTATTTGTCATTAAATTTGCACATGTGCGCAAAAATTAGTAACTTTGCATCGTATTTTGAAATACACTAAGTTTCACATTAAAAAAATTATATCAAAATGAAAAAGATTTATTCATTTTTGCTCGTTGTTGCAATGAGCACAAGCGTTATGGCTCAACACGAAATCGGAGGTATCTTCGGTGGTATGAACGGTGTGAGCTACAAGTATTGGTTTACTGAGAGCTTTGCTCTACAGGGAGATCTCGCAGTTGGTCTGACTCGTGCTGCTGGTGATTTCCCCTCGTTTGGACTCTATGATTTTACAATCAACCCGAACGCCTTGTACCACTGGCAGCTGCCTGAGAACTTCAATATCTATGCCGGTGGTGGTGCCAGCTTGGGTTTGATGGGGGCGATTAATGGATACGGGACTGTTGATGGAAAATTCGGTTTAAATGCGGCAGTAGGTGCTACTTACGACCTTCAGGAAGTCCCATTGGTATTCGCGTTAGATTTTCGTCCGGGCTACGGTTTGGGCTTTAACGCAAACCCCGGTCAACTGAATTATTTCGATTGGAAACTGGCTTTTGCTGTGCGCTATCGCCTCTAATCGCAGAGCGAGAACAAGTCCTCACGCGGATTGACCAGCATCACGGGAACAGGAGCTCTGCGGATAGCGTGTAACTCCGGCGGACCGAACAAGATGTCGTCCAACCCGTAATCACGGCTGGCTGTGAGAATCAGCAAATCGTATTGAAAATCGCGTTGCCGTTCGCCGGCTTCGCGTACCAGGGAGAAACTATCCTTGCGTGCCTTGATGATTTCGTAACTGATCTCTTCACCGGTGCGCGAGGATATATTTTTGATATGTGTTACAATGCGGTTGACGTTCTGCTGTGCGTGTGAACCGTAGTCGTTGGCTTGCAGCAGGATGATGTGCGCACCCGATTTGCGTGCCAGATAAGTGGAGATCTCCGCCTTGTAGGTCTCCTCCTCGAGCATCGACACAGGCACTAATATCCTGCGCAAGGGTGGGGTGGTCATCGTTGAGGTGACAAACACATACGGACGCCTCTCCTCACGGCATTCATTCAGCTGCTGGCGGATAGCCCGGCGGTCGTTGGGGCATTGGATGAGCCTTATATCTTCGTTGTTGTCCCAGATCATTTGATGTGCATTTGGTTCATCGTCTTATGGTAGCTCCTGGCAGCGGAAGCATGCGTTCCGTAGGACGAGGAGAAGATGTGTGTGCCATCCAGCTTGGGGCTGGCGCACATGTATAGGTAGTTGGTTTTGGGTGCATCCAGCACATAATCCATTGTGCGTGGCAGCGGGCAGCGGATAGGTCCCGGAGGCAGTCCTTTGTTCTTATAGGTGTTGTATGGCGAATCCACATTGAGGTGGCGGTTCAGGATACGTTTCAGTTTGAAATCGCCCAATGCGTATTTGATGGTCGGACAAGCCTGTAGCGGCATGCCTATCCGCAGGCGGTTCATATAAAGGCTGGCGATAGTGGGCATATCCTTGGTGACATAGGTCTCGCCTTCTACAATAGAGGCGATGATGGCGATGTCTATCGGCGTCAGGTTACGCTCTTCCGCTTTTCGGCGGCGCTCTTCGTTCCAGAAGGTGTTGTATTCGCGCTCCATCCGTTTGAAGAGTGCATCAGGGCTGATCGTCCAATAGACCTCGTAGGTGTTGGGAATAAAAAGACACCGGCTGGTCTCTTTGTTCATGCCGAAATTCGCCATATACTTGTCGTCCTCAAGCATGCTCAGAATAGTTGCGCTGTCCATCAGCAACTGGGCGCCTATTCTTCCCGCGAGTTCTTCGCGGGTACGTACCGAATTGGTCCATTTGAGTTTCACGGGAGTCTGCTCGCCGAGCTTCAGGCGGTTGATAAACTCCTTGTCACCCATTTGAGCCGGAAAAACATAGTGTCCGGGTTCGGGATGGACGATGGCTATGAGTTTCATGTGCATCTTCAAATCCGCTTCGCCGCTGATCGCATACTCCTGCCGGATAAGACGCAGGGTGGAGTCCATCGTCATGCCCGGATAGATGTTGAAAGCGTGCTCCTTGCCGTCGTATGAATTCAGGTTGCTCACGTGCAAACGGTAGTATTGCTCCACTCCAAAAGCGAACACAGCCATAAAAACGGCTGCGACGATGCCGATCAGGATGTATAGGGTTCTTGGTTTGATGTTTAGTTTCATTATTTGCTTCCTACTAATCGTTTGATTTCTGATAATTTATTGAGTGCCTCGAGAGGGGTCAGGTTGTTGATGTCGAGACTTTGAACCTCGTCGCGTATCTGTTCCAATACCGGGTCGTCCAGCTGGAAGAAACTGAGTTGCATCCCCTCACGGCTCTCTCCAATATGTTCTACGGGTTTGGCTATGTCGCCGTTCTTGGCGGCACGCTCCAGATCGGCAAGGATCTGGTTGGCGCGTTCTACTATCGAGGCAGGCATGCCTGCCAGTTTGGCTACGTGAATACCGAAACTGTGCTCCGACCCGCCCCGTACGAGTTTCCGGAGGAAGATGACCTTGCCGTTCGCCTCACGGACCGATACGTTGTAGTTGCGGATACGGTCGAAAGTCTTTTCCATCTCGTTCAGTTCGTGATAGTGCGTGGCGAAAAGGGTCTTGGCGTGACCGCGGTTTTCGTGGATATATTCCACAATCGCCCAGGCTATCGAAATACCGTCGTACGTGCTGGTGCCTCGTCCCAGCTCGTCAAAGAGTACCAGACTGCGTTCGCTCAGGTTGTTCAGAATAGAAGCCGCTTCGTTCATTTCTACCATAAAGGTCGATTCGCCCATCGAGATGTTGTCGCTGGCGCCCACGCGTGTGAATATCTTGTCCACCACGCCTATGCTGGCGCTCTCGGCTGGTACGAACGAACCTATTTGTGCCATCAGTACGATGAGTGCTGTCTGGCGGAGCAGGGCGGATTTACCGGCCATGTTCGGACCTGTGATGATGACAATCTGCTGGCTGTTGTTGTCCAGCAGCACATCGTTGGCTATATACTGTTCGCCGATTGGCAGTTGTTGCTCTATCACGGGGTGACGTCCCTGGCGGATATCGATGACGAGACTGTCGTTCACGTCAGGACAGATGTAGCGGTTCTCAGTGGCGACGGTGGCAAAACCTAACAGGCAATCCAGCTGGGCAAGCACATTAGCATCCAGTTGCATCTGGGGTACCCACTCCGTGAGGGCGAGCATCAGTTCCTGATACAATCGGTTCTCGATGATCTGTATTTTCTCCTCGGCAGTGGTGATTTTCTCCTCGTATGATTTGAGTTCTTCGGTTATATAACGCTCCGCATTGACCAAAGTCTGTTTTCGGATCCACTCTGCCGGCACTTGGCTCTTATAGGTGTTGCGTACCTCCAGATAGTAGCCGAAGACGTTGTTATAGCCAATCTTCAGGCTCGAGATACCTGTTCGCTCTATCTCGCGTTGCTGGATCTGCAGCAGGAAGTCTTTCCCGTCCGATTGTATAGCGCGTAACTCATCCAACTCCGTGTCCACGCCTCGTGCGATGATGTTCGGCCTGCCTTGGGCTAATGGCGGGTCGGGCACTATCTCCCGTTCGATACGCATTCGCATCTCCGAACACGCATCCAGTTCGCTGCCTAACACGCTCAGATAGGCATTCTCCTTTGCCTCATCGCACACCTGTTTGACAGGCACTATCGCCCGTAACGCACGTCCTAATTGTACCATCTCACGCGGACCGATGCGACCCGTGGAAATCTTGCTGACGATGCGTTCCATGTCGCCCACTTGCTGCAAGGCTTGTTGCAGCGTCTCGCGTGCCTCCGGGTGGCGGAACAGATGTTCCACTACCGTCTGGCGGTTGCGTATCGGACGTACGTCTTTGAGCGGAAAGGCCAACCAACGGTGGAGCATGCGACCGCCCATCGGTGTGATGGTTTTGTCGATGATGTCGTATAGGGTTTTGCTCTCTTCGGTATTGCCACCGGTGAGCTCCAGATTGCGCACGGTGAAACGGTCAAGCCACACGTATTTCTCTTCCTCAATACGGCTCAAGTGCTGTATATGCCCGGTCTGCAGGTGTTGGGTCATGTCCAGGTACATCAGAATACCTCCTGCCGCTGTCACACCTGCCGGCATATTGTCCAAACCGAATCCTTTGAGCGAACTCACGCCCCATAGTTTCTGCAACCGCTCGCGGGCGGTGGATTCTACCAGCATCCAGTCCTCCAACTCAAACGTGAAATAGCGGTTGCCGAACAGGTTCTCCACCTCGTTCTTGCGTCCGCGGAGAAACAGCACTTCTTTCGGCGCAAAATTAGTCAGCAGTTTGTCGATGTAGCTGCTGTCGCCTTGACCCGCCAGGAACTCGCCCGTGCTGATATCTAAAAAAGCGACACCTATATAGTGTTTCTCGAAATGGAGACACGAAACCCAGTTGTTCTCTTTCTGGGTGAGGGTGGTGTCCGAATAGCTTACACCGGGTGTCACCAGTTCCGTTACGCCGCGTTTGACCAACTTCTTCGCCAGTTTGGGGTCCTCCAGCTGGTCGCAGATAGCCACACGCAGACCTGCGCGTACCAGTTTGGGAAGATAGGTGTCCAACGCGTGGAACGGGAAGCCCGCCATCTCCAGCGATTGCGCAGTTGAGCTGCCTCCGTTGGAGCGGTGGGTCAGCGTGATATTCAGTATTTTGGACGCCTTGACTGCATCTTCCGCATAAGTCTCATAGAAATCGCCGCAACGAAACAGCAGCATCGCATCCGGATACTGTGTCTTGATCTCGCGGAACTGCTTCATCATCGGTGTTAATTCTTCTGCCATAATTATCAATTATCAATTGTCAATTCTCAATTATCAATTACCTCAAGTCCACTGTGATTTTCAGGTTGTACATGCGGCCGGTGAGGTAGTTCGGACTTGCCCATTGACGGTTATATGCGTCGGCAACCCAGAAATACGAGTTCACGTTCTTCCATCCTACGAGGTTGAACACCTCAAACTGAATAGCCCATTGTTTGACATGTTTGGCGGAAGGCGCACGCATGAACTTGGCGGTTTTCTCGTTGAACACATAGGTCGCTCCGAGGTCGATACGTTTGTACATAGGCATACGACCCCATTGTTGCGGATTGCGGGGAACATAAAAGGGCTGACCTTCGGAGAACTGCATCTTGAGGTGGAATTTCAACTGCGGCAACTGGGGGATATAATCCTGAAATAGCATCGAGAAATTATACCGCTGTTCGGTCGGACTCGGGATCCAATCTGTGCTGCCGATTTTCCGCTGTCTGGCGGTCATCGTGGAGAACGAGATCCAGCTGTCTGCGCCCGGTACCAGTTCGCCGTACAGTTTCAGATCCAGACCTGCCGCATAGCCTTGTGAATCGTTCACACCGGAGTAGCGAACGCGCACGTTCTCAACGGTGTAACTCTCCATCCGGTCGATATATTTGTAGTAAGCCTCTGCGGTTAGTTTGAACGGTCTTCCCCAAGCGCGGAAATAGTAATCCCCGCCTAAAACGACGTGTACCGACCGTTGCGCTTTCAGGTCTTTGTTCAGTTGGATACGTGTGATACCGAGTTCGTCGGTTATCGTGTCGCGCAACTCTTTGTAGAACGGAGCCTGGTAATACATACCGGTTGCCAGCCTGAAACAGAAATCGCGTTTCCAACCCGGGATCCACTCGATGCTGGCGCGTGGTGATGGCAGCACTTCGTTGTTCCTGCTCCACCATTGCAACCGTCCGCCTACCGTGAGGATCCATTGCCCGGACGAAGCCAACCAACGGTGTTGGTTTTGGACGTAGCCTTGTACTCGTGCTGTGCGCATGCTGCTGTAGCCACGCATGGCGTAGTATAGCTCCATCGTCTTGTCGTCGTTAGGCATCGAGTAGCCTGCCGAATCGCGCCATTCCCATTCGTTGATACGGTCGGAGATCAACTCCGCCTGACCGCTCACGCCCCAACTGAGTGTGTTCTCTCCGCGTGCCCACTGTCCGTTGTGCGCCAGCGTGATCACACCTGCTGCCAGACTGTTGCGGGCGTGCTGATGGAAGATTCCGGTGGCAAGCACGTCTGTCTGATGCTCCTCGGGATTGATCTGCTCGGTGCTTTTGCCGGAGGTCTGACCGTTCGCTGGCGCGTTGGACAACACATATTCGCCGGAGATGTCGAAATTCTCCCGTTCGTTGGTGTAGAAACCGCTCAGGTCAAAACCAACCTCCACCTCTTTGCTCACCTTGCCCTTCGCGCTCAGCGCGGCAAAAGCGGTAAGGAAACGGTCTTTCTCCTGACCTTCGTAGTAAATACTCAGGTTCTTGGCGTCCTGACCTCCGAAACTCTCGCTGATGCTGTCCGGCTGGAAACGGTAGTCGTTCTGGCTCACGTTTCCTAAAAATGCCATCGTCCAGCCTTTTTTACTCACCGGGTCTTTCTTCGGTAATTTCCACGTGATATAGGTCTGGTAATCAAGGTAGTTCGGCTGGTAGTTTCCGCTCGTGCTGAGTGCGCCGAGCATGTATTTGCTGGTCTTGTAGCGGATTCCGTGCATCATACTGTACGTGCTGTCGCCATGCCCGACATAGACCTGTGCGCCGAGTAGGCTCGCACTCAGACTTCCCTCGAACTTGTCCGGCCGTTTGTAGGTGATATCCAGCACGGACGACATCTTGTCGCCGTACTGTGCGCCGAAACCGCCCGCAGAGAAATGCACGTTCTCCACCATCTCCGGGTTGACAAAACTCAGACCTTCCTGCTGTCCGCTGCGGATGAGCAAAGGACGGTGTACTTCGATTCCGTTGACATAGACGGAGTTTTCGTCGAACGAACCGCCGCGCACATTGTACTGGCTGCTCAGCTCGTTGGTCTGGCTCACACCGGCGAAAGTGATCAGAAGGCTCTCTATCGATCCGCCCGTTGCGTCCGGCATAACGCGCATCGCTTCGGCGTCTATCCTGTCCATCGTTCCCTGCGTACGCTTGATGCCGCGCACCTCTATCTCGGTCAGCAGTTGCTCGTCGGTCAGCAGTTGCACATTGATGTTGATGACATCCTTGAGGTCAATAATCCGTTGCTGCACAGTGGTATAGCCGACCATCGAGAACGACAAAACAACCGTATCTGTCTCCTCCAACAGCAGTTCGTAGTAGCCGTTTTTGTTGGTCGAAACGCCGCCTAAGAGTTCCTTTGTGCTTTGTTCATTGGTCCATGCGGCTACGTTCGCCAACTCGATTCCGATATTGTCCTGATCGACCACGTAGCCGTATATACGTGCGTTACGCGCGTGTACAGAAAGTACGCACACGCACAGCAACAACCAAAAGTTTACTATTTTTAAGATTTTGGACACTTGTTCAGTTTTTGTATTTTAGCATATCTCGCGCTACTCTCGCGCCTCTTTCGCGCCACTCTCAAACATACACGATTATTAAGAATTCTCAATTCTCAATTTTCAATTCTCAATTGTCAATTATCAATTAAATTAAGTTCTTCAATGTAAGCGGTCAGTTCCTCTCCGCCGAGCTTGGTCTCAGAGGAGGTGACGAACACAGGCGGCAGCTCTTCCCATTCTTCCAACAGGCGTTTTTTGTAGGCCTCTACGTTCTCTTGTAGCCGAACACGACCGAGTTTGTCGCCTTTGGTAAATACAATCGCAAACGGCACGCCGTTCTCACCCAGCCAGTTGATAAAATCCAGATCAATCTGCTGAGGCTCGTGGCGGCAGTCTATCAGCACGAACAGACACACCAACTCTTCACGCAGAAGGCAATACCGCTCGATCATCTTACGTAGTGTCTCGCGTTGTTTTTGTCCGGCCTGCGCATACCCGTATCCCGGCAGGTCAACGAGGTGCCATTCTTGTCTTTGAGCAGCTCCGATGCGGTCTTTCGACTTTTGACTTTCGACTAAAAAATGGTTGATCAACAGTGTCTTACCGGGTTTCTGGCTGGTCTTTGCTAACTTGGGATTATGGCAGAGCATATTGATGAGGGACGATTTGCCCACATTGCTTCGACCGATAAACGCGTACTCGGGTTTATCTACCCGCGGACAATCCTTCACATCCGGACTGGAGATAATATATTTGGCAGAAGTAATCAAGATACGTGTGATTTAGTCGTTTACTATTTGGTTGTTGAGGAGTTGTTTACCGGACTTATTTTTCTCCATCGTTTGCGGTGAGGTTTTTAGTCCACCTGATAAATCCGGTCAGGCAGCCGAGAGTTACTATTCCGGCTATCAAGTAACCAACCCAATGTGCGGGCAGATGGAATCCTTCCGGCGCAATGAAAATATAACTGCTGCACACCATCGTCATAAAGAGCGCAGGAAGCAAGGCTATCAAATAACCCTTGCGGAACCTTTCTCCCTCCTTTGAGGGGTGGGCTTGGGAGAGGTGGCTTTTTCGGTACAGCCAGATTGTTCCTGCCCATAGAGTAAACACAGCCAGTGTCTGGTTGGTCCAGGCGAAATACCGCCAAACGATATTAAAATCAACGAACACCATTCCGAACACGCACAGGAACAACGGAATGGCAATCACCAAACGCTTGTGAATAGGCTTTTGATCCAGTTTGAGGTAGTCGGCTACTATTAGTCGTGCGCTACGCAAAGCCGTGTCGCCGCTGGTAATCGGAGCGGCAATCACGCCGATAATAGCCAATATGCCTCCGATTTTGCCTAACCACGAACGGCTCACCTTGTCTATCACGAGTGCAGCGATGTTCTCGCCGTGGTGTTGGGCTGCAAAGGCTTGCAAACCGTCGATGCCGTAGAGACCTTTCTCCGGATCGGCGAAGAAAGTACCGGCTGCGGCTGCCCAGATCAATGCCAATATACCTTCAGCCACCATCGCCCCGTAGAATATCCAGCGTCCCTGACGCTCGTTGGTCACACAGCGTGCCATAATAGGACTTTGCGTGCCGTGAAAACCCGAGATGGCGCCGCAAGCTATCGAGACAAACATCATCGGGAACAGCGGCAAACCGTTGGTCTGACGGTTGTGAAGCCCGTCAAAAACCTCAGGCATCTCCGAACTGTGCCAACCTAACATCACCACCATGATGCCCAAACCCATAAACAACAGTATGCCGCCGAAAATAGGGTAGAAACGGCCGATGAGTTTATCTACCGGCAACACGGTTGCCAGCGAATAATAACCGAAAATAATCAAAATCCAGGCAATCGGAATGAGGTGTATTACCCCTGAGTGGTCATAGCCCATAGTGGAGAGTGGCGCAAGACCTTGCAGCAACACAGCCGGACCGCTCAGAAACGTAGTGGTCAGCAGAATAAGCAATACCAGACTCAGCACTCGCAGAAAAACTTTCGTGCTTTTGCCCATCTCGTCGCCTACAATATCCGGCAACGAAGCGCCACCTTTGCGGATTGAAAGCATTCCGCTCAGATAATCGTGTACACCTCCGGCGAAAATAGTACCGAATACAATCCACAAAAAAGCGGCAGGGCCATAGAAAATACCCATAATCGCGCCGAAGATCGGACCTAAACCGGCGATGTTCAGAAATTGTACCAAAAAGATACGCCAAGGCGACATCGGTACAAAATCCACTCCGTCCGTCTTTGTCAAAGCAGGTGTTTTACGTTCCGGCTCAATGCCGAAAATCTTCTCTACAAGTCTTCCGTAGGTGAAAAAACCTACCACCAAAAGAGCTAAAGCAATAATAAAAGTAATCATAATTTTTTGTTTGCTTTTTTATATGCGCGTAAATAACGCGCAAAGGTACAAAAAAAATATGACATACGCAAATAAAAGAATATTTTTCTATCAAAAATTGCCTTGCTTGTGCCCTATCGTGCCCCCTTGTGGGGCTAAGAACCCAGACCGTCTGCGGTAAGAAGGCCGTAGTGCCTTTCACACAAAAAAGAAGGACACCTTTGTGTGGTGTCCTCTTTTTGTGTGGGCGTTTACGGATTCGAACCGCAGACCCTCTGCTTGTAAGGCAGATGCTCTAAACCAGCTGAGCTAAACGCCCGATGCGTCAGGTGACGCTTTGTGCCTTTTTTAGATCACATTTGCTTTGTTTCTCAAAAGCGAGTGCAAAATTACTGCTTTTTTTTGACATGACCAAATTTTTTTGCAAAAAAATGCATTTTACCCCTCATTTTTTTGAAAAAAGTAGAAAATTATACCATTTTTTGTTCTTTAAATGCGAAAAAAATGCATAAATGAGGCAAGTGACCGTCAATCCAACACCCATCCCGGCAAACACGTCCAACGCGAAATGTTGGCTCAAATAAATGCGGCTATAAGCACCCAGTGCGGCAAGCACAAAAAGCACGGCTTGCAGCAGACTGCACACGAGTGTGCGGTTCAACTGCTTGCTGGCCTGACCTTCACCGTCCGGCTGTGCCTTCGGATTTGCCTGCTGGATTTTCTCTGTGGCAAGAATACTCAACACAAATGCCAGAGCAAAAAAAGTGGTGGTGTGCCCGGAGGGGAAAGAGAACCAGTGATGCATCTTCACGCCTTCCACTATTGGCAACTGTATCTCCGGCATATTTGCAGCAAACCACGTGAGCGGACGCGGGGCATTGACGATGTGTTTGATGATTTGGGTGGTCAGTTCGGCTCCTGCCAAGCATCCGGCACTCATGGCTGCATCACCCGCACGGCCAAAGAGCAAAACAAGTACGCACACTATATAGGGGAGGTATTCCGCAATCTTGGTGTAGTACCTATAAAATATATCGCGCGCGTACGTGTGATGGTCGCACAAAAGCAGATGAAGTTCTCCTTTGGGAATACATAGAATGGCTAAGCCTAATACCCCGAAGAGTATTAGGCTTAGTGTGATAAAAACGGCGTTATTCTTAACGAGTTGAATAAATGCCGAATAACGAATATTTTTCTGCATAGCGTTTCTCGGTTAATGGATGGAGATATTCGTTATAATCGGTTCTTTATTGTACTTTCTGGCCGTAGATATTGAATGTCTGACCATCGCGGACGATGAAGATCTGGCGGTTTTGCAGCACTTTCTTTGCCGGATCGGGCGTGTTGTCGTCCTCAGGAGCGGCTGCAGGAGCAACGGTTGAAGAACCCTTCGTTACCTCTACACCGTCTTTGAACGTCTTGGGACACGAAAGAATGGTTTTGCCGTTGGTGGTAATAGCTACGTAGTATTCTCCATTGAGTTTTTCGGACACTCCGTTCGCATCTTTCGGCGTGTAGTAAACAGGTCCGGTGGCAACGGAGTCTCCGTCGTGATACCATACGAAGGTGCTCTTATCCAGATCCCAACCTTTGTTGCCTCCCTTGCCTTTCTGGTAAAGAGCAATGGTGTTGCCGAATTTCGGCTTCATGATACTTTCGGGATAAGAGATCGTTATGTCGAAGGGGAACTCCATCGTCAGGTCGGAGCAGTAGTAGTCCTTTGCCTGAATCTTACCGCGGTGAACGCCCGGAGCCAGTTTCTCGGTAGGCAATGTAATAGTGCCGGATACATTCTTTGTTCCTTCGCTCAGAGCCACATTCACTTTTTGTTCTTTTCCATCGAGCGTATAGACAAACAGAACATTGCTTCCTATCGTGTCGTTGTTGTCAATTTCGCCTTTGTATTTGGTGTACGGGATGTCCAACGGTTTCCCCCAGCAGGCAACTTGGTTCGCCGAATCATTTTCAATCTCCATCTTTAGACAGGTGATAATCGTCAGATTGCAGGTAACGAAACTGTCGCACCCGTTGATGTTTTCAGTAGTCCATTTGATGGTATCCGAACTATAGTACATCTTTCCGTTCACCAACGCACTGTCACGTCCTTCTTGGTTAATGGTGGCGGAAGTTTTCTTTTTGTAAACTTGGACAGGTATCTGAATGGTGTCACTGCATTCAACTGTTTCATCCGGCCAAATGGTATCATTCTTCATAGAACCGGTGTAATCTTCATCTTTGCAGACGCGTTCCGGAACAAACTCATAAACTGGTCTCACCACGCGGAAGGTTGTAAGAATTGTATCCGTGAAAGCAGGGTGTGTACAGTGTTCTTCTCCATATAAAATTGCTTTAGCGTCATACCATCCGGGGGAAGTATATTCGTGAGAGATTTTTAATAACTCAATATCTTCATCTGTTTCTTTAGACTTTGATGTCGAAGTACCGTCTCCAAAGTCCCAAAGAACTTGATATATACTGCCATCGCTATTTAGTGGAACGAAAGTCAAAGTATCATTAATACAGAAAGTCGGTGCGTTTTTTATTCGATTGTTGTCATCTTCACTCCTGAATGATACATTATTAATTTGAATTTCACGACCTATGGTAGCAGACCCAGCGGAGTAGCCATATGATTCATTACCGGTGAAACCATATACGTGTGCTATGAAATAACCGCCATCGCTTTTGAGCGTGTGTGAGGTTGCAGCATTTCCAAGCGATAGTTGCGCATAGGAGTATTTAGAGTTTCCGCTTACTTTTTTGAATACGTTCTCAATAGAATTTCCATCTAATTTCATCAATCCCGGTTTGTCTGTAACGATATTGGTGTAGTGATCGGTGGTTCCGTTGGAACTATTATATGTCGCAAAAGTAATCTGATCAATACGCTGTTCAATAGGGTTTACCCAAAGCATTGCTGGGTCACCATTGCTTACTCCATCAAAATTTTTGGAAGCAAGAAATAAGTGTACTGCGCACGGACATGAAGTAGTAAGATAGCAACTCCCACTTTCGGCATAATTATTTTCCCCAATTACAAATTCCCAATATTGCTTTTGGTCTGTGCTACTGAAATTGAAAGTGTGAACTTTTTCGTCATTAATAAATACATCTGTATTGTCATATAACGCAAGAATACGTACGATGTCTTTCTTTCTCCCCAAAGAAGTAGTGAGTACAAAATTGCTTCCCCAATAGGATGTAGGCATAGCTTGAGAGAAAATGTGATCACGCTCTTTAATTTTACGAGGGATATTGGTGTGCGGGCACCCCTGAAAAACAGCAATCTTTTTTCCGTCCCGGGCTAATACACGTGTTCCCGATAAATCTCCATCTACACTATCTTTCTTTCCTGTCCAAACATACCACACTTCACCTTTGTTCAATGTCGGTGTCGTAACCATAGTTTTCGCTGCATGACCAGTTGTAGCCACCGTGGGCCAATAATCAACCACCACGTTGTCTTCTGCTGCAATGATGGCAAAATGTGAACCTTGCGTATTGTCCGATCCTCCATGATCCGATGGAGTATAAGTCTGTATGATATATTCATCCATTAATGAAGCGGTTGGAAGGACGTTGGTTGCGTCAAAAGTGGCTTTTTTGTAGTTAGAGGCAAAAAGTGAAACCTTTACAGGCTTCCCTGACTTGTCCTTAGCTGTGACATGCAATGCACATTGATCAACCTGCTCCGAGTTAACAGCATAGCACACTTTACCTGATGTTGCCATATTACTACGTGCGGGAGTGCTTACAGGTAAATCTTTATATAGTTCTATTTCTTTCAATTGATTTGCATAAACACTTTCAGTCTGTGTAAATCCTGTATATGGGTTCTCAATTGTTACAAAACAAGAGTCTCGTGACGAAATAGCTAACGATAAAATCAAATAATTATATTTTTTACCATTGTAAGATAAAGGAGCATCATCGCTCGGTGACTGATCTGCCTGTAAGAAAGTAACCCAAAAGTCAGATCCTTCGGTAGTTGCTTGTGCCCATGCTTGGGAGCAAAAACTTGCGGACAATACAAGGAGCAAAAATGCTATGTTTAGTTTTTTCATATAAGTGGTATGTTGGTTTCTATGAAAAGATGTTTTTTTGCGGGGCGTTGAGATGTTGTATATTAGAACATTCTTAGGACATGGTCCCGTGATGATCCCGTGGAAATGTCCTGTTTTTCCGCTCCGAAGAGGCTCGCTCCGCGGAGCGGAAAAAGGGAGGTACTCGATCTGCTTAAAAGCGGTTCTCGATTTTACAAAATCTCGATCTCGACACGGCGGTTGTTCTGGCGGCCTTCTTCGGTATCGTTGGTGTCGATCGGTTGGCTCTCGCCACGGCCTTCCGCCTGGATACGCTCGGGTGCTACACCGCGCTCAATGAGGTCGTCGCGTACGGCTTTGGCACGTCCCTCTGAGAGTTTCTGGTTCGCGGCGTCCTTACCGATATTATCCGTGTGACCGATGATACGGATTCGTACCTCCGGGTTACGCTCCAGATACATAAAGAGGTCTTGCAACGATTGCTCGGAGATAGAGAGGATACGTGTCTTGTTGGTCGCGAAGAACATATTCTTCATGATAAACACTTCGCCTTTCTTTACAGGATTGATCTGTACGTTCATCGAGTCGCCGACAGAGTTGATCTGCATCTCCAGCGTCTCGTAACCCATTTGGGCAATATAGAGCGAATAGGTCTGTCCCTCAGCCAGTTCCTGGCGTCCTGCTCCGCTGACGGAATCAGTCATAATCGTGTAAGCAGGTTGCTCTGTGCCACGTACACGAATCTCCACGGCGGCAGGCAGTGCTGCTCCGGTCTCCTTATTAGTAACGCGTACGCGGAAGATCGGCTTGCGGTTCATGCGGATAACCACTTTGGAGGTTGCTCCCACTTGCTCCACCTCAAAATGCTCGGTGGCGTCATAATATCCGTCCGCTTTTGCTACAGAGGTGTAAACGCCCAGCGGATGTTTCTGGCGGAAGCCCTTGGGACCGATTTGTTTCTCGCGCATAGCAATCTTGCCGTTGTTGGAAGTCGTCTCTACGAATGCCACCTGCAGCGGTTGGCCGGTTGCGGCATCGATGACGCTATACTCCGCGTAAGAAGGAGGCGGCGGCAACTGGCGTTGCTTGCGTCCCGGAACCTCGAATTGGATGGTGAACTTGGCTCCGACGAAGAGGTTGTTGAGTTTGGTGTCGCCATTCATTGCCAGCAGGGTGTTGGTACGTTGCACGAGGATGTCGTTGCCTGCAAATTCTACAGGATTAGCCTCCGGTGTGGCGTTGTTGTTCATCACACCGTATTCGGCGAAGAGGCTGACGCGGTAGTGCACATGCTCCCGTCCGAAAGGCAGACGCTGACCCGGTTTGATCTTTTGTTTTTTCTGTTTCTCGGCGTCCGGCTGTTGCTGCAACCACTCGTCCAGATCAAGACCCACTTCGGCGGCCAGGCTGAGGTCAAAGGGCTTGAAAGTCATCTTGGTGTTGGTCTGGCCGTTGATGTCGTGGATGCCCATTCCGTACGGATCCACCAAAGCCGGGTCGTTGACCACGATGTCGTATTTGCCTTTCTGGCTGTAACCCATAGGCAGGTTGTAGTGGATCTTCGCTCCCAAGAGGAAATAGTAGCGGCTGAACTGTGCTCCGAACATCACCGGCACACCGATGCCGAGCATGTTGCGAGTCTCTGTGAGATTGTCGAACCAGTAGCCATACGACGGATACAGGGTAGCTCCTGTGGCCGGATCCGTATAGGGATAATTGGTGGTGGTACGTGTTGCCTGGAATCCATAGGCGGAGGTGGAGTTGAGGAACCGGAAGTCGAGACCTGTCTCAAAGAGGAAATGGCTGTACTCGAGGTTGTATGTGAGGTTCAGACCGGCTCCGCCGCCTCCTTTGAGTTGCTGGAAGGCGTTGGATTGGTTGAGCGTACCTGCTCCCATGTACTTGCCGTTGAACTTATCCATCATAGCCGAGTAACCGGCGCGAAGACCGAGGTTGAAATAGGAGATCACCTCTGTGCGCGGGTTCGCCAATTCGTCCTGCTGCTTCTGCCAAGCTATGAGTTGCTGTTGCTCTTTGAGCTGTTTCTCTGTCTCACGCTTGGTAGCAGCGGCTTGACGCTCCTCTGCCTGTTTGGCTCGCTCGGCTGCGGCTTTTTCGCGTTCTGCTTGCTGTTTGGCTTGCGCCTTGGCAGCCTCTTTCTGCTTCTGCTCATTGGCTTTGGCTGCTTCGGCTTTCTTCTTGTCTGCCTCTTTCTGCTTCTGCTCGTTGGCTTTGGCTGCTTCGGCTTTCTTCTTGTCTGCCTCTTTCTGCTTCTGCTCGTTGGCTTTGGCAGCAGCGGCTTTCTTCTTCTCCGCTTCTTTCTGCTTGGCGGCAGCGGCTTTCTGTTTCTCTTTGGCGGCTTTGGCTTTTTCGGCCTCTTTCTTTTTCTTCTCCGCCTCTTTCTTCTTCTGCGCAGCCGCTTTCTGTTTGTCGGTCTGTGTTGCCGGAGCGGGTTCCGGCATAGCTACTGCTACCACGGGTGCGCATGTCAAACTCAGCACAAGGCTGAACATCATTATGTTACGAAAAATGTTTGTCATAGTTGTGTCCTCCTGTGCTTATTTCTCGATTAAGAATTTGAAACTACGTGTCTGTTTGCCTGTTACTACGCGGAGCAGGTAGAGCCCGTTCTCCGCAGGGGTGGGGATGGTACAACCTCCGTCCGGGATGTCGAACTTAAGGTCCTGATAGACAGCTCCGCTGGTGGTGATCCACTGGGCGTAGCACTCGATATTGGTCTCGCCGTTGTAGTTGGCATTGACGAACACTTTGTTGCCTTTTACGGAATACGAAGCTTTGATCTCGAGTGAGTCGGTGGTGAACTCGCGTGTCTCGCTGCTGGTCACAAAACTAATCGGGCAAGTGCAATAAGTGTAGTCGGGTTTTCCTTGCTCGTGGACGTTGAAGCATACATAGTATTCACCCTCGTTGGCAGGATTCGTCTCGTCCAGATAGAGAACAGAGGTCTCCTGGTCGGGAACGGTGTCTCCGTCGTGGAACCACACGAAATCCGTCAGTTCCTGGGTGGGGAAGGAATCGCGAAGAAGTCCGAGCACGTTGTTGTAGCGCTGGGTCAGAACCGGGATGTCGAAAGTCAATGTGAACTGCAACTGTTTGTTCAACTCGTTCTCCGGACACTCGGATCCGATATGCAGATCCAGTCCGTAGGGCGTGCGGCTCTTGGCAGAGGAAGGAATATGTATCACCAGAAGGGTGTCTCCAACGATGCTCAGGTCGCTGTTCTTGAATCCGGCTTTGGTAGCGGCTTCGTCAAAGGTGATGCTGACGTTCTCTCCGCTCAGATCCACTCGGGCCGGGTTGTCGATATAAATACGGAAATCCGCTTCGTCGCCTTCTTTGGTACAATAGGGCATGGAGGTCCGGTTGATATCCACTTTGTAGTTGCCTATCGTGACGTGGAACGCAATACTGTCGTGGTCGCTGAAGTTGAGACATCCGTCGTCATCGCCGTTGTGGCGGTAGATGAGAACGTACGCCTTATAGGTGTCGGCGAACTCATAGGTGTGGCGTACGGAATCCATATGAGCGGCAATAGTATCATGATTGTCGCCGAAGTTCCAATAGATACTGTCGTATTCGTAGTTGAGCGTGCAACCGAAGGTGACGCCGTCGCCGCCGCCGCAAATCTTGTTGTCGCTGTCAGCGTGGTATTCCTCGCCGTTGATGGTGATAAACGCCGTGAGGTCTTTGGTCTCGCCACCAGCCGGGTAGCCGTAGCTCTCGCGTTGACCGAAACCATATACGTGAGCGATGAATCCGGAGTCGGAAACGAGCGTGTGCGTACCATTCTCCACGGCCGTGATACGTGCGTAAACGTACTCGGGATTGCCATTCAGCGGCTGGAAATCACCAGCCAAACTCTCGCCGTCCAGACGAATACTGTTGATGTTATCGGCAGTAGTGACAATATTGATGAAGTGGTCCTTTACCTGTTGGGTCTCAAACGTACCAAAGGTAAGGGTCTTGATCTTCTGCTCAATAGGGTTGACCCAAATCAAAGACGGGTCGCCGTTGCAGTATTTCTCGTTCACTCCTTTGACCTTTGCGTGGTCGTAACGGTTACTGGTCATAAACAGATGTACCGCACTCGGGCAACTGGTCTCCACATAGTGGCTGGCGCCTTCATAGAACGGCATGCTGCTTGATTCCGTATAGCCTGTTTTGCTATCCTTGGCACCGAAATCGAACTCGTAGAAGTGTTTGGGGTTCTTGCTGAAATCAAAGGTATAGACGGAGTCGCCATCGATATAAACGGTAGTTCCGTCCACGAGTGCTTGCACGCGGATTTTGTCGATACGCTCCCAATATGAACCTACCGGTTGACCGTCAATCGTGGTGAGCGACGAGGTAATTGCGAAACGCTTGCCCCAATAGTTAATCGGCATAGCTTGCGAATAGATATGGTCGCGGTCCTGAATAGTAGGAATATTGGTGTGTGAGTTTCCATTGAAAACGGCAATCTTCTTGTTGTCGCGCGCTTTGATTATAGAACCTGTGAGGTCGGCTCCGTCGCCGGACTTCTTGCCTGTCCAAACATAATACACCTGCCCTTTGCGGAGGGTATCCGAAGCAAAAGTCTGCCAAGCAGGTCTGTTGGTAGAGGTGGTTACCGAAGGGGTGATATCAACAATGACATTGTCCTCAGCTGCAACGATGGCAAAATGGCTTCCCTGCGGCGAATCGGCATGTGCGTACGGAGCATAGCATTGTATGCGGTATTCGCTTTTGAGGGATGCCGTCGGCAGAATAGACGCTACGTCGAAGGACTTGTTTTTGTAGTTGGCTGCAATGAGCGAAATAGGTTTTTCGGAAGTAACATGCAAGGCGTGGTTGGAGGCTTTCTCCTCATCGACGTCAGTAACATAGCACGATGATTCATAGTTGTTCAAAACCAGTTTTCCGATCAAGTTGGCTGCTACAGAAACGGTGTCGTAATAGCCGGTGTACTCGTTCTCGATAAAAACCAAGGTAGCTTCTTTGGCTGCAAACGTAAGAGACAATTCGTCATACTTGCGTTCATCGCCTCGCATGAGTGTTACCCAGAAATCGGTACCCTCGGTACTTTGGGCAGAAAGGGTGGACGGCATCAGCATCAGCGTTGCCATCATCAGCCCTGCAAAAAGTTGTTTTTTCATATAAATAGATATGTTAAATGAGTTGCACTTTTTTACGAGTGCAAAGGTACACAAATTTTCTCGCGTGCGCGTGCAATAAATAACGGAAAATGTGTAAAAATTGACGGATTAGTTTAGTTTTTGTCCGAGAGGTGTATAAATTGTCTGATTTCGTATAATAATCAGTTTCCCCTCCTTGAAAATCTTGCGAACATTCGTCTCAGAAGTGCTTTCCGGCAGGCCTGTGGTTGTACCGTCGTTATACGGGTCTCCGTAGCTCTGCGTGAGCGAACGGAAGTCCACTTGCACACCTTGCTTCTCTCCCCAGATATACTCCACGAGCTCCGGGTAGTCGATGAACGGATTGCGGTTGCCCTGGATCTTGTTGACTTCAACCGCACGTGTTTTCTCCTTCTCGCTGACGGGGTCAAGACGATGCCAATCGACAAGCAGGTCACGCAACCAGGGACGGAACTCCTGCCATCCGCTGTTGGTCATGGCTACGCCCGGTTCACCGGATGCAACCCATACCAGCGAATCGCCATAGCAAGCGGCGATATAGAAATAAGCGCGGGCAAAATCGCCTTTGTATTCGTCAGCAGGACAGAACACGCGTGTCAGACCGTACGCCTCTCCGCTTCCGGTGACAAACGAGCCGTTGTTGAACGTGCTGTCAGCGGGAATACCCGGCGCGTGGTTGGATTTGCTGCGGTTGGCGGAGTAATCACCCGGCACAAGATGATACAAGTCGCAATAAGCGGGATTGACATCACCTCCCCACCACGATTTGGGCAGCATGTGCTCGATGTCGAAATCCGCTACGCTGGCGGTGGGTTTGTCGGGATTGAAATAGCGGATGTTGTTGGAGTACATGTCCAGCACTTGGTTGGTATTGGTATCGCGGTCGGTATAGAAAAACGCGTCCCATGTTTTCTGTGAACCGCTTCCGTAGCGGTAACGGATACCGCGGCAGATGATAGCCCCCAGATGGTTCTTGAGGGTCGAGTCGGTAGTGTTCTGTGCGTATTTATAGTAGTCGCCCGGCATCGGACCGAAGACCATTCCGGTGGTGTCCAGTGTGAACGTGCTGCTGCCTGATCCGGGAGGTACAACCGTGAGGGAGATAGGCAGTTCGCGTGTCCGCTCAATGCCGTCCAGGCCTGTCGCTTTCGTCGTGAGCACGTCCTCGACATAGAAGGCTTTGGTCACTTCCGGATAGCTGAGGCTATAGTAAATACCCACTTCGCCTCCTTCGGCTGGCAAGGTAGTCTCAGTGAGCATGAATTTGGTACCTGTTTTGAGCGAAAGTGTGATGTTTCCCACTACGTTTCGTCCTGTGAGGTTGAGGTTGAGCACGTCCTCCATCGGCTCGTCGGGGCTTACCCATTTGGCGCCTCCGAAATCCATCTTGGAGTACTGCGTTTCCACGCACGCCTTGGTCGGGTGGGGATCCTCCGCCTCGAACTCTATTTTCTGTACATACCAGCGGTTTTTGTTATCTACATTGGAGGAAATATGAATGGAATCAACCGATTTGTTCAGTTCGATTGTATAAGGGTAGATATCCGTTTTGTGGTTGGTTTTCCAGTCGAAATACTGTTCGTAGATGACCAGCCCGCGCGTATAGGTCTTGGTGGACGTGGTGTCGTCTTTAGTGGCGTAAGCCGCTGCATAGACGGTCATAGTGGTGATATGATAGTTGTCGTCCAGCCCTATGGTGATGTCTCCTCCTATTGTTGCAGTTCCTCCTTTGATTCCATAACCCTCCTTCGCACGATAGATCTTATCAGCGTAACGGATATCTTCCACACAGTTGGCGGTGGCGCTAAGCACTATACTGCTCAGCGCAGTGGTCGGGCTGCTGGAGTCCGCGTTGCTACTGTTGAAAACAATGGTGTATTTCTCCGCAGCAAGGCTGATAGAGAAAAGGGTGGTGAGAAAAAAAAGGAATGTTTTTCGCATGGTTGTATGGATTTGAATCTTAATAATCGTACACTTTTGGGAGTGGCGTGAGAGTGGCGCGAGAGTGGCTGATTGACTCGATTTTACACTCGTTATGCGTCTTTGCGTCCCGCAGCCACAAAAAGCAGCAGATTGAGTGCTACGTACCATACGATACAAGCCGTTCCGCTGAAGAGTGCGAACGCAACGTGTCCCGTGGTAACGGCTTTTGCCACGCAGAAACCGATGAGAACGACACAGCCGAGAAGGAAACAGATGATCACCAGTTTGTCACGCCGGAACCCCTTGAAACTGAAGAACGGTATTTCTGCGTTCAGAAGGTAGCAACTGAGCAGCGAAACAGCCAGCAAAGCCCAAGCCATCCAGTCGTAGGCCAGCATGGCGTACGGCATACAGCAGATGCCTCCCCAGAAAATCGCGTTGGCAGGCGTAGCCAGACCGATAAAACTGTCGTGCTGGCGCTCATCCACGTTGAATTTGGCTAAACGTAGTGCCGAGAACGCTGCGATGAGCAGAGCGATAAGTGCCCACCATCCGAGTATAGGACGCAGGTAGCAGAAGAGCATCATAGCCGGAGCCAGACCGAAAGTGATGTCGTCCGCCAGCGAATCAAGCTGCACGCCAATAGGACTTGGCGCCTTTAGAAGACGGGCACTCAGACCGTCGAAGAAATCGAAGAAAGCACCTGCCAGAATAAACACGAAAGCTGCGATGAAGGCACCCTGGGTAGCCAGAAAAACAGCGATGCTGCCGCAAATCAAGTTGCAGCTTGTGATGGCATCCGGAATAATTCGTCTTAATTGCATGTTTTAGTTGTTTTGGGTCTCTTCTCCCTCCTTAGTGGGTAGGGTCGGGGAGAGGTTTCTATAGACAAAATATGTGACGATGAAAGTGGTGAGACTGCAGGCATTTGCAATCCAGAAGAAAGCCGTGTAGCCGACCGCCATCTCTATGGCTCCTGCCACAAATCCCGGAATCATCATACTCAACGCCATGAACGCCGTGCAGATAGCGTAGTGCGAAGTCTTGTACGGACCTTCCGAGAAATGCATCATATACATCATATAGGCGGTGAAACCAAAGCCGTAGCCGAAATTCTCGAAACTGATGGCAGAGCCGATGAGCCATAGCGATTCGGGCTGCGCCATGCTGAGCCACACATATACAAAACTCGGCAAGGTCAGCGCAGCCGCCATGAGCCATAGCGAGCGTTTGAGTCCGCGGCGCGAGATATAGATACCGCCCAGAATACCGCCCGCCAGCAGGCAGATGACACCGATAGTGCCGTAGAGCAGACCTACGGTCTCGGTGCTCAGCCCCAGTCCTCCGCCGATAAACTGTCCGTCGCGGAGCAACGTCTCGCGGCTGTCCACCAGGAACGGCATGCACAGTTTGACCAGAAATCCTTCGCTCAGCCGGTAGAGCAGCATGAACGCAATCGCCAGCCATACACCGGGTTTTGTGAAGAAAGTGGCGAAGGCTTCGCCCAGTTCGTGCCAGACCTCTTTGCCTTGCACGTTACGTGGCTGATCCTCTGCGGGTTTGGGCAGCAGGAAGATGTGATAGAGCGTAACGCAGAGCAGAATCACCGTAGCCACTCCCAGCGTTACGCGCCATGAGAGGGGTATATTGCCCGTCGTTTCCTCTATGCGGCCGGCTATATAGACCAGCACGCCCTGGCTGAACACCGCTGCGATGCGGTAGAAAGTGGAGCGGATTCCGATGAAAGCCGCCTGGCTCTTTCCGTCATGCGCAAGCATATAGAAACCATCGGCGGCTATGTCGTGCGTGGCGGAAGCAAAGGCGGTGATGATAAACAGCACAAGTGTCCATCGGAATGTGCCGACGGATGTAGCTTTGGCTGCAATCGTTTGGGAATCAGGGCTCGGCAGCGTCACAATCAACAGGACGCACAGGGCGGTCATCAGCGCTTGCATTGCCACTACCCACCACCGTTTCGTGCGGATGATATCCACAAACGGGCTCCACAGGCCTTTCAGGAACCACGGGAAATAGAGCAGGGTGGTGAAGAACGCCAGTTGGTCGTTCGGCACACCCATCTTGGCAAACAGCATCACAGAGATACTATTCACCAGAAAATACGGGATTCCTTCGGTAAAATACAGAGTGGGCACCCACGCCCAGGGCGATATGTTCTTAATCTCTTTCACGTTATAGTTTTCTTAACCTTATAAGGAGAGCAGCCTTTTTCGGGCACACTCTCCTTATAATATACACGCGCGCGTGATTATTGGAAGTTAGCGCGGTTGTCGGTTACCTCAGCTTTGTCCTCCATCAGTTGGAGTGCCTGATAAGTCAGGTAGTTCATACGGCTTGCGAGCTGGTTCTTCTCTGCCTCGGCGTTGAACTCGTCAGAACTGTTGATAGCAGCTCCGGTTTTTACCATAAACACGCCCATGTTACCTTTGATCGGAGCGCTGAGTTGGTTCTCGCCCAGAGCGAGCGTAGCGCCGATGACGGCAGGTTCCATTCCGGCGTTGCCGAAACGGCTGTCAGCCAGGGTCACACGGTCAACCGACTGGATCTTCTGACCCATTTTCTCAGCAGCAGCCTCGAGGCTCTCTACGCCCTTGAGCTGTTTGGTCAGATAGGCAGCCTTGGCGTTGTTGGTAGCCTCGCGGGTGAGCTCGGCGCGTACTGCCTCCAGCGAACGGTATTCGCCGTCGTTCACCTCGGTCAGAGCGGCTACGATAAACTGCTGGCCGCACTCGAAGACGTCAGAAACCTGACCTTCTTTCGCCTCAAACGCCCAGCGAACGATAGGACGGCTGGATTTGAGCTGACCTACTTTGTCGGTGTTGGCGGTGAGGTTGTATTGCGGAACAACGGTCAAGCCTGCCTCGCCGGCTGCTTTCTCCATTTTCTCTGCGGTCTGGTTATTCACGATGAACTGCTTGGCCTGGTTGTAGATGATCGAGTAGGTCTTGCTCGACGGAGTAACCTCGCGTGCCAGGATAGCCAGTTTCACTTTCGGTGTCGGTTTGCCGATCTCCATCACTTCGTAGGTCTGCTCGCCCATGCCTACAGCCACGGTGAAGCGTGTGCCGCGTTTGCCGGCGAAAGCGGGCTCGGCGATGTTCTTTGGCAGGTCGGTTGCGCGGAACCATCCGAGTTCCTGATCCTCGCCGCCCTCTACGATCGCTTTGAGTTCCACCGAGTCCGGCTTGCTGTAGCCGCACTCGATGATACGAGCCATCGCGTAGGTGTTGTTCTCAAAAAGGATCTCGGTGCACTGGTTGGCTTTGGCGCCCTTGGCGAACGCAAAGTCCTTGAACTGAGCGGGAACGGTCTCCTCCGAGTAGTCGCGGCCATCGTACATAACGTCCGAATTGGTGTTGACAACCAGGCTGACATCCTCGGTGGTGGCGAACTCGTCTTTCAGGTTCTCCATCAGGGTCTGGGCTGCCTTGAAATCGTCCTCCGAAGGAACGATGTTGAAAGCAACGTATTTGATAGCGCGGTTAGGAGTCTGTTTGTATTGCTCTTTGTGCTGCGCATAGAGTTTTTTGATGTCGCCTTCGCTCACTTTCACCAGGCTGTCGGCTACGGTGAAATACGGCTGCATCACATATTCTGCTGCTACGCCGTGCTGACGGTTGTCGAAGGCGTACTGAGCATCCAGGCTGTTGGCCTTGAGCATGTGCTGGAGCAGGTTGACATATTTCTCCTGCAGGTAGCTGATGCGTACAGCGTTCTCCCAGTAGAGCCAATAAGTCTTAGCCTGAGCCAGGTTCGGGTTCTCGCTGTCCTCGGCGTTGATGGCCTGCAACAGACCCACTACTGCCTCGCGGCTGAACTGTCCGTCCTCGCCTGCAAAGGCACGGCGGCTGCGGATAATCTGGTGAGGGTTCTCGCCAATACAGAGCTCGCTGAGCTCGTCTGCCGTTACCTCCATACCAATT
Source organism: uncultured Bacteroidales bacterium (assembly GCA_900319645.1). GTDB lineage: Bacteria > Bacteroidota > Bacteroidia > Bacteroidales > Paludibacteraceae > Colicola. The sequence continues at coordinate 35,454 of ONPG01000016.1, forward strand.
TCCTCGGCTTGTGCGCGCAACGTGTAATCCATCATCAGCATGTTCCACACCTGATTGCGGATCTGCGCACTCATGTCCTCGTCAAAATCAGAACGACCGGTCTCAATCTTATAGACCTCGGTCAGTTGCTCCTTAGCGGCTTCATACTCGGTGTAGTGAATTTTCTTACCCTCAATCACGCCGACGTTCTCGCGGCTACGGTTGAAGAAACTGCTACCCGAGTTCAAAAAGTCACCCAGGATAAATGCCAGCATGGCCAAGCCCACGATTGCTATCAGCAGGGCGCCATGGTTACGAATTTTTTGTAAAGTTGCCATTTTTTTGTTTTAAGTTTATATTTTTTTGTTTATTCTGCTTCTTCGATGATCTCCACATTTCCGTTTTTCATTTCGGCTGTGGTGTTGTATTTCATGATCGGACCGGTCAAACGTACTTTCTGTCCTACCTGAACAGCCTCGCCGTTCGGTACGTTGCAGTAGTACGACTCAAAGACTTTCTTGCCGGCTTGCACGTCGTCGATCCAGAAAATCTGCTGGCCGCGGCTGACTTCTGCTTTGTAGCCTTCGCTCTGTACGTAGCCTTCGATCACATAGATATCCTTGGTCGCCACGTTGTTCTCCGGCAGGGCGAGAGCAGCTGCTTTGGCTTCCGCGCAGGTGGCGTAGATCGTGTCTGCAGGAATCAGGTCCTCCGCAAACACCTCGTTGAAATGCTCGTTGGATGAAGCCTGCGTGGAGCACGTACCGTCGTTCTCGATGATTCCGTTATAATTGGTAATACGGCATTTTACTACCACAAAATCGCCTATCTCCAGAGACTCGTGATCCGGGAATTTCGTGCCGTTCGGACCTAAAATACGATAGCAATAGAATAGTTTCTCGCTCATGTAGTCGTTACGTGCGCTCAGGTAGGCGTAGTCGTTACCGTATTGTTTGAATTTGTCCTCAAAATCCGCTTTCGCACGTTGCGTCGCGTCAAAACTGTGTACCCAGCCTTTGATGTAGTATTCCTTGTCCGACGAAGCACCCGAAGCCAGACGTTTGCCGATTTTTACTGCCTCATACACGTTGATAGCGCCCTCCGGGATATTCACACCTTCCGGATCAGGCGTCGGATCCGGATCAACCAATACCGGAAGCGAATCCTGGTTGTACTTGTTGTCGCCGGGACCGTCTATATAGGCTTTCTCCTTGCAACTGAACAGGCAAAGCGCCAAAACACATGTCAAAATCAATTGTACTTTTTTCATATCGGTAATTATTTTTCGGTTTCAATTCAAGGCCTTTTCCGCCACCTGACTAAGGGCTACTTGCTCTAAGGCGATAAAAAAACGTGCAAAGATACACATTTTTTCTCACACGCGCAAATAAATTGGAAAAAAAGTGAAAAAAAACGCATTTTTCTTGCAGGATTCAAAAATTTGTTGTAATTTTGTGCGCTTTTTCAAGGGTAGGGCATAGTGTGCCCGCGCGATAAGCATAATATTTACTTAATTTTGGGAGGATAAAACTATAGCAACACCTCAACCCAGACCGCGCGGCGGTCGTGTTATCAAAGAGGATCCGCATCGTATTAACGACAAAATCCGCGGAGTCCAACAAGTACGCCTTATTGGCGAGAATGTAGAGCCGGGTATCTACGATTTCAAACAGGCTATGCGTATGGCTGACGACCAGAACCTCGACCTCGTCGAGATTGCTGCCACCGCCAACCCGCCTGTATGCCGGATCATCGACTACCAGAAATTCCTGTACGCCCAAAAGAAAAAGCAGAAAGAGGCGAAGGCGAATGCCAAGAAAATGGAGGTCAAGGAAATCCGTTTCGGTCCGCAAACCGACGACCATGACTACAATTTCAAACTCAAGCACGCCATCGAGTTCCTCAAGGAGGGCAACAAGGTTAAATCCTATGTCTTCTTCCGCGGACGTTCGATCGTCTTCAAGGAGCAGGGCGAGTTGCTGCTCGCGCGTTTCGCCAACGACCTCGCCGAATACGGCAAGCCGGATAATGTGCCGACGCTCGAAGGAAAGCGAATGATACTCAACCTCAGTCCTAAAAGCTCGAAGTAAACGTTTTTTGCTTACTGAACGTTTACGAGACGCTTACGGGAGACATACGGGACGATAGAGGCAAGGATCAGCACTTGTTCCGTGGGACTTAGTGACGGTATCTCGTCGGTATCTCGTCGGTATCACACGACACCGCGTCGGGAACACATCGACGTTTAGTCGAATCAGTATCGCATCCTGTCGGACCCTATAATATATATAATATATTATCCCGTTGAATTTGAAAACAACGCCTTTCGGGGCGAAAACCATAAGTCGTAGGGCCTACCTTAATTACGCGCCGGGTGCGCGTGGCTGCCCGAGACTTTATTATTAACAATTTAAATTTTTTATTCAAAATGCCTAAGGTAAAAACGAACTCCGGTGCTAAAAAGCGTTTCACGCTTACCGGAACCGGTAAAATCAAGCGTAAGCACGCTTACAAAAGTCACATTCTGACGAAGAAGACTAAAAAGCAAAAACGCAACCTGACCCATGTTGCGCTCGTAGATCAAACGAACATGCGCTCCGTACGTGAGATGCTCCTGCTTCGTTAAGTACTAACCATTAAAGTGAAAGGACAAGAGAAATGCCAAGATCAGTAAATCACGTTGCTTCGCGCAACCGTCGCAAGAAGATCATGTCGCTCACCCGTGGTAACTTTGGTGGTCGTGCAAATGTATGGACCGTTGCAAAGAACACATGGGAGAAAGGTTTGCAGTACGCTTACCGCGATCGTAAGAACAAAAAACGTACCTTCCGTGCCCTCTGGATCCAGCGTATCAACGCTGCTGCACGCCTCGAGGGACTGAGCTACAGCCAACTCATGGGCTGCCTCAAGAAAGCAGGTATCGTCATCAACCGCAAGGTGCTCGCCGACCTCGCTATGAACCAGCCCGCTGCGTTCAAAGCTATCGTCGAGAAAGCTAAGAAAGCGTAAACGAACTTTCTTAACGGCGCGAAAAATGCGCACGTTCTTACAACAATGGGACTTGCTCGAAAGAGCAGGTCTTTTTGTTTTTATACGTTCAAAATGCACAATTGTAAGGAAAGTTTTTCACGTTTTTTAGTATATTTGTCATTTTCTCTAAAAAAAGTTTGCATATTTCCATAAAAACAAGTAACTTTGTAGCATATTTGACCAAGGAACTGTAATACGATGGAAAAATTTATGAATGCATCCGAGGTTTACCCGGGTTATTTCCAGGGAGGAGAGTTGTGGCATTGCGGAGATGACTTCTATTTAATCGAACATCCTAACTTCCAACCACAGACAATCATCTCGCAAACCGAGAAGACTTGTTTTTTCGTAGTTACGAAAGGATGGATCAACGCTTTTGTGGACGGCTCTCCTATTAAACTGCTGCCTGGCATGTCTGTCAATATCATGCCGAAGCAATCCGTGTCTGTCATGAGTTGCTCGGACGATATGGATGCGGTCGTGTATATCCTCTCCAAGAAAATCAGCGAGATGATTTTTATCAAGAAGGGTTTTGCGATCTATACGGAAATGCGCAAGAACCCTGTAGTCGTCCACAACGATTACTCGATGCGTGTCATCTTGGATATCGTGAATATGTTGCGCGACACCTTGGAGCACCCGCACGCCAACAACATGGTGGATGTGTGCGCCACCTTGCTCAATCTCTATTTCCGTCTGGCGGCGCCGGGAGATCTGCATCGGGACAAAACCGATTACATGCAGCAAACCCGCTATGAGCAAATCATGACACGGTTCACTTCTTTGCTGGAGAAATTCTATCAGCAGGAGAGGGGCGTGAAATTCTATGCCGACCAGCTTTGTGTCACTCCAAAATACCTGAGCGCTTGTACCAAGCACGTAACGGGACATACCGCCAACTGGTGGATTAACAGTTACGTACTGCGTGACGCTACGCAGATGCTGGTACACAGCAATTTGTCTGTCAAAGTTATTTCTACACGTCTCGGTTTCGACGACCAGATGCTCTTCGGAAAATACTTCCGCCGTCAAATGGGTGTTTCGCCCACGGAATACAAGAAACGCGAACAGAAACGTCTTACCACTCAGGCTTGATCCGCTACGCTAATTGCGAGCGGATGGCTTCTTGTACAGCTGTACTGTTGCTCACTAACGGTAAGCGCAATACATTTTCAATAATCCCTTTTTGCGCCAGAACGGTTTTGATGCCGGCGGGATTGCCTTCGGCAAACAGCAGACGGATCATCTCTCCGTATTGAGCCTGCAGGGCTGCGTCTTTCTCATGCACGATCCGGCGGAAAGCCTCCGGGAAGGCGTTGCTGGCCACGGAGATAAGTCCCGCCGCTCCGGCTTCCATGAGTTCGCACGCTATCGCATCGTCGCCGCTTATCACAAGAAAATCGTCATCCTGAATGTCTGGTTTTGAATGGAAAAGAGCAATCAACTCCTTGATTTGGTTGATGTTGCCAGACGCTTCTTTGATGGCTGCAATCTTGTCGGGATGTGCCTCATAGATACGCATAACGGTCTCGGGAAGCAGGTTCACGCCCGTGCGCCCGGGTACATTGTATAGTATAACAGGAACAGGACTCGCTTCGGCAATCGCCGAGAAATGTCGGAACAGACCTTCCTGCGAAGGCTTGTTGTAGTACGGGCACACACTCAGTATGGCGGCATAGTTCTCTTTCAGTTCGCTTTCAAGCGTTTTCAGTTCAGCACATACAGTTGCGGTATTGTTGCCTCCCACGCCTAACACAAGCGGCAAACGGCCTTGCACGTACGCGGCAATATGCTGCCTTACTGCTTTGCGCTCCTCGGCGCTTAGCGTAACGGCTTCGCCTGTTGTGCCCAGCACAACGAGGTAGTCCACTCCGCCTGCCAACTGTGTGTCCAGCAGACGCTCCAAAGCCGGGTAATCAACCGACAAATCTTGTTTGAACGGCGTAATCAAAGCCGTTCCTAATCCTTTCAGTTCGTTCATATCTCAATTCTCAATTCTCAATTATCAATTCTCAATTATCAATTCTCAATTATCAATTGTCAATTGTCAATTGTCAATTATCAATTGTATCAGTCGTTGCTTTTGATCATCGTCAGGTATTGGATCATCAGATCGTAGAGCCATGTTACTTCAGGCCGTGCGAGCTCGGTATCCAAATCGGGTGGGGCAATCATCATGTCGTGAATACCTTCGCACAGGTTTAATCCCACCTTGAAATCTGCATCTGCGTAAAGCGCCAGATAGTGCAAAGGCAGGCAATGATGTGTGGTCAGGTCGAGCAGCAGATCGTAGTGGTTTGCTCTCAGATCGTGGATGGTCTCCTCTTTGAGTTTGCCAAAGAGGTTGTAATCCTCCAGTCCGATAATACGGCTTTGCGGCAGAACGGGCGAAGTGATGTCTTTTGCTTTCTTGGCGACATACCCCCACTGCGTCGTGTTCATGCCACGGCGACGCAAGTCCTGTTGGATAGATTTGATGGCATCGTTACGCTCTATCTGGTCGCTCTCAAAGATAACCAGCACATCCAAAGGCTGGTTGAAATGCGGAAAACGCGGCTGGCGTTCCGATTGATGATCTTGGATGTAATCGAAAATATACTCTTTTAGTTTACCCATTTTCCTGATTCTCTTGATTGATTATTTCCAAAAATTCGTCTTCGCTCATAAGGCGGATACCGAGTGCTTCGGCTTTCTTCAGTTTCTCAGGTCCCATGTTCTCGCCGGCAAGAATAAACGAAGTCTTCTTGCTGACCGAACCGACGTTCTTACCTCCGTGGGCTTCGATGAGGGCTTTGTACTCGTCGCGGCTGTGATGACTGAATGTGCCGCTTATCACAATCGACATGCCCGCCAGTTTGTCGGATTGCGGACCTTCGGCTGCTTCGCCTGCCATCTGTAATCCCGCTTGACGCAAGCGTGCCAAGATCTCTATATTGCGGGTGTCCTCAAAATACGTGACGATGTTCTCTGCGATTTGCGGACCAACATCGTCGATGGCGCAAAGTTGCTCGGCAGTTGCTTGTTGGAGCATATCTATATTATTGTACGCGCGCGCGATCTTCTTGGCGGTCGTTTCTCCTACCATGCGGATACCGAGTGCGAAGAGCACACGGCTCCACGGCACTTGTTTGGAGGCTTCTATACCTGCCAGCATGTTCTGTGCGGATTTCTCGCCAAGACGCTCTTGGGCAGCTATGTCCTCCTGCCTAAGATCGTAGATATCGGCTATGTTGTGCAGCAGTCCTTTCTGGTAGAGCAAGTCAATCGTCTCTTCGCCAAGTCCGTCGATATTCATCGCCTTGCGGCTCACAAAATGCTCAATCTTGCCTTTGATCTGCGGCGGACAACCGTTCTCGTTCGGACATCTCCAAGCTGCTTCGCCGGGCACGCGGATCAGAGGTGTACCACATTCGGGACAAATCCTGAGAAACTCAAATGGCTTTGAGTCCGAAGGACGGTCTTTCGACTTTTCTCTTTCGACAATCTTCGGAATAATCTCTCCGCCTTTCTCTACCCACACTCTGTCGCCCGGACGGATGTCGAGCGAACGGATGAAGTCTTCGTTATGCAGGGTGGCGCGTTGGACGATTGTGCCGCTCAGTTGTACCGGCTCTAAGTTGGCAACCGGTGTTACGACTCCCGTTCTTCCCACTTGATACGTGATCTCTTTGAGAAGCGTCAGTTGTTTCTCGGCAGGGAACTTATAAGCGATCGCCCATCGGGGTGTTTTGGCGGTATAACCGAGTTCTTCCTGCTGGGCAAGGTCGTTCACTTTGAGCACGATACCGTCTGTGGCGACCGGCAGGTTCTTGCGCTCCGTGTCCCAATACGCGATATATGCCATCACTTCATCCACGTTCTTGCACACTTTGATGGCATCCGAAATGTGGAATCCCCATTGTTTGGCGGTCTGGAGACGTTCGTAGTGGGTCGTACCCGGCAGATCTTCGCCTAACATATAGTAGAGGTACGCTTCGAGTCCTCGGCGTGCTACTTCTTTGGGATCTTGCAGTTTGAGTGTGCCGGAGGCGGCGTTACGCGGGTTGGCGAAAAGCGGTTCTTCCTGTTCCTCGCGTTCTTTGTTGAGTGCCTCGAAACGCTCCCAAGGCAGGAGTACTTCTCCTCGCATCTCAAAGACCGACGGCGTACCGACGACATACCGTGGGATAGAAGGAATCGTTTTGATGTTGGCGATCACGTCATCCCCCTGTTGTCCGTCGCCTCGTGTGAGTGCACGAACAAGTTTCCCGTTTTCGTACCAAAGGGAAATGGAAAGTCCGTCGTATTTGAGTTCGCAGACGATTTCCACGCCCGAAGGCAGTTTGCGCACCCAGTCCTCTATCTCTTCGCGCGAATAGGAATTGGCGAGAGACAACATCGGATATTTGTGTTTGACCGTCTCAAACGCTTTCCCGTTTTGTCCTTTGTCCTTTGTTCTTTGTCCCTTGTCCAAGTCCGAACCAACATGTTGCGTCGGAGACTTCGGGTCGAACATATCCGGGAACTGCGCTTCCAGTTCCTGCAACCTGTGCATCTTGAAATCGAAATCCTGGTCGGAGAGAGTGGGGCGGTTGAGCACGTAGTACTCGTAGTTCGCTTCTTCCAACTCTTGGCGGAGTGCTTTCAGTTCTTCGCGTTCGGGTTCTTCTATTTGGCTGAATAAATCCATTAACGTATAATTAGTTTATAAGCCTTTACGGTTCCGTTGTAGTAAATATGAATGATATACACGCCGGAAGGCAAGGGCAGGAACTGTTTGATTTCTTCCGGCAGATAGGGGTTGTCGTCCGAGAGCGTGTAGTATTTCTTTCTTGCTTCGGGCACGATGCCGTAATACGTCATCCGCGTGGGTTGGCAAATACGGAATCCGCTGACGGTATAGATGTCAAAGAATACTTCGGGTATCGTGTCCGCTTCGTTGGGCGCATAGTGGTAGTAGAACGTGAGGCTGTCTGCTCCCATGTCGCCTCCGTTGAAATACGGCGCTCCGGAGATGGTACTATCCAGCTTGAGTCCTACCAGAACAGGATCGTGGTCGGAACAGCGGAACATGGAGTTGTCGTGCGAGTTCTTGTAGTTGTAGTCGTCCGTCTCGTCCGAATTGAGATGGTAAGGCGACATACCGGTTATCTGCGAGAGCATCGTTTTGTTGCACAAAGCGTGGTCGATATATGCCGTTTTGGTGCCGTTCCGCTGGCGGTAACTGTAACTACTGTCAGCGTGAAAAGCCCTGTGAAGATCTGTCAGATCGTTTTCGAGCAAGGTGAGAACCGGTTTGGAGAACGGATAGGCATTCAGGTCGCCCATAAGAAGCAGGTCGTTCTCGCGGATGGTCTTGTTGACGCGGTATGAGTTGTAGGAACTGACTACCGCACGGGCTTCGTTCACGCGTTGTGATTCCGTGTCTCCGCCTCCGCTCATCGCCTTGAAATGGTTGATAGAGTAGATGAATTTCTCGCCCGTGGCAATCTCTCGGAAACAGATGATTTTCTTTCTGTGCTTGACTTCGGCGTCAATCATTACCGGTGCTCCGACAGGTTCCACCACATTCGCGTCATAGACGAAATCGGCTTTCTGAACCGCTTCGGTCGAACTGTCGTGGAAATACTTGTAGTTGCGTTCCGGGCGTGCGTTATTGAGGTCGTTCACGATCTCACTAATCGCCTCGTTGCCTTTCTCCAGTTCCACCAGACCGTAGATGTCGGCGTTGATCTGCACGAGTGCTTTGTGTATCTTGGCTCGCTGTCTCTGATGCTCGGTATAACTGCTTGCGCCCATCGAGCCGTAGTTGGCGACGAAATAGTTCTCCAGGTTGAATCCGCAGACCAGGAGCCTGTAGTCGCCGAGGTCGGGAATACCTGCCAGCATGTCCGCACGCGTGTTGCCATTCCAATCTCCGCTGAGGAAAGTAAGGGAAGATGTGCTGTTTACCTTTGCTTTGAGGTGGTAGATCTTTTCTCCGCAACGGTGGTAAGCGTCCACTCCGCCGAGTTGCATAAAACAGGTGCCGTTGACGTGAACGGCTGTTTTGTATTCGGCGGAAGAGGGAATTCCCTGATTGAGCGGCTCAAACATACGCCAGGGTGAGACCGTGAGTGCCGACGAACCGTTCGCGCAAACGACAACAGGCACATCAAAAATGACGGTCTGACCTATATAAGGTGCCAACTCCTGCGCGGTCCATGTGTCCGGGTCGCTGACCGCGATATGCGTTTGGGCGAAAAGACCCAAACAACATAGCGTAAATAGGGCAATTAACAAGCGGCGTTTCATATTTGATTAAAATTAGTGCGCAAAGTTACGATTTTTTTTGCAAGTATGCAAATTTTTTTGTAACTTTGCCGTCGATTTTACAAAAAGCGACCAGACAGATATGAAATTCCCCGAATGGATCACCCCAAGCAAATGGCAAGGATGGGTGAAATACGTTATAACATTGCTTGTTTTTCTTGTTGTCTATTTGTTCGTGGGCGACCAGAGTGTTCTTCGTTTTGTGCATCGCGGACGTGAGATCCGCCACTTGGAGGAGCAACGTGACCGTTATTTGGAGGGAGCCGCACAGGCGCAAAAAGAGATACAGATGTTGCAGCAACCTGACAGCCTCGAGCGTTACGCGCGCGAACAATACTATATGCATAAAGACGGAGAAGATATCTATCTGGTCAAGGACGAGTGATAGATGCTCGAGAGATGCTTGAGAGATGCTCCATGTTATGTTGTTAACCCACAAAAGACAAACCCATATGAAACTCTCCCAAATTATTTTGTTAGCAGGAATGTTAATCCTGGTGGCGGGCGCTGTGATGAGCATGCTCGATATAGAGCCGTATGCCGACTACGTGCTGATTACCGGCGCAGTGGTGGTGATCATCCGCGGCTTTATCCGCAACCACGAAAAGGAGTAACTGTTTAACGTTTCTTTGAAAAAGAAACCATTTTAACTATTTAACGTCACGCAGTGACCATCTTAACGTTCATGCAGGACGCAGTCCGAAAGGAACATATAATCTTAGGCGTTGACCCGGGTACGCTCTATATGGGTTACGCGGTTTTGCACACAATAGGTCAGCAGGTGGAGATCATGGATTTCGGCGTGCTGGACGTGCATAAACTTGACGGACAATATCCGCGGCTGCAAAAGGAGTTCTTCTTCTTGCAGGATTTGATAGACAGATACCATCCGAGTTGTCTGGCGATAGAGACGCAGTTTGTCGATAAAAACCCGCAGACGATGATCAAGATCGTGCACGCGCAAGGTGTGGCGATCGCAGCTGCTCTCAGCAAGGATGTACCGATCTATGAATACTCGCCTATGAAAATCAAGATGGCGATTACCGGTAACGGGCACTCCACCAAACAACAGGTGGCGGGAATGTTACAGCGGTTTCTGCATATCCCCGAAGAGCAGATGCCTAAGAAACTGGACGCGACGGACGCTCTGGGAATCGCTTATTGCCACTACCTACAATTGGGGATGCCGGTTAACGCAGAAGGCGGAGCGAAAGATTGGACCACTTATGCCAAGCGTAAAGGTTTGACAGATAAAGGATTGACAGGTCCTGCGGCACAACTGGCGGCGGCTTTGGCTACTGTGAGTAAAAAGAAAAAGTGAAAAAAAATATCCCTAAAATTTGGTAGTGTCAAAAATTTGTTGTACCTTTGCAGTCGAAATCGATAAATTGACAAAATCGTCAATCAATCGTAAAATCGTAAATCGTTAAATCGTAAATATTAAAACTATGGCTTACAAAATTTCAACTGACTGCATTGCTTGCGGTACATGTATCGATGAGTGCCCGATGGGCGCAATCTCTGAAGGCGAACACTATTCGATCGACCCGGATGTTTGCACAGAGTGCGGAACCTGCGCAGATGTTTGCCCGAGTGGCGCTATCAGCCTCTAAAAAGAGCAAAAAAACGCAAAATGGGGAACTACAAAACGTAGTTCCTTCATTTTTTTTATAAAAAATGCTAACTAAGTATTGCAAAATTCAAAAATTTTTTGTACCTTTGCACCCAAATTTATAAAATACCGCTAAATTATGGAAAATGAGGACCAAAAATCTAGCATGTTAGACGCATTTTTTAGGATTCACGACTTTCTGGTGGCTCATGCTTTTATGCCTATCCGTCGTCAACTGATGGATGAGATTGACTGGAACGACCGTTTGATCGCTATCAAAGGCGGACGTGGAGTGGGTAAGACGGATTTTCTGCTTACCCGGGTAAAAGAAGTGGAAGAGGCATGGGACAAAGCAGCAGCCGAGGAACCGATTAACCGTCGCAAACGTAAGACGATGAAAGATATTCGTCCGTGCTTGTATGTGAGCATGAACGATTTCTATTTCACCGAGAATACGCTTGTCGATCTGGCGGGACAGTTTGCCAAATCGGGTGGGCAATACCTCTTCCTTGACCAGTTGTTCAAATATCCCAATTGGTCGCGCGAGTTGAAACGCTGCTACACTAAGTTCAAAACGCTGCACATCGTGTTCTGCGCTACGCCGGTCATGCCGATCGACGAGGACAACCACGATCTGATAGATATCGTGCGGACCTACAATCTGCGCGGATTCTCGTTCCGCGAGTATCTCAACCGCCAGACAGGCCTAAGGCTGCGTTCCTATACGCTCGAGGACTTGCTCCAACACCACGCTTCTATCTCGCGAGAGATATGCGAACGTGTCAAGCCGCTCGATTATTTCGAGGATTACCTCAAGCACGGCTACTACCCCAGTTATCTGGAGAGTACCAGCTTCGAGTCCGAGCTGCTCAAGACCATGAACTCGCAGCTCGAAGTGGACGTGCTGATGATCAAGCAAATAGACGTGGCGTGTCTCCATAAACTGCGCAAACTGCTGTATATTCTCATGCGCGAGACACCCTGTGCGCTCAATATCAGTACTATCTCCGACGAGATAGGCCTGAGCCGCGCTACCACGATGAACTATATCAAGTATCTCAAGGACTCGCGTCTGATCAACTTGCTCTATATGGAGGGCAAGACTTTCCCGATGAAGCCGAGCAAGGCCTATATGCAAAACCCCAACCTGGCGCAGATGATCTTCACACGCGAGGTGAGCAAACAGGACCTCTACGAGACGTGTTTCTACACCTCTATCCACGGCCAGCACAAAGTGAATGCCACCGAGCGAAATGCGATGTTCGTCGTAGATGGCAGATTCTATTTCGATGTGCGCGAGACACCCACGCTGCGTGACGCCATCCGTCCGACGGCCGTAGGCGAACTCGAAATGGGTCGTGGCAACCAGATCCCGCTCTGGCTCTTGGGATTCCTCTACTAATCACGTGATCACGAGACCTCGAAATGACGAGATCACGAGATCACGAAATATCGAGACCACGAGATCACGAGATCACGAGATCACGAGATCACGAAAAAAAGACAAATAACAAATTACAAATCACCAATAATTATTAATCTTATGGCAAAAGAGAAAAAATTTATGACCATGGATGGTAACGCAGCTGCGGCGCATGTGGCTTACATGTTCACTGAGGTAGCTGCTATCTATCCTATCACGCCGTCGTCTCCGATGGCGGAGAACGTGGACGAGTGGGCTGCCGCAGGTCGCAAGAATCTGTTCGGCGAGACCGTACTCGTGCAGGAGATGCAGTCTGAGGCCGGTGCCGCAGGTGCTGTTCACGGTTCGCTGAACGCAGGTGCGCTGACCACCACTTTCACGGCTTCGCAGGGTCTGCTCCTCATGATCCCGAACATGTACAAGATC
>ONPG01000032.1 GCA_900319645.1 uncultured Bacteroidales bacterium
AGCTGCGCTTTATCCCCGCTCATCTCCTTTCGACATTTTCTCTGCTATAGCGTTGAGCGCCACGAACCGATAGCGCAGTGCCTCATGTGGTATATGTCCCACCTTCGCCTCTACCTGTGCTACGATGTCCTCCCGTTCAAATAGTTCTTGCGCAGGCTCCACCAAAAGCAATTTTCCTGCCGCACAAGCCTCAAAATAAACTCCTTGTGGTTTAAAGTACTTGTACTGTTCGCTATCTGGCGAAGGAAATCCTTTTTCTAAAAGAATGATTAGCGGAAACCCTTTCTCGCGCAGGGCTCTGGTTATCTTTTTCTCACCGGGAGAGATTGCCGCGGTGATGAATACGGTTCCGTTTACCGCGTCTTGTAGGCATTGCCTTTTTTGTGCCTCTATCTGCTCATCGGTTAAACTCCGCGAGCACTGCAAAACGGCTCGTTGAGGGTGTTCGGTAAGGAATATATTTCCGAGTGTAGTACAATACACGCCTCTAATGGATGTCCGCTGATGTATTCGGAATAAATCGGGTTTCTCGCGTTTGATTGCCAATCGTCTCGGGTTGTCATGAAGATAGGTTATCCATCTTTGCATCTGTCCTTTCCCGTGTAGAATCCGGTCGTGAAAGCCAGGCTCGAATAATGATTCGGAGCGTATGCTCCTCGTCGAAGACGTATTCCTCCAATAAGCGCGTGAGCATGCTCCTTTCCATGCGCCGATTATCTTTCCCAGACTCCAACTCTTTGGTAATTCCTCTTTAATATACAATACGCCATGGAAATGATCCGGCATGAGTTGATACTGAATGATTTGTATAGCACATCCGGTCTTTGCGAATATCTGTTTCTCTATTTCGTAAAACTCGGCTATAACAGCCAACCCGAGTGGGGTAGGTTCTACGTGAGCATCTTCCGGCTTATCATATGCGAGTGTGCCTAATAGCGGTTCTCGATTAGTTGTCGTCACCGTAATCATGTAAACTGCAGGCTTGGAATAATCGTGTCCCGCCTTTCGGCGCAATCTTTCACTCATCTCTTTCTTTTATGCGCTTTTTTTTTTTTATTTTTTTAGCTTTCAGCTTTCAGCTTTCAGTTTTCAGAAAGACGATACGCCGGCGTTGATTTTCTCCAACGCGCGGAGCGTGAGGCGAGAGAGAGCATACCGGTCCAGATCCTGCCAGGGAATGCACAACGTGCCATCGACAGACGGAAGCTCCTCCACGGCATGCACGATGAACTGCGCATGCAGACGTTGATGCGACAACACATGCGAGAAACTGAAAACTCTCGCGTCGGCACATCGCTCTTTGAGCATCTGCCCGTCTGCCATCTCCTCGCAGGGAAACTCATAGAGATGATACCAGATGTCTTTGTCCGTACGCTGGCGGATGAGTGTACAGAGTTGTCCGCTTGCGCGCGCGATATAAATATGGTATAGCAGCCATCTGTCACGCACTTTGGGCCTGGGTTTGCGTATCGGTAACATCCCGGCGATGTTATGTTCGTAGCCCTTGCAGAACGCCTGCAGACAACAATGTGCGCAAGCCTGCTCCAAGACCGGAGTGCAATAGAGTGCACCGAACTCCATAATAGCGGAGTTGAACAGACGCGGATGGTCACGGTCCAGCAATTCCTCCATCCGGCTTCGGAACAGTTTCTTTCCGGCGGTGGTGTCAAACGGTTCGTCAATATCCAGCAGACGCGCTACGACACGATAGACATTCCCGTCCATGGCAGGAAAAGGCTGGTTGTAAGCAAAACTGCTAATGGCTCCTGCCGTGTAATCGCCAACTCCGGGCAGTTGGCGGATATCCTCGAAACGGGTAGGGAAGGGCGTCCAGCCGCGTTCAACGACCATCTGAGCGGCTTTGTGCAGGTTGCGTGCACGGCTGTAATAGCCCAGCCCCTGCCACTCACGCAGCACTTCGTCCTCGCTGGCGGAAGCCAAAGCAACCACATCCGGCCAGCGGTTGACGAAACGATGGTAATAATCCAGTCCCTGCGCAACACGCGTCTGCTGCAAAATCACCTCGCTCAACCATATCCGATACCCATCTTCCGTTTCCCGCCAGGGCAGGTCCCGATGGTTGCGTTCATACCACTCATATAAACTCTTATAGAATAACAAATTAGTCATTTTGGGCTGCATTTTTGTCGTTTGAGGGTGCAAAATTACAAAAAAATAACGAAATTTGAAATTTTTTTGCCAAAAAACTTTTATATTTCAATAATTTGTATTAACTTTGCACCGAATTTTCGCCTATAACAAAAATATATTCATATAATTATGACTAAAGCAGACTTAATTAACGAAATTGCCATCTCCACCGGTTACGACAAAACCACAATCGGAATTGTAGTAGAATCGATGATGGAGAAAGTAAAGAAAAGCGTAGCCGGAGGAGAGAATGTATATCTCCGTGGCTTCGGTAGTTTTATCACCAAAGTGCGTGCAGCCAAAGTGGCTCGTAACATCAGCGCAAAAACCTCGGTTCATGTGCCTGAGCACAAGATCCCGGCGTTCAAACCCGCGGCTGAGTTTATGAAAGACGTACGCGAATGATAAAATCGCAAACCGAAAAACAATTAAATAACATACTATTAACTTTATTAACTAACTTCTATTATGCCAAACGGAAAGAAGCATAAGAGACATAAGATGTCTACACACAAGCGTAAAAAACGCCTGCGTAAGAATCGTCATAAGCATAAGTAATCGACGGTTTCGTTTGCTTTGTGGCGCTAAACTTGCCTAAGCGTAGGCGGGTTTGCCACAAGGCTTTTTTATTATTATCACCCAAAAAACTCAACAAATTATGAAAAGCGAACTGATTGTGGACGTACAGCCGCAAGAGATCGCCATTGCGTTGACAGAGGATGACCGATTACAGGAAGTAGCTCGCGAAAAGCGAAACCAAGACAATTTTGCGGTAGGAAACATCTACTACGGTCGTGTCAAAAAAGTGATGCCGGCGCTAAACGCAGTCTTTGTGGACGTAGGTTACAACAAAGAAGCTTTTCTCCATTATTTGGATTTGGGTTCTCAGTTCAGAACGCTGCAATCCTTTGTCACCAAAGCCGTTTCCGACCGACGCCGTGCACCTGTTATTCAGAAAACGCAACGACAACCGGAAGTGGGCAAGGAGGGACATATTGCCGATTTGCTCAAAGTGGGAGATCCTATTCTGGTTCAGGTTACCAAAGAACCGATCAACACCAAAGGCCCCCGTCTGACGGCAGAGATCTCTATTGCCGGACGCAATATCGTCCTTATTCCTTTCGCTGACGGCGTAATGGTGTCGCAGAAAATCAAACGCGAGGCGGAACGCCAGCGTCTCAAACAACTGATGCTTTCCATCAAGCCCCAGGGCTTCGGAATCATCGTTCGTACCGTTGCCGAAGAAAAACGCGTGGCTGAACTGGACAACGAATTGAGACTGCTTCTCGAGCGATGGGATGAGACCGTCAAAACGCTTCAGCAACGTGAACCGGTCAGCCTCGTCAGCGAAGAGATGGGACGTACACTCGGCATCATACGCGATGTCTTAAGCCCGGATTTTACATCCATCCAGATCAACGATCAGGAGATCTACAACGAAGTACGTCATTACCTCGAACTCATCGCACCCGAGAGCGCAAAGATCGTCAAGTTGTACCAGGGACAGCAACCTGTCTTCGACCATTTCGACATTACCCGCCAGATGAAGACGGGACTCGGAAGAACGGTCGGTTTCAAACATGGTGGGTATCTCATCATCGACAAAACCGAAGCACTGTTCTCCATTGATGTCAACTCAGGCAGCAAGAAAATCTATGAGGACCAAGAGGAAAACGCCTTCCAGTTCAATATGCTCGCCGCAGATGAACTGGTTCACCAACTGAGGTTGCGCGATATCGGAGGTATTATCATCGTCGATTTCATCGACATGGACACCAAAGAGCATCAGCAGAAACTCTACGACTACGTCCGCGAGTTGATGGAACGCGACAGAGCAAAGCATAATGTGCTGCCACTCAGCAAGTTCGGACTGATGCAGATCACACGTCAGCGTGTGCGGCCGGCGGTGGAAGTGGAGGTCATGGAAACCTGCCCGACATGTATGGGAAAAGGAAAAATCCAACCTTCTATCCTTTTTACCGACCAGATTGAGGATGAATGTGAGCACATGTTCGGCCATTACGGCAGAGGACTAAGGCTGCATCTGCACCCTTACGTCTATGCTTATGCCGAACGCGGATGGTTCAGGTCGCTCAAATGGAAATGGCGTTTCAAGTATGGAATCACACTGGTCGAGAACCAGTCGCTGGGAATGTTGCAGATGCGGTTCTTCGATGCCAACGGCAACGAACTGAAACATGATCATCTGCCCGAACAACCCAAAGAGGTGAAACTGACGCAGGACAAACCTGCCGAACAGCCGGCACCTCAACCCAAACAACAACCACAACCCCAGCAACAACCACAACCCGCCAAACCGGCTCAACCGCAGAAACCTGCTCAGCCGCAGAAACCGGCTCAACCGCAGAAACCTGCCGAACCGGAGAAACAACCCAAACAGGCAGAGCCGGGCAAACCCAAGAAGGCAAAGAAATCCAAAGCGGAGCAACCTGCCAAAGCGGAACAACCGGCCAAAGCGGAGCAACAGGAAACACCCGCCGAGCAGCCAAAGAAAAAAGCCGCTCGTCGCAAGGCAAAAGCCGCTCCCAAAGAGGCTCCGGTTGAACCTGCCGAGAAATCGAAGGCGGAGACCAAAGCTCCCGCAACGGTCAAACGTCACGCTCGAAAGAAAAAATCGACGGATGCAGCACAGCCTGCCTCTACGCCGGAAAATAATGGAGAAAACTAAAAAGAGAGAGGCCTTGATGGTCTCTCTCTTATTGTTTGATTCCGGTGCTTGAATCAAGCATTTCCTTGGCTTTCCGGAGTGGATTCCGGTTCCGCGGTATTGTCACCGGTGTATTTCTTCAACGCACGTGCTACTCCTGTCGTCCAGTTGTTAATGGATTCGCTATCCATTTGCAAACCGGTAATCATCTTGATAACCTGGTCAATAGGCATTCCGTAACGGAGCACTCCGGAAATCAATTTGGCGTAGTTCCAGAACTCTTTGTCAAACTTGTAACTCAGTCCCTCTACGGTCGTTTTGAAACCGCGGGTGTTGACAAATTGAAAGTCGTAACGGTGATGACCGTCTTCGTTCGGCACCTTGATAATCTTGCCTTTTGTGACGGATTTGGGAAGGGCTATTCCTTCCTCATCGTCTGCCAAACCGGTAAAGATCTCATACGGACGGCCGTCTTTCAAGCCCACGAAAGCAATCCATTTGTCTTTCTGTACTTGAAAACGTACCACATCTGCCTCCAGTTCGGCAGGACGTTTCAACGGAGCTGTTTCGCGAACTTCGGGGGCGGAGTTGGATTGAAAAAGTGTTCTGTCTTCCATTATTGTATTGTTATTTTGGCGGAGCAACTTGTCTCTCCGTGTTGGTTTTTCTGCTGATATTGTACGCCTTCCGGAGTCACCAGATACAGGGTCTGCAGTTCCTCGCCAAGCGTCACTTCTTTCATGTAATTGATATCCACGCGTACGCGTTTGCCGTAGTAATCAGGCAGATAGGCGTCGGTCATGGCTTGCAGATAGCGACAACTGTTGCAATGTCCGTTGTAGTCGATGTCCGAATAGACAATCTTGTGTGCCGCCACTCCGGTCGGTTCGGGGATGGTCGTCATGCGCATTCGTTGCAGGTTGAGCACCTCTCCGTCCACGCTTCCCTCGAACATCGGGTCGTCAAACAGGTTGACGATCTCGCGTTTCTCCAGATCCAAGACCGCCCATACCGACTTGCAAATGCCGATGAGTTGGTCGTTACTGTATATCCGGAAATCACGGGTACTCAGCATGTGCGCATTCGATTCGATCCACGTCTCAAAACGCAGGTTCTGGCAGTGGGTCGGCAACTCGTACATCTCCAGCGACACCCGTGTCAGGATCCATGTCAAACCCATCGGATGCAGTTTGGCGATGCCGAACCCCAATTCGTCCGCCACCAAGCCTGCCACCTCCAAAATGTAGTTCTCCAGATTGAACAGACGTATTTTCTTCGCGCCGTCCACTTCCTGGTAGTTCACATTGTATTCGTAATTGTATTTCATTTTTCAATTGTCAATTATCAAAATTTTCGCTTGTCGAAAATAATCGTGCCCGTCAGGGCTAAGAATTATCAATTATTTCAACCATCTGTCGAGCCATCCGCGGAACTCTCTTTGCCAGAGAATACCGTTCTGCGGTTTCAACACCCAGTGGTTCTCATCCGGGAAAATCAGCAGTTCAGCCGGTACGCCTCGCATCTTGGCGGCATCGAAAGCAGCCATCGCCTGGTTGGCAAGAATACGATAATCTTTCTCACCGTGGATACACAAAATAGGCGTGTCCCATTTATCGACGAACTTATGCGGACTGTTGGCGAACGTGCGCTGGGCGATCGGGTTTTTCTTGTCCCAATAAGCGCCGCCCATATCCCAGTTGGCGAACCATTTCTCTTCGGTCTCCAGGTATTGCATCTCCATGTTGAAGATGCCGTCGTGGGCGATAAACGCTTTGAATCGTCCGTTGTGGTGACCGGCAATCCAATAGACGCTGAATCCGCCGAACGAAGCTCCGACGCAGCCCAGGTGGTCTTTGTCCACATACGGCTCCTTGCAGAACTCATCAATCGCCGTGAAATAATCCTTCATGCACTGACCTCCGTAGTCACCCGAGATCTCCTCGTTCCATTCCTTGCCGAAACCCGGCAGACCGCGTCTGTTCGGAGCCACGATGATATAATCGCCGGCACTCATCATCATAAAGTTCCAACGGAAAGACCAGAACTGGCTCACAGGACTTTGCGGACCGCCTTCGCAATACAGGATCGTCGGGTATTTCTTCTTCGGATCGAAATGCGGCGGATAGATGATCCACGTCAGCATGTGTTGTCCGTCGGTCGTTTTCTGCCATCTGGGAACCACGGTCGAGCGTTCTATCTGGTTGTAGATGTTGTCGTTCTCGTGGGTCAGTTGGGCCATCTGCTCGTATCCGCTAATGTTCGCCATACCTTTCTCCACATCCAGCCTGTAGATCTCGTTCGCCTCGCGCATCGAGTGGCATAGCAGGAAAGCGTAATGGTCGCTGACGTCGCCTAAGTTCACGTCAAACTGGCCTTCCGTCAACTTGGCTATGCCACCGTTCATGTCGGCACCCCACAGATGCACGGTTCCTTGGATGCACGCCGTGAAGAGCAGGGTAGAGTCGTTGTACCAGGCGTACTCGTCCACATGGTCGTCCAGCAAGCGGCTGATGAATCGTTTCTCGCCGCTCTCTCTGTTCATGACCATCAGTCGGTTTTCGTCGCTCTCATAGCCGTCATGTTCCATCGAAAGCCAGGCTATCCATTTGCCGTTCGGTGAATAACTCGGGTTCGTGTCGTACCCGCCGTTGGGAGCAGTGATGTTCTCATGCGTGCGCGTGCGAACATTATATAGATAGATGTCGCTGTTAGTCGAGAGTGCGTACTCGATGCCGGTTTTCTTGCGGCAGGTATAGGCAATCTCCTCGTTGTTGGGGTTCCAGGCTAACTGCTCCACACCGCCGAAAGGCTTCATCGGGCTCTCATACGCGGTTCCCTCCAGGATGTTCTCGCATTTGCCTAACTTAGCGGTTTTGATGCGCTCACCCTCGCCGTAATAGGTGGTAATCAACTCGCATACAAATGGTTGCGGAGCGGTCTCTGTCCACTCGTCCCAATGCTTGTACATCAGATCTTCGTGCATATGACCTGTAGCAAGAGGCAGGTCAGGATACTTGTCCACGGTAGTCGGAACGGTCTTCACCTGCTTCACGAGAATAATCTTGTCGCGCATCGGCGAGAGCAGGAACCCTTCCACGTCTTCTGCTCCTTCCACGTTGACTTCCTCTTTGTCGCGACGCAGGTACAACTTCCCGCAGCGGGTGTATGCCAGCCATCCGCTGGCACCAAACCACGCCGGATCGTTTCCCACGAACTCATCCACCACCTGCATTCCTTCTTCTTGCGAGGCATAAGGATTGCAAACACGGATCCACGTCGTACTGCGGTTCTCTTCTACGCTGTAATAACTGACGGTATAGGCGATGAGTCCGGTCTCTGTATCGCTCTGAACGCTTCCGATGCGTCCCATCGCCCACAGACCTTCCGGAGTCAAACGGCCACCTTCAATAGTTATTTGCGGTTTGCTCACAGGAGCTTTGCTCGTGTCGGTACTCTCTTTGGCGCACGAAACGCCCAGCATAGCCAATGCTGCCATAACGAATAGTTTACAATGCATGTTTATCTTTTTTCTTTGTTTGTCCAAATGATCGAGCGCAGCGAGATAATAATTGTCAATTATTAATTATTAATTATTAATTAAACACACGTGTATCCTCCGTCCACGGGAAGAGCCACGCCTGTCACGTATCTCGATGCGTCTGCGGCAAGGAAACATACTGCGCTGTCCAGTTCGCCTTCGTGACCGTATCGCTCCATCGGAATAACCGTCTTCGCGTAGTTGGCGAAATACTCTGATTCCAATGTCTCCTTGGTCAGCGGAGTGATGAAATAGCCGGGGCAGATAGCGTTCACGGTGATGCCGTGTTTGCCCCATTCAGCGGCCAGCGCACGTGTCATGTTCACTACGCCGCCTTTGGCTGCGTGGTAAGGCGATGCCGGAGCGATCTTGTTGCCCACCAGACCGTACATCGATGCGATATTGATGATGCGACCGTATTGGTTGGGGATCATCGTTTTCTTGGCTACGGCACGAGCCACGCGGAACGAGCCGAACAAGTCAATCTGCATCTCGTTCTCAAACTGTGCGTCGGTAATGTCCTCGGCAGGTGCCACGGCTCCTGTTCCGGCGTTGTTCACCACGATGTCGATGCGTCCGAAATGCTTGATAGCCTCATCCACCATCGTCTCCACGGCTTCCGTATTGGTGATGTCGCATTGGAGCGGCAACACTTCCACGCTGTATGTCTGCTCGATTTCGTTCTTCACTTCCACCAGTTTCTCATAACGGCGGGCGATGATTACCAAGTTACTTCCTTTGGCGGCAAGGGCTTTCGCCATCTGCACGCCTAAGCCTCCTGAGCAGCCTGTCACAAGCGACACACGACCGCTCAAATCAAATAAGTCTTTGCTTTCCATTGGTTGTAATTTTATGTTTATGATATGAATGTGCGAAAATTTGCTGCAAAGGTACAAAAAAATTTGCATATATGCAAAAAATGTAGTAATTTTGTACCACAAATCGTTAAAACCATGAAAATACAGTTCCTCGGCGCCACCCGCGAAGTGACGGGAAGCAAACATCTTATTACCACCGATTCCGGACACACGATTCTCTTGGATTGCGGTATGTATCAGGGCAAAGGCATGGAGACCGATGCCGCCAACCGGGACTTGGGCTTCGACCCGAAAACGCTTGATTGTGTGGTTCTTTCGCATGCGCATATCGACCATTCCGGGCTGATTCCTTATATCTACAAACTCGGCTTCCGCGGAGACATCTATTGTACGCCCGCCACGCGTGACCTCTGTTCGCTCATGCTGACCGACACCGCTTTTATACAGGAGCAGGATGTCCGCACGTACAACAAGAAGATCGACCGCCAACATCCGCATAAGGAGAAGGGCAAGAAATACAAGATCGAACCGCTTTATAATCAGCACGATGTGGAGGGGGCTATGCGCCATTTCGTCACCTATGGCTACGACCGGCGTTTCCGTCTTTTCGACGACGTCCTCCTCACGTTCACCAACTCCGGGCACATGCTCGGTTCTGCTATCTGCTCGCTGGAGATCTATGAGGAGGACAAAGACCCGAACGGCACTTCCTCTCAGACGCGCAGGTGGAAAAGGCTGACTTATACAGGCGACCTCGGACGTGCACATTCCCATATTCTCCCGTCTCCGCAACTCTTCCCGCAATGTGATTACCTCATCTGCGAATCGACTTATGGCGACCGACTTCACGATGATCCTATGGCCACGGAAGAGCAGCTTCTCGGAGTGGTGGACGACACCTGTGTCTATCGCAAGGGACAACTACTCATTCCTTCTTTCTCTGTCGGGCGAACCCAGGAGATTGTCTATGTTCTCAACCAGCTTTACAACGACGGACGTCTCCCGCATATTCCTGTGTACGTCGATTCGCCGATGTCCACCAATGCCACCCAGATCTTCCGCATGTATCCCGAGGAACTCTCCGAAGAAGTAAGGGACACGATGCGGTTTGACCCGGATCCCTTTGGCTTCAACACCCTGCGCTATATAACCGACATCCGCGAATCCAAAGCGCTCAACCGCAAGGAAGAACCCTGTATCATCATCTCCGCTTCCGGAATGTTGGAAGCCGGACGCATCAAACACCACGTAGCGAACCACATCTCCGACCCGCGTTGTACGATTCTTATCGTCGGTTATTGCGAACCCACCACGCTTGGCGCACGTATCCAACAACCTGGATTACAATGGATTTCTATTTTTGGTCTTGACCGTAAGATCAAGGCGCAAATCACCAAGATCGAAGGTTTCTCCGGACACGGCGATTACCGTGAAATGATTGATTATCTCACGCGAAGCCTCCAAACGGACTCCGTCCGGCGTGTCTTCGTCGTACACGGCGAGCTCTCTTCTGCGGAAACCTATCGTACCCATCTGCACGATGCCGGCTTCCGCCACATCGAAATCCCAGCCAAAGGCGATACGGTCAACCTTTAGAATAACCCCAATCGTTGGTTAAAATAGCGTGATTATAGCGTGATTATAGCGTGATTATAGCGTGATTTGTGACTCAGTACCGACTCGATACCTATACGATACGACTCGCTGACGAGACGATAACTTGCCAAAAATAGTATATTTTTCACTTTTCTCGTGCATAATTTGCATATTTCAAAAAAAATCACTACCTTTGCACCCGCATTTGGTTCTTGGGGAGTTTTTCAGCTCCGCAAGCTAAGAGGGAATCGGGTGAAAATCCCGGACAGACCCGCTCCTGTAAGTGAAGAAAAGGCCTGTTCAGTTCTAAACCACTGAAGCGAACGCTTTGGGAAGGTGAACAGCGCAAACACAAGTCAGTAGACCTGCCAATGCCAATAGATTGCAAGTCCTCGCGGAATAAGGACGACCAATGAGCAAAAGGCTGATTCACATCATAATATGCGTGTTCTACGTAGTGGGTTTGTGTGCGGAAACGCATACCGATTCGCTCATCTCTACACCTCAGGACACCTTCTCTTTGCGCGATTTCCATTTGAACGAAGTGGAAGTCACAGCCCGCGTGCTGGACAAAGATGTGATCAAGCCGCAGACCCTCAAAGGACCTGAATTGCAACGCCTTAACGCGCTCTCTGTGGCGGACGCCTTGCGTTATTTCTCAGGCGTACAGATCAAGGACTACGGAGGAGTGGGAGGTATCAAAACGGTGGACATCCGCTCTATGGGAAGCCATCATCTGGGTGTTTTCTACGATGGTGTTGAGGTCGGAAACGCGCAGAACGGAGTGGTGGACTTGGGCAAGTTCTCTATGGACAACATCGAGGAGCTAAGTCTCTATAACGGCCAGAAAAGCGAGTTGCTGCAACCGGCTAAGGACTACGGTTCATCCGGTACGCTTTATATCCGTTCACGACGACCGAAGTTCGAGCCTGGCAAACCCTACAATGTGATGGTAGGAATGCGTGCCGGAACCTTTGGTCTTGCCAATCCATCGGTCCTCTACGAGCACAAACTGACGGACAACATTCACCTCTCGGCGAATGCGGAGTTTCAATTCGCGACGGGACGTTACCATTTCCGCGTACACAAAGTGAGTGCGGACCGCACAACGGTGTGGGACACCACCGGTGTTCGACAGAACGGAGACATCAAAGCATGGCGGGCGGAACTCGGGCTCTTCGGCTATCTGCCCCGAGGCAAATGGCATGTCAAAGGCTATTACTACCAAAGCGAGAAAGGCATCCCGCGCGCTATCATACGGAACGTATGGACCTCCGACCAGCGTCAATGGGACAGAAACATCTTTGTCCAAAGCAATCTGGAAAACACCTGGATGGTGGGCGAACGTCGGCTCAGCTTGTTGGCAACCGCCAAGTACTCGTACGACCAGATGCGCTATCTCAATCCCGACACCACGCTTATGTTTGTGGACAACTCTTTCCGTCAGCACGAACTCTATCTGAGTGCGGCTTTCCGAGCGGATATCTTCTCCTGGTGGGAGATGGCTGTCAGCGCAGACTACATCTACAACCACCTTAACAGCAACATGTCGGATTTTGTCTTTCCCCGCAGAAACACAGGTCTGATAGCCCTTTCCACGGCTTTCCATTACAAATGGCTTCGGGCGCAAGCCACGGCTTTGGAGACACTCGTCCACGACCGTATCGAGCATCCGGCCGGCTTGATCAAGAAAGCCGCACAGGACTACAACCGCCTGACGCCTTCACTCTCGCTCAGCTACCAGCCTTGGCTCAAAGAGAAACTCTATCTACACGCGTTCTACAAACATATCTTCCGGATGCCGACTTTCAACGACCTCTATTATACCGACATCGGCAACACGGCGCTTGAGCCGGAGTTCACCACGCAGTACGACGGAGGAATCGAATACACACGCCCTGTCAAGTTGGATAACCCGGCACTCGATCGCTTGGATTTCCATGTGAAAGCGGATGGCTATCTCAATCAGGTCAAGAACAAGATCATAGCCGTTCCGAAGGGAAACAGCCAATACCGCTGGCAGATGATGAACCTCGGCTATGTGGAGATCCGCGGATGTGATGTGAATGCGGGTATCACCATGCACTTTGTGCCTGGAGTGGAGTGGGCAATCAATGGTTCCTATACCTTCCAGAAAGCACAGGATTTCACAGATCCCGCCAAACCCGAATACGGAGGACAGATAGCCTATATCCCCTGGCATTCCGGTTCGGTCGTAACCAACCTCAGCTGGCAGGGATGGTCGCTTCACTATTCGTTTATCTATGTCGGAGAACGCTACCACACCTCGGCGAATATTCCTGCCAACCACGAACTACCGTGGTACACCCACGACCTGAGTCTGAGCAAACTCTGGCAGTTCAAATCCTGGCGCATGGCTACTACCATTGAGGTCAACAACCTCCTCAACCAGCAATACGCCGTCATACTCAATTACCCGATGCCCGGCACGAACGGAAAACTGATTGTCAAAGTATATATCTAATGAAAATGAAGAATAAATACCTCTATTACGTCCTAACTGTTTTGGTCTTGGCTAGTTGCCGGGGCGACGAACTTCTGCCGCCAACCGAGAAAGACCAGCGTGGAGACAAACAGACAGGCAACCTGAGTGGTTTCTACCTCCTCAACGAAGGCAACATGGGGCAGAACAAAGCCACGCTCGACTACTACGACTTCGCCCAAGCCGTCTATACCCGTAACATCTTCGGCGAAGCGAATCCATCTATGGTTCAAGCACTTGGCGATGTCGGTAACGACCTCAAAGTGTATGGCAACCGGCTCTACGCGGTCATTAACTGCTCCAACCTGGTGGAAGTCATGGACAAACGCACGGCAAAACATATCGGTACAATCGAGATCCCCAACTGCCGTTACCTGACTTTCGCGGACGGTTACGGCTACTTGACCAGTTACGCAGGTCCGGTTCAGATAGGCAACAAGCAAATCGGCTATGTCGCCAAGTTCGACACAGCTACGCTTCAGATTATCGACACCTGCTATGTCGGCTACCAGCCGGACGAAATAGAGATTGTGAACAACAAACTCTACGTGGCGAACTCCGGCGGATACCTCGTTCCGAACTACGAAAACAAACTGTCGGTTATTGATCTGAATACCTTCAAACTCGTTGATTCTATTCATGTCGCCATCAACCTGCATCGTGTGCGCAAAGACAATCAAAATATGCTTTGGGTCACTTCGCGAGGCGACTACGGAGCGAATCCCGCGCGTATCTACTGTATTGATCCCGTCTCCAAACTAAAAACCGACTCGTTCGACGTAGCGGCTGGTGACTTGACTTTCCTGGGTGACTCGCTCTACTTCTGCGGAATGGACTACGCCGCAGGAGAAGCCATGTCCGGCATCATCAATACCCGTACGCGCAAAATCGTTTCCACCTCTCTCATTGCAGACAATACCCGCCTGGACACGCCGTACGGCATTGCCGTACACCCGGATTCCGGCTATGTATATCTCACAGATGCAGGCAATTATGTCAATCCGGGCGTGCTCTATTGCTTCTCGCGCACGGGCGAACAATTATGGAACGTGCGCACGGGAGACATTCCTGCGCATATAGCATTCATCTACAAATAATCATTTATATGAACCATCTTTTACTATCCATCCTATTAACGGTAAACCCCTATATCTCAAAGGTGTATGAGTATATGCCTGCTCCGGGACAGTTTGTCAACACGATGCCTGCTGCAACCTCAGAAGACACACCTCAATCGATGGCGCAGAAAGCCGAAGAGGCGCTTGCCAACAATGCCGGAGGTATGATCTGCTTGGGTGCTTTCGGAGGCTACGTGGTCTTCGGTTTCGACCATCCTGTTGTTAACAGCCTGACCGATTACGACTTCAAAATCCTCGGCAACGCCACTTATGCCAACAATGCCCAAGACGCATCCCGCAAAGGTGGTTCCAGCGAACCGGGGATTGTGATGGTCAGCTTCGACAAGAACAACAACGGAATACCCGACGACCCTTGGTACGAACTGGCAGGAAGCGAGTATTACAAACCTGAGACCCGGCATCACTATACGGTCACTTATCGCAGGCCCGAAGGCTTGGCGGATGTGCCTTGGACAGACAGCAACGACAGTAGTGGTGTCGTGCCGCGCAATTCTTACCACAAGCAGGATTACTATCCCTTGTGGGCGCCGGACGAACTGACCTTTACAGGCACACTTCTTGCTCCGAACGCCGTCAACGAAGGAACAGGAGGACAAGCCTATTACGTGCTCTATTGCTACGACTTCGGCTATGCCGACAATCATCCGAACAACACGGAACAATCTAAGTTCCGTATCAGTTGGGCGGTGGACGAAGACGGCAAGAGTGTCAACCTCCCGGCTATCCATTTTGTCAAAGTCTATACCGGCATTCAACAGGTATGCGGATGGCTTGGAGAAACAAGTACGGAGATCGCCGGAGCGGAAGACTTGCATCCCGAAATGGAGTACACAACCGATACGGAGAACAACACCGTCTCCAACTCCCAACCAAGAAAAATACTCTACAAAGAGCATATATACATACTAATTAACAATCAAATCAAATTTATCTTATGAAAAAGATTTCCTTCTTTCTTTGCATGTTTCTCTCAGTAAACATGTTCGCGCAATCAGGTGTAGCTACCTTCGAGAACGAAGTTGGCGGAATTAACGTGGCGAAAGCAGACACTTGCTGGCAGGGAGCAGATGCGCCTGTCGCCGGTTGGAACAACTGGAAGAGTGGTGACTACAACTTCCAAACCTATTTTGACAACTCGTACGGAGTGTATTATTCGGCATTCACAGTAACCAACGAGACCGCAAACACTTTCGCAAGCCTGGCGGACGCTTACCATTCGGCTAACGGAGGCGCTTATGCAGGTCAAAACTTCGCGGTTTGGAATATGAACTATTACGGGGCAGACACTGTCACTTTTGCGGCTCAAACGGTTCCCGGTTTCTTTGTAAACAACACCGCTTATGCCGTTACTTCGATGTGCAACGGCGATGATTTTGCGAAAAAATTCACGGCTGACGAC
>ONPG01000015.1 GCA_900319645.1 uncultured Bacteroidales bacterium
CTATCCACTATATTCACCCACTTCGCTTTCATTTACTATTTCTACTTTTTATGCTTGAAATAGCGTTTCTTCTGCGATTTACTCATATCTTGAGTAATGATTTCATCTGTCAGTTTCGGAACGACCACTGTTGTCACTTTCTCGTACTGTACATATTGCGTACCATCCCAAATCTGCGGAACAAAATGAGTGTATGGATATTCTGTTGCCAGTTCTTTCTGTTTAAAATACTGCTCATCCAAATACACGAACCCTACATATACATTCTCTCCCCTAACTAAGCCGATTGGTTGTCCTACTTCCACTGCATCGCCAGGGGTAACCAATGCCTTGAACATATGATAATACACAGCGAATGTCTCGTCCACATGGTTGATTACCACACCTTTCTTATCGCCTGTCAGGCACGCAACTCCTCCACGCATGGCATAAACGGTGTCGTTATTCTCTTTTGCAAACGATATATAATTCTCCGTTCGTTCGCTTTGCTTGAAATGTATGGTATGCGGATCAATTAAAATTCTCTCTTTCGCCTTAAAAGGAAACGCGTAGATAGCTTGTGGATAGTTCTTTTTCGGGAATGTCCCGCGATAATAGCGATATTCGGTTGTGGCATAATTTCCTTCCGAAGCCTGTGATTGTACTGGCCTGCTCTCCACTATATTCTCGCCCGGCAGTGCGTTATAATATCTCGCGCCCTTACGAACAACCATGTACTGCAGAAACTCCTGCGCAGAAACCGTCGCCGCAACAATCAGTAGTACTATTGAAATTTTGAAGCGCATAGCAAACTATCGGGCATAGTTTTATTCGACAACAACCACCTCCCGCTTACCCCTCGAAAAGAGAGGTAAGCGGGGTGTGTGAGATGGATTAGAACTTGAAGTAGTTCTTCGCGTTGTTGTAGCAGATGTCTTCGACCATCTGTTGAACGCGGGCTTTCTCGTAGCCGGTGTACGGGATCATGCCGTTCTCGATGTCGTTGCCGAGGACGTTGCAGAGCGTACGACGGAAGTACTCGTGGCGAGGATACGAGAGGAAGGAACGGCTGTCGGTCAACATGCCGACCAAGCGAGAGAGAAGACCGAGGTTCGAGAGCGCCATCATCTGCTTCTCCATGCCGTCTTTCTGATCGAGGAACCACCAGCCGGAACCGAACTGAATCTTACCGGGAACAGAACCATCTTGGAAGTTACCCAACATGGTTGCGATTACTTCGTTTGCACACGGATTGAGGTTATAGAGAATGGTCTTAGCCAGATGTCCTTCGCTGTTCATCTCATCGAGGAAATGGCTCATGGCCTTAGCGGTTGTGAACTCACCGATGGAGTCGAAACCGGTGTCTGCGCCAAGTTGCGCGAACATCTTGGAGTTGTTGTTACGGATCGCGCCGTAGTGGTATTGCTGGGTCCAACCCGAAGCGTAGTCCATCTCCGCCTGAGCGTGGAGATATGCGTGTTTGTACTGACGGATTTCGTATGTGGTCAACTCTTTGCCTGCAAGGGCTTTCTCGAAGATGGCGTTGATCTCTGCGTCGGTGTACGGCTCATCGTAGAACTCCTCGATTCCGTGGTCAGACAGACGGCAACCCATCGACTCAAAGAAGTCATGGCGTTTCTGGAGGGCATCCACTAAATCGCCAAAATTGGCGATTGCAACACCGCTTACAGCGGAGAGTTTCTCGATATATGCTTTCCAAGTAGCGGCTTCGATATTCATACCTGCGTCAGGACGCCAAGTCGGCAACATGCGTACCTCAGCGGTCGGATCCTCTTTGACCATCTTGTGCCACTCCAGCGAGTCAGCAGGATCGTCGGTCGTACAAACGAGCTCTACGTGGTAGTGCTTCATCAGTCCGCGCGGACAGAACTTCGGATCGTTGGCAATCAGGTCGTTACACTTGTCATAGATGGCACGTGCGGTCTCGGGATTCAGACGCTCCTCAATACCGAAAGCGGTCTTGAGCTCCAGATGCGTCCAGTGGTACAATGGGTTGCGGAAGGTATAAGGAACCGTCTCTGCCCATTTCTCAAATTTCTCCCAGTCGGTCGTGTCCTTACCGGTGCAATACTTCTCGTCCACACCGTTCGAACGCATAGCGCGCCATTTGTAGTGGTCGCCCATGAGCCAGATCTGTGCGATGGATTCGAAACGTTTGTTCTCGGCAACCATCTGCGGAATAAGGTGGCAGTGATAATCGAAGGTGGCAGTGATAATCGATAATCGGCATTTTAGCCGCATGATTGTGATACAACTCCTGCGCGGTCTCTGTCTGCAACAGGAAATCTTTGTCCATGAAAGGCTTGATCATAATTGTTAGATTTTTATTGTTAAATGAATGTTATTTCAGTTCTATTATGCCTAAGCATAATTTTACGGCTGCAAAATTACTAAAAAAAATGCATATTTATGTAGAAAAATTGACACAAAAAATACACATTTCCAAGAAATGTTTGTATATATGCAAAAAAAGTAGTATCTTTGCAGTCGCAAACGATAATTATGAGCATTTTATCCGAAATACATCGTCCTATAGAGGATAGTTGGCGCGCGTACGAGCGCCTAATGGAACAGTGTCTGCGTGCGGACAACAAGTTACAACAGGAAGTGCTGAGTTATGTTGGTTCGCGTCGCGGCAAACAGTTGCGTCCGCTGATCACGTTGCTCTCGGCGCAGATATGCAATCCCGTGACCGACAAGACGCTCCGCACAGCAGCTGCCTTGGAACTGCTGCACACAGCGAGTCTTGTTCACGACGACGTAGTCGATTCGTCGGACACACGCCGTGGAGCAGCTGCCGTACACGTCAAGTGGAGCAACAAAGTAGCCATCCTCATCGGTGATTACATGTTGGCGAAAGTCATCGGTCTGATAGCCGAAGTGCGTAATATCCGTATTCTGGAGATCGTTTCCAACCTTGGCAAAAGCCTCAGCAGCGGCGAGATGCTGCAACTGCATGTGGGTCAGAGCATGTGGATAGACGAAGAGCGTTATTATCAGGTCATTGACCAGAAAACGGCCCAGTTGTTTCAATCCTGCACAGAAGCCGGCGCGGAGTCGTCCGGCTGTACACCACGTCAGCGTGCGGCACTCCGCGAGTACGGCCGTTTGCTTGGAATCTGTTTCCAGATCAAGGACGATTTGTTCGACTACAGCGATCTGGAGGACTTGGGCAAACCGACGATGAGCGACCTTCGCGACGGCAAAGTGACGCTGCCTCTTATCATCGCTCTCAAGCGTGCAATGCCGGAGGAAGCGGACCATATCCGCGAATTAGGCGAATTGCTTGCCGCTCATAGCGCAGCCAGCGACCGTGAGCCTTCGGCTGACGACAAACGGATGTTGGAGGAAATCAAGTCGTTTGTTCTCCGCTACCACGGCGACGAGTATGCCGTGCAACGCATGAACGAGTACAAAAAGAAAGCCACAGAAGCACTCTCGGTGTTCCGTGACTCAGAGGAGAAGAAGAGCCTCATCCGGCTACTCGACTACGCCATCAACAGGGTTCAGTAAAAGACCGCTTCGCTCAAAGACAAAAGACCGCAGGCTTTGCCTGCTAAAAGAGTAAAGACTAAAATGTATCTTCTTCGAAGAACGTTAAGACGTTAGATTTAATTTTCTCGTCTGAGATTGTTTCCACAATTTCTTTCATAAACGCGTTAACGAGGAGTTGGCGCGCTTTTTGTTTACCTATACCTCGTTGCTGCATATAGAAGAGTGCGGAGTCATCGAGTTGTCCGGTGGAAGCACCGTGGGTTGCTTTGACGTCATCGGCGTAGATTTCCAACTGGGGCTGGGTGCGCATCTCTGCATCGTCCGAGAGCAGGAGATTGCGGTTGGTCTGATGTGCTTCGGTCTTCTGTGCGTCCTGTGCAATCTTCAGATCGCCGACAAAACGACCACGGGAGTTGTCGGCTAACACAAACTTGATCAGTTGGTTAGACGTTCCTCCTCCGACCGCGTGCGTGACATGCGTCTCGGTGGTCAGTTTTTCTTCGCCATGCAGATATGCGAGCGCGTAGATCTCCGTGTAGCAGTTTTCGCCGCGTTGTTCAACGACGATATTATTCTTTGCCTCTGAAGGGCATGATTGTTTCGATATATCGATATTTCGAGTTATCGAGTTATCGAAAGGCATATTCAGCACATGAATCTTCACGCGCGAACCTGCTTCTTGGGTTATATGGAGGTCTATGTTGGGTTCATTGAGAAAAACTTTCTCAAAAACCTCGCCCTTATGAAGAATCACCTCGTTCATAGATTCAGTCCCTCATATCCTTTTTCCTCCAACTCGAGAGCGAGGGATTTGTCGCCTGTTTTGACGATCTTGCCATCTGCCAGGACATGTACAAAATCCGGGACGATGTAGTCCAAGAGGCGTTGGTAGTGGGTAATGACGATGGAAGCGTTCTGCGGGGTTTTGAGGCGGTTGACACCTTCGGCAACTATACGCAAGGCATCGATGTCGAGGCCGGAATCGGTCTCGTCAAGGATAGCCAGACAGGGTTCCAACATCGCCATCTGGAAGATCTCGTTTTTCTTCTTCTCACCGCCGGAGAAGCCTTCGTTGACCGAACGGTTGTTGAGTTTGTCGGGCAGTTCGAGGAGTTTCTTTTTCTCACGCATGAGCGACAGGAACTCTTTTGCCGAGAGCGCGGGTTTGCCTTCGTGCGCCCGTTTCTCGTTGATAGCGGAACGCATGAAATTGGTCATGCTCACTCCGGGAATCTCGACAGGATATTGAAAACTAAGGAAGACACCTTCGCGCGCACGCACCTCGGGTTCCATTACCAGCAGATCTTTGCCACGCAGATAGACCTCGCCGGAAGTCACTTCGTAGGCAGGATTCCCCGTGAGTACCGCAGAGAGCGTCGATTTGCCAGCTCCGTTCGGTCCCATAATCGCGTGCACCTCGCCTTCGTTGATGACGAGGTTAACCCCTTTGAGTATCTCTTTGCCGCCTATCGAGGCATGCAAATCTTTTATTTCAAGGATTGGTTTGTTCATTCTTTTTTGTAAAAGCAAAGCAAATGCATTTTCTCATCGTATCCGTAGAGAGATAAACGTTCTTAGATCGTTCTCTCCAACCTTGATTGTCTGAAACATTGTATCATTACTAATAGCATATTTAACCGGCCAATCATAAGGTTCGGTTTCTTGGTAACATGAATCCATCTTTCCTCGCGAAGAATACACAACTCGCAATACATGTATAAGCAAAGTATCTTCGTTAACTTCATATGTTCCCGTTGCAAGTGCACGTCTCCCAATCAAATTGTGAGGTTCTTGCGCGTTATAAGTTCCTGACACGCTTGAATAATCACCAGTCGCACTATATGTGACCGTGTCGATTATTAATTCGCTATGATAATTTCGGTCAACTACGCTATATGAGCTACGCCAAGACCCCACAACTGGATGCTGTGGTTTCTCCAGTTGCTGTGTTTCACATGCTGCAAAGCAGAATAGAACTGAAACGCAAAGGACAATTATTAAATTATTATTTCTCATCTTATTATTAAATTGATATTTCCCGTTATACATTATAACTGGCTCATTACGACTTCTCCGACCGCCTGGAGGGTTGATTTGGAGATATTGTCCATGTCATCGTTGCGTGTGTGCCACCAGTGAGGAAAGCCGGTCGTGTTACGCATATCGTAGTGGATAATATCCACACATGGGATCCCCGCCAATACATTCACATAATAGTGGTCGTCCACGATCGGGAAAGCCTGCTGGCTGCTGAAAATCGCTCCGTAGCCGAGTTGTGCGGCCGCACGCCAGATCTGCTGCTGGTAGTTGTCGGCATACTGCGAGGAATAGAGTTCCATCGGGAAGACTGCGTCCGGAGCGCCGACCATGTCGAGCACGATACCAAAGGTATAGACCGGCTTCGCCTGAAAGACCGTTTCACTGTTAGACCGCTCTGCTGAAAGACCGGCTTCGCCTGAAAGACTTGCATAGTTGGTAGCCCAGAGTTGTGAGCCGAGGCACCAGGTATTCTCCCGTTCGGGCCCTGTGTAGAACTGCGGCGTACCCATATCTTCGCAATCGAAGAAGATGATATCGACCGGGGTCGATAGACCGCCCTGCGGGCTGTTAGACCGCTCCACTGTTAGACCGCTGTCGCTGTTAGACCGTTCGCTTTGCTCACTGTTAGATATTCTCAGACCTATTTGTCGCGCTACTTCAAGGAGAACACCGACTCCGGAAGCTCCATCATTGGCTCCAGGTACGTTGTAATAACGGTCGGTATATTCCTCTTCCTCGTCACACCAGGGTCGTGTGTCGTAATGGGCTGCGAGCAGCACACGCGGACGATTCTTTGTCTTGGGGGTATAGAAATGTCCGATGATATTATAGATCTGCTGGTTACGTCCGCTGTAGTCAGGCATTTCGCCTTTCTGCAGTTCCACTTCAGCTCCGCAGGCGCGTAACTGCTGGATAAGCCACACCGCGCACGCGCTATGCGCGCTACTATTAGGAACACGCGGACCGAACGCCATCTGACGTGCAATATAGGTATAAGCCGAGTCGGCTGAGAAAGCCGGACGAGCCGGCGCAGATGTTTTTTTGGCTGTACAAGCAGACAAGAGGCAGGCAATGCCTGCCACTAATCCGAATATGAATACTCTACTTTTCACTTTTTACCTTTCCTTTTTTCCTCCTTAGCGCATATTTGTCTCGCTCACAGAGGTGTGGCATTGAATAGCGCGGATGGTATATGCAATCGAATGTGCGAGACTTACGATATGCAGTTTGCTGCAGCATTTGGGGTCGATGGGCAGAGAATCTGTGCAAACCAGTTCCTCCAATACGCTGTTCTCTATTTTCTCGCAAGCGTTACCGCTCAGCACTCCGTGTGTGACCACGGCTCGTACACTTTTCGCACCTCCAGCCTGCATCACTTCTGCCGCTTTGCAGAGTGTCCCGGCTGTGTCGGCTATGTCATCGAAGAGCACAACGTCCTTGCCATATACGTCTCCCAGCACACGAATCTCCGAGACTTTGTTGAAGTCCGGACGGTTTTTGTAGCAGATGACCATCGGCACTTCGTGGTCGGTCATAGCATGGAGTTTCTTGGCGAAGTTAGATGCACGTTTTGACCCTCCGACGTCGGGCGAAGCCACAATCAGTTTCTTGAGGTTGAGACTTGCTATATAAGGCGCAAGCACGTTGGAACCATAGATATGATCGACGGGTATGTCGAAGAAGCCCTGAATCTGCTCGGCGTGCAGATCGACGGTAATGATACGATCTGCTCCAGCAGCCTGCAGCATGTTCGCCACGAGTTTGGCGCCGATAGAGACACGGGGTTTGTCCTTGCGGTCCTGACGCGCCCAGCCGAAATACGGGATCACGGCTATCACTTTGTACGCACTCGCACGCTTGGCGGCATCAATCATGAGAAGCAACTCCATGAGATTGTCGCTGCTGGGACAGGTGGGTTGGACCAGATAGACAGATTGTCCGCGGACCGATTCCTCAAAATAACTGCAAAACTCGCCGTCCGAAAAGCGGTCGAGATGGATTTTACCGAGCTGGCATCCCAGTTCCTCACAGATTCCTTTTGCCAGGGCTTCACCTTTCGAGCCGGCAAAAACTTTAAACTGATTGCACGCTTCCATTGCCTGTATTTATTTCTTTTTCTTTTTTGGTTGGTTGGTCATTACCATGTTGGGTTGCGCCATCAGACGTTGGAAATTGTCGGAATCGCATTTCAGTTTGCCCTCCGAGAGGCGAAGTATATCTTCGCGCACGCGGGCCATACCTGCTTCCTGATCACGGTTCCACACCAGATTTCGTTGCCGCATACATTGGGCGATATACACCTCCAGCGACTCGCGTTCGGCTTGGTTTTCCACCGTGCAAGCGTACCCTATCATGTCCTGTACAATGCGTCCGTAGTTACGCATTCGTATCGGACTTGCGTTTCTATTTAACTGTAAAGTCATGTTATTTTCTTATTTTCACATTTTCTTATTTTCTCATTTCTGGCGGATGAGATAAATCATTGTGGGGAAGTGGTCTCCGTATCCGTTCTGCCAAACTCCTCCTTTGTGTGTACGGAGGGGAGCACCTTTGTCCTTGCCTTCCTGGACGGTCAGGAACGGTTTGTTAAAGACCTGGGATTTCCAATATGCCCATTTGCCACTATCCTTTCGCTCGTTGAGCAGGGGCTCGGAGATGATAATCTGGTCAAAGAGGTTCCATCCTCCGTTGTAGAAGAGCGTACCTGTTCCGTTCGCCAAGTGGATCCACATGGTATTGTACCATCCTTGGGGCTCCACCTGTTGCGGTTTCTTGCGTGCTTTAATCACCTCTTTGCAACTATGATTGTCCGGGTCGTCGTTCAAGTCGCCCATGATAATAATCTTCGCTTTCGGTTCTTTTTTGTAGATCGAGTCGCAGATGTGCATGCAAAGCATAGCCGCTGTGTCACGTCCCGGCCGGCTGGACAGTTCACCTCCGTAACGGCTCGGCCAGTGGTTGGTGATCATATGTATTTTCTCCGGCGAACCATCTCCGAGCAGATAGCCCGAGACGAGCAACTGCAAACGAGTCTTGATCTCGCCACCATCCGCATAGTGGGCTTTCAGTTCATAGCCGGCTATGTGCGAAGGCTTGAAGAGGAGCGTGTCGTAGAGCAAGCCCACATCCACCCCACGACGATCAGGACCCTCCAAGAGAATCGGTTTCAACCGACGACCGTATTGGCTGTTAGTTACCGCACAGAGGTCATAGAGACAACCGATATTCTCCACCTCGGCAACGCCGATACAGGCAGCTCCGCGGGGATCGTAGTCTGTTCCCAGTTGGGAAACGGCGTACGCCATCTTTTTCAGTTTGTTCTCGTACTTGAAACTGGTCCATTTCATTCCGCCGTCAGGCAGGTACTCGTAATCGTTCTTGCCTTCGTCGTGAATGGTGTCAAACAGGTTCTCCAGGTTGTAGAACGCAATACAGCGGACGTACTGCCCGGTGTGTTCACCTGTTTCTTGTTTCTGAGCACTTATTGTGCCCACCGTCATCAGCAGCAAGGCTGCCAGCCAAATCGATGTGTGTTTCATAGCTTGCTATGGATTCATTAATGTCAGTTAGGGAAGTGTCTTGTCAGGCACTTTCTCAAATCGGGTGCAAAGATACACATTTTTTTTGACATACACAAGAGAGAAATACTTTTTTCTACGAAAATGCACAAAAAACTCAGCAGGATTTGGATGTCATGATATGGAGTACCATGTCGTCGGTCTTGCACATAGCGTCGGCTCCGATGCTCGTGAGGTTGTGAATACTGCGGTCCACGCAGTCATCCACAATACCTTCCGCGGAGCTGACACATTTGCCTTCCATCGCCAGAAGCGCAGAAAGGAGAGCCGTAGAGACTCCGGAAGTGATCTTGAGCGAGCACGCCGGTTTGGCTCCATCGCAGATCATGCCCGTGAGGTTGGCAATCATGTTCTTGACGGCAAAGCATATATGTTCGTAGTCTCCGCCCATGAGGTACGTGATTCCACAACTACTGCCAATACTTGCCACGACACATCCGCAGAGCGCGGAGAGTGTTCCGAGAGATTGTTTGATATAGATAGCCGTGAGGTGGCTGAGCATCAGCGCACGGATCAGTTCCTCCTCGGTATTCTCGTTCTCTTTGGCATAGACACACACGGGGTTGGTTGCGCAAATGCCCTGGTTTCCGCTGCCACTATTTGACATCACAGGAATCATCGCTCCGCCCATACGGGCATCACAAGCAGAAGCCGTGCGGGAGATGATATGCGAATAGATGCTGTTTCCGAAGATACCTTTCGAGAGCGGGCGGTCGATGGTCTTGCCGAGGTTGTGTCCGTAGTTGCCTTTGAGCGCCTCGCGCGCGGCATTCATATTGTACGTGCGGGCATCCAGGATAAAGCGTATCTCGTCGAGCGGAGCGGTCGTAGCGAAGTCATAGACGAGGCGGAGATTCAGGGGAACTTGAAGTGTTTCGGGGTTGGTATGAGAGGCGTTTGCATTTTTTTGCGGCGTCTCATCCACGAACCGGGTGTGTCCTCCGGCTATGATAGCAGAAGCACTTTTGCCGCCCGCCGTACAGGTCACCTCGGCATAGAGTTTTTCGGTTATTCCTTCTTTCTGGCGGATAGCGATTCGATGCTCGGCGAGGAAGCGTTTGCCTTGTTCGAGGGTTTCCGGCGTAAGGTCTTTGAGCACTTCGAGCTGGTAGGCGCTTTTTCCGATGAGTGCGCCTAAAGCGATGGCGATAGGAAGGCCGGTCATGCCGGTTCCGGGAATACCGACACCCATCGCATTTTTGAGGATATTGGCACTAAGCTGAACCTCTATCTTCTCGGGACGGCAACCTAATTTCTCTGTAGCGCGCGCGGTACATAAAGCAACGCACATCGGTTCCGTACAACCTATCGCAGGAACCACTTCCTGACGAACGAGGGATAAGATACGTTCTCTTTGTTCTTTGCTGATCATGGTTGTGTGTCCAACAGGACAAATTGCGTTTGTGAGTGCAAAATTACTACAAAAATTGCATATATGCAAGTAAACAAGCATTTTTTTTGAGAAAAAGAGCGAATTGAGGTTTTTATGAGGGGCAAGAAATGGAGTGAGGAAGGGGTTTTGAGCGGGGAGGTGTCATGGTATCGAGCCGCTAATCACGCTATAATAACGCTATAATCACGCTATAATCACGCTATTTTAACCAACAAAAACCCACCCCGGCCATCCGCATAAGGGAGGGAGGCCGGATAGTATCCGGCGTAAAAGAAGAAAGACACAATGGGGAGGGAATGGGAATGGGAGAGGACGCGGGAAGGGAGAGATGGATGGGGACGCGGGATAACATCCCGCATTTATATAAACAGAGGCCAACCCCCATCCTAACGAGACGAGGCGGGAAGGGAAGGATGATGAGAAAGACGATGAGAGGCACATGAGAGGGACGCGGGATAACATCCCGCATTTATATAAACAGAGGCCAACCCATCCTAACGAGACGAGGCGGGAAGGGAAGGATGAATGAAAACAAATAAATTTTTGCGAATATTCTTGCATATGTCAATTTTTTTTTGTACTTTTGCAGCCGCAAAAGATTTTAAACAAGAATTCAAACAAAAATCAACAGAAAACAGGAATCGAAATTTTTAACTTATAAATTAAAATTGTAATTTTTTATGGCAAGTGTAAACAAAGTTATTCTCATTGGAAACGTAGGAAATGACCCAGAAGTTCGTTATTTGGACCGCGGCGTTGCAATCGCTACCTTCAATTTAGCTACTACCGAACGCGGTTATGTTATGCAGAACGGCACACAGGTACCCGATGTGACCGAATGGCACTCCATCGTTCTATGGAGGAATCTGGCGGAATGGGCCCAGAACTATGTCCGCAAAAGCATGAAAGTATATATCGAGGGCAAACTGAAGACCCGTACATGGGAGAAAGACGGTCAGATCCGCCGCAAGACAGAAGTGGTGGCTGAGACCATACAGATCCTTTACAAACCCGAGCAATACCGTAACCTGGGACGTCCGAACACAGCGGACGAGGCCGCAGAGACCAGCGAGCAACTGCCGGAAGCCCCTGTGACGGACAATAACGAGGCAGCAGAAGCAACTGAAGCTCCGCAACAGAACGGCTTCTTCGGACTTTTCCGTTAAGAGATGACGGAGCGTTCAGACAGACCAACGACCAACAATTCACGACCAGATGTCCAATAAAGAGCGATATGCACAATGGGTTGCGGAGCAGGAGTATGTGCCGCTGACGATGCAACCGTGGTGGATGGATGCCGTTTGCGCAGGCAAGGAGTGGGATGTGCTCTTTGCAGAAGACGCGGACGGCAAGATATTAGGCGTTATGCCTTATCTCCTGCGCAAGCGCGCGTGGTACAAATATGTTATTATGCCGCAGATGACGCAAACGGGAGGTATCTGGGTGTCCGCCGAAACGACGGGCGACAAATGGGCGACCGCGGAAGTGTGCCGTCAGCTCTCGGAGAAATTAGAAGCGCTGAACCTCGCCTATTATTACCAGCAGTTCCGGCCGTACAGTCTCTGCGTGGACGCTATGCGTGGCTTGGGTTTCAAGACCCGTGAACGCGTCACGTATCAGGTAAACGACCTCGCCGATTTGGACAAGCTCATCGACTCGTTCTCGAAGAACAAGAAACGCCAGTTGCAACGTGCTCTCAGTTTGCACGCGGAACACGACATGAGCGTGGAGGATTTCTACCGGTTCCACACCAAATGTCTGGCAGCGAGACACCGGCGTCCCTCCTATTCGCGGGAGTTTCTGTTGGTTTTGGAGCGCAAAGCGAGACGTCTTGGTCAATGTGAGATTCTCTCGATATGCAACGCCGACGGTCAAGCGTACGCAGCCGCATTCCTTGTATGGGACAAGAAGAACATGTACTACCTCATCCCATGCTACGACACCACCCACGCCGACTCGGGCGCAAGCGCCCTGCTCGTGCTCGAAGCTATGAAACGCGCACGCGAGAAACAGGTGGCTTTCGACTTCGAGGGCTCGATGGACAAAGGGATTGCCAACCACTATAAGCAATTCGGCTCCACACCGGTTACATATTACAGCGTGGAGAAATGCTACAAGCCTTTCTTCCGAATCGCTCTGTGGATCCAGCATCTGAGGGAAATCGGCATGCATTGAGTTGGCGGTTGGAAAATCGGAAATTATCAAAAATCAAGAACAATAATCCGAGATATCGAAATATCGAGATATCGAGTTATCGAGATTTCGAGATAACAAATAAACCATATTTTGCGAGTACTCTACCTCACACCTTGGTACCCGTCGGAGCGCGACGCGATGGCGGGTCTCTTCGTACAAAAGCACGCGGACGCTGTCCGTGCGCAAGGCGTGGATGTGCGGGTTATTCATTCGCAAGGTTGGAGAGATTTGTTCAGTCAATGGGAGCAACTCAGGCGCGAAGGATGGACGCCGGATGTTGTGCAAGTCAACGTCATTCAGAAGCAAGGTCTGCTGGCTCTTTGGCTTAAAAAGCGATACAGGATACCATACTTGATTGTGGAACACTGGAGCGGTTATCTGCCAGAGAACGGACAGTATATGCGCCAGAACGGTTTGAAACGGAGACTTTGCAAAGAGGTGGCAGCTCACGCCTCGGTTATTCTTCCCGTAAGCGAATTGTTAGGCGAAGCCATGCGCAGATGCGGTATTCAGAATGCCAACTGGCAGAAGATCAACAATGTAG
This sequence comes from uncultured Bacteroidales bacterium, assembly GCA_900319645.1. GTDB lineage: Bacteria > Bacteroidota > Bacteroidia > Bacteroidales > Paludibacteraceae > Colicola. Next base: position 13,247 of record ONPG01000015.1, read on the forward strand.
TGGATGATTTCTTCTACCAAGAATCCGGAAATCCAGAATTCCAGAAATCCGGAAATCCAGAATTCCAGAACTCCGGAATTCCGCAACTCACTCCCTCCAAGTCCCTCCTCCACGTCAGTTGCTTTGACGAGCGATCGAAGAACACGTTTGCGCTTCTACGCGGGTTCAGCGAGTTGTGCCGACGCAGGAAAGACGTGCGGCTGGTAATGGTGGGAACAGGAACCGACTACCTCTCTTCGCGGAATTTAGCAAATGAATTAGCTATTCCGTCGGAGCAGATTGTATGGCCGGGCGAACAGACTCCCGAACAGGTGTGCGAATGGTTTCACAAGGCGGACGCTTTTGTGCTCACGAGCCGCTATGAGACGGCCGGGATCGTTCTGAGCGAAGCCGCTGCAACCGGCACACCTATTCTCTCGACTCCGGTCGGGATAGCCGGAGAGATTGTCACGCCGGAGACGGGAATCCTTGTTCCGCAAGAAGACGCCAACACGCCCGGGCGGCTGGCAGACAAGATGGAGCAAGTACTCCAGATTCCAAAATACACGTCGCGAGCAGAGGAATATACTTTCGAGTCCGTCGGCAAACAATTCAAAGAGATTTACGTACAATGTTTGGTTTCCGAATAAGTATAGGGGAAAAGGCCGAATGGCCGCTCAAAGAAGACAAATCGTCTTTTATCCGTCAATGGGAGAAAGGCGATATTCATTTGTTACAATGGTCGTTGCGCAAGTTTGAGAAAGACAAGCTGTGGATAGAAGACGAAAAGCGTTTTCTTGCCGTGGAAGGCGTGCTCTTTAACCGCGAGGAGATTGTCTCGCGGTGGCCGGAAGTGAATGTAGCCGCATGGCGTGGGTCGTTTGCGGCGGTATTGATAGACAAACAGACCGGGGAAGTGTGCGTGTATAACGACCAAATAGGCAGCCATATGCTTTTCTGGTGTCGTACGGAGCGCGGTTGGTGTCTGTCCTCCGATTTGTTTGAACTGGCTCATGTTGCCCATTTCAGCACGATGGATACGGAGTTTATGCATCGTATTATAGAGATGGGCTACGGCTCGGGCAACACCACGATCGTAAAGGGTATCCAACGCGTCGGAGCAGGACAGATGCTCCGAATCTGCAAGGGAAAGACCGAGGTGGAGCAGTACTATTCGTTCGACAACACACCGACACATCTCAACGAGGAGGAAGCCATAGCCGAAACCGACAGACTTTTCCGTCAGGCCGTCAAGCGGATAATTGACAAAAACGAAGAATACGGTTTGAAGCAATTCTATCCGTTGAGCGGAGGCTTGGATTCGCGTATGGTTCAGATGGTAGCCCGACGGCTGACAAACCGGCCGATAACCAACTTCACCTATTCGCAGACAGGTCACTACGACCATTTGCTGCCACAAAAAATAGCCGCTTATTTAGGCAACGAATGGACCTTCCTCCCTTTGGACGGAGGCAATTATCTCCGGCAGACAGACGCTATCACACGCGCCACACAAGCCTTGGTCAATTATAACGCTCCGTCGGAGATATATTATTGCTCGACTCAATTCGACTGGAGCGAGGCGGGCGTGGTGGCAACCGGTGTGAACGGGGACAACATCTTTTCGGTAGAGACCGACCACAAGCACGAAATAGAACGGCTCTATTCGCTCAGTTTTGCAGGAAATGGATTAGGTTCGCCTCTGGTACTCCAGCAATACACGGAGACCTATTCGCCTTTCTGCGACGTGGACGTACTGAACTATGTGCTGCACGTACCGCTCAAGAAACGATGGAACTATCATTTCTACGACAAGTGGATCTTGCGTTATTACCCGGAAGCCGCCCAATGGGACCACAAAGGCGAAGAAATCGGCCACAGGAGAATCGTTATGTCGCTCATGGGACGCAATATTCCTTTGCGTGATTTGGTCAAACGAATGGCATTTTATATATTGAAACGTTTGCATTTGTATAACGGATACCAGATGAAAGAAGGCATTTCCATGAATCCGTACGATTCGTGGGCAAAGAGCAACCCCGATTTGCGGGAAGCGATAGAAGGCTACTACTCCACCCACAAACATTTGCTGGCTTCGTACCCATCCATACAAAAGGAAGCGGAGACAATCATGGGCGAAGGACGTATTTACGACCAGTGTGCCGTGTTGACCATCCTAAGCGCCATCCGTCAGGTTCAGGCGTCTTGAACAGAGCGGTCATAGCGTCTGATCAGCCAAGCGTACCACGCCATCTGTCCGCTGATCATCAGCGTATTCAGCAGCGAATAGCACAACATAGCCAGCCTGAAATCACGCAAAGCAATGCCGACAGAGAGTGCGCCGATCGTGAGCAACATATACACAATCTCCAGAATAAAGCCCACCCTTTGCTGACCGAACACATCCGGAATAAACCCGATAGGCGCCACGGCAGTCATCACCAGCAGCCACGGCAGGAGCAACCGTATATACTCTCCGCTCACCCGCCAGTCGGAGCCCAACAACACCTCCGTCAGCCACGGCAGAATAAAATAGAGCCCGACGAACAAAGGCAACAAAACCGCGAAGGCGACTGCAACAAAGCGGAGGAGCAAGTTCCCTATTTTTTTGCGCTCGTTTACCGTTTGTGCGGTACGTTGCAGCAAGACCTGATAAACCGACTGCACAATCATTTGCAGCGGTCGCATGGCTAAGGTCAACGCCATGCCGAAATAACCCATTTCCGTCAATCCGAAGACAGGCGTCAGCATGAGTATCGGCAGATTCGGGCAAAGCGTGCTGACCAGAGAACGCGGCATAGAGTAGAGCGGGAAATTACGATAGGCGTGCGCCTCCGCACGGAGAGCGTTTTTGTTTATACGGAAGATACCGGAGAGAAGTTGCCTGCCTCCGTTGAGGAGACTGACAAGAATGGCCAATACCGGTGCAAGGATAGTGGAAACGATCATTCCCCCGGAGAAAAAGCCACATGCACCCAACCCCGTCTTACCTGCTGCGTTCAGGACAGATTGCGACATCTGATAGACAGAGATACGCCGGAAAGCCTTCTCGCGTAGATAGTAATTGCTCAAAACCGCCCAGACACTCAGTCCTCCCACATAGAGTGGCATCAGCCACCACCAATTAGCCAGATCAGGCGCGTTGAACAACCGGGCAAGCGGACGTGAAAATGGGATAGAGGCAACAAGGAGGAGCAGCATCCCCGCCACGAGGGCAAGGCATAATTGTACGATGGCTCGCGCGCGTGTATTTTCTTTAGGGAGTACTATCGCGTTCTGGTAATCCGCGGTAGAGATCAGAATCAAAATTCCGCCGATACTCATAAAGAGATTGAGCAATCCGAAATCGTCGGCGGAATACATTCGTGTCAGTACGGGATAGACCAAAAGCCCGATAACCTGAGCCACCACATTAGCCGTCAATAACCTCGCAGAATTGCGAACCAACTCGCTTTGAACCCTATTTTTTAGCCTTAAATGCATAAATCGGCTGCAAAATTACAAAAATTCTTGCACATATCAAAAAAAAGTTGTAAATTTGCAGCCGATTTTGCTGAAGAGTGTTAATTCCCGGCAAAATTTAACGAAGTGAATGTAAGTTAATGTAAGTCTTACGACCTAAAAAACACAAGTATATGCAAGAAAAAAAATCACAGCAAGCCAGTCTGGAAGACAAAAAGATTATCTATGTCTTAATGGGCTTCATCTTTGTGCTCAGCCTTTGCTACGTGGCATTGGAATGGACTGAGAAAGAGGTAACCAAGTATGAGGTGACTGACTCCGAGTTCCTTTTTGAAGAGGAAGTGGAGATTCAGCAAACGAGCCAAGAGACTCCTCCCCCTCCCCCACCCCCTGCCGTACAAGAAGTGGAAGTGCTGAACGTGGTAGAGGATAACGTTGAGACGGAGTCCATTGAGATCAACACGGAGGACGACAAAGAGGCCGAAGTGGTTATCGCGGCTCCCGTAGAGGCACCTGTAGAGGAAGAGGAAGAAGAGGTAGTCTTCGTAGTCGTTGAGTCGATGCCGGAGTTCCCGGGCGGAACACAAGCTCTGTTCAAATACCTCAGCGAGAACGTGAAATACCCTGTAATCGCTCAAGAGAACGGTATCCAAGGACGTGTAATCTGCCAGTTCGTGGTTAACAAAGACGGTTCGATTGTGGATGTAGAGGTCGTACGTTCGGGTGGAGATCCCTCGCTGGACAAAGAGGCCGTTCGCGTCATCAAATCGATGCCGAAATGGAAACCGGGTAAACAGCGTGGTAAAGCCGTTCGCGTGAAATATACCGTGCCTGTTAACTTCAAGTTGCAATAATATAGTAGAAAGTCGAAAGACAAAAGTCGAAAGACCGGTCACGTTGTGACCTCAAAGCCGTATGACGCTTTCTACTTTGAGCGAAGCGGTCTGATATGGAACTATCTCATCGAGACATAACTTATTGTAAGAGTGTCGGCGCGAAACGTGCCGACATTCTTCGTTCAGAACTTGGTGTAAGAACCGCCATGGATATGTTGCGTCAGTATCCGTACAAATATATCGACCGCAGCAAATTCTATCGCATCGCCGAGCTGGAGGACGATGAGACGTTTGTTCAGATTATCGGGGAGGTGACCGAATGGCACACGGTTGGAATCGGTAAGACCCAGCGTCTGAGCGCAATGTTCAACGACGGGACCCACCAGTGCGAGTTGGTTTGGTTTCAGGGCGGGAAATATGTCAAGTTGCAGCGCGGGGTCAAATATCTTCTGTTCGGCAAGCCCAGCCGATTCGACCACCGATTCAATTTCGTTCATCCGGAGTTGACGCCTTGGAGCAAAGTGACGCCAGAGATGACTCAGGGTTTGGAGCCTCACTACAACACAACCGAGAAGATGAAACGTACCGGCCTGAATTCCAAGGCCATGCGTACGATTATCGCAGAGCTTATCCCCGAACTCAAGCAGGGTGTTCCGGACACTTTGGGAGCGGATATTTTGCAGCAATACAAACTCATGAGCCTCACCGAGGCGCTTGTCAACGTCCATTTCCCGCGTGACAGTTTTGCCATGCAGAATGCTCGTGCAAGGCTCAAATTTGAGGAGTTGTTCTATATCCAGTTGCAGATTCTGAGGCAGATGAAGCGGCGTGAGCAGAACGTGGGTTATCCGATGCCCACCGTCGGAGCACGTTTTCATGCCTTGTACCGCTCTTTGCCATTTCCTCTTACCGAGGCGCAGAAACGTGTTATCCGCGAGATTCACGAAGATATGAAATCCGGTCATCAGATGAACCGGTTGCTGCAAGGCGATGTCGGTTCCGGTAAGACGCTCGTGGCGTTGCTATGCTGCCTGTTGGCTGTTGACAACAACTACCAGACCTGTATAATGGCTCCGACCGAGATCCTCGCCAACCAGCACTACGAGACCCTGAAAGCGTTCCTGGAACCGCTTAATAATGGACAAGGGACAAAGGATTGCCATGTTCATGTAGCTTTGCTGACGGGTTCGACCACCAAGAAACAGCGTGAGCCGATTCACGAAGGTCTCAGAAACGGGCAGATCCATATTCTTATCGGCACACACGCCTTGATAGAAGACGAGGTTCAGTGGCGCAATTTAGGTTTGGTGATTGTTGACGAGCAACACCGTTTCGGCGTCGCCCAACGCGCCAAACTCTGGACCAAATCGTCGTCCTCCGAGTCCGGCTCGACCTCGCTCACTATTCCTCCGCACGTGCTCGTTATGACCGCGACCCCTATTCCGCGCACACTCGCGATGACCGTCTATGGCGATTTGCATGTTTCGGTCATCGACGAATTGCCGCCAGGACGCAAGCCCGTTCAGACGATTCACTATTCGATTGAACGCCGCGCACAGGTGTATTCGTTTATCCGCAAGCAGATTCAGCAGGGACGACAGGTTTATTTTGTCTATCCGCTGATCAAAGAGAACGAGAAATTAGATTTGCAAGACCTCCAGAACGGGTTCAATGAGCTGTGCGAAGCTTTTCCAGAGTATAGGATTTCAATGGTCCACGGTCAGATGAAAGCCGCGGACAAAGACCTGCAGATGCAACGTTTCCAGAGCGGCGAGACGCAGATACTCGTTGCCACTACGGTTATCGAAGTGGGTGTCAATGTACCGAATGCGAGCGTCATGGTTATCCAGAACGCCGAGCGCTTTGGTTTGAGCCAGCTCCATCAGTTGCGCGGTCGTGTGGGCCGAGGAGCCGACCAGAGTTTCTGTCTGCTTCTCACGCGCAACGAGCTGACCAAAGACACCCGTCTCCGTATTGAGACCATGGTATCCACCAACGACGGTTTCCGAATCGCCGAAGCAGACCTGCAACTCCGCGGTCCGGGCGACCTGGAAGGGACCCAGCAATCCGGTCTTCCTTTTGACCTCCACATAGCCAGCCTCTCCACCGACGGCCGTCTCCTCGAACTCGCCCGACAAGCCGCCCTCGCCATCCTCGACAAAGACCCGCTTCTGCAGGACGAATACAACCGGATTTACAAGAACCGGCTGGATATTTTGCGCATCGAAGCCCATAATTGGGGCGAAATCAGCTAAGTTTCGTTCAAAAACGCATTTTTTTTTGCATATATGCAAAATTTATAGTATCTTTGCGTGCTAATTGTACGCGAAGTTATTTTTGTGAAGCGATTTCTCTACATATTGAGTGTTTTGTTGGCGAGTATCCTGCTGGTATTGGCTATGCTTCTTGCCGCTCTGACGAGCGACCGAGTGGAGACTTCCGCCGTGCAGTTGGCCACACATGAGTTGGCAAGAGCTTTGGGGACGCGGGCGCATGTGGGCACCATCGAATACCGTTTCCCGGCGCGTCTTGCTATTCGCGAGCTCTATATCGAGGACCAGCAGCAGGACACGCTCCTTTATCTGGGCGAGGTCTATGCCCATTTCCGTCCTTTGGCTTTGCGGCGCAACGCAATCCGTTTCTCTCACGTCCGCGTGAGTGACGGTTTTCTGAACGTCTATCGTCTGCCGGACAGCACGTACAACTACCAGTTTTTGGTAGATGCTTTCCGCACGGAACCCGACGAAGAGGACGACTCACCCTTCCGTTCGCTGGTCTCTGTCCGTGACGTTCAACTGAGCAATCTGCGTGTACGCTACGACGATATCTACCTGTCTCTGAGCCATACGGAGATGGATCTGCACTGTCTCTCCGCGGATCTGTTTGACGCCGAGATAGGCGACATGGCTTTGCAACTCCGCCGTATGGACAAGCCTCAACTGCGGCCTTTGGACGTACAATCGCTGCGTGCACACGCCATCCTGACCGACTCGATGATTTCTGTCCCCACCCTCACGGGTCGGTTGCCTCACTCGCGTCTGGATATGAGCGGAATAGAAGTGCGTTTCCCCGCCGGCGACACGCTCTATCTGTCCCGTTCAGCACATGAGATTCTTTTCTCCGTTGAGTTGCACGAGGCGATGCTCGTCCCTTCCGACATCGCCTTGTTCGTACCGCGCGTTTCCCACATGAACCGTCAGATTTTCCTCACCGGCCAAGTAGGCGGATCGCTTGATTCGCTTTACTGCCAGGACCTGTCGCTCAACTACAACGGGCGTGACCTGTTTGTCGGCGACGTAACGGCATTGGGTTTGCCCGACTGGGACAGCACTTACCTGCGAGCCAATTTCCAGGACGTGCATATCAACGCGCCGATTCTACAGGATTTTCTGTCGCAACTATACAACCGTCCGTTCAAGTTGGCGGCTCCTATTCACCGTCTGGGAGACATACACTACCGCGGTTTGGCGGAGGGACATTTGCACGACCTCACGCTCCACGGAGCTTTCCGCACGGGTATAGGTACCGTGAGCACGGACGGTACGTTCCGCAGTGACTCGCTGTTTGAAAACATGGATTACGACGCGCGTATCGTGGGACGCAAGCTCAAGCTCGGACGGCTACTCGCCAACCACAAATTCAGTACAGCCACTATCGATATACGCTCCAAAGGAACTATCTCGGACGGCGAAGTGCGTGGCGACATCAACGCCAACCTCCGGCAGTTCATCTACAACGGCTATACGTACAATGACCTCAAGATCAAAGGCCATTATCAGCCTCAGCGATTCACGGGTCATTTCGATATCGACGACCCGCATCTGAGTATGACCTTCGACGGCGTAGTGGATATGCACGACACGAACCCGGAAGCCAATTTCAACCTCATCTGCCGCCATTTCGACTCCTCGCCTCTTGGCATCAAACTTATTGGCAGTCAGCTCAATACACGTTTCAGCATGGCAGTCGATCTAACAGGCGATACGCCGGATGAGATGAGCGGTTATCTGGTGATCGATTCGCTCTTTGTCTCCACGGCTCGCGACTCGATTCTCATGCAACAACTGAGTCTGCTTGTCTCAGCAGATGCCCATTCAGGCAAAGCGTTCACGCTGCGCAGCGACTACCTCACCGCGCAAGCAGATGGTGTGTTCCGTTATAGCGACCTCGTGCCCTCCGCGCAGGCTTTGCTCCACTATTACCTGCCTTCCGCTATTCCTGCCCCGTCGCAACCGCGTCAGGCGTTGCAGTTGTCGCTCCGTGCAGATGGTCATCGCCTGAGAGATATCCAGCGTCTTTTCGTGGCACCTTTCGTGCTGAGCGACCACCCCACTATGCGTGCCAGCGTCGAGATTCCTCAATGGGGCAGCCCATACGTGGATATGCGTTTCTTCGCTCCGGGCGTGCGTGCAGGCAACACTCCGGTGCACGACCTCACAATCACGATGAACACCCTCGACTCGCTCCGCCATAACAACGGCAAAGGCTCGGGGCTGGCCCTATCGGTCTCGGCAGAAGCGATGAAAATGCACACCGTGCTCTCGAACCTCGCTTTCCGCGACACGTTGCTGACTCACCTGACCTTGCGTCAGGAGGCAGACCTTGACGACGAGTTGCCCGAAGGTTGGCGCGAGTTGTCTCCCCGTGAGCTTCAACGCGCCCTCACCCACCTCAATAACCACGACCGTCAGCAAGCTCTGCTGACCGCCCAACGCGCAGGAACGTACGGAGGTGACATCCGATTGACCACGATCTTCAACCGCTATAACAAACAGCCGCTTATTGAGTTCCACATGCAGCCCTCGACGCTGCTGCTACGCGATTCGGTTTATACCATCGGCGAGAGCCGTACGACCTATTGTGCCGCCGACTCGATGGTGACAATCGATCATTTCCTGTTTGAGGGAGGCGGTCAACACCTGATTGCGCACGGCGTAGCTTCACCACGGTCAACCGACACGATGGAGATCGACCTCAAGCGTATCAACGCTGCCTATGTGGTCCCCTTTGTGCTTCCGGTACAAACGATCATGTTCGAAGGTCTCCTCACCGGAACCGCCCAGATAGCCAATGCCTTCCATCAACCTGTGGTGGACGCACAAATCCATGTGGACTCAATGGGTCTGAACAACTGCTGGTTCGGCGATGCCGAAGTGGCGCTCAACATGTACCCTGAGCGCACACACCACGATACCGTAGTGCCGCCTCAACTCGTTTTCCACGCGGATGTGGACCGCTATGCCCGCCGCATGGTTGAACTGGACGGGCAAACCATTTTTGACGGCAGTGGCAGTTGGCGGCTTGACATCCGCCCCGACTCGGTTCCTCTGACATTTGTCAACCACTGGACCTCCACCGTGCTCACCGACATGGACGGAAGTGCCACGGGACGCGTCATCGTCGGAGGCAAGAAAAACATGACATATGTCCTGCTTCGGGCAGCGGCGAAAAACGCCTCATTCACCCTGCCGTGGACAGGCGCACGCTACACGATTCCCGAAGACACCATCGTCATGGACACCACTGCGATCCTTTTCCCGGAGGTTCATCTGACCGACAAAGAGGGCAATCAGGTTCTCGTCAACGGAGGTGTTTATCACGATCAGTTCCGCGATTTCGCACTCGACCTGCATGTAGATGTTTATGATGCCTTAGCGTTCGACATGCCGGACCGCGAGGGCGAGATGCTTCAGGGCAAGGTCTATGCCTCCGGGCATGTGGATGTAACCGGCAGCGAGGACAATATCCTCGTCAACGCAAACGCTGTCACAACCGGCAAGTCCCGTTTCCGGCTGAGTCTTGACAATGCCGCTTCTGCCAATGAATCCAATTTCATCCGCTTCATCGAGCACCCGAAGCAACAGAACGACTCCGTGGTGGAGACCGACCTGGACAATATCGACATCCTCTTCACACGAACGGACTCCACGCTCTATCAGCGTGCCGGACGCTGTATGCTGACCCTCAACCTGGAGGTGAATCCTCGTCTGCTCTTCCAACTCGTTTTAGGCGTACGCAACGGCGATATGATTCAGGCCCGAGGCAGCGGCGCACTCCAACTCACCTATAACACCGAGACAGGCGATGTGCGCCTACTCGGCACTTACGACATCGAGCGTGGAACACTATCCTATACCGTCGGAAATGTGATTCGCCGTGAGTTCACGATAGGCGATGGCTCGACGATAGCTTTTTCCGGCGATCCCTCCAACCCGAATCTTGACGTCACCGCCAAACACCGTGTAACAGCCAACCTAAAAGATCTTTTCGGAGACGAGATAGACCAACTCTCCACCTCGCGCACGAGTATCCCCGTGCTGACCTGTCTTCACATGAACGGGCCACTCAACAACCCGATACTCAGTTTCGCACTGGAGTTCCCGTCCAGCGACCAGGCTATCCAGCAACAAGTGCGGCAGATCATCAACACCGACGAAATGCTGATGCGCCAGGTCATCTACCTCCTCGTTTTCGGACGATTCTTCACGCCGGAATACATGAGCAATGCCCAATACGCGACGCTCAACTCCACCTATTCGCTGCTATCCTCGACCGTCACGGGTCAGATCAATGCATGGCTGTCCAAACTGACCAACGTCCTGACCCTTGGTGTGGCGATACGGTCGGATGGCACCGGCTCCAATGCGAGCCAGGAGTATGAGGCGCAATTCCACCTGCAACCGGTGGACAGGCTCATCATCAATGGAAATGTGGGTTACCGCTACAACGATGTCAGCAACCGGCCATTCTTCGGCGACCTCGATGTGGAGGTGCTACTTACCGAGGATGGTCAGTGGCGCCTCAAAGGATACACGCACACCGTGGATAAATACTCTCTGCGCCAGGCAACCACGATAGAAGGTGTCGGTTTTATGTGGAAGAAAGACTTCAACTGGCCGACCAAAGAACAGATACGCGCACGCCGCGAAGAGCGCAAAGCCAAACGCAAAGCCAAAAAGAAATAAATCAAGACGCGTGACCACGCATGTACTCACCCGGAGTGATACCGGTTTTGTTCTTGAACATGCGCGTGAAATGATGTGGGTAATCGAAGCCTAACATGTATGCCGTTTCGCTGATGCTACGGCCGCTCATGAGGATATTCTTTGCGATTCGGATGATGTACGACTGGATATATTCCTTGGCGGAAGAACCTGTTGTCTGTTTGACTAAATCGCCGAAATAACCCGCTGAATACGCCATCTCCGATGCGCAATACGCTACTGTCGGCAAGCCTTTTTCGGCTTGCCGACCTTCGTAGTAATACTTGTCCAGCAAAGCGTGAAAACGCTTCAGCACATCCGGTTCCGAAGCAGTAATCCGGGCATTCTGCCGCCAATAAGCACGCTGGCAGTAGTCCAAGATCAGCCGCAGATAACCGACCACTATATTCCGCAACGCCGAACTATCTTTGTGCGCCTTTAGTTCCTCTCTCAGAGCACTTATAAGCATCTCGATGGCATCCCATTCCTTCGGTTCCAACGGAAGTGAGTCCGTAAAGAAATAGGAGAAGAAATTATACTCCGCGATGTGCGCCTCGAGATCCGTTTTGCTCATCAACTCCGGCGACCAAAGTACCGCCCATCCGTTCAGAAAAAGCGGATGACCGTCATCCTCTTTGCCGCCTATCTGTCCGGGCGCGACGGCGATAACTGACCATTCGCTTACCTGCACAGGTCGCACGCCGTAAGACAAGTTCTGCGGAAACTCCCGTTGGATAAACAACCCATAGACGCCGTAACTATTCATACTCGTCCGCACGCCTTTTGCTAATTCATCGAAATGAACCACACTAATCAGCGGGTGTAGAACCTCCGCCTCCAAATGCCGCGCATACACATTCGGCTCACGTATATTCAGGACTTTTTTCATAACGGCTGTAATTTACCTGCAAAGGTACAACAAATATTGCACATACACAAGCATTCGGGCATTTTTTTGCCAAAAAGAATAAGATTCTTTCTGTTTCGCGCGGGTAAATAGCGGCTATGCTTGCATAAGACGATATTTATCGGCACAAAACAGAAAAGCCGTGAGGCTTGGCAAAAAAATGTCCGCCGTTGTGTATGTCCGGCAGGACGCGAACGTACTTTCGAAGGGGTCCCCATTTATGGGGGAGGAGGTCGAAGATACAAAAAATCTTCGGAATATGCAAATAAAAGTGCAATAAAAAATACCATTTTTGCAGAATTTACTTAACCTCTGCGCAACATCAGCGCAAGGTCTGCTGATTTGAAATGACTTTAAAACGAAGTTGAAAGGTATACAATTGTTAAGATTCCACTTTATTCTCTCTCCTTCTAAATATATAGTCAAAAAAGAGGCGAAATCTATTTTTTCTTAATGTAACGTACAATTAACCAAATAGGTATTCCAGCAATAATAATGATTATTAATACGGAAAGGAACCATACGCCGCCATCAAACTCAATATCACAAACATAGCAGAACATACTTCCTAAAAATCCGGCTCCCAATATAATTACGACAAGAGCCCATAATAACTCAATAAGTTCAAACATAATATTTCCTTTTGACATTAGATGAAATACCCTTTTTCAAAACAATCCGGATAGATGAATTTCTTCTCTCGATTAAAATCGAAACGACAAACCAAATAATGACCATCGAATGAGACCACAACGCCATCTCCAAAAGTCTTGTGCTTGAGTTTGTCGCCGATGTTGATGGAGGTTGCAGGTTCTTGACGCTGAATGTTATCCGACAAAATGGACGAAGCTTTTTCTTTATGTTGATGAGACTCAGAAGTGGATTTTTGTTTTTCCGGCTTGGTATAAATAACCGTATCGTACAAACCGATGGCAGTCAAGTCGCTGGCTTGGATGCCGATATAACTGAGACTGCTGTCTTCATAGCGTTTGAACTTATATACGGCATCGTTCATAAGTGCCGCATTAAAGACATTGAAACTGATGAGTAGTTCGAAATCCGGGATCGTAAGACCTGTTACATTGCGGAACAGATCCGGTTCCAACTGAGTAATCACGTCTCGCAAACAGTACTCGCGGAAATCGGTCAAGTACATAAAGACCGGAATACGCGTAGCAAACTTAATGAGTTTCTCTTGGATTTGTTTGCGGAGCGATTTGGTTTTCTTCTCTTCTTCGGTCAGTTCTTTTTTCTGCTTATCGGTCAGTTTCTCTTTTTGTTGCTTTGCTTTTTTGATTTGTTCGGACTTATTGATGATCGTTTCTATGTCTTGCCGTAACGCACGGAAACCCTCTATATTCTGTAGTGCGCGCATCGCATCCACATTCCCCATCAGTTTGAGTAAGGTAGCATTATCCACATTAACCAGCAAGGCGCTTTCCCATCTGCGCGCCAACAAGGTAGATGTCGTACCGCTCATCGCCATGTCCAAGATACCTGCGGCATCAATCTCTTTCATGGAGTTTCCGTCGTACGCAAGAATAGGCAGGAACTTGATAAAATCGCCCACTTTCGTTTCGGGATTCGCTTCGTTGATATTGAGCCGGCAACTATAATCGGCTACTTGTTTGAGTGCTCTATCCGGCGCAAAATCAAAGACATAGCATACCGGTTTGAGTACTTGCTCTTTGCCGTACTCGTCTTGGGTTGTCCAAGGCGATTGTACACGGAAAGCCGCTTGGAAATAAGTCTCCGGCGAAGAAGAGTTACGCAGCATGAAAATACCACTCCACGGACGAACCGTAACACCTGTTGTCAGTTTGCCGCAAGAAAGGGTGATGGTCTTTGTTTCCTGCGGATTATCCATTGCGTCGTAAACAGGATCCAAGGCGTCCGCTCCCATGCCTGCCTCATTACCCGCTGCCATGATAATCCGATAGTCGTGGTAATAACTGTTCGCGCGGCTTTGTAAGAGCCGTTTCATCGCCTTGCATGCTGCAACAGAGGGCAAGAACCAGAAAGTATGTTGCAGGTAACTCTTGAGCCGGAAATCACTATAGGGAACAGGCGGTTTCTCTTTTTGCAGTTTGAGATCAGCCACAATCTGTTCGGAGAAACTGCCGCGTATCCATTCCAGCCAATGCTGCACATATTCCTCATGCACAAACCGTTCGCCCTCTGCACGGAAGAACTCATTGAGGTCAAACTCATTAAACTCTCCCTGCAAAGCAATCTCGCGGATACTATCCGGCAGTTGGTACGTCATCATTACCATCCGAGGCAAGGCTGCGTAAGGGTTGAAACCATCTTTTGTCCATAGGGCTTTGGCTTCTTGTTCGTCCGAATACGTCCAGTTGAAAATCTGCTCTTCGATGAACTCACCCGAAGCGATAGCTCGGAAAGGCGTGCCGGATAGATAGAGGTACGCACGCGTGGTAAGCGGCATGAGTTGTTCGTCATAATCCTCGATGGCTTCGCGCTCTTTCTTCTCGCTGTCCTCGAACAGGATTCCCTGCCGTTCGTCAATCTCTTGGTTCGCGATGTCCTGTTTGTCGTAGAACTCTTTTGCCCGCTTACCCCATGCGCCAAAATGATATTCGTCCAGCACAATACAATCCCAGTCCACATCTTGCAACCATTCGTTGGTAGCTTTGATGCCGCCGTTTTCGTTTTTGCCCAGCACATCTTGGAAAGAGGCAAAGCAGATAAACGGTTTGCGTTCGTCCACACGCGAGAAATTGCGGTCATCTTTCTTCTCACAGAATTGCCAGCCTGCAAAATCCGTATGGGTTAGCAGATCTTCTTTCCATGCCGAGCGGACTGCCGGTTTGAAAGTCAAAACCAACACACGCCGCCAGTGCATCCGCAAAGCGAGTTGGTATGTTGTAAAGGTCTTGCCGAAACGCATCTTGGCGTTCCAGAGGAAGTGAGGTGTCAGCCCGTGGTTATGCGGGTCGCTATAGAAACGGAAGAAATACTCCGAGGTCTTGCGCACGGCTTCTTCCTGCTCATGCCGCATCGGGAAAGTGCGGTCACGGCGAAGAATAGTGTTTGCTCCTCTTTTGACAGCAAGGATAGCACGCTCTACTTGTGCAGGGCTGCATTGATACCATTCGCCTTTGAGTTGGCGGATATTGCTGTTGCGCAGCACTTCATGCACGGCGTGGTCATCAAAGGTTGTACCATCATTGCGCATTGCCGGACGCACTAACTTTACTTCCCATGATTGTCCGGGCACTACGGTGGGATAGTGCTCGTGCATGCGTGTCTGTACATCGCGCGTAGTAAAGCCCACTTTGAGCGCACTCGGATAGCGCGTGTCGATATAGGCATAGATAATGGGCGTCGTTTCCACCCGTGGTTGTAATAGATCTGTTGCTGCCATAACGATACAATATTATTCCATTGGACGAATCATGCTTTCGATAAAGGCGATTTCTTCTTCCGAGAGATTGTATTTCTTGTATAATTTCTTATCTGTCCACGGCTCCGAGAAATCTTGAAGAGGGACACACCCAAAGACATAACTCATATTATCTTGAGAGTTTTTTTTCAGCATAACCATGAAACGGAAGAATTTTGTTGAAATATATGAAATTACATTATCACAAGTATTTTTGTCTTCAAAAGGACCTATCATTAAATATGTTTGCGAACAACACGAATTTGGTTCTCCATAAAAAGGTTTCCCTAAAAACAAATAAGGGTAATCTCCTCTTTCACCATATGCTTTAGAAATATATACCTTATGAGGTTTAATCCATTGCTTGTTTTTGGTGACTTGTGATATAGAGACATATCCAACGTAGCCATATGTATAATATTTGACAGATTCTTTGAATGGTTTGTCTGCAAAATCCCTAAATGAACTAACAAAACCAAATGGTGTTTGCGGACTAACTAAAGACTCAAAAGTAAGTTCATTGCTCAATTGTACTTTTCTTAATATTGTGATAGATCTATTGTGCCTAATAAAAGAGGTTAATTTTTGCTCTAATAAAGGTCTCTTCATTTCTGACATCAAAGAATTTCCAGAGTATGATTTAACCGTAATTTCTTGAGTATCTTTATTTGCGTCCCTCATAAAAATACACACTCCTCCAGCCAAATCAACTGTTGGAAAACAATCTGTGGAGTTAGGATAATCAATAATAGTGTCAATATGGTTATCATGAAGCATCTCATCCCTAAATTCATCAAGTCCCCTTCCTCCTGCATACCAACGCGCGGGAATAATCATGCATAAATAATGCGGGTTTAATTTCTTTGCTTGTTGAACAAATTTGTGATAAATAGCAATGGCGTAGTTCTCTTTTTCTACGCCAACATTCAACTGATACGGAGGGTTGCCTATAATTACATCAAAAGTCATATTTGGAAAGAATTTTTCAGGGTTGTTGGTATGAATAAAATTGTATGCGTATGTCTCGGCGGCATCGCCACGATCGAAGACCTCTTTGGATGCACCGCAGTATTGGCATCGTCCGTTCTGCCATGAGTGTTGCATAGGCGTATAGAGGATGTAACCCTCTTTGGTTTTGAATCGTCCTATGCTATGTTCGCTGTTGGCATACTTGCTGCAATAAACCGACCGACGCGCTAATAACGAAGTCAGTTCCGTGAGAGCGATACCGAAAATCTGGTTGTGCATGATATGCAGAATGCGCTCTTGGCGGTCGGGAATAATGCTCGCCAAACCGACATCTAAGCGTTTTACTATCTCCCGCAGAAAGACACCACTCTTGGTAAACGGATCAAGAAAGCGTGCTTTGGGGTTGCTGAATAGTTCTTGCGGCAACAAATCCAGCATTTCATTCACTAACTGCGGAGGAGTAAACACCTCATCGTTGCTCAGATTAGCAATGCAGTTCAGCACATCGGGGTTGTAATCTTTATTATTCTCCATACGCTTGGGCATTTAGATTCAGAAAAGGTTGTGGCGCAAAAGTCTGGCAAGGAAGATCCGAAAACAAATCATCCGCACTACTGTCTCCCACCAGATACGAAAACTCATAATCACGCCTATTCATCATTCCGCTTGGTAACATACTCCATTCGCTGATAATGATCCACTCTTGCGGATTGTCTATTCGGCGGTATGTGAGCGCATCTCCTAAGATGATGTTTTTGGACAATAGAAACTCCGCCGAAGTGAGGCACTCCGGCTTACAAGATTTAGGAAATAATGATTGATATTGTTCTTTGAAAATCTCCAAGAGCCGCACGCGGCACTCTTGCGCATTGTCCGGCAGAATATCTATGCCGTAGATACTACTGATGGCGAGAATAGCATCTTTCTCATATTGCAACTGCGATTGATGTTTCTGGTAATTGCTGCTTGCTACCGCCAACTTGCGGCGCAGTATCTCTACCAAGAAATTACCGTCTCCGCACGCAGGTTCCAAGAAACGCGAATCCAACCGCTCGGTCTCGTTCTTCACAAGGTCGAGCATGGCGTTTACTTCGCGCGGAGCAGTGAACACCTCGCCGTGCTTCTGCACTCGTTCCCGCGATTTGACTTGTTTCGGCTGATTTTCGTCTGCCATGGATTGATAGTTTGTTTGCGCATACTATCAATCACCAAACAGATAAGAAAAGTGAACTCACTTATCCGTTCGACAGGTGTCTACCAAACCCCTACTCCTGATAAATGAGCCCACCAATGGTGAGCGCATACTATCATTTTAGGAGTAGAGATGTAGATACACCTCAACTATTATTATTTCGGTAGTTCAATTTGTTTGGTAGACTTCGTCGAACGATGAAATAATAGTATACTTAGTTATTTGTGTTATTTAGTGTGCAACGCTTTGCACTGTATATGTGTTATTCTTTTCTTTTAAGTTTTGGTGTGCCCGAATTGGGTTTATTAATAGGTTCTTCTATTTTTAATGTTATTGGCATTGGAAAATCAACACCAACCAATAATGCTTCTCCTTCTCCAAGTACAGGTAAATAAGATAAGCAATTCCTGTTTGCAGCAGATGCTGCACTTTCTACAGCTTTTTTATCTTGTTCATTTATTAGACGATGAACAATAAAAGTTCCCATCTGGCTCAATGTACCTAAAGGAATATCACGGGGCATTTGAGTTGCAATACATAAAAATAAACCATATTTCCGTGCTTCTTTGGATATCTGTTCAAACGCGTCTAATGGTTTTGCAGCAAAATATTCATCAGAGATACTCTTATTCAAAAATTGATGTGCTTCATCAATAAATACAATAACTGGCGACGATATAAAATCTTTATTTCTCGCTCTATTTAGTAAGTATTTTCCTATAGCGTTTACTAAAATTTCTCGAACTTGGTAATCAAAACTTACTTCAGAAAAATCTATTCGAAGAATAGGCTTCTCATTGCTTTTTTGCAAATGTGCATCTATTACAGTTCTAATGTCTTCTTGATGTATATTTGTGTTCTTTTTGAAAGCAAATATATTGTTATATTCGGAAGTGTTAATTATATTGTTGATACGGGAAATTAGACTTACACAATTTGCCACATCTGCTTCAACTCGACCACCCCAGGTATTTGTATTTCCTTGTTGAGTATCCCAAATACATTCATTTGTAATTTGGTGTGCAAGATACTGGAATTCAAAATTACAATGATTATCTTCTATTAAGCCTAAATGTTTGTAGTAAAATGTTTGGTATGTTCGTTTCTCTTTTGATGCTTTTTGTAAATTAAATTTTTCAATCTGTCCTGTTTGTTGATTTGTAGAATAATATACACTAAGTTCGTTATTATTATCAATCTTTATCATCTTTAATGAGCGAATAGCTTCCATTAATTTGGGTGCCTGTACTTTTGCCGAAGGACGTAGTAAATAAAAAATATCATCAATCGTTAGATTGTTATAGTTAAAAACATATTCGCCCGTGCCTAATTTAATGCTATCAACAATTTCAGGATCAAGAGAGCTGTATTCACCTGTCGCATCTATAAGAATACATTTATTAATAGTATTTTTGGAAACAAGTTCTATTAGTTTTGCCACAGTCCAGCTTTTTCCGCCACCAGTTGTACCCAAAACTGCACAATGCCGTCCAAATAGGGAATTGAGAGAAATACTGCATGGAGCTTTATTCGTTGTTAGCACCCCTATTTTTGCGATTGGAGAGAGTGCTTTATCCTCATCAGATTTCATACCAAATGAGGAAATATAACTAGTCATTTGTTCATTAGAACATGAATATACTTTTGCTCCAATATTAGGACTAAGAGAAACGGTTTTAGTTATTATTGTTGGTTGGTAAATGCTAAAAGCCCCAAGAATTTCAACTTTTGCTATAGGATGAAATGCCGAATCTTCATAATGGATATCTTTATCTGTAATTTCTTGTCTTTCCCCTTGTGGTAAATTCATCTCATAAAGATGTCCCAAGAATCCATACTCCGGTCCTTCCACCGTGACATAGCACCCAACAGTACCTCCATAATAAATTTGTCCATTCAAATAAAATGAATGTAACAATTTAGCTGATGGGAGTTGTACTTTAATGTATTGAGGAGTTACCTCGCATACATAGCCTATAAACTTGTTATGGTCAAAGGCATGCTGCATGATCTTGAGTGTTATCTGTATTATATGATTGATTCAATGGGTAATTCTCAACAAAATCCTTAAATGTGGAATGGAGAATAGAGACATTATTGTATATCACCTTTATTTTCCCCTCTTTTTCATCTTGTTTTAAAAAGTCAGGAAGAAGTTCTTTTGTAATGCCCTTTCCCTTTTCGTAGCAGACTATTAACAAATGAAAATTGGGATTTTGCGTGACGGCTTCTTTGATTACATTTTGTATATGCTTGTCTTTAAAGCCAAAACCTACTACAATCAACAACGTACCTTCTTTGCGAAGTGTTTGCTGAAAGTGAGCCATCATCTCGAAATATGGTTGCTCATAAGAACTTTCATATTTGTCGCTAGCGGGATATATTATACAAGGTTTCTCTGTATGCTCATTTTGGATAATAGATCCTTTTTCATCTTTTTCCCAATCTATACTACCATGCAGTTTGTATAACTGAAAAACATTAGGCACAAAACTTTCTTCATTCTTTACTCGTGTGCGTTCACGATAAACAATATCTTTCTCAAAATTGTTACCAGAAAACCGGCGCGGCAATGTAAAAGAAAAGCCATCTATGATTGTCGCACCGATGTTTTGCGCAGCTTGTTCAAATAATTTATCATAATTAGTAGTATATAACTGAACACGCGGATCACTATTTTTGCGTGCCAGTAACTTTTGCAAAAACAATTCATGGTGATGATTGTTCTCATCTAGTTGTAATGTACATGCTGAAGCAATTTGTTTTTCTAGTTTCTCTTTTAGCAAGTGTCCTTCAAAATCCCGTAATTCTCGACTAGATATTTTTTCGAATAATATGACAAACGAGAGAAACGACTCTATATCATGATTAGAGGTTATTGAACTGAGATTTTCTTGGCTAATAGAAGACTCACTGCGTAGTTGAGTTACGATTTCATTTATAGTTGTTTCACATTCTGTCCATAGACCATCGCGCGTTTTTCCTGAGTGAGTACCATTGTCCATAGATGTCCCGGCAGCTGTCAAGATAGCAATGTTCTTAAAATGGCTAATATATTTGCTTATCTCTTCAGAAAATATTTTATATGCTGCTTCTGCCGCTTTTTCTGCAATATTTACACTCTCCTCATGTTTTTGTAATGTATTAGCCACGTAGTACTCCTGTTTGCTACTATTATAATATACAGAAGTTGAATTGTTTATATATAGATACGTATTTTCCATGTTTTGATATTTTATAATTTATTTGCCATCAGTTGCTTAATTAATAACGATGGATTTCCTCTATAGCGTAAACTATGCTTTGCGCTCCATGTGTCACGACCTTAAAAGCATCTTCAAATCTGGCATATCTTGCGTGGTCTCTTTCTGTTCTTGCCCAGTTGAGTAATTGCGTCTCATATGGGGTCAGTTGGCGGTGCATCACTATCTGTTCACTTTCAAACTTCGTAACTATTTCATTATAGAAATTATATGTGTATTGCGCAGATATGAACGTTCCTGTATGTAAAATAGCCGATGCCGCATGTTCTACTATCTTCTCGGTATTATTCTGTTGTTTCTGTTCCGCATTGCTTTTAGGTGGTGTTGGGATTGAAACCTCATGACGGCATGTCGGCAATTCATGGGAAGGTATAGTGTTTCCTTGCATTAACAATTCTTTGACTTGAAGAAGAACATAACTCGCCTCCGTTTGGGTCCAACTATAACCAAAGATAGAATTTTCAGTCTGCTTACTTTGAAGTATTTTCTCTTTCCATTTCTCTACGCGATAGAGTTCTTTAGCAAATGCAGTATCTAAAAAGTGCAGCACATCAATGATAAACAGCAACCGTTGTTGGGCATCATACTCCGTGTTGCCACTTGGATACTTGACTTTCTTGGATTCTATCATTTGGATATTCGATAGCATCTCTTGTTTATCCATTGTGGTAACAAATATTCCCGATATGCTCTTTATCAAATAATACATACTCTACTATTTAGGCCGTTGCTGCGTTATAGACGTAATTCTTGTATAACCACTCGCCGTTGATGTTCGCTTGCGTTTTGTCTATGCTCTGTATCGGTGAAAAAGATATTAGATTATTTGAGTAACGCGTCAAATACTTAAGCACTTCTACCGATGCTAACTCACGCAACTCCTTGCGAACGATAGCCGAAATAGCTTTATATTCTTTTTCCGTATAAAGCATTTTAACAATTTCTAATTTCTTTTGGGAATAGTAAACCTTTACTCTATCCTGGTCAATTGTCAATATCCCCAAACTCAATCGCTCTGTTATCTCAGGGCGAATGTCCGCGTATATTATACTATACTGAATATTATTTTTCATAATTGCTATAGGATTTCAAACATTCTACAAAATTCTCCCATGTGTCACTTAACCATTTTTGAGAGAATAGTTCTTCTAATTTGTTTTCGATTTTTACAGCCGGCACAGCCCACTCTTGGGGCATTTCAGTTAATAAACGTGATTGCTGCTTGCTACGATTTAT
Organism: uncultured Bacteroidales bacterium; assembly: GCA_900319645.1. Taxonomy (GTDB): domain Bacteria; phylum Bacteroidota; class Bacteroidia; order Bacteroidales; family Paludibacteraceae; genus Colicola. The sequence goes on from ONPG01000015.1 coordinate 35,477, forward strand.
ACATTGCAAATAATCTTTTTCTAATCGTTCGACCGCTTCGGTTAGTTGATTGGATGAAACAGATTTTATAATATGTGCAAAAATATCCGCGCCAAGAATACTATCCGTTTCTGTCATCTGTAACAAGGGGAAATCAAAGGTTACATTGTTAAGAATTCCTCCGTAATCAATGGAAATCAAACGTGCTTTCTCTATATCATATAGTAGATTTGCATTGTTGTATGTGCGATCTTCGTTGGCAATCCAAAAATCAAAAAGAGCAATTTTAAGCAGTTGGTATAATGTATCTCTATTCACTTCTACCCGTCGGAATGAGGTAGGCGTTATGTCTATTACACCTTCTATTTTCCGAAAGCCGGCGGCAGGAGCCGACAAACTATGTGATAGCGAAACAGATGCCCAATGTTCCGGCATGATTTTTATCAAAGCAAATGGTGGAGTGTTGATTTTCCATGCATCAGCAAAAACAGCCCCAATAAATTCACATGCTAACTTATATGAAATAGTAGCATTTGGGCGCATGTATTTGCAAATGTACTGCTGCTTGTCGGAGCATAATACCAAAACTGGCAACTCGCCAGTAGGGTAATGCATAGATATTTCCTGAATACTATGTAAATGCTGTATTTCCATCGTCTTTGCTACTTTGCGCTGCAAAATTACTAAAAATAAATGAATTATGCAAATATTTTTGACGATTTTCCTAAATTCCCTGCGATTTATTTTCTCAAACAACATAATTCCCGCGCGATTTTTAAATAAGTAATGATAATGTAGATTTTAGCTTTTTCTGCGTTTTTGGTAGTTATTCGGCAAATTTATGTTATTCTATATCCGCAAAAAGCAGTAATTTTGTCGTCGGAATTGGAGATCAATGACTGCGTTACTATGTAACTTGTATAATTGTCTCAATTCCTCCTCTCCCCACAGATTGAAATTTGCGGGGACCCCAATTAACACAATATTAACCATTTAAAAAACGTACATATGCGGCAAACGATTGTATCAACTCTGCTTGTTCTCTCTTCCATGGCGGCGGCACAAGTGACGGACTACCACGCGCACGCAATTCCTGATTCGTACCGCGAGCTGGTGGCGAAGCACAACATGCTTCTGGACGAAGGTTTTCCCTTGCCGCAGTGGAGTGCGGAGGCACATCTGCAGATGATGAGCGAGGTGGGTATCGATAGAACTATTCTGACGATTCCTGCTCCGCATCCTTTTTTCGGCGACCAAACGGAGTGCAATACCGCGTGTCGTCAGTTAAATAAAGAGTTGGCGGCCCTGTGTCTAACTTCTAACAGCGCCAGCGGTCTAACGTCTAACTTCCAATTTGCCGCGATCCTTCCTCTGCCGGATGTGAATGCAGCGATCGAGGAAGCCAAGTACGCGTTAGACACTTTAGGAGCTGTGGGCGTCAAGTTAGCCACGAACGTCTATGGGCAATACCTCGGTGACAGCGTCTTAGACCCGCTGATGGAATTTCTCTCCGAGCGCCAAGCCTTAGTTATCCTTCATCCGCACAAACCCTCGCCGGTGAACGAGAAGGTGATGCATCAAACGCCTTTAGCGATGCAGGAATACCTCTCCGAAACCACGCGCACGGTCTGCAACATGATCAGCCGCAACGTGTTAGCGCGCTATCCGGGAATGCGTGTCGTTGTACCGCACGGAGGAGCCTATCTGCCGATTGCTATCCCGCGAATGCGGTCGCTCTATCCGGTGATGCGGCAGAACGGCTTGGTGGGCGAGATTGATTTCGAAGCCAACCTCAACAGCCTCTATTTTGACTTGGCGGGTTCGCCTTCGGACGAGACCATCCGCGCACTCCTGCCCCTCACCACGCCTGACCGTCTCCTCTACGGAACCGACTACCCGTACGTCGCACCTAAAGTCATTAAAGCCAACATCGAACGTATCAAACAACATCTTCCAAACAAATAAATCCTATGAAACGCATTTTTACCCTTTTTGCAGCTATGAGCTTGATTCTCAGCACGTCTTCCGCCAAAACGCTGGTGGTTTATTACAGTTACACTGGTAACTGCGAGAGTATCGTTACTGAACTGACGAACCGGATCTCAGCCGATGTCGTGGAGATCGAACCGGCAGAGAAAGGACTTCACTACGAAGCCAACAACTACGCGCTGGGCACGCAACTGCTCAATGCCATCAAAGCGAACCCGAACGATGCCGCTTCGTATCCGGAGATAGATCCGGTAAGTGTGTCCGTGGCGGATTATTCCACCGTCATCATCGTCACGCCGCTCTGGTGGAGCCAGATGGCAGCAATCATGCAGAGTTACCTCTTCCAAGTCGGCGCACAACTATCCGGCAAACAAGTGGGACTCATCGTCTCCTCTGCTTCCAGCAGCATCAGCGGCGTCGTGGCTGATTGTCACCGCCTTGTGCCCGATGCCGATTACCTGCCTGAGAACCTCTGGATCAATAATTCTAACCGTTCGAACCTCTCCACGCTCATTGCCAATTGGGTAGAGACCTGCGGCTTGAACCAAACAGCCAATGCCGCCAAACAAATCAACGTAGTCATCGGTTCAAAGACCTTTACTGCTACGCTCGCTGATTCTGAAACCGGCGAAGCCTTTGCTGCCCTTTTGCCCCTTTCCGTCACGATGAACGAACTGAACGGCAATGAGAAATACCATTACCTGTCCTCCTCTCTCCCCACCGCCGCATACCGCCCCGGCACAATTCATGCCGGCGATCTGATGCTCTACGGCAACAACTGCGTCGTCCTCTTCTACGAGACTTTCAACACCTCGTATTCTTATACCCGTATGGGCGCAATAGACAACCCTTCCGGCCTTGCTTCCGCTCTCGGTTCCGGCGATGTCTCCGTCCGTTTTGAGAAAGGAAGTGTCACCGAAAACCTCACCCCGAATGTACAAAGTGACGATGTACAAAGTACAAAGGTCATTGAGAATGGCGTTCTCTACATAAAGCATAATGGGAAAATATACAATGTACAAGGAGTAAAGGTAAATGCCGAATAACAATCGGAGGAATGCAAAGAAGAAAAGATAGCTTATTCTTATGATTTCTGTCGATAGCACTTCGTTTATGCGAGGTGCTATCGTTCCGTATCCGAGTCGTATGTCTCCCGTACGCGGCAGGTAAGGGCAAAAGTTTACGATTATTAAGATTTGGACATTATACCAAAATCCGTCTAACCTCTGCGCAGGGTCAGCGTAACCTCTGCTATTTGGAAGGTTTTTATAAGGTAGCTGAAAGGTATATGATTGTTAAGAAAGAGCCAGCCTGCTTGGTGGTCAAGCAGGCTGGAGTCCGATAGATCGAGTTATCGGGGAATTGAGAGAGCGAATCTTGATCGCCCATGTATGGTCGATGCATTTTACTTTTCTGGCTTCTTATGCTTTGACGAAAAGTATATTTTGGCGCAAATTAGTACCACTAAATAAATGCCTAATACAATAAAGAACATTTCCCATATCGTGATAGCAGGTTCCTTAGGAGGAGTTTGAGTAGCTGACTTTTTCTTATTGGTATTACCTTTATCCACATTACTTGTCTCATTGCCACTTGTTGAATTGATAGTATCATTTCCCGTCCATGCATCAGTTACAACACTTATCGCTTCATCTGTTTGGTATAAATGGTAATCCATCATCTCTGCTTTAGGCTGTGTAGCAAAGAGGATACCCCATACAACGAACGCCAAGAAATAAGCCCAGTAGCGAGAAAAATGCTTTTTCGCGTTATTGTAGCGAACCATAGGCAAATCATAATAATACGACCAAATGGGAGAGTTTTCTTCTTTAATCCTTATCGCATTATCAATAGCTCCTTGTACTTCTTGTCCCCTGCGACTTTGTTGGTTTAATTTACCATCAGCTCTTTTTCTCAAGCCTTCGTCTTTAATTATTCTGTCACACTCTTCTAACTTATCTTTTGCCCACTTGTATTTTTGCCATGCATCAACGTATTCCTCCTTTTCCGCATTGGACAATTGGAAATTATTTTTTACATGAGGAAGGTCTTTACGTCTATACTTTACCCAATAAACTAGCGCACAGATTAAAAACACCGGTGGTAATACTATGGGAATTAGTTGTACAGCAATGATAGCGATGATTGCTACCACCGTTACTACGATTGCGACTAGTGCGCATCCCATGTTTTTTGCATCTTCTTTTGAAATTTTCTTTGCCATAGTAATAAATATTTAAGAGTTTAACAATTCTGTAAATGACAGACCTGTCCCGCGCAAACCTGTTGTAAAACGAAGACCATTCTTGCCCAATGTAACTTTTATCGGGCGACCTTTATATGTCAGCGAAACACCTCGCTTGCTTATATTCAAGAACAGATTTCCTTTGATACGGAAACTGCGCCATAATCTCCAATACATTGTTATAAGAATTTAGGGTGGTCAGATAGTAAATACGCACGGAAATGGTCCATGACGCCTTCATATACATTTACATTCCAAGCACTCGGATGGAATGAACATAAAATTATTTTCTTATTTCTTAAATCTATACGGATACTATTATGATCTTTTATTTGCTCAAACTCATTGCCATACATATTTTGTACAAAATTATAGATATGAGGATTCGTACAAACAATGATATTTGGGGCTAACAGTTCAATCTCCTCACGTAGCAAATCTCCATATTTGTTAAGGTATTGTAATAATGTCAGGTCAGAAATACTTGTGCTGCCACCTTGCTTCTTACACTCAACATACGCAAAGGGATGTCTGTTAAAACACTCTTTAACCTGTTCAAAAGAGGTGCGCAGTTGTTCGCTTGTGCAAAGATTGTTAGGCGTTGCATTCCACAAGCCCCAAAACATATCTGCGATATTATGCAGGAAACGAGATTTGAGAACTCGGTTATTTTCTTTGTTATGCCTGTTCTGATCGGTTTCTCCCGCTATGTCTCTCAACCAAAGACGGCTATCGTCACACCACTCGGAGGGCTGATCTTTGACAAGAAATAATATCCGGCGTTGGGCTTTCTGCCATGCTTCAGAGATATTGATACCTACATCATTCTTTTCCATGAGTCCGTCCTTGGTAAAAATGATGCGACCGTAGCCTTCTTCGCGAGGCTCATTGTTTTGCTCGCTACGTTCTATCCAACGAGCGAACAATTCTTCCAGTTGCATGTTGTAGTCAATCATAATATATTGTTTTAGGGTATAAGCATGAAAAAAGCGCGGTACTTTATCGCTATATAATTGACTTCTTAGGATTTACCGGACTACCTCATCAACCAATTCTATATGAACAAAGCCCACGCTTTCACGTGAGCATTTCGGCTTTGTTCTCTTGGTTGATTTCTCGTAAGTGTCCGGCTTTTAAGAAGTCAAGATATAAAGCAAAATGCTAATTCTTCATGTATGTTGTTTGTCTGTTGTTTTATGCCATAGGCGAGTGTTGATTGATTTTTTTATCGGTCAAGATTGGCCGATACATTATTTATATATTTTACGTCTCGGAGAGGGACGATGTTTTATTTCTCAGTTATCTCCCAATGACCGCCTTTGTCAGGTCCGACACGACGGATGATGCCTTCTGCTTGCATCTCACGCAATATTTTTTTGATAGTGGTGTGACCTATTTGCAACCGTTCTTCTAATTGTTGAATAGACACGTTTTTATTACGCAAAATAGCCTCTATTATCTGTTGTGCCTTTTCTGGCCACTTTTCTGGCCACTTTTCTGGCCACTTTTGGGTGTTCTGGCCACTTTTCTGGTCATTTCCTGGAATATTCGTGCTTTCTGTAGTTACTTGTCCGCCTTGCACCTTCTGAAACACCTCACGTTGGATGGTAGCCATGAAGCCGCCACGGACTTGTTCAAAAGTCGGCACTTGCAAGTGAGCTTGCTCGAAAGAATCACGGATTTTCTCATAGCCGCGTCCCCAGTTTTCTACGAATCCGAGCAAATAGAAGACCTTAGCAATCAGCGGATTACGAGGTTGGGATTCGTGCTCTTCCATTAGTTTCTCTATCGTCATGGTCGGAGGCAGAATTCCCTCATTCCATAGTTGAATACGGTCTGCCCACACACGCATGTGAATAAAGGTGCCCATATAATCACGGTGCATGATTGCGTTACAGATAATCTCTCGCAAGCCTTCTTCCGGCATCTCCAAGGTCTCCTTGCGGTACAAGCCTTCGTAACCGACCGTAGAAACGAGATATTTAGTACGCAAGGTGTCTATAACTGCGTCCGGCATCAATACTAACGGGCAAACAATGTTATCATGAATGATCAAATCTGCCTGATTAACTCCGAAACGACCGATACGGAAAGCCGAGAGCGGACTCCACCGTTCAATGTCCTTTCCAAACAACATCAATGCCGCGTTGGTCAGTTCACCCTTCTCGGTCATCAGATTTAGCTTTCGCAAAACGGTCTCTTGGCTTTCGGTCTTGGCGCTCTTGTTCAGACGCTTATTCTCCAATGCGGTAGAGATAAAGAAATCCCATGCTTCTTCGTCCAGATCACACAGTTTGGCTTCCGGACGAGGCAGCGAATCCCAGTGGATTTTTGCCTTCCTCATGAGGAACGATGCCAACTCCGGTCCGCGTAATTCCTGAACCGTACTGCCGCTTCGCACATAGTATTTGCCATCGTACGAAATGCCGTCTTCCTGTGACTTGACAGAAATAGCGATATATTCCTTACCTTCTTCGGTTTGAAGGTTGACATCTGCCAAGAAGCCCAGGCTATTCTTAATCTTGTTCGGCATGTCTTGAAGCAAGGACTTGGCATCTTTCACTCCAACAATCGTACCATCGTCTTCCACGCCGATATAGAGTGTGCCGCCTTGACTATTTGCGAACGCACTCAACTCGCGGAAGAACTCATCTTTCCACAAGCGTTTGAACTCGGTATGTTGGTCTTCTTTCATCCTTGCTCCAATTTCGGTTGCAAAGATACAACAAATATTTGAAATATACAAGGATTTCAGCAAGAAAATGCAAATATATTTGTGTTTTGTGCCGCAAAGCCTTGTTATTTGCACAAATGTGCGAATGTAATTTCGAGGTGGGACGGCTGAGCCGTGTCGGTGTCCTCGAAGGTACAAAAATATTTGAAATATACAGGAGAAAAGTGCGTTTTGATGCTCATTTATGCAAAAATGGTAGATATTCGGCTAATTTATGTTTGCGTATCTCAAAAAAAAGTAGTACCTTTGCGCCGAAATTCAAATAATAAATTCATTAACGCAAATAAATAATACAAAATAGCTATGCAAAACTTTGATTATCAGACACCGACACGCCTTATTTTTGGTGAAGGCGTAGTAGAGAAACTGCAGAAAGTGATGAGCAGTTTCGGCAAGAAAATACTCCTGACTTACGGAGGAGGCAGTATTAAGAAAATTCCTGCTTTCAGAGGTAAAGCAGGCAGCCTTTATGATTATGTCCGCGAGACGCTGAAGGATTTTGAGGTAGTGGAACTGAGCGGTATTCAGCCGAATCCGAAATATGATCCTTCGGTATTGGAAGGTGTGCGGTTATGCAAGGAACATAAGATAGATGTGATCCTTTCGGTCGGCGGCGGAAGTGTGTTGGATTGCTCGAAAGCGATTGCTGCGGGCGCTTGTTATGAAGGCGATCCGTGGGATCTGATTTCGTACAAAGTGAAAGCGCAGGCAGCTCTGCCGATAGTGGATATTATCACGTTGGCGGCTACGGGAAGTGAGTACGACTGCGGCGGAGTGATTTCCAGAACGGAGACGAATGACAAGATCGGTTATTTGGATCGGCACTTGTTCCCTGCCGTTTCGTTCCTGGACCCGACTTACACGTTCTCGGTTAGCAAGAAACAGACTGCGGCGGGCATTGCGGATGCGATGAACCACACTATGGAGCAGTATTTTGTGGAGGACGCGACGCTGCTGAATGACGGTTTCTGCGAGTCGATGTTGCGAAGTCTTATGACGAACGGACGTAAGTGTATTGAGAACCCGGAGGATTACAAAGCCCGTGCAGAGATGATGCTCGCTTGTACGTATGGCTGTAACGGTATTTTGGCTTTGGGTAATAGCGAGAGCGGATGGCCTTGTCACGGAATTGAGCACGCTTTGAGCGCTTATTACGATATTACGCACGGCGAAGGATTGGCGATTATTACGCCGAGGTGGATGAAGCATATTCTGAACGAGCGCACTTTGCCGCGGTTCGTTAAGTACGGCGTGAATGTGTTCGGTATTGACGCTTCGCTGGACGAGTGGACGATTGCGAACAAGGCGATTGAGGCGACATATGCTTTCTTTGAGTCGATCGGCATTCCGATGCACCTGCGCGAAGTGGGAATTGACGACAGCCGCCTCGACGAAATGGCACATCATATCGCTGTGAATGAGGGACTTGAGAATGCTTATGCGGCTCTGACCGAGAAGGACATCAAAGAGATTTTGGTGGCAAGTTTGTAAAATGAGAAAGTTTTTAATCTTTGCCTTTGCGGCGGTTATGTTGGCGGCGTGCAAAAATCCTATAAAAGTACAAAGTGACCAAGTACAAAGTACAAAGGCGATGTTGGTTCGCATCGCGGAGATCGAAGTGAATGAGGGATATTTGGAGGAGTATCTCGCGGCGGCACATAATGTGGGCACGAAGTCTGTGGAGGTGGAGCCGGGTGTGATTTGTATCTTCCCGATGCAGGTTAAGGACTCGCCGAACACCATCCGCATCTTGGAGATTTACCGCAATGAGGAGGCTTATCAGGCACATTTGCAGACACCGCATTTCCTGGAATACAAACAAGGCACGCTGCACATGGTTAAGTCGCTTCAACTGGTGGCTATGGAGCCGCTGGCACCGGAGGCTATGCCGCTGATTTTTAAGAAATATTAACATCAAACAGAATACATTATGAACGTATTGATTCTTCAGGCTTCGCCGAGAGCCCATGGTAACACCGCTTGGATGGCGAAGGAGTACAAGAACGCAGCCGAGGCTGCTGGTCATAACGTGACGCTCGTCAATGTGGCGCACAAACATATCGCAGGCTGTCTGGCGTGCGAGTACTGCCACGGGAAAGGCAACGGCGCATGCATCCAGAAAGACGACATGCAGGAACTCTATCCGCTGATGGCAGAGGCGGAAGTGCTGGTTTTGGCTGCTCCGATCTATTATTTCACGCTCTGCGCGCAGATCCAGGCGCCTATTCAGCGAATGTACTGCGTTAACGCGCCGGCTAAAGTGAAGAAAATGGCGTTGCTCTGTTCATCTTATTCGCCGGGTGTCTATGATGGCGCGACGGCTGAGTTCCGCGACATCTGCAACTACTGGCATGCCGAGAATATGGGCGTTGTAACCGCCAAAATCGACGAGCAGAAAACCGAGGCTACGAAGCAAAAGATCGTTGAGTTGGTAGCGAAACTGTAAGAGAAATCATTAAAATCTGCATTCCAAGTGCAGATTTTTTTGTATAACTCAAAAAAAAGTAGTACCTTTGCAGCAGTTTTTAATCGAGTGCTACTAAGCACGAGAAAAACGGCTAAATTAGCCGAAAGTTGCAAAGGTTTTTACTTTGTGCAACTACCATAGGTAAATCACGATTATTTATGCTATTTAATAGTTTAGAATTTGCATTTTTTCTGCCAATAGTGTTTCTGCTCTATTGGTTTTTAACGCCTTCCGGTGCAAACGGTCCGCGGTATTCGCTTTTCCATTATTGGCGGGTCAGCGAACAGAGGGCCTTGAATATTCAAAACGCTTTTGTTCTTATCGCCAGTTACGTTTTTTACGGCCGGTGGGACTGGAGGTTTCTATTGCTCATCGCGTTCACGAGTTTCTGTTCATGGGGAAGCGGGCTATTAATTGGAAACGCTTCCTCGCAAAACAACGCTAAGTTCTGGATGATAGCCAACTTAGTTTTGAATCTCGGCATTCTGGCGGTATTCAAGTATTACGATTTCTTTGTTCGCGAGTTCGGACAACTATTCGGCATCAGCACAGATAGTTTACTGTTGCGTATTATTCTGCCTGTGGGTATTTCATTCTACACGTTTCAGGCACTATCTTATTCCATTGATGTCTATCGCCAAAAGATAGAGCCGACCAAGAATATTGTTGCGTTCTTTGCGTTTATCTCTTTCTTTCCGCAACTGGTTGCAGGTCCTATTGAGCGCGCAACCAATCTTCTGCCGCAGTTCCTCAACAAGCGCACCTTTTCGTATAACCAAGCCGTGGACGGAATGCGCCAGATCTTGTGGGGTTTGTTCAAAAAGATTGTTATTGCCGATAACTGCGCTACTTACGTAGATCAAGTTTGGTCCACTTATGACAGCCAAAGCGGCTCGACACTTTTGCTGGCGGCTGTGTTTTTTACGTTCCAGATCTACGGCGATTTTTCGGGCTATTCGGACATCGCCATCGGAACCGCTAAGTTGTTTGGAATCAAGCTCATGCGCAACTTCAACAATCCATATTTCTCGCGTGACATAGCGGAGTTCTGGCGTCGTTGGCACATTTCCCTGACTACGTGGTTTCGCGATTATGTTTATATTCCGTTAGGCGGTTCGCGTCCCGAAATCCCGGCTGGTATCAAACATCCGGATCAGTACAAGAAATGGATTATTGTGCGGAATACCTTTGTTATTTTCCTTCTTTCCGGTTTTTGGCATGGCGCCAATTGGACTTTTATCGTCTGGGGTGCGTATCATGCCATCTTATTTCTTCCGCTCATTCTGCTTGGTCAAAACCGCAAATACACCAATCAGGTCGCAGAAGGACGTTTATTGCCCACATGGAAAGAATGCGGACAAATACTACTGACATTTATGCTCGCTGTATTTGGCTGGATTATTTTCAGAGCGGAAACAATCGGTCAAACTTGGGATATTATGACGCATATTTTTAGCGGCTCTTTGTTTTCCGCGGCGTGGCTAAAAGATGACCTGTTCAATATTACGCTATTTTCAAGTTTGGCGATATTGCTGTTTGTTGAGTGGTGTAACAGAAACGAAGCACATGCCTTTGCTGTACTGCCAAGAAATAAATTCCTGAGAGTAAGCATTTATCTCATTATTACTTGTTTGTGCTTGTTTAACATATATGCCTTAAAAACGGTATCACACCCATTTATTTATTTCCAGTTCTAAGTTATGAAACGATTTTTACAAAAAATAATCGAATATAGCCTGTATTTATTAGGTGTGGTGATCGTTATTTTCTTTCTGATATATGATCCGTATTCCAGATCTTCTCACGAAGTGAACGTTCGGCTTGCTTCGGAAAGGCTCAACGCGATAGATGAGCAAAAAATGATGATTATTGGAGGTAGCGGCTGTCAGTTTGGATTCAATTCGCAACTGTTACATGATCATTACGGACTTCCGATAGTAAACACGGCAACTCATGCCTGCATAGGACTTCAGATGCAAATCAATTTGTATAAAAGTTTTATTCGTCCGGGAGATATTGTGCTGCTTATACCGGAATACGAACAGTATTTTTCGTCTGAGTTATACAATGGATGTTTGGACGAAAGCCTGCTTCGTATTCTATTGAGCAACTATCCGAAAGGACTGACTAAGCTAACATTAGCACAATGGAAAACAACTATTCCATGGATTCCGCAGTATATTACCAAAGCTATGACTCATCGGTCCATCGGGTCATACGACCCTTATTCCGCAACTGGGATCAATGAGTATGGAGATGTAACGAATTGGGAATATAAAAAGGCGGTTTATCAGGAGCACCCGGAAACCTCTTTGTTTCCGATATATGTTAACATGGAAGCATTGGAATTTCTGGCAAATTTCAAGACCTATTGCGAAGAGCAAAATGCAAAATTATTTCTTTTTCCGCCGACGATTGCCATGTCAAAAGCCATGCCGAATACCGGTTTTTGCACAAATTTAGAGCAGGCACTAATCAATAATAATACTCCTTATTGTGTGTCTCCTCAGCGGTATTTTTTGCCCGACAGTATGTTTTTTGACACCTATTATCACATGGTTAAGAACGGAGCTGAATGCCGTACGAATATGATCATACACGATTTAGACAGCTTGTTGACACAGCAGTAACTATTGGCAGGCAGAGGATATGGGCGTTGTAACCGCCAAAATCGACGAGCAAAAGACAGACGCTACGAAACAGAAAATCGTGGATTTAGTAGTGAAACTGTAAGCGAAATCATTAAAATCTGCATTCCAAGTGCAGATTTTTTTGTATATATCAATTATTTTTCGTAACTTTGCAGCCGAAAAATGCAATTAATCGTGCCCTTTAGGGCTAAGAAAGTTGCAAAGGTTTTTACTTTGTGCAACTGCCCAATTGGAAATGGAACCGTTACAGATCATACATAGTGAGTTATTTGCCGACTACCAAGCGCAGCAGCTAATAACGATTGAGAAGCGTGTCAAAAGACTTGCTTCCAAACCGCTCACGCCGCAGAACTTCCGGTTCTACTTGCTCAGTTCGTCTTGTAACTCCAGCCTTATTGAAGGCTCGTCCATGACGGAAGATGATTATTTGAAACTCAAAGAAGCCAAGATCATCAGCCGCGATGTACAAGAGATAGACGATATGATTGCTGCTTATGAGTTTGCCTCAAAGAACGCAATTCGGACGGACACTTTTTTGGAGGCGCACAGGCTTATTTCTAATTGTTCCGGCATAGCGGACAAGTATAAAGGTGCGTATAGGGACATGCCGGTGGGTGTTTTCGGCGGCGGAGTGAAAGTCTATACCGGCGCTTCACCGGAGATAGTAGCCGAGGAAATGACTAAACTCATGCACGATATAGATGTGCTTGTGAATCAGGATTTATCGTACGACGAGGTTTTCTATTATGCTGCTATGATTCATCTTGTGTGCGTGAGCATTCATCCTTTTGCCGATGGTAATGGTCGTACTTCGCGTTTGTTAGAGAAATGGTTCCTTGCTCAGAAACTCGGACAGGTCGCGTGGGCTATTCCCTCCGAGAAACTCTATTTTAAACGCAAAAAATCCTATTACGAGAACTTGCATTTTCGGGATAACTACAATGCTATCGATTACAGCCGTTCAATTCCTTTCCTCTGCATGTTACCGATGGCTTTGAACATAAAATAAATACACGTCCGAAAAAGCGACCATTCTCATTCCGTATAATTGTGGAATCTGTTATTAATCACAAACTTGTTTTATTGTATGATCATTCAGTTAATTTCATTTCCGTGGTATGAGGGGAATCTTTCTGCACAGGAAGAAAATTTACGCATAAAAACCATATGCGATTTCCTAAATGACACAAGTGCGGACTTTGTTATGTTTAGCGAGCATGTAATCGGAAATATAAACTCATTAGATATCATCAATAAAAGCGTGCAGGACAAAGGAATTTGTTCTCTTTTTGAAATAAATGATAGATCGCGAATAGGTTTGGCAAGAAACAGACTTTTCTTATTGAAAGATAACAATATTATAAATCTTCAAACCAGACAAGTTTTCTCCGAAGCAGAAGATGCGGACGAAGAACGGGTCGAGAGATTAATTGAAGAATTAGAGTACCATCGGCATTTTGAGATAAATAAGAAAAAGTTCTTGATCCTGCAATGCGGAGAAAATAACATATTGAAAAGTATTAGAGGAACGCAAGAAGCAGAGTTTAGGCTTCAAAATCGTCCGGATCTAAAGAAAAGATTTCAAAACGTGATAGAAAACGCAGATGTAGTTCTTAATCCCGTTCATACAAGATGGGGAAGATATGGAGATTTCTTATGCCGTATAAGAACATTCAGCAAAAAGAAACGGTATTGTTTCTCTTGTTCGCAGATTGAAGAATATCAGTTAGAAAGAGCCAAAGTCAATCCTGCAAAAAACACCACACAGATAGCCATGTGCAGCAAGAAACTTGTTGCTCCTATTCTCTCTATAGACAAAAATGGTTGTTTAATACAATCTTATGATATTAGATAAATGAAACGCTTTTTCTCCATATTAATTTGTTCATTTTTTGTTACTTTCGCAGTCGCTTCTGATGTCAAGATAGACAAAGAAAACTGCACGATTACCAAAGACGGCAAGATCTACAATTTGTACGGAAAGGTAAAGATTGTGGATTCGTTTGAGGATATAAAAATCAAGATAGTTGATGCTTTCGAAGGAGTAAAGAAATAAGTATCCGCTATTCGGTTCAATACTTTCATTGAGAGGGGGTAATGCCTTATTCTTAACAATCGTATACCTTTCAACTACCTTATAAAAACCTGCCAAACAGCATATCTCGCGCCACTCTCGCGCCACAATTAGGGGAATGTGGATATAACGTGCAAATCTTAATAATCGTCACTTTCTCCCCTTACCTGCCGCGTACGAGACACATACGGGAAAGATACCCGACGATAGACCAACAGGATTTCGACGAGATACCGTAACCTAATCTTAAAAATCGTACATTTCTTGTGCGATTTTTTTCATTTCTGCGAAAATGGTAGATATTTAGCGAATTTATGTTTGTGTATATCAAGAAAATGTAGTACCTTTGCAGCAGATTTCTGATAAGAGAGAAAATATGAGAAAGTTTTTACCCCTTATGCTTGCAGCCCTTACCTTTGCTGCTTGCACAAATTCAAATGAACAAATAGTAAATGACAAAATGGTAAATGAGAAGATGGAGCTCAGTTTTACGAATGAGCAGGCAGTGTGGATGAGTGTCATCGCTTGCGATGAGGCAAAGGGAGACCTGGTAGCTCTGGAGTCGGCTATTCATAATGGTCTGGAGGCTGAGTTGACGGTTAGTCAGATCAAGGAAGCACTCTCGCAGTTGTATGCATACACGGGTTTTCCGAGAAGCCTGAATGCGCTGGGCGTGTTGCAGCGTGTTATCGGAGATCGTCAGGCGAAAGGCGTGAAAGTTATTATGGGCGAGGATGCAAGTCCGCTCAGCGATGACTACGATGCACTTAAAGAAGGTACGCGCGTGCAGACGCAACTGGTCGGCAAGGCTTTTGAGTATGAGTTTGCGGAGGCGACGGATTATTACCTGAAAGCGCATTTGTTCGGGGATATTTTTGCTCGCGATAACTTGACTTATGCCGACCGTGAGTTGGTGACCGTTTCGGCCTTGAGCGGTTTGGAAGGCGTAGAACCGCAACTCAAAGCCCACATCGCCGGCGCACGCAATATGGGTGTGACCGAAGAGCAGTTGCAAGGCATTGTGGTTGCTCTCGCGGCGAATGGTCTTCTGAACGAAGCAGGACGTTTGGCGAAAGCTTATGATGAGTTATCTAACAGCGATAGCGGTCTAACAGAGGAACGGTCTAACAGCGTAAGCGGTCCAACAACGAAGTGGTCTGTTGGCTCTCCCAACTCCGCTTATGCGCAGTATTTTGTGGGTCAGAGTTTTCTGCAGCCGTATTTCGGCGGTGTGGCGAATGTGACATTCGAGCCGCGATGCCGCAATAACTGGCATATTCACCACAAAGCCGTGCAAGTGCTGATCTGCGTGAGTGGAAAGGGTTGGTATCAGGAGTGGAACAAACCCACTGTTCCGCTTACTCCGGGAACCGTGATTGCTATTCCCGAAGGCGTCAAACACTGGCATGGAGCCGCGGCTGACTCGTGGATGCAGCATTTGGCGATTCACACCCAAGAGCAACCGGGCGCTACGAACGAATGGCTCGAACCGGTTAGTGAGGAACAATATAAAAAAATATACAATGAGTAAAGTAGTTATTATCTCTACCTCTCTCCGTGCGGGATCGAACAGCCACGCGCTGGCGTGAATGATCCGCACGAGATTTCCGGCAACGACAAGCTCCAAGAAGCGTACGAATTGGGCAAAAATATCTAATCAAACTGCCCAGTTAAAGCAAAAATCCGACATACATTTGCGTATGTGGGATTTTTTTTGTACCTTTGCGCTCGAAATAACAAAGTCGCATTTATGAATGTCGAGGAAATTCGCGATTACTGCCTTTCTTTAGGCTCGGACGTAGAAGAGAAACTGCCTTTTGTCCGATTCAAGAACGGCGAGGGAGTGCTGGTCTTTTATGTCTGCGGACATATGTTTTGTTTCTTTGATTTGAATGATTTTCAGGTCATTTCGCTCAAGTGTCAGCCCGAGCGGATCGACGAACTGAAAGCCCGATACGATTGTATCGGCAACCCGTACAACGAGTCGCCCAAACACTGGATAGGTCTTGACCCGCACACTTCGCCGGCCGCGCTCGCCAAAGACCTCATCCGCAATTCATACGAGATTGTCAAAGCCAAATACACCAAGAAATGAATATACAATCCTTGAAACAACGTCTGTCGCTGCGAAACATCAGTGAGACGCTTCTACGCGTAATAAAACGCTTTCCTGTAACGACCGGATTACTGGTTGCCCTGACCGCGGTACTTTCTTATCTGCTTGCTACAGAGACCGACCCCGGCCGCAAACTATTGTGCCTTCTTGCCTTTATGTCTGCCGGCATCGTCATCAGCCTTGCCACCTCGTTATGGGGAGAAGAACAACGTGACCAACGGCGTAGATGGATAGTAGAAAGCGTGTCGCTTGCCCTTTGCGCGGTCTATTGCGTTCTGCTTTTTCTGACGGACGTGATACCTAACCGCGGACTGCCTGCGTTCATTATCGGCAACGCAGCATGGATAGCACTTGTCGTACTGCTCATCCCGTTCGGCTCTTTCTTGCGCGAAAAAGACGACCTCAAAGTCTGGCATTTCATTCTGTCGCTTTGCGGAGTTTTGCTCATCAGCGGTGTGGTAGCATGGGTGATGACTGGCGGTCTGGAAGGACTTCTCTACGGAACGGCGGCACTCTTTGATTTCGAACCCGGTAAGAAATTGCCCGCGATTATTATGATTGTGTGCTCGATATTGCTCTTTGGGATGGTGTTTCTGGCACTTATCCCCCAGGCAGAACGCAAACACAACGATTCGGCGTCAATGCCCTCGTCCCTCACGAAAATCGTCTCATGGTTGTTATTGCCGTTGCTCGGCTGTTACATCTTGGTGCTCTATGCTTATGGCATCAATATCCTGATTCATTGGGAACTGCCCAAAGGTATGATTTCGGGGCTGGTTTCGGCTGTAATGGCAGTTTATGTCCTATGTTATGTACTCCTGTATCCGCAGGTGACGCACAAAGAATCATGGCAAAGCAAAGCCCTGACACGCTGGCTTCCGATAGCTATCCTGCCGATGTTAGTGCTGATGTCTGTGGGCGTTGTGCGACGGTTTGTGGACTATGGTGTCACTCCTCCACGGCTTTACCTTCTGACCTTGCTGCTGTGGTTCTATGCCATCTGTATCGTCATGCTCGTAGTGCCGCGCAAACGCTTCCATTGGATTGCATTCTCCTTCGCGGCTCTGTTTATCATCTCATCCGGACATCCGCTCAATTATTACCGTCTCTGCAGGCCCTATTTGTCTGCGAAAATAGACCGGATGATTGCCCAGAAAGGGCTGCAAGTGCCGTTCAAATGGTATTCCCTGTATCAAGAATCGTCGGAGAACGATGAATTGGACAAACTGGATAAAGAAATAACCTATATGAAAAGTTGTTACGGAAAGGAATACGTCAGTCGTTGGGTGGGCGATAGCGAGCGGTATGTTTCCGGGGAAAGCGAATCAGGAGCAACGCGTGTACAAATCCGGAATATATTCTATACCCGACAGGCTTCCGGAAACCTTTGTCCGCAGGGATATGCTACTTTCCGATGGGTGGACACCAGCTCCGATGAGTTAGCTGCCAAACTGACGGAAGACAGTATAGTGAACGGTGTATTGCACGTGCCGTATAAGGATGCTATTCTTTTGTTTGACACCGTTGCTATCCGGCAGGCAAACCAAGACAAAGGACATCTTGTTATTCCTTCCTTGAACGGCAAAGTGGCATGTTCGGCACAATATATTTCTATTTCCACGTATTCGGACAGCACGATTGAAATCCGGTATAGTGGCTATATGTTTACAAAAGAATGAGGACAGAACGAGAGAAAATGTTGTCAGGCGAAGTGTATGACGCCTGTGACGCGGAGTTGTTGGAAGACCTCAACCGCGTGAAAGTGCTTTGCCAGCAGTACAACAACCTGCTGCCGACGGATTTTGCGGGACGAAACAAGATGATCCGTGAGATCTTGGGTCAGGCGGATGAAGACACGTTCATCAATCAGCCTTTCTATTGCGACTACGGCAAGCACATCCGCGTCGGCAAACGGTTCTTTGCTAACTTCGGTTTTACCGTCTTGGACGAGGCGTATGTGACCATCGGCGATGATTGTTTCTTAGGACCGGGCGTGCATATCTACTGCGCGTGCCATAGTACCGATCCGCGTGAACGCAGGACCCGTCAGGAGTGGGCAAAACCCGTGACCATCGGCAATGATGTGTGGATAGGCGGCAACGTAACTATCCTGCCCGGCATCACCATCGGCGATAACTGTACGATAGGAGCCGGATCGGTCATCACGCACGACATTCCCGCTAACTCCATCGCCGCCGGCAATCCGGCGAAAGTGATTAAAACGATTCAATAAGAAATACTATGAAAGCGATCTTTATCAACGGATCTCCGCGGAAGAACAAAAACACCGCGCAGATGTTGGAAGCCGCCATGAAAGGCGCGCAGGAAGCCGGAGCGGAAGTGGAGCTGATTCATCTCTACGGCCTCAATTACAAAGGTTGTATGAGTTGTTTCCTTTGCAAACGCAAGGGCAATACGGCGAATGGTCTGTGCGGTTTCAAGGACGAGTTGCAGCCCGTCCTGGAGAAGGCTATCAATGCTGACGTGCTGGTTATCGGTTCGCCTGTCTATGACTCGTTCCCGACAGGCATGGCGCGTGCGTTCATCGAGCGGCTGGTATTCCCTGCGGTCAATTACAACGACTACTCCCAACCGCTCATCCGCAAGCCGCTCCAGTGTGCGACCATCTATACGATGAACGCGCCGGAAAACCTGATGCAACCGCTGCACTACGACATCATCTTAGGCGAGAGCAACCGCGTGCTGGGTATCTTCGGCGGTCAGCCGGAAATGCTTTGTTCGCACGAGACCTACCAGTTCAACGACTACTCCAAATACGAGACCGCTGTGGATGAACCTACGCGTGCGCACATCCGCGAGACCCGTTTCCCGCAGGACTTACAGAAAGCGTACGACCTCGGCAAACGCCTTGTAGAGAAAGCGAAAGCACTATAAGCACATCGGCGTTGGCCGTTGGCTTGATATTTCAAGATCACGAGGTTACGATATCTCACAAAAAAACGCCGTTTGCTCTTGTGTAATTCAAAAAAAGCAGTACCTTTGCAGGTCATTTGATAAATACGCTATGCCGGTAACGAAACAAAAACTCATACGACACTATGCCATGGACCGATGTTTGAGAAATCAGACACGGAGGTACTATATTGAGGATTTGTTGGCAGAATGCAATAAAGCGCTGGAAGCAAACTTGTCAGTCGCAACGGACGAATCACAATCGACAATTACGATTGTCGCATCGTCTAAAGATTCGACAATTACGATTGCCGAATGTTCGTCCGCAAAATCGGCAGTCGTAACTGCCGAATTACAAACCATTGATTGGAGCAACGCCGTTGCCCCAATTAGAGAATCAAGGTAAACAAACTGATTCTAAACAAGTTGCGAATTGTGGCAACGGCGTTGCTACAATTAGAGAATCAAGGCGAATTTCTCACAAACATACAAGATTTATATAGGCAGAGTTTCGGGAACAAGGCTCTGTTTTTTGTGCCTGCTTTCCGGCTTGCAGATATATCAAAATTTGTAAAAATCAAAAATACTACCTTATATATTTGTGTAATTCAAAAAAAAGCAGTACCTTTGCAAGCCATTAGAAAAATACGCTATGCCGGTAACGAAACAAAAACTCATACGACACTATGCCTTGGATCGATGTTTGAGAAATCAGACACGGCGATACTATATTGAGGATTTGTTGGCAGAATGCAATAAAGCGCTGGAAGCAAAAGATTGTCAGCCTATTAGTCTTCGGACTGTTAAATATGACTTGAATGAGTTTGAGACTCTTTATAACACAATTATTGCGCACATTCCAGATAGTCACGGTCGTATCTACTACCGCTATGAAGATCCGAAATTCAGCTTGCAACAATCGGTTCTGTCAGACGATGAGGTAGCCAAATTGAAAGATACGCTTCTGATGCTTAGTCGTTTCAAAGGTCTTCCGCAATTCGAGTGGATGACCGAGCTGGTCACTAAGATTGAAGCCAAACTGAATCTCGATGCGCATACCGAATCGGTTATCGGTTTTGAAGCGAACGAGTATCTGCAAGGATTGGAATATCTCGAACCGCTATTTGATTATATCAGCAATCAGCAGACAATAGATATTACTTATCATCCGTACGACAAACCTGCTTTCGTTTGCACGATTCATCCGTATTATATCAAGCAGCACAACTCGCGGTGGTTCTTGCTCGCCATGAATAACCAAACGCAGAAGATCATGCTTTTGGCGTTAGACCGCATACAAGACTTGCACCTTTCTACTATCGCATATGTGCCCGCGGAAATAGATTTCGCAGAGTATTTTGATGATGTAATAGGCGTGACTATTCCGCAGGATGCAGAACCGGAACATATATTCCTGCGTTTCTCTCAACATCGTTTGCCATATGTGCTCTCAAAGCCTTTGCATCACTCCCAGAAGATTAAAGACAAAGAGCAAGGCATTATTGAGATAACCGTTATTCCAAACCGCGAATTGGAAGCGCAACTCCTTTGGTTCGGAGATGATGTCGAAGTGCTGCAACCGGAAACACTCCGCCAGCAAATAGCCGAAAAGATTGCAAAAATGCACGATTTATACAAATAATAAGTACCTTAAAATATCCATAATTATATGGCAGATATAGAGAAAATATCATCTTCTTTCCTTCCACAGGAATATCCTCATTGGCGTGACGAAATCATTTCGCTAATTGAGCGTTCAAAACTGCAAGCCGTACTTAATGTCAATAAAGAGATGCTTGCGCTCTAT
>ONPG01000014.1 GCA_900319645.1 uncultured Bacteroidales bacterium
TCCCTTCAGATCATGCGGAACGAACTCGTGCAAAGGCGGATCGAGCAGACGGATGTTCACAGGCAGTCCGTCCATAGCGTCCAAGATACCTTTGAAGTCGGCTTTCTGGTACGGCAGCAGTTTAGCCAGTGCTTTCTCGCGGCCCTCGCTGTCCTTAGCGAGAATCATCTCACGCATCGCAAGAATCTTCTGGTCGTCGAAGAACATGTGCTCGGTACGAGTCAGACCGATACCCTTTGCGCCGAATGCGCGTGCAACGGCTGCGTCGTGCGGGGTGTCTGCGTTGGTACGAACCTGGAGGTGTGTATATTTGTCGCAGAGATCCATGAGCGCCTTGAAGTCACCGCTGAGCTCAGCAGCCTTGGTCGGAATCTCGCCTGCGTAAACCTGTCCAGTAGTACCGTTGAGAGAGATGTAATCGCCCTCTTTGTAGGTAACGTCTTCGATCTTAACGGTCTTAGCTTTGTAGTCCACGATGATAGCACCTGCGCCAGAAACGCAGCATTTACCCATACCACGAGCCACTACGGCTGCGTGCGAGGTCATACCACCACGTGCGGTGAGGATACCTTCTGCAGCAGACATACCTGCGAGGTCTTCCGGGCTGGTTTCAATACGAACCATGACAACTTTGTGACCGTTAGCGTGCCACTCCTGTGCGTCGTCAGCGTGGAAGACGATCTGACCGCAAGCAGCTCCCGGAGAAGCAGGCAGACCTTGGGTGATCACTTTTGCTTTCTTCAAAGCGTCTTTATCGAAGACAGGGTGGAGCAGCTCGTCGAGTTTCTGCGGCTCACAGCGCATAATCGCCTCTTTCTCGGTGATCTTGCCTTCACGAACCATATCCATAGCGATCTTCACCATCGCCGTTCCGGTACGTTTACCGTTACGAGTCTGGAGGAACCAGAGTTTGCCTTCCTGTACTGTGAACTCCATATCCTGCATGTCGCGGTAGTGATCCTCGAGTTTCTGCTGGATAGCGTTCAACTCAGCGTACATCTCCGGCATAGCCTCTTCCATAGAAGGATACTTAGCCAGACGCTCTTCCTCGCTGATACCTGCGCGCTCAGCCCAACGCTGCGAACCGATCTTGGTGATCTGTTGCGGGGTACGGATACCTGCAACCACGTCCTCGCCTTGTGCGTTTACAAGGTACTCACCATTGAAGAGGTTTTCTCCGTTACCGGCATCACGGCTGAAGCAAACACCCGTTGCCGAGGTCTCGCCCATGTTACCGAACACCATCGCCATTACGGAAACAGCGGTTCCCCATTCGTCAGGAATTCCTTCCATCTTACGGTAGAGGATAGCACGCTCGTTCATCCAAGAACGGAATACCGCGCAGATAGCGCCCCAGAGTTGCTCCATCGGATCATCCGGGAAGTCCTTTCCGGTCTGTGCTTTGATAGCAGCTTTGAAACGCTTCACAAGCTCTTTGAGTTCCTCAACGTTAAGGTCTTTGTCGAGCTTCACGCCACGGATCTCTTTTACTTCGTCGATGATCTTCTCGAACGGATCGATGTCGGTCTTGTTAACCGGCTTCATACCCAGCACGACGTCGCCGTACATCTGTACGAAACGGCGGTAGGAGTCGTAAACGAAATGCGGGTTGTTGGTCTTAGCTACCATACCCTCAGCCACTACGTCGTTCAAACCGAGGTTGAGGATGGTATCCATCATACCCGGCATAGATGCGCGCGCACCCGAGCGTACAGAAACAAGGAGAGGGTTCTTCGGATCGCCGAACTTGCAGTTCATGAGGCTCTCTACATGAGCGACCGCTGCGTTTACCTCTTCGGTCAACTCAGCCACGATCTTCTCCTGACCAACCTGGTAGTACTCGTTGCAGACTTCGGTGGTGATAGTGAATCCCGGAGGAACAGGCACACCGACCAAGTTCATCTCAGCGCAGTTAGCACCCTTGCCACCAAGGAGCTCACGCATTTGCGCGTTACCTTCGGCCTTACCGTTACCGAAGGTGTAAACTCTTTTTTTCTTTTCCATTTGGTTAAAAAGTATTTAGTTGTGTTATACTATTAGACATTTTTCATGTTATTTCAAAATCAACGGGATATATATTATAAATAATATATATATGGTCGGACAGGATGCGATGCTGTCCCGATGGGTTCTCGATGCGCGGTCGAAAAATCGTCGTAAAGATCTCCAAGAGATACCGACGAGATACCGACGAGATACCGAGTTTAAGAACGCTTCTCCCAAACCGAGTTTTTCGTGATGTAAGCGCAAGGTCAGCGCTTCAATCACAAAATGCGCCGCAAAGTTAGTAAAAAAAAATGATATGTGCAAACAATTTGTGATTTTTATAGAAAATAGTGCAATCTTTACTATTTTATGACCTAAAATTTTCAAAAAATGAAATTTTTTTAGTAACTTTGTCGCGTTTTTTATAAATTTGCATACATTGAGCATATGAACACAAAATTTACATCTGTAAATCGTCGGTTCTGTCTCCTGCTTTTGGCGGGTGTTTTGAGCGTGCTGCCTCTTTTTGTACGCGCGCAAGACATTGAGACGATCAAGAGCGACCCATCGTATGTGTGGGGTCAGGGAACCGGCGAGACTTTGAAGGCCGCAGATGACAACGCGGTAAAGGATCTGATTAGTCAGATCTCGGTGAACGTGGACAACCAAGTGGAGACCACAATCTCGAACACCCAGAGCGGCGATGAGGCCAAGTCTTCGGTTTCGTCAACCGGCAATCTGCGTGTGAGTTCGAACGTGTCTCTGTCGAACTGCAAGCGTATTGTGGTAGAGGAGGGTAGTTATTTCCTCGTGCTGCGCTATGTGGAGCGAGCAGAGATAGAGAAGATGTTTGACGCCCGCAAGACGAAAGTGGAGGACCTGATTCAAGCCGGCGAACGCGCAGAGGAGTTGTACAAGATTGATGACGCTCTGCGTAATTTCTACTGGGCGTTGAAAATGGTGATTTCGATCCCGGAGGAGCACCGCAGCAATATGGTGAACGAGGACGGCGTGCTGCTGACCACGAGTCTGCGCGAACGGATCAACAATATCCTGGATAGCGTGAAGGTTGAGGTGGCGAAAGTGGAGAAAGAGGAAGAAGTGAACAACGTGGAGTTGTCGTTCGCGTATATGGGCCACACGATTACCAGCATCGACTACACGTTTTTTGACGGCTACGACTGGATAACCGCTTCGGCGAAGGACGGAATAGCCGTAGCGGAGTTGCCGGCAGACACGAAGAATATGTTGCTGCGTGTGGAGTACGAGTTCCGCAAGTTGTGGAAATCCGACCCGATGGTGAACGGCATCCTGGAGCAACTGCCCGCCAAACTGCCGTTTACGCACTCGGAGAAACGTGTGGACGTGACCAAAGTAAAGGCCGTGGCTCCGGCTCCCGTGCAGACCGCGAAGGCGATTGCGAAAGAGATGACGGTGGATAGCCTTTCGTCCGTGAACAAGCAGGAAGTCTTCAACCAGGCGGATGTGATTGCTCCGCTGATCAAAGCGATGGAGACGCGCAAGTATGACGACGTGAAGGAGTTGTGCTCGGAGAACGGCTGGAAATGGTTTGAGAAACTGATCAAATACGGCAACGCCAAGATCATCGAGCGCAAGGATTTGCAGGTGACGGCTTTTGCGAACGGCTATCTGGTACGCGGCATCAAAGCCAGTTTCTCGTTCAAGAAAAACAGCAAGACGTTTGTGGAAGACCTGGTGTTCTATATCAAAGACGAGAAAATAGAAGGCATCAATTTCGGTTTGGAACAAGGTGCGTTGGAGGATATCCTGCGTCACAGTATGTGGGACGCCTATTCGCGTTTAGTGCTGATCAATTTCCTGGAGAACTACAAAACGGCTTACGCGCTGGAGCGTCTGGATTATCTGAACGCCGTGTTCTCGGAGGACGCTCTGATCATCGTGGGCAACAAGATCCCGCAGACCAAAGCGTCGGAAGTGGCAGCAGCTGACGCAGAGAGCTACGAGCACAACAAACTGACCAAGAGCCAGTATATGAAACAGCTTGAGCGTATTTTTGCGAAACAGGAATATGTGAATATCCAGTTTGAAGACGCGTCGGTAAAGAAAACCAACCGCACGTCGGAACGCTATGAAATCGTAATCAAGCAAAACTATTATTCCGCCACATACGCCGACAAAGGTTACCTGTATCTGTTGGCGGACATCTCGAATCCGGAGATGCCGATTATTCACGTACGCGTTTGGGATGAGAACCGTAACAACTTAATGGATTATGGAGAGTGGATTTTCTAAATGGCTTTTAGCCTTGATGATGGTTTGCGGTATCCTGAATGCCGCTGCGCAAAACCAAGTGAAAGCAACCGCATTGACCCACGATGTGAAGGACTTGTCCCAACGTTCGTCTAAGATATACGACCAGAACGGCGAGCGCTGTGCGCTGATCCGTTTTGAGACGCCGATACCGTCGTTTTTCTCGTTCAACTTAGGCGCCCAGCAAATCGAGAAACGCGAGAACAAAGACGACGAGGTTTGGATATGGGTGAGTGCCGACGTCAAGAAAATGACCATCCGTTGCAGCGAGTGCAGTCCGCTCAAAGACTACCGCGTGTCGCTGAAGGCAGGAAATGTCTATCGTGCCAAGCTGACAACAGGTCTGCCACAGGAAATAGCCACGACGCAGAAAGTGAATATCTACTGCGAACACGCTCCGTTCTATATCTCCATTGACGGCGCGGAACCTGTGCTTAACAACGGCAAGAACTACTATACCGAGTTGCCAATAGGCGCCCACACGATGATGGTTTCCGCCAAATTGCACAAGCCGCACAACTCCACTATCCGCGTCTATCGCAGTCGTCCGTATATGGACACCATCCAACTGGAAGACAACTACGGTCTGGTACGAATCCAGGCAACACAATCGGATTATCAGTTGTATGTAGATGACGAGTTGCAGGCAGAGAACCGCACAATACAACTGGAGCCCGGTCAGCACAAGATCGTAGTAAAAAAAGACCGTTATCAATCGTACGAGAAGATCCTGGATGTCGTGCTGGGCGGTCAACACCTGCTGAACGCATACCTCAAACCGGTGTTCTCGCAGTTCTCTATCTCCGCCGTGGAAGACGATACGGAGATTTGGGTGGACGGCAAGTATATCGGAATCAACCGTGCGAACGTGGAATTGGTTTGGGGACAACATAACATCGAGGGAAGGCGGCAAGGGTACGACACATGGGAATATCCTGTCAAAGACTTCAACGAGAGTTCGGAGTTGAAGATCCGTATCCCGAAACTGAACAGACAGTACGGAGCTATCCGTTTGTCGGTTTATCCTCCCGAGGCGATGGCTTATATAGACGGCAAGCAGGTGAACATCCAGAACGGCGTGTATATCGATCCGCGTATGACCACCGGTACGCACTATGTGCAGTTCCGTTTGACGGACTACCGCTCCGTGCGTGATTCCTTTGTGGTAGAATCGCGCAAGCAACTTGTGCGTGACTACGAATTAGAGGCCATCGCACTCGGCGTGGCATCTATCACCACGGACAGCGAGATAGGTATTTACCGCAAATCGGCGGACGACAACGAGATGATTTTCCTTGGTCACACGTCGTTCCAAGGCAAGATTCCGGCAGGCGAGAACATTATCGAACTGAGAAATACAGCCGGCGTGGCATGCCAATACCATCTGTTTATCAACGAGAAACAGGAACACCAGGTTACTTTCCCGTTCACCCGCAAACTGATGATCCGCAAGAACGTGGTAGGCGGCGAAGTGCAACTCAAGAGCGGTCTTGCCAAGCCTTACCGCGTCAAAGCGAACAAGAAAATGAAGACTCCTCCGATGAAATACGAGGTGATTATCAACAAGCGCGGTTATCAACCTTTCCACGATTCCATCGATATGTCGGATCCGGCTTCTCAGTCGGTGATCTACCGAGCTCAGTTGTACCGCAACGGCGATACTATCCGACGCGAAGGATATAAGTCTCCGGCTTTCCTGCAACGTTTCTACGACACAGCGGGTACGTGGTATATAGGAATTATCGATTTCGGCTATACTTTTGATTTCAACGGCGGTCCGACGAACGGCTACAAACACATCGTAACAGCCGGTATCTTGCCGTTCCGCTACCGTATGTTAGGCGTTTCGCCGGCAGACTTCGAGCTGAGCGTGACGGATTCGGTAATCATGCAATCGCTGTGCTACAAGCCGAAGATCTCGCTAGTAGTGCCGTGCAGCAAGGGCTTTGCGTTTACGTTCTACGGCGGCGTTTCGGTTAACCTGCACGACGCTTTGATGAATCCGGACAAACCGGAAATACGTACGCATCTGATCGGCGGCGTCTCCATGCGATTCAACTATGTGGGTAAGTTCCCGATGGATATATTCGGAGAATACAAATGGCCGCTCAAGGGAGTGGACATGAGCACTATCGGCGCACGCGAACAACTGTTCCGCGTAGGCGTTTCGTTCTCCGTAGGCGTGGATCATTAACCGGAAACAACCATAAAAACACAACAATATGACAGATTTAACGACATTAATGTACATCGTATTGGCAGCCAGCGTGTTAGCGCTCGGATTTGCCTATTATTTCTACCGTTCGATGCTTCGCAAAGACGAAGGAACTGAGTTGATGAAGAAGATTGCTTCGCACGTCCGCAAAGGTGCGATGGCTTACCTCAAACAGCAGTACAAAGTGGTGACCATCGTGTTTGTCGTGCTGGCAATAGTATTCGCCGTGATGGCGTATTTCAACCTGCAGAACGGAATCGTGTGGTTTGCCTTCCTGACAGGCGGTTTCTTCTCCGGTCTGGCAGGATTCTTCGGCATGAAAACCGCCACGTACGCTTCGGCTCGTACCGCCAATGCCGCCCGTCAGAGCCTGAACGCAGGCTTGCAAGTGGCATTCCGCAGCGGCGCTGTGATGGGATTGACGGTCGTTGGTCTTGCGTTGTTGGACGTAGCAGGCTGGTTCCTGGTTCTGCAGAAAACGGGATTGTTGGAGTTGGTAGGCGCTGAGGCTGACCTGATCACTATCACGACGACGATGCTGACATTCGGAATGGGTGCTTCGACCCAGGCGTTGTTTGCCCGCGTAGGCGGAGGTATCTACACCAAAGCAGCGGACGTAGGCGCTGACCTGGTAGGCAAAACCGAGTATAATATCCCGGAAGACGATCCGCGTAATCCTGCCACTATCGCCGATAACGTGGGCGATAACGTAGGTGACGTAGCGGGAATGGGCGCAGACCTGTATGAGAGTTACGCCGGTTCGATTTTAGCGACGATGGCTTTGGGAGCATCAGCGTTCGCAGGTTCAGCCGTAGAAGGTTTGCAGATGAAAGCAGTACTGGCTCCTTCGCTGATAGCCGCATGCGGCGTACTGCTGAGTATTATCGGTATTTACCTGGTGAAGACCAAAGAGGACGCCGGGATGAAGGAACTGCTCCATTCGCTGGCAGTGGGAACGAACACAGCCGGATTCTTGATAGCCGGTGTGACCTTCGGTATTTTCGCGTGGCTGTTCGGAACAGAAACCGACCAGTGGTGGCAAGTGAGTTTGTCGGTAGTAGTGGGACTGATAGCCGGTATGATTATCGGTCAATCCACAGAGTATTACACTTCGCAGAGTTATAAGCCCACACAGAAAGTAAGCGAGAGCAGTCAGACTGGTCCTGCTACCGTGATTATCAGCGGTTTGGGCTTAGGAATGCTCTCAACGGCAATTCCTGTGGTGACGGTAGGTGTAGCGATTATCCTTGCGTATTTGTGCGCGAACGGATTCCACATTGAGTTCTGCGCCACGAATCTCTCTATGGGCTTGTACGGAATAGGCATCGCCGCTGTGGGAATGCTCTCGACGCTTGGAATCACGCTGGCAACGGACGCTTACGGTCCTATCGCCGACAACGCAGGCGGCAACGCGGAGATGTCGGGTCTGCCGGCAGAGGTTCGTCAGCGTACCGACGCGCTGGATGCGTTAGGCAACACTACTGCTGCGACGGGCAAAGGATTTGCCATCGGCTCGGCTGCCTTGACAGCTTTGGCTTTGTTGGCTTCGTATGTAGAGGAGATCAAAATAGCCCTGATACGCACCGGCGAAGCGTTGCCGAACGGAGTAGAGGCAACGAAAGCAACGCTGGTGGATTTTATGGACGCGTATAACGTCAACCTGATGAACCCCGTGGTGTTAGTGGGTGTGTTTATCGGATCGATGATGGCTTTCCTGTTCTGCGGTTTGACGATGAATGCTGTGGGACGTGCCGCCCAGAAGATGGTGGAGGAAGTGCGTCGCCAGTTCCAGACCATCAAAGGTATTCTGGAGGGCAAGGCAGATCCGGATTACGCACGTTGCGTAGCTATCTCGACCAAAGGCGCACAGCAGGAAATGCTGCTGCCATCCATCCTAGCGATAGTAGTGCCTATTATCACCGGTCTGGTGTTAGGCGTAGCGGGTGTGTTAGGTCTGCTGATAGGCGGTCTCGCCACGGGATTTGTGCTTGCGGTCTTTATGGCTAACGCAGGTGGCGCGTGGGACAACGCGAAGAAATATGTGGAGGAAGGCCATTTCGGCGGCAAAGGCAGTGATTGCCACAAAGCAACCGTAGTGGGCGACACCGTAGGCGATCCGTTCAAGGACACCAGCGGACCTTCGCTGAACATTTTGATTAAACTGATGTCCATGGTCAGCATTGTGATGGCCGGCTTGACAGTAGCTTATCACTTATTATAACAATATATGAAAAAGGAAAAGAAAAACAAACTGAAGGAACTTCGTTCCCGCTCGGGTTTCTGGATTCTGCTGGTGGCGGCAGTGGTGTTGGAAAGCACCGCCTGTATCCAATATTTCAGTAGCCAGCACGCGATTAAAGCTGCGGCAGAGAAACGCGCAGAGAACGAGTTGCGTAAGGCAGAGTTGAAGATCAATGTAGTGACCGCTCAGTTGGAAACGGCTGTGAAAATGATGGCCAAAATTGCGGAATTCTATATTGACAAACCAGACTCGATGTACAGCGTGACGCGCGGCATCGTTCATCTGATGGGACCTAATCTCAATAGTGCGGGTATTGCCTTTATGGAGAACTACTATCCCAGCAAAGGAAAGTGGTTTGAGGTCTGTACGAGCCGCGAGCGAAATGAGAATGGCGAGGCGTATCTCTACACCCGTTCGATAGGCAGTGCGGATCACGATTATTTCCAATTGGAATGGTTTCACAACGGTCTCACAATAGACAGTTGCTGGTGGAGCGAACCGTATTTTGACGATGCCGGAGCCCGTCAGGCAACTATCAGTTGCTCGTATCCTATCCACAACAAGAAAGGTGAAGTGGTAGGAGTAGCACTGGTGGATCTTCCGTTGGGATTCCTGAAAAAAGAAGCGGAACACCTGCAGATCTTCCAGGACAGTTATTACTCTATCACCTCCAATGCCGGAAAAAATATTATTCCGGAGCCGGATACTATCCCCGGACGCAAGTATTATATAAGCGAACGCGAAGTGGCTTGTACGGGTTGGAGAATGGCGATTATTATTCCGGACGATGTGCTGTATGCCGACCTCCGCAGGTTGGGATTGTTGGTTACGATACTGATGTTGGTAGGCTTGGCATTCCTTGCATTTATCCTTTATTATGCTGGCAATATCGCTCACAAGTTGATCAAGTCGAACGCCGAGAACCAGCGGATGGAGAACGAACTGGAGGTGGCGCAGACCATCCAGATGGCTATGCTGCCGAAGGTGTTCCCGCCGTTTGCCGACCACCGGGATCTGAATGTCTATGGCCGGGTTACCCCCGCCAAAGAGGTGGGCGGAGACCTATATGATTTCTACGTGCGCGAAGAACGGTTGTTCTTCTGCGTGGGAGACGTGAGCGGCAAGGGCGTACCGGCTTCGCTGGTGATGGCTACCACCCGTTCGCTGTTCCGCAGCGTGACAGCTCACCAGCACGATGCTGCGATGATTGCCACCGAGATGAACAACTCGCTCTCCGACACGAACGACCAGAATATGTTTATCACCCTGTTTGTGGGTGTGCTTGAGTTGGAAAGCGGCAAACTGCAGTACTGCAACGCAGGTCACAATGCGCCGGTGATCCTTCGCCAGAAGGACAACACCACGAGCATCGAGATGCTGGATGTGCTGCCTAACCTGCCTGTCGGTATTATGGCAGATTTTCCGTATCAAGCTCAGGAGACGACCTTGGCTTACAACGATTTCATCTTCCTCTATACCGACGGTCTGACCGAGGCGGAGAACAAAGATCACGCGCAGTTTGGCGACGAGCGGATGTTGGAATCGCTTCGCAAATACGCAGGGTTGCAGCCGCGTCAAGTGGTGGACGGTGTACAGGCGGATGTCGCGACTTTCGTCGGCGACAACGAGCAGAGCGACGACCTGACGATGCTCGCTATCCGTTACCAGCAGGCTGCTATCGTGATGCGCAATGATATCCAGCAGATACCAACACTCGCCGAGTGGGTGGACTGGCTCAATCTGCCTATGGAGTTGAGTATGAGTATCAACCTGGCGCTGGAGGAAGCCGTAGTCAATGTGATGGAATACGCTTATCCGAAAGACGAGCACGGCCAGGTAATGGTGGAGGCTTGGCGAAGCAACGGAAATATATGCTTTGCCATCTCGGACAGCGGAGTCGCTTTTGACCCGACCAAGCAAAAAGAAGCGGACACCACGCTTTCGGCGGAGGAAAGACCTATCGGCGGACTGGGAATCTTTTTGGTCAACCAGCTGATGGATTCTGTCACCTACGAGCGCAAGGACGACAAGAATATCCTGTTGCTCGTCAAGAAACTATAATTTGTTAATTAATTAAAACTATATACCTTTATGACAACAAACATTCAAGAAAACGGAAATCAGTTGATTGCCAGTTTCGTTGGACGCCTTGACACAGCGGCAGCCATTCCGACCGCAGAGGCAGTAAAACCACTCATGGAAGCGGAGAACAAGGAAATCATCCTGGAATGCTCGGAGCTGGAGTACATCTCTTCGTCCGGCTTGCGTATTTTCTTAGGTATCCGCAAAGAGGCTGCTACGCATGGTAGCAAAGTGATTGTCCGCAACATCAATTCCGACATCCGTCAGGTATTTGTGATGACCGGCTTCATCAGTTTATTTGAAATACAGTAATGGACGGACTGGATCTGCATTGCGAGTTGATACTGGAAGAGTATCGCACGAAACTGCCTGTTTTCCAGCAGGTTAAGGCGGAGGTGGAGCACACGTTGCGCGAAGCTCTGGACCGTAACGGTATTGTCGTTACGGCTGTGGAGACACGTGTCAAGACCGAGCAAAGTCTGGCAGGAAAGTTGGCGCTGAAAGGACAGAAATACCGTTCGCTGGACGATATCACCGATATTCTCGGCGCGCGCGTGATCACGTTTTATACCGATGATGTGGACCGCATTGCGGCGATGGCGGAGCAACTCTTTGATATCGACTGGGAGAACTCGGTGGACAAACGCCGACTGCATCAGTTGGACAGTTTCGGCTACAACTCGCTGCACTATATCTGCCGTTACAACGGTATTCGTTTCGAGTTGCAGCTTCGTACTACGCTCCAGCACGCTTGGGCGGCTATCAACCACGACACCGGATACAAATCCGGCGTGGAGATCCCGCGCGAATATATGCGCCAGATGAACCGTCTGGCGGGAATGTTGGAACTGGCGGATGACGAGTTCAGCCGTATCCGTACGGAACTGAACACCTATCGTCGCCGCGTGCAGCAACTCGTGCAGAACGGCAAACTGGATGAAGTGCAGTTGGACGGAGATACCTTCCGCAGTTATCTGGAAGCCAGACCGCTCGACCCGCTCAACAAACGTATTGCCGCTATCAATCAGGCGGAGATACAGGAGGTGTCGTTGTTGCGATACCTGCGTGTGCTCAAGTTTGTTGATTGCAATACGCTCGGCGATGTGAGCCGGCTCATCAAGACGAACAGCGAGGACGCTTATCGTCTGGCAAGGCACCAGTTGGGCAACACCGATCTGGATATTGTCTCGTCGGCTGTCGGGTTGCAGAACATCTGTGTCGTCAGCATTTTGAAACAAGGGTGGGGCAAAAACGGCCTGGTGAAGATGTTCGAGGCTTTGAACGGATTTAACTCGCAAAACGAGATGCTTGCGGAGATGACTTACCAGCAGGCATCCAACCTGTCGTTTATGAAGCAATCATCCAATTTCTAAATTGCAAACCATTTAATCTTCAAATCAATAATGACTCCTATTTTAATTGACCTGAATGACTACGTGCGCACGGGCGAAGGAGCAAACGGCGCAAGTTTCAACCATAAAACGGACTCCAGCATCATGATGAAACTCTATTTCCGCAACTACGAGGCTGCGGAACTGGAGTTGGAGTTGGCACGCAAAGTATATGCGGCGGGTATCCCAACGCCTGAACCGGGTGATCTGGTAACGGACGGAGAGCGGATAGGTATTCGTTTCCGTCGGCTGATGGACAAGAAATCCTTCTCGCGTGCGTGTGGCGACAACCCCGAGAAAACAGAAGTTTACGCAAAGGAGTTTGCCCAAATGTGTCTCCAACTGCACAACACGCATGTTGACACGACTGTTTTTGAGAACGTCAAAGACCGTCTCTACGCGATGCTGGAGAAAAATCCCGATTTCACACCCTCTCAGAAGCAGAAGATCCACGATTATATTGCCGCTGCGCCCGATGCGGATACGGCTATCCACGGAGATCTGCAGTTCGGTAATGGTATTTTTGTGCCGTCCGGAGAGAAATACTTCATCGACCTGGGCGATTTCTGCTACGGTTATCCGATGTTCGACCTGGGAATGGTTTATCTGTGCTGCTGCCTGAATAGCGAGGAATGGACACAGGAAACCAACCATATGTCCAACGCCACGGCACGCCGATTCTGGGACGCTTTTGCGGCAGAGTATTTCCTTTCTCCGGAGTGCCCGTTGATTGCCTACGGATTCAAGGACGCGAATGGCAAGCCGCTCTTCGGACCCGGAGCGGACCTGGAGCAGATTGAGCCTCTGGTGAAGATCTACGCCGGCTTGAAAACGCTCATCGTGGAGCGTGATACCCATTGTGCCATGCCGCAGTTCCGCGCGATGCTCGAGGGTACCATCTATTGATGGAAAGACAAGCTTATTTGTTGGTTAATAACATAACATCAGGCTACTCTCAAGCATGGCAAACAAATATTTGGATACAGATTTATTGGACCGCGCGATTATCTTTGCGGTCAAAGCACATCACAACACCGAGCGGCGAGGCAAGGGCTTCCCGTATATTGTTCATCCGATGGAGGCAGTAGAGATAGTAGCCACTATCACGCCTGACCAGGAACTGCTGGCAGCAGCGGCGTTGCACGACACGGTGGAAGATACCGACGTGACGGTGGAGCAACTGCGCGCCGAGTTCGGCGAACGTATCGCTTCGCTGGTGGCAAGCGAGAGCGACGAGATGCCGGAAGGCGTCAGCGAGGAGGACAGCTGGCACGACCGCAAGCAGGCAGCAATCAACAGGTTGGCTGCGGCTTCACACGACGCCAAGATCGTGGCGTTGGGCGACAAACTGAGCAACATGCGCGCGATCGCGCGTGATTATAAGGTAAAGGGCGACGCCTTGTGGTCGATTTTCCACGTCAAGGACAAAGCTTCGCACGAATGGCACTACCGCGGTCTGGCGTCCTCGCTGAGCGAACTGAGCGACACGTTTGCTTACCAGGAACTCGTCCGGCTTATCGACGAAGTGTTTGCCTGAAGTGAATGTGTGAATGTGTGAAAATGTGAAAATAAAAATGAGTAATGAATGTTCTCTTTGATAATATAGTGAATGCCCGTGACTTGGGCGGAATGGTGGGCGCCGGAGGCAAAACCGTGCAACCACACCGTTTGTTGCGCACAGCCCATTTGCACGACGCTTCGCAAACGGATCTGAGGCGTTTGCACGAGGAGTACAAACTCGCTAAGATCTTTGATTTCCGTTCGTTTGGCGAAGCGGACGCCTTGCCCGATCAGGAGGTGGAGGGAGCAGAACACCATCTGCTGCCTACCATTGACCTTAGTGCGGAGAAACTGACCGAACAGCCTATTCCGCAGGAAGCGTTTCTGGATTTGGAGAAGCATATTGTCAACTACTCTTTCTTTCCGGAAGTGCAGAAGATGGCGGCGCGTATGTATCCGTCGTTGATACGTA
Organism: uncultured Bacteroidales bacterium; assembly: GCA_900319645.1. GTDB lineage: Bacteria > Bacteroidota > Bacteroidia > Bacteroidales > Paludibacteraceae > Colicola. The sequence goes on from ONPG01000014.1 coordinate 14,181, forward strand.
GCGAATTCTCTCAACTGCAATACGCTACGTTCCTGCGGCTGATTGTGGAAGCACCGGAAGACGGAGGTATTCTCTGGCATTGTTTCCAAGGCAAGGACCGAACCGGTTGGGGCGCTGCGTATATCCTCTTTGCGCTGGGTGTGGACCGTGAGGCGATTATCGCCGATTTTGACCTGAGCAACAACGCTTATCGCAATTTGGTTAACAAACTGAATGCGGATATTGACGCCCGCGGAGGTGGTGAGGCAGAGAAAGAGGTGATCTTGGCTTTTATGGGTGTGAGTACACCTAATTTCATCCGCACGCTGGATCTTATTGACCGTGAGTACGGCGGAATGATGAACTATCTGCATGAGCAACTCCTGCTCACGCACGATGATATCCAAATCCTCCGTCACCGTTTCTTGCAGTAAATGTGGCTTTTGGATTTCTGCAGTCGGCTTTTAGCTTTTAGCCTAAAGTCGTTCGGCAAAAAGAAGAGTTGGTTTTCCGGCAATGCGGCAACCAATAATGAAGGCTGTGCCTCCGTCACGGAGGTGCAGTTTCTTTTTCAATTGGTCGGGCGTCAAGGGATAGTTGCGAACAAGGATGTTCGCGTTAGTGAGTGGGATTTGATGGTAGGTGAGTGGCCGGACAATTTTCCATACGCGGCCGGGGAAAGAGGAAATGAGCGTGTCGGAAACGTACAGATGTGTGTTGGGATCGAGTTTTTGCAGACCAAAACGTTGCGCTACGAGTTTGTAGGCTCCGGCTTTGAGAATCGCAGCGGAAGGCTCGTAGAGGTAGTAGCAGTCGGCCGTTGATAGTTGGCTGTTGAACATCTCCGCTTGGGCGGATTGTTCTTCTTCGCGGGTGAAAACGAAGGGCGGAACATTCTGGGATAGATCCACTGCTGTAATCTGTCCTGTACCGCCACTCAAGAGGAGAACTTCCTTGACTTCGTTCTTGATCGCAACGATGTGAATATCCCATGTTAAGGGTGATTGATAATTTGGGATAGAAGAGAGTTCTTTGATGGCTTGGGTGATGTCCAGCATCGGCGAGAGTTTGAGGAGAAGGCGTCCGCCGGGTGCGAGGTGGCTCAGTAGAGTAGGGAGCAAAACGGTCACATCGGGCGTGCAATCCTGCAAACGGAAGACTTTGCCTCCGTGGCTGTCCCGGCGTGCAGGGTCGAGGAAAATCAAGTGGTATTGTCCTGCAATCTTCAGGAAATCCTCAGCGGCTGAATTATGGACGGCAATACTACCGTTGATGTTGCCCTGCAGATTGAAATTGTGCCCGGCGATACGGCAGAGTTCAGGGTTTTGCTCCACGTAATCGGTGTGAGCAAAGTGTTGGCTGAGAAAGAAGGTGTCCACTCCGTATCCGCCCGTCAGGTCAAGGCATTGACGATTGGACGATTGAGGATTGACGAGTTGTGCTTTGTAGCGTGCGGTGAGTTCGGAGGAACATTGCTCGCAGGAGAGCCGGACGGGATACCACCAATCGGGTATCGCCGCAAATGTCGGCAGTTTGTCTGCGGTACGCTGACGTCCTTCTTCCTGCTGCAAGAACCACCGCCACTCATCGTCGGTGAGGTGTTTGTATTTATTGCGCTGCAACGCTAAGTCGGCTATTTGCATAGTAGTGTGCCAAAATATCCTGATACGAATGTCCTTCCGCCGCCATAACAGCTGCACCTATCTGGCACAAGCCTGCGCCGTGACCCCAGCCGTGACCAACTAATTGATAATTGACAATTGACAATTGAGAATTGAGGGTTTTCTTGACCTCAAACCACGAACTATAGAGACACGTGCGGCTGAGCCAGAGGCGGATTTTGAGTTCTTTGCCAATTACTTCGGTGTGTTTGGTTCCCACGATGCGTAGGCTGTCAATACGACCAGAGGGACCGCGGTGGAGCGGAACGAGGTCGATGATCTCTCCGAAGTCGATGCCGGATTTGGCGCGAATGATCTGTGCCAACTCTTCGGCGGTATAGGTGACCTTCCAGTCGTGGAAATCGGTGGTCTCTTGGTCGTAGTCGTTAAGACATGTATGAAGGAGCGATGTATGATGTAGCAAGGATTTCTCTATGTACGAAGGATTGCAGTATTTGCATTCTACAGACCGGATGTACGGGACATCGATGTCCTCCCAGCAGGTGCGCCAGATCTCCGTGCGTCCTCCACAACATTTATGGTAGCGGCAATCACATATCTCATCGCCATAGAGTAAGACTTGCCCTGTAGTAGCGCGAACGGCTTCCACGGCTCGTTGGTTCATCCTGCGGATCCCTTCATAGCGCTGGCAGTGGTCGTCGGCACACACATGAAAAAACTGGTGATTGCTTGTTGGTGAGTTGTAATTCTCTATTGCGCGTATCGCCCAAGAGCGGCTGATGACAGCGTGTGCTTTGAGGAGTTCCATCGGGCTGTCAGCGTTCATCTCGGAGGATATAACAGAGCAGAGGTAATCCTCCAGATCCAGCGTGTTGATGGCCGTCTGGGTGCCATCCGGGTTGTTGCGGATGGTGAGTGTGCCCTGGAACTCCTGGTCTTCGTGGCGGTCCCAATGGAAACCGATACCAATACGCACACGTTTGAGCACGAAAGTATTTTCGCGCTGTTCCCACTCGATATGCGGGGCGGTGAGTATTCCTACTTTAATCTGGCGAGAAGTTCCCATGTGCGCAGGCGGTCTTTGTACCAGTTGTTGCGGTTCATAGCGGGAATGTCGCAGTTTGCGTCGGAGTTGTCGCTCCACCGGCGGCAGTTATAGACCACATCGTAGATGCGTCCGATACGCCAGTTACGGCTGATACGCAGCCCGACCGCATAATCCTCTCCGTATTTGGTGGTGGGGAAATTGATCTGACGCAGAAGCGGTACGTAGAAAGCTCTCGGTGCACCTAATCCGTTGATACGCAGTGCGTTGTTTCGCCCATTATTGTCTGTCCATTCGCGGTGGTCGATTACTCCCGGAGGCAGGATATTGCCGTCAATATCGGTCATCTGGTAGGTGCCGATAACCATGCCCGGCTTCGAGCCGGAGCAATTTTCGCCATTCGGATCTGTTGCTTCAAAGGCATCGATGAAGCGTTGGACGGTGGTGGTGTCGTGATAGGTGTCGTCACTATCCAGTTGGATGGCGTATTTGCCGCAACGCGGGTCGTGGAAAGCCATATTCCAGTTACCACCTATCCCGTGCCATGTCTTGTCCTGGGCAATATAAATAAGGCGATTAGGGGCTTTAGGGTCCTTAAGGAATTCTTCGATGATCTGTTTGGTGCCATCTGTGGAGTTGTCGTCCACGACAAACACATTGAACGAATAGGGAGCGCGTACTTGCTGTGCGAGAGCCGAACGTATGGCATCGCCTATCGTGCGCGCGCGGTTCTTACAAGGAATAATAACACTAGCAGTTACCGGGAACTCTCCGGCTTCCGGGAGCGGGAGGTAGTCTCCCGGTTGGAGATAGGCTCCGATGCGTTTGAGATACGCCGTGACACAGGCTTCCATTTCTATCTGCACGGCACGGTTGCGCGGATCCACGTAATCGAACAGTTTCTCGCCGGATTTGCGGGTGTCGGTCTCCACCTCGTAGTAGAGATACTCAGGGATGTGCACCAATGCCCCTCCCCAGCCCTCCCCCGTAGGGAGGGAGTTGCTTCCATCAGTAGCACGGAGACGCAGGTCGTAGAGCCCGGCGAACTGGTAATCGGTGTCCATCTGAGCGACCAGTGCTTTGAGTTTGGCCGTATCCCAAAGGAGGACAGCGCCGAAATCGAAATCGTCACGGAGTGCGCCGAGCTGGTAGTCGATGACGGGCGCCTCTATATTGGTGATTTGTGATTGCTCGTCGGTCATTTTCTGGAAATGGTCGGCGTACACCATTGTGGCACCGGTTTGCTCCAAGAGTTGGATCATTCGTTCCTGTCCCAGATAGACCCATTCTATTTCGGGTTTGAGACAGATGAACGTGTAAGGAGTGTTAGCCTGTGCGGCTATATCACGGATGGCTTGTGTGCTGCACACACGGCCGGGGAGGAAAAACGTGTTGGACATTGGAATTTGTAATTGTTAATTTGTAATTGGTAATTTTCTCGGTGGTGTCCCGACGAGGTCTCGAGATATAATATACCGACGAGATACCGACGAGATACCGTGATTAGACAGTAGTAGGAACTATCGCATCTTTGTGGTACTCCTTGAGGCCCTCTATCGGGTCCTGCATAATCCGGCTGATACAGAGACCTTCTGCCTTCATCGCTTTCTCCAGGACAGGGCGGTAGTAATAGGCAATAGAGCCCGTGAAACCCACACTATTTACCATTTTGTCATTTACCATTTTGTCATTTGGCATTTGACCGTTTTGGAAGTACTGATGGAGGTTGCGACGGATGAAGTGGATGAAATGGTCGTACACCAGATTGTAGATACGCTCGTCGTCCAGATGGTCGGCGCAGAACTTGGAAAGCCCCGCCAGATAGCGGTTCGGGAATGGCTGGCGATAGACGTGCTCGATGATATCAGCCATGGAGGTGTTGTATTCGCTGAAGAAGAGTTGCTTGAGGTCGTCTCCCAATTGGTTCTTCAAGAGGTCCCCCACCAGTTTCTTTCCCAGAACAGCCGCCGAACCTTCGTCGCCGAGGATATATCCGAGCGAAGGCACACACCATTCGATGTTCTCACCGTTGTAGAAGCAGGAGCCTGATCCGGTGCCCAAGATACACGCCACTCCGGCGTTATGACCGAGCAGACCTCTGGCAGCTCCCAGCATATCGGATTCGACGGTTATCTCCGCCTTTTTGAACACCATAGAGAGGGCTTTCTGGACAAACACCTTTTTCTCGGGCGTACAACCGGCTCCGTAGAAAAAGATGTGGGTGAGTGTGCCCGCCCACAAAAGCGGTGCTATTTGCGGGAGAAGTTGGTTACTGACACTGTTGCGCATCGCGTCGCTTGTTTGGAAGAGCGGGTTGATGCCGTCAGTGCGTACATCGGTGGTCTGGCCACTCGCGGTAACAAGGCTCCAATGGATCTTGGTACTACCGCCATCTGCGATTAAAATCATAGTTGTAAGTGTTTGCGGGTGCAAAATTACGAAAAAATTTTGATATATCAAAAAAAAGTTGTAAATTTGCACGCTAAAACTAATCACAGCAGAAATGATAGGTATCTTCAACGATAATTTTCCGCCTATTTTGGACGGAGTTGGCATGACCGCGCAGAACTATGCGTACTGGTTGCACAAGAAAGGTCATGAGGTGAGTGTAATTACTCCCTATGCGCCTAATTCGCGTGAGGTAATAGAGGCTGCTGAGTATCCCATCTATCGTTACACATCCATTCCTATTCCTTTCCGCCATCCTTATCGTTACGGTCTGCCGTACGTGGATGCGCCTTTCTGGCGTCACTGGAAGAAATTGGAGTTTGAGTTGGTACACACCCATTGTCCGTTCACGTCGGGCAGGTTAGCTTACAGCGCATCGCAGCAACAACATATTCCGATGGTGGCTACGTTTCACAGCAAATACCGTCAGGATTTTGAGCACAACGTGCCCAACAAACGTGTGGTGGACTGGATGGTGAAGCAGATTATCACTTTTTTTGAGAAAGCCGACGAAGTGTGGATTCCGCAAGCAGCCGTTGAGCCGACTTTGCGTGAATACGGATACAAGGGTCACGTGGAGGTAGTGGAAAACGGCAACGATTTCTACACACCTGTGCCGCAGATAGAAATCATGCGCGAGGAAATGCGTACGGAGTTGGGTCTGATGCCGAACGAGACGATGCTGCTCTTTGTTGGACAACACATCTGGGAGAAAAACATCGGGTTTATTCTCGATTCGCTGGCGTTGATCAAGGACAAACCTTTCCAACTATATATGGTGGGAACGGGTTACGCGGTACGTGATATCCGCCACAAGATCCATGAGTTAGGTCTCTCGCACAACGTGACGATGTTAGGAAACATCCACGACCGCGAGCGTTTGAAACGAATCGACGCAGCGGCAGATCTGTTCCTGTTCCCGTCGTTGTATGACAATGCCCCTCTGGTGGTACGCGAGGCGGCGGCGATGCACACACCGGCTGTGATGTTGCAGGAGAGTACAGCGGCAGAGGTGATCAGACCGGACGTCAACGGATTCCTCACTGCCAACGATATTCACGTCTATGCCGACAAGATCGTTTGGCTGATGGAGCACCCGGATGTTATCAAACGGGTGGGCGACAAAGCTTCCGTCACTATCTCGCGTTCGTGGGAGAACGTCATCGAGGAAGTGGTTCTCCGATATCGTGACATCCAGGAATCGTATCGAATCAAGCACGGCTTTGCCGGCGCAGCAGAAAAATGAGTAGTATGGTAACCATGATTTTACTGATGTTGCTCCAGACGGCGATGCTGGTGTTGGGGCAAGTAGCTCTCAAGCTTGGAATGGCAGATATGCCAGCCTGGCAGTGGAAATGGAGTTATATCTGGCACGAAGTGATACTGAACGCGTGGCTGATGTTAGCGGTTTTGCTGCTGATAGCCGCCAACCTGTTCTGGATGTGGTTGTTGGATAAATATCCGTTCTCGCAGATCTATCCTCTCACCAGCCTCGGGTTTGTGTTCGGGATGCTGTCCGGCATGTTCATTTTCCACGAGAGTGTGGGTTATATGCAGTGGATAGGGGTTGTGATGGTCATGATGGGCTGCTATTTTATTGCGAAAGTTTGACAATTGATTGCTAAAAAAATATGAAGAATAACGAAGGAGCCAAATTGGAACGCGATTATTTCCGCGCGTGGCTCGCACAAGGTAAACATGCGTCGTGGGTTGTATTCAGCCTGTTCACGTTGCTGATTTTCTCTCAGACTTTGCTGTTCGACCATTTCGCTTTCCGCGAACTGGCGTTGCAGCCGAGTACGTTGGGCTACGTGGCGAAGCTGTTCAGCAAGTTAGGCGCAGCGATGATTATTGCCGCTGTCACGTTTCTGATGAAGGACAAACGGTGGCTTATTTTCCTCTCAGTGGTGATAGACACATGGTTTGTAGCGAACCTCATTTACATGCGCAACAACCATATTCTGCTGGATGCCGAGGCGTTTAATATGTCCGGCAACTTGCACGGCTATTTCTGGTCGGTGTTGATCTACATAGAGTGGGGGATAGACCTCTCGTTTTATGCACTGACATTGTTGTTCTGCGTCATTTTTGCCTTCACGACGACGAGCGAACGCAGTTTTATATCGTGGCTGTGTATGACCGTTTTGTCGGTCGGGCTGAGGCTTTCCGGAGAGGCGATTTATATTCACGATATCAACCGTGCGATGGAGGAGCAGTATATCAAATACGATGCTGTTCCGTTTATCAGGGAGCACCGTGAGCCTGTCTATGGCACGGATTTCCCGACCACGGTGGCGAACACCAGCGTGCTCTATTCGCCTTTGTATATCGGTTCGGATTACTATCTGATGGTCAAGGATATCCAGCCTGACCGTCCTCTGACCGCCTGCGATATGCAAATGATGAAAGTGCTGGACAGCGGATCTGATACGGCTTGTTTGCAATCTCCGCTCATTATTATTCTGTTAGAGAGCCTTGAGAACTGGGTATTGACGCCGCAGATTATGCCGAACCTCTACCGTCTGGCGCAAAACGATCATGTGTTCTACGCCAACCGTATCCACACGCAGATCGTGGGTGCGCCTTCCGCGGACGGACAGATGATCGTCAACACGGGATTGCTGCCTATCAACGCCGGCGGGACGTGTCTGCACTACGACAAGAACACCTATCCTGCCATTATGCACCTGGCACCAGACAGCGCGGTGTGCCTGCTTCCGCACGACACCTGCGTTTGGAACCAGACGCATATGTCGCCAGCGTATGGCTACGACACCACAATCATCTACAGCGATATAGACACGCTTCTTTTCCAGAAACTGGACACGCTGGTTGATCAGGGTTGGCAGTATATCCAGTGTATCACGCAATCTACTCACGCTCCGTTTGTGAACGAGAAATACTCGTCGCTCGATTTGCCGAAAGAGATGCCTTGGGTGATGCGCAATTTCATCCGCGGATTCAATGCGCTGGATGACGGTTTGGGTTATTTCATCCGCAAGCTGGAGACGGACAGCGTGCTACAGCAATACACGGTGGTAATCACCGGTGACCACCGAATCCTGCACTACGAGAAACGCCGTCAGATGCAGCGCTACGCCGACAAGCACGGGATGGATCTGCGTCCCTCGGATGATTGTCTGCCGCTCATCATCTATTCGCCGAAAATCAGCGGGAACCCGCGTTATACGCAGGATTGCTACCAGATGGATATCTATCCCACCTATCAATCGCTGTTAGGCGTGGAGGAGTACCGTTGGCACGGGTTCGGCATCAACCTACTGGACAGCACACAAAAACGCCTCATCTATGAAGATGAAGCGTTCCCCTTGTCCGACCGGTTGATCCGGAACAATTATTTCGCCAAATAGTTTTCCTTGAAAATAGCGTCGGCTCACTTCCATCTGTAGCCGATTCCTAAAGAGATTGCTTGCGGGTAAATGAGCGCGTTGGCAATCTCTTTTCCTTTCATTTCGCTGTAGAATCCCGCGATGTCCGAGAGGCTGACTTTGTATTGGAAATTGATCTGGATACCAATAGGGAACTCGTAGCCAGCCGTCACGCACACGCCGAAATGGTTATTATGCAGGGTGTATAAGCGGCTGTAGTCGTTATTGTCCTCTGCGTAACGTGCCGGGAGAGAGTTGGTCGTGGTGGTCTGCGGCTGGGATGCTTCATCCGAGTTCTTATATCGCGATATGTTGCTGGCAAAGGTGAAATGGGTAAATATACCACCGCCAATCTGTGCGTAACCTTTCTGCATGTTACCGAAGCGACCTAAGAAATAGACAGGTATATCCACGCCAAACGACCACATTCCGTTATACTTGAACACATCCGGCCCTTCCTTCACGGCAAAATAGTTCTGCTGGGCTGTGAAAATGACCTGCGGTTGGATAGCAAAGTGCTTGCTAATAAAGAAATCCAGGAATCCGCCTAACTCTCCGCCGATACGCATATACGAACTCATCGCGTTGTGGTCACGTGTGATGATGAAATTGCTCATATTGGCACCTCCCAGCAGACCGCCGGAAACCAGTTTCGGCAGTTTCTCCTGGTCGAGCGAGTCGATGAGGGTTTCTGTATCCCATTGTTCCAGTTTCTCCTTGGCCTCGACAAAATCCTGTTTGATTTTTGCGCCTGTTTTGGTCTCTTGAGCCATCATGCCGAGTGTTATGTTGAGTAGGAGTGTTAATGTTAGTGTTCTGTTCATATTTGTATGGATTAGAAGGTTCTGTTACAATGCGAAACGGAAGGTGATCTTGACGCCGTTGCGTCCCCAGGCCGGTATTCTGCGGCGGGCGTTCACCATAATCGGTTCGCCGTTTTCGTCGAGCATCGGATTGCCGGCTCCGTCCATTTTCTGCACTTTGAACGGAAGTTCGTAATCGTTGTAGGTCAATCGGCGGATGTAGTCGATACGGATGAACTTGAGAATATTCTCAAATCCCGCGGTTATCTCCATGTACGGCAGTTTGCCGATAGGGGAGGATGTGCGTCCGCTCTCGTACAGGCCATTTGCATCAAACGTGGCGTTCTGGGGGAAGTCGTACAAACCATTGTTGGATTCGAGGAAGGGGTTGTTTTTCTTGGTCAGACCGCCGTATATACCCGAGAAACTGACCACTCCGCGGAGTTTGAGTTTGTTGATACCGGGGATGCGGTTGAGAATCCAACCTTTGAAATAATAGGTGGCGTACAGCGCTACATATTCGTCCATCAGAAACTCCATCGGTTTCATTTGGTTGAACGAACGTTGTGCCAGGAAAATACTGGTACTGGTCTGCGGAATATAGAGTTTTGTGAACGGCACTTTCTGCCAGATCATTCCCGTTTGCACGCGGAGGTCGAGGTGTCCGAACGCCGAGAACCAGAAGCGTTTGTCGAACATAACTTCCGTGCGATTATAGATAAATCCGTCGCCTCCGTTGTGGCGGTCGTCGAGGAATCCCACATAGTGGGTCAGGCGTATAGTAGGAGCGTCTTTCTCGATGGCAAACGGGCTGCGGATACCCATTCGGTCGATATACACGCGGCTGCCTGGCGAATACTCCAGTTCCACCATTCCCTCGTAGTTGCGGTAGGAACCGATATTGGTCAACGAGCGGCTGAAAGTGGTGTCGGTGGGAGTGTAGTTCGGCGTCCAATCAACACGTTGGTATTGCAATGCACCTGCCGCTTGGTTGTTGGTGAAATCAAACGATGTGCGGATAGACAGCTTGTTGTGCCACTCTTTCATGTATTCCACTTTTGCGTGGAAGACATACTGATAGAAGCCCATCGTGGGTTTGCTCGTCGGAATGGACGCCAGTATATGGTCACGCCGGATGATGTCGGTGTTCTGTCCCGGCTCCTCCACGTCGTATTGTGCGCTCAACTGAATATGATGCCGGATCCCGTCGTAGGGCTGGCTTTTGTGTTTGTCGAACGTATAGACGAAGGTGGCGTTGTATTTCGGCCGCAGGTCTTTGGTTCCGAAGGCGACATAGCCTCGGAAGAAGAACTGGTCGTGCAGTTGGGCGGTGGAGGTACCACCCACGCGGATACGGACACCCTCCAGCATGTTCCAGCTGACGAAGTTGTATATCGGTCCGAAATCGAACTTGCTCTCGTCCAGGTCGCGTGCCGGAGTGGTGGCTACGTATTCCGAGGTGATGGCGTTCACGGCGGCAATCATGCTGGCGAGTGCGGGTTGGCTTGTTGTCTCTTTGACGAGGTCGTACACCGAGTTCTCGTATCGTGTGAGGGGTTCGGGGCGCAGGGTGTCCCAGGCTGCGGCTCCCAGACGGAGAGCGGTGGAATCGTTGGTCTCCAGTTCGTCGGACGTCAGGCTGGAGAAGGTCTCCTTGGGGATAGGCGTCTCCAAGTCCCAGTTGGTGTAAATCTTGGTCTGACGGGCAAGCATACCGCGTTTGTTGTTCAGGACGTAGAACTTCGCGTAGGTGGTTGTACGGTCGGGCGCCCAAAGTCCGTTCGGCAACTGGCGGTAACTATGCTCGACCGAGTAGTTGCTCACGAAGTTGAGGTTGATGTCGGGCGGCACGTTAATTGCGTATTTCTTGAGGCGGTACGTGCTGTCGTTCACGATATAGAGGTGTCCCGTGAAACCGTAACTCTCGGAGTTAACCGGCACAAAAGCCAGGTCGATACACGGATAACCGTCCACCATAATCGTGTCCATAATGTAGTATTGGTAGAAGGTCACGGCGAGGGTAGAACTCAGCGGCGAGACGAAGCGGTTGAACAGCAGGTTCATGCTGTTGTCGTTGATCTCGACGTCCTTGAAAATGGCGTTGATGTTCTCCTGGAACGAGCCTTGCGACACCAGATCCTCCACACCGAAGATACGTTTTTTCTCCAGAATCTTCTTCTCGCGGTGAGGTTTGCGCTGGTAGTATTCCGCGTTGATATGTTCGCGGATACTGACGGTGATGTTGGGATAAACGCCCGTTGTATCGATATATTTCTTGATATACGTGAAGTTTTTCCAGAAGGGTTTCTCCCAGTTGACTTTGATGTTATCCAGGGCAAAGGACATACGCGAATAGGTCTTCGCGGTGTATTGGTCGGCACTATGCACGTTGAATGAATCCTTGTGCGCGATGACGTTCTTGATCAGTTCCACAGCCGGGTTTCCTTTGCGTTTGTAATCGCGTTTGCGGTGTTTGGGCGTAACGACAATATCCTGCAAGCCATAGACATCCGGTTTCATCTTCACTTTCACCTCCTTTCGGTTCTGTCCTTTGCGGAGCGTCAGCATCTCTGTCTTGTAGCCCATCATCTGGAAATGCAGGGTGGTATAGCCTTCCGTATTGCTGATACTGAAGTGTCCGTCGAGGTCGGAGGTCGTACCGACCGCCGAAGGAACCATACCCCGGTCGGTGGTTGATTTCAGGAAGTATATCTGCACAAAGGGCAGTGTCTCGCCGGTGTCGGCATCCACGACAGTGCCGCTGATGCCTGTCTGTGGCGGAGCGTCCTGTGCGGACATAGTTGCCGGCATCCACAGACAGCCTAACAAAATGAGTAATATGTTCTTTTTCAAATTCTTCACAATTGTACCAATTATCAATAAGCAATAACTAATTCCTTTTCACTCTTGCCTTTTCACACTTTCGGCATGAATGGTGTCAAACAGTTCTTTTGCGAACTCGCGGCTCAGACCGTGTTGGTCAGCCCATTGTTCTCGCAGGGAGAGTATCTCCTGGTAACGTTGTGGTTGGAGCGGCGCCATGCCTCGTGTTTTTTTCCATTCTCCGATGCGTCGGCTGACGTCCATTCGAGCGGCGATAGTGTCCCAGAGACGGTCGTCGAGTTCGTCTATCTCTGCGCGGAGCCACCTCAGTTCTCTCTCGGAGATATCTCGAGTATTGTCTAGGATTGACTGCATGATAGCCCTATATTGAGCCGGTGTGAGCTGCTGTTTGGCGTCGGAGAGAGCGGAAGATGGATTGCAATGTATCTCTATCATGGAACCATCGTAGCCCAGTTCAGCGGCTTTGGATAGGAGCGCTGCGATTTTATCGGCATTGCCGCTCATGTGGCTCGGGTCGATGAGGAGCGGCAGCTCGGGCTTTGCTATTCGTAGAGCGTGCGCCATCGACCAGCAGGGCTGGTGGTTGCATCCTCGATGCACGGCGATAACCGGCACACCCGTCTGCTCAATTCGTTCGATGTTGCCCAACCATAAGGCTGCGTCCTCGCTCACGGGGTTCTTCACCAGGACACCTTTGGGATGCCGTTTGGTCTTACGGATCGTGTCTGCGATCGTTTGTACGGTAATAGGGTTGGCACTGGTACGTGCGCCTATCCACAGATAATCAATCCCTGCGAACAGGGCCGTACGCACATGGTCGGGTGTTGCCACTTCGGTAGCGACCGGTATGCCGTAGGTCTCTCTGACCTCCATCAGCCAGCCCAGCGCCTCTTCGCCTGCGCCCTGGAAGGTGTCCGGGCTCGTGCGCGGTTTCCACACGCCCGCGCGATAAATAAAAGGAATAGTGCCGCACTCCTCTTTGAGCAGGCGTGCGGTTTCCAACACTTGTTCGCGCGTCTCGGCGCTACAAGGTCCGAATATATACACAGGGCGTTCTATCAGTAGGTAATTTGCATGTGGAAATACATCTCATCCGGCGTCCATCCGTCGGGGTAGATGTAGTCCGAGTTAGTGAGGTAAACCCGCACATATCCGACGCCCACCTCGTAGTCGATTCGCTGGGTGTAGAAATACGAAGTATTCTCGTCGATGGGCAACTCATAGAATTGGAACTCCGGCAACTGTATCAGATACGCATTTTCCGTCCGCGGGTTGTACTCGTGGCTCATGGTCCAAGTACCGTAATCGTAAACGGAAGCGGTAATAACCGGAGTATGGTAGTAATAACTGAACCATTTATTCTCTGTATCATAAGCCCAACCGCCTTTCGGCACGCTGAAATCCACATTTACCTTGTTGAAACGGCAAGGCTCCTGGGTTCTGGATTCACAGCCCGCAAAAACCATCACAAGGCACACCAGCAGACTAATAAATAAACCTTTTTTCATAAAAACATCAAAATTTCGCTACAAAATTACTGCTTTTTTTGCATATATGCAAATAATTTTGTACTTTTGCACAATAATTCTTACAAACGAATATGAAAAAGTGTTTTTTGACGGTAATGATGAGCTTAGCGGCCATCATTCTGCAGGCGCAGATGCCGAATCCCAAGTATCTCGCCTATATCGAAGAGTGGAAAGATGTGGCGATCCAGAACCAGATCTATTTCGGTATACCTGCTCCGATTATCATGGCACAAGCGTTGCTTGAATCAGGAGCCGGTCAGAGCGAGTTGGCGGTAAAGGCGAACAACCATTTCGGAATCAAGTGTACGAGCGAATGGCTTGGAGGGTCGTATTACCACGACGATGACCGTAAGAACGAGTGCTTCCGTCAGTACGGCGATGCCGCCGAGTCGTTCAAAGACCATTCGCTCTTCTTGCAGCGTCCCCGTTACTCCACCTGCTTTGAGATAGCCGTGGAGGACTACGAGGGCTGGGCTTACCGCTTACGCGAATGTGGTTATGCAACCGACAAGAACTACGCTCCCAAACTTATCAAACTCATCGAGGATTACCATTTGGATACACTCGGCCGCCATGCGCCAGCCGGCAAGTATGATCCGAACAAGCAGTATGTGATCACCCACAAATCCAAACAACCCGAGCGTCCCAAGACCGTCGTTTCCGAGAAGACAGAGAAGAAAGCGGCTGTGGTACGCCAGAGTGACCCTATCCGCACGGTTCAGCATGATCCCGAACCGCCTTACGTACCGGCTCTCTCGGCGCGCGAAGAGAAGGAGCATTTCTTTATCATGCACCCCAAGAAAAAATGCAACGGCGTGGCGTATGTGGATGCCCGCGAAGGAGATACCTATTCCAATGTGGCTTTCCGTCTGAATGTACGCGAGCGCGATTTGCGTGAGGACAACGATGCGCTCGGACGCGAATTGAAACCCGGCGACCGCATCTATCTGGCACCCAAGAAAACTTCTGCTCCTCCGGAGAAAGCCATTATGTGGGTTCATCCGGGTGAGACGCTTTGGGATATTTGCCAGCGCGAAGGATTGCAGATGCAAGCCATACAGAAACTCAACGAACTGGATCCTGCCGTACGTGTTTTTAGGACAAGGCAGCAGATCTATCTCCGCAAAGTGAAAGAATAAGATGGCAAGCAGCGCCCTGTCGATAAGCGAAGCCTTGGTGGATTTCTTGCGCGAAAGCGGCTTGGAGAAACCTGTACTGGAAGTGCAGGTGGAAGAGGCGTGGCCGAAAGTAATGGGGAAAGTGGTGACCGACCTCACCCGTTCGGTGGAGGTCAAGGATGGCACATTATATGTGCGCGTCTCGAGTGCCGCCCTTAAGGCGCAACTCTTTGAGAACCGCTTTGAACTCGTTCGCCGGCTGAATGAAGCCGTCAACGCCCCTGTGCTCAAAGATTGCCGTATATTAGGTTAATACTTTATTTTTTATTTTCCATTTTTTCATTTCCTTTGAACTATCCTGTAAATATAGAAGAGAAAATTGATTTCACGGTGTTGCGTGAAGAGTTGCGGCGTCGTTGTTCTTCGTCCTTGGGGCGCGAGCAGGTAGATGAGATGCAGATGCAGACCGATTATGAGACCGTTTGTCGTCTTTTAGCCACTACCGATCAGATGCGTCAGGTCCGTTCGGACGCTTCGCTCACTTTTCCGCGAGGTGATATCCATGATATCCGTGAGGCAGTATCGCGTATCCGCATAGAGGGTCTGTTTCTCGATGAGGCGGAGCTGGATGCGCTCCGCCATTCGCTTGCCTATGCCGCCGAGTTGGAGAATTTCTTCCACTCGCTTGACGCAGAGCGATATCCACTTTTGCGCGAATTGGCAGACCGGACGGATGATACCGAGCGAGATGTTCACTCGCAATTATCCACGCTCAACACAATCGTTCGTGCGATAGACAATATACTCGACCGTTATGGTCGTCTGGCAGACAGCGCTTCGCCGGAATTAGGTCGTATCCGTCGCGAGATTAGCAACCTGCAGGGAAGCGTCGGACGTACCCTCGCGGCTATTCTCCGTCAGGCTAAGACAGACGGTCTGGTGGACGGCGATGCCACTCCCACGCTCCGCGAGGGCAGGCTCGTTATACCTGTTCCTCCTGCGTACAAACGCAAGATAGGCGGTATCGTGCATGACGAATCTGCGACCGGAAAGACCGTCTATATCGAACCTCAACAGGTGGTGGATGCCAACAACCATATCCGTGAACTGGAAGGAGCCGAGCGTCGTGAGCGTATCCGAATCCTGCAAGCTGTGACCGACATGCTACGTCCTCAGACACAGCTGATTATGCTAAGTCAAGTTATGTTGGCAGAAGTAGATTTTTTGTGTGCGAAGGTTTCCCTGGCGGAAGCGCTGTGCGCCATTCGCCCTGAGATTGTGCGTCAACCGATGCTCGAATGGGTGGGAGCACGCCATCCGGTTTTGCTGCTCCATTATGCTCCGCAGGGGAAGACGGTTGTGCCGCTTGACATCCGTCTGAAGGAGGAGGAGAACCGCGTGCTGGTCATCTCCGGTCCAAACGCAGGAGGTAAGTCGGTCTGCCTCAAAACCGTCGCTCTGCTGCAATATATGACTCAATGCGGTCTGTTGGTGCCAGTAGGCGAAGCCAGCAGGGTGGGGATTTTCTCGCAACTGATGATAGATATCGGCGACGAGCAATCAATACAGGACGAGTTGTCCACCTATTCGTCCCACCTGCGCAATATGAAGACTTTCCTTCGCCAGGCAGACCGGGAGACGCTTTTCCTCATCGATGAGATGGGAACCGGAACCGAACCGCTTATCGGCGGCGCGATTGCCGAGGCCGTTCTCCGGGAGTTGGTCAACAAAGGGTCGTTCGGTATTGTCACGACCCACTATACCAACCTCAAGCACTTCGCAGAGCAGACATCCGGCGTGGTGAACGGCGCAATGCTCTACGACCGGGGCGCTATGCGTCCGCTGTTCCAGTTGTCAATAGGGCAAGCCGGCAGTAGTTTTGCCATCGAGATAGCCCGCCAGATAGGTCTGAGCGAACCGCTGATCAAATACGCCACACACTTGGTGGGCGAAGAACATATTGACTACGACAAACAGTTGCAGGACATTGCCCGTGACAAACGGTATTGGGAGAACAAACGCCAGCAGATCCGGCAGAAAGAGAAGACCTTAGAGGAGCGTATTGCCCAGTATGAAGAGCAGATGAGCGGCATCAAACAGAAGAAGCGCGAGATGCTCGATGAGGCACGTCAGCAGGCAGCGGATCTGTTGCAGCAGTCGAACGCTACGATAGAGCGTACTATCCGTGAGATCAAAGAAGCCAAGGCCGACAAGGAGCGCACGAAAGCCGCGCGGAAGAAAGTGGAGGCGATGAAAGAGAAAGTGCAGCAACCAACTCCCAAGAACGCCCAAACGCCGAGTGTCTCTTCCGGTGCGAAGAATCCGAAGGTCCTGAAAGATTTCCGGGATTTGCGTGTGCTAAAGGGCACGGTGGAGACCGTTTCTTCTACGCCGAGCAATACTGCCGTTCGCTCTACGGTCCGCCAACGAACCCTCTCTTTTGAGCGTACGCTCGATATACGCGGAATGCGTGTGGATGAGGCGACGGAGAAACTCATCGCCTATATGGATGACGCGCTTATGGTGGGAGCCGGCGAAGTGACCATTCTGCACGGAACAGGAACAGGAGCGTTGAAGCAACTGACACGCGATTACCTCAACGACCTCAACCGCCAGCGACGCAAACGCGGACAAGTGCCGCTCGATTTCGGCGACGGAGATGTCAACCACGGCGGAGCAGGGTTGACCGTAGTGCAACTATAAAGATTCAATAACCCAGAATATAGAAAAATCATTCATATGAAGAAACCGTTTATTCTATTGTTGTTGCTGGCTGTGGGGATGACCGTATCGGCAGCCAAGCGTCCGGGTTTCGGCGAACGCCGTTACACGATTACCGGCATGGCGGAGTATAGTTACAACACAACATGGGGACACCATGGTAATTTCGATGTACAATCGTTGATGCCGATTAACAAACATTTTGAGTTGGAGGCCAAACTGCAGTTCTCTACGGCAAACGTTTATACGGAAGTCGTGCAGTTGCGTCCTAAGTTTGAGTTACCTGTCGGCGAACTGTTTATTGAGACGGATGTGATGCTCCGTACGATCGCCCGCAACCGTATGAATGACTTTACCGCAGCTCTCGGTGTGGGTTACCGCATGGATCACGTGTCGGTCACATTGGGATTGTACGCGCGAGTGCTGGACAACTGGGACAGAAGCGTGCATAATGACGAGACCTATATGGTAGAGCCTTTCAACTTTCTCTATCGTGTCGAGGCTTTCTGCCGTCCGCAGGACAACCCGTGGAACCTCTCGTTTATGATCAGCAATGTGGATGATTACCAGATGGAGCGTACGTGGCAACCGCTTTTCATGGTGGGCGCATGGTATGATGTCACCAACAACTGGCGGCTCAATTTTGGCGTACAATGCAAACCGACAGGTATGTTCCATTTGGATGCCACTTTCTACGGCGCAACGGCCCGTGCCGGATTTACGTACCGTTTCTAAAGAAAAGGAATACAGGAACTTAGTAAAACAACAGAGTTATGAAGAAGATCATTTACCTTTTACCCCTTCTGCTGCTCGTGTCTTGCAGCAAGGATTTTACATTGGATATAGCCGGTATGTTCTCTCCGCAGGGACCTGTGGTAAATACCCGTTTCGAGCAATCTATAGCCTATAACGATTCCGTGGGTGAGATTCACCTGGATATGGGAAGTGATACGTATTCGATATATGTCTGCACGGATAGCCATATCACCAAAAAGACCCATAAGAACCTTGATTATTTCATGGCGCAATACAATGCCGCCGCGCAGCCTAAGTTAGCGTTGCACTTAGGAGATCTGATTGACGCGCAGGAGAATATGCCGTGTGCCGACAGCGTGCTGAGTATAGGAGGCGTTGTAGTTAACAAGCAGCCTGCTCCTTCGCAACCGGCACTCTTTACAACCACCGGCAACCATGATATCTATTTCTATCAATGGAAAGAGTGGCGCTCGTACTTCCATACGTCCACCTATTGGTTTGACACCCGTAACGGCTCCAAGAAACTGGATCTGTTCATTTGCCTGGATTCCGCGGAGGGCGAGATAGGCACCAAACAGATGAAGTGGCTTAAGAATCTCTTGGAGGAAAAATCCAAAGAGGGTTACCGTCGCATCATCGTGTTCACTCATACGCATCTGTGGAAACTGGACAGTTCACAGGGACACACCAGCAATATGGCACTCGAAGCCACGTATGAACTGAGTTATCTGCTCGCCCAAAATCACGTGGAGAGTGTGTGGAGCGGACATCAGCATGCACGCCAGCTGGTGAACTACAAAGGAGTGGAGTACCGCGTGCTGAATGCCACCAAGGATCAGGAACAAGGACAATCGTATATGATAGCCGATATGGGCGAGACGATTGAGTACCGTTATATCAACTATCCTAAAAAGTAAGCCGTAATAGGGAAGAACGGTTATTTCTTAGTGCCTTTGTAGGCATTCTTTCCCACCGAAACATGGGGCGCGAACATCGGTTGCCGCAAGTTGGCACAATCGCGAAACGCACCCGCCCCGATTTGTTTGAGAGCCTCCGGATAAGTGATTTTCCGGAGGTTTCTACATTCTGCGAACGCCTCGTCTCCGATGATTTGCAGGGCAGGGTTGAAGGTTATCTCGCGTAGTGCGACACAGTGGAAGAACGCGTTGGGTTCGATGGTTTTGAGTGCGCCGTTCGTACCGCTGAACGTCACTTCGTACAGGTTGAGACAATTGGCAAAGGCTTCTTTCTCGATGACCTCCAGTTGTTCCGGGATCGTTACCTGTTCGAGCAATTTGCAGCCAGAGAAGGCTCCTTGCTCCAGTTTATGGATATGCGGCACGAGGTTGATCCGGCGCATTTGCGTACAGTTGGAGAACGCGTATTCGCCGATACGATAGGTGGTCTTTGGGATGTTGACTTTCTCCAGTTCTATACAATCCTTGAACGCTTCGTTTCCGACCGCATAGAGCCCTTCGGGGAGCACGACACGATTGAGATGGGTGCAACCGATACAGAGCTGTTTGCTAACCGAACCGACCTTAGCGGGAATAATCAAATCGCGAAGCGTAATACAACCGGCGAAGGCAGTTTCTCCGAGGGATTCCAAGGTCTCGGGCAAGTGAATCTCTTCCAGCGAAGCACAGCCGGCGAAGACTCCGTTTTCTATCTTGCGCAGGTGTGCGGGAAGCGGCATTTTCTTGAGTGAGCGGCACATATAGAACGTGGCTTGCTCCAGTATCTCGATTTGCTCGCCCAGCACTTGTTCGCGCAGGTTGATGCAACCGTAGAACGCACCCATTCCCAGGTGTTGAAGTCCTTTGGGCAGCAATGCGTTTTTGAGCAAAGCACAATCGTAGAAGGCGAAATTATCCACCTCGGTTACCTCGGCAGGAATGGTGACATCCGTGAGGTTCTCACAATGGAAGAACGCCGCGGTGGGGATGCGGGTGATGGTGGAGGGGATAATAACCGTTTTGAGTTGTTTGCGTTCGGAAAAGGCCCGTTCGGCGATTAAGCGGATAGGCGTGCTGTTCTTGAAGATATATTTGGCAGGCAGGTCGTTGTTGGTGGCCACCAGACAATCGTCGATGATCAGAGCGCCTTTCTTCCATTTGTTTTCGTTGAGATAGATCCCGCTTCCTGTGAACGCCTCTTCGCCGATAGAGGTGACGGAAGCGGGTATAATGACTTTGGTCAGATTCTTACAGTTGCGGAAAGTCTCGTGGTCGATACGCTTGAGCGTGGCAGGCAGTTCGACGCGTGTGACGGCTTTGTTTCCTGCGAAAGCCCCTGCTGCTATGATGCGAGTGTTAGCAGGGAGTATGAAACGCGGTTTGATGTTCTTGTCGGTTGCGATAAGGACGGAATCGATCCATAGACATCCTTCCTGCCAGTTGTTCTTGTCGAGCATGAAACCTGTTCCCTCAAAGGCGGAGCGATAGACGCGCTGGAGCGTAGCCGGGAGAACGACGGACGTGAGGTTTTTGCAGCCTTTGAACGCTTTGTCGCCAATAGAGGTTACGGTATAAGTGTTTTGCCCGACGCGTATCTCGGCAGGTATGACAATCTCTCCGGATACTTTCGGGTTGGATGCCACTTCGGCTGTCAGTCTGTTTTCGTTGATCGCGTAGCGGAGCTCGTTATAAGTAGCCTCTTCGGCATGGAGCCAGGCGGAGTTAACGGACAATACGGCCAGTAACATCCATAACATGCCCGTTCGTTTGAATATATAGTTTGCCATTTTTTATGAATTTTATTGCTTTTTTGGTTATGTTTTGTGCGGCATCGGGTGTCGTGATCGCTTCCGGGTCGGGAATGTGTGTGTTGGGGATGCCGAGCAGATAGCATATTGCGTTCTCTATCAGATGTTTGCCATCCGTAGTGAGAAGCGCCGTGGAGTATTCGGACACGCCGATCATGAGCATTGTTTTGGGCAGGATCGTGCCGTTGCAGTTGGTTCCTGCGGGCAGTTCGGCGATGGCGGTGTATGTCGGTTGGGAAACCGGCGAGGCGATGCGTTCAGCCCCTTGGGTATTGGTCCATTCGCTGATGGCGGTTACGGCGTTGGTGTTGCATTCGGAGAAGAGTTGCAGCTGGTTGCCTGTAACGGTCAGGTTTTGGAACAGCGGGTGGGAAGCGTTGTGAATCTCGATACTCAGATCCTGGGTATTGACCGCCACGCCCCACGACCAGACGTTGGGTTTGAGCAGGAACGGTTTGAGCAGGAGCATGGGCTTGTCGTAGCCTTTGAGTGCAGCGAATCCCACCGCTGCACTATTGGGTTTTCCGCCGAGGACGATGAGTTCATAGCCGCTGTAGTCGGTCTCGGGATTGGTAGCGTCGGTCTCGACAATCCATAGGCTGTCATTCTGACGCAGGTAATGGAGGAGGGCTTTGTCCTCTGCACATTTGGGAATCGTGACAAACGCCACGGCGTGTGTTCCTTCGGGTTGCACGGTGGGAATAGTGTCCTCGTCGGGTATCGGGTCATGGCGTTCTCCGTCGGTCTCGTAGCATCCGAGGTCGGGCGCGGAGCCGTTGTAGCCGATGTTGACATCTATACCGGCGTTGATCAGTTTGGAGCCTTGTGCCAGCCGCATGAAAGTGCCTTGTGCGAACGAGCCTGCGTCGGTACGCGGAGCGAGAATCTCGGTGGTGTCAAGCGAGAGAAAGTCCGCGGCTGAGCAGTTGAGTCCGTTGTTCCAGGTGTTGTGGTCGTTAGCCGCCACGGTCTGCGATTTAGGCTGGTCTCCCGTGCGTCCGCTGAGGCTGACGTTGTTCTGGATATAGTTGGTACCATAGGCAGTTGTGAAGCCGAAATTGACACCGTTGTCATAGGCGGAGTTGTTATAAACCCACATCGTTCCGCCGTTGTTGTTCTGGTCGAATCCGCGTGCGTTGTTTGCCACGGCGAGGGAGTGGTGGATGAGTATCTTGTGGTCGGTGTATTGTCCGCCCATTTTGAATCCGTTGCCGTTTCCCTGACACGGGTATTTCTCAAGGGTGACGGTAATGGTTTGTCCGTAACGGTCGGTCATCTGTGTGCCGACTTTGCTGTCAAACCATGATTTGTCGGTCTCGTAACGAGGGTGGTTCTTCATGTTGTAGAAAGCAGGTCCGTTCTGGTAGCAGACGCAGTACTCGATGATGGTCTGTGAGTTGCTGACACGCTGGAAGAAATCCCATCCATCGTCCGAGTTGTTCCATGCGCGGCATCCGATATAGTGGTTGCCGGCTCCTGTGAACTGTTTGTCAGCAAAACCGTCGGCGTTACCTCCGAAATTGGCTTGCGAGCCGGACATGGTTTTGTAGTCGAAGTTGTCGTGCGAATCGACGTTGAGGATGGTGTTGTTGCCTCCTTTCTTCATCTGGCATCCGGTGTCGGCAGAGCCGTAGATGTCGAGGTTCTCGAAGAGACAATAGGATCCTTCGTTATAGAGGTTGTTCTTGCCGGAATAGGCGATCGCCAGGTCTTTGATATGCACGTAGAGCGAGTTTGCATGAATGGTGATGCCTCGTGTGCCATACGGCACTTTGTGGAAATCGAGCACGACACGGTCGCCGGGATAGCCGGCTATGACAATCCGCTTGGAGGCGGAACCCTGTTTGTTGATGCTGAATTTGTCGGTGAAGAGATAGGTTCCTTCCTTGAGATAGAGCGTGTCGCCTGGGTTGTTGAGTTTGCTGACGCCTGCTGCAAACGTAGTGGGCGAGAAATAGGAACTGCCGTCGCCTTTTCCGTCGGGCGAGGCATAATAGGTCGCGGCACGCAAGGTGCACAGGGACAGCGTACAAAGTACCAGAGTAACTAATTTTTTCATGAGCGTAGGAAATGAAGTTTCAAACGTTTTATGGTGTACCAGACAATCAGTTTCTGTGGGATTGTCTTGTGTTTTGCTTTTTCGTGGAGGGCATTGTAGAGCCGTTTTTCGTCCTCGGGATGTCGTTTGGCGGTCGTGCTCAAAGGGTTGAGTGTGTAGAGGTATCCTGCGTATCGGATCATCCGGCATCTGGGGTGGGTGAGCCAGAAGTCGGTAGAGAAGAGCACGTCCTCATAGATAAAACCTTCTGCAAACCGCAGGTTCTCAATGGCTTGTCTGCGATAGAGGCGCATACAGGGCGAGGTGAACCGGTATTGGTGGCGTGGCATTTGCGGCGTTTGCGGTACACCGTTCTGCACGCGTTGGTAACCCGATTGTACGTAATCAACTCCGTGTATGGCGTCCAAGTGTGTCTGACACCAATCGGGTTCGAGTGCGTCATCGGCATCGAGGAAAGCGATATATTCTCCTTTCGCATGGCAGATGGCGAGGTTGCGCGCCGCTGATTGCCCTTGGTGAGGCTGTGAGAGCAGGATAAACCGCTTGTCGCGAGCTGCATAGGCTTTCGCTATAGGCAGGCTGTTATCCGTACTACTGTCGTCCACCAACAGGAACTCCAAAGGCTCGCCGGTTCTCTGCGCAAGCAGGGAATCGAGACAGGAAGCCAGGTATGTTTCCGTGTTATATATAGGGACAATAATACTGATCACGATTATGGTACATAAAATGCGATGCAAAGGTACAACTTTTTTTTGAATTATGCAAATAAATATGATGTTTTGCACGCAAAAGGGGTTTATGAGGTTGTTATTATCCTTGTATCCAGTCGGTAGTAAGCCGCGAATCACGCTATAATCACGCTATAATCACGCTATAATCACGCTATTTTTACAAACTGAAAAGTGAAAACTGAAAGGAGGAAGGAGGAAACTGAAAACTGATAATTGAAAACTGAAAGGAGAAAAGTGAAAGAAAAGTTGACAAAATACATTTTTTACCATAAAATATGCGTGCGCGCTTGCATATGTCAAAAAAAAGCAGTAACTTTGTGCGCTAAATTGGAAAAATGTGCGCATGAGCGCACGGAAAAGTGCACATGGGTGCATGGAAAAATGCGCATGAGCGCTTGAAAAAGTGCGCATGAGCGCATAAACGGACGGAAAAGAAATTATTTAGTACAAATGGAGTACAAGTATATCAATCATATAGATTCGCCGGCAGACTTGAAAAAAGTGGCGATAGAGGACTTGCCGAAAGTGTGTGCAGAGTTGCGGCAGTTTATCATCGAAGCGCTGAGCAAAAACCCGGGTCATCTGGGTTCATCGCTCGGAACGGTGGAGTTGACCGTCGCTCTCCACTATGTGTTCGACACGCCGGAAGACAAACTTGTCTGGGATGTGGGTCATCAGGCTTATGCGCATAAGATCCTCACGGGTCGGCGTGACCGCTTCCATACGAACAGGCAGTTCAAAGGTCTGAGCCCGTTCACTAATCCTGCTGAGAGCGAATACGACGCTTTCATAGCCGGCCACGCCAGCAACAGTATCTCTGCGGCGTTGGGCATGGATATTGCCAACTCGAAGCTACAAGCCCTTCCGTCGGGCGAGAAACTGCACAACACGGTTGCCATCATCGGTGACGGCGCGATGACCGGAGGTCTGGCGTTCGAGGGTCTGAACAACACCTCGATGGACAAGAACAACCTGTTGATTGTGCTGAACGACAATCACATGGCGATCGACCCGCTCAAAGGCGGTTTCACCCAGTATCTGGTGGACATCACAACAAGCGCAGGGTACAACAAACTGCGTTGGAAACTATACCGTCTGGCGGTCAAGCTGCATCTGGTGGACGAGGCGAAGAAACTGCGTATCCTGCGCAGGAGCAACAACCTCAAAGCCGCTCTGAGCAAACAAAGAAGCAATATCTTCACGGGTCTGAACATCCGTTATTTCGGTCCAACGGACGGACATGACGTGGTGAGCCTGGTGAGAATCCTGACCGAGATCAAGAATCACCGCGGTCCGAAAGTGCTGCATATCATCACCAAGAAAGGCAAAGGCTATGCACCGGCGGAGAACGACCAGACCGTATGGCATGCTCCGGGTGAGTTTGACGTGGTCACCGGGCAACGTGCAGACTGTTCCCAGACACCCATGAAGGAAGCTCCGTTGTGGCAGGAAGTGTTCGGCGAGACCTTGCTGGAACTGGCGAAAGCGAACCCGCGGATAGTGGGAGTAACTCCCGCTATGCCGAGTGGCTGCTCGATGAGTATCATGCAGAAAGAGTTGCCGGAGCGTGTGTTCGACGTGGGAATAGCGGAAGGACACGCCGTGACGTTCAGCGCAGGTCTGGCGAAGGAAGGACTACTGCCGTATTGCAATATCTACTCCACGTTCATGCAACGTGCGTACGACAATATCGTGCATGACGTGGCTCTGCAGAACCTGCATGTTGTGTTGTGTATCGACCGCGCAGGAATCGTGGGCAACGACGGCGCCACTCACCACGGGTTGCTGGATTTGGCATACTTGCGACCGATACCGAACATGCAGATATGCGCTCCGCGAACCGGCGAAGACCTGCGTGAGATGATGCATCTGGCGGCGGGCTTGAACGGTCCTGTTGCCATACGGTATCCGAGAGGACGGGCGAATATGGAAAAGGATGAGGAACGAAGGACAAAGGTGGAGTACGGCAAGGGCGTGAAACTCAGGGAAGGAAACGAAGTGGCCGTACTGACCATCGGAAGCATCGGCAACACCATGAGCGAAGCCATAGAGGAAGTAACAAAGGGACAAAGTACAAAGGACAAAGGTGTTTTTGCCCATTACGACATGCGTTGGCTCAAACCGCTGGACGAGGAGTTGCTGCACGAGGTGGGAAAGAAATACAAGACCATCGTAACCGCCGAAGACGGCATGATAGCCGGAGGATTAGGAAGCGCCGTGCTGGAATGGATGGCGGATCACGGCTACTCGCCACGCGTGGTGCGTCTGGGCGTGAAGGACCAGTTCGTAGAACATGGTTCGACCAAAGAACTATATCATTTATTGAAATTAGACAAGGAGGGCTTATGCGAATCGTTATTGCAGGCGCAGGCGAAGTAGGCACACACTTGGCCAAACTGCTGAGCCGCGAGGATATGGAAATCAGTTTGCTCGACGAGAGCAACGACCGCTTGGGTGACCTGAGCGCCAACTATGACATGCTGACCAAAGTGGGTAATCCCACGTCTATCCACGACCAACGCGAGATAGGCGTCAAGGATTGCGACCTGTTTATCTCGGTTACTCCCTCGGAGACAGAGAACATGACCGCCTGTCTGATCGCCAATTCGTTAGGCGCCAAACGTACGTTGGCACGAATAGACAACTACGAGTACCTGCTTCCCGAGAACCGCAAGTTCTTTGAGAATATGGGTCTCAACCACCTGATTTATCCGGAAGTGCTGGCTGCGAACGAGATCGAAGCGAGCCTCCGTACCAACTGGATGCGTTACCATCTGGAGCTTTGCCAGGGCGCGTTGGATCTATGCGTGATCAAGATCCGCTCTTCGGCGAAGATCATCGGCCAGACTTTCGCTTCGGGCGTGTATAACCACGGCAGATACCGCATAGTGGCTATCAAACGCGACCAGGAGACGATCATTCCCCGCGGAAACGACATGGTTCTCGAGGGCGATATGGTGTATTGCGTGTGCACGAAAGACGACATGGAATACCTGCGCGAAGAACTCGGCAAGTCGAAACGCGAGATCAAGAACGTCATTTTCTTCGGCGGCGGACGTATAGCCCGCAAAGCGGCAACGGAACTGATCAACGAGATGAACGTCAAGATCATCGAGAACGACCGGGCATTGTGCAACGTGCTGAGCGAGAAAGTGCCCAAGGCGTTGATTATCAATGCGGACGGAACCGATATGGAGGTACTCAAAGAGGAAGGTATTCAGGACGCGGACGCTTTTGTGGCCGTGACGGATATCAGCGAGGCGAATATCTTCGCCTGCCTGGCAGCCAAACGGTTCGGCGTGAGGAAAACAATCGCCGAGGTGGAGAACCTCGATTATATCCCGATGTCCGAAGGTCTGGATATAGGAACCGTGCTCAACAAAAAGACCATTACCGCGAGCTACATCTATCAGATGCTTCTGGATACGAACGTGCGCGGCGTGCACAACCTGACAAGTGCCGATGCCGAGATCGTGGAGTTCGTAGCCAACGAGGGAAGCCTGATCACCCGCCGCAAAGTGCGCGAACTGAATTTGCCGGACGAAGCCAATATTGGCGGTATTGTTCGTGCGGGAGAAGGTATTTTGGTGAATGGTGAGTCGCAGATTATTGCCGGCGATCTGGTAGTCGTATTCTGTAAGAACCATGTAATCCGTAACTTAGAGCGATTCTTCAAATGACACGTACGTTCAATTGGCGAATAGTATTCAAGACGATGGGTGTGCTGACCACACTCGAGGCGTTGTTTATGCTTGTTCCCACCGTGACCGCATCGTGGTACAACGAACCGGATTTAGGCGCATGGCTCATCTCGTCGATTATTACATGGCTCAGCAGTTGGTGGATGCTGCTTGCCGGACGTCACGCGGAGAAGAGGGTGGGCGAGCGCGAAGGATATATTATCGTGGCGCTCGTATGGGTCGTCTATTCGCTGTTCGGGTTGTTGCCCTATTGGTTAAGCGGCGCTCTGCCGTCTATCACCGATGCCTGGTACGAGACGATGGCAGGATTCACCACCACGGGTTCGACCGTCATACGCGACGTAGAGGCGATGACCCATTCGATTCTGTTGTGGCGTGCACTATCCCAGTGGATAGGCGGTATGGGTATCATCGTGCTGAGTGTGGCTATTCTGCCTATGTTCGGCCTGGGCGGCATGCAGCTCTATAGTGCCGAGGTCACAGGCGTGAGTTACGACAAACTCAGCCCGCGCATAGCCGACACCGCCAAGCATATGTGGATCACTTATATCGGTCTGACACTGGTGGAAGGTGTTCTGCTCTGGGTGTTCGGAATGGGTAAGTTTGACGCGTTGTGCCACTCGTTGACAACTATCTCCACCGGCGGATTTTCCACCCGCAACACCAGTGTTATGTTCGACGGACCTGCTATCCAATGGACAATCCTTGTGTTCATGCTCTTGTCGGGTATCAATTTCACGCAACTGATCTATCTCTTCCGGGGCAAGCCGGATCGTCTGGTTCGCGATGAAGAGACACGGTGGTTCGTGTCTGCCTGTCTGGTGGTGGGGCTTATTTTGGGAACAGGTCTGTTCTTCTATTATACCGACATACACGGATCGCGTTTCATGGACCTACTTCATTCGGCGGGTGATTCGCTTCGTGTAGGTCTGTTCACCTCGATCGCATCGATTACCAGCACGGGTTTTGCGGCGGCGGATTTCATGCTTTGGCCTCCGTTGCTGTGGATGATCGTGTTCTTTATGATGGTTCCGGGCGGTGCGAGTGGTTCAACGGCCGGAGGTGCCAAATGGGTGCGAATAGGAATTTTCGCCAAGTCCGCCCTGGCGGAGATCAAACGCCGTGTTCATCCCAATGCTGTTATTCCTGTGCGGTTCAACGACCGGACGGTCAGCGAAGTGACCACCAGTAACGTCATGGCGTTCATGTTCTTCTATATGTCTATTATCGGCTTGGCGGCTCTCTGTTTCTGTGCTTGCGACATCGGTTTTGATGAGGCGTTGGGCGTTGCGGTCTCGATGATCGGCAATGTGGGCGTTTCTATCGGTCAATACGGTCCCAGCGGTTGCTATGCGGATTTCCCCACCGTGGCGAAATGGATTGCCACGTTTGTGATGCTCATCGGTCGTCTGGAGATCTTCACTGTGTTATTGTTGTTCAGCCGTTCGCTGTGGAAGAAATAAGCCATGAAACCCTACCAGGTACTCCTGTTCATAGTATGTTGCATGGCCGTTCTGGCAGTGATGTCGTCCGCGTATGTTACGCGTATGTTGCGCGATGATTGTGATCTCCGCTGGCCCACGCTGGCTGAGGTCTTCGATTACGCCGAGCCGGCAGAGACCACCGAGCAGGCTGAGGCTGCAGAGCCAGCCGAAGAGACCGGGGAGAGTGAGCCGGCTGAGACAGCGGAGTTTCTGGCGATGACCGACACCCTGGCGGCGGACACGATGATAGTGGAACCTCAGCCCGTCCGGGTCGCTGTTCCGTTGGTTCAGGTGGATTCCACCACGGACAGCCGTATGTTTCTTGCGGCCTTCTATCGCTCGCTTACCGAGGCAGGAGAGCGACGTGTGCGTGTGATGCACTACGGTGACAGCCAGATAGAGGAGGACCGTATGTCGCAGCAGATCCGCCAGGCATTGCAGACCCGTTACGGAGGCGCCGGAGCGGGACTGGTGCCCTTAGCGCAGACGATCCCCAGCCGTTCAGTTCACCAGGAACTGCATATGAACGGACGTCCGATTACGCCCCAACAGGGTCCGAGACGCTATATGGTCTATGGTCCCAAGCGTACGCAACGTACCGACGGGCTCTACGGACCGATGGGACAGATGGCGGTTATGGCAGACAGCCTGGTACGCGGAAGCGAACAACTGATGGCGCTTATCGAGCCTTTGGACGGAGGACCGCGTTACAGCCGTATGAGGGTTTTTGCGGATTCGACCATTCAATATACTGCCGACGGAGACACCCTTTGGTTGGAGGGAAAAGGAAACGTCTATGGCATTTCCCAGGAGAGCGATACGGGCGTGATAGTAGATAATATCCCGATGCGCGGATGTCTCGGTCTGGTGTTCAACAAAATCGATTCGGCGCAACTGAAGCGTTTCTATGCCGAAGAGAACGTGACGTTGCTCATCCTGCAGTTCGGCGGCAATGCCATCCCGTTCAACGAGACGCCGGCTACCATCGGTTCTATCGTACGGGGTTTGCGACGTCAGGTGCGTTTCCTGCGCGAGTGTGCGCCTCAGGCAAGTATCCTTTTTATCGGACCGAGCGACATGCTCACGATGGTGGACGGAGTGCCACAGACTTATCCGATGGTTCCGTATATGGATCGTCTGCTGCGAAAGATGGCATTGGAGGAGAATATCGCCTATTTCAGCCTGTATCAATGGATGGGCGGAAGCGGAAGCATGGCGCACTGGCAGGAAATCGGTCTGGCGGGAGCGGACGGTATTCACTTCACGCGGGCAGGTGCCCGTAAGGCGGGAAACGCGGTGGCGAAATGGATGATGGAAATGGATAATTGATAATTTACAATTGATAATTGACATTTTTTGAGCACATATTGGCTTTTAATCCGGATTCTCCGTTGCTGTTCACCCAGTTCTATTTCTGGGCGTTCTTTGCGTTGGTGTATGCGCTCTTTGCACTCATCATGGCCAATGTCCGGGGCCAACGCCAAGGTCTGCATCTACGCAACGTTTATCTGCTGTTTGTCAGTTGGTTCTTCTACTACAAAACGAGCGGACTTTTCCTGCTTATCCTGGCGTTTGTCACGCTCTCCGATTGGGTGATTGCCGGGCGGATCAAATCAGCCATCACTCACAACAAACCCTCCTTGGCCAAGTTCCTTCTGGCGCTCTCAGTGACCATCGACCTGGGGCTGCTTGCCTATTTCAAGTACGCCTATTTCTTCACGAACATGCTCAACGACCTGTTCGGAACAGGTTTTCGGGTGTTTGATATCTTCGCGTATATCGGCAACGGTTTCAGCGAAGCCGGGCGTTTCTCGGTGGACACGATTGTCCTGCCGGTGGGTATCTCGTTCTTTATTTTCCAGGTCATCTCCTATACGGCGGATGTCTATCGCGGACGTATTCAACCGGTGAGGAATATCCTCGATTTCGGCTTCTATGTCTCGTTCTTTCCGCAGTTGGTGGCGGGACCTATTGTCCGTGCGGAGGAGTTCATTCCGCAGCTCTACAAGCCTTTCCGGCTCAGCCGCAGAGTGTTTGGCGTGGCGGTCTTTTGGATACTCAACGGCTTGGCGAAGAAGATTATCATGTCAGATTTTCTGGCGGTGAACCTCATCGACCGTGTGTTTGACAATCCTCTGCTTTTCTCGGGTTTTGAGAACCTCTTTGCGCTCTTTGCCTATTCGCTCCAGGTCTATGCGGATTTCTCCGGTTATACCGACATTGCCATCGGTGTGGCGATGCTCTTGGGGTTCTATCTGCCCAAGAACTTCGATTCGCCCTATAAGTCCCAAAACCCGCAGGAGTTCTGGCGGAGGTGGCACATGTCGTTGGGAAGATGGCTGAAGACGTACCTCTATATCCCGCTCGGCGGCAACCATTCCATCGGTTTCGGTACGTATTTCTGGTGGTCGCTCATTGCCGTTGTCTCTGCAGCACTGACGGGATGGTGGTGGATCATCTTGGCGGTCGGTTGCTGGTTGGCGATTATTGGTGTGATGGACCATACGCTGAAAACACGGAGCCCTGAACTGACGCCCAAACGCAAGCTGCTCTACGCCAACCTCAACTCGTTCATCACGCAGGTCCTCGGCGGTCTGTGGCATGGAGCCAGTTGGAATTTCATCATCTGGGGCGGAATCAACGGAATAGGAATGATTATCAACAAGATCTGGCGTGAGATGAGCTGGCATATACGTTTCCTGGCGATGACCGTACTTACGTTCGGGTTGGTGACGATCGATTATATGCTCAATCTTCCTGTCTGGCATCTGTTCAGTTTCTGGTCGGCGGTTGTATGGGTAGGAACGGCTATACGTTATGTCTATTGGCTTTGCGAAGGACGCGACACCAAGCTAACCGCTGCTTTTGCGCAGGCTTGGGCGGTGTTGCAGACCTTCACTTTCATCACGTTCACGCGTCTGTTCTTCCGCTCGTCCAGCAATCTGGATCCTGCCACGGCGAACGAGGTGGCGTGGGCGACGGCGAAGAACATGGTCAACCAGATAGGAGGGGCATGGAACAACGAGATCATTCCTGAGTTTGTCTATGAATACCGGTGGGTAGTGCTGATGTTTGTTGCAGGAATGGTTCTTCATTGGCTTCCTGCGAACTGGAAACGCCGTTACCGCCTATGGTTCTCCGCCATGCCGTTATGGCTCATGGTCTTCGCGGTGGCCATCGCCATTCTGGTGATTTATCAGTTTGTCACAGCGGATGTGCAGCCCTTTATCTATTTCCAGTTCTAAAAAAATAACATTTTAACCCTTTAACGTTTGCGTAGCAAACCATTTTAACCCTTTAACGTCGCGCAGCGACCATTTTAACATGATAATAGGCATCACCGGAGGCATAGGAAGTGGCAAGTCCACGGTAGCACGCGAACTCGCGCGCAGAGGTTTTCCTGTCTATGATTGTGACCGCGAAGCCAAGCGGATTATAGCCGAGGATAGGGAAGTGCAGCAACAGATCAGGGATCTTCTGGGTCCGGAGTCTTTCGTGCAGGGGCGTTATAACACCGCTTATGTGGCGAAACGGGTTTTTGCCGAGCCCGCGCTGCTGACGCAACTCAATCTTATCGTTCATCCTGCGGTCAAAGCGGACATCCGGCAATTCACTGCTCTCCATGCTGTGTCTTCCTTTGTTTTCGTTGAATCGGCTATTCTTTTCGAGTCGGGTTTTGACCGTCTGTGCGACCGTGTCGTCTATGTCGATGCGCCGGAAGACATCCGTTTGGAGCGTACTATCGCCCGTGATTACCACGGCGAATCCACACCGGAGAATATCCATAAAGTCCGTGCGCGCATGTGTTCGCAGAACCCTCATAAAACAAACGATACCATCATCCTCAACAATGATGGTACCGCTTCTGTCTCTTCTTTGGTAGATGGGTTGCTGGCTAAGCTCTAAGCTTTCACCGCTTTGAAACTCATGTCGAGGCTCTTGACAGAGTGGGTGAGTGCGCCTACAGACACAAAATCCACACCGCATACAGCGTAGTCGCGGATGGTGTCGATTGTAATACCGCCGGACGATTCTATCTCGATGTGACGGCCGTACTCCGGTTCCGCACTGCGGATCAGTTCCACGGCTTTCTTGGTGCGCTCAGGCGTGAAATTATCCAGCATGATCCGGTCGGGAATACCGGTAGAGATAGCTTCGCGTATCTCGTCCTCGTTGCGCACTTCTATCTCAATGCGCAGGTCTTTGCCTTTCTCCTTGCAGTAATCGCGTGCGCGGGTCAGTGCGTTGGTGATGCCGCCTGCAAAATCCACATGATTGTCTTTGAGCAGGATCATATCAAACAGACCGATACGGTGGTTCATGCCGCCGCCTATTTTCACGGCTTCTTTCTCCAGGTAACGCAGTCCCGGAGTGGTCTTGCGGGTGTCTAACACATGGCAACCGGTGTCCTCGATGAGGCTTTGGTATCTATGTGCCGTAGTGGCTACGCCGGACATGCGCTGCATGATATTGAGCATGGTGCGTTCGATCTGCAGCAGGCTCAGTTCCTTGCCGTACACACGGAATGCGATATCGCCGGGTTTCACCAGAGCACCGTCCTCGAGCAGCTGCTCCATGCGGCATTCCGGGTCGAAATAGTTAATGATTTCTTTGGCTACTTCCACGCCTGCGAGCACGCCGGTGTCTTTGATGATCAACTGCTGGCAACCCATTTGGGTGGCGGGGATGCAACTGAGCGAGGTGTGATCACCGTCGCGGATATCTTCCTCAAACCAGATTGCAATAAGCTTGCGAAGTTCTTGTTTTTCCATAGTTCCTGAATTTTCTGCAAAGGTACAACAAAAATTTGATATATGCAACCAATTTGCATTTTTTTATCATTTTTTTTGTTTCGCTCCCGCGTTTGGGGAGTTTGTTGTTGTACTTTTGCAGCAGATTTCAGTATTGCTGTGTGTCACGGATATACAATAAATAAAAGAACGCGCGTACACACGTACGCGCGTTCTTTAGTTCCGAATGGCTATCTGCCTCCAAATAACCGGTGTGCTCGAAAGCACCTCTCCGGTTATCCGCCGAAGTTATCGAAGCGGATGTCTGCGTCATCAACGCCCAGCGAGTGGAGCAGGTCGAGGACGGTCTTCGCCATCATCGGTGTCATCCAAGACTCATAGAGACGGCGCTTAATAGTAGCGGCGATGTGTTCTTTACGGCTACTGCCGAGGAGTTCGATCGGAAGAAAAAGGGAGAATAGGAAGATAGAGACATCCGCGAGGGTGCCTCTATTTCTTTGGTGAGACATATATGAGCCTTCTTGCAAATAGTAAGTACTCAGAGTCTATATCCAATTTCTCGCGTCACCAACTCTTTTATGCCGTCATATTGAATTAGATATATTCGTTTATAGCCATTATTTTGCGGAAGTTCATAGGGTACAGTCCAAAACTCATATGGTTCATTATAATGAATAGCTATAACCAACCAGTATTCTTGTACACTCTCATTCTCCTTTAATAGTTTGTATCAAAACAATTTTTCAAGTTTGCCACGTATATATTGATCAAAGTCGTCTTGAGTTATTTTGTTAAGGTATTCTAAAGATGGAGAAATAACATGTGGCTCTGGAGTATTGTCTTATACCACTTGTATAGATTCTACAAATTTTATATTTTGATCTTGCTCGCTTGATATTACTTCACCTGCGAAAAAACTATCTTTATATACATTACGTAGATACTCGATTTCATCGACCACTTGCTTAACAAAGATATGCTTTCTTTCGGTGTTCCAAAAGGCAACTCGTTTAAATTGAACATCAATTAATATATTTTCATTTCTGTCAGCGAGTATCTTCTCGTAATATTTTAGTGCGTACATCCTTTTTTGTTTACTAATCACCGAAAGGCTCCGCCCTTTTGAATCAAACTTGCAACTAGGACAAATGGTCACAAGTTCTATCCCAACTTTCTGACCGTTATATGATATAATGAAATCAGGGCTTTCAGTTTCTATGATAGAACCTTCATTTATTTTCAAATAGTCAAAGAGTGGTTGAATATAGCTCCTCTCTGTATTTGTCTTTTTTTGATCAATTGAATTCATCTTCTCAATACCTAATTTAAAATTTGCTGCAAAGGTACTGCATTTTTTTGATTAGAGCAAATTTATATGCTAAAAGTTTTAGTACATTTATTGTCCTATAAAACAAACAACCACTTAATTTTGTGGCTGTTTGTTTTTATAACTGATTCCTCTATAAAGAATCATACCAAACATGTGTCTACATAAAGCATATACTTATTTTTAAGTTATATATTGTATAAGTTATGTGATTTTATTATTTATTTCTGTATATTCTTAAATATCTAGCAGAACCGTCCATAATTAAAAATTCTTCACTTACAAATTCTCCATCCCAATAGTTTTTATCCTCCATATTTCCTTTTAAATCCGGTGATGTTTCGTATGTCGAGATTTTAGGGTAATTAAATGATCTCACATGAATAGTACCGCAGCCATCTTTATATACACTCCCATATTTCATTGGATCATCACCATGTCCAATATCTACTTTTGTATATCCTGTGTTATATTGAGTCAATTCAGCTTCTTTTTCACTAACAAAATGCCATACATCATAAAAATATAGTCTATTATCTGTTTTATATCCAGGAAGAGAACTTTCATTTGCCCAATAAGTCCCAGCTAACTTGAAAGGTCCATCTACTTCTTTTTTACTACAGGAAACACATAAACCAGCGCAAACTACAATCAATAAGATTAGTTTTTTCATTTTGTTTGTTGGCAGTTATATCCCATCGCCTCGTCGGTTTTAATTATTTGATATTGTTGTTTTATTTATGAACATACAAAACGTGAGCTAACTGTTATTGGTTCATTCGGGTCTCGACTCCCACCATATCCAATGCAGAAAGCCCACGCATTCACGTGAGCGTTTCGCATTATCTTCGGAATATGGTTATTCAAATTGTCGAGAAATGAATGAATCCTCAAATAAAGCAAACGCTTAATAATATTCTGGTAGCGCAACGCTTTGCGCTTGTCCTTGCTATTTAACGTCGTGCAATAGACGGTTATTTATATTCACTTTTTAGTTTGCAACTGTGAAATAGCAGCTTTTAATACTTGGTAGCAAATAGAGACCGTATGTTCTGTGGGGTTAAAGCGTTCTGCCATTTGCTGGTATGGATGGATATAATTGCGAAATTCACGTAATATGTGGCTAAATTTCTTAACATCTAATTGTATGAAATTAACTTCACATGCTACATCAATATAATTACTTAATGTCCACCTATTAAATGGAAAAACTTTGTTGGTATCTTTTTCTTTAGGTGCAGCTTCTGCTCTATTGAATATTGCTGCATTGGCTGAGGCTATTCCTAATAATATTCCCTCCAACGTGCTACCCATTAATATAATTGCAGCTAAATTTGCTTTTCTCTCGATACATAAAGCTATCTCTGACATTCGATTTCCTAATATGGGTTTAAGAGAATTATCAATAGGCAATTTTTCTATGCTTATTTCTCCAAAATCTTTGCTAATAAACGCATTTTCTTCTGTTATGCGACTGTTATTCTCCTTTGCCTTTTCGATGTCAATATTTATTTCAGTTGCACGTGTTATTATAATTTCAGTATTACTACGTACTACTTTCCACTTATCAAATATTAAGTACTGATTAAAATCAGCTATAAATTGGTCTAGTTCCTGGTACTTTCCTATATAATTAATAGGAGCAAACAAAATTTTTATACATTTATCAATTTCAGGAGTGCCATTTATTGAAGCAAGTTTATCATCAGTATATTTCCATCTTGAAGGAAAACTCCCGTGATAATCATATGTTTCCGTGAAACCAAGTTGATTGAAGAAATCGACTAATTTAGGTCCAGAACGATATTCTGTCTCTTCATTAATGAGATTTCTTAATTTCTCTAATGTTTTAGAAGATAACACCATCTGTCATTAGTTGAGATCAATAAATATACTTTTCAAGTTTGTCTTTTTTTGTTTAACGCATAGTATTACGCATACAATATTGCTTCTCGTATTCATTATTTTGTTGAATACTCTCATCAATTATCCCTATTGTTGCAAATGTACCATGTGCGAACAAACCTATTCCTTTTTTGATTTTAGAATCGCGTGCTGAATCTCTTTCCTCTCTTGCCCAACTAAGTAGTCGATTTTTGTAAGGTGTCAACTGTCTGTGCAAGATTCTCTGTTCGCTTTCAAACTTCGCAACTATTTCGTCGTAGAAATTATATGTGTATTGCGCATATAAGAACATCCCCGTATGTAACATAGCCGATGCCGCATGGTAAATGATCCTATCTTCTTTATCCGTTTGTTTCTGCTCTGCATTGTTCACCTGTGGAGTTGGAACAGAGACCTCATGACGGCATGTCGGCAACGCATTGAAAGGTATAATGTTTCCCCGTATTAATAGATCCTTGACTTGATATAGTACATTACTTGCTTCTGTTTGCGTCCCACTATAACCTAAGATTACATTTTCTGATTGTAGGCTTTTAAGTATTTTCTCTTTCCACGTTTCAACATGGTAAAGTTCTTTTGTGAATGCAGTATCTAAAAAGTTAAGTACATCATTGATAAATTGCAATCGCCTTTGAGAATCCAATGTAGTATTACCATAATACATAGAAACTCCGGATTCTATCTTTTGAATGTCTGACAGAATCTCTAGTTTATCCATTGTGGTAACAAATATTCCTGATATGCTCTTTATCAAATAATACATTATCTTATTTCGCGTAAATCAGATTTGAGGTAAGGTGTGCTTTTGCAGATTCGATGTATTTGGGATTGCTGAAAAGAACACTCTTACGATGGTTCCATTCCGACAAATATGTATAAATATCCTCGGATGAGAGTTCTCCATGCTGGTTCATTATATAATCAACGGACGACAACAATTCCAATGCAAAATCAGAATAATAGCCATTCAAGAATTCCGTTGTTTTTTTTGCAATAGTTTTTAGTTCTTCATCTCCCTCCACTATATCCTTGACATTTTGGTATGCATCAGCGACAAGAGATAAAGCCTCAAACGGTTTCTTGTCCATAGCACTATAGCCCATAATATAACTGCCGTTCATCGCATATAGGACATAACGCACTTTGCCGGAGTACGGGCCGTAATACTGCGGTGTATATTTCAAGTTAAATAGATTTTGTGCTCCAAATCGCTGGAGAAAATAGCACACTTTCTCACTTGAAAACTCAGAAACGAACTCTCCGTGTCGAACCAAATCATATAACACATAAAGTAACAAAGCACGAGCTTTTGTCAATGGAATGCGCTCTGTTTTCATCTTTTCAACTATAACAGCATTCGGCTCATAAACGGTAATATCCACATCAATATTTGCCAATGCTTGTTCTATCATTTCTCGTACTCTTACCCAATTAAGTCCGCCATTGCCAGCTCCAAGAGGTGGGATAGCAATACTTGTAATGTGATATTGCTCTATTACCCGAATTAGGTCTTGAAGTCCTGCTTGTATATATGCATATTCCGAAGGTTTGCGCCAATCATTTTTAGTGGGAAAGTTGATAATTAACTTTTCGCCAAAAATTGTGCTCTGCGTAGTTACGAACAATTTACCGATAGCAATTTCGCCTGTCTTGCAAGCTTTCTGATACAATTTATCGTTGTCCGGAAAATGCGTTTTAAATTGCAACGCTATCCCTTTACCCATCACACCAACAAGATTGACGGTGTTAACCAACGCCATTGCTGGAGATTCCAAAATATTTCCTTTTGTGTAATGTATCATATCAATAATAAGCTTGAGGGGCGATTTTAATAATCTCGGGATTTACGCCCATGTTAATTAATTGTTGTTTTGCTTCCGTATTATAACATACATAGCCTGCGATGTTTTGCGGAGCGACATCTTCTTTTATCAAGAATTCTGCTTGTTTGCGGCGCTTTAAATCATTGTCATCTTCTCTGCTCCAATACTTTTCTATTACTGCATCCCAATCTATCAGCGTAGGAAGCGAATTTATATTTTGGGCAGAATAGAACTCTGTTAGGGAATCCGTTGCATGTCCGTCAGAGAAAAAGTACGTATAATTTTCTTGGAGAATCTTTTGTAAAGATACAACTACATATACTATTTCGTGCGGATGTCGAGCTTGTGCAACAAAATTGCCTCCTTGTTGAATCACATATAACATCGGCATTCGTACACCGAAATAAAATGGAATATAATCGCCAAGGATGATGTATTGATTATCTACGTAGATCGTTTTATGGCTGCGACAATCGATCAAACTTTGATCGCCAATTGATATGTAATTAGGGTCTGCTAAAGGAGATGTCTTATGAACAATACCATTAGACAAAATATGCGGGATGTTCCCTATATGGGTCATCCTGTACAGATAAATATTTTCTATTGTCCTTGGCATCATTTTGTAACCTTTGCAACTTTTAGCTGCAAAGGTACTAAAAAAAAATGATATGTGCAAGAAAAATGTGAAGAAATATCATTTTTTTCGTAAAACGGAGAGGGAAACTTGCGTATATAAAAAAGTTTTTGTATCTTTGCGATCGATTTGGAA
The DNA here is from genome assembly GCA_900319645.1 of uncultured Bacteroidales bacterium. Classification (GTDB taxonomy): domain Bacteria; phylum Bacteroidota; class Bacteroidia; order Bacteroidales; family Paludibacteraceae; genus Colicola. Next base: position 53,752 of record ONPG01000014.1, read on the forward strand.
AAGAATTGCGGAACTATGAAGGCGAAGTGGGCAAGTATAATAGAAGATTTGCAGGGAAATGTGGATCAAAGGCACTATGCACGGCATATCCCCGGAAACGGAGAATGGGCGGCTGTGTGCCAAAAGCCGGAGTTGAGCAAGAAGACAAAACAAAAGAAAGCAAGTCTGCCGCATGTGAAGGAGTTTGGCGTGCTGATTGCGACATGCAAGGAGATACTCCATGATTCGGAGCGCAGGGCGGCATGACAAGCGAAGTACGATGAGGCTATGCGGAAAGCACGGAAGTACGGGAAGCCTATTCAAGGGCGGCTGTGCGATTATGTGCGGCACGAGGTGAGCGTAGCACTCAAAAAGGGCGAAGAAATCGCTTAAATCTCAGGTTATTCTTATGGTTTGGTTAGGGTGATGTCGGGTAAAGCATATATTCGGAATATATTCGGCATATATTTAGCATATATTGCGATCAGGTGGAAAGCAGGTGGAAGGGAGGTTGCGCTCCCTTTCTATATGCCGATTACTAATCGGCGTAAATGCCAAGAATCTTTCTTCGGACGTTTGTCCGAAGCAGGGGACGAAAGCGGATCCGACGTTAATTATAACGCCGAAAACGACAACCGGCATGCAATGCTGGGAAAATGGACGGAGAAATGACCCAGGATACAATCTCTGGAAACGGACGAAGGTGGGAGGAGGATAGAAACGGTATCCCGGAATAGCGGGATCGCGGAATACCGACAGGAGAAATCCGCCAAGATTGAGCGGATACATTATATAAAGAACGCGCGTACACACGTACGCGCGTCCCTTTAATATAATCGTGATCTCGTGATCACGAGATTTCGTCATTGCGAGGCGTTTATCCGCCGAAGTTATCGAAGCGGATGTCTGCGTCATCGACTCCGAGGGAGTGCAGGAGATCCAATACCGTCTTTGCCATCATAGGAGGACCGCAGAGGTAGTACTCGATGTCCTCGGGTGCGTCATGCTGCTTGAGGTAGGTGTCGCCCATAACCGGAGCGATGAAGCCCGGGGTGTACTTGATACCCAGTTGGTCTGCCTTTGGGTCCGGACGGTCGAGCGCCAAGTGGAAATGGAAGTTCGGGAACTCCTTCTCCAAAGCGAGGAAATCGTCGAGGAAGAAGACTTCGTCGATAGCACGTGCGCCGTAGAAATAGTGCATCTGACGGTCGCGGCAGTTGCGGGTCTTCAACATATGCATGATCTGCGCACGCAACGGAGCCATACCGGCACCACCACCGACCCAGATCATCTCCTTCTGGCTGTCGTAAACAGGTCTGAACTCGCCGTAAGGACCGCTCATGCGCACTTTGTCGCCCGGTTTGAGCGAGAAGATATACGTGGAAGCGATACCACACGGTACGTCCATGAACTCCGGTCCGTTGGGGCACTGCTCTTTCGGTTTGAAAGGCGGTGTAGCGATACGGACGGTAAGGGTGATGATGTCGCCCTCGTCGGGGTAGTTAGCCATCGAATAAGCACGTACGGTAGCCTGGGTGTTCTTCTGTTTGAGTTTGAAGAGCCCGAACTTCTGCCATGCCGGCAGGTAGAGGTCACCGATGAGCGATTTATCCATGTCGCGGTCGTAATCAATGTCATACTCAGGGATGATGATCTGTGCGTACGAACCCGGCTCGAAGTGCATGTGCTCGCCCGGAGGCAGCTGCACTTTGAACTCTTTGATGAAGGTAGCGACGTGTCTTCTTTCACTTTGACTTGGCAACCCAGACGCCAGCCTTCTTTCTGCTGCTTGCGGGAGAAATGTACGGTCTCGGTGGGCAGGATCTCGCCGCCTCCGGAGAGGACTTGGCACTTACACTGTCCGCACGAGCCCTTACCGCCGCAAGCCGAAGGCAAATGCACCCCGGCTTCGCCGAGGTTGGCAAGGAGCGAGCCACCTGCGGCTACGTCATAGACCTTGTCGCCGTTGATGGTCACTTTGACGTTACCGGACGAAACGAGGTAGCGTTTGGCGATGAGCAGGATAGCCACTAACAGGAGTATTACTACTAAGAATACTGCAACTGCATAAATAATAGCTGTTATATTCATATTGCGTTCCTCCTATTAGAACTCGATGCCGCTGAAGCACATGAACGCCATCGCCATGAGGCCGACGGTGATGAATGTGATGCCAAGGCCCTGCAGCGGCTTCGGTACGTCGTTATACTCCATTTTCTCACGAATACCTGCGAGGCAGACAATCGCCAGGAACCATCCGAGACCCGAACCGAAGGCGTACATAAACGCGTCTCCGAGGGAAGTGATGGCCTTGGGATCCACTGCGGGCAGGCCGATACGCTGCTGCATGAAGAGCGAACCACCCATGATGGCGCAGTTCACCGCAATCAGCGGCAGGAAGATACCGAGGCTCGCGTAGAGCGACGGGCTGTATTTCTCCACAATCATCTCCACCAACTGCACGATAGCGGCAATGACGGCGATGAAGAGGATGAAACTGAGGTACTCCAAGTGCAGCGGCTCGAGAACGAGGGTCTGCAGCAGGTAGTTAACCGGCAGGGTAACGATGAGCACGAAAGTAACGGCTACACCCAGACCGGCTGAGGTCTTCACGTTCTTCGAAACGGCGAGGTATGAGCACATTCCCAAGAAGTACGCGAAAATCATGTTATCCGCAAAAATCGAGCGGACAAATAAACTTAAAGCGTGTTCCATTACTTAGCCTCCTTATCGTTAAGGGATCTATGAACCCAGATTACACATCCTACCAGAATGAGCGCCATGGCGGGCATGAGCATCATACCGCAGTTCTCGTAGCCGTGGTCATAGCACCACTGCGGGATCACTTGGAAACCAAGCAGTTGACCCGAGCCGAGGAGCTCGCGCACGAATTGCCCAGACCATCCAGCAGGGAATCCCATGCGTTGTTGGTCATGGCGAACGCCTCGAGGCGACCCATCAGAATACAGTTGGTGATGATCAGACCGAGGTAAACGCTCAGCTGCATTGCTACGTCGTAAGCAAACGCTTTGAGCACCTCGCTGACGAGTGTCACGAGCGCCGCTACTACCACGAGTTGCACGATGATACGTACACGCATCGGGATAGTGTTACGGATGAGCGACACGATCACGTTCGACATCGCCACGATGATGGTCACGGCGATACCCATGACGAGGCCGAACAGATACCCAGGATCTGCACTACGACAGGGTTATTGGCGTTAAGAGGACCGAGTAATGTGTCCTTTGTTTTTTGACTTAACATACCTTATTCCTCCTTTCCTTCATTTAAAAATTCTTTGTATTCCTCGAGGTTCACTTCGAGCATCGTGCTGACGCCGGACGAGGTGATGGTAGCACCGGAGATGGCGTCCACCTGCTCTTGTCCTTCGGCGTGCTTGCCGGCTTTGAGAACCGCTACAGAAACGACAGCACCTTCGGCATTGCGGATGTGCTTGCCTTCAAACTGGCTGCGGAACTCCGGTTCAACTATCTTTGCACCCAGACCCGGTGTCTCGGACTCGTGGTTGAAGTTGACACCATAAATGGTGTTCTTGTCCTCATCGAGTGCGAGGTAACCGCCGATGCCGCCCCAGAGACCCTTACCGGAAAGCGGCAGGATGTACTTGGTAGCACCTTTGAGGTTAGCTACGTAAACCTCTTGCTCGCCGTAAGTGAGGGTGTCCTGTACGAGCGTGTAATAGACCTCTGCAGGGTCAGCCTGCGAGAAATCGACTTTCAGCGCACCGAGGATCTGTTTCTGCTTGTCGAGCAGGATATTCGCCTGCTGCTTCGGAGCGAGTGCCTGGCTGACAACCGCCAGCAGCACAGCTACGATGATCACTACCACCGTCATATAGACGAATGTGTAGATATTACTGTTTGTATTCTATTCAGTTTCATAGCGTGCCTCCTTTCTGGCTTTCTACTTTCGACTTTTGACTTTCGACTGCGCGCCGTTCGCGTTTACGAATATTTGCTTGAACCACACACCAGTCGATGAGCGGCGCAAAGGCGTTCATGAGCAGGATAGCGAGCATCATTCCCTCAGGATAACCCGGGTTGAGCACGCGCACGAGCACTGCTACGAGACCGATGAGGAAGCCGTAGATCCACTTACCGCACTCGGTACGAGCGCTGGTCACAGGGTCAGTAGCCATGAAGACTGCACCGAAAGCGAAACCGCCGCTTACGAGGTGCATGTACCACGGGTACTGCGCTGCGAGGTTAGCCTCAGAGCCGCCGATGTTAAAGAGCCAAGCGGTCAGACCGCCGCCGATGAACGTAGCGAGCATGGTCTTCCACGAAGCTACGCCGGTAGTGATCAACAGACATGCGCCGAGCAGGATAGCCCAGATACAGGTCTCACCCACCGAACCCGGTACCAGTCCGTTCACCATGTCCCAGAAGCTCTGCGACACCGGTGTGCCGGTAGCCATCTGCGTCAGAGGCGTTGCACCCGAGAAACCGTCCACGAGCGCGTGACCGCCGTCCCAGCCCCATGTGGCACCCGTGCGGATGAACGGTTCGTCACCGGTCATGTGGCTCGGGTATGCGAAGAACAGGAACGCACGCGTGATGAGCGCTACGTTGAAGATGTTATAACCTGTGCCGCCGAACACTTCTTTCGCGAAGATGACCGCAAAAGCGACCGCGATAGCCACCTGCCACAGCGGGGTGTTAATAGGCACGATGAGCGGGATGATGAATCCCGTTACGAGGCATGCTTGATCTGCGCTACGATGAACTCGATGCCCAGACCGACAGCATAGCTGACGATGATAAACGGCAGTACAGCTAAGAAGCCGAAGCCGAACGCTTTCCACCAGAGAGCAGCGGTCATGCCTGCTGCCAGTTGTCCGGTAGCCAGCAAGTGCTGATAGCCGACATTGAACATACCGAAGAGCAGTGCCGGGATAAGCGCAATGACCACAAGGATCATCGTACGTTTGCTGTCCGAACCGTCGTGGATATGCGTGCCGTTGCGTTTAGCGGTCGTCTGAGGGGTGAAGAGGAACGTGTCGAAGGCATCATAGAACGAACTGAGCCAAGTCAGTTTGCCGCCTTCCTCGAAGTTCTTGCCGAACTTCTTCCAGTTTTTATAAAGCCATTCCATTACTCAATCTCCTTTCTTAAATAATCCAACGCTTCGCGCACGAT
>ONPG01000042.1 GCA_900319645.1 uncultured Bacteroidales bacterium
AGTTCGTCTTTTAGCGGCATAACTATCACAAAGTGAGACCATGACAATTTTCGCGACAGTGTTGCGACAATTTGGAAATCAGGAAAAGTCTGAGCAAATTGCATCATTCTGCGGATACTTTTTTCATCAAATCCCTTTGTCCCATACTCCTCTTGCAATTGTCGCGCCACTGTTGCGACAATTTGCTTGCCATACTCCGCACGCTCGTTATTCAGCATATTGCGATTGATACGATTGCCGATATTCCAATACATCGCTGTTAACTCATAATTGGCAGTTGCTGCTACGTGTGAACGAGCAGAGTCTATGATCTGCCTCAAGTCATCGATGAGTTCTATTGGTACTAATCCTGTTTGCGCTGCTTTCTCTATATCTGCCATAGCCTTATTTTCCTGTTAATCGTATCATGGTGTATGTACACAATTCCGCATTTTATAATTCAGGGCGCAAAGTTACAAAAAATATTTTACATGTGCAAGAAAAAATCAAAGATTTTTGGTTTTGGAGGCAATTTTTGCTGCTCGGCTGTGTCTCGGTCATCTCTCGGTTGTGTCTCGGTCATCGGTCGGTGGAAACATGGATGCTACATCAGGGCGGTCGCGGCTACCCTGTACACCGCTTCCCTATAGCCATGCGGCTGCGTGACCGCAAGGGTCGCGCAATTCTATGTATCGCACTTAATCCTCACTATGGGGATAGTTCGGGTGCAATACTCGGAGTGCGTTCCGTCGCACTCCTTCACGGTCATCGGTCGGTTGTGTCTCGGTGGTGAGTCGGTCAAAAGGGTAGTTAGGTAGTTACGATTCTTGGTACTTCCAGCAATTCCTTTATATCCAGCATCTTGTACCACACACCATCTATTTCACTGTGCCACGAGTTATGAAAATGACCATAGTACCACCGCTCCAACGGATGTCCGTCTCGCTTCAGATGCGCCAAGATAGCATCCATGGTATGCCGCTCTGCGTCACATTCTTCGAGCAAAGTCGGGTCGTTCTGCGCCCAAGAAGAGAGTCCGCCTTTCGTCTGAAACTCACAGAAAGATGGAGCGGTATGCGTCACTACAATATCAATCTTCAAACCCGCATCACTGATTGCGTCCAAAGAGGAAGCGTCGTACTTAGGGGCTTCGTCCGGCCAGTAATAGACCTTACCAGGATGGCGAGCCATCTCTTGTTTGCGGATCTGCCGATCTACGCTGATAGCACCTCCGACGCAGAGTATCGTTCGTCCGCACGATTGGATCACGGCATAATCCGGCACGGTGCGCCAACGCTTGTGCTCAATCGCTGTATGTCCGGCGGTGTCCGTAGCGAAATACGCAGGGTCGTCATGATTGCCATGCACCATCGCTATCCAGCAGTTATTCTGGGCCAGACGTTTCTCTATACGCCGAAACACTTGGTCATACGCACCCGGTTTCTCAAACCCGAATCCACAATCTCCTGCCACCATCACCAGCGTATCGCGCATCCAGTAGCGGACACACATTTCGTACACCAGCGGCACAAACTCACCGTGTATATCCCCGCAGATAACCAGTGATTTCGCTTCAGGATATGTCACCACAAACGGCTTCATTGTAAATATGCTCTCTTCACTACATCCAGCAATCCTTCAACGCGTTGCGCACCAAGTCCAGCTGTACGCAGAAAATTCTCATTCGGCAGTTCATCTGCTACTCGCGTTACAAACTCCTGCATATCAACCACCATCTCTTCCGGCAACGCATAACGCGCTCCTTCTGTCAACATCGGTGCCAAGCGGAACACATCTTTCTTATGCTTCTCTATATCATCCGAGTCCACATCGTCCCCTTGCTCTTTGCGTGCGCACAAATCGTTATACGCTTTCGCCTTTAGACAAATCAGAGCTTCTGTATTTGCCAAATGCAGTCCATCCTCCAACCTACTATGCTCAATCGCGTAGTGATAATAACAGTCATTCATAAGTATAGCCGACAAACTCGACAATTCATCCCCCAATGGTATAGGTTCCAAATGGGCATCATCCGGAATACCTATCACGCCTATATCACGTGCAAATAACTCAATTTGCTTTGGATATCGCTTGTCTTTGGGCTTTAGGAACCGAAAACACTCATGCTTGTCTGCTCCTCGCTGACGTTGTTCATATTCTCCGTCACGAACAAAGTTCCAAAATTCGCGACCAAACTCAGGGGCTAATACCTCTACTACCAAAATAATGTCAAGATCCTTTGTGGCACGAGGAACCTGAGCATTTATATCTTCATAAATATAGCAAGCAGCACCACCTATCAAGACATAGTTGCTTGTAAACTTAGCGAACCGCTCCTTAAACAAGTCCAATCCCGTCACCATTGTTTATCTTTCATTAATTGATTTATTTCTTTATGTACGCGTTCATCACTCGTTTCGCGTAATGACAAATATAGGGATAGTACATCTACTATGTTATTGTTTCCCAGCAATTTCGGATCATATCGCCAAACCTCCACCACATGCTCGCCAAACTCCTTATCCAGATCCCTTCCTAAGTGCTGAACTTCCTGTTTCGAGATCGCCCAATGCCGTTCTTGCGGTTCTGCTAACATCGTCCATTCAGCCAATGCCTCTTCTCCAGATATCGGGGCATCCAGTATTCTGTCCGTTCTTAGCACACGCTCAATCGGACTCTGCAGCATCGGCAACGCTTGCTCCCATAGTTCCTTGCCTTCACGGATGAACCTCATCCGTTTTTCACGCCCCGGAGTCAATTCCACGAAATGATTGTCCGCCAACCATTTCACAGCACGGTTGATATTCGGATACGAAACGCCCATCAACTCCGCAATAGGCTGAGCCGACATCCCGTTCAGATTCTGTTTCTGCAGATGGCAAAGCAACACCACTTGTGCCATCACAGGCATCGGTTTGCCTTGCATATCCACCGGATTACGTTGTACGCGCAAATCCATCAGCAGCGAAGGCATGAACAACTGACGTCCCGGAACAATCGTGTTCACTCGTGCTTCCACCAACCGCTTCATGTTGTACGGCTTCACTTCCGGCAACACCACAGCAGCATGCATCTCCAATGCCCTTTCCACAATCGCGCAATGCTTCTTCAGCTGCATCGGTGTCGCATCCGCATCCTTGCAAACCATCAGACACACCTCGGCGCCCAGCAACTGACATTGCAGCAACTGATAGGCATTCGTAATAAGAATCGGTAGTGCATGCTTTTTTGTCTTATCCAATGGATGGGTCTGCACTTCAGTGCCCACCATCTTCTCGATGTATTCGCTGATATTTTGCACGTTAACATTCATTTTGCTATTTATCATACATTAATTATAAATTGCAAATCCGCTGCAAAGATACACAAAAAATCTGAATCCTGCAAATATTTTTATGAAATTTTTCAGATTTTCTGATTTTCAAGTATTATTCGGCTTATTTTGTACCACTCAAGATACCATTTTCTTTGTCCTCGTTGTTGATTCGCTTGCCGGAATCGCGGCGTTGGGTACCGAAATCGAGGTTGCAATGGAAGTTGAGAATGAGCATCTGGCGGAAATCCTGCATCTCCGCGTGCTGCGTGTTCGGCGCAAGGGCAGAGAGGTCTTTGGTCTCGATACTATAGCCCTTAACCGAGAAGGGATTCATCAGCATCGCACGGAAGCCCCATTTGTCGGCATTGTAACCAAGACCGATATGATGGTAGAACTCGCCGTACTCCAGCGTTTCGCCCCACAGGTTATTGCTGCGCGTGGTCACCTCGCCGAAGAACTGCCAGCCGTTATACATGCCCATGAAACTAGCGCGGACACCTGGGTTGAAATGCTTGTGCGTGTATGAATTGCCAAGCGAGACGTAATAATTGGCGAACGGCGCAACCGTGAAGATCAGTTTGTTTTGCAGCAAGCGCACT
>ONPG01000006.1 GCA_900319645.1 uncultured Bacteroidales bacterium
GTACACCGAGAAGGATCTTATCTATACTTCCTCCGTCATCATGAAGGAAAACGGAGAGCTCGTTCATATCCTTGGTGCCCATATCAAGATCGTTGCAGGCAACGGCAATGGCGATTATCAAGTAGAAGCCGAGCTTCTTGGCGACGACTTTGTGCTCTATGATCTTTCCATCTATGTGAAGGCCGTTCAAGCAATCGTTACGAAGAGCTTCGACAATGGATCCATCATCACCTCTGCCGAGGACGAGGCTATTCTGGTATCTGCTGTTGACACTGAGACTCACAAATATAGTGTTGCGCTGGGTATCCAATCCAAGGAGATCGTCGGCGAGTACACCGAGAAGGATCTTATCTATACTTCCTCCGTCATCATGAAGGAAAACGGAGAACTCGTTCATATCCTTGGTGCCCATATCAAGATCGTTGCAGGCAACGGCAATGGCGATTATAAAGTAGAAGCCGAGCTTCTTGGCGACGACTTTGTGCTCTACGATCTTTCCATCTATGTGAAGGCCGTTCAAGCAATCGTTACGAAGAGCTTCGACAATGGATCCATCACCACCTCTGACGAGGATCAAGTGTTCGTATCTGCTGTTGACAGTGTCAATCACAAACTCAGTATTGTGCTGGGTATCAATTCCAAGGAGATCGTCGGCGAGTTCACCGAGAAAGATCTCATCGCTGAAGTCTCCGTCATCATGAAGGAAAACGCGGAGTTCGTTCATATCCTTGGTGCCCATATCAAGATCGTTGCAGGCAACGGCAATGGCGATTATCAAGTAGAAGCCGAGCTTCTTGGCGACGACTTTGTACTTTACGATCTTTCCATCTACGTACCGGCTCAGTCGGAAGGCGTAGAGAATGTACAGGGTAGCAAAGTACAAAGTACCAAGGTTATCCGTGATGGTCAGCTCCTCATTGAGAAGAACGGCGTTCTCTACAACGCTCAGGGTGCTGTAATCAAATAAACGGCAATCATTAAATGGCTATTCGTATTGGCTCGGCGGGATTGGTTTCCCGCCGAGTTTTTGTTCATTTTTGCGAAAAAACGTTACAAAACGTAGATTTTTGCAATAAATACTTGCGTATATCAGAAAAAAATTGTACCTTTGCCGCGGCAAAGGATAATGCTAAAACCTAAATACCGTTAATTAACCAACAAACATAATACGCTTATGAAAAAACTATTACTATTTGCAGCTACGCTGCTATGTGCAGCGAGTATGTGGGCGCAACATGAGGGTCCATGGTGGCCAATCGAGTCAAATGAAATGTATTGCTCCAAAAAATCGAACCCCTCGATTGCGTTCAACCAATTGGACAGATCTTTTTGGGCTGATGAACAGTACTGGGGCTGGGATTCGTGGATTTCGGATTATCACGACGAGGATGGTTTCGGTTTTGAAGTAGATGGTCACGCCTATGGAGGCAACAAAAAGCAGGCCGGCTTCCGCCTCTGTAAGTGGGAGGCTACAGCGCCGTCCTATTCGTCGATGAAGTTGACATGGAAATACCAGTTGCGCAGCAGGAGCACCAAGTGCTACTCTTGCGTGAGTCTGTATTTGAACAAGGACCTTACGCTTGACGAGTTCAAGAATCTGCAGGTGGATTTCTCGGAAAAACATAGTTCCAAGGCCGGTTCGGAATATCTGTTGGCTTACTTCAATAACGATGAGAAAAACGAAAAACACCGAAAATCCGGAGTGAAAACAAAGAACTTCGAAGTGGATAACATCAGTGGTACAGAAGAGAAATCCAACACATGGTATCTGATGATGACGTATGTGCTTGGTAACGGATCAGACTCGAAATCCGGCTTATTTGAGTGTGGACTCTTCAAGAGCCTGAGTGTCGATACCACCTGGGTTTACCGCAGCATCCTCACCTTCGATGCCAACGGCGGAAATGGCACGATGGACGGTCTGACTATTGACGGCAGCGGCAAATTGCCGGCTAACGCTTTCAGCCGTGATGGCTATATTTTCGCCGGTTGGGCAACCTCGGCTGACGGACCGGCTGTCTATGCGGAACAAGAAGTGATTACCATCGCCGAATCCATCAGAGGTCCCCAGACCCTCTATGCCGTTTGGACAAAGTGGGGTGAAGGTAAGAAAGAAGGTCCTTGGACACAGTTGGAGCGGAATACCCACGTCTGCGCAAATGACGGTCCGACGACCTCAATGACTTTTGCCGGCATGAACGGCGAGCAATGGGCAGGCACCGTTTCCGATTGGGAGGACAAATATGGTATCGGCTACAACTATGCAGGCAAGAGCTCGAAACTCAGCGTAATGGGTGTTTTCTCTACCTATATGTACGAGACCGTAGTACCCGAATATACGCGCATGATCCTGAATTGGAAATACGAGCTGTGCAGCAAGACTACCAAGCATCACTCCAACGTGTGCCTGTACGCACTCCCGAAATATGATAACCTCAAGAATCTGAAGGTGGATTTCTCCAATCAATATATCGACCATTCGGGTTCCAAATACTTGCTTTCCAATTATAAAAACGATAAACAGGACGGCAAGGTACACGTCTCCAGCCAGAAGACCGCATCGCTCGCCTTTGACAACATAGGAAGCAGCACGGAGCAAACCAAAGCCTATTACATGCTGATGACCTATGTGATGGGAAGTGCGGATGGTAAGTCCGGCTTGAACGAGTGCGGCTCTTTCAGAAGCGTCAGTGTCGATACCACCTGGGTTTACCGCACCATCATCACCTTCAATGCCAACGGCGGCAGCGGCGAGATGGCTAATCAGACTATTGATGGCAGCGGTACACTGTCCGCCAACATTTTCACCCGTGATGGTTATATTTTCGCCGGCTGGTCTCAGTCGCCGGACGGCAAGGTGGTTTATACCGACCAATCGGCTATTACCGTTCCCGCCAGCGACAAAGGTCCTGTGACATACTACGCTAAATGGGTGGAAGGAACCGGTTCGGCAGAACAGGCCACGGAAGGTATCTGGACACAACTCGAGTGGAGAACACTGGCTTGCGGAAAGAGCACCAAATCCGTTGCTTTCTCCTCCATGGACAACTCTACATGGGAAAACGTAGAGGTAAACGGATGGCACGATGGCGACGGTATCGGCTTTACGTTCAAAGGAAACAGCCAGTATGACAGCAAGCAGGGTGTTTTCTCTACCTATAAGAATGATGTAGTGGTGCCTTCCTATACGAGTATGAAGCAGACTTGGAAATACAAGTTGAGCAGCAGGAGCAAAAAACACCGTTCCACGACGTGTCTGTACGGTATCCAGGGCACCTATGATGAAATCACATCTCTGGTTGTGGATTTCTCGAATGATGAGGCTGGCGATGCAGGCAAGCAACAACGATTGGCTACTTTCACCAATGGCGATCAAGATGATCTGGTAAAGAGCACAGATGAGCAGACCTATATGATCGAAGTAGATAACCTCAGTAGCAGCATCCAGCAAGCCCAAACAAGGTATCTGTTGCTGACCCATGTGATTGCCAGCGGAGATCCAAAAGAAGGGTTGCATGAGTGGGGATCGTTCAAGAGCCTGTCAGCTGAAACGGAATGGGTATATCGTAAGATCGTATCTCTGGACAAGAACGGCGGTTCGGGCACAATGGATGAAATCGTAATTGATAACAGCGGTACTCTGCCCGCCAACACCTTCACCCGCGACAGATTTGAGTTCATGGGTTGGGCATTGTCTCCCGACGGCGAAGTGGTTTATGCGGACGGCGCAGAGATCACGGCTACCGCAGAAGACAAAGGTCCTGTGACGCTCTATGCGGTTTGGCAGCGGACCGCGTACGCGATCACCTACGAGCTCGACGGCGGTACGGCGGATAACCCGGATTCCTATGCGGTGAACACAGCCCTTGCGATCAAAGACCCGACCAAAGCCGATTACACCTTTGTCGGCTGGACCGGATCGAACGGTATAGTACCGCAGAAGAACATATCTATCATCAAAGGTATGGCCGGCGACCAAGAGTACACCGCCCATTGGATCAACAGTCGTGTGGACAGTGTCATCAACCTGATTGATGCCATCGGTCAGATCGAGTACACCGAGGAGTGCAATGCCCGAATCGATACCGCCAGCGAGGCCTATGGCGCTCTGGATGAGGATGAGCAGGCATTGGTATCCAATATCCGCACCTTGATCATTGCCGATGAGTTCTATCAAACGGCGAAAGAAAACAAGATCGGAAATACCACCCTTCAGTTCGTGCGTGACGATGAGGTTGTCGGCCGCCAGAAGGTTGAATTGGAATATTCGCTGGCTCCGGATATAGCAGGCTATGTCTTCCAATATTGGCAGGTGAAAGAGAAAAATATCTCTGACGGCATCATCCGCCTGCAAGCCGTCTATGCCGAGGATCCTGCGTCGGACATCGAGGAAATCAATGCCAATGCCAAAGCCAATGCCTCTAAATTTATTCGCAACGGCAACCTCTACATCCTCAAAGATGAGTTTATCTACACCGTCAACGGCCAACGGGTAAAGTGAAAAATGAAAAGTGAAAATGCAAAAATGTGAAAATATGAAAATGAGAAAATCTATAGTATTTGCCCTGATGCTGACGATAGCAGCACAGGTAGCATGGGCAGCAAGTGCGCAAGACATCCATCCTGCGCCTGCAGGAGCACAACCGACTGTCGAAGGCGTGATAGCCAAGATCGATGCGATCGGCGAAGTGACTTATCCCGGCAGCGAAACGGCAATAGATGAAGCCCAATCGACTTACAATGCACTGACCGAGGATGAGAAAGCCCTTGTGATTAACTATGGTGTTCTGCGCACCGCGCAAGAGCTGTATGCAGTCCTGGAGGTCATTGCCAAGATCGATGCTATCGGCGAGGTAACCGGGGAGAGCAAGGCGCTCATCACCGCAGCCCGCGAAGCGTACGACGCGCTGACAGCCGGACAGAAAACACTCGTCACCAACTACGCTGCGCTCTTCGAGGCGGAAACTGCGTACGCAGACTTGAGCAAGAGCACGTTTAACTTTGTGAGCAAAGATGGTTCTGCACTTATCAGCAACCAGAGCAAATCCGTTGCCTATCCGACGGAAGTAACCAATTGGCAAACCGTAGAGAAATCCCTTGCCGATAGCATTATTGTCATCATGGCAGTGGAATAACAACTCCCTCATTCGTTTTGAAAGAAAAAAATCGCTCTTCGGGGCGATTTTTTTTGTTGCCAATTCCCTTCTTTTTGCCCTTTTCCGGTAAAAATGCACAAAAATTTGGTCATATCAAAAAATTGTTGTACCTTTGCCCCCGAAATAACAATCGCATGAAACGTTAATCTGTTAGGATAATCTACTTATGCTATTGTGATTTCTACTGTCTCACGCCGTAAAGGGTTTTATGTCTTTACGGGGAGCGGCAAAATTTGACATAAAAGGCGTTTATTGACGTTGTTGGCGACTCTCGAAAACTTCGCAACTTTTCTCTTTGTGGTCGTAGCAATTACAATGAATGTCTCGGGATATGCTTTTTAATCCCTATTGCATGCTGTCGGCGTGCTTTATCCGTTCGGATAGGGTTTTGCCGGTCTGTGGTAAATAGGTGCAGCATATTCGGCGTGAGGCATCAATTGTTTTTCTACCACAAAGGGGCATTGCGAAGGCCTACGAGAGCGTGAAGAGCAACCGGCTTCACGCTTTTCTTATGTCTTATATTACTATTGTATATATAACTATCGTTACATCCACAATCCCAAGCCAAAAATGAATAATCTACATCTATTGGATTCGGGGAGTCGGGGCACTCCATGTGCCTCGACATGTGGCTGTGCCGGGGCGTTGGCTTAGTTCCACATGCTACCCCGAAGAATGATTGTCCGTTATGTTGGGTATTTTTACAGCAAATTTTAAAAAAATGCGAAAAAATACTTTTCTTCTTGCGCATTTCAAAAAAATGTTGTACCTTTGCCCCCGAAATAACAATCGCATGAAACGTAAATCTACAGAGGATTATCCGTTAATGCAGTTTGTGATCTCTACTGTCTCACGCCGAAAAGGTGTTAACCCATTCGGATACCGGCAGAACTTGACATAAAAAGGCGTTTATTGACGTTGTTGGCGACTCTCGAAAACTTCGCAACTTTTCTCTTTGTGGTCGTAGCAATTACAATGAATGTCTCTGAATATGCTAATTGATACCTATTGTATGCTTTCTGCATACTTTATCCGTTGGATAGAGTTTTGCAGGTCGGCGTTTAACCATTGGTAAACCATTGGCAATTAGTGGTATTAAACCACCCGTAAGCAGCAATAGTTACAACGGACTCAGTCGCAAAAGTTAACCACTGTAAATTTGCAGTAACGAACCATTGTAAAGTCAGTATCAAGCAGGTGTAGCATATTCGTTTTGAGGCATCCTTTGTTTTTCTCTCCATTCCAATAGCGAAGTTCTACGAGAGCGTGAAGTCCCCTTCACGCTTTTGTCGTATATACGGACTTGAATAACATGTATATGCAGCATCTATAGCACTTTATTATATATAATTGTAGAATAACATAGTGGTTTTCAACCAAACAAAGAAATAATTTATCGGAGTAAGCCGAAAATCCGCTGAAGAGTAGGCAAAATTCAAAACAGACAACGACATGAAAAAGAATTGGTTAATAGGTGTTTCTATCGCAATATCTATTTGTTTGTCAATAATCGCAATATGTTTGCAGTTTAAAACAATTGAAGTTTCTGATATTTCTATTGTTCTTGGTTTTGTCGGGATTTTAGCAACATTTGTCGTTGTCAACAATGCCGTGCAAGTATGGAGAATGGAAGACAAGATGGAGCAACAGCAAGAACGCATTAAAGAATTCGAAAAACAAAAGCAAAGACAATATAACTTAGGCAAGAGGACTATATATACTTTCTTACACTCTGCTTTACATCAAGATATGAATCTTGTTGATAAAGCCTTTTTTTACGCTCAAGATGTATTTTGTATCATTACAGATTTGTATGGGATGGATGGCAATGGGAAAGACGAAGACAAGGAGAATGTTGAGACCTTTATTGATATTTTAGATAAAATACTGGCAGCAGAAACCGAGAAAGATAAAATATCAAAAGAAAATTTGAAGGAATGTAAAAAGAATATTCTATCACTACCTCAGGCATATATGGTTCGGTATCCACGATTGCAACAAACACTAAAGGAAATAGAAGATAAAATAAACGCGAGATAAGCAGCAAGGAAAAACAAAAATGACAAATACTATGAAAGGAATATCTAAAAAAATCAGGACATTAAAACATGCCCATTCCAGATCACGGTTTAGTGTACTTAACAAAGGTTCAAAGCATAGCAATTTGAAATCAAAACGCATAATAAATGGGGTGAGTGGCGGTGGAGTATTAGGGGGGAAGATGCCTATATTATTGCGTGTTAAAGGTAAAGATGTGTTATTACTGAAACATGCAATAATAGAATCGCCAAAGATAGTCGCAGAACTCCGAGAGTGTAATCCTATAGCAGTAAAAAATCCCACAACATATAAAGGAGATACTTCAGCACAGGTAACAGGTGAAAAAGTATTAAAAGGCAGTTGATGCCGCCTCACAAGGCAGCCACAAAGCGTTTGTCTGTGATAAAAAGCAACATGGGTTGTTTACTTATAAAATCTAAAGTCATTGGATAACCATGAGAAGGAACAGATACCGAGTATCATCGCTTCTCCTCAAATCCATAACCAATGGCAGAACTGGAAATTAAAATAAAAGCGAATATGAAAAGATTTTTTTACATATTAGCCGTGATTATCTTTTGCTGCGAGTCAATGTATGCAGAGGAAGTCATGATTGGTGGATTATATTATGATCTTGATAATAAAAGTAAAACAGCTGCGGTGGTGACAAATCCTTCACGTAGATTAAATGGAGATGTTGTTATTCCTCCAACGATTACATATAATGGAAATACTTTTATCGTTAAAGAGATAAGAGGGTACGCGTTCATGGGACAACATTATGTTGAATCAATTACTATTCCGTACTCTGTAAAAAAAATTGACGAATGGGCTTTTGTTGGATGCCTATATGTAAAAAATTATTATGTTCATTCAGCAAATGAAGATTTTACAGATATTAATGGAGTTCTTTTTAATAAAGAAAAAACGAAAATAATTTTTTATCCACCTGGGAAGTCAAATTCTAGGTACTCTATACCTAATGGTGTAATCCTTGTTGGCACTTATTGTTTTCAATATTGTGAAAACTTAGTACATATATCGCTGCCTAATACTATTGCATATATTCAGGGTCTGGCTTTTGGAGGGTGCAAAAATTTAGAGTCTATCTATCTTCCTCGAAGTGTGCAAAATATAGGATATGGAACTTTTTCCGATTGCGTATCGTTAAAAGAAATTCGGTACCCCAGAGGATTATATATAGCAGACGCTCAGGTTCCAACATCCACCAAACTGATTCCGTATGATATAGAGCCTCCGTTACTTGCTTTAGCGACAGGTTCACTTTCATTCTCCGATCCGACACAGAATAATTATATAGATGCAAACGAGAAATGTACCATTAAATTCAAGATACAGAACAAGGGTAAGGGTGCGGCGCAGAACTGCGAGGCAAGAGTGAAGATGTCAGGTGCGACAAGTGGAATAAGCGTTCATACCATAAAACTACCGGAAATAGCAGTAGGACAGACTTGCGAAGTCAGTATCCCCATTACATCCAATACTAGTACAGAGAATGGAAAAGTGACGTTTTCCATCGAAGTGTATGAGCCGAATGGATGGGGGGTTGCACCTTTTGACTTAGCTGTGGCAACAAAGGCATTTGAAGCACCACTAATACAAGTCGTAGATTATAAGATAACCTCAAACTCCGGTAATATACGAAAGATGGAGCCTTTTACACTTACATTCAATCTTCAGAACACGAAATATGGTGATGCGGAAAATGTAAAAGTAAAAATTAATATTCCGAGTAATGTGTTTGTGATGGATGGCAGTTCTGAGTTATCTTATCCCATAATCAAGTCAGGCGAAACTAAAAGCATCAAGATTTCTCTTGCAGCTAATAACAATTACGCTGCTACCGATATTCCGATTGCCATTAGTATCAACGAGAAATACGGCAAATATGCGGAAAACAAGCAATTGAGCTTGGCTTTAAATCAGGTTGTACCGAATAGTTATCATATAGATGGTAAAGACGAAAAACCTCAACGAAACGAGATTAAATTGGCAACTCTGCGTAGTGATATAGATAAAAACATACCATCATCGCAAACTCAAAACTATAGTACTTTAGTGTTAGTGATAGCCAATGAGAACTACCATTCCATGCCGCAAGTACCTTATGCCATCAATGATGGAAACATCTTCAAAGAGTATTGCAACAAAACATTAGGTATACCCAATGATAATATCATGTGTATAACTAATGCTACGTTGAATGATATTCGTCAAAAGGTAGAGTTGCTTCAGAAGAAAGTCCAAGCAAGAAGCAACGCAAAGAAAGAAACAAATATCATTGTTTATTATACCGGTCATGGTGTTCCTGATGGAAATACAAGAAGTGCCTATCTCATGCCGATAGATGGATATGAAGAAAATGTTAATACCGGCTACAAACTTGATAACCTCTATCAGCAATTAGGACAATTACCGGCAAAGAGTATCACCGTCTTTTTGGATGCATGTTTCTCCGGTGTTAACCGAAACGATGAAGCCTTGGCACAACATAAAGGTGCCCGTTTGGTAGCCAAGAGTGGTATGCCGACAGGAAATATGGTAGTCTTTGCAGCATCGCAAGGTAATCAAACCGCCTTTGTAAATGACAAAGAGNNNGAAGAAATTACAAGACTCGAAAGGAGATGCAACATTGGATGAATTGGCAAACTATTTGACAACTGAGGTCAACTTAAAATCTTTGGATCTTCATGAGAAAGAGCAGATACCGAGCATCATTGCTTCTCCCCAAGTCCAAAACCAATGGCAGAACTGGAAACTAAAGTAGATGATAATTTTACGATTTAAGCTCTTTCGCATAATTCTATACACATAAGTAATTAAAAAATCATTATGAAACCGAATTTATTTACATTTTGCATTGCCTTGCTACTTGTCTGCGGACAGGTATTTGCCATTGGCGGCAAGTGCGGAAATAATGTCAAATGGGTTCTCGATAATGGTAAACTCACTATCATAGGCACTGGCATCATGAAAGATTATGATTATAACGTCGAGAAAAAAACTTCTAATGTTCCATGGTATAAACATCGTAAATCAATCACTTCTATAAAAATAAGCGAAGGAGTCACAAGCATTGGAAAGGATGCTTTCTGTGGTTGCACAAGTTTAACATCTATCACTATTCCTAACAGCGTCACACGCATTGGAGATAGGGCATTTATACATTGCACTGGTTTGACCTATGTGACCATTCCTAATAGCATTACAGCTATTGGATGGTGGGCTTTCAGTGGTTGCACAAGTATGACATCTATCACTATTCCTAACAGCGTCACAGTAATTGGAACAGGACATTTCTATCGTTGCACAGGTTTGACATCTATCACTATTCCTAACAGCTTCACACGCATTAGTGATCGGGCTTTCGCCGGTTGTAGCGGTTTGACCTCTGTGACCATTCCAAATAGCGTCACAAGCATTGAATATAGGGCTTTCAGTGATTGCACCAGTTTGATCTCTGTGACGATTCCCAATAGTGTTACGAATATTGATGCTGAGGCTTTCAGTGATTGCACAAGTATGACATCTATCACTATTCCTAACAGCGTCACATGCATTGGAGATAGGGCTTTCTCGGGTTGCATAAACCTTAAAGAGATCAAATATCCCAAAGGTTTAGACTTGTCCAAAGCAGATATCCCCTCAACTACCAAACTGATTGCAAATGATAGAAATATCATGTATTTTAGTGAATATGCCAAGCCGATTGTTGAAAAAGCAATCAACGAATGGCAAGTTAAAGGAGAATTTGAGAAAATGTCGGATTGGCAAAAGCGAGTTAATGAAGTAACACGTAATACTAAAATCAGAGAATTAACTAAACAATGTGAGACGAACTATCTTCATAAATATTCTAATTCTCTAAAACTTAATGTGAGTTTGGGTGGTCAATATGATGCTGAGAATGAAGTGTTTCTTCTTTCTGAATCACAATTTGGCAATATGTTAGTGCCTGTACCAATAAGCGAAGCAAGTGACTTTAAGCAAAATTGGTCTTCAGTAAAGTTAACCCCAAAATATTTTATAGAAGATGATAGACTTGCTATTGCTTCGTTGGATATTTTCTTTCCAACTCAGAACAAGCACTACACTTACTCCAATCTATCATCTTTGACGTATGAATTAGCACAAGTCAATTATAATTTTGATCCAATCGAAATAGATATTGCAGGTGGTTCTAATTATAAAGGTCAGCAAACAATTCAAAAGCGTGAAATCAATATTGGAAAATCAGAGGTAGATTTAAACATTCCGACATCCAATATTATGAATAGCAATACAATTGTTTTAATCATAGCTAATGAGAACTACCATTCCATGCCGCAAGTACCCTATGCCATCAATGATGGAAATATATTCAAAGAGTATTGTATCAAGACATTGGGAATACCAGAAGAAAACATCCTCTATCAATCCAATGCCACTTTAAACGGCATCCGTCAAAAAATAGACTTACTCCAGAAGAAAGCACATGCACGTGCAAATGCAAGAAAAGAGACCAATATCATTGCGTATTATACCGGTCACGGAGTGCCGGATATGAATACAAGAGGAGCATACTTGATGCCGACTGATGGATATGAAGAAAACATCTCTACCGGCTATAAACTTGATAACCTCTATCAGCAATTAGGACAATTACCGGCAAAGAGTATCACTGTCTTTTTGGATGCTTGTTTCTCCGGCGTAAATAGAAACGATGAGGCATTGGCTCAAAACAAGGGTGCCCGTTTGGTAGCCAAGAGTGGTATGCCGACAGGAAATATGGTAGTCTTTGCAGCATCGCAAGGTAATCAAACCGCCTTTGTAAATGACAAAGAGTTGGATGAATTGGCAAACTATTTGACAACTGAGGTCAACTTAAAATCTTTGGATCTTCATGAGAAGGAACAGATACCAAGCATCATTGCTTCTCCTCAGGTCCAAAACCAATGGCAAAATTGGAAATTGAAATAATTTTCAAATAATTTACATTATTAATCTTTAAAACAAAAAACATTATGAAAAGAATGTTAATGGCAGCTATGGCCTTATTTGTAGCAGTGGTAACAGTATGTGCAGCCCCTCCGAAAAATGACGATGCTTCTACTTGGAAACGCTCTAAGAAGCAAGCAAAAGAACTTAGGCGAGAAGGCTGGAAAGTAGATGGAACTCGTACAATCGAAGAGTCTCTCTATTATTTCCACATGGAAGAGCAGAAAGATCCAAATAATCAAGGCTATACAGAACGTATTCAAGGTACTACAAGTGCTAAAACGATTAACCAAGCTAAACAGTGGGCTCATAATAATGCAGCTATATCCTATGCAAAGAGAGCGGGGCAATTCTTAAGAGGTCGTGTAAACGCAGAGATTAGCGCGGGTGTAGATGCTCCCTCTCTTGATAATTTCTATGAGGCGTATGAGTCCTTAGTGCAGAAGTTGATTCAAAATGAGTTAGGTATGCGCTTTGGATTATACCGAGAGAAATCAGATAAATCGATTGAGTATCAAGCATGGTATATTATTAACGAGGATCAAGCTTCAAAAGCTCGTATCCGAGCTATGGAAAACATGCAAAAAGAGTCGGAATTTGCGCGCGAGCATGCAAAAGAGCTATCTGATTTTGTTCGCGAAGGATTTAAATTAGCAGAGTAGATTTTTCCTTTTCATCATGAATAAGCTATTCCCTATCATATTCAGCTTGTTATTTCTCATGCCCTGTTATATAATGGGGCATGAGAAATCGCAAACGATAAAGAATGTACGTGGAGAATATGCTACGGCTCCGAACTCCAATGTCACACGCGCTGAAGCCGAAGAAAAAGCCAGAGAAAATGCAAAGCGTTTAGCTTTGAAAAAAGCATTTGGCACACAGGTGAATATATGGGACAAAATAGAAGTCTCATCCGCAGGAGAAAGTTTTAATAGTTTGTCAATTATACAAATAAGCGGAGAGATAGAAGAGTTTAATATCGTAGAAGAAGGGGTGGAAAAACATCCAGTCCACTCTTCGGAATTAATTTATTACTGCCTTGCGAATGTAAAAGTAAGGAGAGGTGTTGAACCTGATCCCAATTTTACAGCTGCAATAGATAACATACATGCGCACTATCGGTCTGGTGAATTATGTCAAATGGCTGTTCAACCCACCCAACGGGCGTATCTGAAAATTTTCTTATTTGAAAATTCGGAAGTTGGGTATTATTTGTATCCGGGTGGTGCTCATCATGGTATTTTAATGGAAGCAGATAAAACTGTTATAATTCCGCGGGAGATGGATCAGGACATTCAATTTTATACCAACAAAAAACGAGAAACAAACACGATCGTGGTTTTGCTGACCAAAGAAGAATATCCGTTTAACATGCTTAATCCCACTCGTGCTGACATTGATAAATTCATTGCACGTATTCCTAATAATAAGAAATATGTATCATACCATATGGTAGAGATTTCAAAATAATAAGGATAAATGAAAAAACTATTCGTATTACTAACTATCACCTTGATTTGTTTCCCAGTAATGGGACAAAAGCAAGATTCAATTTGGAACGCATACGTCTCCCACATGGATAATGAGTACGATGCGTATGTGCGGCAATTAGATAAAGCCTATGAAAGCTATCTAGAAAAACTCAATGCCGAGTACGAAAATTATATGCGTAAATCATGGGAAGAATATACATCAATTACAGGCATTCCACGTCCCATAGAAGACATGCCTCCCATTATCTTTGATAAAGAAAATCATGAACATCGGTCTATAAAAGAAATTCCGGTTAAGATAACCCCGATTCCGACTCCTCAACCCCGCCCAAAACCGATAGCTCCCATAAAAGAAGACAATACGCCCAATAATAAAATTGAAATATTGTTCTACAATACACCTATTACGGTACGCAAACCAACTAATCTGTCATTTTCTATAAAAGAGTCTAGTAATAATAGTTTAGCAGATGCATGGAAGAGATTATCTAATGGCGATTTCAATAACCTCATTTATGACTGTATTGAGGTTAGAGAAGCTTATTCTCTTTCTGATTGGGCTTACTTGTCCTTCCTGCAATTATTATCAGAGAAATTATATGGGATTTCTAATGAAGCTGTTTTCTTACATGCATATATTTACGCCCTGTCAGGTTATTCTATGCGTTTGGCATTAGGTCAAACAGGAAAACTATACATGTTAATTGAGAGCAATTATAAATTGTATGAAAGACTTTATTTTGAGATTGAAAATAGAGTATTCTACCCACTCAACTGCGAGGAACGACAACTATTTATATGCGATGCTCATTTTGAAGAGGAAAAGGCTTTAAATCTACAAATATTGAATGATCAGAAACTGAAATACGATGCATCAGAACAGAAAATTCTTATTTCTAATAAAGGAATAAAGTTGCAATGTGCAGTAAATAAAAATGCAGTAGATTTCTACAATACATATCCCGTAGGTCACGTAGGAGAAGATTTTGGCACTCGTTGGGCGATATACGCTAATACCCCTATGGATCAGAATATAAGTGAAACGCTCTATCCGCAAATACAAAAATGCATAGCGGGGAAAAACGAGGAAGAAGCCGCAAACATTATTTTAAATTGGATGCAAACCGCCTTTGAATATCAATTTGATGACAGTATATGGGGAGGTGACAGAGCCTTTTTCCCTGCTGAAACACTATATTACCCATATTGTGACTGTGAAGACCGGGCTATTCTATTCTCACGTATCATACGTGATGTTCTTGGTTTGGATGTAGTTCTCTTATATTTCCCGGGGCATCTCGCTACTGCCGTGAAATTTAATACAGATGTCGAGGGTGATTTTCTAACTGTAGATAGTAAGAAATATATTATTTGTGATCCAACTTGTTTAGGTGCTCCTGTAGGAATGTCTTGTACAGAAGACAAAGAAGCAAAAGTTATTACATTATATTGAGAAATATTAGAAGAATTTTGGTCCTCTTAATGCAGCAATGTTATGCGCAAAACGCATGGGATAACTACCGGACTCAACTCCGTTATGCCAAAGACGCAGATGAAAAAGTTGCAATGTATCTTCATAGGGCAACCCAATAGTGAAACTTGAATCAATATGTTCAACAGCCGTAATTCAATAACAATTATGAAACGCACACATTTTTTGGAATACTTTTAGTTAGAGCAATGCAACTATTGAATCGGATTGCCTGGTGGCGCTTAACTGCCACAAAATAAGCCTACTTGTAGAATAATAACGAACTATTTGCAAAATGAGATAGAATGAAAATCTTAAAAATACAATGAAAAAAATCGTAAGTACATTATTGCTTTTTTGTTCTGTTATACTTTGTGCAACAGAGCATTGCATAGCTACCTATCAGAAGGGCGATGATGGTTTCGAATTCTATTTTCTGAAAGATACTATCCGAAACACTACAGGCATTATGCTCATGTCTGGAGATACACTCTTTCCTCCTATATATGGGAACGTATGCTATTATTGGAGGGGTAAAATAATGTCATACTTTTTAGTGCATGATTCACTATGTTATGCCGGAGTGTATACACGCAGTGGGGAGTGCATTATCCCGGAATCGAGAGGGTATGATGAGATATTGGATGTGTGGACTAGAAAATGTTTTGCGTGGAACTGTTACAAACTGAACGATACGGACATTCATTATATAAAAGAAGTGTGCGATTGGAAAGGAAATGTTGTGTTTAAACCCATAGAGCGATATGTGGAATGTTTGCCCATATATCAGGATCATCGTATGTACTTCATGGTGCGTAGTATCCGTAACACGTTGAACACTCATTATGTGGATATCAACGGAAAAAGATGTTATGACTTGGACGAGCTTCCTAAGGAACAAAACCTATTACCATACGGAAGAGGAATGTTTAAAAGAATGAAAGGAAGGAAATAGTTGAACAAGCCGGTTTAATTGTGTACTATATCATAGGTGTTCCTTTTAAGGAACTACTACAAACAGGCTTTATTATTGCGCATGGTCTAAAAATAAATCTATAGATGTAATCATTAATTTTGATTATGCCACTGAACATCGAAAAAAATCTTGATGATCCTAAAAATCATCACGAAAACAAATGCTTGCTTTTCCCATTCCTTGTTGGATTTCGAAAAAGAAAATCCTCTCCCTACTGATAGATTTCCGTAGATCTTCCGCTCTATAGTTGTAAAAGTTTCACTAACTAAATCAACACAATTATGAATAAAATGATTTTTTCTGTCCTGCTATTAGTTTGCACGATGGTAGCACAAGCGGCAGTAAAGCACGTGCAGTACAAAGGCTTGTCTTATTCGGTGGACACCGAACTGCAAGTTGCACAATTGAGTCGTCAGACCGTTATTATCAAAGGTGACTTGCCTATTCCGGAACTGATCAAGTACAAAGACAAAGCGTCCGGTAAGTTTATCTCCGTACCGGTTACGTCCATTGCGGAGAGTGCTTTGGCAGGGCAGAAAAAACTGAAAAGCCTCTATATTCCGGCTTCCGTACAAGAGATAGGGGACTATGCTTTTGCTAATTGCAGACGTCTGCGGCATATTTATTTCGCCTCTTCCCTTGGCGCCAATGCAAACGAGATGAACTGGCTCTCCGGCACGAAAGCCAATGTCCATTTTGTCCTCATGCCCGGCGAATCTGTCAACATCCCTTAAATAACTATAGGTATATGGTTTATGAACATCCTTTTTATATGCACAGGAAACGTATCCCGTTCAGCAGTAGCGGAGTGTATATTGCGTACGATGGCGGAACGGGAAGGCAGGAGTGATATTATAGTTGCTTCTGCCGGAGTGCAGAATCTATTTGGACAATCGTATGACCCGCAGATGATTGCTACTGCCGCCAAGTATGGCTATCAGATGGAGGGACATTCACGGTACATGACATCGGAGATGTTGCAGCAAGCGGATTTTATCTTTGTCATGGAGCACTATCACTATGTGCAGGTGCAGAAGGAACTGCCTTATGCCCAATGGTACAAACTCCATCAGATCACGAAATACTGTTACGGCGATGAGTTTAATATAGAGGATCCGCTATACGATGACAAAGAATACGATTTCGCTTTTCATCAAATAGAGTCGTGCTGTAAGATAATTTTAAATCGAATGTAATAAAAAATCTTTCTACTGATAGATTACTTTACAATATTGCCTCTATAGTTGTGAAGTTAATTTTAAAACCTTAAAGCAAATGAAAACTTGGAAGAAAATTTTAATCGTGGCATTATGTGTGCTGGCGATTGCAGCACTGGTATTCGCGTGCCTCATGGCGCAAGCCTATTATGACAAGTACCATAAAGTCAATTATTGGGAAACGCTTTCCAGGCGGGTATCGCCCAATATCCTTTTGGTCTATGGGTATCACGACATGAATGGTTTCGAGCAACTTAAAGACCTCCGCACCGGCAAATTCACGACCCCGGAACTGAATCATATCTTCATCAATGAGTATGATGCGGAGGACAGTTTGGTCGTCTTCCGAACCCATGACCGCTTGCGCGGCTACTTGAACGTCAATACCGGCAAGATCATCATTCCTGCCCGTTTTGACCGCGCATGGAACTTCAGCGAAGGGCTCGCAGGCGTACTGATCGACGGAGTGGTGTCCTTCATCAAGGAGGATGGGAAACCGGCTTTTGAACAGACTTTTCCGATCAATTATAATACGAATTATGAGGATGCTGCTTTCCAATTCCACAATGGCCTTTGCGTCATGCGGACGATGGATGACAAATGGGGACTCATCAACACCCGAGGCGAGTGGACTGTCAATCCCATTTACAACGCCATTGACGCACCCTACCACGGCTATCGTCGTGTCTATGACGGAGATCACTACGGACTCATTACGAATGATGGTTCTCTCGCTCTTCCGGTTGTCTATGATGATATCCGCCGTGAGTTAGCAGGAAACGGATGGGTATTGGTCAAGGACGGTTTGGCATGGCAAGTTGATTTCGATTTTCAGGTCACTGTGCCCTTCGTTCACGATGGCATCCATACCTTGAGTTATATCGATTCTTACGATACATATGAGTATTACGACGAAGCCTCCGGCGAATACAAGACGCGCAAACAAACAGAACCTCGTTTCTTCCGCTTCGATATCGGTGGTGGCAGTGGCGTCATTGATGCCAATGGCAAAGTGATCATTCCTGCCATCTACTACAATGTGTACATCGTCAACGACCGCCTGTTCCAGGTCGAAGTAACCAGCAGCGGAGAACGGATTTTCCTTGATACCAAAGGCCGCTATGTCAGCAAATCCGGTATCTAACAGAAAAAGAAAGCCGATAAAAGCATACGGCGAAGCAGATCGTTAGAGGCTTGCTTTGAAAAAGAAAGCCGATAAAAGAAAAGAACCAAAAGAAAATTAATAAAGAAAAAGTCCGACCGACTACAGCTACAAAGTAGCTGTGGACTACGCGCGCGAGCGCGGTCGGTCGGACTACGGTCGGACTATTTTTTTTTTAGGAAGGGAAAAGGCACCTTCCCGGCTCATGGCTAAACTGTTCATGGGAGATGGTCCCGTGATGGTCATGTCTTTGGCTCGTCGGACCAAGCACCGTACCATCACGGGACCATCTCCCATGAACAAGCAAACAACAACCGACTGAACTTTCCAACGAAAAAACACCCGAGGAGCGTGAATCTTTACTATCTGTTTCATCGGTTGACCCCAAAAACGTTCAACAGCAGACAAAAAAAAGAAAAAAATTTGGTCATGTCAAAAAAATGTAGTAATTTTGCGCGTTGCATAATTACAATTAATCAAACGATTGAAACAAATAATATGAATAAGATGATTAAAAAATCTATTACTCTACTCATAGCTTTGCTGTGTGGTATTGTTGTGTTTGCGAACACTACTGTTTATTTGGCTCCCGGTGTATGGGAAACTGACGGAGCTAAATATGCGGTCTATTATTATGGCGGCAGTACTGAGCCTAATTTTACAAATTATATGACCGCTATTGGCGATTATTACAAAACCGAAGTACCGGACGATTGTACGAGTGTAATTTTTCTCCGCCTTAATCCTTTTGGAGGAATTGACTGGAATTCGGAATGGAATAGGGAAGAGGTGGCTCGTGAGGAAGGGAAAAACCTATACACCGTAACAAGTTGGAGTATGGGGGAATGGTCGGTATATGACGATGATAATACCAAAATAACGCTGACGATGTCCGATTATGCGGCAACGTCTTTTATGGCAAACGGCGTCACTATATCCACAGCAAAAGCAGGAGGACTAAATAATCCTGCATATAATAGCACAAACAAAGATTTGCGTGTGTATGCCAATGGTACACTGACCATATCGGCGGAGAAAGAGATAATAGGTCTTTCTTTCGGTCTTTCCTCACAAGGTCAGGTACGTTTGGCTTCGCTGACTTCTAATGTGGGACAGATGACAGTAAGCGGTAGTCCGGATTATCTCGTTCAATGGGAAGGATATTCCAACGAAATTGTCATCACGGTTGGAGCAAAAGCGGATTACGGTTCGGATAAATCCAAAGCTGGTCAATTGTGTTTCTTAACCTTGGAAGTAACTTTTGCCTCAGATGTGAGCCATCCCAGAGAATATATGGGAGAAGTTAGTATTCATGACTTCATTGAGGGAAACGATAACCGAAATATTTACCAATTAACAGGCATAGTACACGACAAAAGTTCGGACGATAATTCCGGGCGATTCACATTGGTGGATGAAACAGGTAGTATTTATGTAAATGGCCTTCTCACAGCAGATAGCGTTGCCAATGCTTTCGAAAGTTTGGATGTGGGAGTAGGCGATACCCTGACAATTCGCGCAGTAAAAATGGTTCTCAATGGCGAACCGAGAATCAACAATGCGGTTTTTGTTTCCAGAAAAGTCAAAACCGGTTATTTCAAACCTCTTGGTGACTATTTCCTCGTAGGCGGTTTCACGAACGGATGGGATTTGCAGCAGGCTGTCGAATTTGTGGATGTGAATGGGGTGTTGACAGCGAATGTGTCCAAGTTCAACGGTGCTTTCAAAATTACAAAGGGTAGAAGCTGGGACGCCAATTGGGGTAATACCAATAATCAAACTATTCAATTAGGAGAGAGATATCCGCTGACTTATTTCGGAGAAAATATTCAATTAGACAATCCTCTAATCACATGTTATCGCAACGCGGTCTTTACGCTTGAGCAAAACAGAGCGGGAAATTATTTTCTGACTCTTGTAGGGGGGCAATTGGAACCTCTTGAAGCGGATTGGTATCTTCCCAGCGAACAGGTGGCATGGGAATGTACAGAAGCAACCAAGATGACTCCAATGCCCGGAAATGCCAATCAGTTCTTTATACGATTTGAAGAACTTTCCGGCAAGTTTAAATTATCCAGAGGTAATTGGGCTGTCGAATTTGGAGTGTCCGGTAATAGCAATGTGAAACTCAATACTCTATACTCGTTGTCGTCTGAAAACACAACCGTTCCAAAGGTTTCAGGAACCTTGCATGATGTAGTTGTGTTGGTTACAATTGATTACGAACATTCTATTGTGGAGATGGAAATCCTGCAGGAGGCGCAAGTTTATACCGTCCCTGCAACTCTATTCCCCACTTGGGAAGAGGGAGATTCCGTCCTTGTCAAACTCACTACCGCTTCTGGTGAATACTCCAGAACAGGCATGGAAAAAGGACAGAATGGTGTATATACTGCTCGCATCATTCTGCCGGATCAGGACGTGACCTCACTTTCGTTTGTGCAACTGGATGACCAAGCTGCTGTCAAGGCGGAAAAAGAGGCTTTGCAAGGTGCTGTCACGGACAATGGAGAATGGACAAACCGTCTTTTTGCAACAATAGGAGAGACAGGTTATTGGATTCCACTTCCTTCCCGCCAAATTAGCATCACTGAAAACTCGGTAGTCTATTTCGACAACTCAGTGACGCAATGGGAAAATGCGTATCTCAGAGTGGGACGGTGTCAATCGCATGGTTATGGTTCCGATTGGTCACGGACATGGCCGATGCAGCACATCGACAATACGGATATTTGGTACGCGCAAGTGGATGTAGCTATAGCTGGAGAAGAGACATGGATGATCACTGATCAACAGGGGAATAGCGGCGAAGGACAAAGCGTCTTTGCACTTCCTGAAGGGTGCAATATCATCATGCCTACGACTAATTCTATTGATAACTCCATTTGGATCATTGCCCGTTCAAATCAAACCCCGCAGGAGTATATCCTGTGGAACTATTGGACTTCCAAAAATAGATCGGCAATCTCACCTTCCTACTCATTAACGAATGTGCCTGATACGCTTTATGAGGGAGAAAATATTCGCATCGGCGTACAAAGTTCTATCCCTTATAACAACACAAGGCGTTTTCAACTAAAGACTAATCCGAGTGATAGCAGAGTTTCCGCAACTCCCTCTCATTTGGATATGCCAGCCATGTCCACATACGGCGAGTTTGAAGTGTCGATTGCTAACGATACCGACCCCCTGAAAGATCATGCGGTGCGCTTTAGACTTCAGGAGAGCAATTTGGGTACTGTATATACATCCGATACGGTGTGGATCATCGACGACGATATACCCCAGATCAGTCTCTCTTTGTCCGTCAATTCCATTGCAGAAGATGCAGGAATGAGAAGTCTCACGGCTACTATTCGCAGGCATACCCTGCTGGATCGCTCCGTCACGGTACGATTGTCGGATAATGCCAGCGGAAATATCTACTATCACGAGAATCCCATCGTATTCCAAAATGGAGAAACCGAACGATCCGTCTCCTTGGGAATCATTGATAACACGCAGGCATATGGCAATACGGCTGTAACTGTTTCTGCAGCGGTTTATATGCCCTCATGCAACTGTACTGCCGAAGAGTCAACAGCAGGCTATGCAAGCCAGACTTTGCTGATTCTGGACAATGATGAGCCTGCACTCTCTCTGTCAATCAACCATAATATGCTTTTGGAGGGCAAAGAGAATGTTGCAAGGCTGACTGTTTCCCGTAATACTCCTGTAGATACCGACTTGACCGTGAATGTGACGGTTGACCATCCGGAGGGAATAGTAATGCCGAGTACGATTACTATTCTGGCAGGATCAAGTAGTGCATCCTGTGACATTTCCGTGCAAAGAAACGGAGAGCCGGACGACAGTCATTCAGTAGTGTTCTCGGCAAGTTGTGAGGGCTTTTCCGGTGCTGTTTGCTATGCTATGGTGGTGGATCAGACATTACCGGATGCCATTGTAGAAATTCTATATGAGGGTAGTTCCACCTCTCTGGAAGTTAATCAGGAAGTGCCCGTCTCAATCAGGGTAGTAAACCAAGGTGCAGCCGGTTTGGCCAAAGGTGTGAGGGTCGAACTGCTCTCAACGGTAGGAATGGCAACACAGAACTTTGCGCTGGAGAATACGTTGCCAGAGGGAGATACTCTGCTGATTCCCGCTACGGTCACATTGCCCAATCGCGTAGGCAACTGTGGCTATTATGCGGTAGTGAATAGCGATCGCCAGGTGAAAGAACTGAATCACAACAACAACACTTCCTCTACGCTCCGCTTTACGGTTTTGCCGCCATTCTCAGTCACGGGCATGCAGGTGGACAAACAATCGTACATGCCGGGTGACAGTGTGCACGTGTCCGGACATGCCGAGGGCAGTTTGGCCGCTAATGCTACTATCGAAATTTATGTAGTCAACAAAGGGTGGAGAACGTCATTCCGTGTTACATCTGACGCCAACGGCGATTTCCGTGGTGCATTCGCGCCGCAAGCCGGTCAATCCGGTCATTTCGCTATCGGAGCCTGCTTCCCCTCAGAGAATAGTTCTACAGAAATGACTGCGGCTGAGTTCTTCGGTATAGAGGCTCCGCGTACTCCTGCGACGTGCCAGATAATATCCGGTCATACCTACAATGGCTCCATCCGTGTAAAGAACACCGGTTCTTTGCCATTGCATAACGTCCGGGTAAGGCTTGATAACCAGCCGGAAAACTGCGAGATACAATTTGCATCGTTGCCAACTCTTAATGCCAGCAGTTCGGCTAATCTGGATTTCTCATTGCTGTCCAATACTCCGACCGTGGGCAACGAATGGGAGAAAATCAATATCTCCATCACCACAGATGAGACCCTCGAAGTTCCCAATGCCGTTTACTACTATTGCCAAAACCCTAAGGGACAACTGCAATGCTCCGTCAATGAGATTCGGACCAATATCGCGGCTCGCGAAGTATCGAACATTATCTTCTATCTCAACAACACCGGCTTGGGAGAGACGGGAGAGATCACATTGGCTCTGCCTGATTGGATGCAGTCGCTGACATCCTTGCAGATACCGTCTATACCCAGTGGAGAATATAGCCAAGTGGTGTTGCAAACGGTTCCAAACGAGATGTTTGAGCGAAACCTGAATGCGCCTATTGAGGGACAAATAGGTATCAATCCTACCAACTGCAAAGGAATGTCTCTGCCGTTCAGGCTAACGCCGGTATCAAACAACATAGGCACCCTGCATGTAGATGTGTGCGATGAGAACACCTACTACACGGTGGAGAAACCGCACTTGCAGAACGCACAGGTGCTCATCAAAAATGTTTCTACCGGAGCGGTAATCGAGCAGGGAGTTACGAATGAAAACGGAATCTATGAGATAAATCTGCCGGAAGGATACTATGGTATTCGTGTCTCGGCAAATGATCATGACTCCTATAGCAATAATGTCTTTGTGCAGCCATCCGGAACTACGAACCTGACGGTCAACCTCAGTATCCGAGCTATCGAGATAGATTGGCAGGTTGTGGAAACAGAAGTGGAAGATGAGTATGAGATTATCACCACTGTAAAATATGAGACCCAGGTTCCGAAGCCGGTAGTAGTGGTGGATGCCCCCTCGCGGATTGATGCGGATTTGTTGCAGGAAGGCGAATCGATGATGTACACGGTCAAAGTGACGAACCAGGGACTGATCCGGGCAGAGGATGTCACGGTTACCTTGCCGAGCGGCGGAAGCAGTTACACGTTTGAGGCATTGGCATATGGGGAACCGTTCAATTTGGAAGCAAAACAATCGGTTGAAATCCCTGTCAAAGTGACCCGCATTGAGCAACCGAACAATGCTCCAGCCAGAAAGAAACAAATCCACAACATCATTGAGTGCCAAGACAACATGTTAACGTTGTATTATTGGGATTGTGGAACCGATCGCAAATGGCATCAATACGGAGTACCTTTGATTTATGCGAAATGTGATGGAGACCCAACTCCGACGAGACCTACTGATGAAACAGGAGGAGGGTATGTTGAAAGACTGATAGAAATTTTCTGCCCGCAATGTTATTCGCTGCCTGGTACCGGCGGAGGTGGCGGTGGCGGCGGTGGCTATTACGGACCCGGCGACCGCGAGGAAACACCTATCGTTACAAAGGATGAGGGGTGTGAACCTTGCCAGAACCAGTTCATAATGAAAGTAATAAATTGTGGGTTGTCATTCACTCCGGCAGGCGGTTATTTGGATATGTTGAAAATGTTAGTAGGATGCTATAATGCAGCGCGGAAAGATTATGACGTGAATAATGATCTCATATCGGCAGTCGTAGCGTGTGCGGAAAGCCAGTGGGAACCTCTTGTTACAATGTTTAATGATAATGCTGAAGAAAGGTTAGTAGATCAATTAGAGGAGATTACCGGAGTTGAGGGATTGTCCGAGATGAGGGAAGGATTGGGAGTATTAAGAAATATTAGACAGTGTATTTCTGAATTAACAGCTCCTTGCAATCTAACGGCAGAGAATGCTGCTAATGCTCCTGCGCGTATTAGAGCGAACGCAGAAAACTATGATTATTCGGATGAACCGGAGTATCTGGCGCGTTTCAAGAGCCGGACAAAGATTATTTATGACGGTCTGAGCGAATATGAAAAATACATGAACCTCTATATAGATCCGGAGATGTTGGACTATATCAGCAACGCCGAATATGTGGATTTATTAAGAGTTTGGAGTATTGCCCTGACGGGAGACCTGGAAACAGAAACGCTTAACAATTACAGGCCAGCTGCGCTTCCTGATAATATGTGGGAGCACTTTGTGGAGCGTATGAGTAATACCTATAGGTACATACATGGGGATAATACCGTCACGGAGAACTATATAAATCCGGATGAAGCCGTTTCCTGTTTACAGAAAATGAATGAATGTGAACAGCAAGCTGCGGAATATGGATATGCTTCTGCCGCTGAAATGCTGGAGCATGAATATGCCTTGCTCACCGAACGTCTGGAGAATAAATCGGAGAATGTATGCTCCACCATCTCCTTGCAACTCGATCAGAAGATGACGATGACCCGTCAAGCCTTCCGAGGTACGCTCTCCGTATTTAACGGGCATGAGACAACCGCTATGACGGATATTCATCTTACGTTGGATATTTATGATGCGAACGGAGTCAAAGCTACCGATAATAAGTTCCAAGTTTCGCTGGAAAGCCTTGACGGCATGAGTGGAGCAGCAGAACTGGAATCCGAAAACGGATGGACGATTGCCGCCAAGGAAACAGGAGTTGCAACCATTTTGTTTATCCCAACGAAATTTGCTGCTCCTACAGAAAGCATGGTCTATTCCTTCGGAGGTCAGTTGAGTTATACTGATCCGTTTACCAGGTTGACAGTGACGCGGGATCTCTATCCTGTACAACTGACGGTGAATCCGTCTCCGCAATTGCAACTTACCTATTTCATGCAGCGGGATGTGTTCTCGGATGATCCGCTCACTGATGAAGTGGAACCGGCTATGCCGACTGAGTTTGCTTTGCTGATCAATAATATCGGCTACGGGGACGCTGAAAATGTGCGGTTGACAACCAAAGAACCGAAGATTGTGGATAATGAAAAAGGATTGCTGATTGATTTCCATATGTTGTATGCGCTACATAATGGAAACGCAAAAGCGTTGCCTCTTAACGAGAATATAGCTACGGATTTTGGCACGATTGCTGCGCAAGAGCAATCGTATGCGCAGTGGTTCTTCGAGAGTTCGTTGCTCGGCCATTTTGTGGAATATGATGTGGCGTACACCCATCTGACAAGTTACGGTAATCCGGATTTGTCGCTGATAGACAATGTCTCGATCCATGAGATGATACACAGCATTGATATGCCTGCCACTAACCCGGCTCACGTTGGATGGCTTGTCAATGATGCCCTGGACGCTAATCATCTGCCCGATGCGTTGTATAAGTCCGACGGCTCCATCCTTGATCTGCACGCGTCGAGCGATATGGCGTTGGAAGTAGTAAATGACTCAGTAGGTATTATCACTTGCACTCCGTCTGCCAATGGTTGGAATTATGGTGTGGTAGAGGCTCCTGATTTCGACGGACAGTTTATCAAGACGGTGACCCGCTTGTCCGATGAGGCTGCTATGAGTTTGCGCAATGTATGGCAAACACCGTGTATCCTGCGGGATGGAGCGGATCCGATTCATATCAACCGTATCCACGTGGCGGATGAGATGACTGCCACCACATCCTATAGGATATTGTTCTCTGAACGATCTGTTTCTCAGGATTCGATCGTCATCAACGATGGCGAAACGCCTGAACTAGGAGACCTCGGCGTGGGCACTAATTCCTATATCGTCATCGAACCCGGAGGCGGTTTGATCGCTCAGGAAAGCAATGAATGGTCCGGATCAATAACGCTGGTTACCAATGGAAGCGAGTCCGGGCAAATCTACTCGGCGAATGATCTTGGCGAAGCATGGGATATTGTGATGGAATATGTCCTGAATCCTTCCGGAGCAACTGCTTCTCCTAATCTGTGGTATGCTTTTGCTGTGCCCTTTGAGGTGAGTGCAACCAATGGCATTTCGCGTGCTTGTGATGACAAGACATTGGTGGTAGGACAAGATTATATGATTCTTGAGTTTAACGGTCAGGAACGTGCCAACAGCGGCAATGGCTGGCAACCAAAAATGAGTGGTTCGTTATACCCGGGACGTTTCTATATGCTCGGCATCGACGGCAACTGCAACCGCTGGCTGTTCTCCAAGAAAGAAGGAGCCGAAGTTCTCAATTCCACGGCTATAACTAATTATCAGGCTGCTTCCGGAAATGGAGTACGCAACGGTTGGAACGGCTTGGGAAATACATTGCTGGAATATTCGCGTATGGATTTCGGCGAGTTGGATATTTTCTACCTCTATACCTATAATAGTCTCGCCGGCAAATATAACTTGCTATTGGTGGAAAACAAGAATCTCTGTGTAGGACAGCCGTTCTTTATTCAAACAGGGATAGACGGTGTATGTACTTTCAGTAACTCTCGTGCCAACCACATGCCGGCTCTCTATGCCGGCAAGACGGAAAAACCGCGTATCCGTTTCACCCTGTCGGATGAACGTAAAAAGACGGAAGATTACATGTATCTGACTTTCCACGATGATGCAGTAGCTTCTTATACGATCGGGCGTGATGTGGTACGAATGAGTACAGACTGCCGGACGGTTGCCCAATTATGGTGCTTGGCGGATGACGGAACGCAACTGAGTGCACATGGTATTGCCTATCCGACAACTGGTACGACCGTCAAACTGGGTATGTTTGCTCCTAACAAAGGTGAATATTTGCTGGATATCTCCACCAGCGTGACGGATGATTATACCATTGAACTGTTGTATCAAGGTACGCACGTGGCGATGCTCTTTGGCGGACAGCCGGTAGAGATTGACCTGAAAGCAGGCAACAACAATGATTACTCGCTTAGTATCCAGCGTAAGATGCCTACCGATCTGCCTGTGACAGGAGATAACGACTCGCAAAACGATTGGTACGATATCCTTGGACGTAAAGCGCAGCAAGGAGAACAGGGTGTCTTCATACGAAGAGGAGAGAAAGTAGTTAAGTAAAAAGAAAGGAAAAAATATGCATACAACAAGCAAATCATCTAAAAAAACATACAACGCTCCGCATGTAGATGTCGTTAGCGTGGTAGGTGGAAATCTAATGTGGCCAACGTCTCTTCCCCCTTATCCGGGTTGAGTTAACGGCTAAAAGAAAACAGCCAATAGCCAATGGCTGATTACCAACAGCAAGAAAATCGCTCTTCGGGGCGATTTTTTTTGTAAAAATCACCTGATTTGCACTTTTTTTGCAAAAAAAGCATAAAAAATTTGGTCATATCAAAAAATTGTTGTAATTTTGCACCCGCTTTTCGTCGGAAGTGACTCGCCGAAGTGAATCCGCGTGGCGGATTGAGGCGGCTCGCACTTCTTCCTCTCCGCTTAAAACGCACTGCGTTAGCGCTTTAATCGGTTGGGACACAACGCGAAAGCATTACGGTGCCATCGTATAACGGTTAGTACTCAAGATTTTCATTCTTGCAATAGGGGTTCGATTCCCCTTGGCACTACATCGAAAGTGGCTCGCCTATGTGAATCCGCCTGGCGGATTGAGGCGGCTCGCACTTTCTCCTTTCAACGCTGCGAACCATGAGTTCGCATCGTTGGAGGATTGAGGAGCAAAAAATCGAAAAAAATAGACCTTCCCTAAAGTAAAATCCGGAGGCAAATCCTCTCAATGCCAATGGAGATTAACCAATCGCCCGGAGTTGTAGCCGAGAAACATAGCACACCGAGGGCACAAAAAAACAACAAACAAGATGGCAAATCATAAATCATCTTTGAAGCGTATCCGTCAGACGGCCGCTCGCAAAGCACACAATCATTACTACGCTAAAACCGCACGTAACGCTGTGCGCGACCTGCGTAAGACGACTGACAAAGCTGCAGCAAGTGCTGCACTGCCGAAAGTAAGCTCGATGCTCGACAAACTGGCAAAACGTCACATTATCCACGTGAACAAAGCAGCCAACCTCAAATCGAAACTGGCACGTTTTGTGAACAAACTCGGATAAGTGTCTGAGCAAACCGAACGAACCAACGGATCATACGCTGGACGAAAAAGGTCAACGGAGTCTTCCTCACGGGAGACTCTTTTTTTGTATTGTCTAACGGGAGACTCTTTTTTAATAATTTGATGGGTTTGTGAACAAAAGAAACGAATGTTGTGAAAAAAATGCAAAAAAAAATGTACGATTATTTTGGTATTTCGCAAAAAAGTAGTAACTTTGCAGCGTAATTTATACTTTTTGTTAAGATGAAAGAGAATAATATACCTATCGTAGATTGTCCTTACGGCGATTATATGATCGGCGATGCGAGCGGCAAACTGATGAACGAGTACGGCCGGTATCCTTGTAAAATCAAGTGCGGAGTCTATGCTATGCTGGTTCGTGGCACGGCTCATGCGACGATCAATGTGACGGAATATGATTTCAAAGCCAACGACATCCTGCTGCTGGAGCCGGGTAGTTTTCTGCTTATCCGTGAGTTTTCGGAGGATGCTTTGGTTTACTGGGTGGTGTTCGGCAGTGCGTTCCTGGAGAAACACACGTTCAACAATCGTATGTCGCTGACGGCGTTGCAGTTACATTCGCCGGTGATCAGTATCAACGAGGAGCGCAGCAAAGTGCTGATCAGTATGTATAACACGCTCATCGAGGCGATGAACACACGTCCGTCGATGCTGAACAGCGAGAAGATGGTACATATCTTCAATCTGTTGCAGACATCCTATACGGCTTACGCGAAGGAGCAGGATGCGTACGTGGTGCGACCGTTGGACCGGAAGACGGAGATCTATCAGGACTATTGCCAGTTGGTGCTGCAGCACTACCACGAGTGGCACCACGTGAACCAATATGCCGACGCGATGCGTATTACCTTGCCTCACCTGTGCTCCACGATCAAGTCGGTAGGCGGCAGAACGGCGGGTGACATCATCATCGAGGCGATCCTGACGGACGCCAAGTCGCAGTTGAAGATCACGAACATGCAAATCAAGGAGATAGCTCTCAACTTGGGATTTGACAACGTAGCGTTCTTCAACCGGTTCTTCAAGGCGCACGTAGGCGTGACACCTAAAGTATATCGTAACGGGTAAGACTCAGAGTTTGCGGATTCGCCACTCGTTGGGGTAGAGGTTGTTCTGTCGGTTGCCGACGTTCTTGGCAAAGCCGAGCGGCACCCCTTCGTAGGTGAGCAGCAGCAGTCCGAGCGGGACATTGGTCAGATTAAGCGCCTCGGTGCGCAGATAGGAACGCGCCTGCTCGAGCGTGAGCGGCACGTTGGGGAAGGCCTCCTTGCGGAGGTCTTTCGCCATACTTAGGCTGTGTTGCGGTGCGATGGTTTTTCCTCTTTCTTCGCCGAGTCCGAAGCCGGTGGAGATACAGGTGAGGCAGTCCGCCAGTGCGTCAATCAGTTCCTTGTAGCGCAAGGGGTAGGCCGTGGCAAACCGGTCGGTATAACGGAGTGCCCAGTCGTCAGGGTGTTGCAGCCAGGACCGCATAATCTCGGTATATTGGGGATTAGCCATCGACTGCTGGCTGTTGGATTTCTTGTTTTTGGCGGCTTTGGGTTGGAAGGGTTTGAAGAACTCGTCGTGTTTGCGTAGTGCGCAGACGTAGAACCCTTCTCCTTTGGCGCGGTGGGGATAGAAATGATAACCGACGCTTCCCTCTACGATACCCCAGGATCTGTCGTAGTCCACGGGCATAATATCCGCTCCGAGGCTCTCCGCCATCCACTCGACGTTTTTCTCGTTTTCCTCGGCGTTGAAGGTGCAGGTGGAGTAGATGAGCAGACCTCCGGGCTTGAGTGCATCCCAGACATCCATGAGAATAGCCCGTTGCCGCTCCGCACATTTGCGCACCGCCGCCAGGCTCCACTCGTTGCGCGCCTGCTCATCCTTGCGGAACATTCCTTCTCCGGAGCAGGGAGCATCCACCAGAATACAATCGAACAAGTTGGTGCACAACTCGCCGTATTCGGCGGGTGTGTTGTGGGTGACCACGGTGTTGCCGTTTCCCCATTTCTGGATGTTCTCGCTGAGGATAAAGACCCGTTGGCGAACGACCTCATTGCTGAGGAGCAGTCCGTCGCGTCCGAGATATTCGCTGATGAGCGTGCTTTTGCCTCCCGGCGCAGCGCAGAGGTCCAGCACTACCGAAGAGGGGTCAAGATACTGCTCGAGCACCTGCTGTATGAACATCGAACTTGCCTCCTGCACGTAGTAGCAACCGGCATGGAAGAGCGGGTCCAGCGTGAACTGCGGACGTTCGGAGAGATAATATCCGTCCACATGCCACGGCACCTCATCGGTGTCGCAGTCAAAAGTCAGCACATCCAGTTTGGAATTGAGGCGAATAGAGGTCACGGGGTCGGTCTGCAAAGCCCGCAGCAACAACTCCGCCTCCACGCCCATTTGCTGGCGCATACTGTCTATGAAATCAACAGGCAACATAATCGGGTGCAAAGTTACTGCTTTTTTTTGATATAGCCAAATTTTTATGAAAAAATAATGCAATGTGTAAAAATTGGCGAATAAATTTGCAGATGTGAAAAATTTGTTGTATCTTTGTGCACGAAATGAATAATGTCAAAAAATCTACATTTTTATGAAAGGAATCATTTTAGCAGGCGGAAGCGCCACACGTTTGTATCCGTTGAGCAAAGCGATCAGCAAACAGATTATGCCGGTCTATGACAAGCCGATGATTTATTACCCCCTGTCGGCCCTGATGATGGCAGGGATTCGTGAGGTGCTGGTGATCAGTACTCCGCGCGATCTGCCGATGTTTGAGGATCTGTTAGGCGACGGAAACCGTCTGGGAATGAAACTGGAGTATAAAGTTCAGTTGGTGCCGAACGGACTGGCGCAGGCTTTTGTGCTGGGCAAAGAGTTTCTGAACGGCGAGCCGGGTTGTCTGATTCTGGGCGATAATATGTTCTACGGCCAGCATTTCAGCCGCATGCTCAAGGATGCGGTAGCGGAAGTGGAGACGCAGGGCGGTGCCTGCATCTTCGGCTACGAAGTAGCAGATCCGCGTGCGTACGGCGTGGTGGAGTTCAAGAAAGTGCAAGACGAAGCGCAAGGAACCAAGGAGGCACTGCAGGTGCTGAGTCTGGAGGAGAAGCCGGAGCATCCGAAGAGCCATTACGCCGTACCGGGTTTGTATTTCTACGACGCGCAGGTGTGCGAAAAGGCGGCAGCGCTGAAACCCAGTGCCCGCGGAGAATATGAGATCACGGATCTGAACAAGAGTTATCTGGCGGACGGGACCCTCAAAGTGAAGTTGTTCAGCCGCGGATTTGCGTGGCTCGATACGGGTAACTGCGACAGTCTGTTAGAGGCGGGTAATTTCATCGCTACCATCCAGAACCGTCAGGGTTTCTACGTAAGTTGTATCGAGGAGATCGCCTGGCGCAACGGCTGGATCAGCAGCGACAAACTGGCTCAGTTGGGACACGAGATGAAGACCGCTTACGGTCGGTATCTGGAGCGCCTGGCGGAGAAGGGAAATTGACAATGGACAATGGACAATGGACAATGGACAAAAAAAGATGCGAAGAGGGGGCTATATCGGCTTTGGCATTGGCTTTGGCAATGGCTTTGGCAATGGCACGGGCGGCGCGGAAAAGCTGCGAAGGGGGCCTATCCCGATATTGGCTCGATATTGGCTCGATAATGGACCGATAAAATTGAAAGCTGAAAACTGAAAGTTGAAAGCTGAAAACTGACAATTAATACTTAATACTATGAAACGGTTATTCACATGTGCACTGGTGTGCACGATGATGTTCACCGCCATGGCGCATGAGCATTATGTGGTTCGGCACTATTCTATCAAAGACGGAATGAGCCAGAACACGGTAATGGCAATCTTGCAAGACCGCCAAGGGTTTATGTGGTTCGGCACGTGGGACGGTCTGAACCGCTTTGACGGTTATAGTTTCGAGGTTTATAAAGCCATGAACAACGGCGTGGAAGCGCACGTGAACAACCGTGTGGATCTTATCTACGAGGATAGTGAAGAGCAGTTGTGGTGGGCTACGTACGACGGCCATTTCTACCGCATGGACAAGAGCCGCAAGCTGACT
The DNA here is from genome assembly GCA_900319645.1 of uncultured Bacteroidales bacterium. Taxonomy (GTDB): domain Bacteria; phylum Bacteroidota; class Bacteroidia; order Bacteroidales; family Paludibacteraceae; genus Colicola. Next base: position 33,205 of record ONPG01000006.1, read on the forward strand.
TCGGAGGTGACCTACGACGACCTTCCCACGGAGTTCCTGAGCAAGATGGAGGAGAAAGAGTTGCGGACGAAAGTGGATCAGCGCGGTGTTATCTGGCAGGCGGATGACCAACAGGGCATCATGCGTTACCGTTTCGGTCAGTGGAAACGTTTTACTCCTCCGTTAGACAGCCGCTATGCCGGTCGTTTGCGCGAGCATTTCTTCATTCTTGAGGATCGCAACGGCCGTACGTGGGTCAATCCGACGGGTGGCGGTTGGAGTTATTACGACTACGAGAAAGACGAGTTGGTCTATCCGCTGACAGATGTGACGAATATGATTCACGCCGCGTATATCGACCGTGACGGATTGATGTGGGTGTCCACCTACGACGGTGGTGTGGACTGCATCAATATGGAGCCTACTCCCTACAAACTGTACGACATGCGCCATTCGAAGGACGAGAACGGCGAGGTGCGTGCTTTCGCCCAAACACGTGACGGCAAGGTGACGCCGTTGCTGAAATCAGAGGGAGGTATTTATGCCGCCAAGGATACGCGCCACGGAATGCTCTACGGCGCGAAAGGCAAAGGTCTCTATGAGGCGGCTACGGGTAAGACTATCGCCACCAACCACCCTGATGTGTACGACATCGAAGAGGCCGCCGACGGAGCTTTGTGCGTAGCCACGTACGGAGGAGGAGTGAACATCATCCGTTGGAACGAAGCTTCCGGCGAATGGGATAAGCCCGAGATAGTGGGCAACGGAATGAAGGTGCGCGATATAGAGATTGTGGATAACATCCTCTGGTGCGGAACAACCACGGGTGTGCTGCGTATCAACATGGACACCAAGGAGAGTAAGATTATCCCGAGTTACGACGTGCGTGCGATCTATTACAGCCAGAGCAAACTGTGGCTCGGCACTTTCGGCGGCGGACTGAATATGTTGGATCCGAAAGATCCGAAGATGGAGATTGTTCATATAGAGACCTACCACGATATTATCCTCAGTATGGCGGGAGACGGCAAGAACCTGTGGTTCAGCAGCGAGAGCGACATCGCGCAGCTGGATCTGGAGACAGGCGACCTGTATTACTATGACGCGCTGGACGGAATGGACAATACCTATTTCACGGAGGCGGAGGCATTGCGCACCCGTCAGGGAGTAATCCTTTTCGGTTATAACGAAGGTTACTGCGCGTTCGAGCCCTCTCGAGTGTCGCGCAACACCTATATGCCGCCGATGCGAATCACCCGCGTGGTGTCGCAGGACGAGGAGCTGGAGGGAGACACCATCATGATCCACAACGGCGCCAGCATCAGCGTGGAGTTTGCCGCAATGGATTATATAGGAGCCGACCGGATCGTGTATGCCTACAAGATGGATGGTATAGACAAAGACTGGAGCCGTTACCAGGTTTCCCGCCGCGTGACCTACACCCATCTGCCTTACGGCAAATACCTTTTCCACGTCCGCTCCACCAACCGCGAAGGAGCGGAGGCGGACAATGAGAAAACGCTGTTTATCATTGTGGAACGTCCTATGTGGCTGTCGTGGTGGGCGCTGACCCTGTATGCGCTGGGTCTCATCTGCCTGATAGTAATCGGCACATATATCGTGATTACCTACAACAAACTCCGTCAGAAAGTGGAGGTGGAGCAGCAGGTGACGGACATCAAACTGCGTTTCTTCACCAACGTCAGTCACGAGCTCCGTACGCCGCTGACGCTGATTATCGCTCCGGTGGAGAACATCCTGCAAAACGAGCGTGTCAGCCAAAGCGTACGCAGCCAGCTGGAGATCGTGCTGAGCAACAGCCAGCGAATGCTCCGGATGGTCAACCAGTTGTTGGAGTTCCGTAAGATACAGAACCAGAAAAAACGATTGAAAGTGCAGCAGACGCTGCTGAGCGATCTGGTGGCGGAGACGAGTGCGAATTTCCAGAAAGAAGCGGACGACAAGCATATTCAGTTCAGCATCGAGAACCGCGCGAAGGACTCCACGGTTTGGGTGGACCGAGCCGGAATGGACACTATCGTGTGGAACCTGCTCAGCAATGCGTTCAAGTTCACGCCCGCTGGCAAGGCGATACGTGTGATCATTGACTCCAAGCCGGGATTTGTGACGCTGGCGGTTGAGGATGAAGGAATAGGTATTCCGATGGAGAAACGCAATGTGCTGTTCGAACGGTTCAAGAACAACAACGAGTTGGGCGGCACCGTGATGGGCGGAACTGGTATCGGTCTCAACCTCGTCAAAGAGCTGGTGGACCTGCATCACGGTCACATCGACGTGGAGAGCGAAGTCAACAAGGGAACCACGTTCACTATCCTGCTCCACACAGGCAAAGAGCATTTCGGACAGGAGGTGGAGTTTGTAGCCGACGACGCGACAATGCACAGTCTCGGAGCCAGCTCCCCGACCCTGGAGGACAAGTTGGACATATTGGAAAAAGAGCAGGATAACCGCCGTACTATCCTGGTCGTAGATGACAATGCCGACATGCGGCAGTTCCTCTCATCCATCCTTGCCGCCGAGTACAATGTGAAGACGGCGGAGAACGGCGAAAAAGCCAAGCAGATTATCCAAACGACGCAGCTTGACCTCATCATCACCGATCTGATGATGCCCAAGGTGGACGGACTGGAGCTGACACGATATGTCAAGACGAATGCGGATCTGGATCATATTCCGGTTATTCTGCTGACCGCCAAGACCGCCATCGAGAGCCGCTTGCAAGCCATGCAGATAGGAGCTGACGACTATGTGACCAAGCCGTTTGAGCCCGAATACCTGCGTGCGCGCGTACATAATATTATTGCACAGCGCGAGCAGTTGGAGGAGAGTTACCGCCAGCGCCTGATGCGTCTGGAGCCTCAGAAAGGCGAAGAACAGTTGCCGGGAGATGCGTTCCTCGCCAAACTGCTCAATATCATGAACAAGGAGATGGAGAACAACACTCTGACCGTGGAGGATCTGGTGGAGGAAATGGGAATGGGCAGAACGGTGTTCTTCAACAAACTGAAGAGTATGACCGGTCTCAGTCCGGTGGAGTTCATCCGCGAGATGCGTATCAAGCGTGCGGCTCAGTTGCTGGAAGACAGGCGGTATAACATCACCGAGGTCACCTATATGGTAGGAATGAATGACTCCCGCTATTTCGCCAAGTGCTTCAAAGCAACCTACGGCGTGACTCCGAGCGAATACCGCCGCCAATGTATCAAAAACCAGGATGAAGGAAGCGGTAAGTTGACACTTGGTAATTGACAGGTGACTATAGACAGGTTCATAGGATTATGGGTGGTGGTGTGTGTGACTGCAGGTTGCAGCCATCAGGCGCCGCAACGGCCTTCCACACGAATGGGACAGGCTCCCGAGCCTGATTCCACCCAACTGGCGTTGATCGAACTCCACCATCATCTGGCTCTTGCCGCCGACGAGGAGATAACGAGGTTCGTACAGGCCAGCGGAGAGAACTATGCTTTGTATGACAACCACACCTGGCTGCTGATAACCGACAAAGGAGACGAAGACCGACCGCTCATGGACGGCGAAGAGAAAGAGATGCACCTGAAGGTGTACGATCTTCGCGGACGGCTGTTGGAAGACACCCGGCGCCGGTACCGGATAGGAAAAATGGAGCTACCTGTTTGTATAGAACATAACATGGAGCCTCTCCGAAGCCACTCCCGGGTGAAAATACTGGCGCCGTGGTATGCCGCTTTCGGCGCGCAAGGTACATCCGGCGTACCGCCTTACACAAACGTAATGATTGATTTAGAAATACAATAAATGAAAAGAAACCTTTTTTACACATTTTTCCTTTTGGCAGGCGTGGTGCTTGTGGGTACCGCCTGCAACTCCAACACCTACGCACGTCTGCGCGCGCAGGAAGACAAGATTATCGCCAATTATCTGAGCCGCAACAACCTGCAGATACACACCACGCTGCCCGGCGACGACCAGTGGGGTGAGCGCGACTACTACAAAGTGCCGGGTTACGACAACCTCTATTTCCACCTCATCAGCCGAGGAGACTCGGTCTGGATGAATCCCGACAGTATAGAGGAAGACATGACCGTGATGCCTAACGAGGAGATAATCATGCGGTACAAGAAATATGAGTTGACCGAAGGAGCCGACACGATCAGCTACTGGACGACGCTCGATGAACCGTATCCGTACGAGTTCCACTATCTCAATCTGACCGACTGCGAGGCGCAAGGGTGGCACGAAGCGGTCAGGCTGATGAGATACCCCAACTCGCAATGTATCATGATCGTGCCCAGCAAGCAAGGGTTCACTGCCGACCAGATGTCGGTGACGCCGTATGGCTATATTATGAAATTTAAAACAAAGTAAAGATATGAGTTTGGTAAAAAGTATTTCCGGCATCCGCGGAACGATAGGCGGACGTGTGGGAGAGGGATTGAATCCCGTAGATATAGTTCGTTTCACAGCAGCTTATGCCACCCAGCGTCGTGCGGCGCTGCCGGATAACAAAACGATTGTAGTAGGCCGTGACGCTCGTCTGAGCGGTTCGATGGTGGAGCATATCGTCTGCGGTACGCTCATGGGAATGGGCTATAACGTGGTGAACATCGGTTTGGCTACCACGCCGACCACCGAGTTGGCGGTAACGGGCGAGAAAGCTGCCGGAGGTATTATCCTGACTGCCAGCCACAACCCCAAGCAATGGAACGCTCTCAAACTCCTGAACGAGCGGGGCGAGTTCCTCAACGATGCTGAGGGAAAGGGAGTGCTGGCTATAGCCGAGAAAGAGGATTTCGTGTTTGCCGAGGTGGACGAATTGGGACATATGTCCTGCAAGGACTATCTGCCCTATCACGTGGAGCAAGTGCTGAAACTGAAACTGGTGGACAAAGAGGCGATTGAGAAAGCGGGATTCGCCGTGGCTATCGACTGTGTCAACTCGGTAGGCGGACTGGCTATCCCCGCTATGCTGCGTGCGCTGGGCGTGAAGAACATCATCGAACTCAACTGCACACCCAACGGCCGTTTCCCGCACAATCCCGAGCCGCTGCCGCAGCACCTGACGGAGATCAGCACCCTGCTCAAACAAGGCAAAGCCGATGTGGGTTTCGTGGTGGATCCGGATGTGGACCGTCTGGCACTCGTCTGCGAGAACGGCGAGATGTTCGGCGAGGAATATACGCTGGTGAGTGTGGCGGACTATGTGCTGAGCCACACACCCGGCAACACGGTCAGCAATATGTCTTCCAGCCGTGCGCTGAGCGATGTGACGCGTGCGCACGGAGGTCACTACAGCGCCTCGGCTGTGGGCGAAGTGAACGTGGTGGCGGAGATGAAAGCCACGAATGCCATTATCGGCGGAGAAGGCAACGGCGGTGTGATCTATCCCGAGTGCCATTACGGACGTGACGCACTGGTAGGCGTGGCTCTCTTCCTGAGCCATCTGGCGCATAGCGGCAAGAAAGTGAGTGAGATACGCAAGGCTCTGCCCGAATACTGCATCAGCAAGAACCGTATTGACCTCACGCCGGATATCGATGTCGATAAGACCCTGGAGGCGGTCAAAGAGCAATACCGCAACGAGCGTGTCAACGACCGCGACGGCGTGAAGATCGATTTTGCGGAAGGGTGGGTACACCTGCGCAAGAGTAACACCGAGCCGATCATCCGTGTCTATTCGGAGGCGGCTACGATGGATGAAGCCAATGCGCTGGCGCAGCGAGTGATTGACGTGGTGAACAAGGTAAATGCCCGGTAAACGGATGGAGAAGCGACTGAATATCCTCGTTGTCAACGACGACGGCTGGGGAACGGCGGGCATCCGTCTGCTGGCGAGAGAGATGACCAAAATCGGCAAAGTGACGGTGGTGGCACCTGACGGTCCGCGCAGCGGGTTCGGAGCTTGCCTGACCACCGGCAAAGGTCTTTTCCTGCACAAGATAGATGAGCGGGACCTGAACGGAGCCGAGGTGTATATCACCAACGGTACGCCGGCTGACTGCGTCAAACTGGCACGCGACGTGCTCTTCCGAGACGGGAAGATCGACCTCGTCGTCAGCGGTATCAATCACGGTACCAACGTAGGCATCAACACGATCTACTCCGGCACGATGGGAGCCTGTTTCTGCGCCGCAGAGCACGATATCCCGGCTATCGGATGGTCGATCAACAGCCACGCTATGGATGTCGATCTGCATTGGCTGCAACCGATGTTGGCGGAGGTGACCCAACACCTGATAGACGAAGGTTTTGCGCCGCGGATGTGTTATAATATCAACGCACCCATAGGCGAGATCGAAGGTATCCAGTGGACGCGTCAGGGCCGTTGCCACTGGGAGAAAGAGATGGAGCCGGTCGCCAATGAGCAATCACCGGACACCAACGACCAATTATATCAGCTCGCCGGAGTCTTCGTCAACGATGAACCGGAGGCGGAAGATACCGACCTCTGGGCGGTGGATCATCAGAAGATTTCCGTCACGCCCTGTTCCATCGATTTTACTTATTATGAGGCGCTTTGACCGTTACTGGATCGGTTTTCTGCTCGGACTCGTTCTGCCCGCAGCGTTCATGTTCTGGTATATCGAAGGGCATAACTTGTGGTATGCCCTTCGTGCGTTGAACTGGCAGGCGAGTGGAGTATTGAGCAAACTGCTGTTAGTGAGTGTTTTTCCGGATCTGGCGCTGATGTTCGTTTTCTATACCACTGATACCTGGCGTCTGAGCAAAGGCATCCTAATGGGTTCCTTCCCGTATCTGATAGCCTCCGTCGCCGTCTCGGTGTAGTGTGTAAAAAGAACGGGCGAGCACGTTAGCACAGGCAACGTGCAGTGCGGGCAGCCAAACGGGCGTTGTTGAGTACGAGCTGGATGTTCGCCGCCAGGCTGTCACCGCCGGTGAGGTCTTTGACGCGCGCGAGTAAGAAAGGTGTACACGCTTTGCCGTGTATGCCTTTTTCGTTCATCTCACGGAGTGCCTGTTCGATAGCGGCATTGATAACGTCCGCCGGCATGGAGTACTCCTCGGGGATAGGATTGGTGACCAGCATGCCGCCTTTGAGTCCGCACGCCTCTTTGGCGCGGAAAGCGGCAGCCAGTTCTTCGGGGGTGTCAATACGGTAATCCACGCCGAAACCGCTGTGGCGGGTGTAGAAAGCCGGCAGTTCGTCGGTGCCGAAACCGATAACCGGCACCCCTTTGGTCTCCAGATACTCGAGTGTCAAGCCCAGATCGAGAATCGATTTGGCACCTGCGCAGATGACGATGACGGGAGTCTGAGCCAGTTCCTCGAGGTCGGCGGAGATATCAAACGTCTGCTGTGCGCCGCGGTGTACGCCGCCGATACCTCCGGTGGCAAAGACCTTGATTCCCGCCATGGCGGCGATGATCATCGTGGTGGTGACAGTAGTAGCACCATCCTCACCTCGGGCGATGAGCACAGGCAGGTCACGCCGCGATGCTTTCGTCACAGCCTGACCTTTCCTGCCCAGATACTCAATCTCCTCGGCCGTACATCCTGCTTTGAGTCTGCCGCCGATAATGGCGATAGTAGCCGGCACGGCGCCGTGGTCGCGAATGGTTTGCTCTACGCGCAGTGCCGTCTCCACGTTCTGGGGATAAGGCATTCCGTGACTGATGATAGTGGATTCGAGTGCCACTACCGGTTGGCCGTTATGAAGCGCCTCCTGCACTTCCGGCGAAAGAGAGAGATAGGAAGACATAAATATATTTACGATTGGACGATTTACGATTTTACAATTTGCGATTGGACGATTTACAATTGGACGATTTACGATTGGACGATTTACAATTTTACAATTTGCGACCACAAAGGTACAATAAAAAATTGACACATGCAAATTTTGTGTCATTTTTTTTTAGGGAGGTTTACAAATCAAGCAAATGAAACGAAGCTATGCGGCGCAGGGGATAGAGATAAAAAAAAGAAGGTTGTCTCCCTTCTTGGACTTTTGTTGTTCCTGCGAACAACGAAAGATAAAAAAAAAGAAGGTTGTCTCCCGACAACCCAATCTTTTTACTTAACCTTAAATCTAATACCATGAAAAACACGGTGCAAAGGTACTGCTTTTTTTTGACCCCACCAAATATTTTGCAAAAAATATGTTATAAAACATAAAAATGTAAAGTCGGGTTGTCAAAACAGCGTTGTAATTTTCGGATTATGTATCATTCTTTATGATTCTTCCTCCCATCGGGTCTGTTCACGCAGTGCTCCGTTTTCAGTCGTTTGAGGGTCCAATCCATGGTCTTTCTCGATACCACATCCTTACCACTACGCAGGGTTGCTTAAACTAATTGCCATGTGGGGTGTTTTTGCGAGATCACTCATCCAAGAGATCGGGTCTTCTGGCTTTGGTATGTTCTACGGCTTGTTCGTAGAGCCATTCTTCTATCTTAGCCTGATGACCGGAGAGAAGTATCTCGGGCACTTTCCATCCTTTGTAGTCCGCGGGCCGGGTATAGACCCCGGGTTCGAGCAGCCCGTCCTGGAACGAATCGTTGAGTGCGGACTCGACGTCACCGAGTGCTCCGGGCAACAAGCGTACGATAGCGTCGGTCATCATCGCAGCCGGCAGTTCGCCTCCCGTCAGGACAAAATCGCCAATCGTATATTCCTTGGTGATCAGATGATCGCGCACGCGTTGGTCCACCCCTTTGTAATGACCACAAAGGATAATGATATTCTCCGCGAGCGAGAGCCGGTTCGCCTCTTTCTGGGTGAAGCGTTCGCCATCGGGTGCGGTGAAGATGATCTCGTCGTAGTGACGCTCGGAGGTGAGGTGGGTGATGAGTCGGTCGATAGGCTCGATCTGCAAGACCATCCCTGCGCCGAAACCGAAGGCGTAGTCGTCCACTTTGCGGTGTTTGTCGAGTGTCCAGTCACGCAGGTTGTGCACATAGATCTCGCACAGTCCTTTGGACTTGGCACGTTGGATAATGGAATGGTTAAGGGGCGATTCCAGCAGTTCCGGGCAGCATGTGATGATATCGATACGCATAAATAAATTGACGATTTGACGATTTACGAAGGACGATTTATTGACGATTTAACTATTTAACGTGACTTGTCACTATTAGGGCACGGGGTCGTATCCGCTTCCGCCCCAGGGATGGCAGCGTAGTATGCGCTTGATGCCGAGCCATCCGCCTTTGAAAATTCCGTATTTGAGCACCGCTTCCACCATATACTGGCTGCAAGTGGGTGTATAGCGGCAGGAGGGCGGCGTCAGCGGAGATATGAAGATACGATAGAAATAGACAGGAAGAAGGAAAACTTTACGGATGAAAGTTTTCCATGGGGCATTATCTATTGGCAATGGTTGCTTTTCCACAGTCAAATTAATTATCAATTCTCTATTATTTTCCTGAGTGCCTTGCGGACGGCTTTCTCGATGGTAGGATAGTCGCGCAGTTCCTTGTCCATGTAGTTGAACGCAATCAGGAAATGAGGGGTATTGCTGTTCTCGCTGTCGGGAGTCAGGATCTGCTTGTTCAGCCGATACGCCTCCCTCATGAGCCGTCGGAGGCGGTTTCTGTCCACCGCATGTTTGAACAGCGATTTGGGAGCCCAGACGAGTATCTGGTTGGTCGCGGGTGATTGCTCATCCGTGACGGGTTGGTAGGTGACCCGCAGCGGCCAGACCACAAAGCGTTTGCCCTCTTTGTAGAGCTGTTGGATACGTATCTGCCCGCAGAGTTTGCTATGTTTAGGAAAACTGTGATTCAACTGTCAATTATCCATTATCCATTATTCTTGTCCAGATAGTCGGCGATAGCCATAGGCAGTGAGGCGAACTCGTGTCCGGGTCCGGCAGTGATATCCACGCGATAGCCTGCTTCATCCAGGGCATTGATGGTGCCCTCTCCGAAAGCGGCAATCAGGGTCTTTCCCTGTTTCCAATCGGGGAAATTCTCCAGAATTGACTTGACTCCCGCCGGCGTGAAGAGAGCCAGCATATCGTAGTCGAAGGGTTTGTCTTCCGGCCAGGCGGTGGTAACTGTACGATACATGATAGCCGGCTGCACCTCGATATTGTTGGCGGCAAACATATTGATCTGGTCGTCGTTGTGGATATCCGACAGCACCATCAGGTATCTCTCGTTGGGACGGCGGTGCATTGCCGGCAGCAGATCCTCGAACTTGTTGGTGCCCTCCGGGAAGAACACTTTGCGCTTGCGGTACTGGATATATTTCTGGAGGTAGAGTCCCACCTGGTCGGACACACAATAGTAGTGCATCGACTCCGGCACATTGAACCTCAGTTCCTCGCACAAGCGGAAATAGTGGTCAGCCCCCAGTTTGGAGTTGAGAATCACCGCGGTGTAGTCCGCAGGGTTGACGCGCTGCTGGCGGAACTCCTTGGCGTTCAGCCCTTCGATATGAATGAACTGATAGAAATCGCACTGTACCCCGTATTGCTCCTCCAAACGGGTATAAGGGTTGTGCGCCATCGTAGGGCGCGGTTGGGAAAACAAAATCTTTTTTATCATATAATTAATTCATCATTTTCAGCATCACTACCACGGGAAGGCTCCAGGGCAACACTTCCAGTGTCAGCACATAAATCAATATATAGACTATCGCCTTGGCTCCAGTCATGTATATCTGTGCCAGACGATAGGTTATCAGTCCTATAAATAGCCCCGCAAAGCCCACTGCCACCCATCGGCTCATGGTGATGTTACCTATCAGGGGCAGCACCAGCAGCACCGGATAAAGCCCGAGGCAAAGCATTGTGACGATATTGGCGTAGTGCAAGGTGACACCCATTGCCCTGTATTTCAAGCCGAAGGTGTAATCGACAATCTGGTTGCAGAGCATTTTTGTCACCGCCACGGCCATCAGCAAGCCTACGGCTACGCCGTAGAGCATCAGTCCTTCAAGCGCTGTGCCGAACCGGTCTTTCACCACCAGCACGAGCATCAGCGCAATCGTTCCGAACCGGAAGAGCGTAGCCGTGAGTTGTCCGGGGAAGTTGTCGGGTGTCTGTTTGTACATCCGCTCGCTTCGCGAGAACACCACAGCCGTGGTAGCGGTCATCACTCCGGGCTGGAAGACTTCGCTCAGTACGGCGCAGCCTGCCAGCAGCAGCATCGCCCAGCTGTACCAGCCGACGCTATAGAGGGTTACTATGTGTTCTACTGCGTCCATTATTCCCAAATGAACATCTTGTCGCCGCGGTGGATGATCTTGTCGGTTTTGAGCGAGAAGAACTCCCCCTGACGGACTTGGTTGACCGGTTTTCCGTCGGCATTGCGCAGCCCTGTAGCTTCGCACTCATACACGCCGGTGGTCTCGCCGGTGACGAGCAGCGACTGGCCTTCCGTGATCGACTCTACGGCTTCCACAACGAACTCCGCCACATTCAGTTTCTTGAAGAAATTGGTACATTTGGCGGCGTAGATCTTCTTGCGTGTAGCTTTGTTGCCGTACTCGTGTGTCCATTCGCCAAGTTTCTGTCCTTGGTAGTAACCGTCCCAGAATCCTCGGTTGAAGACGCGGCTGAGTCGTTCGTTCCACGCAGCTATCTTAGGCTCGATGATGTCGTTGCGGCTGTATTCACCGTTCTGCCACGCCTCTACCGCCTCGCGGTAGCAACGCACCACTGTGTCCACATATTCGGCTCCGCGTGCACGGCCTTCGATCTTCAGCACCCGCACACCTGCATCCAGCATCTTGTTCAGGAAATGGATGGTTTTAAGGTCTTTGGGCGACATGATATACTGGTTGTCGATATCCAGTTCGAGGTCCGAGGATTTGTCTTTGACCGTATAGCCCCTCCGGCAGACTTGGACACAGGCTCCGCGGTTGGCGCTGAGGCCGTAGTTGTTCAAACTCAGATAGCATTTGCCGCTGACTGCCATACAGAGGGCGCCGTGGCAAAACATCTCGATACGCAGCAGTTCGCCTTTGGGTCCGCGTATCTGCTGGTCCTGAACGTCGCGATAGATAGACGCCACCTGGTCCATGTTCAGTTCGCGTGCCAGCACCACCACATCGGCGAACTGCGCGTAGAACTTCAGCGCTTCGGTGTTGGCGATGTTGAGCTGGGTGGAGAGATGCACTTCCACACCTTGGCTGACGGCGTACTGCATCACGGCAATGTCGCTGGCGATAATAGCGTCCAACCCCGCTGCACGGGCGTTATCTACTATCTCCCGCATCAGCGGCAGGTCTTCGGGATACATGACGGTGTTGAGCGTCAGGTAGGTCTTCACCTGTGCTTCGCGGCAGATACGGACAATAGTGTGGAGGTCGTCGGTCGTGAAATTGACGGAACTGCGGGCACGCATGTTCAGGTGCTCGATACCGAAATACACACTGGTAGCTCCGGCCTGTATAGCCGCAGTCAGCGATTCCCAGCACCCCACGGGTGCCATAATCTCAATATGAGATGGGGGATTGGTCATTGCTTATGGGTGATTGCTTATTGCTTGTTGTTGAGAAGGTACTCCGCTATCTGAACGGCGTTGAGGGCGGCGCCTTTGCGTATCTGGTCGCTCACGCACCAGAAACTCAGTCCGTTTTCGTCGGTGAGGTCTTGGCGTACTCTGCCTACAAACACCTCGTCTCTCCCGCTGAGGAACAGCGGCATCGGGTATTTCTTCTCCGCCGGTTCGTCGATCAGCACGCATCCTTTGGCGTTGGCGAAAGCCTGTCTGGCTTCCTCCGTGCTTATCGGCCGTTCGGTCTCGACCCACACACTCTCGCTGTGGGCGCGGAGGGAAGGTACGCGGACACAGGTGGCACTCACGCGGATGTCCGAATGCATGATTTTGCGTGTCTCGTTGTGCATTTTCATTTCCTCTTTAGTGTAACCGTTGTCGGTGAACACGTCAATATGAGGAATCACGTTGTACGCCAATTGGTAGGCGAATTTCTCCACGGTCACTGTTTCGCCGTTGAGGATCTGCCGGTATTGGTTCTCTAACTCTTTCATAGCTTGCGCTCCGGCACCGGAGGCAGCCTGATAGGTGGAGACGTGTACGCGGCGTATATGGCTGAGTTGCTCGATCGCCTGCAGCGCCACTACCATCTGGATGGTGGTGCAGTTGGGGTTGGCGATGATGTTACGCGGACGGTTCAGTGCATCCGCTGCGTTCACCTCGGGTACGACCAGAGGCACATCTTCGTCCAAACGGAAAGCGGAAGAGTTGTCGATCATCACCGCTCCGTAGCGCGTGATTGTCTGTGCGTACTCGCGTGACACGCCTGCGCCCGCGGAGACAAAAGCAATATCGACGCCCTTGAAAGCGTCGTTATGCTCCAGCCGCTCTACTTCGTATTCACGACCGCGGAACATATACTTCTTCCCCTCCGAACGCTGCGACCCGAAGAGTCGCAACGTGGAGATAGGGAAATTGCGTTGGTCAAGGACTTTCAGCAGTTCCTGACCCACGGCGCCCGAAGCGCCGACGATGGCTATGTTCATATATTAAGCCAATGCAATGATGGTGTCAGCCTCTGCTTCGGTAAAGTTGATTTTACCTTCGCGAGCCAGCCAACCGAGAGCCAGAAAAAGATCCTCGTTTTTCAGCTTGGTCGCTTTCTTCAGAGCTTTGATGCCTTGAGCACCATTCTGCAGGGCGTTCCAAAGGAGACCTGCATTCTCGCCGATTTTTGTAATCATAATACCTTTTGTTTTAGTTAAACAATGACTAATACGGGCGTTTTCAAGGGTCGCCCATTTCCCTAATTCTCCCATTTCTTGAACACCAGGCAGGCGTTGTGTCCGCCGAAACCGAAGGTGTTGCTGAGGGCATAATGGATATTTCGTTTCTGTGCTTTGCCGAATGTGAAATTGATTCGGTAGTCGATTTGTTCATCCACGTCGTCCGGGTCGTGGTTGATAGTGGGCGGTATCACTCCGTCTTTGAGTGCCATGATACAGGTGAGCGCCTCTACTGCGCCGGTAGCGCCGATCAGGTGTCCGGTCATCGACTTGGTGGAGTCGAGGTTCATCTCATAGACGTGGTCGCCGAAGACGCGCTGGATAGCCTGCACTTCGGCTACGTCTCCCAGCGGCGTACTTGTGCCGTGGGTGTTGATGAAATCGATCTGGTCGGGCTGCAATCCCGCATCCTTGACTGCTTGTCGCATCACGCGTTCTGCTCCCTTGCCGTCCGGGTCGGGAGCGGTCATGTGGTAGGCATCGGAGGTCATTCCCACGCCGATCATCTCGGCGTAGATCTTCGCTCCGCGTGCTTTGGCGTGCTCGTATTCCTCGAGGATCAGACAGGCGGCTCCTTCGCCCAGCACAAATCCGTCACGCGATTTGGAGAACGGACGGCTGGCAGTCTCGGGCGAGTCGTTGCGGGTGGAGAGAGCGTGCATGGAGTTGAAGCCTCCGATACCCGTATAGGTCACATCTGCGTCGGCTCCGCCGGTGAGCAGCACATCCGCGTGTCCGAGACGGATCTGGTCGAACGCCGAAGCTACGGCGTGGGAAGAGGAGGAGCAGGCAGTCGATACCGAATAGCTCGGACCGCCCAAGCCGAAGCGGATAGAAATCATTCCGGCTGCGATGCTCGGAATGGCTTTGGGGATCATGAACGGATTGAAATGCGGCACACCGTCGCCTTTGGCGTAATCGATGATGTCGCCCTCCATTGACTGCAAGCCACCCATTCCGCTGCCCCAGATGACACCCACGCGGCTGCGGTCCTCGGTCTCCAGATCCAACCCGCTGTCCTTGAGCGCTTCGTCTGCCACGCAGATGGAGAACTGGGTATAGCGGTCCATCCTGCGTACTTCCTTGCGGTCGATAATAACGGTAGGGTCGAAGTTCTTCACTTCGCCCGCAAACTGGGTCTTGAACAAACTGGCGTCGAAAGATGTGATTGGAGCAATGCCGTTCTTGCCTGCCACTAACGCTTGCCATGTTTCGGAAGCGGAGTTACCTACAGGAGTCACTGCCCCTAAGCCGGTTATTACTACACGTTTCAGTTGCATAAAACAAGGGATTGTAAATATATGGTTTACGAGTTTACAGATTTTACCCGTAAACTCGTAAACCATGTTGTAGAAACAAATTACTTCGTTGCGTTCTCAACATAAGCGATAGCGTCGCCTACGGTAGCAATCTTCTGAGTGTCCTCGTCGGGGATAGAGATACCGAATTCTTTCTCAAACTCCATGATCATCTCTACGGTATCCAGCGAATCAGCACCCAGATCGGTCTGGAAATTAGCCTCGTTAGTTACTTGAGACTCCTCTACACCAAGCTTATCAACGATGATTGCTTTTACTTTTGCGTCAATTCCTGCCATAATAATTAATTGGTTAAATAAGTTAATATTTATGTTTTTCTAATGAATCTTTTTAATGATTTATTTCCGCGTATTTCGGAAAACGGCACAAAGTTACTGCTTTTTTCTGAAATACGCAAATTTTTTTGTATTATTTTATTGTTTTGTCACATAAATTAAGCATTATTCTACCTAAATAGGCTCCGCTCTTGCCCATTTGGCAGAGAGGAATACTGTCTCCGTCGAGATTGGCGACGCGCAAACGGTCGTACATTTGATGGGTGTGTCCGCCTATAATGACGTCAATGCCACGGGTGTTCTGCGCCATGGCAACATCGCACACTCCGTCGCCGGGTTTGGTATAGGTGCCGAGGTGGCTGAGACAGATGACCACATCGCAATTCCTGGCGCGCAGCAGGTCGGCCGTTTGTTGCGCCACGGCGTAGGGGTGGCGATAGACGGCGGGTTGGAAATTCTTGTTGGCTATCAGTCCTTTGGGGTCGCAGCCCAGACCGAAGATACCTATCTTGAGTCCGGCGCGTCGTATGATCGTATAGGGTTGGACGATTTTCTCCAGGGCTGTGCCGGTGAAATCATAGTTGGCGCAGAGGACCGGGAACTTCGCTCCCCGGAGCACGGCAGCCAGTGTGTCGAGGCCGTTGTCGAACTCGTGGTTGCCGAGTGTGACGGCGTCGTAACCCATCCTGTTCATCGCGTCTATCTCCACGCGTCCGTGGTAGAAATTGAAATACGGTGTACCCTGACAGAAATCACCGGCATCCAGCAGCAGCAGATCCGGGTCCGCCTTGCGTTCCTCAGCGATGAGACCCATTCGACGTGCGTAGCCGCCTTGGCCGTTGGCTTTGGGCTCGATCTGCGAGTGGGTGTCGTTGGTGTGCAGGATAGTCAGATGGTCCGCCTTCGGCGTACAGGACACCAAAAGGACAATGTACAAAGTACAAAGGACAAAGGACAATGTACAAAGGACAAAGGACAAAGGTCTAAGGACTGCGTGCAATAGATTTCTCATATAATTATCGATTGTCAATTCTCAATTAAAACCGTTTCCCGATTTCTTCGTCCGTGAGGACGGAAACGATGGTTTTTCCGTCGGGTGTATGGCGGTATTGAGGCAGACGGAGCAACGACTGCACCAGATGCAGCCGCTCGTCCGCACTCAGATGTTTTCCGTAGGGAATAGCGATGCTTTCCGCCAGGGCGAGTGCTATCTGGTGCTGCCACTCCTCGCGTGCGCCCGCGCCGCGCTCGCGTACCTCTGTTAATATATGTTGCAATACGGGTAGGGCGGACTGGTTAGCCAGTTGCGACGGGATACCTTGTACCGAATAGCTGTCCGGGGTCAGTTGCTCCAGGTCGAAACCGATAGCCCTTAGGTCAGGCAGGAGCGTAGCGATCAGCACCATTTCGTCCGCCGGGAGGTGAAGCACTTCGGGGAAGAGGAGCTGCTGCATCGCGCCTTGGTCTTGCCGGATTTGGTCGGACAGCTGCGCGTAGAGCACCGCCACGTGGGCGCGGTGCTGGTTGATAAGCCACAGACCGTTCTCACCGGACATCAGGATATATTTGTCGGCGTACTGCCAAAGGCTGTCGGCGGTGAGTGTCTCGCCATCGGCAGCGGGTTGCGGCACCTCCGGCTCCATCCGGTCCGGGTAGATCACGCTCTGTTTTGGGGACGCGGGTGTGGCGTATAGTTGATCCCAACCTTTGACCGACGGCTGCCTGTTGGCGAAGCTTTCGCGGGTGTGGAAGGGGTTGTAGTTCGGGTCTATAGTCACCTGCGGCGCCGAAGCAGGACGGTTGGTGGGCATCGGGATGTCGATGCTGCCGCGGGTGTCGAAATCTATTTGCGGAGCCAGGGTGAACTTACCCAACGCTTCGCGAACCGACGCCATCAGGATCTGGAAGATTGTCTGTTCGTCGGCGAACTTGATTTCGGTTTTGGTAGGGTGGATATTGACATCTATCGCTTCCGGCGAGATGTCGAAATAGATAAAGAAAGACGGCTGGTACTCGCCCGGGAGCATTCCTGAGTAGGCGGTCAGCACTGCTTTCTGGAAATAGGGGTGACGCATATAGCGTCCGTTGACGAAGAAATACTGTTCGGCTTTGCGGGTGGTGTTCTCCGGTTTGGAGACAAAGCCGCGTATAGACACCAGTTCGGTGTCGGTGCTTATCTCAACGAGGTTGGCTGTGAATGAGTTGCGTGAGGGGTTACCGAAGATAGCCTCGATACGCTGTTTCTCGGAGCCTGAAGGCAGTTCGAGGAGAATCTCGTCGTTGTGGACGAACGTGAAATGGGTTTTTGGATAGACCAACACGATGCGGTAGAACTCGGTCAGCAGGTTGCGCAGTTCGGTCTGGTCGGTCTTGAGAAACTTACGTCTCACGGGGACGTTGAAAAAGAGGTTGCTGACCTTGATGTTGGTTCCTACGGGGCAGCTGCACACTTCCTGGCGGATGACATCCGAGCCGTGTATCTCCAAGAGTGTACCAGTCTCGTCCTCGGCGCGGCGGGTCTGCATCTCCACTTGCGACACCGCACATATCGACGGCAGTGCTTCGCCTCGGAAGCCCATCGTACGGAGCGAGAAGAGATCCTGTGCCTGACGGATTTTGCTGGTGGCGTGACGCTCGAAAGCCAGCCGGGCGTCGCTCTCGCTCATTCCGCAGCCGTTGTCAATCACTTGGAGCACCGTTCTCCCCGCATCACGCACCAGCACCTGGATGCGCGTGGCTCCGGCATCCAGACTGTTCTCTACCAACTCTTTCAGACACGACGCAGGGCGTTGGATCACCTCGCCTGCTGCTATCTGGTTGGCGACGTTGTCGGGTAGAAGATGAATGACATCCATAGGAAGGGACTAAGGGACGATGGACAATGGACAATGGACGATGTCGTATTCTTTAGGACAGCACCCAGACAAAGAGCAGGAGCATCAGTAGGATAGCAAGGAGGAAACCGAGGCGCGATTTCTTGCGGCGCCGCAGTTCGCTCATGTTTTTCTCGTGCTCTTCGCGGAACGAGCCGTGATGAAGACGCGCAAGTTTTTTATCCTTGCGCGCCTCCTTCTCCGGGTCGTAATAGATGGGACGATAGTCCCACTCTCGGGGTTTTTGTACTTTAGGGAAAAGTACGGACATTAGTTGATTTACGATTTAACGATTTACGATTTACGATTTGCCATGCGGCGTCAATCGTCAATCGTTCATTATTTAACGATAGCCTTGAAATCGTCTTCCTCAGCAAATTTCGAGAACTCGATATCAGCTTTAGCGCGGGCCTTGAGCGAAGCGTCCTGCTTAACGGCATTGCGGAGGTTAGCGAAGACGTTTGCTTTATCGTTGGTGCGTGCAGCTACAACAGCTTTGAGGTAAGCGGTAGTCGCGTTCGGCTCTTTGACGTTGTCCAGGGTCTTGCGTGCAGCAGCGTAGTCCTCGTTGAGGATCTGCTGAACGGCAGCGTTGTTGGTAGCTTTCTCACCGTAAGCGTTCTTAGCGGCTGCGTAGTCACCCTTCATCGTGTAGAGGGTACCCAGTGCCGAGTTGAGGTCAGCCTTGGTGCCGGCTGCTTTGCCCAGATAAGCCTCTGCTTTGTCCAGGTCACCGTCAGCCATAGCAGCTACACCGGCGTTGTAGTTCACGTCCGGATCGTTCGGCTGGAGCTCCAGAGCCTTGGCGTAGCAACGGCGTGCCTCGGCTACGTTGCCGTCCTGGAAGTAGAGCTCACCCATGTTGTTGTAAGCGCGGTAGTCACCGTAGAGCTCGGCTGCTTTGGTGTAGATAACCATTTTCTCGCCGTTGTTGTCGGTGAGGGTGGCAGCGTACAGCAACTCCTCAACATTCAGTTGAGCGGGGTCGTTCTTAGCCAGTGCGCGGATCTCGTCGTCGCTCTTACCGATCAGGTCGGTGGTCAGGATCAGACGGCTGCGGCGCAGAGCGGGGAGGATCTCGCTGGCGATGGTCTTATAGACTGCGCTCAGGTTCTTGATCTGTGCCTCACGCTCCTCGGGATCGCTATACATCGACAGCACGCGCAGAACCAACTCTTTGTCCTGGATGTTGCTGTTCTCCATTGCTTTCTGGAAACCTTCCCAGTCCTCAGCGGTGATATTGGCCTCGATGGTGTTGTTCACTTTGTTTTTCTTGAGAGTCTGCTGCAGGAATTTCTGCGAAGCGCTCTGACGGTTCTTAGCCAGTTTCTCGTTGAGGGCCATACCGCCATCCGGAGAAGCGTAACCGCTTACCTCCAGTTTGTTGATCTCCTTGCGGTCGTTCTCTTTAGCGTCCTTGATAGCAGCCTGCAGGGCTTTCATATCAGCGGAACCGGTCTCCGACGAACGGAGGTTAGCCTGCTGGATGAGGAAGCGGATGTCTGCCTCGGTGTTCTCTTGGATAATACGCTGGAACTTGTCGGGGGTAACAGCCGGCTTGTTGTCCTCAGCCTTGGCGAGTTCGCTGGTAGCCATTACACCGTCCGCAATCTTGAGGTCAGGGATCTCGATCTCTTTCTTGCCAACGGTAGCTTTGAAGCGCAGATACAGCTCCGACTCCTTCATTTCCGGTACGTAGTTGAAAGCGCAGTGCTGGCTGTATTTGCCACCTGCTTTGTAGTTCACGGTCTTGCCGTTCTCTTTGGCGCTCTCGCCTACGTAGGTGACAGGCTCACCAACAGCCTCCTGGCCGTTGTTGTATTTCAGCACAGGGGTCACTACCAACACACCTTTCTTTGCAAATTTCTTTGCAGGGAAAGTACCGGTGATGTCTGCGTTGATCTTGTCGCCGACTTTCTCGAGCGGACTCGGGTTAACTTGGATTTGCTCCGGTTGCGGCAGCGTCTTGCTGCACGATGCCAACACTGCTACTGCGGCAATGAGGCTAAGAAATAAACTTTTCTTCATATGCATAAAAATAGTTTTGATATGTAGTTTGCTCTTCGTTCTTGCGTTCCAAACGGTATAGGCTACGGGGAGTCTTTACCCGATTCTACGCAATTCGGCTGCAAAGATACAACATTTTTTTGATATACGCAAGATTTTTATATTTTTTTTCTGAAAAAGTGCTATTTAGTGTCCAGTTTTGATTTGTTTTTGTGATTAAATGCCTTGCGAAGAGGGGTGAATTGCGAAGGAAAAGGGGATACCTATCCCGATATTGGCCCGATATTGGACTGATTATGGAACGATATTCAATGGATTATTGGAAGGCGCTTCAAACGGAAAGATAAATCGGCTAATTGGATGAATTCTGCGGATCTGAGGACAAAAAATCAACAAAATTTGCACAATTGAAAAAAAAGTTGTAATTTTGCAGGTCATTTTTACACAAAAGCAGAGTATATGCAAATAACGAACATGAGGAAAACAGGAATCCTTCTTTTGGCGGTGCTGCTCGCAGTGGGTTGCAACAAACCGTCCCGTGTGGAGCAGTACAAGCAGGAGAAACACCTGCGTGATAGTGCAGCCCTCGCGGATCAGCAGCGAACGCTCGAATACTACCAGTCGCAGTGCGACCGGATGATGCCCAAGGCGGATTCGCTGCTGAGGTATTTCAAATACGAGAAAAACGAGAAGTATCAGGACCAAGGTTACTACGTCGTCAAGCCCTATGCCTTCAAGGGTCAGCACTCGGAGCTGCGGGTGATGGTTCGCGAAGACGGCACGGAGATGCTGGTCTATAAAGGCGGCAAACGCCTCACGGAAGAGCAGAAGAACGAGTGGCTTGCCAAAGGCGAACCATCGACCCTCTGCGCCAAAGATCTGCAGGTGATCATCTCCGATATCAAGGAGACGGAGAAACGTATCAGACAGACCTCGCTTGAGGTGCAGAAATATCAAATCCGGCTGCAAAAGAACCAAAAATGACGAATAATGCATTAAAAATGCGAATTACGCGCCAAAAATTTGCAGGAACGGAAAAAAAGCAGTACTTTTGTAGCGTGAAATAACCTCACCAATCAGCAATTACAAATGATCAATCATTAAATTATGTCGGAAAGCAAATACGAAAGCAAAATCACCTCCTCATCTTGCTCGGCTGCGCAGATATACAACGTGCTGGGTAACCTGAGTAATCTGGAGCGCGTGCGTGACCTGATTCCGAAAGACAAGATACAGGAGATGGAGATTCAGCCGGACTACGTACGCATCAAAGTGGACGGCCTGGGGCAGAAAATCACGATCGCTATCGTGGACCGTATCGAGAACGACACGGTTAAGTTCGGTATTGAGGGAGCACCGATGGACGCGAATTTCTGGATTCAGCTGAAGGAGATCTCGCCTACCGATACCCGTATCCGTCTGACCATCAAAGCCGACATCCCGATGATGTTCCGAATGATGATCGGCTCGAAACTGCAGCAAGGGCTGGATCAGGCAGCTGATATGCTGGCGCAATTCCCTTACAGCCAGTGGGCTTGATGGTCGCTACGCGACGTTAGACGGTTAAAATGGTCGCTGAGGCGACGTTAAAATAGTAAAGATGGTCGCTGAAGCGACGTTAAATAGTTATTATGAAAAAATTTCGTATTCACCGTGAAGGCCGGGCATTGATATGCGGAACCGTGCTTCTCTTGTTTATCATCAATGTAGCACTCTTTATGCTTCACCCGGCGGAGTGGATTCTTGCCATCTCGCTGGTAGTCACCTCGTTATTGATGGTGTTTGTCACCTATTTCTTCCGCAACCCTGTGCGGGTGCTGGAGATAGACGACCCGGATTTCATCATCGCTCCGGCGGACGGACGCGTGGTAGTGATTGAGCCGACCGAGGAGAACGAGTATTTCCACGATCAGAGACTGCAGGTGTCTATCTTTATGTCGCCCTTTAACGTGCATGCCAACTGGTATCCCATCGAGGGAACGATACTCGTCTCGGAGCACCAGAAAGGTCATCACAAAGGAGCGTGGTTGCCTAAATCCAGCACAGAGAACGAGCGTTCGCTGGTGGTGATAGAGACGCCGTCCAAACTGCAGATTGCCGTTCGTCAGGTGGCTGGAGCGATGGCACGCCGCATCGTCACGTACGCCAAACCCGGACATCAGGCGCATAGGAATACCCACCTCGGTTTTATCAAATTAGGCTCACGCGTGGATATGTATCTGCCCCTCAATACGGAGATGTTTGTGGAGGTGGGCGACGCCGTGCGAGGTAACGAGACTATTATCGGACGGCTGACAGTTGATAATTGATAATTGACTAAAATATTATTGCTATGAACTTTGAAGAACTCTTTGCACAGTACCCCTGCCCGTTCACAGATGAACAAGTCAAGGCACAAGTAGCTGAGATCGAAGCGAAACATTTCGCTGAGAACAACAACGTAGAGGTGTGGAAGCAATGCCTCCATCAGATCGACTACACCACACTCTCCGCAGATGACACCGTCGCCAAGGTGGAGAAAATGGCGAACGCGGTCAATAATTTCGAGAAAGATTTTCCGGGTATCCCCAACGTAGCCGCTATCTGCGTCTATCCCGCCATGGCGGAATATGTACGCAAGGCACTCAAGGACCCGAAATTCAATATTGCCTGCGTGAGCGGTGTGTTCCCCTCTTCACAGAGTTTTCTGGAGGTCAAGGTGGCGGAGACAGCCCTCGCTTTGAGAGCCGGTGCTACGGAGATAGATATCGTGTTGTCGGTTGGTAAGTTCCTGGAGGGACGCTACCAGGACTGCTTCGACGAGATTGCCGAACTCAAAGCCGTTTGCGGTGACCACCACTTGAAAGTGATTCTCGAGACCGGTCTGCTGCAGAACGTAGAGAATATCTGGAAAGCATCGATCCTCTCGATGGCTGCCGGAGCTGATTTCATCAAGACATCGACCGGTAAGATAGCCGTCAACGCTACGCCGGAAGCTACGTTTGTGATGTGCAACGCTATCAAGGCTTGGAGGGAGAAAACAGGCGAGAAGAAATGCTACAAACCCGCAGGAGGCGTTTCTACCACCGAAGAGGCTGTGCAGCACTATACGCTCGTCAAGGAGATCCTCGGCGAAGAATGGCTTAACAACGAGTCCTTCCGCTTCGGTGCCAGCCGTTTGGCGAACAACCTCCTCAGCTCGATTGTAGGAAAGGAAACCAAATATTTTTGATAACTGACAATTTCAAGATATCGGTATTTCGATATATCGACATATCGAACCAAGGTCAATGCCAAGGCCAACGCCAAGGCCAATGCCAAAATCGTACATCTATTTTATGAATAAGATTCTTTCTAAGAGATTTTTCTCGGAGAATGTAGCGGAGCTTGTTGTTGAGGCTCCGCTCATTGCGCGTAGTCGTCGTGCCGGCCATTTCGTGATCGTCCGTGTGGACGACCGCTCGGAGCGAATGCCGCTCACTATCGCCGGTGCCGACGTGGAGAAAGGCACTATCACGCTGGTGGTTCAGCAGATAGGCGTTTCTTCGCACAAACTGCTGGCACTCAATCCCGGTGATACGATCCACGACGTGGTAGGTCCGCTGGGCAAAGCTACGCGTATTGAGAACTACGGCACCGTGGTATGTGCCTGCGGAGGAGTGGGAGCTGCGCCTATGCTGCCTATCGCCGAAGCGCTCAAGAAAGCCGGTAACCGCGTGATCACCGTGCTGGCTGCCCGCAACAAAGACCTGATTATCCTGAAAGACGAACTGGCGCAGTGGTCGGACGAACTGATTGTGATGACCGACGACGGTTCGATGGGCAAACAGGGCGTGGTAACCGTGGGCGTAGAGGAAGTGATCAACCGCGAGACCGTCAACAAATGTATCACGATCGGTCCGGCAATTATGATGAAATTCGTATCGCTGACCACCGCCAAGTATAATATCCCCACCGAGGCGTCGCTCAACACCATTATGGTGGACGGAACGGGAATGTGCGGTGCGTGCCGCGTGACGGTGGGCGGCAAGACCAAGTTCGTCTGTGTCGATGGACCGGAGTTTGACGCTCACGGCGTGGACTGGGACGAGATGCTGAGCCGTCTGCGTTCCTACAAAGCCGAAGAGACCGAAGCAATGGAAGCCTATAAACAGCAGTCCGTCTGTGCTCAGAATGCGGTCAAAGACGAAAACGAGTCGAAAACGAGTCGAAAACGAGACGAAAACGAATCGGGTGAAAGACCTGCCTCAATCGAAGTAGCACCCTATGAGGGCAAACCCAAAGACCGCGTGGCTATCCCGCGTGTGGAGATGCCGGAGTTGCGTCCCGAAGTGCGTGTCAAATCGCTGCACGAAGAGGTCAATCAGGGGCTCACTTTCGAGCAGGCAATTATGGAATCGCACCGCTGCCTCAACTGCAAGAACCCCACGTGTGTGCAGGGATGCCCGGTGAACATCAATATCCCCGGATTCATCAAGACCCTCGAGAAAGGCGATATCCTCGGCGCCGCAGAGATCATCAAACAGAGTTCGTCGCTGCCTGCCGTCTGCGGACGTGTCTGCCCGCAGGAGAAGCAGTGTGAGAGCCAGTGTATCCACCTCAAAATGGGCAAACAGGCGGTGGCTATCGGTTACCTCGAGCGTTTTGTAGCGGATTACTACAATCAGAGTAATCAGAGTAATCCGAGTAATCAGAATACTCCGACAGGTTCCAAGATCGCCGTAGTGGGTTCCGGTCCTGCCGGACTGACTTTCGCCGGCGACGCTGCTAAATACGGCTACGAGGTACACGTGTTTGAAGCGCTCCACGAGATAGGCGGTGTGCTCAAATACGGTATCCCTGAGTTCCGTCTTCCCAACACGATTGTCGATAAGGAGATCGATGGTCTGCGTGCCCTCGGTGTGCAGTTCCACACCGACACAATCGTCGGCAAGACAATCTCCGTAGCCGAATTGGAGGAGCAAGGCTTCAAGGGAATCTTCGTCGGCTCGGGAGCCGGGCTACCCAGATTCATGAATATCCCGGGCGAGAACCTCAACGGTGTGCTCTCGTGCAACGAATACCTCACACGTGTCAACCTCATGGATGCTTCCAATCCTGCGACTGACACACCGCTTCTCTACGGCAAGAACGTAGCGGTTATCGGAGGCGGCAATACGGCGATGGATGCCGTTCGTACCGCCAAACGTCTCGGCGCAGAGCGCGCAATGATCGTCTATCGCCGTAGCGAGGAGGAGATGCCTGCGCGTGTGGAGGAAGTGAAACACGCCAAACAGGAAGGTATTGAGTTCCTCACGCTGCATAATCCTATTGAATATCACGCGGACGCGAACGGGCGCGTGTGTGAGGCGGTGCTCCAAGTGATGGAGCTGGGCGAGCCGGACGAATCCGGACGCCGCAGTCCGGTGCCCGTAGAAGGCAAGACGGTCACTATCCCTGTGGATCTGGTGATTGTAGCTGTTGGCGTGAGTCCCAACCCGCTGATTCCTTCGTCGGTGGCCGGACTGGAGATCAGCAAGAAAGGTACGATCATCGTCAACGACCAGATGCAGTCGGCTCTCCCGACACTCTTCGCCGGAGGCGATATCGTCCGTGGCGGTGCCACAGTAATCCTGGCTATGTCCGACGGTCGCAAAGCCGCCGCTGCCATGCACGCCGAACTGAGCAAGGCATAAACGGTTAGGGAACAGCCAACAAAAAAATGACGTGAATGAAAACTCACGTCATTTTTTTGTTATCCAATGCCGCACACGAAAGGTGAATCCGGCAATGGATAATAACTGCTTAGCGAACGCGCTCGCAGTAGCTGCCGTCGCGGGTGTCCACACGTACGATCTCGCCCTCGTTGATGAACAGAGGCACGCGGATCTCGGCACCGGTCTCCAAAGTAGCCGGTTTGAGGGTGTTGGTAGCGGTGTCGCCTTTCAGACCCGGCTCGGTATAGGTGATAGCCAACTCTACCTTGGTCGGCAACTCAGCAAAGAGGATCGTTTCCGACGAAGCGTCAGAAACAACCTCGCAGGTCATTCCCTCTTTCAGGAAATCCACACCGGTAATGAGGTCGTGAGCGATAGGCACTTGCTCGAAGCTCTCGTTGTTCATGAAGATGTAGTCGGCACCCTCTTTGTAAAGGAACTGATACGGGCGGCGCTCTACGCGAACATCCTCCAGCTTCTCTCCGATATTGAAGCGGCGCTCCAATACGCGGCCATCTACTACATCTTTGAATTTAACACGCATAATCGTGTTTCCTTTACCCGGTTTTACGTGCAGGAACTCGATTACGAAATACAGACGGCCGTCCATGCGGATACATACGCCGTTTTTGATGTCTTGACTGTTGATCATATGAATAAAAAATTAAAAATTCTAAATCAAAAATGAAGGAATAAAGTATGTAAATTCATTTTCAGGCTGCAAAGTTACAATATTTTTTCCAAATATACAAGAAAATCGCAATAAATCTTGCATATATGCGAAATTTTTAGTAATTTTGCACACTGAAATTTACAAAATTATGGAAACACTACGTGAATTTTTTGGTCCGTTTGATATTTGGCAGGTTATTTCTTCGTTCGTCTTTCTGATTGCTATCATCGATCCGTTCGGCAATATCCCGATCACGATAGCGATGCAGGAGAAGGGTATCAAGATCAACGCAGCCAAAGTGTGTATAGCCAGTATTATTATCCTCTTAGCCTTCCTGTTCTTGGGCGAATGGATATTGAAACTCTTCGGCGTGCAGATCGAGTATTTCGCTATCGCCGGTGGTTTTATTATCTTTCTGATGGCGTTGGAAATGATACTGGACATCACTATTTTCAAAACCGACCTGGAGGGCGAAGGGTCTATTGTGCCGTTAGCCTTCCCGATGTACGCCGGTCCGGGTGCGTTCACCGCGCTGCTGGCTATCACGGCGGAGTATAGTATCGGCAACCTCTGTATATCACTTTTTGTCTGTATCTTAGTGGTCTATTTTGTGCTGATCGGTACCAACTGGCTGACCAAATATCTGGGGCAGACGTCGTTGTATATTATCCGTAAGTTCTTTGGAATCATCGTGTTGGCTATCGCCTGCAAACTGATGTTCGGCAATATGGCGGCGATATTTTAAGAAGCATAAAATTACAAATTACGAATTCAAATATGAAACAATTTAGTGAAATGACCATAGCGTTGGCAAGTGACCACGCAGGTTTTCCCTTGAAACAGAAAGTGCAGTTGTTCCTCGAGGACAACGGAGCACGTGTGAAGGATTTCGGTTGCTACTCCGAGGAGAGTTGCGATTATCCTGATTTTGCCCACCCGCTTGCAGCGGCGGTAGAGAATGGCGAATACGAGTTCGGAATAGTTATCTGCTCTACCGGCAACGGCATCTGTATGACCGCCAACAAGCACCAGGGTGTACGTGCTGCGCTGTGCTGGGACACCAAACTGGCTGAACTGGCCCGTCAGCACAACAACGCCAATGTGCTCGGTCTGCCGGCTAATTTTATCTCTGCGCCCAAGGCGTTGGATATCGTCCGCACGTTCTTCCAAACGGATTTTGAAGGTGGCCGTCATGAGCGCCGCGTGGAGAAAATCGCGATTCATTAATGCGGTCCGTTGTTACGGATCTTACGCGCTGAGCCGGCTGGGTATAGTGCGCTTTGCCCACCGTCCGGTTTTTGTGAGCGTCGAGCCGGCTTCGGTCTGCCAGTTGCGTTGCCCGGAGTGCCCGGTGGGGAGCGGCAAAGCGCACGCAGAGACGCAGGGCAAGGCGAAGGAAGCGGGGCGGGACACGCGGTTGATGTCCGACGCTGTTTGGCAAAGGACATTGGAGGAAATCAGTCCGTTTGCGCACACCGTGCAGTTCTATTTTCAGGGTGAACCCCTGCTTCACCCGCGTCTGCCGCAGATGATAGCACAGGCGCACGCAGAAGGACTCTACACGATCGTCTCTACCAACGCCCAGACGATGACCGAGGATCTGGCGGAAGCTTTGGTGAAAGCGGGACTGAGCCGTATCATCGTTTCGATGGACGGTCTAAGCCAGGAGTCGTACGGGGCTTACCGTATAGGCGGAGAGGTCGAGCGGTGCAAACAGGCTATACGATGGTTGCACGCCGCCAAGCAACGGCTGCACGGCACTACGACCATCGAATTGCAATGTCTGCGGCTCAAGACCAACGAGCACGAGTGGGCGGCGCTTAGGAGGCTGTATCGGCAACTTGGAGCCGACCGGCTGACCCTCAAAACCGCACAACTGTACGACTACGCGCAAGGTCATCCGCTGATGCCTTCCGACGAACACTATAGCCGTTACGTCAAGGGACCCGACGGACGCTATCACCGCAAGCCCTTGCGCAAAGGGTGTCTCCGTGTCTGGAGCGGATGTGTGGTCACCACTACGGGTGACGTACTGCCGTGCTGCTACGACAAATCGCACGCGCACGCGTACGGAAATATAATGAACGCGCACATAGGCGAACTCTTTGCCGGCGAAAAAGCGATGGCTTTCCGGCGCGAGACGCTGCGCGAGAAACCGGCTATATGCCAAGAATGTTGGAAATAGGTGAAAACTGAAAGGTGAAAATTGAAAGGTTCATAGTGGGAAGTTTCGGGACGAACATGTATGTGGCTTCCGACGAGACGGGCGCAGCGTGGCTGATCGACCCGGCTTGCAGCACGCCCTACGAGCAGCAACAGTTGCTCAAATATCTGGAAGCGAACCACTTGCAAATCACGTCTATCGTGGCTACGCACGGTCATCTGGATCATCTGTGGGGCGCTCCGTGGGCGACACGCTGTTTCGGTCTGCCCGTGCTGATGCACGAGGCGGATATTCCGATGGCGCAGCAGATGGCGAAGCAGTACAACCTCTTTGGTATCAACGCTACGCCTGAACCGTTCCCGATAGAAGCGCTGTCTCCCTCTCTTTCGGAGAGGGAAGGGGAGAGGTTCCCCTTTACGGTGATTCACACGCCCGGACACACGCAAGGCGGTGTTTGTCTCTACCACCCGCAGGAGCAGGTGCTTTTCTCGGGAGACACGCTCTTCTGCTGCGGCTACGGCCGGACAGACCTGTCAGGCGGCAACACGGCGCAACTGATCCGTTCGCTTGAACAACTCTTTACCCTCCCGCCTGCCACGCGAGTCTATCCCGGGCACGGCGAATCAACCACTATCGGCGCGGAAGCGCGCTACTAATCATCCTCTGAGAAATTGAATATCTTAGCTACTATATTGCTTACTATCTCGCTCCTGACGGGCAACGCTATTACCGGTCAGGCGAATATGTCTGTGCTTGTGCAGAATATGACCACAGGCGAAGTGATTGACGAATACCGCTCCGGCTACGTAGTGCCGCCGGCGTCTGTGATGAAACTGCTGACCACAGCAGCGGCGCTGCAACTGTTAGGCGACGATTTCCGCTTTCCCACGACGCTTGAGCACACAGGCACCGTGACCAATGGTGTGCTGCACGGCGATCTCTATATCCGCGGCAACTGCGACCCCAGTCTTGGAACCAAAGGCAAACAGGCGTTCCTCTACCAGTGGATCAAAGCCCTGCGGGCGTACGGTATCCAACGTATCGACGGAGCTGTGATAGCCGATATGACGATGCTGGACGGCGATGCGCAGAACCCCAACTGGCTTTGCGAAGATGCAGGGAACTACTACGCTCCCGGTATCTTCGCCCTCAACTACTACGACAATACAATGAATATCGTGCTCCGCAGCGGACCGGTGGGAACGCCGGCGGTGGTGATGAACACCGAGCCGAAGGTGGACGATATCCGTTTTATCAACCATATTCGTTGCGGGACGATCACTTACGATGGCGCTTTTGTCACCGGTCTGCCGTATAGCCACGAGCGCTACCTGACCGGCTCCGTGCCTTCCAACTTAGGTACGTTCGGCGTCAAAGGCGACCTGCCTAATCCAGGACTTTTGCTGGCAAAACATTTCACAATGCGCCTGCGCGAACAGGGGATAGCCGTGGAGCGCGAGGCGAATTATATAGCCGACTACAACCCGCTAACGCCACCCCGCACGCTCATCTATACCCACTATTCCGAACCGCTGGGCGAACTGATCCGCGAGACGAACGTCAACAGCAACAACCTCTACGCGGAGTCGCTCTTCCGCTATTTGGGTACGCGTTACGGCCTGCCGGGCACTATCCACAACAGCCAGGAGATGCTGCGGGACTATTGGCGCAGACGTGGCATCAATGTGCAGAACGCAATCATCAAAGACGGTTGCGGTCTGGCGCCCCAGGACGCCGTGAGCGCCAAGACTTTCGTACAACTGCTGAATTATATGGCACGCAGTCCGTACGCCGAGGCGTGGTTCCGCTCGCTCCCTGTCAGCGGAGAGACGGGTACACTCAAATCGCTTTGTGCCGGAACGGAACTGCAAGGGCGTATTCACGCCAAGAGCGGTACGATAGCCGGAACCAAGAATTTCGCAGGCTATATTGATATGCCGAGCGGCGACCGTTGGGCCTTTGCCGTGCTCGTCAATAGTGCACCCGGCAAGGCGAAGAATATACAATACGTGATTCAACAATACCTTTTGGATGTATATCGCAGAAACCAATAGTACCAACACGCTCCTGCGGGAAATGCTCGCCCAAGGCAGCTGGCCGGCATCGGAACGCTGGCTCCGCGCCGGATTCCAGACCGCCGGACGCGGTCAGACGGGCAACGGATGGGAGTCCGAGGCGGGCAAGAATCTCCTCTTCTCCGTCCTGCTGGATCCGACTGATTGCCTTTTCGACCTCAATATACTCGTTTCGGTGGCTGTGCACAAGATGCTTAATGGGCAATTATCCACTCTTCAATCTCAGTTATCCATTAAGTGGCCGAACGACATCTATTGGCAGGACCGGAAGATAGCCGGAATCCTGATTGAGAACGCATTGATCGGTAGCCGTGTCTGTTATACGATAGGCGGAGTGGGCGTGAATATCAACCAGACGGAGTTCGTCTCGGGCGCACCTAATCCCGTCTCGCTGAAGCAGATCACCGGTCGCGATTATGACTTGGAGGAACTGATGACGCTGTTTCTGAACACACTGGACGAGGTGCAATCTTGGAACCGTGACGAGCAGTGGGCGTACTATCGTGCGCACCTCTACCGGCGCGAGGGATACCATCCGTTTGTGGAGCGCGAGGTGAATGAGACGCCCACGATGAATGCCGACGCTTCGGCACAAGGGCAGTTCCTCGCACGGATTCAGGATATCCTGCCCTCCGGCGAGATTGTCCTCCAAACGCCCAACGGCGAACAGAGGAAATACCACTTCAAGCAAATACGATACGTATTGTGATTTTTAATTTGTAATTTCTAATTTCTTATCTATATGCAATCTATCATTATTACCGGCGGAGCCGGATTTATCGGAAGCCACGTAGTGCGCCTTTTTGTCAACAAGTACCCCGAGTACCGCATCATCAATGTGGACAAACTGACTTATGCCGGCAACCTGGCGAACCTTAAGGACATCGAGGAGAAGCCCAACTACCGCTTTGTGCGTGCGGATATCTGCGATTTCGACACTATCTATGCGTTGATGCAGGAGGAGCACGTGACGGGAGTTATCCACTTGGCAGCAGAGAGCCACGTGGACCGTTCGATCAAGGATCCCTTCACTTTTGCGCGTACCAACGTAATGGGTACGCTCTCGATGCTCCAGGCTGCCAAACTCTATTGGGAGTCGCTTCCGGAGAAGTTCGAGGGCAAGCGTTTCTATCATATCTCGACCGACGAAGTCTATGGTGCGCTCCAGCTGACCCACCCGGAGGGTATCGAACCGCCGTTCACCACCAAGGCCTCTTCCGCCGAGCATCATCTGGCGTATGGCGAGGACTTTTTCTACGAGACCACCAAGTACAATCCTCACTCGCCGTACTCGGCTTCCAAAGCTTCGTCCGACCATTTCGTGCGGGCTTTCCACGACACCTACGGGATGCCGACTATCGTCACCAACTGCTCGAACAACTACGGACCTTATCAGTTCCCCGAGAAACTGATTCCGCTCTTTATCAACAATATCCGTCATCGCAAACCGCTGCCTGTCTATGGCAAGGGCGAGAACGTACGCGACTGGCTCTTTGTGGAGGACCACGCACGCGCTATAGACCTGATTTTCCATAAAGGTACGATAGCCGAGACCTATAACATCGGCGGATTCAACGAGTGGAAGAATATCGATATCATCCGTACGGTCATCAACACCGTGGATCGTCTGTTAGGTCGTCCCGAAGGGGCGGATCTGGATCTGATCACGTACGTGACCGACCGCGCCGGACACGATATGCGCTACGCCATCGACTCTACCAAGCTGCAAAAAGAACTCGGTTGGGAGCCTTCGCTGCAGTTTGAAGAGGGTATCGAGAAAACCGTGCGCTGGTATCTCGACAACCAGGCTTGGCTCGATAACATTACCTCCGGCGACTACGAGCGCTACTACGATGATATGTATAAAAACCGTTAATAATCAAATAGCTGCTACTATGAAAACAAAACTCACTTTTCTCATGGCGTGTCTTTGCACTTTTGTGCTGACAGCCCATGCGGTGGTGGTCTCCTATACGCCGGACAACACCACAGTTTTCAAAAACCCCGAACGCGGTTTTACCGAAGAACTCAACGGTAAGGTGACCGAGAGCAGTCCTTACCGCGTCAAGAACCACATCAGTTCCAATTGGGGCAAAAAAGACTGCATGACGATGCCCGTAGTACTGTATAACTTCGGCAATTTCAAGGACAAAGACCTGCCGGACAAGATCCTCAGCGGCTTTGACGAGGACATGCAGACATTGCGCGAGATGGGTCTCAAATGTGTGTTGCGTTTCGCCTATACCGAGCGGGAGAGCGACAAGAAAGACGCCAAGCCCGAGTGGGTCAAACGTCATCTGGAGCAACTCAAACCGCATCTGGCTGCCAACGCGGATGTCATCTATGTGCTGGAGGCGGGTTTTGTAGGCGTGTGGGGTGAGTGGTATTACTCCGAGAACTACGGCAACGAGACCCAGCACGTGACCGCCAACCGCCGCAAGGTGATTGAGTATTTGTTTGAGAACGCACCGGCGGACCGTTTTATCCTTTTCCGCTACCCGATGATTCAGCAGGAGTACCTGAACGACAAGCAGCCCTTGACGGAAGCAGAAGGTTTCAGCGGTTCGCAGAAAGCGCGAATGGGTTGCCACAACGACGCTTTCCTGCACAACTGGGGCAATATGGGTACGTACGCCAGCGACGACAAATCCGACGATCCCGAGATGCGTCAGTATGTAGCCACCCAGACGCTATATGTGCCGAACGGCGGCGAGACAAATATCGATGACGACGACAACTTGGCGAAGAAAATGTACACCAAGGCGCCCTCGGAGATGGCTACGTACCACTGGTCGTTCTGCGGCTCCACGTACGCAGAGCCGGTTACCAGCCGTTGGCGTAGCAGCGGGCTCTTTGACACCCTCAACGTCTATATGGGTTATCGCTACAACCTGCACTCGGCGCAGTTCTCTGACCAGGCTGCTCCGGGCGGCAAGGCGAACGTGGTGATCACTATCCGCAACGTCGGCTACGCTCCTCTCTACAATGAGCGTCCGGTGTACCTCGTGCTCAAAGGAGCAGGAAACCTATCTTCTCTATATACGATACCTTTGCAGGCAGACCCGCGTCGCTGGTTGCCCAACGGAGCGTGGAGCCTCATCCGTGAGCAGGTGGACATCCCGCAGCACGTCCTGAAGGGAACCTATCACCTCTATCTCTGGATGCCAGATAAATACGAGTCTATCCAAAACGACCCGCGATACGCCGTACGTTTTGCCAACCAGAACGTCTGGGACGAGAATACCGGCTACAACGATTTGGGAGCAGAGATCACTATTACTTCCTCTGCCTCTAAAGATCCCGGTGAACTGCCCGCAGGGCTGAATACCGCCACGGCGGAAACCCGTTCCAGCAAAATCATGGAAAACGGCAATGTGTTTGTCCTCACTTCGGACAACCGGAAATATTCTGTAAACGGTCAGATGGCCAAATAAATACGAAATTACAAATGATAAATACTGTTGTCTTTGATTTGGGCGGCGTGATCATCAACCTGAATGTGCCGCGTTGCGTGGAGAATTTCAAGCGAATAATGGGTGAATCGAATGTGCGGAACATCCTTGGTATCGACGACGAAGGCGAAGGAGTGGTAGCCGTGAGTGCCGCCACCAAGCAACTTATGCACGATTACGAATACGGAAACATCTCCACCGAGGACTTCCTCCAAACGGTTCTGTCTTATTGCCACGCCGGCACCACGATAGATGAGGTGCGTGCGGCGTGGCTCAGTATGTTGGACGAGCTGCCGCAAGACCGCCTCGATTACATCGCTTCTCTGCGTCAGGCGGGATACAAGACCGTCCTGCTCTCCAACTCCAACTCGCTCCACTGGGATCCTATCTGGGAGCAATACAACCTGGGTTCCTATTTCGATGCGGTTTTTGCTTCCCACCACCTGCACATGGCGAAACCCAACCGCGAGATCTTCGAACACGTGGTTCACGAGGCGCAAATTGACTGCGACAAGACCATCTATGTCGATGATCTGGAGAAGAACCGTGCCGCCGGTGAGAAATACGCCGGATGGCAGACAGTAGCAAGTATCGATGAACTCAAAAAACGGATTCCGTAACCCCAAAACTATCCAAACACTTACCCCCCAAAACTCTCATATCACATGAAAGAGATACTTTCTCATTTCGCTATCCCTAACGAGGTAGCCGAACCCGAGCCTTTGCGTATCGGTTTTATCAACGACTCGTTTGTTGTGCGATCCAAGCGTATCGGCGAGAAATCCTATTGTCTGCAACGTATCAACCACCATATCTTCAAGGATGTGGAGGGATTGATGCGCAATATACAGTTGGTCACTACCCACATCCGCCGCAAGCTGGAGGAGGCGGGCGAAAAGGATGTTGATCGCAAGGTGCTCCAACTGGTTCCCACCCACACCGGCAAGTTCTACTACGAGACACCCGAAGGCGATTACTGGCGTTTGTATGTGCTGGTCGAACCGGCTACGTCGCAGGAGAAAGTGACGCCCGCATCGGCGCGTCTGACCGGAGAGGCCTTCGGCCGGTTCCAACGCCAATTGGCGGATCTGCCGTTCGGCGAGTTGTGCGAATCGATTCCTAATTTCCATAATATGGAGTTTCGTCTGCAGCAGTTGGACGAGGCGCTTGCAGCGGATCCCGTGGGACGCAAGGCCGCTTGTACGGACATCATCGATGCTATTAACAGCCGCCGAGAGGAGATGTGCCTGGCGGAACGGCTCTTTCGCGAGGGCAAACTGCCGAAGCATATCAACCATTGTGACACCAAGGTCAATAACGTCCTTTTTGACGAAGAGGGCAAACCGATTTGTATCGTCGATCTGGACACCGTTATGCCGGGATTTGTTTTCAGCGACTTCGGCGATTTCATGCGTACGGCGGCGAACACAGGCGCAGAGGATGATCCTATCCTTGACAATATTCGAGTCGATCTTGAGGTTTTCGAGGCCTATGCGCGTGGTTACCTCAAGGAGGCTACTTTCCTCACGGAGGTGGAGAAAGAGCTCCTGCCTTACGGTTGCCGACTCCTGACCTATATGCAGACCGTGCGGTTCTTTACCGACTGGATCAACGGCGACACCTATTACAAGATCGCCTATCCCGAGCACAACATCGTCCGCACTCGTGCGCAACTCCGCCTTTTGGAGGAGCAGGAGAAATCCCGTCCGCAGATGGAACAAATTATTGCAGCCTTATGATATACAAGATAGATCAAGTCAACTGGCGGGAAGGGTTTCCGGTGATGCCGGAAGTGACGGTAGAGGTGAATAATACGGCGGAGGAACTGCTGCTCCGTTACCGCGTGAAGGGTGAACAACTGCGGGCGGTGACGACGGAAGATCAGGGGCCTGTGTGGGAAGACAGTTGTGTGGAGTTCTTCTGCCAAGTGCCGGGAGAAGCGTACTACTATAATTTCGAGTGCAACTGTATCGGCGCGATGGTAGCATCGCGAAGGAAAGGCAGAGCCGACGACGTACAGCCGTTCGCAGCAGAGGAGATGGCGCGTATCGGACGCAAGTGCTCTTTCCCGAGAGTGGCGTTTGAAGAGCGGGACGGCGTGTTTGAGTGGCAGGTGGAACTGGAGATTCCTTTGGATTTGATTTTCAGGAACAGAAAGCCGGATTTCCCGCAAACGCTCAAGGCTAATTTCTACAAGTGTGCCGACAAGACCAAGAAACCTCATTTCCTCAGTTGGCAGCCTATTCCGCTACCCAAACCGGATTTCCACTGTCCTCAGTTCTTCGGAGAAATCACTCTGGAATAGAACGGGTGTGTCAACTATTTGAGACCAAGAGGGTGTGCCAAAACGAATTGGCACACCCTCTTGGTATTTTGCGCTATGATTACAGCGGCAGTTGGTCAGGATCGCTGGTGGGATCGCCGTATCCTCCTAAACCTAATCCGGAGTTGCCGTGAACAGAACCCACGCAGATGTTGTACGCAAACACGACAGGAAGTGTCATTGTTTCGGGTTGAATATAGGTCTTTTTCATATGTCTCGAAGTTTTAAGGGTTAACAGTTTCGTGTTTCTTATATCTTATTTCTTATTGTACTCTGGCTCCGGTCATATTGTAGATCACTCCGTCGCGGAGGATGTAGAGTTGACCGTTTCTGAGCACTTTGCGTGCGTTGTTCGGCGTCTCGATAGGTTGGATGTCGGTCGGCATTTTATTGCGTTCGCTCAGGCGCATTCCTTTCAGGGCGCGTGGCGAATGGAGTGCGCTTGGCAGGTCGTGGATGACGAACCATGCGCGCAATCCCGGCATCGCGTAGTCCACCGACAGGAAATACAGTTTGTCGTACGCTCCCACATAGAGCAGATCCTCGCTGGCTGTGATATTTTTCTTCACGAACGAACCTACGAAATCAGCGTTGGTCTTGCTTGTGCTGACAGCAGCAGCTACAGAGAACTGAACGTCTATGAATATCGGGTTGGCGATTTCGCTTGAAGGCTTAATCAGCACAGGTGTGCCCTGATAGATGTCCGAAGCCGGGTTGATGGTCAGGTCTAACACTTGGTCCTCAATAGTAGCCTCGCCTAAGGTGAAGACTTGTACATCCGAGCCGAAGACATCTTTCAGTTTTGTTTCGCTTACGGCAAACGGCAGGCAGAATGTGTTGTACATACCGCCTCTGAACGAACGGATGATTTGTACATCGTATTGATTACCATCGTTCACTTTGCTTGCCCAAGCGGAGTTATCCGTGGCATTTTCGTCGAGGGTAACAACACCCGCCGGTTCTGTTACTACCAAGCTGGTGAGATGCCCCTTCGAGTAACTATAAGTATTCTCAACTTTCACGAAGTAAGTTCCGGAAGCAAGGTTGAAATAGTGCTTAATGGTTTTATTTCCGGTTCCCGGATTAGCCTCAAAGTATTCAAGTTCATTCTTGCTGTTGTCCAAAATGGTTATTTTGTAGCTTTGCTCATTTGTGCTGGTAACGCCCATCGTAAAGAGGAAAAGTCCATTGTGACCGGTTGTTACTTCCCATTGTGCCCATTGACCACGAGGATCGGTGTCTCCAATTGTATTGAAATAAAGCATTCCGTCGGTGATGTGTGCTTTGGGGCTCAATACGGCATTGGAGAAATTGAGGGTGTTTGGCAGCGCAGTAGAAGTAGCAACAACCGGCGCGAAGGTGACAGAAGCGATTTTAGCTGCTGAACCGCTTACGGGGTTGGTTACTTTGACTACGTAGTTCTTTCCGCCAACAAGGTTAACACGTCCTATTTCGATGTCAAGGGCGTCACCTGTTGTCTCTGAATAACTTTCCTGAACCGTAGCAACAGGATCCGCTGCTTCATCTTCGTAAATGGCAACAGTACAGCGGTGGGCGTTGGTAGTATTGATACGCATGGAGATATCATAGAATTTTGTTTCCGAAGTAGCAATATTCCATTTGATCCAAGAATCTGCACTATTCCAACTGCTATAAGTGATTGTGCCATCCGCACGTGTTGCACCGGTGTTGAACCAAGCATCTGCTACGTTGAGTGTGGTGTTGGCATCTGCTGCTACCGGAACAACGGCTCCTCCGAGATAGGAGAGGGTGATGCTGTTGATCTTAGCAGATGACCAACCTGTGAGGTTAAATAATTTAATGGTATAATTACCCGCAGCAGGAAGTACAATTGAACTCGGTAAGGCAATGTCTCCACTTGCACTTGATTGACTTGCTTCAGCAACTTCACCAATACTATTGCCTTCGGCATCAATAATTTCAACTTTGAATTTATGACCCGAAGCATTTTCTGCGTTCATATTCAATGTTGCTCCTATTGCACAAGCTCTGGTGGCCGTAATTTTCCAAGTGGCTGTACCACACTCGGATTTGTCGTTATAGTACAAATAGTCGTTTGTACCATCATACCAAATATTTCCGGCAATAACAGCCTTTCCCCCGACAAATGCATAGGGAGTAGCGAAATCGGTAGAGGGAAGTGTTTCAGCAGAGTACCAACGCGGGTCGCCGAGGTCGGAACCATCGGTAGCGGCACTACGTGCGGGAGAGAGTTCCATAGTAACCCAGTTGCCGGCGAGTGAGAAATCACCATTTGCGGCATCAGTGAAGAGTGGATTGGAAGCATTGCAATTAGTTATTATCAAACCTGAACGAGAAGGAATGCCTATATTACTATCTTTCGTATAGTTGTACATAATACAGTTCGTAACCGTAGTTCCTGCGCTCAGACCTGAAGGAACATATACTGTTCTTTGGCTACCTGTACTTTCCGGCATCGCAAAAATACAATTGGAAACAACCGCGTTTGGTGAAGCTACTTTTACTGTTCCATAATCGGTATTTTTAACTATACAATTATAGAACGTGCAGTGATCAACCGTAAAGGATCCTGCTGCTGTTTTTGATTCAACAACACCTGCCGAAAGACTGCTTGCATTGATATTCTTAAAAGTACAGTTCGCTACCGATATATCATTATCGGCAGTATTTTCTAAAAAGATAGCACTACTTGTGATGTCGTAGAATGTGCAATTGTTAATAGCGCAAGAACCTATACTCGCGCCACTTGACTCATGAATAGCAGTGGAACTATTATTCGCAAAATCACATCCCGAGATTGCAAGGCTGGTAATAGTTCCCGAACCATAATTATCTATCGCAGGATCAGTCGTTAAGCTCTCGAATTGGCTATTTGTAATACTTAAAGACCCTATAGTTCCTTGGTTGATAACTGCTCTATTTGAGTTGTTATGAAAATAACAATTTGTAATGATTATGGCATTTGCATTCTTGCCACTCGGTATAGATACACAATATTTACTTAATGAGCAGAATTCGCAATCTTCAAATTCAAGCACATTAGCTGCATCATCATAAAGGTGAAAATAATTATCATAGGAAGATAGATTTGTTCCGTCAAACTTTACACCAATAAATTTAGCATTAACAGCTTCTCTAACTTGGAAGGGAACTTCGTACTTAATAACTGGATGTTTACCCTCAATCGCTCTAAAGGTGATGTGTTTACCACTTCTGAGTTTTGTATAATCAACCCCATCTTTTTTTACATTGAAGTAAGGAGTAGCATCATCCAAATAGATGGTTTCGCCATCTCCAACGGCTATGACAGCTGCTGAAAGAGAATTTTCAACTGATGGATCAGGATACTGATCCGCTGCATTTACCAACAACGATAGTGCTAATGCGGGGAGGAGAAGAAAAAGTTTTCTCATAGTATTGATAGTTTTTTTAGTTAATTATTCGTGTTTAAGGTGGTGATGGAAGGATTTTTTCCAAAAACCGCGGCAAAATTACTAAAATATATTGAACGTGCGCCTATACGCGCAGATGTTTTGCAACACACACAACGTGTTTTGGCTCTTCCGAAGGTGCTTTGCGGTGTTATAACAGACACACAATCAGCGTGTACTGGGAATTGGAACTTTCTTTCGAAAAGCGTTTCGCAACCTTTCGAAACTTGGGACTGGCGGAAACGGAAAGGAAAACGGAAAAATGAAAACTGAAAACGGAAAAGGAAACTGAAAACTGAAAGGGGCTCCGACATACTATGCCGGAGATTATATAAACACTCCGCGTGGGGCCAAGGAAATTGAAAACGGAAACGGAAAACTGAAAACGGAAAACTGAAAAGGGAAAGGAAACTGAAAGGGGAAAGGAAGATGGAGGAGTGCACTCACAGGAATCGGGGGCTTTTTTTATGTCTCTCTCTCGTTTTTCTCCCGTAGCTCTTCCGATAATCACCCATGAATCACCCATGAATCACCCATGAATCACCCATGAATCACCCATTGTTAACTGATAAATGAAAACTGAAAACTGAAAGGAAATATATGATTTATGATTTAAGATTTATGATTGAAGATTGGAGATTGGAGGGGAAGTTTGCGAA
This sequence comes from uncultured Bacteroidales bacterium, assembly GCA_900319645.1. Lineage (GTDB taxonomy): Bacteria > Bacteroidota > Bacteroidia > Bacteroidales > Paludibacteraceae > Colicola. Next base: position 73,803 of record ONPG01000006.1, read on the forward strand.
ATAGGCGAATGACACGAAATTTCTTGTTGGAGCGAAATTATCAAAATAAACCGTGGTTATTTTCGAAAGGTTACGAAATATCAAATGAAACATGTAAATGGCTTGTATTCAAAGAAATACGATATTTGGTTTTGAAAACATGTTCTAAAGCATGATTTAGTGTTTCGAATTTCGTAGAAATTGTAGTAATTTTGCCGTGCATTTGTGGAAAAAACACACTCCGAAATAGTACTTTCGAAATCAACAAAAGCACATTGGATGCTGCCAAAAGAAAGTGGACAACACAGTGTGCAGCGGCCAAAAGAAAGTGGACAACACAGCGTGCAGCGGTCAAAAGAAAGTGGACAACACAGCGTGCAGCGACCAAAAGAAAGTGGAAAAAACGCAAAGGCAAGCCAAAAGAATATTATAAACCCCAAAATACCAAATGATATGAACACAGGTTTTACCTTCAATGAGATCCATCAGCAGCCCGCGATGTGGCGCAAGGAACTCCAGGCATTGTTAGCCGCCAAGGCGGAGATTAGTGCATTCATGCACAAGTACCTTACTCCCGAAACCGACATCGTACTGACCGGAGCCGGCACATCGGCTTTTATCGGCGATGCCCTCCAGCCGGTTATGCGCGGTTTGTGGCGCAACGTCCGTTCGGTTCCGACAACCGATCTGATCACTCATGCGGAGTATCTGCTGGATGCAGAAAAACCGCTGCTTTTAATTAGTTTCGCCCGTTCGGGCAACAGTCCCGAGAGTGTGGGAGCAGTTAATCTTGCCAATAAGCTTTGCAAGAACGTAGCACACGTCTATATCACTTGCAACAAAAACGGCAAGCTGGCTCTTCAAGCGGAAGGCAAGGAGAATATCCTCCTGCTTCTTCTCCCGGAGGAGACCGACGACAAGAGTCTGGCTATGACCAGTTCGTTCTCGACGATGTTGCTGACCTGTCTGATGTTAGGTCACTATGAGAGTCTGGAGCAAGATGTGGACAAGATCGAGAAAACGGCTCAGAACGCAGAGGCAGTTATTGCGAAGTATGAGGAAGCTCTCAAGGAGATCGCTTCGCGTCCGTTCGAGCGCGGCGTGTTCTTAGGATCAGGCGCACTCAAAGGTATCGCCGAGGAGTGCCATCTGAAGTTGCAGGAGCTGACGGACGGTGCAGTAGTGTGCAAGTTCGACAGTTTCCTCGGTTTCCGTCACGGTCCGAAAGCCGTGGTGAACAACAAATCGCTGGTTGTTTATCTGATGGTGGACGACGAGAAAGTGCAGCGTTACGAGCGCGACTTGGTTAAGCAGGTGGACGCCAACAACGAGCCCGTAGCACAAGTGGTAGTGTGTGCAGGCAAGGAGCCGGAGTTGCCGGGCGTGAAGGCTGATTTGGTAGTGAAGATGCCATTCGGACCGGAGGCCAACGGCTTCTACGGCATCGTGGCTTACGTGCTGGTAGGACAGCTGTTAGGCTATTATGCTTCGCTGGCTCACGGGCTCAACCCGGATGCTCCGAGCGTAAGCGGCAACATCCACAGAGTAGTGGAGGGAGTGACGATTTATGAGTAATCGAGATCACGAGATCACGAGATCACGAGGTTTCGATATTTCGAGGTTTCGAGATTGCGAGATCACGAAAGTTCGAGATCGCGAGATCACGAGATTTCGAGATTGCGAGATCACGAAAGTTTTTTAAGAAACAAACTATAAACATCAAAAAATATGGCAAAGACTGAAAATATCCTCCGCGTAATGGAGGAACGTAAGAAAATTACCGGAGTACCGATGACGCTGTTTGCAGCATGTCCGAACTCCTTGTCCGTAATCAAGGCTTCATTCCGTGCAGCCAAGCGCAACAACTCGCCTATTTATTTCGCGACCACGCTGAATCAGGTGGACTGCGACGGCGGTTATACGGGAATGACTCAGGCCGAGTTCACGAAGATCCTCGCCCGCGAGGCTGCGGCTGTTCATTACACGGGTCCGTACGTAGTGGCCATCGACCACGGCGGTCCGTGGCTCAAAGACAAACAGTCGATCGAGCGTTGGGATACCGAGCGTGCTATGGACGGCGTGAAGAAGAGCTATGAGGCAGCAATTCTTGCCGGTTACGACCTGATTCACGTTGATCCGACCGTAGATATCTTCCTGCCTAAAGGTCAGATCATTGATATTCACGTAGTTGTGAAACGTACGGTAGAGCTGATCAAGCACGCTGAGGACTTCCGCAAAGCTAACGGCATCGCTCCTATCTCGTACGAGGTGGGAACCGAAGAGGTACACGGCGGTTTGGCAGACGAGAAGACATTCGACACCTTCCTGGAGGGCCTGAAAGCCGGTTTGCACGAGGTGGGTCTGGATGATATCTGGCCGTGCTTCATTGTGGGCAAAGTGGGAACCGACCTGCACACCACGTTCTTCGACCCGAAAGTAGCTCGCGAGTTGACCGCGAAAGTACGTCCGTACGGCAGTTACATCAAAGGTCACTATAGTGACGACGTGGAGAACCCGGAGGATTATCCGAAGGCAGGCATGGGCGCCGCCAACGTCGGACCGGAGTTCACGATGAACGAATATGACGCTCTTGCCGAACTGGAAGAGGAGGAGAAAAAACTGTACGCCGAGGGCAAAGTGGCTCAGTTGAGCAACATGACCAAAGTGCTCTGGCAATGTGTCTATGAGTCCAACCGCTGGAAAAAATGGCTCCACGGCGAGGAGGTGGGCAAAGACCTGAGCGAGTGTACGCCGGATCGTCAGTTGTGGCTCGTGAAGACAGGTTGCCGCTACATCTGGCAGAAACCGGAGGCTCTGGTGGCTCGTCAGAGACTTTACGAGAACCTGGAGCGTCTGGGCATTCAGGCAGAGGAAGTAGTATTGATGCGTATTGAGCACAACATGGACAAGTACTACAACGCCTTCAATATCGTCAACCTGAACGACTACTTGAAGTAATTGACAATTGGCAATTATGAAGAAGACACGTTATTATATTTTCGCGCTTGCGCTCGCGTCCGTCGTACTGATGGGCGCGTGCGGGTGCGAGAAGAAGACTCCGCAGGAAGACCTGACGCCCACGGAGCAGCCTGACTTGTCGCTCGTAACCGCGTCTGTGCCTGTGACCAACGACTGGGTGTGGTCGGGCAAACCCGAGATCACCATCCACGTGGAGAACCCGAACGCGGCTTCGGTCAAGGTGGATGCGGAGATCCGAATCACAACCGACACCAAGAAAGAGGTGACCACTATCCATGACTCCTTGGAGGTTGCCGGCAAAAGCGAGAAGGATTTTGTTGTTACCACGACCGAGACACTCGAACCGGGCTTCTACCGCGCAGTTTGTTTCGTGAACGACAAAAACGCCAAGTCCTTTATCTTTGGTATCGATCCGTTCAAGATCGTCTCGGCTCCGGACAAACAGCCGGATTACGACACGTTCTGGCAGACCGCAAAGGATCAGCTTGCCGAGGTGGATATGGATGCCCAACTGATTGAGATAGAGTTACATAGCTCCTCCGACCGCAAGGTTTATCTGGTGGAGATGTACTCTGTTCCCGATGGATTGACAGGCGATCCCGTCAAGATCCGCGGCTACTACTGCGAACCGCAGGACGGTCAGAAACATCCGGTGATTCTCCATTTCTACGGCTACGACACAGCAGGTAGCAAAGCCAAATGCGAATGTCCATACGGTAGTGCTTCCGACTATGCGGAGTTCTATCTGTCGCACCGCGGACAATACCTCAACAACCGTCCGGCTTCCACCCAGAACCCCGGCGTGACGGAAGATTGTATCAATATCTACAACTCCGACTGGTTCTGCTTCAACTTCGGCGACAAGGACGGTTATTACTACCGCGGCGCTTACATGGACGTCGTTCAGGCGGTACGCTTTATGGCTACGCGCGAGAGCAGCGACATGACGAAACTCTTTGCCGAAGGCTCGTCGCAAGGCGGCGCACTCACCTATGCAGCTGCAGCTCTGAGCGACTATCCGTTCACGGCGATTGCGGCTAACGTCGCGTTCCTCGGCGATTTTGCCGACGGAATCCTGATAGGCGGTTTGGCGGCCGAGAAATCCAAAGCCTCGAAAGGCTCCATGAGCACGGAAGAGATGCTGGCATTCCTGTCGTATTTCGACACAAAGAACCTGGCTACGCGTATCTCCTGCCCTGTGCTTGCGAGCAGCGGATTGCAGGACGGCGTTTGTCCGCCCCGAACCAACGTAGTGCCGTTCAACAACCTCCGTACGCCCGAAAGCGAGAAACAGTATATCTTCGGACCGGAGATGGGACACGACTACCCCAAAGGCTGGTACACAGCCATGAATAAACTTTTCAAAGACCGAATGTAAATACGCAACACCATGAAAGAGTTTGATATTATCGCCTTAGGCGAACTCAATGTGGATCTGATACTGAATCAGATAGAGGGTGAACCCGAAATAGGCAAAGAGAAATTTGCCAAGCAGATGACGCTCACCTTAGGCAGTTCAACGGCTATCTTCGCTGCGAATGCGGCGGCGTTGGGTGCTAAAGTGGCATTCTGCGGCATGATAGGTAACGACAGTTTCGGCGACCTGGTTGAGCAGAGCCTGCAAAAGAAAGGCGTGGACACACGCTATCTGATCCGCCAGGACAAGTACGCGACAGGTGCCACTATCTGCATGAGCTACGACGAAGACCGCGCTAACCTGACCTATCAGGGCGCGATGGACTTTATGTCGCTCGAAGATATCAACCCCGAGATCTTCAAGACCACCAAGCATATTCACATCTCCTCGATTTATATGCAGAGCGGAGTGAAACGTGATCTGGTGAAGATACTCGAACTTTGCAAAGAGAACGGCGTGACCACGTCGCTGGATTCGCAGTGGGATCCCGCAGAGAAATGGGATCTGGACTACAAGACCGTTCTTCCGCTCGTTACCGTCTTTATGCCGAACGAGACCGAGTTGAAGTTCCTGACCCAAAGCCAGACCCTGGACGAGGCCATCGAGAAAATCCGTCCGTATATCAATGCTGCGGTGATCAAATGCGGCAGCCGAGGCAGCCTGCTGATGCGTCAAGGCAAACAGGACCGCGTTCAGAAAGCACTCCTCAACAAGAATGTGGTGGACTGCATCGGAGCGGGAGACTCGTTCAACTCCGGATTTATCACCCGTCTGGCAGCAGGCGATCCGCTCGACAAATGCCAGCAGTACGGCAATATGACCGGAGCTGTCAATACAACCGCCGCAGGCGGAACGACCGCTTTCACCTGCCGTGAGGACGTGGAGCGTATCGGCCGCGAACAGTTCGGCTGGTCGTAAGAAGGAAATCAAAATGACGAAAAGAGGACTCTCCATATTATTCTTCGTAGCCCTGGCGCTTCAGGCGTCAGCGGCTGCGTTGTATGTGCGTCCGGGAGGTTCTATCAACAGGAACCTCGCTATGTGCAAGCCGGGCGACACGCTTTTCGTCAAAGAGGGAGTCTATCATGAGGCGGTAGTGCTCAAGGACGGCGTGGCGATTATCGGACAAGGGGATGTTGTGCTGGATGGCACTGGTCTTGGTACGCGTCTGGTGTCTTGCGACGGCGATTGTACCCTTCCCACGCTTGTTAGCCATCTCACTCTCCAGAACGCGCGCCATGACCAGCGCGGCGGAGCTGCATGGCTGCGCGGCAAGGTCACGATGCGCGAGTGCGTGGTGAGAGGTTGCAGCGGAGTGCAATGCGGCGGCGTGCTGATCAAGGGCGATCTGCCGGAGGCTTCAGCACTCGGCGCACGGATGGAGGATTGTCATGTGCATAACTGCTCCGCTACCGGACACGAATGGCCGGATGCCGGCGGAGTGGCGAATTTCGATGGCACACTCAGCCGCTGTACGATAGCCAACTGCTACGGCGACCGCTACGGAGGCATCCATTCCGAGAGTTCGGTCTATGATTGTATTTTCTGGGGCAACCGCTCCGAATACGGTTTCGTCGATCCCTCCAACTACGTTTCAGACGAGAGTATATCCGGCATCAGTCGTGCGGATGAGGGATTTGAGGATCATTTCTTTGCTAAACCTTGGCTTTCACACCATAACGAGGCACCCGAAGGACCGCATTTCCGCGACCCGGCTACCTTTGCCGGAGTGCCTCTTACCGATGCCGAGCAGGCAATCATGCTGGCAGCGGATTACCGTATCGGCGCTCCCACGCACCGCATTGCCGGCATGCCTCCCGCTTCACCGGCTCACGAACCGGTGATCGAGCCAGTTCCGCTGCCGCTGGACTATACGGTGCCTTCTTATATCGCCCATCGTCTGGATCCTAATGTGGCTCTCCAACCCAAGGAGAACCCTTATTGCATCGTGGCGACCGTCAACGGTGACCCGCAGACCCGAATGGCGTTCTGCTGGTTTACCAACGAAGGTGTCACCGAGGGCGTTGTGCAACTCCTCCCCAAGGCTCATGCTACGGCCGAGGATTTTGCATCCGGTACTCCTATCATGAACGTCGCTGCCGACGCGACGACCACTCCTCCTCTCCACTACGCCATCTCCACTTCCGGCCTCCTGAAGTCAGCCCGGCTGGATAAGCACACCGCCTTCCGCTATGTGAGTCACAAAGCGCTGGCTACGGATCTCCAACCCGGAACCGACTACAGTTACCGTGTGGGCATTGATGGTCACTGGAGCGAACCCGCTTATTTCCGCACGGCACAAGCGGGCGACTCCTCTTACTCGTTCATCTATATGACTGACAGCCACATCCAGAACCGCGAGTATATCGACGAGGCGCGTCTCTGTGCGGAGGCGGTGGCGAGACACGAGCCGGACGCACGATTCTGTGTTTTTCCCGGTGATTTTGTGGATACCGGAACCGACAATAACTCCGAATGGGAGTGGGAAAGGTGGTTTGAGGAAGCGTTGCGCCCCGTACTGCGTCAGATGCCGCTCGTGCCGACGGACGGTAATCACGACGACAGTCCGTTGCTCAACTACACGTTCCATTTCAACACCGACACCTCTTTCAACGCATACACACGCGTACGCCCGCAGTTTGCCGGCATCAACTATGCGTTCGTCTATGGTCCGATGCAACTCATTGCTTTCTCGATGCAGGATTTCTGGCGGGGAGAGTACGACTATGCCGGAGGGACGTCCGAGTATCTCACACGTGACTTAGGCGGTTGGTTCAAGCAGCAGGTGGCTGCGGCTCCCGATGCCGCTTGGCGTGTGGGACTTGTACATAAAAACCTCTTCTCCGGTTCCGACCACCAGCGTGACAAAGAGACACCGCTCCTGCGCGCTACGATGCTTCCGGTCGTGAAAGAGTGCGGCATCCAACTGGTTCTGCAGGGACACGACCACTGCTATGAGGTCATCGGGCCGGTGGACAATACGCTGTATTTCATCGGAGCCACATGCGGCGCCAAGCGTTACACACCGCTCACACGCGAGGAGATGGAGGCATCGAAACATATCCACCGCGTGGAGAACTACTACGACCTGTTCCAACATCCTTTCGCCCAGCCCGGCGCACCGAGCTACACCCGTGTGACGGTCAGCCCGAAAAGCCTTGTGCTGGATACCTACAAAGTGCTGCCCGGCGGAGGGATAGAGAAATTCAATACAGTAACCCTAAATAAATGATACTATGCGTAAATTATCCATTCAACTTTCATCTGTTATCCTGACACTCTGCCTGGTTATGACAGCCTGCAAGCAGGAGACGCCTGTTACTCCTCCCGATGATCCGGTGGTACCGCAGGACACTACTCCCGTTGAGTTGACCAAGTGGGAGATCTTGGACACCACTTATACGGTGCGTGACTACACGGTGCCCAGCCACACGTTCTTCAAGATGGCGTTGACTACCTGTGCGGCAGATTCTTCGGAGGCGAACAAAGAGGCGTTGGAACAGGCTATCCAAAACCTTGTGCCGAAGACCGAACCGTATTGCATGGTGGCTACTTTCAACGGCGACCCGAAAACCAATATGGGCTTCACCTGGTTCACCAACGAAGGCGTCGAGGAGGGCGAAGTGCAGCTTGTTGCCAAGGCGGAGGCTACCGAGGAGGATTTTGCAGCGGGTGTGATCACAGTGCCTGCTACTGCCACTCCCACCAAAAAAGCCTTGCGCTATGCGGGTATCGCTTCCTATATCGTCAAAGCGGCAGGTATCGGAGCAGGCGAGCGCTATGTATATGTTTCTCACAAAGCTCTGGCTACCGGTCTCACCCCGGGTACCGAGTACTCGTGGCGTGTGGGATACGAAGGACACTGGAGTCCTATCGCGCATTTCCGCACACAGGACGCGGGACAGGGTGAGTTCTCGTTCCTTGTCATGAGCGACAGCCATATTATGAACCCCACGTATATCCGCGAAGCACGCCGTTGCGCACTGGCTGCCGTCAAGACTGTCCCGGAGGCCCGATTCTGCTGCTTCCCGGGTGATTTTGTGGAAGATGGCACCGCTGCCAACTCCGAATGGGAGTGGGAGCGTTGGTTTGAAGAAGCCATGGAGCCGGTGATCAAACAGATGGTCATGGTTCCGACCGATGGTAACCACGACGACAGTCCGAATATCAACTATACGTACCATTTCAATACCAACAACGATTTCAACGCCCTTTGTACTCAGAAACCGCAGTTTGAGGGTATCACCTATAGTTTCGTCTATGGTGATGCACTCTTTCTGGTGTTCTCGATGCAGGATTTCTGGCGTGAGAAATACAGCTATGTGGACTGGAACTCCGTTTATCTGACCGACCATCTGGGTTATTGGTTCCGCAAGCAGACGATGGAGAACGCCAACACCAAGTACCGCATATCGCTGGCGCACTTCAATCTCTTCTCCGGTTCCGACCACTCTACGGACGAGGAACCGCCTTTGTTCCGTGCGTGCATGCTGCCGACGTTCAAGGATTGTGAGATCGACCTGGCGCTTCAGGGACACGACCATACATACGAGGTCATCGGTCCGGTTAATCCTGACAGCCTGACGCCTATCCTCAGCGCTATTTCCGACCGCGAGGAAGTGACTATAGACAAAAACAAGAATATCACAGGCTATAAGGGCGGAACGTATTGCACCGACGAAGGTACGTTCTATTTCATCGGCGCAACCTGCGGTCATAAACGCTATTATCCTCATAGCCGTGAGCGGATGGAGAACGATTACACCGAGGATCCCGATTTGCTCAAGGACAACAAACACCACAACGTGAAGAACTATTTCGACCTCTTCACCGGTATGTTCGGGCAACCCGAGGCTCCGTGCTTCACCAAAGTTACGGTTAAAGATGATTGTATAGAGCTGAACTCCTATACTGCAGATGACGACCAGGGTAATGTCTCGCTGCTGAATACGATGCGTATCGTGCGTACCAAACCGCACACGACACCGGTTCTTAACTAAATGTCAAATCTATAAATAGTATTAACCATGAAAAGAAATTTACTTTTATTGACGTTCTGCATGGCAGTGCTGTGCGCGTCAGCAAGTAACCGTTATGTTTCGCCGACAGGCGATGATGGAGACGGTAAGTCCTGGGAACATGCGAAGACCACTATTGCTAATGCTATCTGGGATGTGGGCGTCGGCGACACGATGTTTATCGCCGAAGGAGTGTATAACGAGGCTATTTCTGCGCAGAATGGAGCTACTTATCTCGGTGGTTACAATGCCGAAACAGGAGAGCGTGACCTTGCGTTGTATGAGACCATCATCGATGGTACGGGAAATACGCAGTGGTCATTAGTCAAATACGGTGGAAACGCTGATAATACCATAACGATTGATGGCCTGATATTCCAGAACGCTAATCACTCTACGTGGGGCGGAGCAGCTATGTACTGCCGCGGTGGCATGGTTGTCAGCAACTGTATTTTCCGTGATTGCGTCAGCGGTTCGAAGGCCGGAGGTATTTTTGTGGATGAAACTACTGCAGGTTCATCTGATCTTGTTCCAGCTGTTATCCGCGGTTGTCTTTTTGAAAACTGCTCTTGTACTTTGGCGCAACAAGCGGGAGCTATCCATTGCGAAAGTTCCGGTGCTTTCGTTGTAGAGAATTGTATCATTCGTGGCTGTAAGGGCGGAGTGATGATTAGTACAAATGCTGAAACTATTGTCCGTAACTGCTTATTATACAACAATCAAGTAGATTACAATGGAGCTCTGTACGGCGGTGGTACGTTTATCAACAATACCGTTTGCAATAACCAAGGAGTGGAAGGTCGTTATGGAGGTTGCCGTGTTACCGGAAAAGCTGTGAATAATGTATTCTGGGGCAATGTGGTACCCAACGGCTCTTCTACCAACCAGAACTATCTTGCTTCCGGTGCAGGCTCGACAAACAACATCGCTGATGTTGGTTCGGGCATGACTACCGGTCTGGCTACAGACAACAATGCTGCCGAAGGTCCGAACTTTGTGAATCCGACGGGCTTTGCCGGTCTGCCTAAGAGCGACGCAGAGAAACTGGCGGTGGCTAAGGCGGATTTCTCGCTCACGGCCGCTTCAACGAAGTTGCTCAATAACGGAGATGCTACGCAGGCACCTGCCACGGATATTCTCGGTGTCACCCGTCCTCTTGGCACAGGTGTGGACCTCGGTGCGTACGAGTACGACCCCGATGCGGTAGTGATTGCCGTTACGGGTGTCTCTATTACGCCGGATTCGATTGAGATCATCGAGGGTAGAACAGGTACGCTGGTAGCACAGGTAGAGCCTGCCAATGCCAACAACAAACGTGTCACTTGGTCGATTGACGATGAGACGGTAGCTACCATCCAGAATGGTAAGATTACAGCTATTCAGGCAGGTAAAACCACTGCGCGTGTTACGACCGAAGACGGTGATTACACCGCTACGGCAATCGTGGTGATTGCTCCGAAGCCGCCTGTAATTTACCCGAAAGAGGTGGTAGAGGCTGAGGCTACGTATCATATCGAGGACTACACCATTCCTTCGTTTATCCCGTATCTGGTGGCTAAGGAAGAGGCGAAGATAGACAGTATGGAGCCGGATAATATCGACCTGCTGCCCACTATTCCTCAGAAAGTAGCCGCTATGCAGGTCCGTATCGGACAACTTGCGGCGAAGCAGTTCCCGTATAACCAGATCGCTACTTTCTATGGCGACCCGGCTACCCACATGGGCTTCTGCTGGTTCACCAACGGTGGTATTACCGAGGGCAAGGTACAACTGGTGGCAAAGGCTAACGCCACGGCTGAGGACTTCACCGAGTCCAACGGTGTGATCGAAGTGAGCGCACAGACGACCAACGCACAACTTCACTATACGCCTATCCAGGCTTCCGAAAGTCCGAAGTACGACATCTGTACGGCTGCAGGTCTGCCGCGTAACACCAAGTTTGATTATGTGAGCCACAAAGCGCAGGCTACCAACCTCACTCCGGGTACCGTGTATAGCTGGCGTGTCGGCTACGGCGAGTACTGGAGTGAGATAGCTCAGTTCGTTACCAAAAATGCTGACCAGGGCGATTTCTCGTTCGTCTATATGTCAGATAGCCATATTCAAGACGCTGAGTATATCGAGCAGGCTCGCTTGTGCGCCGAGGCAGTGGTGAAGAACGAGCCGGATGTGAAGTTCTGCGTCTTCCCGGGTGACTTTGTAGATACCGGCGGTGCTACCAACTCCGAGTGGCAGTGGGAACAGTGGTTCGAGGGTTCGATGCGTCCGGCGTTGAACAAGATGGCGTTTGTGCCGACCGACGGTAACCACGACGACAGCCCGTCGCTTAACTATGATTTCCACTTCAATACCGACTGGGGCTTTGCCAATGCAGCCGAGACCAAACCGCAGTTCAAGGGAATCACTTATAGTTTCGTCTATGGCGATGTGCTCTTCCTCGTTTATTCGCTCCAGGACTGGTGGCGCGCACAAGGTAGCAGCGACAAGGATCTGAAATCAACCTATCTGAGCAAGGATGTAGCTAACTGGTTCAAAGAGCAGATAGCCAAGTATCCGAACACCAAGTACCGCGTAACTCTTTCGCATAAGAATATCTTCTCCGGCGCAGGTCACCACACCGATGACGAGTGCCCGCTGATCAGGGATATTATGATACCTATTCTGAAAGAGTGCGAGATCGACCTGGCTATCCAGGGTCACGACCACTGCTACGAGGTAATGGGTCCTGTAAATCCGGATACATGGACGGTTATCCCGGGTTCGGTAACGGATACCGTACGCGTAGCGGAAGAGGCTACCGGCCGATGGGAGAGAAGCTCCAACAAGACAGGACTGGAAGGCGGTACGTTCAATACCAACGACGGTAGTCTGTATTTCATCGGAGCTACCTGCGGACGTAAACGTTACGAGCCGCACAACCGTGCTTTGATGGAGGATGAATATACCACGGATCCCGAGCTCCTCTTTGACTACAAACACCATAATGTCAAGAACCTCTTCGACCTGTTCCAAACCAAGTTCGGTCAGCCGGGTGCTCCTTCTTATTCCCGCTTCAATGTAACGAGCGAGGGAATAGAGGTAGTTACTTACAAGACCGACGCAGAAGGCAATAAAGAGGTCTATAACACGATTCTTGTGAAACGTACCAAACCGCACACTTTGCCCACCGGTTACGAGACAGTAGAGAGCAATAGCGATCTTCGCGACGGCGCGAAATTTATCCGCAACGGACAGATCTTCATTCGCAAGGACGGTCGCACGTTCAATATCCTCGGCCAGCCTGTAGCGCAGTAAACCAGAACAGGATAGAGGAGACTTCACCGAGAGACAATCGGCATCGGGTCCCGAGCGGACCCTGCCGAAAGTCTGTCGAAACCGAATAGCGAATACAACAAACTATAAACACAATTTATTAACCCCAAACAAATCTATTATGAAAAAACTATTTACATTCTTCGCTGCAATGCTGGTGGCATTGGCAGTGAATGCGCAGGAAATCATTGTTACAGAACCAATTGCTCTTCCTGCTACGTTGAACGTTACTAATGTAACTTACCGTTCAGAAGGAATGCCTGACTTTGTAATTGAAGAAGGACAAGATTACGCAGGAACGTACTTCGACATGGGTGCGCACGACAGTTCTAACGATACTCTCCTCTATGCAGAGTGGGATGTAACGATTGAACCGATTACGTACAACATTGCTGTGGATGTGTATAATACGAACAGTTGGCGCGTACAACTCTATCTCCTTAACCTAGATGGTGATACGGTAAAGAGTCTGCGTTATAAAGGCTCATCCGGTCAGAAAGGACAATTTGCCATAGGTTCCATCGATATGAGTGATTTGGAGGCAGGTGTTTACAAGGTGCGCGCACGCGCTGCTACTGCATGGTCTGCAATGAAGCTCAAAGATGTTATTTTTGAGGCAGATTATCATGGCGTTAATGTTAACCTGCCCGGTGCACTTCTCCCTGCTTATGCAGAATTGTCAGCTGGAGCCTCTGTAACGAACAATGCAATCGCGTTTAAACCGAGCACAGCTAATACCGAATATGCTACATGGAACGTAAGTTTTGCAAAAGCAGGCGAATATAATATCACAATAGACATAACCGCTCCTAACGGCCACAACTATGGCGTAGCTCTCCTTGATGGAGAGAAAGAAGTCGGCGCTGTGAATGAAGGTGGTCAGCATGGTGATACCGGTGTTAAAGAGCTTGGCGCTATCTCTGTACCCGCTGCCGGTAACTATGTAGTGAAACTCACCAATGCAACGCAATGGTCAGAAGCTGTTCTCAACAGCATCACATTCAATGCTCCGGCAGAAGATCCAACTTTCTATCTGAAATTAAGTTCCGATTGGGCAAGTTGGCCGGCTAAGTATGCTATCTATTATTTCGATGATGAAACGAACGGTTGGTCTGATTTTATGACAGCAGTTCCGGAAGAGGAGAATATCTATGTCGGCACTATTCCGGGCGGTTTTGCAGATGACAAGATTATCTTCGTTCGCTTGGACGGAGAAGCAACTGTACCTAATTGGGACGACAAATGGAGTCAAACCGTTAATCTGGAGATTCCGGAAGGCAAAGATTTCTTTACCGTAACAAGCGGCGGTACAGGTAGTGAATGTAATGGTGAATGGTCTAAATACGGCGAGGAGTATGTTCCTGTTCTGCCGAACGGATTCTATCTCGTCGGTACATTCGGCGGTGAAGAGGAATGGAGTTTTGAGAAACTGGACGCTACGAAGATGTTTGCGGCTAATCCGGAGACGGAGGGTGAGTATCTCCTGGATTACACGCTGGCAGCAGGTGATCGCTTCAAAGCCGTTTATGTTGAGAACGACAACCTTCAGACTTGGTATCCGGAAGGAACCGGCAACGATTACGCAGTAACCGAGTGGACAGCCGGCGAGAAGACGATCTATTTCCGTCCGACATATCAAGAAGCTTGGGGTGGTCATTTCTACATTCAGGCAAACGAGCCGGTGGTTACCTATAGTGACTTTGAGATTGATCTGCGTCAAGGACAGTTGGGAACCGATAACAGCAACCCGAACAATAAGTATTTGGCTATCAACGGAGAGGAATATATCTATACCGACGCAATGCCGTTCGCGTACAACGCTTATCTGACTACTGCTAAATACAATGGAAATCAGCATGGTTATGTCAACCTCGTAGTAACGATGCCGGTTGAGGCAGGTAACTACAAGATTACTATCGGTAACTGCTCTTATAATAATAAGAACGGCGCTGTGAAGAATGCAGATGGAACCGAGACGCTGGACCTCATTGACAAGAACGGTCAGACCATTACGGCGATTGAGACTCCGGAGAACTGCTACCACCAGAACACCACGGAGAACGTTACTTCGGTATGGTTCGTAGCTGAGGCTGCTCAGACGATCCAGATTGTTTGCCCGCAGTATGCTCCGTATATCAAGGTAGAGCAGGTAGATGAAGTTCCTGAAGAGGTAATTGTTTACACCGTTACTTTCGCTCATGCAGAGGGTGCAACGGGTGCGCTTCCTGCTAATTTGGTTGATTTGGCTCCGACTACCGCAATCACCCTGCCGAAGAACACATCGATGTACAAAGAGGGTTATACTTTTGAAAGCTGGACAGACGGAGAAGATTTCTATGATCCGGGCTTTGAGTACGAGGTAAGCGATGATGTTACATTCACGGCTGTCTATGCGGAGAACACTGTATCGCTGGCAGGTCGCACAGAGGCTGTTACTATCAAGTGGGAGTTCTCGCAGTCCAAGGGTGTTGCTCCTATCAATGTTAGCGGCAAAGAGACTTTCGTGGTGGCTCAAGCAACTATAGGAGAGAGTAAGATTGACGTCAAGCTGCCTATTGATGCTACAGTAGGTAAGTTTGTGAATAGCGCAAACAGCTGGACGCAAATCAACCCGGGTGTGATCTTCTCTATTCCTTCGGCAAAGGACGCTGTGATTACTTACAAGCAGTATGATAACGGCGTTGAAACCACACCGGAGATCAATGTAAGCGAGACAGACGCAACGTATCAGTTGGTAGCAGAAGGCACCTCCGGACAACTCTATTATGAGTATGTTCAGGTTGCCCTGCCGAAACCGACTGCAACCAGTGTTGAGAACGTAGAGGATGGTGTGAAAGCACAGAAGATGATCGAGAACGGTCAGATGGTTATTATCAAGAACGGCGTACGCTATAACGCACAAGGCGCCGTGCTGAAATAAGTTCTATCATCGGAACGGCTGCAAGCGCAAGACGCTTTGGCCGTACGGATAACAAAAATCAAGCTCTTTGCGGGGCTTGATTTTTGTTGTGTATAGGCGGTTTGTGTTTGTTCTGGAGGGTTTGTTTCCCGTTAGCGAGCCACGAATCACGCTATAATCACGCTATAATCACGCTATAATCACGCTATTTTAACCAACAATTGAGAATGACTGTTCACAAAGGACATAAAGGACATAAAGGACACAAAGGATACAAACAGGAACAAACAGGAACAAACGGGAATAAACGGGATAGAGAGCGAGCCGTCAAAGACGGGGTTTACACCGGACCATCACGGGACCATCTCCTATCCAAGACCGATGCAAGTGCTCTCAAGCGGCTAACGGAGGGATATGTTCTGTACAATAAAAAAATGACCATTACGTAAACATAACGAATGGCCATTAGGGGAATCTTGACGAAAAGCAGGAACGGGTAGTCACACTATTCTTACTTCGATGCCTGCGGCTCGGAGTTTGGACGCCATGCCGGTAGGGATGGCGGAGTCGGTAATGATACAATCCAAGTCTTCGGGCCGGGCGATAAAGGAATAGCTACGTTTGTTGAACTTGGAGGAATCGAAGACCGCGATAACCTGACTTGCCTGTTGGATCATGAGCTGGTTCATGAGCGCTTCCTCCAGGCTGGGCGTGGAGACACCATGCTCCATGGAGAACGAATCGACGCCGAGGAAGAGTTTGTAGCCCGTGAAATTGCGGAGGACGGAGAGAGCGAGCGGTCCGACCGTAGAGTGGTTGTTGGTATGGACGTTTCCACCCAGGAGAATCACATCGAAACGGTTGTAGGTGATGAGTTCGGACGCGATATTGATGGCGTTGGTGAGGATATGCAGGTTGCGGAACTTATGCAGATGGCGCGCCACCTCAAGCGTAGTCGTGCCGGAGTCGAGCATGATATGATCGCCCTCTTTGATGAGTTTGACCGCCTCTTCGCCGATACGCTCTTTCTCTTTGAAATTGAACATCCTTTTGCGAGAGATAGCCGTTTCTCCGTTAGGGTTCTCCACCGGCCGACGCATAGCCCCTCCGCGTGTGCGGATAAGCAGATTGCGGTTTTGCAGAACGGTCAGGTCCTTTCGGATTGTGACTTCTGAGATGCCTGTTTCGTTGCTTAATTCGGAGACGAGCACTTCTTCTTTCTGCTCCAGTTGGCGGAGGATAAGTGCTCTACGTTCTTTGGCGGAGGAGGTGTTCATGGCAATATGCTTTTTGCGGTTTTTTCAAAAAGCACGAGCCGGACGAGCAACAAACGAAGTCGGCCAACCCAGTAGTGAAGCCCCTCCGACCCGTGCAATATACACAAGTAATCAGGGCATATTGCTTCTCACTACAGTAAAGTTTGGCCGACTCGTTTGTAAAGAAATATGCCAGCGCGCTTTCGCGCAACAATCAATATGTTCTCCCTTTTTACGTCGTGGAGCTGACGACGTGCTACACGTAGCAATTTTGAAATTCGGTGCAAAATTACAACAAATTTTCGAAATATGCAAATAAAAAGTTTCGTTCTGACTTTTCGAAACGTTCCGAAACATGGATTTAAGGGGGTGTATGTTTCGTAAATTGTTGATTTTGCGTAAATTAAGTTTTGAATAAGAAAGTGTGTTATAGAGCATATTGCAAATTACGCGCTAAACTAAAAAAAAGTTGTAATTTTGCGGCCGAAATAAAATGCGGTTGTAGTGTAGCACCGTTAGAACTGAAAACCCTAAAATAGATATAATCATGAAAAAGTACTTGTTTTTCCTTGTTTCCGCCGCGCTGATGATGGTATCTTGCGCCAAGCAGCAGCCAGCCGGATCACCCGCAGACAAGATTTTGCTGGTAAATTTCAATCCGGTATCGGTGGACAATGTTCAGAAGACGTATGTTGATCGTGCCAAGTACACGATTATCGACATGCACTCGCATGACTACGCCGCCAACCGTGAGGAGATAGCCCAATGGGTGAAGGCCATGGACGCTGTGAACGTAGAGCACACGGCAATCATGCATTGCTCGTGGATCGGGCGTCCGTTTGAGGAGGTGGTAGAGCTGTACGCTCCGTTCAAAGACCGTTTCCGTTTCTGGTGTTGCTTCGACTACTCGGACATGAGCGAGGCAGGCATCTCCAAGGCTTGCGAGACGCTGGAGCGTTACCATGAGATGGGTGCAATAGGCGTTGGTGAGCTGGGCGACAAGGGCGAAGGCGATCTGTATGCCCGTCCTGTGGAAGGCAAGGATATCCATATTGACGACCCGCGTATCCGTCCGCTCATACAGAAAGCCGCCGAGTTGAAGATGCCGATCAGCATTCACATCGCCGAGCCGTACTGGATGTACCTTCCGATGGACGAGACCAACGACGGTCTGGTGAACGCCGTGACATGGCATGTGGACACCACCCACTGCCTGGGTTACGACGCGCTGATGACGACCTTTGAGAACGCCGTCCGCGAAAACCCCAACACCATCTTCATCGCTTGCCATTACCTAAACATGAACCATGATCTTCCGCGCCTGGGCGCTATGCTGGACAAGTATCCGAACATGTATATGGATATAAGCGCCCGCGTAGCGGAGTCCGCGCACACCCCGCGCACAACGCGTGAGTTCCTTATCAAGTATCAGGACCGCGTACTTTTCGGAACCGACAACGGCATGGAACCGGATATGTACCGCAAGATCTTCCGCGTACTGGAGACCAACGACGAACATTTCTATGTGCCCGATTATGGTTACCACTGGGCGCTGAGCGGATTCAATCTGCCGGACGAAGTGCTGTATAAACTGTATCGCGGCAACGCAGAGCGGATACTGAACGAGTATAAGTAACAGAATATCCATAAATCCAGAATTCCGAAACTCCGGATTTCCAGAATTCCAGAAATTTTGATCAAATGAAAAAGTCATCTTACATAGCATTGGGTCTGCTGACAATGGTATTGGCAGGTTGTTCAGTACGTCCGCAGAACGAGCGTCTGATATGCGTGGAAGCGGATATACAGACATTCCCGTATCATCATAGCGGCGTGATAGTAAGCAAGTTGCCGACCGTTACTCCCGTAGAAGGCGTGGAGGGACTGGAGGTGATAGAGACCTGTTTTATCAACCACGGCAATCCTATCACGGTCAAGGGTTACGAGCTTTGCCGGACCGAGGTGGTGGCGAAAGACAGCGTGGTATGGTCGTTGCAACCCACCTCATCGTCTGCCCGCATGGACTGGGTGTTGCCCGTGACCGAAGGTTTCCAGAAGGAGAACTATATCGGCATGAACAACTGCGACTACGGAGGAGGTATCCCTGTGGTTGACCTCTGGCAGAAAGACGGCGGCGTAGCTGTCGGTTTGCTGGAGCCCGTGCTCAGAATGATCTCTATGCCGGTAGAGTGGAAATGTTTTGACAACAAAGTAAGTATGGCGTTGCGTTACAACCTGCCGGAGCCGATAGTGCTGCAAGCGGGCGACACGCTGCATTGCTTCAAGGCTTTCCGTCTGACCCATAAAGGCGATTATTTCAACGCCCTGCGTGCGTTCTCGAACTATATGCAGGCCAACGAGGGAATCAAGTTGCAACCGTCAGAGCCGGAGGCGTTCGAGCCGGTATGGTGTGCGTGGGGTTACCATCGTCTGTTCACTATCAACGAGGTGATCGGTACGCTGGACAAAGTGGCTGAATTAGGATTCACGTGGGTGGATATCGACGACGGCTATCAGATAGCGGAAGGCGACTGGAATACCAACAGCCGATTCCCGGGCGGCGACAAGGATATGCGCCGAATGACCGACGAGGTACACAAACGCGGCATGAAAGCCAAACTATGGTGGGCTCCCCTGGCAGCAGACCCGGACACCAAGATCCTGAAAGAACACCCGGAGATGTTGCTCCGTACGGAAGAGTGGGCTCCCGAGTTTATTACATGGTGGGACAGCTGGTATCTCTCGCCGGTGAATCCTGCTACCGACGCTTACACCAAAGACTTGCTGAAGATGTTCATACAAACATGGAACTTCGACGGTCTCAAGCTGGATGGTCAGCACATGAACTGCTGTATGCCGGACTACAACGACCATTCGCAATTAGAGAGTGCGTTGGACGCTCCCGAGCAGATGCCGTCGTATTTCGCGAAGATATACAAAGAGGCGCGCAGTTATAAACCTCATGCCGTTATCCAATTCTGTCCCTGCGGTTGCGCGATCAACTATTATATGTTGCCTAACTTCAACCAGGCAGTAGCCAGCGACCCGATGAGTTCGTGTCAGGTGCGCATGAAACGCAAAGCTTATGCAGCGATGGCTCCGGATCTGGCTTATTACGGCGACCACGTGGAGTTGACCGACGGCGGCAAGGATTTCGCTTCGCAGATAGGTACCGGTTCGGTGATAGGCACCAAGTTCACTTATCCGAAGGATAACCCCTACAACCCGGATCCGACCTCGTATCTGCTGACGCCGGAGAAAGAGCAACTGATCCGTAAATGGATGAAGATATACAAGGAGAACAACCTCTCCCGCGGCGAGTACCTCAACCTCTACACCTGGGGTTACGATTATCCCGAGGCACACGTGATCCGCCAGAACGATGCGATGTACTATTCGTTCTATAGCGATAATAAGCCGTTCAACGGCACGATCGAGCTCCGCGGACTGGAGAAGGGCGCGACCTACAAAGCCGTGGAATATGCAGCTGACGAACCGCGTGAGTTCATTGTCAGCGGCGACAAACCGCAGATCAAGGCTAATTTTGAGCGCAACTATTTACTAAAACTAACCAAAAATAACTAATCCTATGAAACGATTACAAACAATCTTTTTCAGCCTGTTGGTAGTGGCTTCGGCCTTTGCTGACATCCACGTGACAGGTAAAGTAATCGACGCCGACAATTCAGAACCGATGATCGGTGTGAGTGTGCTTGTCAAGGGTTCGACCGTTGGTACGATTACCGATTTCGACGGTAATTTCGAGCTGACCGTGCCCGACAAAGCAACGCTGCAACTGTCCTACATGGGCTACAAGACCGTAGAGATCCGTGCCGTGGACAAGATGCAGATTATTATGGAGTCCGATGCTCTCCAACTCCAGGAAGTGGTATCGCTGGGTTATTCGGCAGTGAAGAAAGCCGAGTTGAGTTCGGCAGTTGTAACAGTATCGGCAGAGCAGTTGACCGACGTCACCACGAGTGATATCGGAAACATGCTGCAAGGTAAAGTAGCCGGTTTGACCGTTTCCAACGCAGGTGGTCAGCCGGGTGACGCGGCACAGATCCGTATCCGTGGTACAGGTTCTATCACCGCAGGTAGTGCTCCGGTTTACGTAGTAGATGGTGTGATGGGCGGTACGTTCAACCCGAACGATGTAGAGACAATCTCCGTACTGAAAGACGCCGGTTCGACCGGTATCTACGGTGCCGCTGCAGCAGGTGGTGTTATCGTAGTGACCACCAAGAGCGGTAAGAAAGGCGACAAAGTACGTGTAGATATCAAGGCTACCGCAGGTGCCAAGCAAGCGCTGTACGGCAACTACAAAATGATGAAATCCGAGGAGTTGTATAACTTCCACAAGAGCCTCTATAGCAAGACCGTTTTCAATGCTACTTATCCCAAACTGAAAGATCTGCCGGACTACAACTGGCAGGACGAGTTCTTCAAGACCGGTGTGATCCAGAACTACAACGTAGCTGTTCACGGCGGTTCGGACAAAGTAGGTTATTATGTATCGCTCGACTACTTCGGAGAGGAAGGAACGTTGCGTTCCACCGGTATGCAGAAAGTAGCGGGTCACGCTTCGTTGAAAGCAGACATCACCAAATGGCTGGATATGAACGTGAAAGTGGATTTCACCAAATCGACCGTTGATTATCCGTCCAGCTGGACGATGCTGGGTGACGCATACTACAAAATGCCGTGGGATTGCCCGTACGTATATGACGGAAAAGGCAATGTGACGAATGAATACGTCCGCATAGAGAAAGGTACCCGTCCGGATAACGGCAAGAAATGGTGGAGCCAGGAGACTTGGAACTCGCTTCATAGCTCCCAGTACAACTACACCAAATCGGATAACTTCGATTTCAGCGGTGTGCTTCAGTTGGGCGTACACTTTGCCGAGTGGCTGCATTTCACCACGACGAACACGTTTGGCGCAGGTCACTGGCTGAGCTCGACCTATATTGATCCGCGTACGTACGACACCAGTTATCCGAACGGATATGTCGGCAAGGATCTCGGAACCAGCAAGAGTTTCGGTACAACCAATATCCTCAAGGGCGGTCACCAGTGGGAAAAACACAGCTTCAATGCTATGGCCGGTTTTGAGTACGGTTTCTGGCGTACGGAGTACACCTCGGCTTCCGGTGTCGGTATGCCGAACGGCGTAGATGCACTGAACTCCTCGTCGCCGCTGGCCAACGGAGGTTATGTGATGCCGGGTAAGAGCTGGGCTACCTTCATCCAGGCCAGCTACGACTGGAACAAACGCTATTTCATTACCGCAACCTACCGCGCCGAGGCAAGCTCGATCTTCGCACCGAACCACCGCGTAGGTCACTTCCCCTCCGTAGCAGCCAGCTGGTTGATCAGCAACGAGGACTTTATGAAGGGTCAAGACGTGGTTTCGTTCCTGAAACTCCGTGCATCGTACGGTATTACGGGTAACAACAATATCCCGGCATATAAATATCTCTCCACTTATGCGCTGAACAAGCTGTATCAGGGTCAGGTGGCAGGTAGCCCGAGCCGCTTGGCTAACCCCGAGTTGCACTGGGAGACCGCTAACATGGCGGCTGTAGGTATCGACCTGGCGTTCATCAAACGCATTGATATGTCTATTGACCTCTATCAGACCGACAACACAGGTCTGTTGCTGAACGTGCCGGTAGCTCCTTCGACCGGTTTCTATGAGGTAACGCAGAACGTCGGTTCGGTTCGCAACCGCGGTATTGAGTATCGCATTGACGCGAACATCATTGATATGAACAAATGGCGTTGGGACGTTGGTTTCAACATCGGATTCAACCAGAACCGCGTAACCCATCTGCCGAACCACACTCCGTTCCTGCAAGTGGAATCTTCCGTAACTCAACAGGTAAAAGAGGGTCAGGATATCTACACATGGTATATGAAAGAGTGGGCAGGTGTTAATCCCGACAACGGTGACCCGCTGTGGTACGTAGTGGATGACAAGGGCGATTACGTGCTCGATGCCGCAGGCAACAAGACGACGACCAACGACTACAACGCAACGCAGGCTCACGCCGTAGGCAAAGCCACTCCGTTGTTCTCCGGCGGTTTGAATACCCAAGTGAGCTGGAACGGTATCTTCGTACACGTGAACACCAACTTCATGTACGGCAACAAGATTTACAACTACACCCGTCACTCCTCTGATGCGGATGGCGCTTATCTGGGTTACAACCAGCTCTCCATCGAGAACTCGCGTCAAGGCTGGGTTCGCTGGACAACACCGGGTCAGGTTGCAACACACCCGAAGGCAATGCTGAACGGAAACAAGAGCGCTAACCAGATTTCGTCCCGTTTCCTGGAGGATGGTTCGTACTTCCGTATCAAGAACCTGACGGTAGGTTACGATTTCCCTGCCAAACTGATCAAGAAAGCCTATATGACCAAGTGCCGCATTTATTTCAGCGCGGACAACCTGTTCACGGCAAGCAAGTTCTCGGGTATGGATCCTGAGATCACGATCGAGCACAACGGAGGCAATCTGGCCGGTATGTACACCGACAACTATCCTGTCGGCCGTACGTTCCAAGGCGGTGTGGAAATCTCATTCTAAGGTGAAAACAGAAAGGTGAAAACTGAAAACTGAAAAAAGAAAGGTTTTATTATGAAAACGACAAAATTATATTTAGCCGTAGCACTCGGATTGATGCTCGGTTTCAGCAGTTGCAACTTGGACACTTTCCCCTCGGATGAGCTGAACAGTGACTTGCTGCTGCAAGATGCCAAAGGCGCTGAGTATATCATGGATGGTGTATATGCCATTCTGAAGGACGAGGTGGATTTCCTGGGTTACGCATCGGGTAACTGCTATGTTCGCCACTATTTCCAGTTGTCGGAGTATCCGAGCGACAATATCTGTCTCTCGGCTCACACGACCGACCCTCTGTATGAGGCTACCGCCTATATGATGAACGACGGTCTGAAGAACGTAGGTACGATCTGGATGGTAGGCTACAAAGCCATTTATATGTGCAACACCGTTATCTCCACCATGGACGAAAGCAAAGAAGACAACAAGCAGTTGCTCGGCGAGGCTTATTTCATGCGTGGTTTGATGCACCTGCACATGGTTACGCTGTACGCCAAGCCTTACAGTTACGGTCGCGACAACTTAGGAGTACCTCTGCGTACCTCTACCTCCGGTGCGGTAACGCGTGCGAAGGTAGGCGAAGTGTATGACCAGATCGAGGCTGATTTCAAGAAAGCAGCCGAACTGCTGGGCAAGTCCCGCGGCAACGGTGGCTATCCATGCAAAGAGGCTGCGCTGGGTCTGCTCTCCCGCGTACAACTTTATATGGAGAAATGGGATGATTGTATCGCTACGGTGGACCAGGCACTCAACGGCGCTGATCCCGCGAGCAAACTGGAGCAAGGTTTGAACTACGCTACCTATTTTGCCAATGCCAAGACCTCGAAAGAGACGTTGTTCTGCATTGCACATGAGCTTGCTGATGACCGTGGTCAGAGTTCTATCGGCTCGATGTACCTCAAAGACGGTATCGGCTGGGGTGAGGTTTATCCGTCAGACCCGCTGATGTATCTCTATGAGCGTTATCCGTCGGATCTCCGTTACCTGAGTTATATCGTACCGAAGTTCTCCGGCGACTCCACCATACGCGTATATGTGACCGTACCGGCTACCGACGGCGACGAGAAAACTCCGCATATCAAGCTGAGATCCAACCTGATAGTGGACGAAGCAGGCAACTATTCCTTTAAGGACGGCGGTACAAGCTATCCGATTGAGAAACGCAAGATCAACGGTGAAGGCAAGGCTGATCCGGCAGGTGAATATGTGGAGTACCACACTGTTTACGGCGGCAAGGATTGTCTGTGCCGGATCAACTACGACGTTACGCTGCGTACCGGATTCACGATTCCGATGGTTTTCGTAACGAAGTTCAGCTATCAGGACAACAACCCGATGCTTAGTTCACCTGTACTCTGCCGTTGGGCGGAGCTGATTCTGAACCGTGCTGAGGCTTATGCCCACAACGGCGACGACGCCAAAGCGTTGGCAGATGTCAACGTGCTCCGTACACGTGCGGGTATTCCGGCAGAAGGAATGTTCGAAACCGGTAAAATGCACGGCTACGACAACGCGCTGGATGTAGTGCTTGACGAGCGTCGTTTGGAGTTGGCATTTGAAGGTCACCGGATGTTCGACGTCTATCGCAACCAGCGTGATATGGACCGCCGCTATGCCGGCGCACAGCCGTTCGAGATCGTATCGCACAACAACCCGCATATCCAGTATCCTATCCCGAACAACGAGTGGACTGTCAGCGGTATTGAGCAGAACCCCGGATATTGATCCCAATAAAAGACGAATAGAAACAACAATCAACATTATTTATTAACCAATTAAAATTCTAAAATTATGAAAGCAAATTGGAAAGTAGCACTTATGTGCATTGCAACAATCGCATTTGTAGCCTGCAAAGGCAAGAACCAACCTGTAGGTCCTGGCGGCGGCGGAGGTGGAGAAGAAGAAGAGTTCGTATCCAAAGTTGACGTTACGGATAACAGCATTGCTGAGTGGGACAACCTGCCTGCAAATTATGTTGTATCGGCTACCTGCCCCGCAGATGCTGCTCTGACTGCTTTGAAGAGTGTGAAAGTTTACGCTGACCAACTCTACATCAACATCCTTGTTGAGCCGAACGATGCAGAGATCGAGGACAAAGAATGGACTCCGTTCCACGTTTACATCAACACGGACAACAGCGACAAGACCGGTGGTTATGGCGACGAGTTCCTGGATCCGAACGCAAACATCCTGCTTGAGACCGCTATTTACGCAGAAGGAGCTCCGTATAGCTACAATCCTGCTGTGTTCAAATGGTGGGGTGAAGTAGGTGCAGACGGTTGGTCGTGGACAGACCCGAGCGTAGAGGCAACTGCTGATAACTACTGGGGCGCTATCGTAGGCGAAGGCCAACTTCCTGTTGGTGCAAGCCAACTCGTAAACGGCAAGTTTGAGATCCAGATTCTCCGTGAGTTGATCCCGGCAACCTGGAACGAGAGCGAGTTCGGTATCGGTTTCGATATCCAGCAGAACTGGAGTTCTGTAGGTGTACTGCCTTGCGCTGGTGTAACCGAGGAGAATCCTGCAGGCAAAGCTAAAAAGCTGCAAGTTAAAATTGATATGAGCAAATAATTTCCGGAAATTATTGTTTATATCAAAACGGTAAGTAATTACCTCAACAACAATTAAGCTTAATCAATGTTGATTGAAGGTGCCGGTGTGGTGGCACACCGCTCCACACCGGTACCGTTTTTATTATAAATAGCCCGATGATCGCTATGAAGAAGATATTCACTATTACCTCTATTACCCTTGCAACTCTGCTGCTGGCAGGTTGCAACACCAGCAACGAACCTGAACCGAAAGGACAGGCGATTACGTTCACGGAGTCAAGCGAAGTGATCGCTAACCCCGAGCGTGGCTTGTTCTCGCAGACCTATTATACTTCGGCTGATTTGAACTCTCACGCCAGTGCGAAAACCATCCTCAGTCTGCGCGAGTCGAACAATAGACAGACTTTGTACCTGCACTCCTATTATCTGACCGATTATATGGAGAGCGATATTCCCCAGGAGTTCTTGGACCGCCTGGATGCCAACATGAATGCCCTGCGTGACGGTGGCGGTAAAGTCATCGTGCGCTTCTCCTATAAATCCAGTATGGAACGTACTGACCAACCGTGGAACGCCACGGAAGAGTGGATTCACAAACATATTGACCAAGTAGCTCCCTACCTGCAGAAACACG
This sequence comes from uncultured Bacteroidales bacterium, assembly GCA_900319645.1. Lineage (GTDB taxonomy): Bacteria > Bacteroidota > Bacteroidia > Bacteroidales > Paludibacteraceae > Colicola. The sequence goes on from ONPG01000006.1 coordinate 100,477, forward strand.
CAGACGTGATTCTCTGTATCCAGTGCGGATGGCTCGGTTCGTGGGGCGAGTGGTACTACACCGACTCCGGCTACAAGATGAATCCTACTCAGGATGCCGATTTTGCCAAACGCTGGGAGGTGCTGGAGCACTATCTTCGCGTGGTACCTGAGGACAGACAGATAGGTCTGCGTATTCCCGCTTACAAGATGCGCTACCTCAAGATGCACGGCGATACCGCTATGAGTCCGCTTACGGCTGCCGAGGCTTACAAGAACACGCCTAAAGCACGTATATGCGGTCACAACGATTGTTTTGTTTCCTCGTCGAGTGACGTAGGCACGTTCAACAAAGATTCCGAGCGTGCGTTCTGGGCAGAGGACACCAAATATACGTTTATGGGCGGCGAGACCTGCGAGAAGAAAATGCCGTATTCAGGCGGCGAGTACGCTCTTGGCGAGATGGCAAAATACCACTGGACCTATCTCAACCGTGACTACCGTGAGTCGGTGACCAATATGTGGCGTCAGGATGGTACGATGGAGAAGATTCTCCGCTGTCTGGGTTATCGTCTGGTGCTGGACAAAGCTATTCTGACTTCGACTCCCAAGGCGGGTAAAGCGTACGAGGCTTATTTCCAACTGCGCAATGTGGGCTTTGCTGCTCCGATGAACAAACGCGGACTGGAGTTAGTGTTTGTCAGCAAATCCAACCCGAGCGAGAAATATGTTTATCCGCAGACCGTGGATCCGCGTTTCTGGATGGCCGGTGAAACCCATAAGTTCACCCTTGCCTGCACGCTGGACGCCAAGATGCAGGGCGATTACAACCTCTATCTTAACCTGCCGGACGGCTACGCCTCGTTGCACGACAACCCGCTTTACTCTATCCGCTTCGCCAACGAGGATATCTGGGACGAGAAAACCGGATACAACTTTATCGCCCGTGTGACGGTAGAGTAGGAGGTTAGACCGCGGCTAAGCCGCTCAAAGAGAAAAAACGCTTTACTCAAAAATAAAGCCCGTTATGAGAAAGAGAATAGTTCTATTGTACTTGGTACTGTGTCCCTTGGTGCTTTCCGCCCAAAACTGGTGGGGAGCAGCAGTAGGACTCGGACATCTGCAACCCTATACCGATTTGCAGACTTTTGACCTCAATACGCAGGACGCAAACAACCAGTTGGTGCCCCTTTTCCTCTCGTCAGAGGGTGAGTATATGTGGGCGGATGGAGCGTTCTCTTTCTCTGCGGAAAATGGCGTAATCAAGCCCTCGGTGTTGATGGAAAAGGTGAAAGCCGGAACGACGCTTCGCGAGGCATATAAGGCAGCGCAAGCGAAATATTTCCCTGCCAACGGTGTGCTTCCCGATACGCTGTTTTTCAGTCGTCCGCAATACAACACCTGGATCGAACTGATGTACAACCAGAACCAGGCGGATATTCTGAAATACGCTCACGCTATCATCGACAATGGTTTTCCTGCCGGCGTGCTGATGATTGACGACAACTGGCAGCGTTATTACGGCAATTTCACTTTCAAAGCGGAGCGTTTCCCTAACGCCAAGGCCATGATAGACGAATTGCACCAGTTGGGATTCAAGGTGATGGCGTGGATCTGTCCGTTCGTGAGCGCCGATTCGCCGGAGTTCCGCGATCTGGAGTCGAAAGGCTACCTGTTGCACAACCCGGACGGCGGTACGGCTATTCTGAACTGGTGGAACGGCTATTCGGCTTGCTACGATCTCACCAATCCCGAGGCAGCGGCATCTTTCGTTTCCGTGCTTCGCAAGGCGCAACAAGAATATGGTATCGATGGTTTCAAGTTCGATGCCGGCGACAACAACTGCTACGCTTCAGCGCCTTATTTGGCTTACGACCGCACAGCAACCAACGTAGATCACACCACTTCGTGGGCGAAGATCGGCTTGGAGTTCCCGGTGAATGAGTACCGCGCGTGCTGGAAAATGGGCGGTCAGCCGTTGGTACAGCGTCTGGGCGACAAGGATTACAGTTGGGAAGCTGTTCAGCAACTTATTCCGCAGATGTGCGTCGCGGGCATGTTGGGCTATGCGTACGCGTGTCCTGATATGGTTGGAGGAGGACAGTTTGCTGCTTTCCTTGATATAAAAGATGATGAGTTCGACCAGGCGCTTATCGTTCGTTCGGCGCAGGTACACGCGCTGATGCCGATGATGCAGTTCTCGGTGGCTCCGTGGCGCATTTTGAGCAAAGAGAATCTGGCTATCGTCCAGCGGATGGCACAGCTGCACGCTGATTTCGCACCTTATATAATGCGTTACGCGCACGAGGCAGCCAAAACGGGCGAACCGATTGTCCGCTGCATGGAGTACCAGTTCCCTCACCAGGGGATGGCGGACGTGAAGGATCAGTTTATGTTAGGCGACAAGTATCTGGTAGCACCGGTGGTGGACAACCGTCTGGAGCGTGAGGTTCGTCTGCCGAAAGGTATGTGGCGTGACGAGCTGGGCAAGAAATACAAAGGCGGCAAGACCTATAAGATTGCTGTTCCTTTGGAGCGGTTGCCTTATTTTGAACGGCTTAAATAGGTCAATGACCAAATAAATCGTAAATCGTCAAATCGTAAATATTATGAAAGACAAACTTTGGTTACTTTTTATCCTCATTACCGTGGTCACTTGGGGTATTTGGGGTGCGTTCTCGGATCTGCAAATGGGTCGTGACGGGATACCTGAGACCGTAGTGTATATCCTCTGGGCGTTATCGATGGTGCCGTGTGCTATCGTGGCACTGATTATCAACAAGGGCAAGTTGCAGACCGACTGGAAATCTATTCTGCTCGGTTGTACGGTAGGTTTGCTGGGAGCTGGCGGTCAGTTGGTGCTCTTCAAAGCCCTGGCGATTGGTCCGGCATATATTATCTTCCCCTTTATCTCGATGTCGCCGGTTATTGTGATTACGCTGGCGGCTATCTTCCTCAAGGAGAAAGCTACCAACTGGCAGATTGCCGGTATCGTAGTGGCATTGGCGGCAATCCTGTTGCTGTCTATCCAGACAGGCGGTGGCGAAGGTCCGGTAAGCGGCTGGCTCTGGATCCTATTGGCGGTGCTGGTGCTCTGCGCGTGGGGTATTCAGGGCTTCTTCATGAAGTTTGCCAACAACTCGATGGACGCGGAATCCATCTTTGTTTGGATGGCTATCTCGGGTCTGGTGCTTATTCCTTTTGCGTGGTTTATGCAGAGCGAGCCGATGACTGCGCCTGAGTTCTTCGCCGGAGCGGATGTGACGGTCAAGAGCCTTAAATGTCTGGGAATACAGAGTTTGAACTCAATCGGAGCACTGACGCTTGTCTATGCTTATCGCTACGGCAAGGCAGTGATTGTGTCGCCGATGGAGGGTCTTTCGCCGATGGTTACGGTGTTACTGTCGCTGATTATCCTAAGCGTGATCCCGACACCCTTGCAGATTGGCGGTATCTGCTGTGCAGCATTTGCCATGTACGCTTTGTCCAAGTAAGAAGGATGAGGGGTGTGAATGGTATTTGTCAAAACATGATATTATAACATATTATTAACTTTTAATCTCTTACAATTATGAAAAAATCTCTACTTTTTGTAGCCGCAATGATGGCTGCACTCGTAATCAATGCAAAAGAAATCACGATTGATCTTTCGCAAGGTGTATCAACAGGTGGCGCGAGTTTGTCACTGAAGAATAACGAATTAACAGCCTCATATAATCTGGAACAATGGGGTGCCGGTGGCGTTTCGTTCGCATTGAATAATCTGGATGTAACCAATATTGCTTTTGAATTTAAAGGCGATACAACGGTAGCAGCGTGGGTGTCGTTCCTCGTTTATTTGGTTGATAGCGAAGAAGGTATGTGGTATAGCTCAGCTGCTGACTTGAGTATATCTTCCTGGAACGCCGAGTGGGAAAGTAAGAGCTATATGCCAACTGATATACTTTGGGGATCCAGTACAGCCGAAGCTCCGGTTAAACCATTCACCGCATTAGTGTTCATTGCTAATCCTGCTGCAGCTACAGCAGCTACATTTGCTATCCGCAATGTGAAGATTACTGTACCGGACGAAGAAACCAGTATCAATAACACAGTAGTTGGGTGCAAGGCTCAGAAGGTGATTCGTGACGGACAGGTGTATATTGTACGTGACGGCAAGACTTTCAATGCGCTTGGCACGGAAATGAAATAACCCGTTATTGTTCTTTGTCTTATGAGAAAGACATTATTTATGGCAGCCCTGTTGTGGGCTGCCGCTGCATATGCTGCCCCTGCGCTGGTTTATTACGGTGACACCCTGGAGTGGAACACCGAGTGGAAACGTTCGCAGTGCGGTACGCTGGATATCAAGGAGAATATCATCGAGGTATCCGGTATAGCCTGCTCGCGTGTCACGCCGGGTTATATCTGGATGCAGAGTGACGAGACCGAGAAATATATTATCGCTACGACCGACAAGGGCGACAAGCGTGCGTGCAAGGTGAAATTCACCAAGACGATCCGCTGGGATTGGGAAGATATGTCGGGCGGTGTGTATAACGACACGAACTACCTCTTTATCGGTGCGTTCGGCGACAACGAGGAGACCGACGGCGAATACTCGGTGGTGTATTTCCAGGAGCCGGCGATTGATCCTGTGAACACGCCGGAGATAACCGTTACGCCCCAACGAATCAAGTATGTTTATCCGGACGGCAAAAAACACAACAGCGAGGCGTTGATGTACGACAATGTGGATCAGGTCATTTATATTATAACCAAGGTCTATTACAATGTATGCCAGGTGTTCTCTATGCCTTTTAGGCTGGATTACGGCGATGAGACCCAGACGCTGACCTACGTGTGCGATTTAGGCGTGCGTTCCGACCTCGGCGAACATTCGCAGAACAAGCCCTACAAAGGCTTCCACCTGGTTACGGGAGCGGATATATCGCCTGACGGCAAGTATATCCTGATCAAGAACCACAACAATATCGTGGCAGCCTATTCGTGGATCCTGCTTTTCACGCGTGGCGAAGGCGAGTCTGTGGCGGAGACCTTGCAACGTGAGCGTCATCCTGAGCCGCTTAAATGCTATAACTACGAGTGGCAGGGCGAAGCTATCTGCTGGTTGAACAACTACACGTTCTACACCACTTCTGACGCAGACGACGGCAATCCGCCTATTTATATCTACCGCAAGCCTTATCCCGAGGCGGTAGAGACGGTAGCGGATGGGAAACAGGCTTTGGCAAGCAAGGTGCTGAGCGACGGCAGATTGCTGATACGCAATGCATCCGGTTTATACACATTAGACGGAAGAAAGGTGGAGTGATCCACCTTTCTTTCGTTTTTCAATAGGGTGTTGAGGCACCCGTATCCGCATCTGTTGGCTCTTTGCCGGATTTGGTTTCCGGGTTGGCCGGGCGTTTGTTGGCGTCAGGCGCAGGAGCCGTCTCCTTGACCGTAGCGGGTTTGCCAATCTTCTCAAAAGCGGAGAGAAGGGCGGCGACATCCGTTTTGTTGGCGTCGTAGGTGACGGTGACGGTTTTCGTAGGCAGGTCGCAGACAATATCTTTCACGCCTTTCTCAAAGGCAATGTTTTTCATGATCTTGTCAATACAGCCTTGACAATGGATGTTGCAGGATAGAACGACCTTCTGTTTGTCCGCTTTTGCCCAGCCCAGTGAGAACTGAAAACTGAGCACGGAGAGAAGCAATGTTGTGATTAGAAATTTACGCATAAAAAGATTTTTGTGTTAGTATATTTAACATGTTTATTCGGGGTTTTCAAAATCAACGGTATATATATATTGTATATATAGGGTGGGACAGGATGCGATATTGGTCCGATATATCTCCGGCGGCCGTCCGGTCCGTTTTTAGGGGTTACAGGAACAGGCTGCCTATCTGGTAAACGAGGAAAGCCATCAGCCACGCGAGTGCAAGCGAGTGGAAGACCGTGAACCAAGCCCATCTTTTGCCTGCCTCGTGGCGGAGGGTAGCTATCGTAGCGAAGCACGGGAAATAGAGCAGCACGAAGATCATGAACGAGAAAGCTGTGAGAGGTGTGAATCCTGCTGCGCTGATGTCTCCTCCGTAGAGTATAGCCAGGGTGGAGACGATCGCTTCCTTGGCGGGGAGGCCGGTGAGCAGACAGACGGACATCTTCCAGTCGAAGCCGAGCGGCTGCATGAGAGGTGCTACTGCTTTGCCTATCATCGCGAGATAGGAGTTCTCCAAGTCGTTCAGGTCCTGTCCCGGGAAATACTCCAACGCCCAGATGATGATGGATGCCCAGAGGATGACCGTGCAGATCTTCTGCAGGTAGTCGGCTACGCGTTCCCATATATGTGCGGCTGTGTTGCGTGCCTTGGGCAGTTTGAACTCCGGCAACTCGTTGACGGTGTCTTCCGCCTCCTGACGGAACCAACGTGTGCGCTTCATAATGACCGCGAAGAGGATAGAGAGCGCAATGCCGATCGCGTAAATCGAGATCATCACAAGTGCTTTGTGTGCGGCGAAGAACGTATCGACAAACAACATATACACCGGCAACCGTGCGGAGCAGGACATAAACGGCACCATGAGCATCGTGAGTATCCGGTCTTTGGGGTTCTGGATGTCCCTTGCCGCCATGATAGCCGGTACGTTGCAGCCGAAGCCCATAAGCATTGGGATAAACGAACGGCCGTGGAGTCCGACCCGGTGCATAATCGTATCCATAAGATAGGCTTCACGCGCCATATATCCGCTGTCCTCCATCAATGAGATAAAGAAAAAGAGGATGATAATGTTCGGCAGGAACGCCAGTACGGCTCCAACACCCTGAAGGACACCATCAATCAGCAATCCGCTAAGCCAGCCGTCCGACAAGTGGCTGTGGCAGGTGGTGCAGAGCCAATCCACTCCCTGCGCAATCCAGTCCTGTGGGTAAGCGCCGAGGGTGAACGTACACCAGAACACAAAATACAAGAGCGCGAACATAATCGGGAAACCTATCCACGGATTGGTGAGAATGTGGTCGATCCGCTCGAGCCGTGTACGGTGCTTGTCGTCCTTGGCGTGGCGTAGTGTCTGAGTCAGAATACCGTGCACGTACGCGCGGTAAGCCTCTTCTTCGCCCTGGTCACGGAGGTGATAGATAGGGTGGGCTGTGGAGGCCGGTTTGTTCGCTGTGCGGATAACCAGGTCGAGGCACTCCTCGAGTCCGTAGTTCTTGCGGACTGAGACACGGCAGGTAGGCACACCTATCAACTGCTGCAGAAGCGGGATATTGAGCGAGTGGTCGGTTTGCAGGAGCAGGTCGTAACGCCCTATAGCTATCACGATCTTCTCGTGTTCGTCGATGATATGCGGCGTGAACATGAGCGATTCCTCGAGTCGCGTGGCATCCACCACCTGCAACACGACGTCAAACGAGTGACCGTGGAGACGGTCGAGATTGTGCACTTCGACCAACTCGATGTTGTCGAAAGCGGCTTTGTCTTGTGTTTTCTTTTGCTCGGCTAATTGCTGCAGGGCTTGTGTCAAAGCACTCTTACCGCTGCGCGGACTGCCAACTATAGCTATTCTCATTGTATGTAATTTTGCGGCTGCAAAATTACTGCTTTTTCGCCATATACACAATCCCCTAAAATAGTGATTTTTTACTTTTCTTGCGAGAAAAGACAGCTCCAATTACGTAGAATGAGGGAGGGAAATAATAGACATAAAATATCTATAATACCTTATATACAACATAAAATATGTAAAAAGTGACAAAAAATAAGAAAAAAGCATGAAAAAATTTGCATATATCAGAAAAAAGTACTAATTTTGTCGCGGAATAAGCCGAAATAAGGCTTATTGGTTGTGATTGGAGCGCTCTGCTGATGTGAATCAGTGGAGCGTGTTTTTAAGGGACAAAGGGACAAAGTACAAGGGACACGGGGAAAAATGCGAAAAAAATGCACGATTATTTGTGTATGTCAAAAAAATGTTGTACCTTTGCACTCGCTTTTCGTCGGAAACGGTACGTGTTCCCTCCTCTATAGCCGGTATCCACCGTCATTATAAGGAAGAGACCGTGTGAAAAATCCGATCAGAAGGAAAGATGGCAGAGTGGTCTATTGCGTCGGTCTTGAAAACCGAAGTACTGAAAGGTACCGGGGGTTCGAATCCCTCTCTTTCCGCATGAAAAACTTTTCTATGCTCGCCAAGACGTTCAAGGGCTTGGAAGAAGTGTTAGCGCAAGAACTGACAGAGTTAGGCGCCAATGACGTGCTCATCGAAAGACGAGCCGTTTCTTTTATGGGTGACAAAGCCCTGCTGTATCGTGCGAACCTGTGTTTGAGGACTGCCAGCCGTGTGTTGGTGCCTATAGCCACAGGCAAGATGAAAACAGAAAAATCAAAACGGCCAATCAAGCCGGAGGATTGGCTGTACGAGGTGGCGAAAAATGTGGAATGGAGCAAATGGATGACGGCGGAGACGAGTTTTGCCATCGATGCGACCGTGTATAGCGAAACGTTCCGCAACAGCCGTTTTGTGACCTATCGTGTCAAAGATGCGATTGCGGACTACTGGATGGAGAAAGCCAACCAACGTCCGAGTGTCAAAGTGACCGATCCGGATCTGTATATCAATGTGCACATCGCCAAAGAGACCGTCACGATCTCGCTGGACAGCAGCGGCGAGAGTCTGCACAAACGCGGTTACCGCGTGGCGAATACCGAGGCTCCGATTAACGAAGCGCTGGCGGCCGGCATGTTGCTGATGGCCGGTTGGAAAGGACAGAGCGATTTCTACGACCCGATGTGCGGCTCGGGAACGCTGCCGATAGAGGCTGCTTTGATAGCGAGAAATATAGCTCCCGGCATTTTCCGGAAGAGTTTCGCCTTTGAGAAATGGGCGGATTTTGATGCGGAACTGTGGAGCGACATCTACAACGATGACAGCCAGGAGCGGGAGTTTGCACATAAGATCTACGGTTCGGACGCTTCGTTCTACGCTATTCAGCAGGCGGAGAAGAACGTGAGGAGTGCGCGAGTGCAGCACGATGTTATGTTAAGACAAGTGCGATTGGAAGAATTAAAGGACCTACAGGCTGAGGGTGCTTTGGTAATGATGAACCCGCCTTACGGAGAGCGTCTGGCCAGCAACAAAGATATGGAAGTGCTGTACGGTAAGATAGGAACGGCACTCAAGCATCAGTTTGCCGGCGCCAAGGCGTGGGTGATCTCGTCCAACGAGGCTGCGATGAAATGTATCGGGCTCAAGCCGAGCAAGAAATACCGACTGCTGAACGGCGAGCTGGATTGCCAGTTCAATCGCTATGACCTGTTTGCCGGCAAACGAAACGAACAAGGGAAGGGAAATTGATAATTAATAATTGGTGATAATGAATCCGATTTATATTGCAGATTATAACTACCCGTTGCCGGATGAGCGGATAGCCAAATATCCGATAGCAGAGAGAGACCACAGCAAACTGCTGGTCTATCGTCCTTATGTACAAAGGGACAATGTACCATGTACAAAGGGACAGGGAGTGGTGACGGAAGACCATTTCTACAACGTGGGCGAGTATATTATTCCAGGTTCACTCCTTATATATAATAATACGCGCGTGATACAGGCGCGCTTGGAGTTTCACAAGAAAGCAGTCGAAAGTCAAAAGTCGCAAGTAGAAAGCGAGGCCGTGAGTCAGGGCGCCCGGATAGAGGTGTTCTGTCTGGAACCGCTTGAGCCACACGACTACCAGCTTTCGCTGGGCAGTACGACGGGCTGTGTGTGGAAATGTATGGTAGGCAATGCCAAGAAATGGAAAGAAGGAAACCTCTCTCTAATCCTCACTACCAAAGAAGGATCTGAGTTGGAGTTGCGCGCCTATAAGGAAGCACAGACAGGCAATACGTACGCCGTGCGGTTTGAGTGGGATGACGAGAAGGTGTCGTTTGCGGAGATATTGGATGCAGCAGGCGAGTTGCCTATACCTCCGTATCTGAACCGCAAGACGGAGGAAAGCGACAAACGTACGTATCAGACCGTTTATTCGCGTATCAAAGGCAGCGTGGCGGCACCTACGGCAGGTCTGCATTTCACGGAGAGGGTGCTGGAGGATCTGCGCAACCGCGGTATAGAGACGGATGAAGTGACGCTGCACGTAGGAGCAGGTACGTTCCTGCCCGTCAAGACGGCAGATGCCAACGAGCACACTATGCACACGGAGATTATCGCAGTCAACAGAGCCACTATCGAACATATTATCTCCAAACTCGGCAAGATAGTAGCCGTAGGAACAACCAGTATGCGGACATTGGAGTCGCTGTATTTTATGGGTTGCAAAAAATCCGCCGAGGTTGCTCAGTTCGATCCGTACGAGCAGGAATATACGCTGAGTACCCGTGAGGCGTTGCAGTCGTTACTCGACTGGATGGACGCTACGGGTCAGGAGACGCTTCACGGCGAGACGCAGATCATGATCAAGCCGGGTTACGAGTTCCACGTGGTGGACCAACTGATCACCAATTTCCACCAGCCGCAATCCACCTTGCTGCTGCTGGTCAGCGCGTTTGTGGGAGGCGATTGGAAAACTATTTATGATTACGCATTAGCGCACGATTTCCGCTTCCTGAGTTACGGGGACAGCAGTATCCTTAATCGTGTATAGTAGATTGTAAATGATGATAGATACTCATTGTCATATTGACGAGGAAGCCTTTGCTGCAGACCGCGAGGAGGTGATTGCACGCCAGCAGGAAGCGGGAGTGGAAGCGATGGTGGTGCCGGGCGTGAACACGGCGTCTATCCGGACTGTATTGGAGGTGTGTCAGGCACATCCCGGTTATTGCTATCCGGCGCTGGGGCTGCACCCCGAGGATGTGAAAGCCGATTGGGAGACCCAACTTGCCACCACGGAGGAAGCAATACGCGCTCATCGTGACGAACTGGTGGCTATCGGCGAGATAGGACTGGATTATTATTGGGACACCACCTATAAGGAGGAACAGCAAGAGGTGCTACGGCGTCAACTGATGCTTGCCCGCGAACTTGATCTGCCGGTGATCCTGCATAATCGTGAGGCAACGGAGGATATCCTTTGTATTGTGCGCGAGGTTGCGAATACGGAATCAGCCAACACCCGTCACCTCTCGCCACTACGCGGCGTGTTTCATTGTTTCAACGGAAGCGTTGAGACAGCCCGACTGATACTCGGTTTGGGATTTTATATGGGTATAGGCGGCGTGCTGACCTTCAAGAAATGCAAATTAGGAGAGACCTTAGCCAGATTGAACGAGTTTGTTCTCCCGGAAGGGTTGCTTTTGGAGCGGTTGCTTTTGGAGACGGACGCTCCGTATATGGCTCCTGTACCTCATCGCGGAGAGCGGAACGAAAGCCGATGGATGGAGCACGTGGCGGAACGGCTTACCGAAGTGCTAAAAATCCCCAAAAATACCGTAATTGAGGCGACAAACAGGAACGCAAAGCGGCTTTTTGGGCTAAAATGAGCAAAAAAACAAAAAAAAATGCGCACATTCTTGCGTATTTCATAAAAAAGTTGTAATTTTGCAGTCGCTTATGTGTAAAAACGTATAGCAACCCGAAAAAATGCAGTTCGGTAAACATGTTTTTGCCGACCAAGGAGAGATGCTCGAGTGGTTGAAGAGGCACGCCTGGAAAGCGTGTAAACTCCAAAAGGGTTTCCGGGGTTCGAATCCCCGTCTCTCCGCAAAAAAGAAAAACACTAAATTCGATAATAAAATTCTTAAATTAACAAATTTTATCTCATGAAAAAAGTATTTGCAACCCTTACGGTGCTGGCTATGCTGACCTTTGGTAGCGCAGCAGTAATGGCACAAGAGGCAGCCGCTCCCGCAGAGGCAGCAGCTGTAGAAAACGTAGATGAAGCCGCTCCGGCAGCTGAAGCAGTAGTAGCAGACGAAGCTCCCGCAGCAGAGGAAGGCGGTCTGGTAGCTCTTCACAAGACGCTGAAGACCAAGTTTATTGAAGGTGGTGCCGGCTTTATGGCATTAACTCTCGTGACGTTGGTATTCGGTTTGGCTCTTTGCATCGAGCGTATCATCTATCTGTCGCTGAGTAAGACCAACACCAAAGCTCTGTTGGCTAATGTTGAGGCAGCTCTCAAGCAGGGCGGAATCGAGAAAGCTCTGGAGGTTTGCCGCAATACCCGCGGACCTGTTGCTTCTATCTTCTATCAGGGTCTGAGCCGCTACGATGAAGGTATCGACGTAGTGGAGAAGACAGTAGCCAGCTACGGTGGTGTTCAGCTCGGTTTGCTGGAGAAGAACCTGTCTTGGATTACCCTGTTCATTTCGATCGCTCCGTCTCTCGGATTCTTGGGTACCATTATCGGTATGATCGCAGCGTTCGATAAGATCCAGCAAGTAGGTGATATCTCGGCTACCGTTGTTGCCGGTGGTATCAAGGTCGCTCTGTTGACCACCTTGCTCGGTTTGGTGATCGCCGTTGTTCTGCAGTTGTTCTACAACTACATCCTCAGCCTTGTAGAGGGTCTGGTAAACGAGATGGAGGACAGCTCTATCAGCCTGCTCGATATTATTGTAGAGTACGACGCTGCTCAGAAGAAGAAATAATCGTTTGAAATAGTTTGAAATGGTTTGAAGGCGTTTGAAGGTCAGACATCCTCAAACGGCATCAAACAAAGACGTAGTCTCAAACAAGAACAAACAACATCAAACAATTCATTTAAAATTCTGAAGCATTATGAAAAACTATAAATTGATACCGAAGATTGCTCTCTGGTCGCTGTTGGCGCTGGGCATCGTGGTGATCGCGATGTTCTTTGCCGGCGGATCGGATGGTAGTCTGGAGGTTGCCGGAGATTTTCTGGACATTCCCCGTTACTCCGACTTGTTTCTGGTATGGAACTACATTCTGCTGGGCATCGCAGTGCTGATTACGCTTGGCGTAGTCGTAGTGGAATTTTGCAACAACTGGAAGACCAACCGCAAGAAAGCCATTACCACATTGTGTGTAGCACTTGGTTTTGTTGCGCTGGCATGCATTTGCTGGTTCCTCGGCAGCCCGGAGAAAATTGAGATCATCGGATATGAAGGAACGGACAACGTAGGTTTCTGGGCACAACTCTCTGATGCCGTTATCTACGCTTGCTACATCCTCATTACGGCTACCATCGTAACGATGATTTGGGGATATATCCACACAAAAAGACTGAAGTAAATCACATTTATCATGGCAAAGAAAGTCCCACAGATTAACGCCAGCTCTATGGCCGACATCTCGTTCCTGTTGCTGATTTTCTTCCTGGTGACCACCTCAATGGATGTAAACCAGGGACTGGCTCGCCGTCTGCCTGCTCCTATCCCTCCTGACCAGAAAGTGGAGGACAAGGATATCAACAAGCGCAACCTGATGGTGGTGAAGATCAACTCCGCCAACCAACTGATGGTGCAAGGCCAGTTGATGGATGTGAAGCAACTAAGAGATAAAGCCAAAGAGTTCATTAAGAACGAACAGGACAATGAGTCTCTGCCCAAGTTGTTTGAGGAGGATTTCGGAGCTCCGTTTGGTATGGTTCACTATACCAAGGATCACGTAATCTCTGTTCAGAACGACGTGGATACGCAGTATCAAGCTTATCTGGACGTTCAGAACGAACTCGTAGCGGCATATAATGAACTGCGTGAAGAATGCGCGCAGAAGTATTTCCACAAAGGCTACAACGAACTCGAGGAGGATCAGCAGAAACAGATCCAAAAGATCTATCCGCAGAAAATCTCCGAGGCTGAGCCTAAAAACTACGGTAATTGATATGGCAAAGATACGTAAGAATGCGAAACGCGAGATGCCGGCGCTCAACACGTCGTCACTCCCTGATATCATCTTCATGCTGCTGTTCTTCTTCATGTCAGTTACGTCGATGAAGGAGGTTACTTACAAGGTGCAATTCAAGACCCCGCAGGCAACCGAACTCACCAAGTTGGAGAAGAAAAGTCTTGTGCGCTACATCTACGTAGGTACACCTACGTCTGAGTTCCGCAAGCAGTACGGTGCAGAGACACGTATCCAACTCGACGATGCTTTTGCAGAAACTAAAGAGATCGGCGAGTATATCATCAACGAGCGTTCCTCCATGAAGGAGAGCGAGCAGGGATTGATGACCGTGTCTATCAAGGCAGACAAAGAGACCCGAATGGGTGTCATTGCTGACATCAAACAGGAGCTCCGCCGTGCCTACGCGCTGAAGATCAGTTACGCCGCTACACAGCGAACCAACTATTAATAGTTGATACTCCCGGTTCTTTGCCCGGACAGGTCTGCTACCCGCAGCCTTCCGAGTGCAAAGCAGGAAACAAATTAAAGCCACCTTTTCGGGTGGCTTTGATTGTATTGGGAGGTTTAATGGTCAATCAGTGGCTTTAATTGCTTGGGTTGTCAAGATTGCGTTTTGTCGTTGTTGGCTGTTTTCTTATTCCTGTGCTTGCCACCAAAGCGATTGTGAGGCTTGTTATGCGGTTTCCCGTGTCCTCTGCTGTCTCGCTGTGGGCGTGCGGCAAGAATGGATTCGTCGGGTGCTTCTCCGAGCGCCTCGGGCAGAGGAAGGCGTTCAATCTGCTTTTTGAGGAACTGCTCGATGCGGCGCCAGTAGTGTGCCTCTTCGGGCGAGACAAAGGTGACGGCTTCGCCGCTGTTCTCGGCGCGGGCGGTACGGCCTATACGATGCACGTAGTCCTCGGGATCACGGGGCACGTCGTAGTTGATGACTAATGGTACGTCTGTGACGTCTATACCGCGCGAGACTACATCCGTGGCTACCAGTACGTCCACTTTGCCGTTGCGGAAATCAAGCATCACTTGATCGCGTTCCGCTTGCTCGAGGTCGGAGTGCATCGCACGCGCGTCTATCTTCAGGGTTCGCAAGGTACGCGTGAGCTCTTTGACACGCTGTTTCTTGCCGGCGAAAATAATCACTTTCTTCAGTTCTCTGCCCTGTAGCATCAGTTGGACCATACCGGGTTTTTGCGGTTCGAAGAGTAGTGCACACTGCTGGTGAATCGTCTCCGGCGGACGCGAGACGGCTATCTGAACCTCTACCGGATTGCGCATGATCGCTTTCGCCATTCGGCGGATCTTCTCCGGCATGGTGGCGGAGAACATGATCGTTTGCCTATCCTCCGGCAGTTGGCGAACAATGGTCATAATGTCGTCGTAGAAACCCATATCCAACATCCGGTCGGCTTCGTCAAGGATGAAATACTTTACACCTGAGAAATCCACCTTGTAGATATTCATTTGTGCCAACAGCCGTCCCGGTGTGGCAATGACAATATCCGCTCCTTTCTGTAGTCCGCTGACCTGGTTTCCCCAGGCTCCG
This sequence comes from uncultured Bacteroidales bacterium, assembly GCA_900319645.1. Lineage (GTDB taxonomy): Bacteria > Bacteroidota > Bacteroidia > Bacteroidales > Paludibacteraceae > Colicola. The sequence goes on from ONPG01000006.1 coordinate 115,795, forward strand.
TTGTCTTTTCCGCCGTAGATGGCCACGGAGGAGAATGGTACATAGAATCCGAATCCCTCCATTTGCTGGTCGATCTGCTGCGCCAGTTCGCGTGTAGGCGCCATGATAATGGCGTTGAGTTTGTCGGGGTTGTGATCGTCATAGGCGAGGTTGGTCAGGAGCGGCAGGATATATGCCGCCGTCTTGCCGGTGCCTGTCTGAGCGCAGGAAATCACGTCGTGGCGCTCCAGAATAACGGGAATCGTTTGCTCCTGCACGGGTGTACACTCGTCAAAGTGCATGTCCCACAGGGCATCTAATACCTCGTCGCTTAATGGTAGTTCATCGAAATACATACGTGTTACGGGGATTGGTGATTGTAATTGGTGATTGCTGATTGGAAATTGGTGATTGCAGATAGCAGGCAGGTTACTTCTCCCATCCTTCGAAGATCTCCGGACCATACATATTATCTTCGTCCGCGTCGTGGAGCGGAGTCCATAGTTGTGCGAAGAAAGGGTTTTGCTTTGCCACCTTGTCCCAGTGCCAGGGTCTTGGCGTCTCTTGCTGTCCCTCGTAAGGGAACGGCATATCGTACGGACTCCAGTGACCACCGAGCAGGATCAGCCGGCGTGAAGCCTTGAAAGTGCGTCCTTCAGCATCCTGCCACGTGTCGTTGCCCAGATATTTTCCTCCCCGGAAAGCTGCAGCCTGCTGCAACTCAGCGTCCGTCAGACTTTCTACCTCTTTGCTCTCGTCGTAGCCGTGGTTGAGCAGAACCGGTTGCTCGCTCGGATGAGAGAGGTCCATATGGTTCCAGTCGGGAATAGCACGGTAGGCATCGAGTGTGCCATAATAGGCAGAGATACGCTTCTGCGCGCGCTCCTTGTTCTTGGTGTTTTGTTCTTTTGTGCTTTGTTTGATCCACCACTGTGTGCCGTGCTCGTAGCTGTTTGCCATGAACCACATAGCGGCTTTCACGCAGTGGGGGAAGAGACGTGCGATACGTGTCTTGGCGGCGAACTTGATACCTGCGGGTAGCGATGGGGCTTTCGCCATTTGTGCGAAATATTCCTTTACAGGCACGTTTGCACGGAAATGGAGGTAGTTCTCCAGTTTGTCGCCGTCAATATACCACATTCCGTGGAAATTGCGGGTGGTGAACCAGTTGGCGTTGAAGATCTTCTCCGGTTTGGGACATCCGATAGCGTCCAACAGCAGGCACTCGAACTCATAGTTGCTGAGCCGGTATTCTGCGCCGGATCCGATATTATAGTAGTTGTTCCAGAACTTTGCCGGTACTTGGTCACGGCAAACGCGCTCCAACAGTCGTCCGCTGTCCTCCACGGTTGCCCATTCCAACACACCGCGAATAGGTACATGGAACATAATTGGATCGTAGTTTTTGAGGATAGCAGGGTAGAGTATTCCTGATTGTCGCAGGCTGACCCACTGCTTGATACCTGAATCCGTAATAATCCGTTCCGCCGCGGCTTTTGTCAGTCCGTAGTGGTCGTAGGCAGAAACGCATATCGGGTCACCTGTTCTGCCCCAATGGAGCGGTTCGCGGCGGTCTCCCATTTGTGCTACGGAGCCGATGTACACCACCTTGGGCTGTTTGTCTTCGGGTTGAGCCAGCACGGCACGTGTGATATTTTGGGCCGCTGTGATATTGGTCTTGAGCGTTGCCTTGGGACGGTAGTCCGCTTGCGGCGAAACCATTCCGCCTACGTGCAGAACGATGTCTGCGCCTTCCACGCCGCGGAGCACATCTTCATACTTGGTCAGGTCGCCCCATATAATGGTGAGTTGTGGGTGGTTGGCTGCGAGCGGAGCGAGTAGCTCCTTGTTTTTCTTGCTTGGTCGGGCAAGAATACGCAGTTGGTAGTTATCGGGGAAACGCAGTATTTCCTGCATACCTGCAAAACCCATTGTTCCGGTTGCCCCGGTGAGAAAAACGGTTGTCATATGATTTACGATTTGACGATTTACGATTTGACGATTATTTTACGATTTATGATTTATTCTCTTTTTCTTTGTGTTTTTTGTCAGCCATTTCCTGCAACTTGTCACGTTTTGCCGCCATCCATTGCGTGGCGTGAATGAACCGCTGGTGTGCTCTTTCTCGCATCTCTTCGCGCCACTGAGCTTCTTCCTCCGCCTCGTTGGTCATTTGTTCGTAGGCTTCGTTGGCGTCCTGATCGCTGATTACCAGCAGTTGGTCGCCTTTCTGCAGTTCGCTTGTGCCGGTGGGGATAAAGAAATCCTCTCCTCGGCGAACCATGACGATGAGCGTGTGTGGCGGAATGTCCAGTTCTCGCGGTGTGTTACCGTTGACCAACAGTTCGGGAGTCACCTCTACTTCGCGTGCCGTGGACTGGATCTCGTCCGGCAGATCGAGGTCGAAATACATCAACCGTTTCTCCTCCAAAGGAGGCGTGTCGAGCCGCAGATGCTTGGCCATGAGTGTCAGCGTAGTGCCTTGTACGAGCAACGAGACGATGGTACACAGGAAAATCACATTGAACATCACATCGGCATAGGGGACTCCGTTCGCCTTACACATGATTGCGAAGATAATCGGAACGGCTCCTTTCAATCCCACCCAACTGAGCATCAGTTTGTCGCGTGTGAGGAACCGTTTGAACGGCAACATACATATCCACACGGCCGCTGGCCTTGAGATGAAGATCATGATAATACTGATGATGAGACACGGGAGCCAGCTCTGGTAATTGAGCAGTTCAGTAGGTTTGACCATCAGACCCAACATGAGGAACATCATCAGCTGGCTCAACCAAGTCAGACCGTTGAAGAAGGCTTTGGTCTGACGTTTGCGGCTGAACTTGCTGTTTCCGATAATCAGTCCGCCGACATAGACAGCCAGATAGGTGTTGCCTTGCATATAGTAGGTGATAGAGAAAATGAAGATACAAGCTGTCAACACCATGATCGGGTAGAGTGCCTCGTTGCTCAGTTGCACACGGCGAAGAAGCAATACCAGCCCTTTGCCTAATACGAATCCCAGTACGGTTCCCATAACGAGTTGAATCACTACGGTCTGTACGATAGGCAGTATAGCTACATTCGCTTGACCGGACAGCACGACGCCGATGAGTGTCGTGGTCAGCACATATGCCATCGGGTCGTTGGCTCCGGACTCCAGTTCCAGCAACGGACGCAGGTCGTGCTTGAGACCTATATGGTGTGTGCGCATGATAGAGAACACCGAAGCGCTGTCTGTGCTCGACAATGTAGCGGCTATAAGAAGGGACATACTGATGCTCATCGTCTGTACGGCACTCAGCCAGCCGAAGATATAATAAATAATCACACCCGTAATCATACATGTGATCAGCACGCCTATTGTAGCGAGTGTTACGCCGGGTGCCAACACCAGGCGGATGTCACTCAGTTTGGTGTCCATTCCGCCGGAGAAAAGGATGATACATAGTGCCAGTGTACTGAGTACCTGAGCGGTCTCGGTGTCTATCTCCAGTCCTCCGCCGATGAAAGCCCCCAAGCCGTGAGAACCGAAAATCATACCTACTGCCAGGAAGAGCAGCAAGGCCGGAACTCCGAATTTGTAACCTATCTTGTCTGCCACTATGCTGAAAAAGAACAGTAGTGACAATACCAACAACGCAAATTCTACTTGCATAAATCCGTTAACCGTTTAATGATTCGTGTCTGTTCCGTTTTTCTTGCCGAGCAGAAACTCGTCTATGATCTGGATGATGTTCTCCTTGGGATAGAGTCCCTTCAGTAGCATCGGTTTGCCCTCCATAGGCACATACAACACCTGCGGAATACTATTGATACCGAACACGTACGCCAACTCTCGTTCGCGCTCCGTATCGGCTTTGTAGAACACCACTTCTCCGCAGTAGGTTTGGCTCAGTTCTTCCATAATAGGAGCCAGCTTGCGGCATGGACCACACCAGGTGGTGTAGAAATCAATGATACAGGGCTTGTCTCCGCGGTAGTTCCAGTCCGGTGCACTACCGTCCTGTTTCATTGCCTTGTAGTCGAACACTCGTTCGCGGAATTGTTCGGTCGTGATATACACAACGTCTTCTGCGGCTAATGGCATACTCAGGAGCCACGCGCAGAATGCGAACACTATAAATTTCATTCTTTTCATTTCTCCGTTATTATTTTTGCGGCGGTTTGCGAAGCGGAGGATTCGCCCAGCATGGTTTGAATCATCGCATAATCGTCTTTTATCTTCTCTCTTTCTTCGTCTTTCTCCAAGTTGTGCAGTTCCGCCTCTATTTTGTCTGCCGTGAAATCGTTGGCAACCAGTTCTTTGATCACTTCTTTTCCTGCCAGTATGTTCACCAGTGTGAAATGGCGGATGGTGAAGAAAATCGGTTGCGCCCATCTCACCATGCGCCAGAACCAGCTGCAAGCCAGATAATAGACAGCCACTTGCGGGCAACCTAACAAAGCGGTCTCCAGGGTGGCTGTGCCGGAGTTGACTACTGCCATCCGAGCGTTTCTGACTGCCGTATAGGTCTCGCGTGTGAGCGTCTCGCCGCTACGCATGTACGGCGTGTAGAATGAGTCTTCCAATGCAGGAGCAGCGGTCACTACAATCCGATAACCGGCCATCCTGCGTGCTGCTTCCAACATCACAGGCAGGCAGTTCTTCACTTCGCTCTCACGGCTTCCCGGTAGAAGCGCAATGGTTGGCAAAGCCGTTTTATCCTCTATCTTCGGTTCCCGGGCTATCTGCGCTATTTCCTCAGCCGTCGGATTGCCCACATATGTACATTCGTATCCGTATCGGGCATAGAAAGCAGGCTCGAAGGGGAAAATGCCCAGAACCCTGTCGCATAGCCTTGAGATGGTATGTATCCGCCGGCGTTTCCATGCCCACACTTTCGGAGGGATATAATAGTATATCTTGGTCTGCGGCAGGTGTTTGCGGCAGAACGATGCAATCCGCAGATTGAACGTAGGGTAGTCAATCAGTATGAGAGCATCGGGTTTCTCGGCTATAAGCGCCTCTTCGGCAATCCGGAAATTGCGATGAATCTGACCGAGGTTTCGCAGTACGGCTGCAAACACCATGAATGCCATCTTGCGGTAGTTCTGATAGAGGCGACACCCGGCAGCAGCCATCTGGTCGCCACCGAGTCCCGCAAAAGACGCGCAAGAGTCGCGTAACATAAGCTGTTTGATCAGCTCTGCTGCATGCTTGTCACCCGACGCTTCACCTGCTATCAGAAAGTACTTTGCCAAATTCTGTTATTTCTCCGGGTACATAACTACCTCGAACACGTTTCCTGAGGCACAGAGGCGTTTCAGCATCGCTTGTACGGTCTCGCCGGTGATACCTTCCACAGCCGCGCGGTAGTTGCTTACCTCATCCAGTCCGTACATGTAGTACATATACAAAGCCTGACGCCAGTAGGTGTTCTTCTCCAGATCCTCCTGATAATCCTTCAGCATCGATTCTTTCTCTTTCTGGAGGTCAGAAGCCAGTGGACCGTTGTTGATGATGGTCTGCACTTCCTCGTGGATAATCTCCATGAGTCGTGTCTGCTTCTGCGGGTCGGTATCGAACTGCATGATCAGGGCAGCTGTTGCACGCGGCAGGATGGTCATGTATCCGTATGTACCGACGCCGTAGGAACCGCCTTCGCGTTCGCGGATGGACTCCAGGTAACGCGTGCTGAGAATGCGGCCTATCATCTCCATATTCAGGTCGTTAGCCTGATTGTACGGAATGTCGTAGGAGGTGTATTGAATACGGTTGGACGCCGTGGTTGTTTCCATTTCGCGAGCGAAATAGTTCTTCTGGATACCCGGAGCAACCGTCACGTGGTGGTCTATGATTTCTTCGCGTTTCCCTTTCTTGGTCTTCAACCCTCCGAGCCACTGACAAATGAGCTCTTGCACATGTGCGTCCTCAGGATTGATGTTTCCTACGAAAACAAAGGTGAAATCTGCCGGATTGGCGAAACGTGCTTTATAGACTTCGAGTGCTTTGTCCAGGCTGACGCGCTCCAGCATGGCTGTGTTGACCAGTATGGTACGCTCGGAGTGGTTGGAAGACATGAGTCGAACGGAATCGGAGAAGACCGTTTTTGGGTTTTTGTCGCGGTTGACAAGCTGGTTGTGCATCAGTCCCATGAGTGTCTCGTAAGCCTTCTCGTCGCGACGCGGAGCGGTGAAATAGAGGTATGTCAGTTGGAGCATGCTCTCCAGATCTTTGATGCTGGAGGAACCTTTTATGCGTTCGGTGTTCTCCGCTATCTCCGGACTTACGCTCACCGTTTTTCCAGTCAGGGCTTTTTCCAGTTGTGTGGCGTTGAAACGGCCTATACCGCTGAAACCGATGATGCTGGTAGCCAATTGGGCAGAAGGCAGATCTTCCGTATTCACCTGGCTGAATCCGCCTTTGGAGAAGCCTTGCATCAATATCTCATCCGCTTTGAACTCTGTGGTCTTGAATACCACTTTCACTCCGTTGGAAAGCATCCATTCGGTGGCTTGGAGAGCGTCGTTGCGGCTCACTTTCTTGATCTTGCCTTTCTTAGGCGCTTTCTTAACCAGTTCGCTGTCGAAAGCTTCCTCTACAGGAGCCTCGATTGCCAGGTCTTTCATGCCTTGCAGCGCGGTCAGCACTTCGCTTTCTGTAGGCAGGTTGACACCCTCTTTCTCAGGACCGGAGATGGCCACAGTCGGGTTGGCGTGAATGAGCGATTTCGCCATGTTGTTCACCGTTTCCAGGCTAATCAAGGGCAGAACGGCGTTGATATATTCGTACTCCCACTCCATGCCCGGCATCGGTTCGTTGTCCTCGAAATGACGGATACACTCGCGAGCAAGTGTGATATTTTTGCGGGTGTTGCGTTCGTTGTAGGATTTCTCATAGCTGCTGAGTGTCTCGGCTTTGACACGCTCCAGTTCCGCGTTGGTGAAACCGTAACGGTGCATTTTTTCTATCTGTGTCAGCAGGTCGTTATATGCCTCTTTCTCACGGCCTTCCTTGGGAATGGTCACCGCGTGGAAAGCATCCATTTTCTTTGCCACGTCCGTGTAGTAGCAACCGGCTCCTGTGAAGGACGCTTTCGGATCCAGAGCCAGTTCGCTGAAACGGTTGTCCATCATACTGCAAATCAGGTTCTGCAGGAGTTCGATGGTGTAGCCTTGTGCCGTGTTCTGATATTCCTCTGGCATTTCGTCAAACTTGTATTGCAGGGTGATACGGCTTCCTTGCGCCTCTTTGTCGGTAACGATAACCACCAGCGGTTGGTCATTGTGGTTGACCGTGTATATCGGACGCTCGCCGTAGTTGGCACGGCGGGGTACATCTGCCCAGAGGGCTTTGATCTTTGCCTCAATACTATCGACGTTGATGTCTCCCACTACGATGATTGCCTGATTGTCAGGACCATACCATTTGTGATAGTAATCGCGTAGTGCTTGGTAGTCGAAATGTAGGATGACTGCTGTGTCGCCGATGACGTCCCGTTTGGCATATTGTGTGTTTGGGTACATCTGTGCCTGCATCTGTTTCCAAATACGGCGTTGGGCAGTACGTCCTGTGCGCCATTCCTCGAGGATGACGCCGCGTTCGGCGTCTATTTCCTCCGGCAGGAGCAGCAGTCCGCAACTCCAGTCGTGCATGACGAGCAGGGCGCTATCCACGATACCGGCACGGTAGGTCGGCACGTCCGAGAGACGGTAAACCGTTTCGTCTATCGAGGTGTACGCGTTGATGTTGCCTCCGAAATTGACACCTACCGACTCAAAGTAATTGATGATCCCTTTGCCCGGAAAATGCTGTGTGCCGTTGAACGCCATGTGCTCCAGGAAATGTGCCAAACCGTTCTGGTTGTCTTCCTCCAGGATTGCGCCAACCGCTTGTGCGATATGGAACTCCGCACGTTGTTTGGGTTGCTCGTTATGACGGATATAATAGGTTAATCCGTTCTCCAGTTTGCCGTAGCGCACATCTGCGTCTATCGGCAGTTTCTCCGGCGCTTGCGCCGATGCCATTGCTGCTACAGCGAGCAGCAAAAGGCTGAAAAGATTCTTTTTCATTGTAGTTATCGTATAGTTTCCCTTTAATCTTGGCTCTGATCGTCGGTTGACTGTCGGTTGACCGTCGGTTGACTGTCGGTATTAACCGCCTCTGGAGTCTCTTCGGTCTCTTTCTTGCGAGGCGCGCGTTTGCGTTTGGGTTTCTCCGCTTCGGCGAGGGCTGCGTTGACTTCGAGCAGTTCGTCTCCTCGGCTTTTCCACGGCCGCGGACCAAGGATACGCTCCACATCTTCGCTGGTGATCACTTCGCGTTCGATAAGCAGTTGCGCCAACTGATGGTGACCGTCCGCATAGTCGGTCAGAATCTGCTTGGCACGCGTCATCTGGTCGGCGATGATACGCTGTGTCTCCTTGTCAATCAGGTCGGCGGTGTTCTCTGAATACGGTTTGGTGAATCCGTAGTCGTAACGTCCGGTGGAGTCGTAGAAAGAGACATCCTTCAGCTTGTCGCTCATTCCGTAGTAGGCGACCATCGCATATGCCTGCTTGGTAGCCCTCTCCAGGTCGTTGAGAGCACCGGTGGAAGTCTGGTTGAGGAACAGTTGCTCGGCAGCACGTCCGCCTAAGAGCGAGCAGAGCTCGTCCAGGATATGCTCCTCGTTGGTCAGCTGGCGTTCTTCGGGCAGATACCAAGCCGCTCCGAGTGCCATGCCTCGCGGCACGATGGTCACTTTCACCAGCGGATTCGCCCATCTCAGCATCCAGCTGATAGTGGCGTGGCCTGCTTCGTGGAAGGCAATCGATTTCTTTTCCTCTTCGGTCATGATCTTGTTCTTGCGCTCCAGTCCGCCTACGATACGGTCCACGGCATCCATAAAATCCTGCTTGCTCACTTTCTTTCGTCCGCCTCGTGCAGCAATCAATGCCGCCTCGTTGCAGACATTAGCGATGTCCGCTCCGCTGAAGCCTGGCGTCTGTTTGCTCAGGAAATCCAGATCTACGGTCTCGTCGCATTTGATCGGACGCAGATGGACTTGGAAAATCTCCTTGCGCTCCTGCAAGTCCGGCAACTCGACATGTATCTGTCGGTCGAATCGTCCTGCGCGCAACAGGGCGGAGTCCAAAACATCCGCCCGATTGGTGGCGGCAAGAATGATCACACCGCTGTTGGTCCCGAAACCGTCCATCTCTGTCAGCAACTGGTTGAGCGTGCTCTCGCGCTCGTCGTTGCCTCCGGTCATGACGTTCTTGCCACGAGCACGGCCCACGGCATCGATCTCGTCGATGAAGATGATTGCCGGCGCTTTTTCCTTCGCCTGGCGGAACAAATCGCGTACACGACTTGCGCCTACGCCCACGAACATCTCTACGAAGTCCGAGCCGCTCATGGAGAAGAAAGGCACATCGGCTTCTCCTGCTACCGCCTTGGCTAACAGCGTCTTACCCGTTCCCGGAGGACCTACCAACAGCGCTCCTTTCGGTATCTTGGCACCTATCTCCGTGTATTTCTCGGGGTTCTTGAGGAACGCTACGATCTCCTGCACTTCCTGTTTGGCTCCGTACAGGCCCGCTACGTCCTTGAACGTCACTTTGTCTTTCTTGTCCTTGTCAAAGATCTGCGCTTTTGCCCTGCCGACGCCGAAGATGCCTCCGGGTCCTCCCGCTCCGCCTATTCCGCGGCTCAGATAGACGAAAAAGAGCACGATCAGCACAAAAGGAAGTATGTTGACCAGGATCAAATACCAATAGTCGTGCGATTTCTCGAAAGTGACATCTATCGCCGCCATTCCGTTCGCTTTGCGGGAGGCATTGACAGCATCCATGTGCTTGCTGAACTCCTCCATAGAGGGAACGCGCGTACGCAGTTCACCATGTGCGTTCTCGCCGTCTGCCTGCGTGTTGAAAACCATCGTATAGGCTCTCGGACGCACAGTAGCTTTCGCTCCGAGGTCATCATAAACGACCACTTTCTCTATCGCATCGGCATCAATATATGCCGTTAACTTGGTGTAACTCAGCTCTTTGCTAACTCCTTGCGCCTCTTTGTCACCGAAGAGCCAAAAGCCTATTAAGACAAAGGCAACCGTATAGAAGAAGATACTCAGCCATCTGCGGGGACCGGAAGGCTGCATGCCGTTCTCTGGTTGAAGCTGTTGCTGTTTCTTGTTTTTCTTTTCTGCCATAAATCTCAAATCAGTTCCGGTAGTTCAGTAATCTTGCCATCCGCCCACAGGTGCTCAATGTCGTAAAAATCGCGCGGCTCACGCTGCATGATATGTACGAAAATCGTTCCGTAGTCCATCGCCACCCACTCGGCGTTCTCTTGTCCGGCTACGCTCAGCGGGTGTACGTGCGTCTTGGTACGTACGAAATCGTCCACTTCATCGGCGATGGCCGCTACTTGCGTGTTGCTTTGTCCCTCGCAGATGATCATCATCTCTACGGGTGCTTCTTTGATTTTCTTCAGGTCAATGGTCACAATGCGCTGACCTTTGCGGTTGCGGATACCCTCAATAATCGTCTCCGCCAGTTTCTTTGTACTTATTTCTTTCATAAATGTCGATATTTATCCAAATTATAAAATGCGTGCAAAGGTACTAAAAAAAATGCACATGTGCAAGTTTTTTTGCATTTTATTTGCGTATATGCGAATTTTGTTGTAACTTTGCACCCCGAAATGTGTACTTTGTACATCCGTAAATCATTCAATTGTAAAAAAGGTCTATGTTTATCATCGGCATTGCGGGCGGTACCGGCTCGGGCAAAACAACGGTAGTCAAGAAACTCATTGAGCGCCTCCCTAAGAACGAGGTCGTAGTCATCCCACAGGACTCGTATTACAAGGACAGTAGCAATGTCCCTGTTGAGGAACGTCAGAACATCAACTTCGACCACCCGGACGCTTTCGATTGGCCTTTGCTCGCCAAGCACGTCAAGATGCTCAAAGAGGGACTGCCTATCGAGCAACCTATCTATTCCTATATTACGTGTACGCGTCAAAAAGAAACGATCCATATCGAGCCCAAAGAGGTGATTGTGGTGGAAGGAATCATGGCGCTCCGCGAGCCTAAAATGCGCGAGCAGATGGATCTGAAGATCTTTGTGGACGCAGATGCCGACAGCCGCTTGATTCGCGTTATGAAACGCGACGTGCTGGAGCGCGGACGTACCGCAGAGCAGGTTATCGAGCGTTACCAACGTGTGCTCAAACCGATGCACGAGCAGTTCATCGAGCCTTGCAAGCGTTTTGCGGATATCATCGTGCCGCAAGGCGGACACAACAACGCGGCTATCAACATGCTCGCGAAGTTTGTCAAACAGCAACTCCGGGAGAATAAAGAATAATGTTCTTCCAACTCTTCTGGACATTCATGAAAATAGGAACCTTCACCCTTGGTGGAGGCTATGCTATGTTGCCTCTTGTCCAGCGCGAAGTGGTGGACAACAGGCATTGGATAGACGAAGAAGAGTACCTGACCATGATTGCCCTTGCCCAGGCTGCGCCGGGATTGATTGCGGTCAATTCTGCTATTTTTATCGGCTGGCGCATAGGCGGGTGGAAAGGAGTCTGCGGAGCTGTTCTGGGAGCCGTTTTGCCTTCGTTTTGCATCATCCTTGCTATCGCGATGGTCTTCAGCGAATGGAAACAACTCCCCGCTGTGGAGGCGGCTTTCAGGGGAATACGTCCTGCCGTGGTTGCACTCATTGCCGCCCCGTTGGTCAAGATGGCTAAATCGGCTAAAATCAGTTGGCTGACAGCGCTTATACCGATTGTAGCGGCGCTTCTTATCTGGCTGGGACACCTCAATCCCGTGTGGGTGATTCTGGCTACCATCGTCCTGACTTTGATAGCCGTTTATGTGGCAGAAAGGAGGGCAAAATGATCTACTTGCAGCTCTTTCTCTCTTTCTTCAAAATCGGTCTCTTCGGCTTCGGCGGAGGGTTGGCTATCCTGTCGCTTATCCAGATGGAGGTGGAGAGCCACGGCTGGATGACCCAGCAGGAGTTCGTGGATATAGTGGCAGTCAGCCAGGTCACGCCCGGACCCATCGGTATCAACTGCGCCACGTATGTCGGTTATACAGCTACCGGAACGGTGTGGGGGAGCATGCTCACTACGTTTGCTATCATCTTGCCGAGCCTGATAATTATGCTCTCTATTTGCCGCGCGTATTTCTGGCTCAACAAGCGTTTCCATGACAATCCTTATTTCGTGCAAACGCTTCGTATGTTGCGTTTTACGGTTCTCGGATTGATAGCTTCCGCGGCGCTGATGCTGATCAAGCCGGAGACCTTTATCGATACGGTAAATTGGCTGGTTTTTGGTCTCGTTGCGTTCTTTACGGTCCTCCCTGAGATGATAAAAGGCAAAAAACTTCCGCCTTTTGCCTTTCGTCTTTCGTCTTTCCTGAGCCATCCCATTTTGCTGATCATCCTTGCCGGAATAGCCGGTTATTTCATCTACTCATAACCTTGTGAGCCGGGTGGGCGGTTACGCTCTTTCCAACTTGGCGTGCGTGAGCAGAAGAGTCTTCGTGCCCTGTTGGTCGAAATGGATCTCAATCTTGTCATTTTCGGTCACCTCGTCGTGATAGACGCGAACTACCGTTCCTTCTCCAAACACCCGGTGTGCCACTCTGTCTCCGTTTTTCCATGCCGCTGAGGCGATGTTGCCGACCGATCCGCTTACTGCTGTACGCGGAGTGCTTGGCGTCGTGGGAAGACTCGGTGCACTTTGGTAATTAGGAGTGTTCCACTCCCTTTGGTAAGTCCTCTCTCCCCATGTGTTATTGCTCCACAGTGGGCGCTCGCTCGTAACCCGTTGGGTGTTGTCTCTTTGTATATCCAGATAGGTTCTGTCGATGTCTTTCAGAAACCGGCTCGGCGAGTTGAACATCATCTGGCCGTTCCTAAAACGCTGACGGGCGTAACTGAGAAAACACCATTCCATTGCTCTTGTAACGGCTACGTAGAGCAAACGCCTTTCTTCTTCTATCTCGCTTGGCTTGACGCAGAACTGGCTGGGAAACAGGTTCTCCTCCATTCCGGCTATGAAAACGACCGGGAACTCCAGACCTTTTGCTGCATGAACGGTCATTAGCGTCACGCGTTCGGTGGTGTCTGACAGGTTCTCGTCCTGGTCGGTCTGCAAACTGACCTCGCTCAGAAAATCCGTAATAGGGGTGTAGTCGATTCCTTCTTCCTGCCTTTGTGCCACAAACTCGCGAATGGCATTCAGCAGCTCTTGCACGTTCTGCGCACGGTCGATACCTTCGGAGGTAGTGTCCACTGCAAGGGCTGTCTGTACGCCTGTCACGCGTAGTGTCTGCTCGGCGAAGGTATAGGCGTCGGTCTCCTCGCTCAGTTGCTGGAGTTGCGACATCAGACCCGCAAAACCACGCAGTTTCTTCATCGTCGCTCCGCTCACATCCAATCCGCTCTCTTCCGGTTGGCGCATAACGTCCAGATAGGCAAGATGATGCTCTATTGCGCAGGTCGCCACTCGCTTCATCGTCGTCTCGCCGATACCACGCCCGGGAAAACCGATGATCCGAAGCAACGCCTCATTGTCTCGCGGATTGACGGCCAGACGGAAATAACCTAAGGTGTCTTTGATCTCTTTCCGTTGATAAAATGACGTCCCGCCGTAGATACGGTAGGGGATATTCCGTTTGCGCAACTCGCCCTCAAAAGCACGGCTCTGCGCGTTGGTACGGTAGAGAATGGCGATGTCGTCGTAGGAGTATTTTCCGCTCTCCCTTGCGGAGAGGTTTTTAATAGTGCTCGCCACTCCGTCTGCCTCCGCACGGTCGTCCATATACGCATTCAAACTCAGCGGCTTACCCACTTCCTTTTCCGAGAAAACGGTTTTCTCAATCTGATTCACATTCTTGTGTATCAGCGAATTGGCAGCATTGACGATGTTCTGGGTCGAGCGGTAGTTCCGCTCCAGTTTGAACAACCGCGCGTTCGGGTATTGCTGCCTGAAATTGAGGATATTCCGTATGTCTGCTCCGCGGAACGAGTATATCGATTGGGCGTCGTCGCCTACCACGCAGATGTTCTGCTGAGGCTCCGCCAGACGGCTGACCAGCAGATATTGCACGTAGTTGGTGTCCTGATACTCGTCCACCAGTACGTAGCGGAACATCTGCTGAAGCTGTTCACGTACGTCCGCGTGTTCGTCTATCAACTGCAACATGTTCAGCAGCAGGTCGTCAAAATCCATCGCGTTAGCGGCTTTCAGACGTGCCTGATACAACTCATAGACGGTCGCAATCTCATACATACGCGCCTCACGGTCGGCTTGCAGCAAATCTCGGTTCATACCGTATTGGCTTGGAGAAATCAAGTTGTTTTTCGCCATAGAGATCCTGCCCAAAACAGTAGCCGGCTTGTAGATCTTGTCGTCCAATCCGCGCTCTTTGCAGATGGCTTTGAGCAACGATTTGCTGTCGGCCGTGTCGTAAATAGTGAAATCGCGCGTGAAGCCCAATTGGGTGGCATCTCTCCGTAGCAGTTTCGCGCATATACTGTGAAACGTGCCCATCCACAAATACCGCCAAGCTTCGGAGTTCTTTGTACCTCGTTCTTTGTCACTTTGTACTTTCCTGATCCTTTCTTTCATCTCGCGTGCCGCCTTGTTGGTAAACGTCAAAGCCAGGATATTCCCTGCCGGAACACCTTGTTCCAACAGGTACGCTATCCTGTAGGTCAGCACACGGGTCTTGCCTGATCCCGCTCCTGCCACAATCAGCGATGGACCTTCGGTATATACCACCGCTTCACGTTGTGTCTCATTTAATTCTTCCAAATAATTCATAATCGACTGCAAAATTACAACTTTTTTTTGATATATGCAATTTTTTTTGTACCTTTGCACCCAAAATCTACCAAAAACACAAAACAATGAAATTCGTTAGTATCAAACATAACATGGAGCATCTCTTGCGCCAATATCTCACTTTGACCGATTACATCGACGTGCATGCTGCTGATGCCAATATCCGGAGCAACATACCTTTCCGCGGACCCAATGTCTATATCCTCTTTGTGGCTATTGTTATTGCCTCCGTCGGTCTCAATGTCAACTCCATCCCTGTCATCATCGGAGCCATGCTGATCTCGCCTCTCATGAGCCCGATTATCGGCTTCGGTTTGGGACTCGGCATCAACGATACCGACCTCCTTCTCAAGTCGCTTAAGAACCTCGGTATTATGTTTGTTATCAGTCTCTTGGCTTCGACGCTCTATTTTATGGCTACGCCTCTCGAAACCGATAATCCCACCGAACTTCTTGCCCGTACCAATCCCTCGGTCTATGACGTCTTTATCGCTTTCTTTGGTGGTATTGCAGGTATTCTCGAACTCTCCAGAAAGGGTAAAGGAACCGTCCTCTCCGGCGTGGCAATTGCTACGGCGCTCATGCCGCCTCTCTGTACGGTCGGTTATGGTATCGCCAATCTCAACTGGAACTATGCCGGAGGAGCGCTCTATCTCTTCTTTATCAACTGCGTCTTTATCGCGCTCGCTACCTTCCTCGTGGTTAAATACCTGAATTTCCCGGCTGCCTCCAAAAACAATTCTTTGCGTCGCGTCATCTCGTACGGACTGCTTATTCTGGTCGTACTCGTACCCAGCTTCTTTAGCGCCTACAGCATCGTCCGCGAAAACCGCTTCTCCAATGCAGCACGCCATTTTGTCAAGGAAAACAAAACGATTGGGGGCACTTATATCTATGATTACACCACGGATATGAACACCAAACCTTATACCTTGACGCTTCGCCTCGCGGGGGAATCGCTCACTACTGAGGCTCGCGCACAACTCTATGCGAATGCTGAGAATCATGGTATTGCACACAACCAGATTCGTTTCCAGGAGGATGCTACCATCGAGGTGCGACGTCTCAACGAAACCGAAATAGTGCGCGATTGGCTCGCTTCTACCGAGGAACAACTCCGCCAGAGAGATGACTCCATCCGAACACTCCGAGCTCAACTGGATACCTACGAAGCGCAGGTTCTTCCTTCCGCACAGATAGCCGAAGAACTGCGCGCGCAATGGCCTTCCATTCGGGAGGTTACACTCGCACGTGCCGACGCGGAAGTTATACTCCTTATTGCTTCTTCGCTCACTCCCGAAGAGCATAAACGTATCGAGAACTGGCTATCCGTTCGTCTCCAGGTGCCCAAAATCCGTGTCGTTGAGCTCCATCAGTAATGTATTTTCGCCCTGATTGTGTTTTTTGGGGACTATTCCTATGCCCTAATTCGGTTTCCCTATATACGCGCGCACACGCGTTCCTTATATATATTATTACGTGTGCGTAAAAACGCCTTTCACCCCAAAATCGCCTTTTCGCTCAAAAACACCAAAAAATGGCAAAAAATACGACTGTTGATAATCAGCGAGTTACAAAGAAAATGCAAAAAAAATGCAAAAATATTTGGTCATATCAAAAAAATGTTGTACCTTTGCAATCGCTTTTGAGAAACAAGTGAGTTTCTATTTTCTACCGGAGGCCCGGACATTAAAATTCAGATTCTCGAACGAGGACCTAATTTTTTTGCGCCAAACCGAAAGAAAACATCTTTGAAAGATTGATACAATTAGTGTAGTACAAGAACTGATCGGTCTTAAGACCGAAACAAAAGAATCGACCATACATGGTCGATCAAGGTTCCCGAAAAAATTCTACACTTGATAAATTCGATTATTCTGAGCTATCTTATAATTTCTTTTTACAACGAAGAGTTTGATCCTGGCTCAGGATGAACGCTAGCGAC
>ONPG01000009.1 GCA_900319645.1 uncultured Bacteroidales bacterium
TGCTGTGAAGGCCGTTAAGGTGATCCGTGATGGTAAAGTAGTCATTCTCCGTGGTGAGAAGGCATTCAATATCCTTGGCTCTGAACTCTAATGAGAACCATCTCGTACACCGTACTTTGTACTCTCATGCTGCTTTGCTTTGCGGGCTGTGGAAAACAGCCTGCAGAGCAGGGTAGTGTGCCTGCCGGAAACAAGTATGCCGAGGGCTTTCAGATCACTCAGACGGATACCGGAGTAGTGGTAGAGGTGTTTCAGCCTTACCAGCGTCTCTGTGTCCGTGAGCCTTTGCGACGCTTAGGAACGATGAGTACCGTGCAGGTCGGTTTTCTCTATGCGCTGGATGCGATGGACTGTCTGGTGGCGGTTTGCAATCCGGAGTTGATCTACACGCCTGTCAAGGGCGATGAGATAGATCTTGGTGACTCTATGAAGCCTTCTGCGGAGCGTACGTTGCAGGCAGGTCTGGATGCGTTGTTGGCGGTGAACTACGGTCAGTATGATAACTTAGAGGCAACGCGTTTGGAGAAATTAGGCGTGTTCACTATTTATATCAACGAATGGCAAGAACACTCTCCTTTAGCGCGAGCAGAATGGATCCGCGTGCTCGGAGCCCTTACCGGCAAACTGCACGAAGCCGATTCCATCTTCTCCTCCGTGGAGCAAAAATACCTGCTGTTATCTAAAAATCAGCATTCTCTCTCCTCCCGTGAGGGAAAATCGCAAGGGATCAGTATCCTCTCGGGAAACAACTTCCGGGGTACGTGGTACGTTCCTTCCGGCAAGAATTATCTGGCGTACCTCTTCAAGGATGCCGGAGCCGAATATCCTTTCTACGACGATGAGCGTGCTACGTCCATTCCCTTGACCATCGAGGAAACGATTCATTATTTCCACGATGCGGATGTCTGGGTGGGAGCTGGAGGCAACAGTTTGGCAGAACTGGCAGAGATGGACGAAAAACACACTTGGTTCAAAGCCTATCAAACCAAGCGTGTCTATAACTGGCGCAAGCAGCGCAAAGCGGGCGGAGCCAACAATTTCTGGGAGCGTGGAGTGGTTCATCCCGAGGAAATGCTGGAGGATGTAATCAATATCCTGAACAACGCCCCGGATTCAGTACTCCATTTCGCAAACCATCTGTATTAATCTCCTGTTTCCTCTTGGGCGGAGAAGGTTAGGGAGATATTTTCTAAACATTCTCTGCAAAGACAATCCTTATAGTGCGCGCGCAGATAAGCGCGCGCATTTTCGTTTAACGTGATTCCCACGCATTGGCATAACGCATCGTGGGTACAAACAAACGCTGCCCCGCAACGAGGGCAGCGTTTTGTTACTCCATTATTGGTAAACTCCTTCATCTTTTTAGAGGGATGTTACTGTGAGTTATTTCGTCAGTTTGACTACTAACGTGCTCACACCCGGAACCTCGATATCCGTGCGGCTAAGGTCAATCTTCTCTCCGGTAAGCGGGTTGATACCAACGGCATTGTATTTGCCCAGTATCTCGGCATAATGGGCAGTAGGTATCGTACGCGGCTCGTCTGCGGCATTGGCAAACACGAATACCGCTTCGCGGGCGTTATAGCGGAAGAAAGCGTACGTGTTGTCACGGCTGAGGAAATGCATCGTGCGGCCTGTGTGAAGCACCGGCTCGTTCTTACGCCACTGGAAGAGTGCCGATTGGAAATTGAACATCTTCTGCATGGGCGGGGTCACTTGCTCACCCAGCGGAAGCGGCATTCGCAACAACGAGTGGGAGTTCGGATCTTCCGGAGCAGTCATTGCATACTCGTCGCCGTAAAGCACTTGCGGAATACCGCGCATAGTAGCCAGCAGTACATAAGCCAGTTGGACACGACGGGGATCTTTGTCCTTCACCACATCCGTGATACGAGCCATATCGTGGTTGCCAAGGAAGGTAAACAGTTTGTTGACATCAGCATACATGTAATCCATCGCCACTGCATCATACACGCGTGTGAGACCGTTGCCCCAGCCGGAACCGTCGTTCTCCAATGCCTGACGAATCGATTCTTCTACCGGGAAATCCATTACGGTCGGCAGATTGCTGTCAAACCCGTCGTAGTTCTTGACACCTGATTGCCAGTACGCGACCGCGGGAGCCGGACGTGTCCAGCACTCGCCCACGATATTGATATTCGGATACTCGGCACGGATAGCTCCCAGCCATTTGCTTCCCGGAATCTTCTCAATATACGGATAGGTGTCCACACGCAGACCGTCGAGGTCGGCATATTCAATCCACCAGATAGCCCATTGTTGGAAGTACTTGAGCAAATCAGGGTTCTCCAGATTCATGTCCGGCATCGGGTGGTCAAACCATCCGCGGTTACTCAACAGACGGTCGTATTCCGAAGCGTTGATGTCGTAGTTCGCAGAGAACACATTATTGGTATTGGTAAACTCGGGGAATTGGTTGATCCAGTTGTAGTAAGGCAGATCTGCCATCCACCAGTGGGCTGCTCCGCAGTGATTGGGGACCATATCCATAAGTATCTTCAAACCTTTCTCATGGGCGGTGGCTACCATCCGGGCGTACAACTCGTTGGATCCGTAGCGAGGATCTATATGGTAGTAGTCGGAGCAGGCATATCCGTGGTACGACCAAGCGGCTTCGTCGTCACAAAGGAGTGGGGTGGGCCAGATTGCCGTACAACCCAATTTGGAAATATGGTCGAACGAATTGATAATACCTTGAATATCTCCGCCGAAACGACCATTCACATTGTTCTTGTCGCTTTTCTCACGGGTATCCTTGGTGGAGTTGTTGCTCTCGTCGCCATCCACAAAACGGTCGGACATAATCAGATAAACAACATCCGCGGTGGTGAAACTCTTACGCTCGCGACTACCGGCACGACGCTCGGCTATCACGTAGTCGTAAGTGGCTTTCTTGTTGCCCTTCTTCAGGGTGATACGGTACGTACCCGGTTGGTTCACCTGCATGTCCACAAACAGATAGTTGGGGCTCTCGGCGTTGTGCTGCCCGGTAGGAACAAGTCCCAGACACGCGCCGCGCATCACTTTGCCGTTCAGCACTTGCTGCACGCTCACTTGTGCATCGGACAGGTCTGTTCCGTGAAACATAAGCGTCAGCGGTGTGTGCATGTTCGTCCACCAGCAAAGCGGTTCTACTTGTTGGATCTTGGGAGCCGCTGTCAGCCATCCTGCTAACAGCAACGCAAAGAAAAGGGAAAAAGTCTTTTTCATTGTATTAGTTGTTTTTGTTTGTATAAGTATCTTCAACTTTCAATTTTCAACTTTCAATTTTCAATTTTTATATCTCATTAACGAGTATCTGATCAAGCGTCTGGTGTTCTTGTTTCAGTTGCAAGTACCGCTCCCAGAAGCGCTGCATTTCCGGGGTGGGGGATTGCAAAAACTCCTCGTTGCCTTGTTTGTCAATACGCCCGATGACCATTCCAATACTGATCTTATGTGTGTCGAGTGCAGGTTGGAAAGTCTTGTCCTCTTTGCCCTCTACATATACTTCCCGTACGATACCTGTCTCTTCCAAACGTGATAGCAACTGGTTAACCAGACGGATGGGAAATTTGTCGCGAACGGCAAGCTCATGTGCCGTCAAAGGCTCTTCGTCTGCTTCAAAGCGGTGAATGATTACCGAAAGCAGGTAAAGCATAATGAAATCTTTGTAGCGTCGGGACATCCTGTTGAGGTCGTGTTCGTATTCAAACTGCTCGTTGTTTTGGATCGCATAGGACATCTCGGCGCCGATAAGAATCAGCAGGCTGGCATATTGGAGCATGGTCATCAGAATAGGGAGTGTGGCAAATGCGCCATACACGATGCTCGTACGACTAAGCATCGCTATCAAATATACGGACAGCATCTGCAACAGTTGGAACAGCGTACCCATCAGTACACCCGGTATCAATGCCGGCAGAAAATGCACCTTGGTATTCGGAATAGACCAATACATATAGGTGAACAACATCCAACAAATCAGAAATTGTATGAATTGCACGCCGCTGGAGTTAACGTGTTCGTGTATAGAACTAAAGAAACTGTATCCCTCCAATGCCGATTGAATATACAGGTTGATGCCGGCGGAACAAACAATCAGCACAGGAATCAGCACTACGATGGCAATATAGGAAGTTACCTGGCGGACTAAGGAGCGTGAGTTCTTCACATTCCAGATGTTGTTGAACGTGGATTCTACCGACTGGAAGAACGAATAAACCGCCCAAAGCAAGATCAGCAAACCGATACCGATAAACACGCCTCCCTGAGTCGTCTCCAGATAGCGTTGTACCATCTCCATAATGGTGGGAACCAACCCGGTCTCACCTAAGAATGAACGGGAGAGTTGTTCCTCTATCACGCTCTCCACGCCGAAACCTTGTGCCACTGCCAATATCATCGCCAAAATAGGTACTATGGCGAAGATAAGCGAATAGGTGAGGGATTTGGCAGTGTCGTTGAGGTTCTTGTTGGAAAATCCGCGGATAACAATCACGATTGTGCGGATTGTTGCGTATCCAAGACGTTGAAAGAAGTTGTCGAACTCCGTTGTAGTCCGACGCCACATCTCGTAGCGAATGAACTCGGTAATGTTATTTAATCGACTCATATCGTGTCTTTCTCGGAATTCTTAGTCGAATCAATCGTGTCTGATAAACTAAACGTGAGTGATAGCGGGCCTATAAGCCGGGTTCTGTGCCAAAATTCGTACTCTGTTCAACGTACATCGTACATTTGTCCTTTGTACTTCCTTTGGTGTCTATCATTAATCTCGAGCAACGTGTTGCCACGTGCTTCTCTCGCTTCCTACCCTCCAACGCGTCTTTCGACTCGCGCGAGCAACGCTCAAGCGTCGGTTTACATGGAATTGCAGCCCGCAGTGTGCTCGTTTCACCTCGTGTCCTTTGCCTTTACCCTTTTGGGGCTCAGCCGGACGCGAACTCGTCTCTGTAGCAGTGACCAAACATTTCTGCCTGACGGCCGTTAACCGCTGCGGTGCTCTGTGCTGCCCGGACTTTCCTCAACCGATGGGATTAAGCCGTGCAGCGAACTGCTGACTTTCTTCCTCTCGACAGTGATAGACCGGCCTGCTGTCTCTCTCGTTCCAAGAGCGGTGTACGGGAATCGAACCCGCCTCCTCGGCTTGGGAAGCCGATGCACTACCGATGTGCTAACACCGCGACACGTCCTTGCATTTCAAAATCGGGTACAAAGGTACAACAAATTTTGCATATATGCAAATTTATGGTCATTTTTTTTGCATATATTTAATAAATCTCTACAATTTGTCGGGCTACACGCCGTGTTATCTGGTCTGAAGTGAGCGGAAGAACGGCTTCTGTTTGCAAACTTGTCACACGTTGGGTAGCACGGATAAGTACAGGTATCTCGGTTTTTTTGGAGCCAAGGATATGCGAATCGATATCCATGTTTTTCTCCAATGTATAGACTTGACCGTTGCGATGCTGGTAAATCGTGTTGTAGTCTATCTTTCCTCGCATTTTCTTCAGACGGAACTTCTCAATCCGCTTGTCGTCCATATTCAGCAGATTGAGCATCTGCAGTTGGTCGGCATTCAGTTTGTAGCCGAAAGGAATCGTGATCTTGACCTCTGCGTGTTCGGAGAAACGGCGTACGGAGAAGGTTTCCGAATCTACAATATAGTGACGCTTGTAGATGAGTTGGAAAAGTCCAAGGTAGCGGCTTATTTTCTGGGTGTGGGTGAGAACGGTCTCGCCTTCGGATTCGTTGCTGACCGACCAGTGACGAGTGTCGCCCATCGTTTGCTCGAAGTCGTAACGCATATTACCCATCCCAAAGAGTGCCTGGTGAACCACAACACCGCTGTCCACGGCGTTTACGGCTCTCCGTACGGCATGTGCGGCTCCTGAGTTGTTCTTGTCCATCCGCTCAATCATGTCCGACGCGAGAATAGAATCCGCTTGTGCGCGTTTCTCTGCGGAGAAGAACCGCTTGCAGAAACGTCCCTGAAACTGAATGGAGTCGCGTCCCTCGCGTGCTTGTTCGGGCAGAACCACGATATTGGCAATCATCTGCTCCATGCCCCATGTGCTGCCTTCGGATTGCATTCGGACATCGCTGACGACCTGGTATTGCGCCGGATGGTCAGGAAACTCTTCCTCCAGTTTGACATATACGGCGTGCAGCAGGGAAGCCATCTGCTTGCGTTTGTTCTTCTGCTTGGACGCTTTGGCTGCCACTACGGTCTCCTCCAGCGCAATAGGTTGCTCAATCAGGATGAAGGTGGAAAACTCCGGAGAGGAAGGATCATCAACCGGATTGAAGTTTCGGGGCGTGAGACAGAGTTTCTCGTATCCAATAAAGGAAATGATGATTCGGCTGTCAGGATAGAGGAATGCCTCGAAAGAGAACACTCCCTCGCTGTTGGTGGCGGTTCCAAATTCCGGTTGCGTCTCCGGATAAACGGTCGCGTATGGTATAGGAGAACCTTTCTGGTCCACCACGCGGCCTGTATATACCTCGGCGTAAACTACCTTTACAAGGATGATGGCAATGAGTATGGCTGTTATTCGTTTCATTTATTAGGTTTTCGTTTGATTCGTTGCTTAGGGTGGTAAATCAGCCAAGTGACTCCCAAACCGACAAAAACGTAGTTCTTAGGCCCGTTGAAAGATGGCTCGTCGTTATACAGGTTAAAACCGGCAGAGGCATCCAGTTGCACACGCGGGTGAACGGCATAAGTCACTCCGAAATCCATGTTGAGATCGCAATGAGTGTATCGCTTGCCGGTGTTGAGACTTATCGCGTCCGGGTCGAAGGCATTGAAGCTCTCGAGGAACAATCCCCAACGGTTGTTGATCTCAAAATCCAGCGTGAGCGAGGCGAAGAGATCCGGAGTGGGAGCCCAGTCTATCCAATACACGCCTAAGTTATAGCCGATGGAGAACCACTCGGTCACTTCGTTCTCAAAGAGCAAATCGATGGTTCCGGATATAGGCTGGTACTTAGCCATAGACGGCGTGAGCGGCAATCCGAGTTCTACCATTATACTGGTTCGGGGTACGCCGCGTAGTTGTTTGTCTCCGGCGTGGTGGTCACATAACATCACCTTGGTTCCGAGCCACAACGGAGTGGGGGCGTATAGATGGTTGTCGGGCGACTCAGGGTCGCTATCCGGTTTGTCTCTTATCATAAGCGCTCCGGCGTACTCTAATCGTATTTCCACCCGTTTGTGTACGCCGTAACGGAACACCGAATTGGGTAGCCCGATCATGTGTATTCCCGGGATATGGGTCACGTCAAAACCCAGTTCCCATTGCAAATGTCTCGGAGCGATAATCTCGGATCCGGTTCCGATACCCGGTTGGTCGGCTGAGAGCCAAATCTCGTTCCGGGTGGAGTCGTGGTGGTGTTCCGCGTCCAGAAATGTCCATTCCTCTTCAGCCTGCATTATTAGCGGCAACGCAAGCAGCAAAAGAAATATGCATGTCCGGGTGGTCACTCGTCGGTCTTGGGTTTGGGTTTGCGCAAACGTCCCTGGTAATTATCCTGATGAGCGCGGCTGGCCACTCCGCGGTTGGCTACGTAGCGGTCGTAGTAATAGAAAATGAGCGTGGTGAACGGCAGGGCAAGAATCATTCCGATGACGCCTAACAATGCGCCCCAGAAACTGAGTGCGAGCAGGATGATTGCAGGTGACAGTCCCATGGCGTTACCCATAATCTTCGGAGTGAGGATCATGTCCTGGATCGATTGTACGACAATAAACACAACCGCCAGTAACACAAGGCAAAGCCAGATAGGACGATCGGTTGTGAGGCCTTGCAGGATAGCCAGGAGAATTGTCGGCGGAATGCCGAGTGCCTGCATGTAAGGAATCAGATTGAGCAATCCAACCACAAAGCCCATAATAAGCCCCATCGGCAGGCCGATGATGCTGAATCCGATAGCGAACAATATTCCCACGCAGGTGGCTATCATCAGTTGTCCGCGGAAATAAGCGGACATATTCTCGTCCACTTTATCGGCTATGGCTAAGGCTTGCTGGCGGAACTTGCGCGGGACATAGTTACTCCATTTGTTGCGGATGTTCGGCAGGTCAATCATCAGAAAGATGAGGTACAAGAATCCGATGAATGCGGAGAGCAATCCGCCCAGCCAGCTGATTCCGCCGGAGATCCAGTTGAGCAGTTTGGGAACAAAGTCCTGAACCGATTGTGCGATGTCCTCGCGCTCCAGAAATTTCTGCACGCTCCAGTCGGCATTGACGTGTTTGAGTTTCTCTTGCGTCTCGGGCGAGAGATAGCGGTTGAGATTGAAATCGTCCGCGTGGCTGATAAACGCGTCTTTTGCCATTTTGGCTTGTGTCTTGGCTTCCGGGATTATTACGGCAAAGCCTGCAGCAAACACGCCGATGATAAGCAGTAAGGTTATAATAACCGATGCCGCGCGATTCCCCACGCGGCATTTGGTTTGTATAAACTCGACAATCGGGTCGAGGATGTACGCCAGCAGAAAACTGACGAAGAAAGGCAGTAATACGCCGTATAGTGCACTCATGTTGGTTGGTGTTTTGTTAATCCGCCATGTATGGCGGATATAGATTATTTCTTGCGTCCAAAGAGTGCTTTTCCGATGCGGAACACTACTGAGAAGGCATTGCGGTACTCGGTAATCTTGTTGCGCAAAGGCGTGATCATATTGTCGATAGTATAAACCACGTTGTTGTACTGGCGTACGACGAAATCGACATATCCCATTAACTTGCCGCGTTGGATCTCCTCGCGACGCTCGATTCGCTGGATCTGGAACTCCAGTTCATCAATCGTTTTGATCTTGCTGTAATCAGTCATCTTCGGCCTCCTTTCTCAATCGTTCTTCCTCTATCTTACGTCCTTCTTCCTCAAAGAAGATGTTGCTAAGTAATCCTACGAACGGATTGATAAACAACTTTTTGCGATAGATGATAGCGAGTATCAGCAGAAGCAGATAGAGTCCTGCTACCACCAGTGCGGCTGCCCATGTGGACATACAGTTACCGAGCGCTACAATAAGGGCTACGGAGCATAGTGCTGTGATGCAGAATATCAGCAGAACCAAGGTCAGCACTAACAGAAACAGACCGAGCACGCGGCTTATTCCGCCGATGATACGCAGTTTGCCCAGTAGTGTGCGTGTTTTGATATAAGCACGGGCGTCTGCCTGTACTTGGTTGAAAAATTCATTTTCCATAGGATGATAGTTTATGAGGGCGTGTCAAAACGAATGTGTACAAACCTGTTGTTTGCTTCAAAAGACCCAAAATGTTCCAAAAAGTCCTTACATCTCTTGAACACATCCGTCTTGGCACATCCTCTTTGAGCTTTACTCCTTTGGCTCTTCAGCCGGATTTATGCTTTCGCTTCAACTGCTTCAGCAGCAGGAGCGGCCGCGGGTTTCTCTGCCTTGCTGAAATATTGCTCTTTAGCCTGGAGAGCATATTCCTCAGCTTTCTTGGCAGCCTCTTCGGCTTTGTTCTTGAGATCGCCGGCCAGGTCAGCCAGTTGTTTACGGGTTTCCTCGCCCGTCTGCGGAGCGAGCAACAATGCAGCAGCAGCTCCGATTACGATGCCGCCTGCGAGCAACAATGTGCCTTTTACCAAATCGTTCATAATACTTGTGTTTTTAAGGTTGATAGAATTGAGTTAATTAAAAATACAGTTGGTTTTTTGTATTTTGGGTGCAAAGTTACAACTTTTTTTGCATATATGCAAGAGTAAGTGCATTTTTTTTGCAAAAAGAGAAGATTCAGAGCCGGAACGGAATCGGAAAAGAGTTTGGACTGAGCCGGGAGTATATCGCATCCTGTCGCCCCCTATAATATATTTATATATTATGCCGTTGATTTTGAAATTATCCATTTCTGATTCGGAATTGTACTGTTTGTGTCCCCCATAATACTCCAAACGCCACCCGTTCGGATGGCGCTTGTGTAAAAAGAATAAGAGAGATTGTTTTTAGGAGATTAAAATGCCTTTGGTTATTTCCATTTGCCTTCGGTAAAATGACCGTTCTTGTCAAATGTGATGAGATAGTTTAGAAGATAGCCGCCTGTCTCTTGCTGAAGATACTCAAACCAATCCGCGATATCTTTTCCATCTACGATATCTTCCTCTTTACTGATTTGCTCAATGGAATAAGCTTGGCCTAATGGCAGATCGGAAAGAGGTGTGCATTGACAATCATAACTTAAATTGACAGAAGACGGCATAGCGCTTAAATCCACACCTTCTTTGAACTCCACACCCACACGCATACCGAGTGTGCATGGCATATCAACAACGAATGTTTTTTCCCACTCTTCTTGCGCAAGTTGTTCACTTTTAATGTCACCCACGCTGTCGTAATACTCGATGTTTATGTCAAAGTATTTTAATAAATCAGAGCTTGCCTGAAACTTGTAGGGCATCTTAACTGACAGTTTTTTGTCTTCAGTAGGGTTTGTCGGCTGGTTGTTTTCTTTACATGAGTTCATCAAACCCATCGTCATTATGCAGCAAAGGACGGCTGCAAGCGTCATAAAAGATTTTTTCATAATGATTATTTTAATAGATTACAAAAGGAGTGATTAGACATACCCGTTATTCCGCTTTGGGGTATCTCCACTCACCAATAGTGATCATGGTTTTATTCTCGGAATAACGCTTGGCGGTAAATGCAAAACTCGTGTTTTTACTCAAGCCGAGTGCGTCAAGCTCCGCATATGAGAAATTGGCTACTGCTTTGTTGAATGCCTCCTTGCACTTTTGGTCACACTCGGAATAACTTTGAACTTCAAAAGATTGTGCCCCGTAGAGGTTGGTCTTGCTTTTAATGTAATCTTCAACAGTACGCAGCTCAAAAATATCGCCATTATACTCCGTAATTGCAAAATTATATAAAAGCTGTACACTAACAACTTTTTTTTCGCAAGAGGAGAGGACAAAAGCCAAAGCGGCGATGCAGCATAGTGCTGCCAGTTTGATTGTTCTTTTCATTGTAAAGAGTCTTTTATTGTGTTAATTGTAAAATGGAATCTATCCGTGCAGTATCCGCTTGCAGCGTATCCGGCAACGCGGCAATGCTGTCTTGTGGCGTTTTCGGCTCGTCTTCCTCTATTGGAAGACCGACTAATTGTTTGGATTCGTTCAGTTTTTCCCGCAATAACTTTGCTCCGTAACGGAAGAAAGCAGCGCAGAATGAAACAGAAAGCATATAGTCGTCCACCGTCGGCAATTGGATGAGGTGCTGGGAATATTCTGCTAACGTATGTGTGGTAATAGTTTTATCCATAGCGTTCTTTTCATACATTGCCTTGAAAAACGCATCTTCGTGCCGGGTATTCAGTTCAACGAGTTTCTCAATAATAGAGAAACTACGCCCCATATAATCTATGAATTCCGGGGAAGATATATTTCTCCATGTTTCAATGTTGGATGAGAAGATACGTGCAGCTGTAAGGTCTATTGCTTTGATGTTTAAAAAAAACATATATTGTCCCCATTCCTGTAAAGTGCTATCTGCTAAAACCGATAAGTCGTCTCTGTGTCGGATAATTATATTATTCAGCGAATCGGCACATTCCATATCTTTAGCAAGCAATTCGAAGGATTCTATGTTCTGCTCCAAGCCTTTGACCAGCATTTGGACTTGTTGTTTTTCGCTTTTGCGAGTCTCAATTCTGGTGGCCAAATACGTTGTGCCGATAGTCAGTACGATACCAATGATTGTACCGATTGTACCGGCAAGCGTGTTTTCAATAAACGGTTTCATATCTCAATCGCTCGTTGCGGAACGAGGTCCATTACAGATCTTCTTCTACAAAGGTATAGGAGTCTATTTCTATCTCCTTGCTGCCGGAACCCAGATTGATGAGTTTTACCGTTACACCCTTCAAAGCTAAAGCTAGAGGTAAACCCAAAAAAGGATCCACCACTTGTGAACGGTCTTTGTCAATCTCTTTCACGCGTTTTTGGAAAGCAGTAGTGGCTTTTTTGTTGCAAGAACTTTCGGTGCCGAATGTCTGCCAAATGTGAGAGTGCGACTGTTGGAATCCTGCTTGTTCAAATCCTTTGTCAATACTGGATCTCAAGATATCCATGTTGTCATTGAAATTATCAAATTTGACATAATATGCCATCGTTTGTTCTGTTTTTTCGCACGAAGTCATGGTGGCGAGAGACAGAGATAGAACGGCAATAACAGCAAACATACTTACGATTGCTTTTTTGCCCATGAGGGACTTTCTGAATAGATTTTTCATAATGATTTGTTTTTGAGTGTTAATAAATTTGTTTGTATTAAAATACTCTGATAGAGTTGAGTAAGCGTGAAATACGGGTGATGTTGATATTCTGAATAAAAGTTATTTTATAAGCAGACCTTGAGTAGTGTATATTTTATCGTCTGTGAGAATATACACATTTCCGTTCTTGATCAGTTTCTGCGCTTTGTTGGCGGGATTGACCACCACGTCCGCCGGATGGTCGGTCGGGACACTCGATTGATAAACAGCCTGAATGGTGATGGTGTTTCCCGGCTCGTCGAAGATTGCAGCCATAGGAAACCAGCCAAGGAAAGTAAAGCCTGTGATCTCAGGAGCCAAAGGCACTTTCATGCTGAGTTGCTGGCGCAATACCTCGCTATTATCTGTGCTATTAGCGAAAATGACTGTAACAGTCTTGCTCTCGCCAAACTCATATAGTGCGGTAATGGATAGATCCTCTGTTACTCGGCTGAAATCTTTGTCCCAACCAATAAAGGTATATCCTGCACGCGAAGGATTAGCAGGTGCTATTGCTGCCATATTCCAGTCCACGCTATCTGATTTCAGGATTGTTCCATCCCAGTCCTTGAAGATTACTTCATAGCGGTTGATTTTGTATTGCGCTGTAACAACAAGATCTTCTGTTACATTGCTGAAATCTTTGTCCCAACCAATAAAGGTATATCCTGCACGTGCAGGTTGCGCAGGCGCAACTGCTGCTGCACCTCCGTCAATCTCCTGAGAAGAAAGGACATCTCCGTTCCAATCGAGGAATTTAACTATAAATCGGCTGCCGATTGCACGGATAGAAGCAAAATCTTTCCACCAAGGGGCATTTGCATAAGCATCGATGCTTTCGGCGGGGACATATAGTTTGCAAGTGGCTTTATCAACTCCTTTAATGTCTATTGAGGGTGGAGAAGGCGGAGTGGTTGCATAAATAGTCAAATGTTTAAGCGATGAAGGTAATGCGTTTATTCCAATACTGGTGACGCTTTTGCCAATAGTCAGGGATGTTAATGCAGAGCAGTCTGAGAAAGCCCCGTCTCTAATGCTGGTGACCCCATTACCAATTGTTACAGTTGTCAAACCTGTGCAAAGAGTGAAAGCATGTTCCCCAATGACGGTAACACTATCGGGAATCGTCACAGAGGTTAAACCTTTGCACCCGTCGAAAGCTAAACGTCCAATGCTGGTTAGACCTTCCGGCAATGAGACAAACTTGATATATGATCTATAGTCATACCAAGGAGATTCTGTTAAAGGCGCATAGCTGCTCTTGGTCATATCGCCCCTTCCGGTAAGTGTAAGTATGCCATCATCAGTGTTTAATGACCAAGAGAGATCTTGGGTGCAAACACCATTGATGATAGCAGCATGGATGCTTGCACCGGCTATCAAAACAAGGAATAATGTAAAGATTTTTCTCATAATACTATTGATTTTTAAGTTGGTAAATAATACGCATACAAAAAGCGTAAGCTTTCGTTTGCTTGGATTTGATTGTTTGAGGTTCTGGACTACCTTAATGTTTCAAATCTATGCACGGAAAACTCACGCAATTACGTGAGCGTGCATAAACCGTGCTTGAAACATTAATGATTAGTTGAAAGTGTCCAGTTTTCAAACAATCAAGTTTTGGCTTATAACGCTATGTTATGGCGCGACGCTTCGCGCCTATGGATACTCTGCCTGATTATTTCTGCAGAGCAGGGTCGTCCGTCATCTGTTTGGCAAGGCGACGGACGTATTTGGCTACTTTTCTTAGTTGCTTTTCGTCCTCGGCTATAATGGCAAGGTTACGAAATAGTTCTGCTATAAAATGTGTATCAACCATAAGAGCCTCCTTTTCGATTTTTGGTGCAAAGGTACTACTTTTTTTGCATATATGCAAGAGTAAAAGCAATTTTTTCTGTATTTGTGTGCTTGCATCAAACCGGATTGCGGTAATAATTGATAACCATAGTAGTTCGTTCGGGAGCCGGGAGTTGCAGTACGTGACGGTATTCATGCAGGAAAGAATGAACATCCGGATTGAACTTGCTCTCGAGCACAATCTGTTCGCCGTTTTGCAGCCGCAGTATATCCGTGCTGGCTCCTTTAGCCATGACGCTTACCCATTTGACTACGTCTGTGCCGGCAAAAGTGAATGTGCGTTTTGGATCCTTGTAGGTAAGCCGGTTGGTGGAAAAGTTATAAGAGAACTGCTTGTCGGCTATGATGTCGAACATTTCTTTGTTCATGCGAGGGAATTCAATGATAAAAATGGCTAAATATACGCAGATGAATAGCAAGAGCAGCACGAATAACAATATGATTGCGAATAAGAAGTATGCATCCTTCAGCTCTTCGTCTATGCCAACAGTAAAAGGAATCAGAATAATAAAAACCGTCACCCCAAAGAGTACAAGCAGGCACAACGGCAGAATGACATAACCGGCTAACCAGTTGAATTTCTTTTGTGACGCCAATTGTTCGGCTGTCATTGTGCAAGTGAAAAGAATATCATTCATTCAAGTAGCGTTTTTTCGGGTGCAAAGGTACTACTTTTTTTGCATATATGCAAGAGTTGGGGCACAAATTATGCAGATTATCCACAAAGAAAAAGAGGTGTTTGGGGTGGGATTGATGGCGGTTGGTTATACTGAGGTGCGCCTGTTGTTTACCTAATCACCCAATAATAACCCAATAACCACCCAATAATAACCCAATAATCACCAAATAATATCGCAATAGATACAAAGGAAAGTGAAAGGAAGTTGAAAACTGAAAATTGAAAGGATGGAGGGTTGCGCGTGCGGTTATGTGCGCGAAAACAGAGAAATGGCGGAGAACGGCATTTAGAGACGATTTGAGAGGATGGGATGTTTCTGTCGGGAGGTGGTCGAAAAGGATGCAAAAATCAAAAATATGCAAGAAAAATGCGAAATAATTTGCGTATGTCAAAAAAAAGTAGTAATTTTGTACGATTTTTTGGTTGGGGTTCACGAATTAACCAAAAAACGAAAATTATTCGTGAAGCGGATGTGGGAGATTGGTCAAAAATTATCAAAAATTAAAAAAAAATTAAGTCAACAATTAACGACAATTAAAGACAATTTTTAGGTTCACGAATTAAACGAATTAAACGAAAAAAAACGGCGAATTGAGCGAATTAAACAAAAAAAACGGAGAATTAAACGAATTAAAATACAATATAAACAATGAACGAAGACGAGAATTTGAATGAAGGTCTGAATGAGAATTTAGACGAAATCAAAAACGACCGCGTCATTCCTGTGAAGATAGACGAGGAAATGAAATCCTCGTATATCGACTACTCGATGAGCGTGATCGTCAGTCGTGCACTTCCCGATGTGCGCGACGGATTCAAACCCGTTCACAGACGCGTGCTTTTCGGAATGAACGAGCTGGGTAACACCAGCGACAAACCGACAAAGAAAAGCGCACGTATCGTGGGTGAGGTAATGGGTAAGTATCACCCGCACGGCGACAGTTCTATCTACGGAACACTGGTTCGTATGGCACAACCCTGGGCAATGCGATATTGCCTGGTGGACGGTCAGGGTAACTTCGGTTCGGTGGATGGCGACGGTCCTGCGGCTATGCGTTATACGGAGGCACGTCTGTCGAAGATAGCCGAAGAGATGCTTCGCGACATCGACAAGGACACCGTAGATATGCAGCTGAACTTCGACGACAGTCTGCGTGAACCGGCTGTGCTGCCATGTCGTTTCCCGAACCTGTTAGTGAACGGCGCGAGCGGTATTGCCGTGGGTATGGCGACGAACATGCCGACGCACAACTTAGGCGAAGTGATAGACGGATGTTGCGCGTACATTGATAATATCAAAGCGCGCATGCACGACGCGAGCGTGCAGGAGATCAACGTAGAGCAGTTGATGGAATATGTGAAAGCTCCGGATTTCCCGACAGGCGGTACGATTTACGGTTATCAGGGCGTGAGAGATGCTTTTGAGACCGGACGCGGACGAATCATCATCCGCTCGAACGCCGACATCGAGACCGATGACAACGGACGTGAGCGAATCGTGATTACCGAGTTGCCGTACGGCGTAGTGAAGCGCGAACTTGTGCAGAACATCGCCGAGCTGGTGAACGAGAAGAAGATAGAAGGTATCTCAGATATCGCCGACTACTCGAAACGCGATATCCGTATCGTAGTAGAGGTTAAGCGTGACGCAAACGCACAGGTTGTGCTGAACAAACTGTACAAGTTCACGGCACTCCAGTCGAGTTTTGCAGTTAACAACATCGCGCTGGTGAAAGGCCGTCCGATGCTGCTGAACCTGAAGCAGCTGATTGGCAATTTCATCGAGCACCGGATGGACGTGGTGACACGCCGTACACGCTATGAACTGAAGAAAGCCGAGGAGCGTGCGCATATATTGGAAGGATTGATCATCGCCGTGGACAACATCGACGAGGTGGTTCGTATCATCCGCGCAAGCCGCACTCCGGCAGATGCCCAGACCAACCTGGAGCAACGATTCAACCTGGATAACCTGCAGTCGAAAGCGATCGTGGATATGCGTCTGAGCGCGTTGACAGGTCTGCGTATCGACGAGTTGAAGAACGAATACGCCGAGTTGGAGAAGTTGATCGCACATTTGAATGAACTGCTTGCCAATGAGGAGATGCGTTACGACGTCATCCGTACGGAACTGGAGGAGATCAAAGAGAAATACGGCGACGAGCGCCGCACGAAGATCGTGAAGATGGCTACCGAGTTCAACCCGGAGGATATGTATGCCGACGACGATATGGTAATCACCATCTCGCACCTGGGTTACATCAAACGTACTCCGCTGGCTGATTTCCGTCAGCAGAGCCGCGGCGGTATCGGATCGAAAGCCGGAAGTGCCCGTGACCAGGATTTCATAGAATACGTACACCAGGCAAGCATGCACTCGACGATGATGTTCTTCACGGAAATGGGTCGTTTGTACTGGCAGAAAGTATATGAACTGCCGGAAGGTAACAAGCAATCCAAAGGCCGTGCTATCCAGAACATGATCAACCTGCAGAAGGGCGACAAAGTGCGTACCTGCATCAATGTCAAGGGCTTGAACGATCCGGAGTACGTACAGAACCACTACCTCATTTTCGTAACCAAGAACGGATTGATGAAGAAGACCACGCTGGAGGATTACAGCCGTCCGCGTGCAAACGGTATCATCGCATTGGGTCTGCGCGAAGGCGACGAGCTGATCGGCGTAGAACTGACAGACGGTCAGAGCGAGATGATGGTGGCTTCGTACAACGGCAAAGTGGTACGTTTCAACGAGGCAGGCGTTCGTCCGATGGGTCGTGGCGCAAGCGGCGTGAAAGCGATTACTTTGGAAAATGACGGCCAGGATCGCGTAATTGGCATGGTTTGTGTAGAGAAAGGAACAGAGAAGACCATTCTCGTCATTTCGGAGAAGGGCTTCGGTAAGCGTACGCCGGTTGACGACGAGGATGGCAATCCGATCTATCGCGTGACCAACCGTGGCGGCAAGGGCGTGAAGACCATCGAGATAACCGACAAGACAGGAAATCTCGTGGGCATAGAAGCCGTAACCGATGCAGATGATCTGATGCTGATGACCAAGAGCGGAACAGCAATCCGCATGGATATCTCTACCATCCGCGTGGCAGGTCGTGCTACACAAGGCGTCAAACTGATCGAACTCCAGAAACGCAACGACAGCCTCATGAGCGGCTGCATCGTGCCGAAAGAGGAGGAAGAGCAAGTTGCAAGTGACGAAGTACCAAGTGACGACGTACAAACAGAAGAAACAAATAACAATGAAAACCAAGAATAACATGAGAAAATCATTCATTTTGGCAGCTTTGGTACTCATGAGCGCCGGCTGCTTCGCACAGAAAGCCAACCTGAAAAAGGCTAAAAACTACGCCATGCAGGAGACTCCGGATTTCGCCGCTGCCCGTGCTGCAATCGCCGAGGCTATGGAGAACGAGGAGACCAAGAACATGGCTGAGACCTATTACATCGCCGGCTTGATCGGTTATCAGGAAGTGACGACCGAGAACTACAACCAGATGATGGGCAAAGGTTCCGACCAAGCTAAAGCCGGCCGCGCCGTAGAGGAGAGCTATGGTTACTGGCTGAAAGCCGACGAGATCGCTATGATCCCGACACTCGACAAAAAAGGCCGTGAGGTGGTTGACCAGAAAACGCGTAACAACATCGTGAAGAAAATGACTGAGTATTACAAAAACCAGGAACTGGTGAAGTACGGTATTTATCTGAACGAACAACGCGATTTCGTGGGTGCATACAGCGCATTCAAGAAACACATCGACATCCCCGAACTGGCGATGATGCAGAACGAGAAACAGCAGAAAGAGATGCCGCGTGACACCACGTACGAGCAGTACAAATACTACGCTGCTATCTTTGCCGTTCAGGCAGAGATGCACGAGGAAGCTATCGATCTGCTGGAGCAAATGAAAAACGGCGAGTATGAGGCTATCTCGGTAAACCAGTTCCTCTATCAGGAATATGTTGCCGTAAAAGACACGGCGAAATTCGTGGAGACGCTTCAGAACGCTATCGCTCGCTTCCCGCAAGAGCCGTGGTTCCTGCAGAACCTGATCAACTACTACATCTTCTCCGGTCAGGAGCAGACGGCTATCGACTACCTGGCTCAAGCTATCGAGCGTGAACCGAATGTAGCTCAATATCACCTGATTAAGGGTAATCTGGATGAGAACCAAGGTCACTACGAGGACGCTCTGAAGGATTTTGACAACGCATTGGCTATCGACGGCACCCTGGCAGACGCTATGGCAGGCAAAGGCCGTGTATGGTACAACCAGGCTGTCAAACTGAACGAGGCTGCCGCTATGATAACCGACAACAAGGAGTACAAAAAAGCGCTGGACGAGATGAACGAAGTGTTCCGCAAATCGCTTCCGTATTTCGAGAAAGCACACGAAATGGCTCCCGAGGAGCGTAGCTACATGCAGACGCTGAAAGGTCTGTACTACCGCTTCGGAATGGACGACAAGTACAACAAAATCAGCGAGGAACTGAACAACCTCTAATGGGCAGAATACTCGCCATAGACTACGGTCGCAAGCGTACAGGATTAGCCGTTACGGACATACTCCGCATAACGGCTAATCCGTTGCTTACCGTAGAAACCAAAGATCTGCTGAACTGGCTGGCGGATTACCTGCGGAAAGAACAAGTGGACGAGGTGGTAATCGGTCATCCCACACAGATGAACGGCGAAGAATCGGAAAGCATGAACTATATACGGCCGTTCATGGGAAATTTCAAGAAACAGTTTCCGAATATACCTATAACTATGTATGACGAGCGTTTTACTTCGGTACTCGCTCACCAAGCCATGATAGCCGGCGGCATGAAAAAGAAAGACCGGCAAAACAAAGCCGTAGTGGACAAAATAGCGGCTTGCATCATATTGGAAGGCTATTTGGAGAGCCTTCGTTAGTATGTCGCTTTGCGACGTTAAATAGTTAAGACGGTCGAACAAGTTCGACGTTAAACAGTTTGAATATGATACTACCAATATATTTATACGGTCAGCCGGTGTTGAGAAAACCGACTGAAACAATAGAAAACACGCCGGAACTGAAACAGTTCATAGCGGATATGTATGAGACTTTGACGCAGGCGGAAGGCTGTGGTCTGGCAGCTCCTCAAGTGGGCAAGCCGTGGCGGCTGTTTGTCGTGGACGGCAGCGAACTGGCGGAAGATTACCCGGAGTGCAAGGATTTCAAGCGGGCGTTTATCAACCCCGAGTTGCTGGAGACAAGCGAGGAGACGTGCAGCTATAGCGAAGGATGTCTTTCGTTGCCGGGTATCAGCGAGAACGTCGTGCGTCCGAAAACTATCCGTTTGCGCTATCTGGACGAGGATTTCAACGAGCATGAGGAGGAGTTTACCGGCTTCTGCGCGCGTATCGTGCAACATGAGTACGACCATCTGGAGGCACATGTGTTTACCGACCGTATTTCGCCGATTCGCAAGACTTTCGTCCGCAACAAACTGGCGGCTATCGCTAAAGGCAAAGTAGGCGCACGATATAAGTACAAACGCCAATAGACCGGGTAAGAGTAGGAGTCAAGTCGGGCTAAACGTATAGCCTTGCAATACCTTTGCAATATCCTTAGTATATGGATTTACTGTCTATCATATTATTTGCGATCGGTCTGGCTATGGACTGTTTTGCAGTCAGCATAGCACAAGGTCTTTCTTCTAATCCAAACGACCATCATCATCGTCCCAAGGCGGTGTTGATGGCCTTTCTCTTTGGTGTTTTCCAGGGCGGTATGCCGCTGATTGGTTATTATGCGGGCAATCAGTTTGAGGCGTTCTTCAACCGGTATGCGCCGTGGATAGCGCTGGCGTTGCTGGCTTTTATCGGCGGCAAGATGGTGTGGGAATCTACGCACGAAAAGGAGGAAGAGAAGCGAGTAGCCGATTGGTCGCTGACGAATCTGTTGGTGTTGGCGGTAGCAACGTCTATTGATGCGCTGGCGACGGGAGTGATCTTTATCCCTTATCCCGAGAAGCTATGGCTGGCAGTGGGTGTGATTGGTCTGGTTAGTATGCTGTTCTCGATAGTCGGTTACCTGATTGGTGTGTTTTTGGGTGAGCGCTTCCGATGGAATGTCACGCTGGCGGGAGGCATCATTTTGATAGCTATAGGATTGAAAATCTGGATAGAAGGAGTATGTTTATAATCGGCGATACATTAGTCAGCCTGGATGTGCTGGAGAAAGAGTTCTGCTGCGACTTGGACAAGTGTCGCGGTTGTTGCTGCATCGAAGGAGATGCCGGATGTCCCGTAACGGATGAGGAACTGAAACGGATAGAGCAACTCTTGCCGGAACTATTGCCGCAGATGACACCCGAAGCACGTGAGGTGGTGGCGCAACAAGGTCTCAGTTATCTGGATCCATCCGGAGAAAGGGTCCTGTCTATCGTCAACGGCAAGGATTGTGTCTTTGCCCGCACAGATCACAACGGATGGTGTTATTGCCTGATAGAGAAAATGAGTAAAGATACTCATTTCAAGAAGCCTATATCCTGCCATTTGTATCCCGTGCGGCTGACGCAGGTTGGCGACAGAGTGGGCGTCGAATACCACCGGTGGGACATCTGTCATTGTGCCCGTATGCTGGGCAAAAAGAAACATATTCCGCTCTATCAATTCCTCAAAGAACCGCTCATACGGCATTTCGGAGAAGAATGGTACAACGAACTGGAATTAACGGCAAAAGAATGGAAAAAACAATGCGAGCAGAAATAATTACTATAGGCGATGAACTGCTGATAGGCCAAGTGGTGGACACCAACTCGGCATGGATGGCGGAAAGGCTTAACGAGATAGGGATCGAGCTCTACCAGATTACTTCCGTACACGATGAGCGCGAACATATAGTGGCTGCGCTGGACGAAGCTTTCAGCCGTGTGGATATTGTACTGACAACAGGCGGATTAGGTCCTACCAAAGATGATATTACCAAACATGTGCTTTGCGAGTATTTCGGGACACACCTTATAGAAGATACGCGCGTACGCGAGCATATTATGCAACTGTATAGCAGCCGTCCCGATGTGCTGAACCGTCTTACC
The DNA here is from genome assembly GCA_900319645.1 of uncultured Bacteroidales bacterium. GTDB lineage: Bacteria > Bacteroidota > Bacteroidia > Bacteroidales > Paludibacteraceae > Colicola. Next base: position 21,909 of record ONPG01000009.1, read on the forward strand.
GCCACACAATGGTTAGTACCTGAGTGTGCGGAAATCTTAGACAATAGAGTGGGTAGTGCACCGTTAATGGTTTTCCACCACGGTCAGCAAATCCTGGCATCTATGCCCGGAGTGCCGTACGAAATGAAGATTGCGATGGACGAACAGATAATTCCTTATCTTGAGAGATATAGAATTAACTCTAACTCCAAATCAAGTATTTTTCACAAAACCCTTCAAGTAAACGGAATAGCCGAATCCTCTTTGGCTATCCTTTTGGAGGAATACGAGAATACCAAACCCGAATATATCCATTTGGCTTACCTGCCGAAAGACGGTATCATTCGTCTGCGGTTGTCCTCATATGGCGAGGCGACAGAGACGGAAATGCATCAATGGTTCGACCGTCTCAAAGTGCTTGTGGCAGACTACCTGATTGCCGAAACAGACGAGCCTTTGGAGGTTATAGTAGGAAAGCTGCTCAAAGCGAAAGGGGCTACGATTGCTACAGCGGAGAGTTGTACCGGCGGCAAACTGGCTTCTCTTCTAAACAGACATTCCGGCAGTTCGTCTTTCTATTTTGGCTCTATCATCAGCTATGACAATAGTGTGAAAGAGCACTTGTTGGGAGTGTCTGAAGAAATGATACAAACCCGCGGCGTAGTAAGCGAAGAGGTGGTTATTCAAATGGCAAATGCTGTTCGCGCACAAATCCGCACGGATTATGCCATCGCGACAAGCGGTATAGCAGGTCCAACAGGAGGATCGGAAGAGAAACCTGTCGGGACTGTTTGGATAGCTTGGGCTACGCCGGAAGGCACCTCTGCCGAGTGTTTCCATTTAGGCAAACTGCGCGAGCAGATCACAGACCGTGCGTGCGCGAAAGCACTCGTCCGGCTCATTCAGATACTCCGATCCTCAATCCAATAATTCATAATGAACGGTTTAGAACAATTCCTCTTTACGCCGTCTATCACCCAGTCGCTTCTTTGGTTGACGATAGTAATGACGGTCGGCTTATGGCTGAGCGAGAAAGCTAAGATCAAGCATTTCTCGCTTGGTGTCACGTGGGTTTTGTTTGTGGGTATTGCCCTGGCGTCCTTCGGCGTGCGCATAGACCATCATATTGCCCAGTTTGCCAAGGATTTTGGTCTGATTCTTTTTGTCTATTCCATTGGATTGCAGGTCGGTCCTTCTTTCTCGCCTTTCAAACGCGGCGGATTGCAACTGAATATGCTTGCAGCAGCAGTTGTTTTGCTGGCCTGCGTGTGTGCAATCGTGCTGCACTATACCACCGGTATTGATATGTCCACTATGGCGGGTATCATGTCAGGTGCTACCACTTCGACGCCTTCTCTGGCATCTGCGCAGCAGGCTTATCAGGACATTACAGGAACCGTCAATCCCGATATTGCTACCGGCTATGCCGTGGCTTATCCGTTGAGCATAGTGGGAGTGATACTGGCTATCGAACTGATCCGCCGCTGTTTCCGTGTGCAGTTGCCCGAAGAGGAAAAACACTTGCGTGAGGCTGCTTCGGAGACGAATGAAGAGCCTGTTTGCGTGGATATTACGCTCAATAATCCCCAGTTGGATGTCATGACGCTGGACGAACTGCAACGGATCTGTCCTGTCAAAGAGATGGTGGTCAGTCGCGTCATTCGTCCCGATGGTTCGGACGAATTGATTAACGAACAGACCACTTTCCGCAACGGCGATACTATCCGTATTCTGACGGATAAACAACATATTGATTCCTTGCGTTTGCTGGGTAAGATGAAGGATTACGACCTGAAAGTGCAACGCGAGAAATCCGACCATCTTATCTCGCGCCGTATAGCTGTCACCAAACCGGAGTGCAACGGCAAGCGAATCCGTTCGTTCAATCTCCGCCAGCAATACCACGCTACTATCACACGCGTCAGCCGTGCGGGTATCGATCTGCTGGCTACGCCGGATATGGTTCTTCAGTTGGGCGACCGGCTGATGGTGGTGGGCGACAAGAACGATGTGAGCCGTGTGGCGGACACGTTTGGCAACGAGCTGAAACGTCTGGATGCGCCTCATCTGCTGCCTGTCTTTTTTGGCATGGTGTTGGGTATCTGTGTCGGTTTGCTGCCTATTCCGCTACCCGGAATGGGGCAGACTTTCAAACTGGGTCTTGTGGGCGGTTCGCTTATCGTAGCAATCCTGATCGGCCATTACGGACCCTATTATAATATGGTCACGTTCTCCACCACATCCGCCAATATGATGCTACGCCAAATCGGTTTGACGCTTTTCCTTGCCGCCTTGGGCTTGAGTGTGGGCGAGAATTTCGTCCCGACGCTTATGGCGGGCGGATACCTGTGGATAGGCTATGGCTTTTTGATTACAATAGTTCCGCTGCTTATAGTGGGTGTGTTCGCTTATAAGTGGCTGAATATGAACTATTTCAACGTGGTCGGCATGTTGATCGGTTCGATGACCTCTGCGATGGCGTTGCCTTATGCGCAATCGCTCTCAAGCGAGAATAACCAAGCTTCTGTTTGCTATGCAACAGTCTATCCGTTTACTACTTTCCTTCGTGTGATGGCGGCGCAATTGCTGGTTCTTGTCTTTTGCAGTTTCACCACGCCGGATACCATTTCTCCGCAAGCCCTTCCGCAAGAAGTCAACACGCTAACGGGCGACGAGTACGGACCTGTTCTCTCAATAGACGACCGAACGCTCTATTTTGTGGGTTTGGATCGGGAGGATGGTACGCCGAGTGAGGATATCTATGTCTCGCGCAAGGATCCGAAAACGGGCAAATGGGGTAGACCACGCCGCATAGCAGAGCTGAGCAATCCTTACCGCAACGAGGCGCCAACGGCACTTTCGGGCGACGGAAAAACCATGCTCCTTTTTGTGGAAGGGCGCATGTGTTTCTCGATCTTTCGGACTTCTATGTGGAGCGAACCGCGTCCGCTGCCTAAGTATCTGCAACTGGGCAACTGGCAGGCGGACGCTATGATAACTGCTGATGGCAAGGCTCTTCTTTTTGCTTCTAACTATCCGGCGGAAGGTGAGGATAAACCAAGCCTCAATATCTTTGTTTCCGAATGGGATGACCAAGGTCGTTGGGGTGAACCGTATTCGATAGGTCAGGCTATCAATACCACGGGCATGGAGCGTTCGCCTTTCCTCCATCCTGACTTGCACACGCTCTATTTCTCTTCCGATCGTCCGGGCACAATGGGCGATTTGGATGTGTGGGTCAGCCGTCGTCTGAGCGACACGTGTTGGAACTGCTGGTCCGAACCTGTGAATCTGGGACCGCAAATCAATACACCTGGGCGTGATTGCTGGTATAAGATTTCCACGGATGGCACACAGGCTTATTATGCCCAGAAAAGTGGCGAGAAATTCGACATCTATACCATCGAATTGCCGGAAGACAAACGTCCTGAGACAATCACGGTACTTGCTGCCGGCACTCCGATTGCTATCCAAAATCTGCTTTTTGAAACCAATAAGGCAGTCATTCTGCCCGAATCATTACCCGAACTCAAACGTATTGCGGATTATATCCGAGTCTATGGCTACAAAGTCAGCTTGGCGGGACATACGGATAATATCGGTCAGCCGGAAGCGAACCAGATTCTCTCTCAGGAACGTGCAGAAGCTGTGCGGCAGCAACTGATTGCTTTTGGTTGTGAGCCGGACGCTATTCAGGCTGTCGGATTTGGCGATACTCGGCCCGTGGCAGATAACAATTCCAAGGAAGGACGACAACTCAACCGACGCGTCGAAATTACCTTGCTTCCGTAGCCTGCACACTCGTTTAATAGCTACTTTTCGGGCTTACTGCTGTAATTTTCTAAATTTCCGCCCGAAAATTTGCTCACATCATATTTTTTTTGTAACTTTGTAGCCGATTTGGATTTTACCCCGAATCGACACCTTGATTTGCTAATAATTAAAACACTTAAGATATTATGAATTTATCTGAATTAACCGACAAACTGTACGCCGAGGGCGTAGAGAAGGGTAACGCCGAAGCGCAGCAGATTGTAGAGAAAGCCAATGCTCAAGCAGCTGAAATCCTTGCGCAGGCAGAGAAAAAAGCGGCAGCTCTCATGGCTGAAGCCGAGACCAAAGCGGCTGAACTGGACAAAAAGACACGCGCGGAATTGAAGCTCTATGCGGAGCAAAGTGTCAACGCTGTCAAAACCGAAATCACCAACCTTCTTTCCGACAAGATTGCTTCCGACAGCGTCAAAGCCGCAACTGCCGACCCGAAGTTCATGCAATCCGTGATTGCCAAACTCGCCGAGCAGATGGCGAAAGACGGCGAAGTTGTTATCGAAGCCAAAGATGCCGAAGCCTTACGTAAGTATTTCCTGGCTAACGCAAAGGCAATCCTAAACAATTCAGCACATATTTCCGAGGTAAAAGGCATCAAAACCGACTTCACCATCCAGCCTGCTAAGGGAGGCTACAAACTCGCCTTCGGAGACGCCGAGTTTATCGCATACTTCAAGGAAATGCTTCGTCCGCAACTCGTTGAGGAACTATTTTAATTGACGATTAGACGATTGACGAGGTACGATTGATTGAAGATTTATAAAAATGACGATTGTCAACAGCAAAATCGTAAATAAAATTCAATCGTAAATAAATAGTAAATCGTAAATTTGTAAATCGTAAATAACATGACTTACGAATATTTACTTGCCGGACTTCCGGAACTCAAAGCAGGTTCCGATGCACCTGTCTCTCTCGAAAAACTCGATGAGTTGTTCGACGAGCAGTTGCGTGCGTCTGACCGGGCTTTGTTGGACTTGTTGCGTGCGCCTATGAACGAAGAGACGCTCGCTCAGGGACTCAAGGCCAAGAACCGCTTTGTCCGGGAATGGTTCGGTTTTAATCAGGACATGAACAACGTGCTCGTAGCGCAAATATGCCGCAAGCATGGCTTCGACGTCAAGACGCAGATCGTTGGCGAGGGTGAAGTGGCGGAGCAACTTCGCACGCACACGTCTCAAAAGGACTTCGGACTCAACGAACTGCCGGGCGATTATCAATCTATTCTCGCACTTGCGCAGATCGAAGACCTTATGCAGCGTGAGAAAGCCCAGGATGCTATCCGTTTCGAATGGCTCCAAGACCGCACGGAGTTCGATTTCTTCTCGCCGGAGATGGTCTTTGCGTACTATCTCGAAGCGCAAATGCTCCATCGCTGGTCTATCCTGACCATCGAGGAAGGCGAACGTATCTTCCGAGACATGGTGAAGGACATGAAAAAAGGTGTAAAACTTTAATCGTGCCCTTTAGGGCTAAGAAAAAAGGAGTAAAACTTGACGCGTAATTTGGTCAAATGATTAAATGGCCAAATAAATGACTAAATTGTAAATGATAAAATCGTAAATAACTTTATGACTACTGGAAAAGTTAAAGGAATTATTGCCAACCTGGTGACCGTCGCAGTTGACGGTCCGGTTGCGCAAAACGAAATTTGCTACATCTACGTCGGCGAGACCAAACTGATGGCGGAGGTCATCAAGGTCATTGGAGCTAACGTATATGCGCAGGTGTTCGAGTCCACGCGTGGCCTTAAGGTGGGCAACAAAGTGGAGTTCACGGGACACATGCTTGAGGTGACGCTTGGTCCGGGTCTGCTCAGCCGTAACTATGACGGTCTGCAGAACGACCTCGACAAACTCACGGGAGTGTTCCTCAAACGTGGTGAGTACAACTTCCCCCTCGACCAAGAGAAGAAATGGTCCTTCACCCCTATCGCCAAGATTGGCGATAAGGTAGAAGCCGCTGCTTGGCTGGGCGAAGTGGACGAAAACCACCAGCCGCACAAGATCATGGTACCTTTCGTTTTCGAAGGAACCTATACCGTCAAAGCCGTCAAGGCAGCCGGCGAATACACCATCAATGAGGTGATCGCCGTGCTGACAGATGCAGAAGGACAAGACCACGCAGTAACCATGGTTCAGAAATGGCCGGTGAAGAAAGCGATCCTCGCATATCGCGAGAAACCGCGTCCCTTCAAACTGCTCGAAACAGGTGTGCGTACCATCGATACCGCTAACCCGCTTTGCGAGGGAGGAACAGGCTTCATTCCTGGTCCGTTCGGTACCGGTAAGACCGTCCTCCAGCACGCTATCTCCAAACAAGCGGAAGCGGACATCGTGATTATCGCAGCCTGCGGTGAGCGTGCCAACGAGGTCGTAGAGACCTTCACCGAGTTCCCTGAACTCGATGACCCGCACACCGGACGCAAACTGATGGAGCGTACTATCATCATCGCCAACACGTCTAACATGCCGGTTGCATCCCGTGAGGCGTCTGTTTATACTTCCATGACCATCGCTGAGTATTATCGTTCGATGGGGCTGCGTGTCCTCCTTATGGCGGACTCCACTTCCCGTTGGGCACAAGCGCTCCGTGAGATGTCTAACCGTCTGGAGGAGCTTCCTGGACAGGATGCCTTCCCAATGGACCTCTCTGCAATCATCGGTGCTTTCTACGCACGCGCAGGATACGTGTACCTTAATAATGGAGCTACCGGTTCTGTTACCTTCCTCGGTACCGTTTCGCCGGCCGGTGGTAACCTCAAAGAGCCGGTTACCGAAGGTACGAAGAAAGTGGCACGTTGCTTCTATGCCCTTGAGCAGGCTCGTGCTGACCGCAAACGTTACCCGGCTGTCAACCCCATTGACTCGTACTCCAAATATGTGGAATACCCTGAGTTTGAGGAGTATATCTCCGGCTTGATTGACAAAGAGTGGCTGCCGATGGTCAACGACATGAAGACCTATCTGCAACGTGGTAAAGAGATTCAGGAGCAGATCAACATCCTCGGTGACGACGGTGTGCCTGTGGATTACCACGAGGCGTTCTGGAAATCCGAAGTGATTGACTTCGTCATCCTCCAGCAGGATGCCTTCGATAAGATCGACGCCGTTTGTCCGCTCGAGCGCCAGCAGTATATGCTTCACCTCGTTATGGACATCTGCAAACACGACTACGATTTCGATAACTTCCTCGATGTCATCGATTACTTCAAGCGCGTCATCAACCTCTGCAAACAGATGAACTACTGTGAGTTCCACTCCGCCGAGTTTGAGGACTACCGCAAGAAACTCGATGCTCTCCTGGCTGAAAAGCAGATCGCTGCGTAAATCGTAAATAATTACAATTGTAAATAAATCGTACATCGTAAATCGTTAAATCGTAAATTATTATGGCTAAAGCATTTCAAAAGATATATACGCAGATTACTGCTATTACCAAAGCGACCTGTTCGCTTAAGGCAGAAGGTGTCGGTAACGATGAACTTGCAACTGTCAACGGCAAACTTGCGCAGGTAGTAAAAATCATCGGTGATGAGGTGACGCTCCAGGTGTTCCAGGGTACCGAAGGTATTCCAACCAACGCCGAAGTGGTTTTCCTCGGCAAAGCGCCGACCCTCAAAGTGTCCGACCAACTCGCAGGACGTTTCTTCAATGCGTACGGTGACCCGATCGATGGCGGACCTGCTATCGAAGGCAAAGAGATTGAAATTGGTGGTCCTTCCGTGAACCCCGTTCGTCGTAAACAACCGTCAGAGCTTATCGCAACCGGTATCGCTGGTATCGACCTGAACAACACCCTCGTTTCCGGACAGAAGATACCGTTCTTCGCCGACCCCGATCAGCCGTACAACCAGGTGATGGCTAACGTGGCTCTCCGTGCAGAGGCAGACAAGATCATCCTCGGCGGTATGGGTCTGACCAACGATGTATTTCAAGAACGTCTTCTCCAACGCCGGCGTGCTTGACCACATCGTTTCGTTCGTCAATACGACCGAGAATCCGCCTGTGGAGCGACTCCTGATCCCGGATATGGCACTTACTGCCGCAGAGTATTTCGCGGTAGAGAAACACGAGAAAGTGCTCGTCCTCCTCACCGATATGACGCTCTACGCCGATGCACTGGCAATCGTCTCCAACCGTATGGATCAGATTCCTTCCAAGGACTCCATGCCGGGTTCGCTCTATTCCGACCTCGCTAAGATCTACGAGAAAGCGGTTCAGTTCCCGGAGACCATCGGTGGCGGTTCTATCACCATCATCGCCGTAACAACCCTTTCCGGTGGTGACATCACTCACGCTATTCCGGATAACACCGGTTACATCACAGAGGGTCAGCTCTATCTCCGCCGTGACTCCGAAATCGGTAAAGTCATCGTCGATCCGTTCCGTTCGCTCTCGCGTCTGAAACAGTTGGTGGCCGGCAAAAAGACCCGCGAAGACCATCCGCAGGTGATGAATGCTGCTGTTCGCCTTTATGCCGACGCCGCAAACGCCAAAACCAAGAAAGAGAACGGTTTCGACCTTACCGACTACGACAACCGCTGTCTTGATTTTGCACGCGACTACAGCCGCGAGATCCTCGCTATCGACGTGAATATCAACACCGTCCAGATGCTCGACATCGCATGGCAACTCTTCGGTAAATACTTCAAACCCGAAGAGGTCAACATCAAAGCCGCCCTCGTGGAGAAATATTGGCCGGCTAAATGAGAAAATATAAAAATGAGAAAATGAGGAAATAGCCATGGCTATAACTTACCAGTTTAATAAGACGTCACTGCAGACTTTGGAGAAAGATCTGAAGATGCGGCAACGGACTTTGCCCACTTTGCAAAGCAAAGAGACAGCTCTTCGTCTCGAAGTGAAGAAGGCAAAGAAAGAACTCGATGACTTGAATCAAGAAGTCGAGCGCCGTATCAAAGATTACGACCAGATGATTGCACTTTGGGGCGAATTTGACACTTCGCTCATCCACGTGGACGACGTGCGCATGTCTATTAAAAAGATCGCAGGCGTGCGCGTACCCGTGTTGGATGAAGTCGTCTATTCGACCAAAGAGTTCTCACTCTTCTCGTCTCCCAAATGGTTTGCAGATGGTTTTGAGCAACTCAAAGCCATCGCCGATGTCGGTATCCGCCAGGAATTCATTCAGCGCAAAGTGGAACTGCTCGAGTATGCGCGTAAGAAAACAACGCAGAAAGTGAACCTCTTTGAGAAAGTGCAGATCCCTGGTTATCAGGATGCTATACGTAAAATCAAACGATTTATGGAAGACGAAGAGAACCTCTCCAAGTCCAGCCAGAAGATCGTTAAGTCCAAACGCGAAGCCGAAGCGCGCGCCGCGGAAGAACAGAAAGGAGGTAACGCATGATTACGCAAATGAAGAAATACACCTTCTTGGTGTTCCATCGTGATTACGAACCGTTCCTGACGCAACTCCGCGACCTCGGTGTAGTACATATCACCCAGAAAGCCGCAGGTCTCATCGAAGATGATGAGCAACTCCAGGCAGCCCTCCAACATGAGGATGAGCTGCGTCGTTTGCTCAAACAAGGTGCGCCGGATCAACTCCTCGCAGAACGTGCTAACATCGAACAAAGCATCACCGATGCGCAAACAGCCGCACAACAAGCTGCCGTTTGGGGCGAGTTCGATCCTGCGCGTATCCAACAACTCAAAGAAGCCGGCTACACGCTTCGTTTTTTCGCTTGCAGCACTTCTGCCTTCCAGGAAGAGTGGGGTATAAAAGTCTCCGAGAAAGAGGGAAAGACCTATTTCATAAACATCGATAACTCGTCTAAAGACCTCGATAACTCGATATCTCGAAATATCGATATCTCGGATCTTCTCGACAAAGCGACCGAAATTCCGCAGCCCGAGAAATCCGCTGCGCAGTACCTGCAGGAAGTAGAGCGTCTCAAAACGCAACTTGCCGATGCCAATGCCCGCATTGAGGCATGGCAGTTAGCCAACATCGACAAACTGCAAGCCGAACTCAAAGAAGCTCGTCAAAGTATTGATTGGCAGCGTGTTACGCTCTCTACCGACAAATTAGTTGAAGGTTCGCTCTGTCTCTTTGAGGGCTTCTGTCCGATTGACAAAGAGTCCGAACTGAACGCTATGCTCGCTGCCTCGCAAGTCTATTACGAGGAGACCGACCCGGAGAAAGAAGACGCTACGCCGATCAAACTGCGTAACAACGCGTTCACCAAACTCTTCGAACCTCTCACGGGTATGTACGGCTGGCCGGACTACCACGAGTTTGACCCGACGCCGATTCTCGGTCCGTTCTTCCTCTTGTTCTTCGCCATCTGTATGGGTGATTGCGGATACGGATTACTACTGATCCTCATCGGCGCACTCATCGCAAAGGGCAAACTGAAGATAGAGATGTTCGACGGCTTAGGTCCGATCATCACCGTCCTCGGTGTCGGAACAGCTGTAGTGGGTTTCTTCTTGGGAACATTCTTCGGTATCGATCTCTACAACGCTTCGTGGGTGCCAGACGCACTCAAATCCGTTATGATCAAAGGAAACGTCATGGGCTATGACATCCAGATGGTGATGGCGCTATGTATTGGTGTCTTCCATATCTGCCTGGCAATGACCATCAAAGCGATCTCTTATACCCTTCGCGATGGATTCAGAGCTACTGTCTCTACGTGGGGATGGCTGCTGCTCATCGTTGGTACGATTGCTACACTCATCGTCACCATGACTTTCTCCTTGCCGGCAGAAGTGACCAAATGGACGCTCATTGCCATCGGTTCCATCTCCGCTTTGGGTATCTATATCTTCAATACGCCGGGACGTAATCCGTTGATTAACATCGGAGCCGGATTGTGGGATACATACAACATGGCGACCGGAATCTTGGGCGACACCTTGTCCTATATCCGTCTCTATGCCCTTGGTTTGGCAGGCGGAATGCTCGGTGGCGCGTTCAATAACTTAGCCGGAATGGTCTTGGGAGACAACCCGACATGGCAGTGGTTGCCGTTTGTGCTGATTATCATCATCGGTCACGCGCTCAACCTGGCGATGTCTGCCCTCGGTGCCTTTGTTCACCCGCTGCGTCTCTCGTTCGTTGAGTACTTCAAGAACTCCGGATACCAAGGTTCCGGAAAACTCTATCAACCCTTTAAGAAATAACTCGATATATCGATATTTCGATATCTCGATAACTCGAAAATATTAACAATAAAAATCAATAAAACTATTATGGAACAAATTTTAGGTTATCTCGGTTGGGGTCTTATGTTGGGCCTTGCCGGAATTGGATCTTCTTTCGGTACTACTATTGCCGGTAACGCAGCAGAAGGTGCGCTCAAGAAGAACAAAGAAAAATCCAGCTCGTACATGATCCTCTCGGCGCTTCCTGCTACCCAGGGTCTGTATGGTTTTGTGGCATTCCTTATGTGGATGGGCAAAGACTTTGCTGCTAACGGCGCACTCTATTTCGGTGTCGGTCTGGCAGTTGGTCTCGTTTGCTTGTTCTCGGGTATCCGCCAGGGACAGGTTTGTGCAAACGGTATTGCTAACATCGCTGCTGGTCATGATGTTCAGACTAACACCATGATCTATGCTGCTCTTCCTGAGTTCTACGCTATTTTGGCGCTCGTGGGTGCTCTGATGGTATAATAAAGTACCAATACTTGATACGAAACATGTGCTCGTATCGGCTTTCCCGCTAATCGGGATTGCAAAAAAATGAGGGTGTGTCAATTATTTTGGCGCACCCTCATTTTCTTTTTGTATCCGCCATGCTTGGCGGATTGGAAATGCCGTGTATATTTTCCTTCGGTTCTACGATAACTCAATTTGCCTTTTTTTCAGTAAAAAAGTCGAAAATTATCATAAAAATCGCCATCCTTCTTGCGTATATCGTAAAAAAGTAGTATCTTTGCACTCGCAAAGGTTCGTATTGACCAAGTTTGGTCAATCAAACCAAGCAAAGACATATTAAAAGTACATCGTTTGCTTTTTGTTCGACACGGCTCTGAAACCTAGGAAACTTCAAATCGTGTAAATACCAAGAACAAAACGAGCAAACGTCCCTGCGTTGCACGGGCGTTTCTTGTTGGTATTTACTGGTTTTCCTAGGACCACAGAGCATGAACAAGAATCGTTCGTGCTTTTTTGTGCATGTACGCTTGCTCGAAAAACACTGCAAATGTACTACAAATTATGCACATATACAAACATAAACGCAATTTGGATCAACAAGGAACAAATTGCGGGGTCCCCAGAGTAAACCGAAGCCGATAGGCTGTTTGCTATGGGGAGAGCGGAGGCAAGAGTTGCTTCTACGATTTAGCAGAGCGGTATCGTCTTTTGCAATCTCTTTGCCGAACGCGAGAAAAAAGGACCAAAAAGAACCATGAATATATCGCAAAAAAGTAGTAATTTTGCACACAGAATAAAATATACACTAAAAATTCAATAGATTTTTCTATTTATGCATACATAATACAAAAATTACCATGAGTAAAGATTTAGACATAGAGGATTTATTATTGATGAAATCAAGACGCGATAGAGCTCTTTATCATCAAAAACTACTTAGAGAATTTCTCTCTACTAACATTCCTGATGTTTATTGCATTTGGACAGAAGAAGATTGGCAAAAGACTATATCTAAACATGCAGAAATATTGTTATACATTGATGCACGTAGTCTGCATTCAGCAGAACAAATAGTTCGTTTGTCGGCAGATAATCCGATGCAGAAGTTCGTGATAGACCATATATCAGAATTAGAGGAAGAACAATATCCCATTGCTCAATTATTTTACCACATAATGGATCAACAAGAATATGAATATAATGGAGTTTCTATTGATTTTAGTAGATATTCAATCCTTATGATCCAGCACGATGTAGAAAATGAATATGACAATTTCTACGAATATGGACGTAAGAAATCTGTTCGATTGTAAATAATTAAAATAATCACCTTATATTAACCCTTAAAAACAGTTTTATTATGGCTGCAAAATCAGTTATTGCAGGAGAGTACATTCTCCAAATTGCAGAGAACGGGCACGTTGATGTAGTACGCGTCTTTCGTAATGCGATGAAAACAATGAAAGACATCGCTGCTAGTAAAAATTTCCCTGTAGAAGAGAAGTGGAATACGCAAGATCTTGGTCGTCATCTCGTAAAAGAGTTTGGCGATGGTAAAACCGCCAAGTTTGACGATGTGACAATCAACAAGATGCCGGACGGCAAAATTGAAATCTATCAAGAGTGCAAAAATACCATGGAAGCACTTCGTACAATCTCTGCACAAATCGGATTTACATTAGACGAGAAGTGGAACACGCAAACATCAGGAGCAAAACTTGCTGCTTATTTGATGGAGCATAAAGAAGAAGCTGATAAATTACTGCAAACACCTAATTCAAAAAAGCGGGAAGCAGCATCTTCTGATGCCAATGAGAAAAAGAGCATAGGCAAAACAAAAAAGTACACTATTGAAATAGCAGTTCGAGGAAAGGGGGTTCAACTTCTTGAATTGGATGAAGATGAAAAGGATCAGTTGTTAGAAGAGTCTCTTGATGATGTATATATGGACTGGATAGAGGAAAAAGACTATGAATTCTATATGGAGAAAATATTCCTTATGCCAGAGTGCGATCGATTCCGTTTAACTATCAAGGATGAGGATGGAAACATCGTATTTGAGACTACTGACCCCAAAACACTAAATGATTACACAATGGACAAAGATGACAATCCGCAAGTTGAAGGATGGGAGTTTGTCGGAGTAGCGGATGGTATCTATCTTACGCGAATTCAAACACTTAAGGGATGCTACTTTACTGGTGAATTCGAATTGGAAGATACGTTCGATGTAAACAAGTTATATGTCCTTCAATCGGATGAAATCAATGACGAGTTAATGGGTAATTATGTCTATTCTCTCAATGCTATCTACTATCAGCGTGGAGAAGGATTTGACACCGAACGCGATCAGATAGAACTCGAAGATGAGAGTTTTGCTGAGGAACAATACTACGATACCTATCTGATGGAAGTATCCGATGGAGACTACTGGCATAACCTCCAATAAGAGGATTAAAAAAATAGCAATGATTTGTTAGTCCTAAATAAAAAAAAAGGAACAATAATGTTTTTTATTTAAAACCTTGCCGTGTATAGGTCAACGGATTACAACTATGGCTGCTTATAAAGTAACAACAAAGAAAACTCCTTCTCAACCTGCTGGCTTGACAAAAGTATTTGTACAATCAAGCACCCCAAGTCTTACGCAATTACGTGAATGGTTGTTAAAAGAATACGGAGTAAAAAGTGGAGCTGGAACGGTGGATTTCATTATTGAAAGAGCGTAAATGCCTTAAAATTGAAGATTGTTAAAACTTTAAGACAATTCAAGGCAGCGGAGTTTGACCGCTCCGCTGCTTTCTATGTTCATATTTTAAAATAACTATTCCTTATGAATCTTGAAAAAATATTTCGCGATTTTTGTGATTTACTTCAAAAACGAACTTGCGTAACATCGGAAGATACTATTCGATACTATTGGTTTGCCGCGATGCTGCAGAATGATGCAGATTACGATTTGAATAATTATTCATTAGAATATCCTTACTTTTTGAATGAAGATATCTTTAGCAAAGACCAGAAAGGGAATATAGCAAAGAAGGAATTGGATTTCCTATATAATAATGGAGAAGAATGTTATTGTATAGAGATAAAATTTCACCGCAATCCAGATCCGGTTTCCACTTATGCTCATCCAGATGCTGCAGGTAGCCTATTTAACGATCTGATTCGGTTATCTGTTTTTCAACCTGGAAAGGCATACGAACGTTCATCTGAAAATGTGATGATTCTTCCTAAAGAAACTCGCAGATTTTTGTTGTATGTTACAGATGACGAGATGAATCAATATTTTACAGATAATAGTAGATCTCAGCAATGTTTCTTAGATGGATATCGTCAGCCACTTAGAGACTTTTACAAACTTAAAGAAGGAGATATCTGGACACCTTCATTTAAAGAACCGATACCCGAAACATTTAAAATAAGTGCGCTCTTTTCAATGGCAAATTGTCTCAAATTGTCAAATATGCCTAAAGTACAGCTTGTTTGCTGTAGTGATAATCTAAATGTGGATAGTAATTCTATTAAAGGGCAGTCAAAAGAAAACAGACATTGTTATGTTCGTCTGTACGAAGTTGCTGTGTAAATTTGAATCACATAAAGTAAGAAATAAACAGGGCAGGGGAGCTTGACCTCTCCCCTGCTCACAAATCCGCCCAACACGGGCAAATGATCTTTGAAGTATTGTAGAGAAAAGTTATTCTTCTCCAAGAATTTGCAGCATTTGTGCCGGAGTTACCACCCGCGGATCAATCGGAAAATGCTTTAAGTTGCCGGTGACAAGGAATGAGTCTTCTTTTGAAAGTGTTACTTCATAGAAAACACGGTCACTTTCATCAATGAACAATGTATCAACTGACACACGCTCAACTGCGATACCTTTTTTGCGGATATGGTTGAATAATGTATTTCGCTCATTTTCTGTAATGTGGAAGTGCTCGCGCGAAAGAACTTCTTGGTATTCTGCCATTATTTCACTATTGTATAGAGGTGTAATTTTCCCAGTAACAATGAACTCGACCACTTTTGTCGTGGCAGAATCTGGTTTGCGCGTGAAAAGAGCAGACACAAGAACATTAGTGTCAATTACAACATAAATCATAATTATGCAGTTTCAAGTTGTTCTTGTTTTTCACGTTCCATGCGTTCGCGACGTTCCTGACGAGCTTTCCGGATTTCTTCATCAATTTCTTCCATCGTTAAATCAGGTCTATTACTGCGATCATTAGTATATAACATATCCAATAAAGCCTGACTTGTCGGATCCATTTTTGCGCTAATCTCAAAAGGAATAGAGCGCGTACGAACAACGGCATTGATAAACACATTTACTGCCGCATTTACACTCATACCGAATTGCTCGCAGAGGGCATCAAATTGCCTCTTAATGTTATTGTCCACACGGACGGTCATTGCTGTTTGTGCCATAATTATTCCTCCTATTTGATGATAATTGATTTCAATATGATTTCATTTCGGCTGCAAAAGTAATACAAATATTTGAAATATGCAAGTTTTTAGACAGAAAAATGCAAAAAATCTCTCTTTTTTCTCTACATACGCATATCTGTGCGTTCGTTTTACTCATATTATTTTTTTTTTCACTGGCATAAACGGCATAAGTGGCATAAAATTGATAAATAGTAAAAATTTGCACAGTCAGTTTTGTCAGTTTTGTCAGTTTCCTTATTTGTTCAATCTGTCTTGTGAACTGATCAATGAACCTCCAAACTGACAATACTGACAATACTGACATATCATTTTTTTGCATTGCATTTTCTCCCTCCAAAGTGCAATAGTGAAATAGTGCAATGCATTTTTTTTCGAACGCACTGTTCAAAAATTCAGCCTTAGTTGTTCTTGTATATTCTTAATGATTATTAGTCATTTATGAGGGTATTACCTGCTTATTCCTTGCCTGTTCCCCACCTATACCGATTCCATTTTTTCAAAAAGGACTAAAAAGGACTTTGCGTATGTCGGCAAAAAGCAGTACTTTTGCACCGTCAAACGGAGAATGCCCAAAATCCACAAAAGAGTAGGCACAATAAACAATCAAATTTATCATGAAAAAAATCTTGTTATTAATCGCATGTGTATCTATCTTATGCGCATGTGGCGGATCTTCTCCAAAGCCAACGGAGGAATCAAAATCATTGCCGGCTTCCAGCCTGATCATAAAAGGCAAGCATGCAAAATTATTCAAACTGGCAGGTGACACGTACAACGTGAACCTTGTAAAAGTCAATGATTCTTGGCAGGTTCGTGTTAAAATGACTATTGCTACCAACACGCCTTTCGAGAAAATCAAAAATAGCAGTTGTTTTGAGCGCGAATTGAAAGGTCCTTACGGCAAATTACTGAATAGCAGCGATGTCGAATTGGAATCATTGGAAATGAATGGTAGTGATTGGGAAACACTGCTCCAAGAGGATGAAGAATCGGAATTGGCTATCGGCTGCAATACATGGACATACAAGCACATGGAGTACGAAAGAGCCAAAGAGATATTCGACAATACAGTTGCTGTGGAAATCTCCGGATTGGAATTAAAACCTCTGAAAAAGGAGAGTCTCAAATCCGCCACCCAATCCATAATGGAAGATCAAGACATCCAAGATTTGAAAGATGCAGCAGAAACAGCCGGAAAACTGCTTGAAGCAGAAAAAGACCTGTTGAATGCTTTATTTTAATTAACTATATTAACTCTAAATTTTCTGTATTATGTTAACAATTTTATGGTGGGCTTTAGTTGCCCTGTGTTTATGTTTCGGTTTCCTGGGATGTTTCATCAACAAAGTTCCCGGACCGATTGCTGTGGTAATTGCAACACTCCTTGCTATTCTGTGCCTCGACATTCCTATTGAGTGGAGCACATTTGGTATCATCACTGCGTTGGCAATTGCCAGCATGATTGTTTCCAAACTGCTTGTCAAACTGGTAAAAAAACTCCAAGAGTATTCCAAACGTGCCACATGGGGAACGACCATCGGTTCTATTATCGGTCTGCTTTTGGTTTATGGTGCTACTTCCTCTGATTCCAAGGCGCTTCTTATTACCATGCTGATTGTCGGCTTTGTTGTATTGCCTTTCGTTTTGGCTTTCTTGCTGGAACTGACGAACAAACAAGGTGCCCTCATGGCTTTGAAGTGTGCCACATCGGCCACATGCGCCTATTTGTCCGATACGCTCTTGAAACTGGCGGTATTCGTGTATGCTATTTATGTTATTTTTCAAATAGGATAAAACTTTTATTGGGGCTCTGAAACAGGGCGGGCGGAAACTCCGTCTGCCTTGTTTTTTTTATAATTATTTGCATATATCAAAAAAATATCGTATCTTTGCACCAAAAATACAAATACCACTATGACATATACATTTGTAGCAAGCCGGATCTCCGGCAATGGGAATGCCATTTTTCCGGACAAACTGATCATCGATGACGACAAAGTGACCTATTACAAAGGCAAAATCATCGGCTATGATCAATCGGTTATCATGCGTGAACGCATCGGTTCTGTCAATATTTCCATGCACTTGCTCTTTGGCAACATTGTCATTGAAAGCAAAGGCAGCCAAACCATTCATGCAGAAGGATTCACACGCTCCGATGCCAAACGGATTTTGGAATTATTGTCATAAATGAATAAATACTCTCCGGAAATAGCGACATTGCGGATGGATATTGAGCGCGAGGTGAAGCGCAAGATCCGTACGCCGTACGACTTCGAGTTCCTCGCTGGCGTCATCTGGGAGCGGCTGCACGAGAACCTCTCGCCCACGACACTCAAGCGCCTCTGGGGCTATATCGATGGAGCCGACACCACGCGCCGCACGACCCTTTGCCTGCTTGCGCAGTTCCTCGGCTTTGCCGACTGGGAAGCGTACGAAGCCTCTCTGACTACGCGCACGGACATTGAGAGTGCCGCTTTTGAGGGCGAAGGTATCCATATTGACGACCTGCAAAAAGGCGACAGGGTAGAGGTGACGTGGCTGCCAAACCGCCGGTGTGTCTTCCGTTATGAAGGCGAAGCACATTTCCTTGTCCTCGAATCCGAGAACGCCAAAATCCATGTTGGCGACACCTTCGACACCGCCTGTTTCCTCGTTGGCAAACCGATGTACCTGGATAAGTTACAAAGGGATGAAGAACCAAGTACGAAAGAAGGCGTTTCGTATGTCGCAGGCTCAAAAAACGGTCTGAATTCCGTCAGGAAACTGTAATATGGAAAGCTCGTCTAACTTCATAGTGCCGGATGATTTCTCGTCAGAATGGCGTAATATCGTTCTTGTGCAGAGCCATTCGCGCACGATTATCTATACTGCTACGAGGTATGGCAGGCGCTTTGTGCTCAAAGCTCTTGCGCCCGAAGTTGCCTCTCTGACGGAAAACCGGTTACAACAAGAACAGGAGTTCCAACTCGGCATCCGGCTTGTCCATCCAAACATCGCCGCCACCTATTCATTGGAAGAAATAGACGGAGTAGGGCGCTGTATCGTGCAGGAATGGATTGACGGAATAACGCTCGGCGAGTGGCTACGCACCAAACCGTCCAAAGCCGTACGGAAACGGGTGTTCTCACAACTCTTGGATGCCCTCGAATACATCCATAGCCTGCAACTCGTCCACCATGATCTCAAGCCGGATAATATCCTTATCACCCGGAATGGCGCGAACGTCAAACTGATCGATTTCGGTCTGTCGGCGACGGACGCTACTATCACACCCGTTCCGAACGACCCGCGCAAAGACATTGAGGCCCTGCAACGCCTCTTCCCGGACATCTGTCCCAAAGGACATTTTGCCAACATATCCGCCTTGCGCAAAGTCCTCAACCGCCGTAACAGACTCATGTTCCTCTTGCCCGTACTCCTGTCCGCTCTTCTGTTGGCAGCGGCTGCCGCGCTTCTCTATATTTCCTGGCAAGAACGCCAGTCCGAGCAGCTGCGTATTGATGAACTGAACGCGCAAATAGCCGCTTATGAAGAACGTGAACGTGCGCAACAGGAAATGCAGCAGCGTATTGATGAGATGAGTGCACAGATAGAGGCTTATGAAGAACAAGAACGTGAACAATTAAAGGAGAAAAAACGGTATGAAGCTATGTGTGCACAAGTGGACTTTTATATCGCACAAGAGCGTGAGCAATTATTAGAGATAGTTAATCGCCGCCAGTCCTATGAAGAAGAAATACTGGCTCACGAAAAGGATGCGTATGATAATGATCGCGTTACGGATTCTTTTGAAAAGAAGCGGGATTCGCTACTCAATTTGTACGACGAATCAGATCCGCTTCGGGAGCAGTTCTGGCAGAGGTGGGAACGTTTAGAAAAAGTTATGTATAAAGAAGTTTCTCATTATGCATGGCATCGTCCTCGTTTGAAAAAAAATCAAAAATGATAAAATAAATCATCTACCCTGACGAAAAACCGTTTCTTCGTGCAAAAATAAACTAAAAAGGAGGTGAATCAGCTGACAGCAAGTTTACCCCTAAAGGTATGTTCGCCTCATAGCAACGTATATGGGGCACAGAACGAAATGTACATCCTTGATTTTGGAAAAGAGCTGTAAAATGAGGGAGTTACTGGAATGCGATTAAAAAAACGAATTGTGCATTTGCTTGGCATTAGGTTTACATTCGGTTTACATTTTGAGGGGTTGGTGCCCCTTTTATTGTGCATAAACTTTACATTTGCTTGGTATTGACTTGGCATCGGTTGGCAGGCGCGTTCATAAGATGGTCAAAAGCGCCGCCGATAAACGCCGCTCAGGACGGTCATCAGACGCGCCCGTGCAAACCTATTAAAAGCACGCGCACGGACATTGAGAGTGACGCTTTTGAGGGCGAAGGCATCCATATAGACGACCTGCAAAAAGGCGACAGGGTAGAGGTGACGTGGCTGCCTAACCGCCGGTGTGTCTTCCGTTATGAAGGCGAAGCGCATTTCCTTGTCCTCGAATCCGAAAACGCCAAACTCCATGTCGGCGACTCATTCGACACCGCCTGTTTTCTCATCGGTCAACCGATGTATCTGGATAATATACAACGAGACGTAGCATCAACCACACAGGATGGTTTTTCTTACGTCGCCGGCTCAAAGCATGGTCTGCACACCGTCCGCAAATTGTCTTTAATTGTTGATAATTGTTGACTTAAAAAATTTGTGTCCTTTGTGCCCCATCAAAATCCGTTTCGTCCATTTTGCCGGATACCATCCGGCCATCTATCCGCCAAGTTTGGCGGATTTTTCCTTTTTCTCACTTTCTCCGTTCAAAACATTTGCATATTCCAAAATTTTTTTGTACCTTTGCACCCGCAAATCCCTGCATCGACCAATTTTGGTCGATTCTCACATTTCATCGACCAATTTTGGTCGATTATCACGCCAAATAGGGTAGAGCACCCATTCACCTCCTCGGACGCAAACCGAGTTTTTTTCGACACTTTTAGCCTCTAAAAGGGGGTGATAAGGGGGTGATTACGGGGTGATAAGGGGGAGATTAGGAGGATATTCAGCCGAGAGCAACGGGAGGATGAACCAAGCAAAGAAAGCTTATCTGACATTCTGTCAGAACGACAGAAATATAAATAAATTACTGCAAAAAACATGCCGAAATATGTCTAAAATCAAGTTTTACGCTCCTGTTCATGAAATGAACGGAGAGTTTGAAAAAGGAAGCGGAATCATCATGCGAAAGAAAAAATTCCGCGCACCCAACGGAGCTGTTCTCAAAGAAGGCGTCCAGGAGTCCTACAAGATCGTCAACCCGCGCGATTTTACCAAGAATCCGCAGAAAGACAGAGAGTTAGCCAATACGCTGATCTTCGCCGAAACCAAACATCGGTCCTCTGAAATCATCCGTTCCGAGAGATATTCTGACGAAGAAATGGCGGCGATGACGCCCGAAGAACGCGCTCGTGTTCTGGAACTCAGGCAACAACTTGAGCAGTTCCGAAACCGTTTCTACGCACAGTTCAAAAATCCGGATCCCGAAGCGCCGTTCGAGAAATCGTTACGCCCGGGAGCTTCCAAACTCAAACGCAAGCAATACGCCAAACTCGACAATTTCATTCAGGCGATCATTCGTCAGCAACTGACAAACGCCCAACCATAAACGTGTATGGAATGGCGGTCTGCCAAACTGGCAGAAAAAACGCTCATTCCATCTGCCAAATCCCTCATTTGTAGAACATTCGTTTTTTGGTATTATTTTTGTAACTACCAATAAAAAATCAAATAACGAAATGAACCTAATCGTGGTTATGTAAAATAGCATATTGCAATAACTCCTATTTATAATATAATGGCAAAGAAAATCGAAGATATAGAAGAAGTGAAGCAATACGAGGTATTGCCTATCCGTAACACCGTGCTCTTTCCAGGAGTCTTGATGCCGGTGGCTGTCTCGCGCAAGTCAAGTCTCAAACTGGTCAAGGCGGCGCACCGTGCTAAAAATCAGATTGTCGTCCTTACTCAGCGCGACAGTTCGGTCTCAGATCCGGAACCATCCGACCTCTATTCGCTCGGAACGCTTGCGCGGGTTCTGCAGATTGTGCCGGTTCCCGAACTCGGATCCGGAGAACATGTCATGGCCATTTTGGAAGGCGTCAAACGTATTCAAGCTACTGATTTCCAAATTGATGATGACGGCAAGATATATGCCGAAGTGCAATCGCTGGAAGAAGAAATGCCGCTCAAAAACGACAAGCAGTTTACTGCTACCCACGATTCCATCCGCGAACTCATCCAGCGTATCCTCAACCACCGCGAGAACCCGCCGGTTGACTTGCAGATGACCCTGCGGTCGATCAATAACGGACCTACCCTAATCAACTATATTTGTGCTACTTACGACAATCTTTCGATGGAGAAAAAGATCGACTTGCTCTTCATCGACTCTTTGGCGGAAAGAGCTACGGCCCTCTTGGCGATCCTCGAGAAGGACAACGAAATGCTGAATATCAAAGCCGATATACGCAAGCGTACGCATGAGGCGATGGACAAACAGCAACGTGAGTATTTCCTCCAGCAGGAAATCGAAACCATCAAACAGGATCTGGGAGACACGGGAGCAGAGACCATCAAAGAACTGCGTGAGCGTGCGGAGAAAAAACTATGGCCCGAATCGGTAGAGAAAGTCTTTGAGAAAGAGTTGCTCAAACTGGAGCGGATGACGACCCATTCGCCCGACTACTCCACCCAACTGACCTATCTCGAGACCATGCTTGAACTGCCTTGGAACATCTATTCCGAGGATAATTTCGACATGCAGCACGCCCAGGAAATCCTGAACCGCGACCACTATGGATTGGATAAAGTGAAGTCCCGTATTGTCGAATACCTGGCGGTACAGCGCCAACTCAGCCTTCGCAGCGAAAAAGACAAAAAAGAACACCCCGTCAAGTCGCCTATTCTCTGTCTCTACGGACCTCCGGGCGTCGGCAAAACGAGTCTCGGAAAGAGCGTGGCGGAAGCGCTGGGACGCAAGTACGCCCGTGTCTCGCTTGGAGGATTGCACGATGAAGCAGAGATACGAGGCCACCGCCGTACATACATTGGAGCACTGCCCGGACGCATCATCGACAGTATTAAGAAATGCGGAACCTCCAACCCGGTCTTCGTCCTCGACGAGATAGACAAAATCGGAGCGGACTACAAGGGCGATCCTACTTCTGCCCTTCTCGAAGTGCTTGACCCTGAGCAGAATAGCACTTTCCACGACAATTTCCTGGATGTGGATTACGACTTGAGTCGTGTGCTCTTTATCGCTACGGCGAACACGCTGGACACGATCCCGAGACCGCTGCTCGACCGAATGGAGCTCATCGAAATGACCGGTTATCTGCAGGAAGAGAAAGAGGAAATTGCCAAACGTCACTTGATTCCCAAAGAACTGGCGAACCACGGACTCAAGCCCTCGCAACTCAAACTGAAGAAGGAAATCCTCGCGCATATTATTGATGATTACACGCGCGAGTCCGGAGTGCGTTCGCTGGAGCGACAGATTGCTACCATATGCCGCAAGATTGATACCAAACTGGCTCTCGGCGAGGAATACAACGTATCCGTGACGCTCGATGACCTGCGCTCTTATCTCGGACAAGCACGTTTCAGCCGCGACAGTTGGGAAACCAACAAATACGTCGGAGTCGTCACCGGCTTGGCTTGGACTCAAGTGGGAGGCGAGATCCTCTTTATCGAGACCAGCCTCAGTCAAAGCAAATCGCCTTCCCTGACCTTGACCGGTAATCTTGGCGATGTGATGAAGGAATCAGCTACGCTTGCTTTAGGCTACGTCAAGGCGCACGCCAAGCAGTTCGGCATCAAACCAGACGTCTTTGAGAAAACCGCCGTACATATTCACGTGCCGGAAGGAGCTATTCCTAAAGATGGTCCGAGTGCAGGTATCACCATGACTACAGCCTTGGTGAGTGCGTTCACAGGAAGGCTTGTCAAACCGCGTATCGCTATGACCGGTGAGATGACACTCCGTGGAAAAGTGTTGCCGATAGGCGGAGTAAAAGAAAAACTGCTTGCCGCCAAACGGGCTGGAATAACGGATATAATCCTATGCGAAGACAACCGCAAGGACGTAGTGGAAATTCCTGAGATCTACCTCAAAGGTCTGCAATTCCACTTCGTGCACGACATCAGCGAAGTAATCAAAGAAGCGCTCCAATAAGAGCGCTTCTTTGATATTCCTTTGTCCATCATCCATTGTCCATCGTCCATTGTCTTTTGTCCATCGTCCTTTGTCCATTGCCCATCGTCCATCGTCCATCGTCACTTTATCCCTTTAAAATATTCTTCAAACGTATTATCCGAATAATAGACAACTATCTTTGTAATCTGCTTGGAAGGAGCTGCAACTGTTTGCGGCTCCTCTTTGCGTTGCATGGATGCTAAGCGGGCCGCTTTCGCGTCAGGAGGAAGCTGGTCAAACAACTGCGGATCTTCGCCAGGAACCGTGCGCCACATCTCACCACGACCGGCAATCAGCCATTCCGGGCTGAGAGTCGGATATTTCTCTAAAATTCGTTGCATAACGTCCAAACTTGGTTTGTTACGGCCTGCCATAATGTTACTGATTGTGCCGGGCTGAATACGTATCTGCTCAGCAAACTGCCTTGCTGACAGATTGAGCGTCTGGATCAACACTTCTATACGTTCACGTTCATTCATAGATTCACAAAAAATTAATCGTACACCTTATTCTCATTTGCCGCAAAATATGCGTTTTTCAAATGACGGTGCAAAGTTACAAAAAAATATCGAAATACACAAATCTATACACAATAATTTTGTGAATTTATTTTCACATATGTATAAATCACGCATTTCACAATGCTGAAATCTATTTGGTGAACACACGAAACACTTTCTATACGCCTCACCAAACAGTCTTCTAAGTCACATTTCCACCAGAGATGCTCCATGTTATGTTCTTACCCAACTCTCACAAAGCAACACTACATCAGATAAATATTGCAAACACTTGGGTTTTAGCCAATTAAACAAATATTTACAAATGTATCATGGCTATTCCGGCTATTTGAGCCAAAAGTGTGGAACAATACTATAATTGCACTTTAAGTAATTTTATTAACTATTGAAATATAGCAAGTTATATTATTTACTATTAAAATTGAATAATGGCTAATAGAGTATAACAGCCTTGAATACCTCTTCCCTACTCTTTCTGTGGAGTTAGAGCCCATAGTTCACAGGATCAGCAAAAGAAGGTCAAAATAGTTGTGAAAAGCAACCATTTTTATGGGCAGATTATTTCATTTGTGAATGTCAGAAATGACGCTAAATTTTTGCAAAACAGTGTTCACATTTATTGCTCAGAATTATGAAAAATTTATTTGCAAATGTAAATTATTTGTAGTACTTTTGCACAACTTTTCGGAAGAACAACAAACAGTCGATGACACAGCAACAATGGTACATATGGAAGAATCGCGCAGAACGTTTTGTTTTGCGGATATTCACAGAAGATACAAAAAATACCGGTCCTACGGATGAGGACAGGTATTATTTACACTCCCATTGTGGTACCTTTACACGGTTGCATTGATGTCCTTGCCTTCTTGGCAGGACATTTTCATTTATAATATCTGGAGAAGTTCGCCTATCGAGCGGATTTCATAATCGGCTTCGCCGCTTGGCTGTGATTCGTCTGGACGGCGGTTGAAGAAACATGTGCCCCAGCCTGCTGCTTTTGCGCCAAGAATATCAGTCGTCATACTGTCGCCTACCATCAGAGACTCATGTGGCAGAACCGGTTCTGAATGGTTTGCACAACTCCTATCTGTATTGGTTTGGTTCACAGCATCCAAAGCGTGGATGAAAAAACGAATATCTGGCTTGTCATAACCGATATCCATGGATATAAATGTCGCCTCGAAATAGGACAAGATCCCTGCTCTTTCCAGTCTGCGGCGTTGCAGATGACCGAAACTGTTGCTGGCAGCAAAAAGCCGGTAACCTTTGTTCCGCAAAGCCTCAAGCGTCTCCTTACTGCCCTCTACCAGCGTGTGGGTCTCGCCCCAAGCAGCACGAAAAGCGTGCTTGAAAGCCTCGGTACGTTCTTGCAACTCCGCCTCTGTCAGGCCGGCTGCGGTCAGTTCGTTCATGCGGCTGACAAACTCCTGTGGATATAGATCCATCACTTCGGCGATGGTGTGCAAACCGTGTTTGGCTTCCGAGAAAAGCCGACCGCTGATGGCAAAGAACACGTCGAAAAGCTCCGGATGTTCCGGCATAGCCGCTTCATACGCCTCGCGACAGCAAGGTACGTAATCGAGCAATGTGTCGTCAATATCTATGAAAATAGCTTTGTATTTCACGTGTCCTGTCAGTTTAGCAATTTAACGGCTAACAATTTAACAGCTTAACAATTTAACAATTTAACAAAAAAGAGCCTGAAAGGCTCTCATTTTGTCGGGTAGGCGAGATTCGAACTCACGACCTCCTGCTCCCAAAGCAGGCATTCTAACCGGGCTGAACTACTACCCGATTCCGGTTCTCAATCGCTCCGCTTTTTGGGTGTCCTAAAGGACTAAAAGCCTCTGATTTGCCGAAATCGGGTGCAAAATTACTGCTTTTTTTTGACATATGCAAATTTTCTGCTATTTTTTACGAAAAAAATCTCAAAACTCTTGCATATTCCATTTATTTTTACTAATTTTGCATGCAAAATAAAAACAACTTACTCTTTTTAACCTTAAATGAACCTTTTATGCGTAAAGGAACTAAAATAGCATTATGGATTGTCTTAACCCTTGTTGTCGTGTTGGCAGCAGCTGTTTTGACCGCTGATATATGGGCTTCACGCGTGGCAAACAAAGCCATACAAAAAGCCATTAATAATGACACTACCACCACGACTATCATGAGCATCGGGGATGTGCATGTACTTCTCTTGAGCGGGTGCGTGGGGCTCGAAGATATCTATCTCACTACCGACACGGCTGTAGCCGTGCTGAACGAGGGAAAACTGCAAGCCGTCAACCCCCAAAACAAGAAACCGGGAATGGCGGTATATGTGCCCTATCTGTCCGTTAATTTCGTGGACTACATTCGTTTCGCCCGCAGAAAGGAATTGAATATTCACGACATTGCTATCGATGACCCGCAACTGATGGTACTTCTCGATGAGAAGTATCCTGAGAAATGTCTGCCGGAAATCAAAAAGACCGACACTACTACGTTGGACGTAAACGAATTCTTGAAAAAAGTGGCTTTGTCGTCTTTCTATCTCAATCGCGCTTCATGCGAACTGCGTAGCGTGCGTACCAAAATGCACGCTAAAGTAGATAGTATATCTCTGAGCGTAAATGGCCTGAGTTTTAATCTCTTGGACACCACTTTCGCTTACAACGATTCGGTCTATAAACTTTCTATGCAGCATGCCTATTTCCGTTTGGCAGACGGCTCGGCTGAGGTGGATACACGTGGATTAGAAACCGAAGACGCCGGTGCACTCAAACTGGGTAAAACACGTTTCCGCAACCTCATTGACAGCAAGAAAATGGCGGAGCGTGAGAAAGATTATATTACTTGGGTGGATCTGACGGTCAACCGCGTGCAGACTTCGGCTTTCAACCCCATTCGCAAGGCTCTGGCGCAAGACTGGACACTCGATTCTGTATATGCGGACGTTCAAAAACTGCATGTCATCCGCGACCAGCATATCAGTCCCAACCGCAAATTCCCGGTTCCGCAAGAAATCCTCATGAAGATTCCTGCCAAGTTTGATATCAAGAATGTGGCGGCTGATGTCAATGCGGTGAATATCAATTTCACACTGGATGCGGTTAACTACGGAAAAATGAATCTGAATGGCCTCAAGGCGAAACTCAAACATGTATCCAACAAAACCAATATTGCTTGGACAAGCAGCGTACGTGGTACGCTTGGCGGAGAAAGCCGTTTGGACGCTACCTTTGTGATGCACATGAACAAAAACGCTAATTTTGAAACCAGCATAACGGGAACAAACGTGGAATTGGGAGCGCTGAACGATTTCCTGCGTCCTATTGTCGGACTTACCTGCGAGAGCCATGTGGACACGCTGCAGACGCATTATTCAGGAGATGCCAAAATGGCTCAGGGTGATTTTCTGATGATGTATCACGGCTTGGACGTTCAGTTCCACAAAGATCAGGACATCGCTGTCAAAGAGATTAAAAACTTCGGCGGTCTGATCCAGGGCTTTGCCAACAACTTGGTTCCCAAGAGCAATCCGACGGTTGTAGATGCCTACCCGCGCAAGTATGCCGTGGAGTGGAAACACGACGAATACAAACCTTACCCACTCTTTGTGGTCGGGCCGGTGATCATCGGTGTCGTTGAAACGATGCTACCGGGCTTGTATGTCCACAAGCAGATAAAGTATAACAAAAAGTAAGGAGTGTTTTTCTGGGGAAACGCCCTACTCTTCTTCCTCGTAATAACCATGCTCGATGCCGAATTGCAGTTCGGCATCTTGTATTAGTTGGACCTGCACGGCGCTTATCGCACGACCTTCTTCGCGGCAAGCATTGAGCACATAGTTGAGTTGCTCTGTTTCGTCCACGTCTCCGTCCAGATACTCCATCTCGCCGCTCTCCGGATCCTCACGTAAGAGTCCCTGCTCCTCCAGATAGTCGTCCATCATATCCAGTACAAACAGCACATCATCCTGTGTGAGCGTATAGCCCGAAGGATGTTCTTCTGTTGCTGCACTTGTCTTGTCTACTTCCGGGATGGTTTTGAGTATAAACTCCACTAATTCCCGCTCTTCTTGCTCCATCAACGCGAGCTCAATCGTATTATTTTCCATAAAAATGAGAAATTATTTGCAAAGGTACAATTTTTTTTGTAATTTTGCAAAAAATTTTGAAAAAAATGAGTGAATTTTGGAAAAGAACGCTCAGTGGCACCGTATATGTCGGTGTTGTAGTGGGCAGTATTTTGCTTCATCCGGCTTTTTTCGGAGCTGTGTTTGCAATCATTAGTTTGCTGGCGGTTCGCGAGTTTCACCTGTTAATGAAATCTTCGCTTCCAAGCCGTGTCTTGGCGGAAATAGCGGCAGTTCTGCTTTTCCTTACCGCTTGGATGCCCGTGGGGTTATCGGAGACGTGCTATGGATTTCTGATGATTGTGTGCTTTGCCGCCTATTGTCTGGCGGTTATGTCCGGATTGCTTGCTGAATTATGGATGAAGGCCGAAGATCCTGTGCGCAACTGGGGAAACATACTGCAATCGCAGATCATGATAGCTCTTCCGATTGCGCTGATGTCCGTGCTGATGTTTTTTGACAAATACCTGTTGCTGGCAGTGTTCGTGCTGATCTGGGTAAATGACAGCGGAGCTTATTGCGTGGGCAGTATGACCGCCAAACGTGCAGGTGGCAATCATAAGATGTTTCCTCGCGTGAGCCCGAAGAAAAGTTGGGAAGGACTGTTGGGTGGAATGGCTCTGGCGGTTGGCGCAAGCGCTTTGCTGGCATACTTCGGCTGGTTCGATTGGTTGGAGAAATTCTCGTCGCTGAATGTCTATCTGACTGCCGCTCTGTTCGCAATCGTCGTAGCTGTGTTCGGCACGCTGGGCGATTTAATGGAGAGCCTTTTGAAACGTACTATTGGCGTAAAAGACAGTGGCAAATTCATGCCGGGACACGGAGGTGTATTAGATCGCTTTGACAGCATTCTGCTGGCTATTCCCACGGCTTTGTTGTTGGTAATCATCGTTTCCCAATGTTGAAATCCTTTGTTTCCATAGTATCGCGCTGGCCGTTGAGCGTGCATTATTGGTTTGCCGATTGGCTGATTTTTCCGGTGATGTACCATATCGTCCGGTATAGGCGTAAACTGGTGGATCAGAATCTTCGTAACTCTTTCCCTGAGAAGACAGATCAGGAGCGGCAACAGATAGCCAAAGATTTCTACCACCAGTTCTGCGACACGATTGTTGAGACCATCTACGGTTACCATTGTTCGGACGAAGAAATGCGCGAACGTGTGGTGTTTGTGGGAATGGATGAAGTGAACCGCCTGATAGATGCAGCCGGAGGAGGAATATTTATGCTTGCTCACTTCGGTAATTGGGAATGGATGGCAAGTATTCAGCAATGGGTCTCGCCCGGCGTAACCGAGTTGAATGTATATCGAAAACTTAAGAATGGCAGCATGGACGAATTAATGCTGTCTATTCGCAGCAAACGCGGTGGATCTTGTGTAGAAAAACAACGAATCTTACGAGAGATGGTCAGATATCGAAGTGAGAAACATCCTATTACCGTCGGACTGCTGAGCGACCAGAAACCCCGGCCGGAAGTGACACGTACGTGGGTGGAGTTTCTACACCAGGAGACAGGATTCCTGGACGGAGGAGAAGTGCTCGGAAAGAAATTCGGATACCCGGTTTTCTATCTGTATATAACACGCAAGAAACGCGGTTATTACTGCGTGCAGATGCGAACGATTGCCGCAGATCCGAAAAATACGGCTGAAAGTGAGATAACCCGGGCTTATGCCAAGCTCCTGGAGGAGAATATACAGGAACAGCCGGCTATGTGGCTTTGGACACATAACCGTTTTCTATGGAAAAGGATGTGATATTTGTCTTTGAAGATCAGAGATTTATATGAAATGTAGTGTCATCATATTAAACTGGAATGGCGCATCCATGTTGCGTCAATACCTGCCATCCGTAGTAGCACATACTACCCTTCCCGATTGCGAGGTTGTGGTGGCGGACAACGGAAGTACGGACAACAGTCTGGAGGTCCTGAGCAAGGAGTTTCCGAGTGTGCGGGTGATCGCCTTGGATAAGAACTATGGTTTTGCGGAAGGCTATAACCGGGCAATAGACGAACGGATAAAAGCCGGCGATGTGCCGGAATATGTCGTATTACTCAATTCGGATGTGGAGGTTACCGAAGGCTGGTTGAAGCCCTTGACCGCTTATCTGGATGCCCATCCGGATGTGGCGGCTGTGCAACCTAAGATCCGTAGCTGGCGTAATCGGAACATGTTTGAACATGCCGGAGCAGCAGGTGGTTTTCTGAACCCATTGGGTTATCCCTATTGCCGGGGAAGGATTTTATGGAAAGTAGAAGAAGACAAAGGGCAATATGATACCATCGTAGATGTCGATTGGACCTCGGGCGCGTGCATGTGCGTACGCACGAACGTATATAAGGAGTGCGGAGGTTTGGATGCGGCGTTCTTTGCTCATATGGAGGAGATTGACTTGTGCTGGCGGATGCGCAACAAAGGATGGCGGCTGGTTTGTCTGCCCGAGAGTGTCGTTTATCACTTGGGAGGCGGTTCTCTCAACTACGAGAGTCCGCGAAAGACTTATCTCAACCATAGAAACAACCTTTTGATGATCTACAAAAACAAACAACACCCTTACGGAGTGCTGTTTGTGAGATTCTTTCTCGATTATGCCGCGGCGGCTTTCTATCTGCTGCAAGGTCGTTGGGGAGCCTGCAAGGCTGTATTCGAAGCCCGGAGAGATTACCGCCGGATGAGAGGATAATCCATCCTCCTTCCCTTCCCTCCCCTTTAAGGGAGGGAGAGGAAAAACAGGTTATTGCAACAGATATTTGTGACCATTCTGGATGACGAAGCCGTGGTAGCCTTTGCCTACCGGACGGCCAAGGATGTCAAACATAGGAGCGTTTCGGTCTATCGCCGGAACGTTTTCTATTGATTCCTCTTCGCCTCCGCCATAATATTCCTCGTCGGTATAGAACGGCAGTTCGCCTGTGAAAGTGAAGTTATACGTGTTCTTGTTTTCACAAGTCATATAGCCGGCGATCGTATAGATGTTGCCTTCCTTGGTAATGGCTACTTGGCCTTCTACGTTATAGGTGTAATCGGTATCGCCTTCTCCGAACTGATAGAAAGAGTATTCACCCAATTCGTGCACACCTTCTAACGAACCAAGTTCAGCCGTATAAAGATCCAAACCGATATACGGTATTTCCGTTGTGTCGGCATAGAGATAAACCGTGTAATTGTAGTTTCCTACTTCCGAATATTCCGACTCGAATACCGCGTCTGCGGCATTGAAATCCAAGAACACAACTTCACCTGTTCCGCTCTGACCTCCTTCTATCGAGTCGGTCGGGCTGGCTTCAAAATAGACTCTTACCTCGTAGCAACGGAGTTGCTTGACACAGGAGATGGTCACAGATGTTGCATCCACATCCGTCAAAACCAATACCGGGTCAGCCGTTACTTCTTCGGCGGAAGCATCTACAAAACTGAGAGTTCCTTTGTCGGCAGTAGCATCAAAATCTTTCTTTACATAACCGTTGATAACAATACCTTTGATGGCTTTGGTGGCCTCAAAAGTCAGGTCGAAGCCTGCATTGCAGCCAAAATAAGTATCGGTAATGGCACCTTTGGTACAAGATACCTGGATATTATTCTTGATAAAAGAATACGTCATGTTATTGCCTGTCGTTTCGCCTTCCGCATTCACAATAGTCGGTTCTGCATATACATATTCCGGGTCAAGCGTCGGAGGCGTTACGGTTCCTGTGGTGTCCGGCGGGAGAATGTCCGTCGTGTCTCCGTTGACCACGAGTTGCTTGATCAGACGCTGGCCGGAAGCGCCGAGCGTAAAGACTACAGACGAAGCGTTTCCAGTCCAGGAATCGGTCTTAAGGTCCTCAGCGGAAGTGGATTCGCCGCCAGAAACCAGATTGCCTTCAGAAACAGCAAGACTTGCATACGCTTTCGTACCTTGTTTGGCAAAAACAATCTGAATAGCGGTCAGGTTTGCGCCCGAAACAGTAATGGTGTTGTTGGCATACATGCGCATTCCGTTCTCATAGTACGCAGGAGGATTGTTTCCAGTGCCTTTGTCGAGTGCCACGGAAATACCGTCTGCCGATTGCGAAACTGCATCTGCGCTGTCAAACACAAAAGTGGTTGCCGCCATAGCCGAAAGAGACAAGCTGATGGCAGCGAAGAAAAGGGAGATTTTTTTCATTTGAATGTGGTTGTTTAATATTGTTTTTTAGAAGCCGAAGCTAAGTCCGCAGGTGAACGTTAGGTTCTTTCCCTGGAAATAGAGCGGCGTGAATTTGTTGAGATAATAGGATTCGAGTTCTGCTCCCGACAGATTCTTGGAGGTCCCGTCCGCATTCCAGCCTCGGTCTTCTCCTGCCACACGGGTGGATGTCGGAGCTGTCGCCTGGGCGTTATTATAGCAGATGTCAACATGTGCATAGCAGTTGTTGAACACCTCATATACTGCGCGGAACTTAATCTCGTCATTATTCCAAATCGCTTCATTAAAAGGCTTTTGCGCAATAATGTTGCTTATCTCCCGGCGCACGTATTTGTACGAATTATATTTGGTATCGCGCGTGTAATCGAGCGTAAGACGCAACGAGCGTGTGGGACGATAAGCCAACTGGACAAAGATGGATTGCGCGTTATCGCCCATATAATGTCCCATGTTATACGAATTGGAGGTATAGGCAAGGACAGAAATGGAATGGGTGTAAGAGGCTATGTATGAGCGCATAAACTCTCCGCGGAGACTTAATCCTTTAACCGGCCATCCGCTCCAGTTGAAGCCAACCAGATAAGAAACCGGGTTCTTCTCCGGGTTGGATTTTTTCAGACGAGCAAATTTGAACTCGTCCAGAAAGAAAGAACCGTAGAGCCGCAAATGATCCGTCGGACGGATGGTGAGCGTAGCAAACGCCTGCGAGTTCTGGTTCTCGGAATAGACGCCTTTGGTCAGCAGGTGGTCAAGCGACTTGAAGAAAGCAATCGGAATCAAATAGGCCGCCTGAATATTCCGCTCCGCATATACAATCGAGTTTCCGAAGGAGAACTGGATGTATTTAATCGGCATGAAGGTGAACATGTTCGCCGCCATGAACTTGCTACGCGGGCGATAGTTGATTTTGGCTTCCCCTTCACGATAGGTTTCTTCCACATAGTAGTTCGTGGAATCGAGTACGTTGCTTACGAGCCAGGCGTGGAAATAATCGAACTGGAACCACTTGCAGGGCGTCAGTTGGAGTGTGATCATCGGCACAGCCGGATTGTGAGCGGAGAGGATGTTGGACGCATGTTGGGCGTCTCCCCATTGGATGCGCTCACGTTGTACGCCTATACTGCCCCACCACGTGTAGAGCGAGATGCCGCCTCGCGAGTCGGAGAAATCTCCGCCGTAGTTGGCTTCTTTGTATTGCACGCCGGGCAGATTGTTGAGGTAGCCGCCTTTTGTGATTTTAGCGCCGTCTATCTGCGAAGCGGAAGTCGGGAAATAGGACTTGTTGAGATAGCCGGTTCCTTTCCAGGAGTTGTCGCGAATAGATCCCCAGATAGACAAGTGCTTGGCTATATCCATCTGAATCTCAGCTCCATACCAACGATGGGTGATCATTCCTTTTCGGTTGGCATAGATGTCCATTCCCAGAATAGGACGCACACGCATTTTGAAGATTTTGTTCTTGGTGAGGATGTGCAAAGACGGATCCGCCAGCGAGAGATTAGACACAGGCGTGATCCATTGGGTCACGTGTTTATGCCCGTAGCTGTAATAGACGGGAATCGTGTCCTGCTCCAAGGCATAGTCCTGCATGTAGAACTGTAAATCCGCTTTTTGCCTGCGCGAGAGAAGCGAATCTTTGCTCTGCGCTTCCGCCAGCCGTGCGGCTATATAGTCGCGGGTATAAGGACGGATGGCACTATTGGTTTGAATAATGCCATCCGTAGTCAGTTCCTCTAAGAAATCATAGATCTCCGTATATTCCAATGCCTGCGGAATGCGCTGGGCATAGGAAAATGAAACGTAAAAACTGAAAACTGAAAGGATAAAGAATCCCAACCATTTTTTATATATGTTAGCACTTTTCATCGTGTAAAGTTTTCAATTTTCAACGTTTTTTTTTACTTTTTCGCGCAACGTGCGTTGAGCGCTTCGATTACCTCGTTGGTAATGTCATAAGCGTCAGCTGCCTGCAGAATATTGTCCTTGCCGGTGTTGGCAAAGATGATCTGATAGCGGCCGTCGGCATTAAACTCAGCCAGGAAATTGTTCAGGGTGTCAGCCAACTGGAGATTGAGGTCCTGGTTCTGTTGCAGGATTTCGTTGGTCAGTTTGGCTTCCAATTCCTGGAGTTCCTGCTGCTTGCGAATAAGTTTGTTTTGCTCTGCCTCTGCGCGTTCGCGGCTCAGAAATGCGTTATTCTCCACTTTGCGCTGGAAATCAGCAGCCTCGCGTTGAAGGGTGTTTGCCTTTGTGTTGAGTTTGAGACGGGCGTCCTCCTGCTTGGTCATCAGTTTGTCGTTAGCCTCGATAGCGAACGTGTAGTTGAGCAGCACGGAGTCGAGATTGAGGTACGCAACCGGCATTTGTTCGCCAGCAGCGATAGCTTGTGCCACCTCGGCTTGGCGGGACGCTGGTTTCTGAGTAAAAAAGAGTACGAAAAGGGCTACTACAGCCGCACAAAGTACGCAATTAATTGCGATTTGAATCTTGTTCATAAAAACAATTACAATTTAAAATATTTACAATTCAGTTATTTGTTTCTTTTATAGGTCTTTGACCTGAATAGCCTGTTTTTTTGCACGCCGGGCTTCTCGGTCCAGCGAGGTGGCACAATGGATTTTATTCTCCCTCATCCGCTGATTTTCGTGGATGTGCTGGGAGCGGAAAGTGTGGTCCTTGCGGAGAATAACTCCCACGGCAAGAAGCACAACTGCGAGCGCTACAAGCGCTATGACAATCAATAATTGCTGCATAATACCTCAAATTACGCTACAAAATTACACTTTTTTTTTCAAACTACCAAGCGTTTACATACAAAGTATGTCATTTTTGGGACAGAATGACACTTTTTTAATATAAATATGCGTGCGCGCTTGCATATATGAAAAAAAAGTTGTAACTTTGCGCGAAATTTTGCATAGTAGTGCATGAAAGTAGCATATATTAATCAAAAAAATGATATTTAAAATGGGAAATGAAAAGCAAAGCGGAACCGTTTTTAACGCGTTGACCGCAGGAAGCAAGATTGTAGGAACCATTACAGCCAACAGCGATTACCGTATTGACGGAATGGTGGAAGGCGATTTGAATTGTACAGGTAAAGTAGTTATAGGCGAAGCCGGAAAAGTGAAAGGAACCGTGGTGTGCCAGAATGCCGAGATTTTGGGAATGATGGATGGCAAAATCACCTGCCAGCAGCAGCTTTCTCTCCGTTCGAGCGGAAAGATTCAAGGCGATGTGCAGACCAAGACCCTTATCGTAGAACCCGGAGCTTTATTCAACGGCACATGCTCCATGGGCGGAAACGCTACCCAAATGCCGGAAAAGAAGTAACAGGTTCTCGTTAGCCTCTCGTTAACGTCCCGTCCATGTTATGTTGTTAACCAACCAAACTCAACCAATAAAAACACAAAGCAAACAAACACAACTATGCGTATCAAACCATTTCGCGGCATTCGTCCGCCCAAAGAGCTGGTAGAACAAGTGAGCAGCCGTCCGTACGACGTGCTCAATTCCGAAGAAGCACGTGCCGAAGCGGCAGGTAACGAGAAATCGCTATACCACATCATCAAACCCGAGATCAATTTCGAGCCGGGAACCGATGAGCACGACGAGCGGGTTTATGGAGCTGCAGTCGAGCAGTTCGCCAAATTCCGCCAGAAAGGCTGGCTGGTTCAGGACGAAAAGGAGAAATACTATGTCTATGCGCAAACGATATTGGAGCAAGGCGAAAGTCCGTTAGGCGGAAAGACGCAGTATGGTTTGGTGGTCGGAGCGTGGGTGGATGACTATCTGGAAGGACGGATCAAGAAGCACGAGTTGACGCGCAAAGACAAAGAGGAAGACCGGATGAAGCATGTGCGCGTGCTGAACGCCAACATGGAGCCGGTATTCTTTGCCTATCCGCACAGAGACGATTTGGACCAAATCGTGGCGGAGGTGACAAAAAACGAGCCGGAATATGATTTCGTGGCAGCTCCCGAAGGATTCAGACACACGTTCTGGGTGATAAACGACGAAGCGATTATCGAACGTATCACAAAGATTTTCAGCGAGATTCCTTCCATGTATATTGCAGACGGTCACCACAGAAGTGCTGCCGCGGCAGGAGTCGGCAAGGAACTGAAAGTCAAAAACAGCCAATTGGGAATCAAAGATCCCGAGTCGGACTATTTCCTGGCTGTTTGCTTCCCGGACAACCAGCTGAATATCATCGACTACAACCGCGTGGTCAAAGATCTGAACGGGCTGAGCGAACAAGAGTTTCTGCAAGCGCTTGAGAAAGACTTTGATGTCACACCGTACGAAGTGCCTGCCACGGATTATGAGGCTGTCAAACCCAAATGTTTGCACAACTTCAGCCTGTATCTTGGCGGCAAATGGTATTCGCTCACAGCCAAACCCGGGCGATATGATGACAACGATCCGATAGGAGTGCTGGATGTAACTATCTCGAGTTGCCTAATCCTTGACAATATATTAGGTATAAAGGACCTGAGACGCGACAAACGAATCGATTTCGTGGGCGGCATCCGCGGCCTTGGCGAATTGAAAAGACGCGTGGACAGCGGAGAGATGAAGATGGCACTTGCACTCTACCCCGTGACCATGAAACAGATCATCGACATAGCAGACAGCGGAAACATTATGCCTCCGAAAACAACATGGTTCGAGCCGAAACTGCGAAGCGGATTAGTGGTTCA
This sequence comes from uncultured Bacteroidales bacterium, assembly GCA_900319645.1. Classification (GTDB taxonomy): domain Bacteria; phylum Bacteroidota; class Bacteroidia; order Bacteroidales; family Paludibacteraceae; genus Colicola. The sequence continues at coordinate 59,572 of ONPG01000009.1, forward strand.
CAGTCTGGAGTAAGAAGCGGAACAGTATTAGTCTGTTAAAGAAGAAAGAATAATCAGAGTGAGAAAATTTAGAATATTAAACATCAGTTTGTTAGCGGCATTCGTATTGCTGCCGGGTTGTAGCATACAACAACGAGTCAAACGTGCCGACAAGAAATACGCGATAGGCGAGTATTTCTCGGCTGCTGACATCTACAAACAATGTTACAGCCGCCTTTCCACCCAGAAAGACCGGGCTTTGAAAGGTCATGTGGCTTTCCGTCAAGGCGAGTGCTACCGCGTGTTGAACAACACACGTGCCGTTAACGCGTACAATAGTGCCATCCGTTGCAAATACCAGTTGCAGGATTCTACGGTCTATCTGAGGCTCGCACAAGTGCTGCAATTCCAAGGCAAATACAAAGATGCAGCCAAGAACTATGAACTGTATTTGGAGGCGCATCCGAATGACTATTCCGCACGCGCAGGCTTGTATGCGTGCAACAAAGTGAATGAGTGGAAAGCCGAACCAAGCCGTTACAAAGTAGCAGAAGCCAAGGAGTTCAATCAGAAACGTTATAGTGCTTTCGCTCCGATGTTTATTGGCAAACAAGGCGATGCACTCATGTTCACCAGCAACCGTCAGGAACGGCAGAGAGGCAGCAAGAAACTCAAACGAGCCAGCAACGTAACGGGTCAGCAGATGTTCCAACTCTACCAGACGCGCAAAAATGCCGCCGGAGAATGGGAAGAGATCGAACTGGCGGAAGGTTTGTACGGCGATCAGGAGAACGAGCAGCAGAACGATTCCGCAGGCAAGCAAGCCGGAAATGCAGAGATAGGCGTTTGCTCCTTTACGCAAGACGGCAAAACCATGTATTTCACTTATTCCAAGCCGATTAACGGTCAGGATTTGGGCGCTAAGATCTACAAAAGCGAGCGTGCGAGCGGCGAATGGGGCGAAGCACAGGAAGTCAAACTGTTTGCCGACAGTTCGATTACAGTCGGACATCCGGCTCTGAGTCCGGACGGAGAGAAACTGTATTTCGTAAGTGACGCAGCCGGCGGTTACGGAGGAAAAGACATCTGGATGGCGGAACTGGACGGCGACGAATGGGTCAACCCGCAACCGCTCGGACCAAGCATCAATACCAAAGAAAACGAGATGTACCCGTATGTGCATGCCGACGGAAGTTTGTATTTCTCCAGTAACGGTCATCCGGGTTACGGCGGTTTGGATATCTTCAAAGCCGTGCAGGACACCACGATAAAAGACAGCGTAGTATGGCTGCTCTACAACATGGCTACCCCACTCAACTCCAACGGAGACGATTTCGGAATCACGTTCGACGGCGAGAGCCAAAACGGCTTTTTCTCCTCGAACCGCAACGAGAAGAAAGCTTATGACAAAATCTACAGTTTCATCCTTCCCGAGATGGAGTTTCTCGCCGAAGGTACGATTACGGACAACCAGGGCGAAGCGATAGCCGAAGCACGCCTGCGTATCGTGGGTAGCGATGGAACCAACAGCAAGATGAATGCCCGCCGCGACGGAACCTACAAAATCAAACTGAAGAAAGATGTCAAATATGTCATGTTGGCAAGTGCACGCGGCTATCTGAACGCCAAAGAACAATGGAACACCATGGACCTGAAAGACAGCAAGACCTATAAAATGGATTTTGTGCTCAACCCGATAAGCCGTCCTGTGCAAATGGACAATATATTCTATGAATCAGGTCGTTGGGAGTTGTCGCAAGCATCCGAAAGCGGATTGCAGAGTCTGGTAAAACTGCTGAATGACAATCCGAATATCACAATCGAGCTGTCTGCCCACACGGATATGGTGGGTAACGACAAGTTCAACCAGGAGTTGTCGCAAAAACGTGCTCAGGCTTGCTGCGATTATCTCATCAAACACGGTATTGAGAAAGAAAGGCTGACGCCTGTCGGCTACGGCGAGCAGAAACCGGTTGTGGCGGACAAAGCTATTCACCAGAAATACAGTTTCATTCCTCAGGAACAAGTGCTCGACGAAGCGTTTGTATCTTCTCTGCCTGCCGACAAACAGGAGATTTGCAACCAGATTAACCGACGGACGGAGTTCAAAGTGGTGAAGACAACATACAAGTTGTATTGACGATTTGACGAGTGACAAGGTACGATTGATGAACGATTGATATTATTGACAATTATGAAGCAATATTTGGATTTATGCAGACGTGTGCTGGCAGAAGGCGCAGAGAAACACGACCGTACAGGAACCGGCACTATCTCTGTGTTCGGACATCAGATGCGTTTTAACATGGCTGACGGTTTTCCGTTGTTGACCACCAAGAAACTGCATCTGAAGTCTATCATCTATGAGTTGCTGTGGTTTTTGCAAGGCGACACGAATGTGAAGTATTTGCAGGAACACGGCGTGCGGATTTGGAATGAATGGGCGGACGAGAACGGCGAATTAGGACCTGTGTATGGTCATCAGTGGCGTTCGTGGCCGGATTATAACGGCGGCACTATCGACCAGATCAGCAATGTGTTGGAGCAAATCAAGCACAACCCGGACAGCCGTCGCATGATTGTGAGTGCATGGAATGTGGCGGAAGTAGAGAAAATGGCACTACCGCCATGTCATAGCCTGTTCCAATTCTATGTGGCAGACGGCAAACTGTCGCTTCAGCTATACCAGCGGAGTGCGGATATTTTCTTGGGTGTGCCGTTCAACATAGCGAGTTATGCGTTGTTGCTGCAGATGATGGCGCAAGTCACGGGGCTGCAAGCCGGAGAGTTCATACACACACTCGGCGACGCTCATATCTATTTGAACCATCTGGAGCAAGTCCGTTTGCAACTGACACGCGAGCCAAGACCGCTGCCGAAAATGGTCATCAATCCGGAGGTAAAAGATTTGTTCGGATTCCAATATGAGGATTTTAGTTTGGAAGGCTATGACCCGCATCCGCATATAGCAGGCGTGGTGTCCGTTTGACAGACGATTGAAATATATGGAAGCTTTATGATAAGTATTATAGTAGCGATAGCAGAAAATTACGCGATCGGCAAGAAAGGCGATTTGTTGTGTCACTTGCCGGCAGATTTGAAACATTTCAAGGAGATTACAAGCGGAAAGACCGTTCTCATGGGCGAGCGGACATTCTTCTCTCTTCCCAAACATCCGCTTCCTAATCGCAGGAACATTGTGCTGACAGACGTAGCAGGCAAGACGTTTGAAGGAGCAGAAGCGGTTTACTCGTTAGAGGAACTATGTGCAAAAGTGGCTAACAAAGAAGAAGCCTTTGTAATCGGCGGCGGAATGGTGTACAGACAGATGATGCCGCTGGCTGACAAACTGTATATCACCCATATTCATCATAGTTGGGAAGACGCAGACACGTTCTTTCCTGAAATAGACAAGCAGATATGGGAGCAGACAAGCGCAGAAGATCACGAGGCGGACGAGAAAAATCCGTACGGATTTACGTTTGCGGAATACCGCAAGAGAAATTAAGAATAATAAATGAGATTGAAAATTGGAGAATAATTATTCAAAGATAATAAGCGGAGCAGTCGGTATCGGCGAACGCCAAGTGGCTGCTACGATAACATTGTTGGACGAAGGTGCGACAATACCGTTTATTGCGCGATACAGAAAAGAGAAAACAGGCAGTTTGGACGAAGTGCAGATTGCTGATATTCAGGCGTATTACGGTAAACTGCAAGAACTAAGCAAACGCAAAGAGACCATCTATGCGAGGTTGGACGAGTTGCAAATCACGGATCCCGAATTGCGAAAGCGCATAGAAAATTGCTGGGATGCCACGGAGCTGGAGGATATATACCTGCCCTACAAGCCGCACAAGAAAACAAGAGCTGACATAGCCATCGAGAAAGGTTTGCTTCCGCTGGCAGAAGAGATCTTGAAACAGCGTCCAATGCGTTTGCCCGGCAACGAAGAGGATTTGCAAGGTGCACGGGATATTATCGCCCAGCGGATAGCCGAAGACGAGCGCAGCCGAAACGCTATGCGCCGTGAGTTCACTTATTCGGCTGTGCTGACCTCCAAAGCCGTTAAAACGAAAGCAGAAGAACCGGAAGCGCAAAACTACAAAATCTACTTTGATTTCAAGAGTCCGCTTAAATACGTGAAGAGCCATCAGTTGTTAGCGATACGCAGAGCGGAAGCAGAAGGATTCCTGCGTGTGGATATCTCGCCGGACACGGAAAAAGCCTTGGACAAATTGGCACGTATTTGGCTGAAAGCCAATAACGACACCGCTTATCAGGTGGAGTTAGCGATGGAGGACAGTTACAAGCGCTTGCTCAAACCCAGTATTGAGACCGAGTTTGCCGCTATGTCGAAAGAGAAGGCCGACCAAGAAGCTATTCGGGTGTTTGCAGACAATTTGCGGCAGTTGCTGTTAGGTGCTCCGCTGGGTCAGAAACGTGTGCTGGCTTTGGATCCCGGATTCAGGACAGGCTGCAAAACCGTTGTGCTGAACGAACTGGGAGACCTGCTCATGCACGACGTAATATACCTGCATAACTTGCAGAGTACAAAACGATTGCAAGAATTAATTAAACAATACCAGATAGAGGCAATTGCCATCGGCAACGGAACCGCCAGCCGCGAGACAGAGGAGATGGCGAGGGAAGTGACCAAGGGACTAAGCGCAAATGGATATAGTGCTCCTCAGATATATGTAGTGAGCGAGGCGGGAGCTTCGGTATATAGTGCCAGCAAGATAGCTCGTGAAGAGTTTCCCGACGAAGATGTAACCGTTCGCGGAGCTGTGAGCATAGGACGACGACTGATTGACCCGCTGGCAGAGTTGGTGAAGATAGAGCCGAAATCGATAGGCGTGGGACAATACCAGCACGACGTGGATCAAACGCAACTACGTGACAGCCTGCAACAGACCGTGGAAAGCGTGGTGAACTATGTGGGCGTAGATGTGAATACCGCCAGCAAGCACCTGCTGACCTATATCTCCGGTCTGGGACCTGCTCTGGCGCAAAATATCGTGGACTACCGCAGCCAAAACGGAGCATTCAAAAGCCGGAAAGAGTTGCTGAAAGTGCCGAAATTAGGAAACAAAACCTTTGAACAGGCGGCAGGATTCTTACGGTTGAAAGGCGCTAATCCTTTGGATAACAGCGCTGTGCACCCTGAGAGTTACGGTATTGTCGAGAAAATGGCAAAAGACCAAGGATGTTCCGTAACGGATCTGATTGCCGACGAAGAGAAGCGCAAGAAGATAGATCTGAACCGGTATGTGACGGCAGAGGTCGGTATCCCCACCCTGACGGATATCCTGAAAGAACTAGCGCAACCGGGTCGTGACCCGCGAGGCGAAACCGAAGAGTTTCATTTTGATGAGTCGGTTCACAAGATAGAAGATTTGCAAGTGGGCATGGTGTTACCCGGTATTGTCACGAATATCAGCGCTTTTGGCGCCTTCGTGGATATGGGTATTCACAAAGACGGATTGATTCATGTTTCGCGTATGCGCGGGCGTACCTTAAAATTACACCAGCATGTGCGCGTACAAATAGAGGAAATTGACATTAAACGCCAGCGTATCAGTCTGGCAATCAACAATTAACATCTGTAAAGGTATGAAAAAAGCAGTATTACTGATTAGTCTGATTGCGAACGGTTTGTTCGCTTGGGCTCAATTGCCGGATGTCACGCTAAAAGACATCGACGGCAAGAATGTGCATGTAGCCGAGTTAGGCAAAAGCGGAAAACCTGTGATTGTTTCTTTTTTCGCCACATGGTGTAAGCCCTGTCTGCGGGAGCTGAAAGCCATCCATGAGGTGTATGCCGATTGGCAGGACGAGACAGGCGTAGAGATGTATATCGTCAGCACAGACCAAGGTCAAGACAGCAAGAAAGTGAAGCCGTATGTAGATGGATACGGCTGGGATTACCATGTGCTTCTGGATCCGAACAGCGAACTCAAGCGGGCTATGAACGTGCAAAATATCCCGCATCTGTTTGTGATTGACAGCCACGGAAAAACCGTGTATAACCATACCGGCTATACGGATGGCGGAGAGACAGAGATCAGGCAGTATTTGAAGTAAGGGAATTTTGTAATTGCTAATCGGTTATTGCTAATTGGTAATTGGATATTGGTGAAAGGCTATAGAGTCATATTAATCGGTTTCTTGCTGGTGAGTTTGTGCTCATGGGCAAAGAACGACACGGTTTTTGTGAGTGGCAACATTCAGCACGATGGTTTGTTTCCGACTACCGACGCCTCGTCCATGCGCAGTAATCCGCGTGAGAGTTGGGCTAAGATAGACCACCTGAGCAACACATATGTTGATCTGTCGGTTCACTACCTGAACGACTCCAACCGTGTGGGGTTCAAAGGTCTGCGTGCTTCCACCCGTGGCGAGTTGACCAAATGGTCACTCCCCGGTTACGAACATGACTTCGGCGGCTACGGTATGAGTCATCTGAGTGTAGCTGCAGCGTTCGATTGGGGCGAGATCACAGTGGGCGATGTGTATGGTCAGTTTGGTTCCGGATTTATTCTGAGTCTATACGAAGATAGGGCTTTGGGTGTTGACGGTGCTCTTCGCGGCGCAAAAATAGATCTTACACCCTATAAAGGCATTCGTCTGACTGCACTCGGTGGCAAGCAACGGAGGTATTGGCAATGCTATACCGACAAAGCTTTCGGTTGGAATTATGGTCGCGACGCAGCCTTGGGAGCCAATATAGAAATAAGCATAGACGAGTGGTCCGAGCAGATGCGTGAGCTGGATATGGGACTGACCATAGGCGGTAGTTATGTGAGCAAATACGAAGCCTTTGATACCGTCATGGTAGCACGCGGAACAAACATGTACATGTATAACCTGCCCCGTTGGATAGGAGCCGGTGATGTGCGTGCAGAGTGGAGAATGAAAGGATGGCGTGTGCTTGCCGAATATGCCTACAAAGCCAATGATCCAACAATAGAGAACAATTTCAGTTATCGTCACGGCGACGCGTTTCTGATGTCGCTGAGTTATTCCAGGAAAGGGATGGCGGTCCTGGCGCAAATCAAGCGTTCGGACAATATGTCTTTCCGTTCGGAGCGTTTGAGAACCGGTTTGGCAGGACGATTGAACCACATGCCGGCTTTTGCCCAGCAACATACTTATGCGCTGGCGGCTTTATATCCATACGCGACGCAATACACGAATGGCGAGTGGGCTTTTCAGGGCGAGTTGCGCTATACATGGGCTCGTAAGACCAAGATGGGCGGACGCTACGGCACAACGCTCAAGCTGAGTGCATCGCACATCCGCGGATTAGCCGGCGAAGGGAGTTGGAACATCCAAACCGGCAAAGACGGCGAGTATTATACCGACGTGAATGTGGAGATGAACAAGCGCATTTCCAAACGCTGGTGGCTGAATGCGATGTTGATGTACCAAACTTATAACCAGACCGTTGTGGAGGGGCATGGCGGCTTGGTTCGGTCAGGTATTGTTGTGGCAGATGCTCGTTTTCAAGTGAACAGCAATATCTCCATGCGCGGCGAGTTGCAATACATGTATTCGCCTCATTACCAAGGTCAGTGGTTGTTTGCTCTATATGAGTTGAGCCTCTATAACTGCGTGACCATAAGCGGACAGTATATGTACAATATCGGCTTAGCGCCGGAGGCTACCAACGAGCATTTCTATACTGCGCTGGTGACCTATACCCACGGTGCACACCGTGTGATGGCCGGTTACACCAAGACGCGAGAGGGATTCAACTGCTCCGGAGGTGTCTGCCGATATGTACCTAAACAGGAAGGCGTTAGCATGAGTTATAGTTTTAACTGGTAACACAATTTTGAGAATCATGAAGAAAGCAATACACATCCTATTTTTAGCCGCTATGCTTTGCGGATGCGAGGTCATTGGCGAGCAGGACCGATTCATAGAATTGCCCATGGATTCCTCTTGGTTTACAAACACGCGTATGCATGTGCTGGTTGAGTTCACCGGTTTCCGCTGTGTCAACTGTCCGACAGCAGCAGAGAAAGCACAGGAACTGAGTGATATATATACCGACAAGCTGATAGTTGTTGCGATGCACCCGCAATCGAATCCATTTACGCAAGGAGCCAAAAAATATGACTACACCTGCCCGGAAGCAGACAGTTATTTCCAGTATTTAGGAGGCACTTCACAGACTGCGTTTCCAGCCGGAAATATCAATCTGAGAAAGACCGGGGACAACAATTTCTGCGATTATCAGGAGTGGGCGACCAAGTTGTCGGAAGTCTCTCACGAGAGCTCGAACCTGCATGTTCTGATCAATGATGTGCAATTAGACCCCACGCGCCGTAAAGTGCAAATAACGGTAGATGCCTATGCGGAGAAGGAGACGGATTGCCGGCTGGCTATTTGGGTGGTAGAGGATAGTATTTTAGGCGCACAGGCGATGCCGGACGGAAGCAACAATATGGCATATTACCACCGTCATGTGCTACGTCAGACCATAGGCGGAGATCCGTGGGGAATGCATGTGCAACTGACACCCCAAAGTCAATCTTTCCAACAGGGCACTACCCTGCCCGAGGAATGGAACATGGCTCATTGCCATCTGGTTGCTGTACTCATGGACGAGCAAGACAAACAAATACTGAATGCCGCAGAGTATTCTATAAACAACACTATACAATGAAAAAGATTTCTACTTTAATCGCAGTTCTGTTAATGACGTTTCAGACTGCAAATGCGCTGATTGTCAGCGTGGACGGATATGGTGAGATTTCCGCAGAAGGAATGAACCTGACCATTACCGAGGCAGAAGAAGACCCGATGACGGAAGTCAAGCAGATGAACCTTGACGGAGATCTGCTGTGCTCCAGTGCGCTAACCGTAACAGTCACCCGTTCGGAAGCGGGACTGAATGACGAATTCTGCTGTGCAGGTCAATGCAAAGCGGGAAACGGCGAGAAGAGCGAGGTTTTCCAATACCAACCGGGCGGAATAGCAACATGGTTCGCCCATTACACACCTGTCCCCTATTCGGATGTGACGATTGTCTATGTTTTCTCGGATGGAACTGAAAGCCGCACACTCAGCGTGCACTACATCTACCAAGCTGAGGGCGTTGAGTCGGTAGCTGCTCCGAAAACTGCAAAAGGTGTCTATTCCATAGATGGCACCTTGGTGAATGCAGAGGGAAAGACCGAGGCGCTTCCTGACGGCGTATATATCCGGAACGGAAAGAAAATGATCAAAACAACTCATTAATAACTAAATGTTTAAGGTTATGAAAAAGAACTTATTATTTTTTACTGTAGCAGGTTTGCTGATGTTCGGGATGAATGCGTGCAAACCTCAGAACACGCCGGTAGAGCCCGGTGGAAACGATTCGACGGAAGTAACGCCTCCTGACACCACAGGCGGATTTGTTGCTAAGGAATTTCCCCGAAAACATCTGATTGAAGAGTTTACGGGACAAAGTTGCGGTTATTGCCCGTACGGAATGGATTGCATTTCCGAGTTTATGCAGAATGACACCAATTGGGTGTTGATCTTGCATCATTATGGTTATAGTCCCGATAATTTCTCGGTTAACGGAAGTCGTACTATTACCTCTACCTTAGGTGTTAACGGCGCTCCGAGTATGGCAATCGATCGTGCTCAGACCCGTTCCGGAGCCGGCAATACCATTATTTTCCATCCGGGTTATTTGCCGGAAACGGACAAGTCACAGTTTGAGACGAAGACATATGCCTCTATTGAACTGCAAAACACATATGATGCCGCTTCTCGCGAGCTGAAAGTGCATGTGTCCGGCCAAATCGGTAAAGAGGATTTCCCGAGCAACTTGAAGCTGACCGTTCTGGTAAAGGAGTCCGGCATGATTGACACTCAGGCAGACTACTACAACACGTTCAACGGATGGCAGGAGTTCCGTCATGCGAATGCCGTACGTGGTTTCCTTACGAACGAGAAAGGTATCCTCCTGGATGTGGACGAGAAATACACGTATCATGAGGATTTCTCTATGACCCTGAGTGATCAATGGGTAGCAGAGAACTGCATGGTGGTTGCATTCCTGACAGAGGATTTCAAGCCGGTAGTGCAAGTGGCAGAGAAACCGGTAGTGAATGGCAGCAAAGGCGGAGCGGATATTAAGCACGGAGGAGTCAAGGAAGTGCCTGTTTCCGACTACTATCCGGAACCCAATGCCACGGATGGTCCTTCTACTTATTCAAAAGAGAAAGGCGAGACTCTGCCTGTGGCAGTTGGTTTCTACACGCCTTATGCGAATTACGGGTTTACTTTCTGGACCATCCAGGCCTATAACCAGACAAAGGTTGTTGAAGTAAATGGTACGCAATGTGTTCCGTTTGCCATGATTTATTTGTTCACAGACTTGAATGTCACCGAGTTGCCTCTTGGTACGTATGAGTTCAACACCTCTGAAAAACCGGGTAGCGCTTATGCCGGATTCCGTGACGACGAACAACATGTAGTAGATGGTAGCGAGTTCTATTTTACTTCCCTGGCTTATTTGCAGCAAGGCTACTTGCAGCCAGAAGTGGAATGGCTGATTGCGGATGGTACTTTAACCATCGAAGCCGACGGATGGAAGGTGGTTGGTCATGCACGTAACGGAGCCAATATCAACCTCAAAGGTACTTCCGCCATCCAGAACGGAGGCCGACAAAATGCTCCGCAGAAGAAGCCTGCCCAGTATGTCAACCGTCCTTTGTGGCAAATCGCTCCGAGGATGATCCGCTAATACGTGTGAATACGGATTAAGCGTAGCAACGCCCTGCAAGATTAAGATGCAGGGCGTTGTTTTTATTTGGTTAGCGAGGACTGAATCTGTGCTATATGTTGTCTCATTACAGGGTCGAACTCCAGTTGTTCGCGTACATAGGCAATCGAGTGCAACATCGTAGCGTGGGTGCGTTTGCCCATTTTGTAGCCTATCTCCGCCAAAGGACTCTTGGTGAGTTGCTTGCTCAGATAGACAGCCACATGGCGTGCGAGTGTGATTTCCTTCGAGCGGTTTTGCGACATAATGGCTTTCTCAGGGATGTTGTAGTGCTCGGCTACTGTTCCAATTACGTCTGCTACTGTTACGGGATGCGGCTGAATAGCTACGATGTGGCTTACCACCTGCTCGGCGAGCGCCAGATCTATCTCTTTGTCGGTCAGCGTAGAGTGCGCAAGGAGCGAAGCAAGAATACCCTCCAGATCACGTACGGAATCCCGTACATTCTGCGCTATAAAATCAACCACTTCCTCCGAGAGCGTGATACCGTCTCTGTGCATTTTGCTGAGCAGGATGTTTCTGCGTAACTGGTAGTCCGGCTTGGTAATCTCTGCCGTCAGACCGTATTTGAAACGTGTGAGAAGGCGTTCCTCGATGTCCTTGAGTTCAACCGGCGCACGGTCGCAGGTGAAAATCAGCTGTTTGCGTGACTGTTGCAGGTAGTTGAAGATATGGAAGAAGGTGTCTTGTGTTCCCTTGAGTCCGGCAAAATACTGTATATCATCCACAATCAGCACATCGACCGACTGATAGAAATTGAGGAAATCAGGAATCCGGTTGGCGTTGCGTGCGTCCTGGAACTGCAGTTTGAATGTATTGGCACTCACATAGAGCACACGTGTCTGCGGATTGAGTTGCTTAGCCTGATTACCTATCGCATTGGCGAGGTGTGTCTTCCCCACTCCGCTACCTCCGTAAATAAAGAGCGGGTTGAATGCGGTATAGCCTGGTTGCTTGGAGACAGCCACACCTGCAGCGCGCGCGAGTTTATTAGGTTCGCCCGCGATAAAGGAGTCAAACGTATAGAGCGCGTTGAGTTGCGGGTCAAGCGAAGCGGCCTGCATATTAGGAGAAACGGGCGGCTGTGCCACGGCAACGGTCTGGGTCGAACCGTTCGACGGAAGCATAGTGCCGGCTCCCGAAGCCGAGTCGATCAGCACACGGTATTCCAGGCGCGTACCTTGACCGAACACGCGTATGATAGCAGCAGAGAGCAGAGGGATGTAGTTTTCCTCGATATATTCCGCTACAAACTGCGATTTCACCTGCAGTACTAAAATGCCATTAGCAAACTGCAACGGAACAATCGGCGCGAACCAAGTCTGGTAAGCGCTGGTGGTCAAATTGTCAGCCAGGATGGTCTGACATTGAGCCCATTGTTGTTGCAAATTCTGTGTCATTTTAGTTCCATTTTTGGCGAAATCGAGTGCAAAGGTACTACATTTTTTTGACATGACCAAATTTGCCCGAAATCCGGATTTTTAACTCGTGTGTAAATACCGCTTTTTCAGGGTGTTACGCGGGGTGTTTTGAAAATCAGTTTTTTATATCGGATATAAGCGTGTAAAGTGCTGATTTATAGGTTTGTTTTGAATGCAAAATAAGTATTACAAAATGTGTACAAAAAGTCCGTAACACGTTGATATGACGAGTGTTACGGACTGTTGAAAATAATTGTTATTTAGAATCTGCGCAAATATACTTTTACTTCTTTTTCTTCTTTTCTTTAGCTCCGAAAAGGGAGAAATGAACGTATCGTTTAGGATTTGCTTTGAGGTCCACCAGAAGCGAATCGGCGGAGACAACCGCGGAGTCGATATGGGTATAGAGCGACTTGTTGTAAATGAGCTGTCCGAGGGTGCCTTCCTGTGATTTGAGTCCTGCCAGAATGACGTTAACCTGATCCACCGCCGTGTCCACGCGTGCGATAGTAGCTTTGAGGTCAGCTTCGCGCACATCCGCTACAATCACATTGAGGTTGGCAAGCGTGGTGTCGGCGTTGTTTACTATAGCAGGCACACGATTGTGCATGAGGTTCTTCAGATCGCGTGAAACGACCGTTAGGTCGGAAGAAACGCGGTCTGCGTTTGCGAGGGTGGCGTTGAGATGATCGCCCGCCAGTTGGCGGTTTACGTTCGCTACGAGCGTGTCAATCTGCTCCACGGTTCCTGCGAGTTTGGCGATTAGTTCTTCCTGCACGGTCTCCACCAGTCCGGGGACATATGTCGTCGGCAGATGTGATCCTTTCGCTACTTGCGATTTGCCGTCCGCCGGAAGTTGCAGCTCGATAGCCATTCCTCCGAGCAGACCGCTTGCCACCAGAGCCATTTTAGTACCTTGCGGCAGTTTGATGTCCTTGCGGATGGAGATGTCCACGCAAAAAGCGGTATCGGCTGTGAAGTCGTAATGGATGGCATCCACTTGTCCCACTTTGTGACCGAGGATGTTCACAGCGGCTTGCTCCTCCAAACCGTGGAGATTCGTAAAGCGGCCGTGATAACTGTTGGTGGGCGAGAAGATGTTTACGCCCTTGAGGAAATTGAATCCGAAAAAGAGAAGGAAAATACAGATGGTGGCTAAAGCGCCGACCTTGATTTCTCGTGCGTATTTCATATATATAAGTACAATTTGTTCATTGGCTATTTGTTATTCGTTTTTCAGTTGAATTACCCAGCAATCAGGGAAGAGGGATTTGAGTTCGTTCTGTTTGTTTTGTGCGTCTTCCTTGGTCGGGAAAGGTCCGACATAGTATTTATACCAGTTACCAATTTGCAAGCAACTGCATTTTTGGCCTTTCAGTTTCGGGTCGGAAGGCTCGAGAGCATTCCGCGAGGCGCATACCTGAACGCCATAGAGTGTTTGCGCAGCAGGAGCCGGAACAGGGGCAGAGACCTCTTCTGCCGGTTTCGTTTCGGGTTGCTGAACCGGTTTGTCCTCGGGTTGCTGAAGTTGTTTCTCCTTAGATTGTTGAATCGTTTTCTCCTCGGCCAGGACAGGTTCGGAGGTGATTTTCTCCACGCGTGTTCTTTGCTTGTGGGTATAGGAACCGAAAGCATCCACCAAAGCTTGCGCCATCTGGTCAATCGTGCCTTTTTTGTTGAGGAATTTCTCCTCGTCCGGGTTGGAAATGAATCCCATCTCAAAAAGGATAGAAGGACACGCCGTTTTCAGGAGCACCCAGAAAGCAGCTTGTCTCACGCCACGGTCGCCACGGTTGAGCGAGCCGACAAAATTGTTCTGGACGTATGTGGCAAACTGAAGCGATTGATCCATGTACGAGTTCTGCATGAGTTCGAACATGATATACGAGTCGATGGAGTTCGGGTCAAAGCCCTGATAAGTCGTTTTGTAGTCCGCCTCGAGCTTCATCACGGCATTCTCGCGCATGGCAACATCGAGGTTTTTCTCCATCTTGTCGGTTCCGAGAATAAACGTCTCAACGCCGTGAGCAGCTTTGCTTTCCGCCGAGTTAGTGTGGATGGAAATGAAGAGGTCTGCGTTGTTCTTGTTGGCAATGTCTGCGCGCGTCTGGAGAGGAATGAAGACATCAGTCGAACGGGTATAAACGACCTTGACGTCCGGATATTGTTCCTGAACCAATTCGCCGACTTTGAGAGCCAGAGAAAGGTTGAGGTCTTTCTCCTGTGAAGTCTTCCCCACGGCTCCTGCATCTTTGCCTCCATGCCCGGGGTCAATAACCAGGGTATAGGACTTGTCAGCCCATACGGACAGGCTCATCAGCAAAGCCAAAACAATATAGAAACGCTTACGCATAGTATCGCCAAATTAAAAATCGGGCACAAAGGTACAAAAAATTTTGCATATATGCAAATAAAATCGTCCTTTCCTATGCTTTTTTTCATTTCTTGTGTTTACAATTTCGTTCAGAAATGGGGATTTTGTGGTATTATCCTCATGGTTCTCTCATACGAATCACGCTATAATAACGCTATAATCACGCTATAATCACGCTATTTTTACCAACAAAAAGCCTCACTTCTGCCATTCCGTCAATCTTTTTTGAAAAAAAATACGCGCGCACTTGCATATATGAAAAAAAAGTAGTAATTTTGCACGGTATTTTGACTGACTATGCCCCAAAGACAGAAAACAAGAGGGTGTGATAACATTCCAAAGACAAAAAAAGGCGGGTGTAAGTACAGAGAAAAGAATACTAAAGGCTATGCAAAAGAGTGCATTTACACAGGAAGAAGAAGCGATGATCCAACGCGAGTTCCAAGCGTTGTTGGACGATTACGCGCATACCCCTCACCGTCAGAAAACGGAACTGATCACGCACGCGTTCAATTTTGCACACAAAGCCCATTACGGCGTGCGCAGGTTGAGCGGAGAACCGTATATCCTTCATCCGATCGCCGTCGCGCGCATCTGCGTGAGCGAAATAGGTTTGGGAAGTACGAGTATTTGTTCGGCATTGCTGCACGACGTGGTGGAGGATACCGACTACACGGTGGAGGATATTGCAGGTCTGTTTGGCGACAAGATCGCACAGATCGTTTCGGGTCTGACGAAGATCAGCGGCGGCGTGTTTGGCAGCAAAGCCAGCGAACAAGCGGAGAACTTCCGCAAACTACTGCTGACCATTTCGGACGACATCCGCGTCGTGCTGATCAAGATAGCCGACCGTCTTCACAACATGCGCACCTTGGGCGCTCAGCCGAAAGACAAACAATACAAGATAGCCGGCGAGACACAGTATATCTACGCTCCGCTGGCTCATCGTCTGGGTCTTTTCCCGATAAAGACAGAGTTGGAGGACCTGAGTTTCAAATATGAGCATCCGGAGACGTGGGAAGAGATACACGCCAAACTGGAAGCTGTTCGCGGCAAGCAGTTGGAGAGTTTCGAGCAGTTTGCCGAACCTATCCGCGAGCGTCTGGAGAGTATGGGATACACGTTCACTTTGAAAGCCCGTATCAAATCGGTCTATTCGATTTGGAAGAAGATGGTTCAAAAACAGATTCCTTTTGAAGACGTGTATGACCTGCTGGCTGTGCGTATTGTGTTCACTCCGAACGAGTCGATGAGCGAGAAAGACCAGTGTTGGATGATTTACTCCGCTATCACGGAGATCTATCGTCCTCATCCGGAGCGCATCCGCGACTGGATCTCCTCGCCCAAAGCAAACGGCTATGAGGCGTTGCACGTGACGGTCATGGGCAAGGACGGCGAATGGGTGGAAGTGCAGATCCGTACGGACCGTATGCACGAGATAGCCGAACGCGGCTATGCAGCCCATTGGAAGTACAAAACCGGCGAATCGGACGACGGAGAGCTGGACAAGTGGCTTCGCGAGATAAAAGAGATTCTTGAACATCCGGAGAAAGATGCGATGGAGTTTCTGGGCACCTTCAAGTTGAACCTGTTTGCACAGGAGGTGTTTGTCTTCACACCGAAAGGCGAAGTGATGACGATGCCTTTAGGCGCAACGGCTCTGGACTTTGCTTTTCTACTCCACTCCGAGCTCGGCGAACATTGTATAGGCGCGAAAGTGAACCATGCCCTCGTGCCTCTTTCCTACAAACTGAAAGGTGGCGACCAAGTAGAGATCCTCACTTCGTCAAGCCAACATCCGCAGGAGGATTGGCTCGAGATAGCCACTACCGCCAAAGCCCGTAACTGCCTTAACCAGTATTTCCGCCGCGAGGAAAGAAGATACATGAAACACGGCGAACAACTGGTGGACGACGCCATCCAGATCAACCCGAAACTGCAAGGGAACAAAGATATGGTGGTAGCCCGCATGACGAACTACTACAATCTGGAGAACCCGCAGGCGTTGTATTTGCAGATAGGTCAGGGATTCATTCGTCTGGACAACATCGAGGAAGTGGTGTTCCCCAAGCAGTCGTGGTGGAGCCATGTGCCGTTCATAGGCAGAAAACAACCGGAGATCAGCCTTCCTCAGCAGGAAGAGAAAGAGATCGTCAAGCCGCAGAAAGGCAAGCCGCATGCGATTGTTCTTACTGACGAGAACTTAGGCAAGGAATACAAACTGAGCACCTGCTGCCATCCTATTCCGGGCGACGAAGTGTTAGGATTCCTGGACGAAGACGGACAGATGCATATCCACAAGATTGACTGCCCGGAAGCCAACCTCCTGAAGACCAGTTTCGGCAAACGTATCTATTCCGCCACATGGAACACCCACCGCGTACAATCTTTTGTGGAGACCATCGAGTTCAAGGGCATAGACAAGTTCGGCGTGTTTATCCAGGTGTTGCAGACCATCACAACCGAGTTCCACATCAATATGCGCCAGATCAACGTCAGCAGCGACGACGGCATCTTCAAAGGAACGATGGAGATATACGTCTATGACCGCAAAGAGCTGGACGAACTGCTGAAAGCAATCCGCAAGATTGACGACATCAAAGAAGTCAAACGCGTGGTCAACGAGATTTAATTGAAAACTGAAAATAGAAAACTGATAATTGTAAGTTATGAAAAAGATTTTAATGACTCTCTGCATGGCTCTCACAGCAGTAGCCATGATGGCTCAACAGCCCGTAATAACCTTTGAGAAGACCGAGCATGATTTCGGTAAGATCAACGAAGCCGACGGCCGCGTATCGACCGTATTCACATTCAAGAACGAAGGAATGAGTCCGCTCGTTCTGAGCAACGTACGCGCCAGTTGCGGATGCACTACTCCGACGTGGACCAAAGAGCCGGTAGAACCGGGTCAGACAGGTACTATCACCGTCACATACAACCCCAACGGACGTCCGGGACGTTTCCAGAAAACCGTGACCATCACCTCCAACGCAACCGATGCTACCAAGAAAGTATATATCAAAGGCGAGGTCATTCCGAAACAAGCCAAACCGTCAGACAAAATGCGTGTGGCAGTGGGCGACCTGCGTATGAAAACCACGACACTTGACCTGGGAACCATCCTCAAAGGCGAGACAGGCAAAGGCGAATTGGAATATACCAACGTTGCGAAGGAAGATCACAGCGTAGAGCTGGCAGTTAATCCGGCAGACGCTTTCCTTATCAACCAAGTTACTCTGAGCCCGGTTAAGACCGAGCAGGTGGGTAAGTTCGTATTCGCGCTGGACACCAAGAAAACCAAGTTGTACGGTCCCGTAGTTGTAAACGCATACGTGGTTATCGACGGCAAGAAAGAACTGAGCGAGGACTACCGACTAACTATTGCTGCAAACATCGAAGAGGATTTCTCGCAGATGACCCAGGAAGACCGCATGCAGGCTCCGATTATGGAGGCAGAGGCGGAGATTGATCTGGGAACAATCGCATCCGGCAAGACACTCAAGCGCAATTTCGCCATCAAGAACAGCGGTGTGAATCCGCTGGAGATCCGCCGTGTCTATGCGAACGACGAGAAAATGAATGTCAAACCCTGCAAGGCCGTTAAGTCCGGCAAGAAAGGCAACATCGCCATCGAGATCAAGACAGACGGCAAGATGCCGGGTAAATACACACGCGAGATTGTCATCATCAGCAACGACTACAAACAGCCGAACAAGAAAGTAAACGTAAGCTGGACCATCGAATAACATGATAGACCATCCTGAAAATAGCAAGGAATACAAAGGGCTGACGGTCAATGCAGGTGTGGAGAACCTACCGAGCGTGAACCCCTACTCGACCTTCCGACGTCAGAAGAAAACGCTGACGCCGGAGGAATATTTCGAGGGCATCCGAAAAGGCGACATGACCATCCTGAGCCAAGCCGTGACGCTTGTGGAAAGCAACCTGACAAGCGACCAGAAGATAGCCCAGAAAGTGATAGAGATGTGCCTGCCCTATACAGGCAACTCGATCCGCGTGGGTATCACAGGTGTCCCGGGAGCCGGCAAATCGACGTTTATCGAAGCTCTCGGCAGCATGCTCTGCGAGCAAGGCAAACATATCGCCGTACTTGCCATCGACCCGTCGAGCGAGCGTAGCAAAGGTTCTATCCTCGGCGACAAGACCCGCATGAACGAGTTGTCCGTCAAGTCCAATGCTTTCATCCGCCCCAGTCCGTCCGCAGGTAGTCTGGGCGGCGTGGCCCGCAAGACGCGCGAGACCATCGTCCTGTGCGAAGCAGCAGGGTTTGACACCATTCTGCTGGAAACGGTAGGCGTCGGTCAGTCCGAGACAGCCGCCCACTCGATGGTCGATTATTTCCTCCTGCTGCAAGTGACCGGAACAGGCGACGAGTTGCAGGGCATCAAACGCGGAATCATGGAGATGGCAGACGGTATTGCCATCAATAAGTGCGACGGTAATAATATTGACCGCGCACACGCCGCGCGCGTAGGATTCAAGAATGCACTAGCACTTTTCCCTCCCCCCGCGTCAGGATGGAAACCCGAAGCCATATGCTGCTCGTCGATTGACCACAGCGGCGTACAGGAGGTTTGGGACAACATCGAGGAATATATCGCATTTACCAAGCAAAACGGCTACTTCGATCTTCATCGAACCGAGCAGGCCAAATACTGGATGTACGAAACCATCAACCAGGCTTTGCTGGACGGATTCTACAAGAACGAGAAGATGGAACACCAGATCGAGGTGGCGGAAAGACAAGTGTTGAACAACGAAATAAGCAGTTTTATAGCTGCACATAACTTATTAGCCGAATATGGCAGAAACCAATAGAAATAGCACCCGCAAGCGTACCGTCCAAACGCAGATCATCAAAGTCGGAGCCAACGAGATGGGCAAACTGCCCCCTCAGGCTCAGGAGTTGGAAGATTCCGTGCTCGGCGCAATCATGATTGAGAAAGACGCATACGGATCCGTAGCGGACCTGTTGCGTCCTGAGGTGTTCTACAAGGACCAGAACCGCTTGGTGTATGAGGCTATCCGTGCGTTAGCATCCAAGGACCTGCCGATAGATATTCTGTCTGTAGCGGAAAAACTGAAGAACCAGGGCACTCTGGATCAGGCAGGCGGAGCTGTTTATCTGGCGGACCTGACACGGCGTGTGGCTTCCACAGCCCATTTGCGCTACCATGCACAGATAGTGGCTCAGAAAGCGACGGCTCGTGACCTGATTGCCATGGCAGCACAGATAGAGGAAAAAGGATTTGACGAGACCCAGGACATCGAGGAACTGATGCAGGAGGCGGAAGCGGGCATCTTTGAGATCTCGCAACGCAGCCAGAAACGTGACGTGACGCAGATAGACCCCGTGATCGAAGAAGCGTTCAAACGAATGGAGAAAGCCTCAAAGAACGACGGTTCCATATCCGGTATTCCTTCAGGATTCGACGCGCTGGACAAGATCACTTCCGGATGGCAGACACCGGATCTCATCATCATCGCCGCACGTCCTGCCATGGGAAAAACCGCATTCGTCCTTTCGATGGCGAAAAACATCGCGGTTGACAGAAAGATACCCGTAGCCATTTTCTCGCTGGAAATGAGCAACGTACAGCTGGTTAACCGTTTGATCATGAACGTGTGCGAGATAGAAGGCGAGAAGATCAAAACCGGCAAGATGAGCAAGGAGGATACCAAACGGCTCAATACGAAAATCAATATTATGAAAGGAGCCCCACTCTACATGGACGACACACCTTCTCTGTCGATTTTCGAGTTGCGGTCTAAAGCCCGCAAACTGGTTCGCGAGCATGGTATCCGAATGATTATCATTGACTACCTGCAGCTGATGAATGCACAGGGCTCCAGTTTCGGAAGTCGCGAGCAGGAGGTGTCCATCATTTCCCGCAACCTGAAAGCACTTGCCAAAGAGCTGGATATACCTATAATCGCCCTCTCGCAGTTGAACCGCGGTGTGGAATCGCGTCAGGGTATAGAGGGCAAGACTCCGCAGTTGAGCGACTTGCGTGAGTCGGGAGCCATCGAGCAGGATGCCGATATGGTGTGCTTCATCCACCGTCCTGAATACTACCACCTCTACAGCGACGAGAAAACAGGCAAAGACCTGCGCGGTTTGGCGCAGATCATCGTGGCAAAACACCGTAACGGTGCTACCGACTCCATCTGGCTGCGTTTCCGCGGCAAATATGCCAAGTTCCAGAACGAGAGCGAGGGCATTGACGATGACGAGTTAGCTCCGATGCCGGCTGCCACAGGAGGCGTGTCTATCCAGTCCAGTATGAATAACAATATCGGAGCCGTGTCGTTCGGGCAGCAGATGTCCCCCGATGGCATTTCCGCCACCAACAGCATGGGCGAAGATATAAGCCAACCTTTTTAACGAGAATAAAACAAACAAGAACATACTATGCAAAGAACAGAAGTAAAAGACGCACTCAAACGTACGGATTTCGGTTCGGAAATCAATGTACGCGGATGGGTTCGCAGCCGTCGAGGCAACAAGAGCATTTCATTTATTGCCCTTAACGACGGTTCAACAATCAAAAACATACAAATCGTTGTTGATTTGGAGAAATTCAGCGAGGAGATGCTTAAACCGGTTACCACCGGCTCGTGTATTTCCGCAACAGGAATCCTGGTTGAGAGCCAGGGAGCAGGACAAGCCGTGGAGATTCAGTTGACCGAATTGGAGGTCTATGGAACTGCTGATCCCGAGAAATACCCGCTGCAAAAGAAAGGACTGTCGATGGAATACCTCCGTACGATTGCTCATCTCAGACCTCGTACCAACACTTTCGGAGCCGTATTCCGTATCCGTCACAACATGGCGATGGCTATTCACACCTATTTCCACGAGCACGGCTATTTCTATTTCCACACGCCTCTCATCACCGCCAGCGACTGCGAGGGAGCAGGTCAGATGTTCCAAGTGACCACCAAGAACCTCTATAATCTTAAGAAAACCGAGGATGGTCAGATTGATTACAGCGACGATTTCTTCGGCAAGATGGCGGCACTAACCGTCAGCGGACAGCTCGAAGGCGAATTAGGAGCCATGGCTCTGGGTAAGATCTATACCTTCGGCCCGACTTTCCGCGCAGAAAACAGCAACACACCGCGTCACCTGGCGGAGTTCTGGATGATCGAGCCGGAGGTGGCATTCATCCAAAAAGACGAGCTCATGGACCTGGAGGAGGATTTTATCAAGTACTGCGTCCGCTGGGCGTTGGATCATTGTATGGACGATCTGGAGTTCCTCAACCAGTTTGTGGACAAAGGGCTGATCGAGCGTCTGAAATCCGTAGTCGATACGGAGTTCATTCGTCTGCCTTATACCGAAGGTATTAATATCCTGCAGGAGGCGATCAAGAACGGCAAGAAATTCGAGTTCCCATGCAACTGGGGCGATGATCTCAGTTCCGAGCATGAGCGTTTCCTCGTAGAGGAACACTTCAAGAAACCGGTTATCATGACCGACTACCCGAAGGATATCAAAGCTTTCTATATGAAACTCAACGAGGACGGCAAGACCGTACAAGGCACCGACGTCCTCTTCCCGCAAATAGGCGAGATCATCGGCGGCTCCGTCCGCGAAGAGAGTCTGGACAAACTGAACGAGGAAATCGAGCGACGCCATATTCCGATGAAAGATATGTGGTGGTATCTCGACACACGCCGTTTCGGTTCGGCTCCTCACGCCGGCTTCGGTTTGGGATTCGAGCGTTTGATGCTGTTTGTCACCGGCATGCAGAACATCCGCGACGTCATTCCTTTCCCGCGCACTCCGAAATCGGCTGAGTTCTAAGGAAATACATATACAAACATAACAAACAATCTATTATGAAAAACGAAGTTAATCGCGCTTTCAGGGCGAAGCAAAGACTCTTCTCGCTGATCTTTGTGCTGGCACTGTCACTGACAGCTACGGCACAGACAGCGCTCAAGGGCAGTGTGGTTGACCAAGTTACGCAAACGCCTGTTATAGGTGCGAAAGTAACGCTGGCCAACCAGAACATCTACACCACCACCAACCAGAACGGAGAGTTTCAACTACTCTATCTTGAGGCTGTGGACGAAGAGGTTATTATTGAGGCGGACGGCTATGTATCCACCATCGAGCTGGTCCAACTTCAAGACAACCAGTTGACGCAGATGAATCCTGTTGTATTGCAACAGAACATCGTCGAGCAAACCCAGAACGAGATCCTGCTCAACCTTACCGAAGAGGAGATGAGCGACGAAGAAGGACGCTCGCAGTCGCAGGCATCATCCTCGTCGGCATCCACTGATGTATTCAACTCAACCACCTCATTCGCTTGGTCCACAGCTCGTTACCGTAATCGTGGATATCAGTCTTATGTAGAGAATTACTACATCGAGGGACTGAATTTCAACTCCTCGGAACGTGGTAATTTCAACTACTCGGCTATGGGTGGCTTGAACGACGCCAGCCGTTACAAAGAGGTTCTCAACCCGATGGAAGCGTCTAACTTCACCTTTGGCGGTCTCGGACAATCCACCAACTATCTTATGGGCGCCAGCCGGCATGCTCAGGGATGGAATGTGGGTGTTGCCGGAACCAACCGCAACTACAAAGCCCGTGTGAATGCCACATACGCCAGCGGTGTCATGAGCAACGGATGGTCGGTTGTAGCCCAGTTGGCATACCGCTTCTCGCCGTATATTGACAACAAAGGTATCATAGGCGAAGGTATCAAATACTACTCGCTCGGTTATTTCCTTGCCGCAGAGAAAATCTGGGACAACAGCCGCCTCAAACTCATCACTTTCGGTGCTCCCACCGAGCGTGGCCAAAACGCAGCGGTAACCCAGGAAGTGTATGACCTCACCGGCTCGAACAACTACAACCCGTATTGGGGCTATCAGAACGGCAAAGTACGCAACTCGCGTATTGTCAAGTCGTTTGACCCGACCGTGATTGCGGCATACGAGATCAAGCTGGATGAGCAGCAGGTTTTGAAAGTGGCAGCCGGTTACCACTATTCGTGGTATTCCAACTCCGCTCTCAACTTCTACAACGCTCCCGACCCGCGTCCGGATTACTACCGCAACCTGCCTTCGGCTATGTGGGACGGACAAATTGCCAACCCCTATTACGAGCCTTCAGGTCAGCAGTTGTTTGACGAAAACGGCAATCACTATCCCTGGGGATTGTTTGTCGGTCAGGATCTGAGCGGCAGAAACCTCGGTTCCGGTTTTGTGGGCGACGACGGCAACCTGATCGGTCCGTCGGTGAACAAAGACCAGTACAACGCCTTGGTTAACCTCTGGAAAAACCGAGACAACAAGACCACGCAGATCGACTGGGATAATATCTACGCCTCCAACTTCGCGCAGAACCAGAACGATCCATCCGCTTCCGCACGCTATATTCAAGAGCGTCGTCACAACGATATCCAGGAGGCTTCCGCGTCGCTCAACTATGCCAACACCAAATACAACCATCTGAAAATGATTGTCGGCCTGGAAGGCAAGTTCTCGCAAGGTATTCACTACAAGACCATTGACGACATGTTGGGTGGCAACCAGTGGATTGACATTGACGCATTTGCTGACCGTGATATTAAGGAATTGGCATCGAATAGCGGATTTACCCAGGAAGACATCCAACTGGTTCGCCAGAATGAGATACGCTATGACTACAATCCTGTAGTTACAGCCGATGGACGCCGTTTCGGTTACAACTACCGTATCAACATGGGCAATATGAAAGCCTGGTTTCAGAACGAATGGAGTTTCAACGAAGTGGATTTGTACTATGCTCTCCAACTAAATTTCACCTCTATGCAGCGCTACACCAACATGATCAATGGTCGTGCATGGTATCTGACACGTTTGGCGGAGGAGCAAGGCGATGCTGTCAATGCAGCGAAATACTACGGCAAAGACTCCTACAATCGTATTGCCGCCGCAGACCCGTCTCTTTTGAAAGTCGGAGCAGGTATAGTCGGCGATGCACACTATTTCCTCGATCCGGCTTTCAAACTGGGAGCAACCTACAAGATCAACGGACGCAACCGTTTGAAACTGAATGCGATGGCTCAGACTCGCGCCCCCTATGCACGCGATGCTTATATCTCGCAACGCGTACACGACCGCGTAGTGGAGAATATCTACACCCACGATCAGGCGAAATCGCTCAAAGAGTTCTATGCAGCCAGCGAGCGTGCTGTTTCAGCCGACCTGACTTATGAGTTCAACTACCCTATCGTCCGCGGACGTATCACCGGCTTCTTCACCCAGAGCTGGAATGAGACGGAGATGAACGGTTACTACGACGATGAAGCTCGCACGTTTGTCAATCAGGCGCTTACCGGTATCGACAAACGCTTTATGGGAATCGAGGCCGCTGCTTCTGTCAAGATGGGCACTTATTTCACCCTCACCGGAGCAGCCAGCATAGGCGATTACCGCTATACGAGCAACCCGGATGCAGTTACTTCCGCCGAAAACGGAATGCCGCTCAGCTACGACTACATCAATCAATCTTTGGTTTTTGAGACCAAGGACAAAGTGCTGCTCAAGGGATTGAAACTGGCTACGGGTCCGCAACTCAACGCAAGTCTCAAGCTCTCGTTCTTCCATCCCAAGATGTGGTTTGCTGACATCACAGTAAACTACCACGACTGGAACTACCTGTCGGTTGCTCCGAGTCGTCGTATGCAAGGTGTATATGCCGGTACACGTACAGACCTGACAAGGGTGAACGGCTATTTCGGCGACAATAAGACGAATGCCATTCAGACCACCGACGGACAAGCACTGCGCGTTAATTTTGACGAGGCTACCGGCGAGGCTGTTTATGAGAATGCAGTACTGGACGCCAACGGAGTGCCGGTTCTCAAGTATCCGTTCAACCTCATGACGATGCAGGAGAGTCTGGCTGCTACCAACCCGCTCAACCGCTTTATGATTGACGCTTCGGTGGGCAAACTTTTCTACCTCAAAAACCGTCAGTCGCTCTCTCTCAACCTGAGTGTCACCAACCTCACCAACAACACGCATTTCAAGACCGGAGGCTATCAGCAAGCCCGTCTCCCGCGTGCTACTATCCAGGGTGAGAAGGATTACCAGAACCAGGCCATCACCGCAAACGCTTGGAAATACCCGTCCAAGTACTACTATGCGTGGGGAGTTAACTTCTTCTTGTCTGTAACCTACAAATTCTAAGCAATATGAAGACTTCAAAATATATATTGTACTTTGTACTTTGTACCTTTGTACTTTCCCTGGTATCATGCGAGCCGAAAGCATACTCGCCGGACGATATCTTTACATCCGAAGATCAGTTAGCTGAATTGCTCGACAAGGAGAACCCGGAGGGCTACAAGATCTACACCTTGGACGAGTTCGTGGACGCTTTCCTCACTCCGAAGGGCAATCTCCGCAACGACTCCACGCTCTACCGCAACCGCTCTAATGATGCCAATTTTCCGGACATCTATCTTTTCTCAATCGACACACTGCCTAAGAATGGCAAGGGCATTTATATCCGCGGACGTGTGACAACCGACGACTACGCCGGCAATTTCTACAAGTCGATGGTTATTCAGCAGATTGTCAACGGAGAGCAGCAGAACCTGCGTATATCGGTTGATTTAGGTTCGAGCGGCGGTATGTACCAGATGGGTCAGGAAATCCTCATCCGCTGCAACGGACTGGCAGTGGGACGCTATGCCAACCAACCGCAACTCTGTGTGCCGTCCTACAACAACAACCTCTTTGCCTCCCATTCGGATGACAAGGTGGGATGGGCTCCCGGACGTATTCAGGGATCGGTATTCCGCTCTGTGACCCGTATGATCGGCGCGCCGGATCGCAAACTGCTCAAATACGACACGCTCAGTCTGAACCAGCTTTATAACATGGTGGAGCAATCTCCGGCTATCACGGTGGACGGTATGACGCGTGCAGCGAAAGCCGACGGACGTCTCGTCGTAATCAAGAACGTGCATTTCTCCGGCGAATATAACGAATACGGTGATCTCGCTGAGTGCGACACCCTGCATCCTGATTCATCCAAGAACGCCAACGTCTTTGCGCCCACCACCGGCAATGTCGGCTACCCGCAAGGACGAGTGCTCAAGGACCAGAACGACAAAGTCATCCTCTGCTCCACATCCGAGTACGCCAAATTCGCTTACTACTACCTCCCGGGAGCTGACAAACATGGTGTTTCCCAATGCGTTTATTGGGAAGGAACCGTAACGGGTATCTTGGGATGGTATATGGACAATGCCGAGAGTTTCCCGGGTTCCACCAAGGACAGCAAAGGCGAGAATGCCAAGTCGTATAAATACAACTGGTCCATCTCTCCGCGTGGTATTCCTGGCATCGGCGTGCCGGATATCAATATGCACAACGCACTGGATCCGGACGAGCAATGGGAGCCCAAGGAGTACAACCCGAAAGGTTAATCACTAATTATTGAAGTTGATGAACTGGTTGGATATACTCCTGCTTCTCCCCTTGCTGGTAGGACTGGTACGTGGTCTCATGCGAGGTCTGGTCTCCGAGGTCATCGCCATCGCGGTGGTGATCCTCGGTGTGCTCGGCTCAAAGTTGTGGGCTCCACCCTTTTCCAAATGGCTGTTGACGCAGTTTGCATGGCCGCAACAGGTGTGCGATGTGGTCGCCTATCTGCTCATTTTCCTTGCGATTGCTATCCTGCTTTCTATCGCTGCACATTGGATGACCAAAGTGCTGTCAGCTATCCACCTCGGATGGGCAAACAGATTAGGAGGAGCGGTCTTCGGAGTGGCAAAATACGGATTGATCGTGCTCATTGTGGTGATGATTATGGATCGAACCAACCAGGCCTACCATTGGCTTGACGACTCGCCGGTGGTCAAATCTTCGGTTGTCTATCCCTATATGACTAAGATTGCCAATGATATATTATCTTTCACTGGGAGCGAATTTGGGAAACCGTGAGCAGACTATCTCACGTGCATTGGAACAGTTAGAGCAGCATGCAGGCAAAGTCCTGCGCTGCTCTAACTTGTATTATTCGTCTCCGTGGGGCTTTGAAAGCGTTCATGATTTCTGCAACGTCTGTTGTGCGGTGGTCTCGGAGTTGTCTCCGCTCGAAATGCTTCATGCTACGCAAGCCGTGGAACGCACACTCGGACGCACGCATAAAACCCTCAATGGTCACTACCAAGACCGTACGATTGACATCGATCTCATCCGTGCTTTTGACGATGCCGGCAATGAGATCCACTGCCTAATTCCCAATGATCAATCATCGGTTTCCGATCAGCAATCACCAATAAGCCACGTCCCGTTGCTCTCCCTCCCCCATCCTCTTTGGCAGCAACGTGATTTCGTCCGCATTCCATTAAGCGAGATCTTGGACATTGATGTTAATTCTTTATAAAGAACTCTGTAAGGTTGGCAATGTACAAACCCATTAAATGAAAGTGAATATGGAAGAATTGATCGTCAGAGAGAGTCGCAGCGAAGACCTTATTAAAAAGGGGGCTTTTATAAAAAAAAGAAGATACAAAGATGTGTGAAATAATCGTGCCCCCGCGGCTAAGAATCAGTGAATGTGTGAATGAAGGGCGAGCAGAAACGTGTTTTCTTAAAATAATACGGATCGTTGTACCCTAGTGCATTTAGGATTTCCTTTAACAAACGAGGCGATTTTACTTGTTGCAAAAATGGTTCAATCTTATCCCAAGTTAACGCAGGGTCTAAAGAATATGTCTCAATCACTTGCTGCCAACTTACCGCCGACTTACTGACTACTTGCTGACCACTAACTGAATTGAATATTACTCTATTATCTAATAGTAGCCTTTCTTCGGCCTTTCATTCGACGCAAAACGCCCATTCTTCTCAGTTCGGCTATATCGGTCTCAATTGTTCGGTCGGACACACTGAAGTTTTACGAAGTCTTTTCCGAAGCCTTTTCCGAAATCTTTTCCGAAATGGCCTTTGCGGTTAAGAAAGGATTCTCATTAATCAGTTCTATGATAGCACGTTGTCTTTCCGTTAATTGCAAACAGTCAACCTTTCCGCCATTCAAACCGCCATCTTCGTACATACCGGGACCGGCAAACATATCATAGTACCCGAATTTCTTGGGCACATGATGCCGACCTATTATCTTGCGATAGGAAGGAAAATACTCCGAAATGATAGTCGCTTTTACCCTCGAAGAATCCGTCTGCTGTTTTAAAAAATCCTTATTGTCAGTTGCCATAGATTGTATGCAATAATTCAATAGTAAGGTGATTTTTACCCAATCTATAATAGTCCTGCCATATAAACTGGCACCAACATAGTGTCTCCGTCCTTGCGGAGATCTTTTGTATATAACAAGTACCTGTTACTAATTCTTGATGAATATTTTTCACAAAATGCGTCCAATGATGCGTGCGTTTTATATCCAGATGATTTTACTTCAACCGGACAAATTTTCTTCCCACGAGACAACATAAAATCAATCTCATAGTTATGCTTTTTGTCTTTCGGAAATGTGTAATAGAACAACTCATTCCCAGCTGCAGTAAGCATCTGTGCAATAAGATTTTCGTATATATAACCAAGATTTGCTTCTAGTTTGTCGCTCAACAGTTTATCATAGATAACATTTTCTGTGTATTCTTTATCCCAGAAACATAGCGTTACAAACAGCCCTGCATCAGCTACAAACATTTTATAGCGTTCCGGATCTTTATTCAAGGACATACCTACATTGGGGTCTGTACAATGATAACTGAATAACACTGTCTTACTTTGTTCCAAATCTTGCAGCAATTCATTCATCTTTGTTTCTGTCTGTCGGCCAATAACAGTAAATGGCTGGTAACGCGACTCATTATTGCTTAATTGCGCAGGGATGTTCTTGAATAGGCGTTCTGCATTCCCGCTGGCATCTAATTTCTGGAAATCATCCAGATATAATTGGATTATATTGCGTTTTGTCTTATCTACCAGGCTCAAATTATTCGTGTCAAGAAAAGTGTTTACTGCCTGAGGCATTCCACCAACAAGCATGTATAATCGCAGCTCACGCATTTGCTTGCGAGTGACTCCGTCTCCTATAGACATACGGGCATCAAACTGTTGTTTCAGTAGCGGAATGGTTGCTGTATCCCCTAATGCCCAACGGAACTCTTCATAGTCCATTGGCAACATCGCAATACGATTTTCCTCACTCGGAATAGTAATCTTTTGGGTGTTCTTTTTGATACTGATGAGTGATCCTGTCTCTATATAGTCATACCGTCCGTCTTTTACAAGGTATTTGATTGCCTGACGCGCACGGGGACAATTCTGTACTTCATCAAAAATTATTACGGATTTACGAGTGTGGAGTGTCACATTATAATGTTGCTGCAACTTTACAAATATCCGATCCAGATTCATTAAATTATTCCATAAATCCAATATCTCTTGATCTGCTTCGTTGAAATCAATGAGTATATACGATTCGTACTCTTGCCGTGCGAACAACTCTACAATTGTTGACTTGCCTACGCGGCGCGCACCCTCCACCAAAATGGCAGTACTACCATTCGCGGTTTGCTTCCACTCTAACAATTGCTGATAAATCTTGCGCTTAAATACTCGTTCCATATACTCATCTTAAAAAACGCTGCAAAGATACAAAAAATTTTCCTATCCCGCAAATTTTAGAAGCAAAAACTTGCACTATCCCGCAAATTTTCCCAATTTTAGCGGTTCTCTAATATTTTAAAGCAATAAATACACTCCATATTATATACTAAATAAGCTACAGGAATAGGTCTCATGAGCACTATCCCGCAAATTTTGCAAGCCAAAACATGCACTATCCCCAAAATGTTTCGAGGAAAGATATGCACTGAGCGTAAAATTCTTAGATCCGAAAGTTACTCTGAGCGTAAGATTTACATCATGTCCCTTTGTTGGATGACATCCAACGCAATGAACGATGTAATAACCGACTGATAGTCGGTGCAAAGGAAGAATCTTTAATCGTGCTTGTGGATGACAGAGGAAGGATCGATATGAAGAGAGGATTGGTCGTCGAGGGGAATCCACCAGAGTTCTTTGATCTTATGACGAAGGTGTTGACGGTTGAGGAAATTGATCATCCACTCCATGCGCATAAAACTGCGCTCTAACAAGAAGAACTCACGCCACTGCTTGTCGTTCAACTCCACTATATCAAACGATGGAGTTGTGGCACTGAAATATCGAAAACGGATGGCAAATAACATACTATTGGATGAAACCTAATTCGACTAGACGGTTAGCAATTTCTTCTCCTGCGACTTTAGCTCCAATTGGAGACCAATGTGTGTCGTTTATGTAATATACATCCTGTACCCCTTTAGCGACTAGACCTCGCATCAGCGGTTTCGTGTTAATTACCCAGGGTTCTTGTGGTAATTTATCTAATGTGGGGTTATTAGGACGATAGCCACTTATTATGAATGGTTTATATACCTCGTATTTGTCTGCCGCTATCATATACAACATATGAATGCCATGTGCTTCTGAATAAGCATGCAAAGCATTTAAATTTGTATATGCCATATCGTAATCTTCATTTTTTCTTTCTACAAAGCGGAAATCTCCATCATTGTCCCATGGAGAATCATAAATATACAATTGGCGCGTTTTATTTTTGTGAGAAAATAAATCTGCTATAAGAGAATAACGGTGAATGGGTTGTTGTTTTCCGCACGACTTTGTAGTATATTGTACAGCATTATTGAGAACATGCGGTTGCTCCTTTTCTTTGACCACGAATTCCATCTTAGCTGTATCTTGAAAATCAAGTCCGCACAAACGGCCAACCATAATACGCTCAACAGATTCAACTATCACGATACTTTGTTTAGGAAGTTCATTCCTATTTAATAGTTTGATAAGATGTTGTTCTGCGGATATGTCTATCGGAGTACGTGAGAAGTTATATACCTCCATTGATAATTGTTCTCCCAAATATTGTGCATAGCCATATTCTTTTTGTTGAGAAAACGAATCTCCTATAGTAAAGATACAGGGTTTAGAATTATTCGTATCAGATATTATACTATCCGTTTGTTGAATAGGGATTACATATGATTTTTGCGAAGAATATGTTTGTTGAATTCGTTTGTAATAATCCTTATTGAACATTATTTGCCCCATACGCCCCATATCACCTGTTAAACAAGGGGTAATGTAATATTGATAAATTGCAATATATCCATCTATCAATACAAAGAGAATGCAAAATTTTATCAGAAAGCGCTTCATCAGAATTGGAAATATATAAAAGTTACTGCGTCCGCGAAGAAATAAATAATCGCAGCTACGATGATAATATAGATAGCATATCGAATGTACCACTTATTTATATTCATTTCAAGCCCATGCTGTTTATTTCTTTGAAACCATTCAATTATCAACATGACTACTATACAAATAATCAATGGTATTCTTTTGGTAGATCCTCCTTGTGGGATAGAGAATAACGATACATCACACAAACCTTGTAAGTAGTGAAATAATGAAGGCATGCCAGGAGCACGGAAGATAATCCAACCTAATACAGCCAAACCAAATGTAACAAGTATTTGCACAGCTTCTTTCCATGTAGGTAACAAGCGTCCTTCGGCGACATGGTTGGTGTATTTGCGGTTCATGCCGAGAAGGATAAGCGGGAGGAAGAGCAAAGCGTGATATGCGCCCCAAGCGATAAATGTCCAATTGGCTCCATGCCAAAAGCCGGAGAGCAAGAAGATAACGAAGGTATTACGGACGATTTTCCATTTACCTACACGACTACCACCCAACGGGATATAGACGTAATCTCTAAACCATGTTGTCAGCGATATATGCCACCTGCGCCAAAACTCAGCTATATCGCGCGAGAAATACGGATTATTGAAGTTCCGCATCAGTTTGATACCAAAGAGTTTGGCAGTACCGATGGCAATGTCCGAATAACCGGAGAAGTCGCCGTATATTTGGAAAGTAAAGAGAACAGCAGCGAGGAGCAAGGTGCTACCCGTTTGGGTATCGTAGGTTGCCCAAACTTGGTCAACATATGTAGCACAATTGTCAGCAACTACTATCTTCTTGAACAAGCCCCATAGTATCTGACGCATTCCGTCCACGGCTTGGTCGTAATTGAATTTGCGGTTGGTTTGGAACTGCGGCAAGAGGTTTGTTGCTCGTTCAATAGGACCTGCAACAAGTTGCGGAAAGAAAGCAACGTACGCAAAGAAAGCAACGATGTCGCGTGTAGGTTCTATCTTCTTGCGATAAACGTCAATGGAGTAACTGAGCGCTTGAAATGTATAGAACGATATTCCTACAGGGAGGATGATTTTTAGCAATAGGCAATCCGTAGATATTCCGAAGAGTTGACCGAACTCGCGAACAAAGAAATCGTAGTACTTAAAGACAGCGAGGATGGCGAGATTAAGAACGATGTTGGCGGCAGTCCATGCTTTTGCGGCTTTGGGAGTAGACGATTTAGCGATGAGCAACCCACTGCTCCATGAGCAGAATGATGTAAACGCGATAAGTAATAGGAAACGCCAATCCCACCAGCCGTAGAAGACGTAACTAGCAAGGACTACAAATGCGTTTTGCAGTCGCAGCTTGAGATTGTCATTTATGTGGGCGTACCCGATTGCCCAGTAAATCAAAAACACGATGGGCAAATAGAGTGCAAATTCAATAGAGTTAAATAACATCGATTGATAGTAATAGCTTATAGTTGTGCATACTATCAATCCACATAAACACAAAGAGCACGAGTACTCATTGCATTTACCAAGGTTAGCCCACGACGGAAACCTTCTACAAAAATGATATACTCGTACTCAACTTACGAGCATTCTACATTTCTTTGTAAAAGGAATCCAACACGGAATCCTTACTGATTATTTCAGCGTTTTATTTCCTAAAGTTTCGTGGGCTTTCGGTAAATGCGAAATAATAGTAATGCTTGTTAATATGTGGCGCACGCTTGCGCTTATTTCAAAATCGAGTGCAAAATTACAAAAAAATATTGACGTAGGCAAATTTTAGGACGTTATTCGTTCAAGAAAGTGGATTTTGAAAGGAAAACACGAAAAAACTCGCAGTTGGAGGCTGCGAGTTTTGATGTATTGGCGTAGTTATCTACGTAGGGTAATTATGATAATTATAGCGTAAGAATTTACTGATAAATTAATCTTTGGTAGTATTTCTAATGGCTGCTTGTTTAATTTTCTCTTTTTCAATAATAATTTCTAATTCGTTTTGTTGATCATGTGTCTCATAAAATTCTCCACTCAATATTTGACGGATTGGTTTTAAAGCATTTTTAATTTCCGGATTATTATCTCTGATAGAATTTAATACTGCTTTCTGTAGAATTGAAAAACGTAACACTTTATTATCTAAGACCTCCAATACTTTTTCTACTCTGTCACGATATTTTATAGCATCAATATCCATGAGTACCATTGCCATCATAAACATTCTCATTTGATTTCCTTCCGGATGTGCTAAGTATGTACGTAATTTCTCTTCAAATACTCTTGTCAAATTTTTCTGAGCTATGGCATCGTAGAAGAAAGCTTCTACTATAATAGGCATGCAATTAGAGACTAATTGGACAAAATCCTCATCATCTTCTTCGGCATATGATTTTGCTTCATTAACCAGCATAAAGCCAAGATTGCATGCTCCGTCAACAATATAATCAAACATTTCATTAGACAGACCCTCCATATCACAGATATTACTATTTCGATAGATTCTTGCTAACACAAAAATCATTCTTTCTATATTAGCTGGTGTTAAATCTATCTTGTCATAGTAAATCTTAGGTTTTAAAGTTGTATCTCCTTGCTGGATACCATGCATGGGTAAACTATCAAATTCTTCATCCTCCGGCATTTTATCCAATCTCTCCATAAGTTCACCTGTCGCATTCTTACTAGCTTCAGTAATTATTACCCGTTGGTGTACTCGGGAGTCAATATCGGAATATTCTTCTCCTAATGTTATTGGTGTCATAACTTCTTTGATAGAATCAAAGATGCTTTTAAAGGAACTTTTGTCATCTTTACAAAATCCTGCATATAGTTCCCATTCATTTCCAAAAGGCATAAAACTATTTTTGATAGTTAGGACATCTTTACGGAAACTAGAGTTCTCGCTCATATGATATGCAATAAAATACTCAAATACACCTTTCAAACGTATGGATATTTTGTCATCTGCGTCACGATTGAGAATTCCTTTGGAAAAAAGATAGTTTATAATATCAATAGGGTTATCTGCGAATTTAGCATGTGATTTTCTGTAGTCTTCAGTAAATTTAGTCAAATCAGCATCAGACAACGCATAATCATGGCGCATAATCTCTACAGCCATCGCTCCGATGTAAGATTTTAAATCGTCAAATGTAACACTAAATTCGGAGTCCTTCATGTAATTTCTCACATCCAATAATTCGTCTATATATAACTTTATTAGATCAAAATTATTGTGCACATTGGCATTGTCTGTTTTAGCACAAATCCATAAAAACAACGAAATAGACCAATAATTTAGGGGAATGTGCATTTGGTCAAAAATCTGAATAAGTTTTTCTTCTATCTCGCGCTTCCTATTAATCTCTATTGAAGGCCATTTTGCTGTCAGTTGGTGTACCTCACGTACAGTGACATCATGAATGTAATATTTATCAATATCCGTTCCGTAAAAGTTGATAAGCGGAATCTGGTTTGACATAGTTTCCATTGCTGTCGCGACAAAACGACAATGAGGGAATTTTGCCATCTCTTCTTTGAGATGACTCATAAAGGCTGAATCTGTTGGGTTTAAATCATCAATAAGTAATAATAGACTATACTTCTTAAAGCGTTCAGTTGTGTCTCTTACGTTTAATTCTAAATGGAATCTTAGCAATGTATGTAAATCAATAGCCTTGTTTTTAACTAAAGGATAACTTATATAGTACGGTATTACTTTACGAATGGTAATTTCATTAAGAACGTCTAATTGTATTTTCCGCAAGAGAGACGTTTTCCCACGCTTTCCATAACCAAAAATAATAGCTGATTTATCTTGGTATGCAATGTCTTTCAATTGGTGTCTCTCTCCCTCTTTATGAGAGGTTATTATCTCCTGAACACTCTTATCTTTGATAATAGGTGTATTAAACATCTTCAAAAACATTCCTGTCCCATGATTTACAAACAAGTCATCCGCTTTCAATAAAGTCTCTTGATATCTTTTGCGTATTAATTTACGAAAGGCATTCTGTTTTATTTTTTCTTGTGACACAGGAACATTCACATGAATTTCTCGACCTTTGAGGAATTGGAGCGATGTGTAAATATAAGGAATAACCACTGCTTTTTCTTCGTTTTCATCAAATTCAACAATGCTATATCCAAAATTCACGCCACTATCATTTCTATTAAAAGACGCAGGTGCAGATATATGAATCATTCCGACTTCTGCATCGTGATTTACATTTACAGAAGCTTTATGATAATGCCCAGTAAATAAAATATGACATTTGTCATGTAATTCATCTTCTATTTCACTTGCAACATACTCTTGATAATCAGAAAGGTTATGATGTTCTGTGCAGAAAATGTAGTCTGAACCTCGTAAATGTTTTAATGCTTCTCGAACTGCGTATATAGGGAGTAACAACTTTCCTCGATCATTTTTTGAGTCTCCGCAGCATCTCCAAGAGGAATTTAAAGACAAAAGACCGATAGTATGTCCATTACAGGTAATCTTTCCACATGTATAAAGTTCTGATTTAATCCAACTATCATCATAAAATTCATTAATAAAGGCATTATATTCTTTTTGCTCAACTATACTGAGTCCTAACTGAACTTTATCAGCGCAGAAATTATCTAAATCACTTTGAGTTTTGCATGCATCAATTCCCGTTTTAACAATTGATAATTCTCCTCTAAAAACTCTATCATGATTTCCAGGTGTTAGAAGAATTTGCCCATTAGTGATACCAATACTATCCTTTATGGGATTAAATAAAGCGACAGCAGCTCTTTCAAAATTCTCTTTTTTGTCTCCTGTAAATGCTAAATCACCAGAAAACACTATCAAATCTACCTTATTATCGTCAAGACTTGCTTTAAGATTCTCAGCTATCTTTTTACCCATCTCCTCAAAGTCTTCTGGATTATTCGACTTGTAGTGAAAATCAGAAATATGTAAAATACGTATCATAATAAAAAATGTATGTTATTGTTATATGTTGTTATGATTTAACATTTCTACGTGCGCACTTTGCGCTGCAAAGTTACTGATTTTTTTTGATATATGCAAGTTTTAATGAAGAAATGTGTAGAATTTCTGCATTTGGTATGCAGAATATTATTTGATGCCGGATGATATCTCGGCAAATGGACGAAACCTCTTTTTGGTCCCGGATGGTATCTCGGGAAAGGGACGAAACTTGATTTGGGAGAGAGACACAACTTTAACTACTTTTTTTGCTCCATCAAAATCATTGCACGCAGGAAGGCGGGAAGGGAGTAATAATGGCGACGCTGTGGCTTGGCGGAGTTGGGATTGTAGTCCGGTGAGGATTTGGGTAACAACGGCGCTTGCGGGTCGGGTGCGCCTTTTAACTGCTTCTCGAAGCGGGTTTGGTAGGAAGCGAGTTGTGCAAGGAGTTGTTCTGCTGTTTCGCGTTCTTCCGCAGGCAGCACGGCCAGTTCGTCGGATGTCAGTTTGCCGGCTTTCAAAAGTTCAAGTGAACGGCGGTGCGCTTCGCCAAAACGAGTCATGTTGGCGAGCTCAGCCCCTTTAGGCGGATTCTTCTTAAAGTCACGAGGGAAGTCCACTACATAGGCTTCCTGCACGCAGGTATGCAGCACTGCGCCGGTTTCTGAGCGGTATTTCTTCTGGCGGAAGATAGTGCCGTTTTTTGAGTACTTGCCGTGAAGTTCGGCAACGGGGGATTCAAGTAAGGCTTTTGACATATAATATGGTGTGTTTGTTTGTTCGTTATGGTATCCTCCTGTTTTCAGCTGCTTAATAACGCGAGAATATCGCGGGAATAACGCGGAAATCACGCGGAAATAAAAGCAAAACAGAGTGCAAAGGTACGAAATTATTTTGATATGTGCAAGAGGGAAGTGCAGATTTTTGCAGAAACAGGCCAGAATATGCCGAATTAGGGCGATTTAGGTATTAGCGGAATAATATTCCTAATAACTACCAAGAAAGGGAAACAGCGGCAAATATGCCGCCGAACAGAACAACCGGCATAATATGCCGGACAATAAACATAGACGCGATGCTGATGCGTAGCATAGCAGACGAATGACAACCCCGCATGCCATGCGGGACAATTGACGAAAGAAGAAAGAGAACGCGCTAACGGAGGTAGCGCGCACAGGACACCGCTATGTCCAGCCGATGAGAGAAGAGAGAGAGAGCCGCCCGAAAAGGCGGCTCTCTCTTTGATCAGCCATGTATGGCTGATACTATCATTACTCTTGCATCAGCAGTTGCATTACCACTTTGGCGGAGTATGCGACCGGGGTGCCGGGGCCGAAGATGGCGGCAACGCCGGCTTTGTAGAGGAAGTCATAATCCTGCGCGGGGATGACACCACCGGCGGTGACCATGATATCCGGACGGCCGAGTTTCTTGAGCTCCTCGATGACCTGCGGGATGAGGGTCTTGTGACCT
>ONPG01000007.1 GCA_900319645.1 uncultured Bacteroidales bacterium
GATTTGTATTAATTTTGCACCGTTTTTTGCCCTCTCTATAGGTCGGATATATCGCATAATCTTAATAATCGTATATTTTGCAAAATGGACTTGGCAAAACACAATAACCCGAATAATCATTAAATTCAATAAAAGGTATGAAAAAGATTACACATTTTTCAAAACAATTAATTGCCCTCGTCGCCTTGGTGACAATGGGAACTAATCTCTTTGCGCAGCTGCCGTACAATACGACTATGACGCAGAGCCATTATAACAACAATAAGGTTGTAGTGGGTAATGATGGCGCTTCCAATTCCCAAAACAAATGGGATAATGGTGTTTTTCTGTCTGCAAGAGCCTCTTGGCTTGCAGGGACTGAGTGGAATTGGGATGACAAGTACGTGATAATAGCTTTGTCTCAGACGAGCATTCCTTACCAACTGACTTTTACTTATAAGTGTTCCAGTACAATCGCCACCAATCCGGACTGGTATGTGGCTGAGAGTGCAGACAATAAGAACTGGACTACGATATGGTCGGCTGTTACTCCTACATCTTCTACTGTATCGGTATCTACCGACACCTATAATGCAGGACCGATAGATCTTTCCAAATCGACCAAGTATATCAAATTGTGCTATAGTGGTAACTATGGCGGTACGTTTGGTAGTATCAAGGTTACCGATCAGGCGTACGTGAACGATCCGACTGTTGACGATACGAAAATCACTTCACTGGATTTCGGTACTGCCGCAATCAGTTCCGGAAAAGTAGAGAAAACGTTTGACGTAGAGTGGTGTAACGTTGATGAGTTAAGCGTAACCTGCGACAATACGAATTTCTTCACCGTTACTCCTGCTTCGTTTGGCGGCAAAGTGAAATACGGCACGCAGACCATTACCGTGGCTTATGACCGCAACAAAGAGGTGGGTACGCACAACGGCACTATCACCCTCACCAACGGTTCGGTCACCAAGACTGTTGCTGTTTCCGGTACTACCACCAAACGCAGCCAGGCTATCCACTGGAACGCAGATCTCACAGCGACCAATTTTACATTGAACGCCGGCGATAACCTTACCGGAGCAGAGATTGCTACCGCGGATAACGAGGATGCAGAGGTTACTTATACCACTTCTGACGCAAATGTGGTGGCAGTATCGCCGGATGGCAAGACGCTCTATGCCATAGATAACGGTACGGCGGTTATCACCGTTACGGCTACAGGAAATGATATCTACGACGAAGTGGTAGATAGCAAAGAGTTTACTGTTACCTCAAAGAGCAAACAGACCATCACTTGGGAACAAAACCTCATGGGACTGAAGACTACGCAGGCAGGTTCAACAATCGCGCTGGAGGCTTCCGCTACCAGCGAAGGTGTTATTACGTACGCCATCGAAGGTGGCAGCGCAGAGTGTATCACACTGGGCGGAGAGAACAACGCCACGCTGACAATCACCGGGGCGGTCGGAGAGGCATATATTATTGCTACCCAAGAGGGTGGTTTGATTGGCGAGGAAGAGTGGATCTCCGCTACTTACCGCAAACACGTGAAAGTACGTGACCCGAATGCCGCTTGTGATGAATATGCGTTGGCGGACAAGAGTTTCTCCTTCGCGCAGGGACACAAATCCTCTTTCGCTGTGCAGGAATACAAACTCGAAGGCAAACCGACTACGCTGACTTTCTCTGCAAAAGCAGGTGGTAAACAGTATCTTTGGTCACAGCGCGAACCGATGTATATTGACCAGTATGCCAACTTCGGTTCCGGTCTGGAGTGGAAACAGGTTACATCAGTCACATTGGATGAGAATAATAAGAATTATGGTCCTTATAAGTTGGAAGAGTCTGCTACCAAGATTCGTTTCCGCACAGGTGACTACTCCAAACAGGACGTATCGAATATCACTATACCCCGCAAGGTAGAGTTCGCTGTGAGTGAAAGTGCTATTACCGAGAATGCCGAGCGTAACGTACGCTGGTCGAAGACGATTTCTGTTACCCGCTCCGGTATTGATGTGGTGGATATCACCGTGGTAAGCGACAACACGGAGAATCCGTTCGAGGTAAGCAAGACATCTATCGGAACCGACTGCTCGGACTTTGGTACGGAGACCTTCGAGGTATCGGTTACCCCGCGCGAGAAAGGTGTTACTTACACAGGCCAGATCACTATTAGCGACGGCAAGGCCAATCCTCATACGCATGTTATCGATCTGAGTGTGACAGCTGTTGCGTTCAATCAGTCTATCTTTGGCTTTGAGTTGCCGGAGACGGCTGTAGCAACTGACGTGATTCCTGCTTTTGAGGCTACCGCGTCCAGCGGATTGGAGGTGACCTATTCGACCTCGGATGAGACAGTGGCAACGATTGTGAACGGCAATCAACTCAAGATACTCAAGGCCGGAACGGTTGAGGTAACGGCTTATCAGGCAGGTAACGACCGCTACAACGAGGTTTCCGAGACCAAGACTATCGTCATCAGTCTCGCTCCGGTGGAGATCACCGAACTGCCTGTGGCTGCCGACCTCTTGTTCGGTCAGACTCTCGAAGAGTCCGTGCTTACCGGCGGTAAAGCCTCGCAACCGGGTAAGTTCGCATGGGCAAACCCCGAGACACAGCCTGCTACCGGAACCAACGCTTATCCTGTTGTCTTCACTCCGTATAACGACGCTGTGTACGCTGCTGCTAACGCAGAGGTGAATATCTATGTGGGCAAGGCTTCGCAGACGATTGTTTGGAACGAACAGCTCTTCCCGGTAACCCGTCTGGAGACCACGGAGTACTCCGCTTATTCGACCTCCGGTCTGGAAATCACCTATACCACTTCCGACAGCACTATAGCTTATATGGAAGGCAACGTGCTCTACGCCCTTAGTGCCGGAACGGTTACTATCACTGCTACCCAAGCCGGTGACGACAGCTATCTGGCAGCCGAACCGGTAGCACGCGAAGTGGAGATCATTGACATTGTGCGTATTACCCCCTTGGTAACCGCTCCTACCGCTACAGCTATCACCTACGGCGAGACGGTGGCTGCTTCGCAGATCATGGGCGGCAAAGCTACGCTGGATGATGAGCAGGAGACTGAGGTCGCCGGTTCGTTCCAATGGGCGGACAGCACACGTCTCTTGAATGCGGGTGTGCAGGATGTGCAGATTGTCTTCGTGCCCGAAGATCTCACTTATTACAACACCGTGCATTTCGAGATTGAGTTGCAGGTTAACCAAGCTGCACAGGAGATTATCTGGGTAACCGAGGTGGATACCTTGCTCGTAGGCGAATACAAGGAGATTGAGGTGTCGGCTACCAGCGGACTGTACGTTACGCTCGAGAGTTCGGACAGCGAAATAGTGGAAGTGCTGGATCACACACTCCACGGACTTACCGAAGGTGAAGTAACCATTGTGGCCAAACAGGAGGGCGACAACAACTATATTGCCGCCGAGCAGGTCAGCAAAGCCGTTGTGGTTCGTCCTGAGATTCCGGAGGATGCTACTGCTCTTGACGATACACAAGGCACAGCGGTACAAAGTGTCAAAGTCTTCCGCAACGGGGCTATCTATGTCCTCCGCGGCAACCAGCTGTACACCGTTCAAGGTCAACGTGCCAACTAATTCGGCACAGCCCAATTAACCATCGTAAACGTCAATGGTTCTAACAGAGAAATCGTCCAAACGGGCGATTTTTCTGTTATCGTAGGATGCCGTTTATTAATAATCGGCTACACGCTATTATTATTCGTGCGCGCGAAGACGATAAAATTTGCACAAATCAAAGATTTGTATTAATTTTGTGCACGTTTTTGCGGCTCAAATGATGCAAATATATCGAAATGTCTTAAAAAATCGTATATTTTGCAAAGTCGAGTTGGCAAAACAGCATGATACGTCCCTAAATACGGATATTATCAAAATTTGAATCATTTTTGACCATTTTGGATCTTTTTTGACGAAAACTCATATTCCGCATGGCTTAGTTTGATTTGTTAAATTTGTGGACGATAAAGATAGAAGGATTATATGAAAACGGATAATAAAGGAATACAAAAGAAACAGGCAGAAGTTGTCAATCCGATTTCTGTCGAAGAAGTGCGTGACAGAATTATTATATTGCGTGATCAGCCTGTTCTGTTGGATAGCGATGTAGCCGAACTATACGGTGTACAAACGAAAGAAATAAATCAGGCGGTAAAAAACAACCCCAAGAAATTTCCGTACGGGTATATCATGGTTGTGGATGAATATGAAAAAGCCGAACTGGTCAAAAATTTTGACCGGTTCAATGGCTTGAAACATAGCACCGTACAACCCAAAGCTTTTACAGAGCGGGGACTATATATGATGGCTACGATTCTGAAAAGCGAACAGGCTATAGCAACCACTATTGCCATTGTAGATACTTTTGCGGCAGTTAAGGAGTTGGCTCGTACCATAAAAGCACTTAACGAGTTGCCGGAGAAAGAGGAGCAAAAGACATTGCTTAAACGTAGTGGTGAGTTGATGGGAGAGATTATCGGTAGTGATATGGCAACCTCGGAGACTGAAACTGAATTAGAATTGAATTTCGCTGTGCTGAAAGTAAAGCATACAATAAAGCGAACCAAGAAATAAATAAGAAAAATAAATTTTTGAATCATTTTTGACCATTTTGGACAAATAACAATCAGTTACATTTGTTTAATCTGCGGATCAAAAGAAATAAACTCTAAATAGAAATAATATAAATACAAAAAAGATATGGAAACTTTTACAAAATTCAAAAAACAATTGTTTATTTTCATTGGGCTCATGGGAATGAACACAAATGTATGGGCAGGAGCGGGTGATATCAAATTTACTGCTACAGTTTATTCACAGCCAGCTAATGGCGGATACGTGACAGTAAAAAATTCCACGGGTAGTTATTCCTATACAACCACATCGGAATCATCGTCACAAACAAAAACGTCAAGTTATAGTTGGGGGTATAAAGAAACATCCGCAACATTTTATTATTATGCAAATGCCAAAACCGGTTATTCTTTCAAGGGGTGGTCAACCTCCTCATCTGCGACATCAGGAGATACCTCTAATCCAATGACCAAGACGTACACGGGAAAAGGAAACCTATTAGGCAATGCGACCTCCAACGCTCCTGCATATTATGCTATTTTCACGGCCAATAAATATACTGTTACGTTTGATCCGAATGGAGATGAGGTCAGCGCTGGTAGTGTAACTCCTACAAGCAAAGAAGTTACCTTTGCTTCGGCTTATGGCACCCTGCCGACACCTACACGCCGTTTCTATGATTTCGTAGGATGGTTTACAGAAGCGGAAGGTGGTACGAAAGTAGAATCGGGAACTACCGTCACCACTGCCGGACATCATAAACTCTATGCACATTGGACGTTGCATCCGGAAGATCAGGCCATCAGTTGGGGTGAAGGAATGCAGTTCAATATGGCAAAGGGTACGCTTCAACCGATTGTCGTTTCTTCCACTTCGGGTCTGACGGAATTTAGTTATGAGTCGGACAACGAGGCGGTGATTGCTATTGAAGGCGAGTATCTGAAAGCAATCGCACCGGGTACTGCTAAAATTACCGTAAGTCAGGCAGGTAACACCTATTTCAATCCGGCGGTATTGGAGACAAACTTCTCCGTGTGGTTCAAAGAGACCCCCGTTTTCGCAGAGAACGGATTCGTTGAGGGGGGAAACGACTTAAAAGTAAATGATGTCGTTTCCATCAATCTAACCAATGTCAGCGATGGATTGAACGGAGATTTTACGGTTACAGCTACTACGGATGAT
Organism: uncultured Bacteroidales bacterium; assembly: GCA_900319645.1. Taxonomy (GTDB): domain Bacteria; phylum Bacteroidota; class Bacteroidia; order Bacteroidales; family Paludibacteraceae; genus Colicola. Next base: position 5,781 of record ONPG01000007.1, read on the forward strand.
GTAATGGGCGTTGTTCGTGATGGTAATGTGCTGACTTTCACTGCTTTGCACGCTGGTAGCACGACCATTACCGTATCGCAGTCGGAGAACGAAGACATCTTCGCTGCCAGCAAGACCTATACCTTCAATGTAACTCGTTATCAGCCGGAGTTCTCGCTTGATAAGACAGCCTTGGAACTGGAGCAAACGGCTACGCTTTCGCTTAACCATGTGGACGGCGTGAATATCTCGTTCGCGCCGGAAGGTATTGTTTCTTATGATGGTAGCACGGGTATCATTACCACAGTTGCTCCCGGCACAACAACAATGACCGTTTCGCAAGCACAGACTAACAGCATTGAAGCGCGCGAAGAAACCTACGAGATCGTAGTCAGCAAGAAAACGCCTTCTTTGACCGTCATGATGAACGGCTCGGCACGCAGCAGTTTGTCGGTAGGACGTGGAGCTTCAGTCACTATCGCCTTTGAAAAAGTGTCAGATGCTGATGTTGTAGTTACTAATGTTAGCGGATCCCAATATGCGTCATATGTAGATGGTGTAATGGCTGCCGGTGCAGAAGGTACTGCTGTTTATCGCGCTACATTGGCAGAAACAGATACTTATCAAGCCATATCTGTGGATTTCACTCTTACAGTAACTGCCAACAACAATCACTTGCCTATATCCATTACATCCGAATCTACGTTCAACAACCTCAAATCCGGTTCGAGCGGAGACTACTCATGGAAGGGTAACGAAGGTTTTTGCGTAGGAGGTTATAACGGATGGCTTGAAGGAGTTGCCAATTGGGATGACAAGTACGTGACATTCAAATTTGAAGGTGTACCTAATGAACTTTCTTTCGAGTCGAAGTTTATCTATCGTGATAACGGCTTGAATAAAATGACTGCAACTAAAGTAGGCGGTTCTACGGTAGAAGGACAATTGTATTTCCTCTATGTCGATGAGAGTGCGGATGGTAAAACATGGTCTGCCGTTTGGAATGATCAGGAGTTGGATAAAGACAATTGGAAAAATTGGACGAAACAGTTGAAGAAAACGACACGTTATATCCGTTTCCACTTACACGCAAACTATGGTGCATTGTATCGCAATATCAAAGTAACGGAGCTTTCCTATGTGGAAGATCCGGAGCCTGCAAGCATTGATTTTGGCTCAGCTGTAATCAACTCGGGCGAAGTAAGCAAGACAGCAATGATCAACTGGTGTAATGTTTCGCCACTGACTGTCACCAGCAGCAACCCGCGTTTCACAGTTACGCCGGCGCAGTTTGGTAACTTTGATCAATTCGCTACACAAACACTGACTATCAGTTATACCCACACGAACGAAGCTGGTGCACAGGAGGGAGATATCACTATTGCTAATGACAAATATTCCAAAACCATTCAAGTTTCAGCCACTACCACCAAACGTCCGCAGACTATTACCTGGAATGCAGACTTGGCATCTACCGGTTTTGCCATGAACATTGAGGAGCAGTATCCTAACGAGATATTGATTCCTGTTATTGCTACCGTTACCAACGGTGAGCGAATTACATTTACTTCCGATAACGAAGAGGTGATTGAGGTGATTGCTGATACTGCCCTCTTGGCAAAAGCCATCGGTATCGCAAATATTACGGCTTACCAAGCTGGCGATAATGAGTATGAGGAAGTTAGCAGCACAAAACAGTTTACAGTAACCGATCTCCGCAAGCAGTCAATCACATGGGATCAAAACCTCTATGGCCTGCTCACTACAAGCGGTTCGATTGAACTGACTGCTACTGCTACCAGCGGCGGAGAGATTACTTATACCTCTGCCAATACAAACATCGTAAAAATTGAGGGTAACGTGCTGACAGTAGTGGGTGAAGGAGAAACCTATATCACTGCTACTCAAGCTGGCTACATTGATGAAAACGAAGTAGAATGGCTTGCTGTATCGCAGAACAATTACGTCATTGTCCGCAACCCGAAATCGCAATGTAACCAAATGGCATTGTCACAAGGCTCATTGACGCTCAAAAACAACAATCGTGTATTTGATCTGTCGGGTATTCCTGCAACCCTCACTTTCACTGCTAAGCATGGAACAAAGAATGGTCTGTGGGGAACAGCTCCGAGTTATGCTCCGTTGCAGGTAGAGCAATTTGCTTGCATCAACAACCTCTGGGATTGGTATGAGGTTTACAACAAAGTTGTAGGCACAAGCGACACACAGTCCGGCAATATTGCTTTGGATGAGTCTGCAACCAAAGTGCGCTTCTCTACTATTGAGTCAGGAACAGATCACACCATCAGCAACATCCAAGTTTCACGCAAGAAATTCATGCGTGCCGACATCACGGAGGTGGATCAAGAGGCTGAGACCAACACCGCTTGGCAGAAAACGATTACCGTTTCTCACTCCAATATTGACATGATGTCTATCTCTACGCAGAATGGCCTGCTCACACTCAGCCAGACTACGTTGGGCGAAGGTTGTGGCGATTTCGGCGACGACGCGTTTACCGTTTCGTTTACGCCGAAGATGAAGAACCAGGAGTTCAAAGATACTATTGTTATCACGGATGGCAAGGAACAGCCTTCTACTATCGAGATACCCGTGCGCCTTGTTACCAAGGGTCTGAACCAGTCGATCAATGATTTTGACCTGCCGGCTGAGGCTTTGGCTACGGATGAGATTGCTGTGGCAACCACCGCTTCCAGCGGACTGGAAGTGACCTTCCTGAGCTCGGATAGCGCAGTCGCTTACGTAGAGGAAGGTCGTTTGGTGATTGTCAGCGCCGGAATCGTTACTATTACTGCCACCCAAGAGGGTGACGCGAAGTACGATGCCGCGCTGCCGATTGCGAAAACCATCGTGATTACGAAAGTGCCTACCACTATCACTACTGCTCCTACCGCCGCTACTATCGTCTATGGTCAGTCGCTGGAGGCTTCCGCCCTGTCGGACGGCGAGGGTAGTGTAGACGGTACGTTCGCTTGGGAGACGCCGCAGGCTGTACCTGCTGCCGGTACACCGAGCTATAACGTGGTCTTCACTCCGACCCAAAGCGGAATCTACGCCACCAGCACGACACTTGTCAGTCTGCGTGTAGAGAAAGCTACGCCGGTGGTAACCGCTTGGCCGACAGCTACGGATATCACAATCGCCCAGAGTGTAGGCGATGCCGAACTGCAGAACGGCGAGGCGAATGTAGAGGGTTCGTTCGCATGGAAGAACCCGACCGAGAACCGTCTGAAACCCGGTACATATGAGCGTACGGTTGTCTTTACGCCGGCTGATGCTAACTACAACACTGTGGAAAGCACTGTGAACGTGACGGTTATCAATGTATTGGCCCGCATCGTCGAGTTGCCGACTATTGTTAGCAAGAACCTTGTATATGGCGTCAAGTTGGCTGAGGTAGCTATGCAAGGCGGTAGCGCCAACGTAGAAGGTGCATTCTCTTGGAAAGATTCTACGACCTTGCTCCTCTCCGGCACCAAAGCTTATGAAGCACTCTTTACGCCGGCGGATCTGGAACTCTATTCGCCAGTAAATGTGGAGATCGAGGTGACGGTGGCTAAAGCTGCTCCTGTCGTTACCACATTGCCTGTTGCCGGCGGTTTGGTTTACGGTCAGTTGCTGAAAGAGTCGCAGTTGACGGATTACGAGGTTTCTGTGCCGGGTGCGTATGTATGGCAGAACGGAGAAGAACTGTTGAACGCCGGAGAGTATCAGCGTGCAATCGTCTTCTTGCCGACAGACACCAACTATAGTACTGTTCCCGCAGAGCTTACCGTGACGGTAGCGAAAGCCAATGCTTCGGCTGTGGCTCCTGTGGCTGTAGAGGAATTGGTTTACAACGGCGAGGCACAGACACTCATCGCAGCCGGATCGGCTCAGGGCGGCGAACTGCAATACTCGCTCGACGGCGAGAACTGGAGCACCGAGCTGCCGCAGGCTGTTAACGCAGGCGCGTACGCGATATATTATAAGGTAGTCGCTGACGACAACCATAACGACTATACGGCTGAGGCTCCGGTGGCAGTTGAGATAGCTAAAGCCAGCGCTTCTGTAACGGCTCCTATGGCTGTAGAGAACCTTGTTTACACCGGCGAGGCACAGACGCTGATCACAGCCGGTGAGGCTCAAGGCGGCGAACTGCAATACTCGCTCGACGGTGAGAGCTGGAGCACTGAACTGCCGACAGCTATTGAGGGTGGCAAATATACAGTCTCCTACCGCGTAGCGGGCGATGCTAACCACGACAGCATTGATGTTGCAAGTCTTGCTGTCACGATCGACTACACCATCGCTTATGAACTGGCTGGAGGAATCGTAGAGACCGAGAACCCGACGCACTACAATGCCGAGACGGAGACCTTCACGCTCAACAACCCGACCAAAGAGCACTACGCTTTTGCAGGCTGGACGGGTAGCAACGGCGAGGAACCGCAGACAGAAGTCACGATTGAGCAAGGCGCAACAGGTAACCGCACTTATACTGCCAACTGGACAATCAATAAATACCAGATCACCTGGCTCAACGCAGACAGCAGTCTGATAGACGAAACCGAGGTCGAGTATGGCGCAATGCCTGAGCACGCAGATGCAGAGAAAGCCGCTACGGCTCAATACACCTACACCTTCAAGGGCTGGACTCCGGCGCTGGCAGAGGTAACGGGCGTAGCTACCTACAAGGCTGAGTTCGACAGCACGGTGAATGTCTATAACGTCATCTTCCAAAACGCGGACGGCTCCGAGCTGCAAAAGACCCAACTGGCTTACGGCGAGACTCCAGTTTACGAGGGAGAGGAACCGACTAAAGCCGCTGACGCGCAATATACGTACACCTTCAAGGGCTGGGACAACGAGATCGTTGCCGTAACCGGCGAGGCAATCTACACGGCTACCTTCAGTAGCACAGTGAACAAGTACACCATCACTTTCAAGAATGGTGAAGCTGTACTCCAGAGTTCTGAGGTAGAGTATGGCGCAACTCCTGTATACACCGGCGAGACTCCTATTAAGGCTGCTGATGCACAGAACACTTATGCTTTTGCAGGATGGGATGCAGAGATTGTAGCTGTAACCGGCAATGCGACCTACACGGCTACCTTCAATAGCACGGTGAACAAATACACCATCACATGGCTCAATGCAGACGAGAGTCTGATTGAGACAACGGAGGTAGAGTACGGCGCAATGCCTGCTCACGCAGATGCAGAGAAAGCCGCTACGGCTCAATACACCTACACCTTCAAGGGCTGGACTCCGGCACTGGCAGAGGTAACAGGCGTGGCTACCTACAAGGCTGAGTTCGATAGCACGGTGAATGTCTATAACGTCATCTTCCTGAACGCGGACGGCACCGAGCTGCAAAAGACCCAACTGGCTTACGGCGAGACTCCTGTTTACGAGGGTGAGGAACCGACCAAGGCCGCTGACGCGCAATACACGTACACCTTCAAGGGCTGGGACAACGAGATCGTTGCCGTAACCGGCGAAGCGACCTACACGGCTGAGTACGACAGTACGCTGAACAAGTACCTGATCACCTTCATGAACGGTGAGGACGTACTCCAGAGCAGCGAGGTGGAATATGGCGCAATGCCTGAGTACACCGGCGAGGCTCCGACCAAAGAGGCTACGGCTCAATTCTCTTACACCTTCAAGAGTTGGACTCCGGCTCTGGCAGAGGTAACCGGCGAAGCTACTTACACGGCAGAGTTTGACAGCCTTGCGGTTGTTCCCGAGAAGCAATTCCAGATGATTGTTTGGGATCAAGAGCTCAGTACTATCGAAGTTGGGGATGCTACGCTGCAACTGAACGCAGAAGCAGGCTCGTGGCTCGATGTTTACTACACCAGTTCGGATAGCACCATCGCTTATGTGAACGAACAAAACTACGTTGTGGCGCTGAAGGCCGGCGAGGTAACTATCACCGCTCACCAGGACGGTAATGAGACCTATCTGGCTGCTGAACCGGTAAGCAAGACGCTGACTGTAACGAACAACGGGCAGCAAGGTGGCGGTCACGACGCAACGGCAGTTGATGACGCACAAGGAAACAGCGTACAGTGTACCAAAGTTCTCCGCGGCAACCAAGTGCTGATTATCCGTGATGGCAAGACCTACAACCTCCGCGGTCAACGGGTTAATTGAAATGAGATACTAAAATAGAAAGGAGTAAAAGGAGCGAAAATTTGTGTTTTCGCTCTTTTTATTTGCATAATTCAAAAAAATATACTACCTTTGCAGCAGATTTTGAAAATGGAGATGAGTAATGCCCAGTGCAGAAGTCCAAAATATGATTCCAAAGATCCAGCGTTTCTTCCAAACGCAACCCATTGTGCGAGCATATTTGTTTGGCTCGTGCTCGCGTGGCGAAGAGACGGGGCATAGTGATGTGGATATTTTGGTAGATGTTGATAAAACAGCCCATGTGGGTTTGTTCAAGTATGTAGCGATGAAGATGGCATTACAAGATATATTGCAGCGTGAGGTAGATTTGGTGGAAACCAATGAATTACTACCTTTTGCACAGGAATCCGCCCATAGAGACAAAATCTTGATATATGAGAGAGAGCACGCGAGATAAAGACCGTTTGGGGCATATTTTGACCGCAATACAAGTGATAGAGGATGGATTGACACGGTATTCCAAAGATGAATTGCTCAATAATCCTCTGTTATACTACGGACTTGTAAAACAAATAGAGATAATCGGAGAAGCCGCCAATATGCTAACACATGAATTCAGGAATGCGCATGGCGAAGTAGAATGGCGTCCGATAGTAAACATGCGTCACATATTAGTTCATGACTATATTCATATAAGTAAAGAAATGCTTTGGGAAACGTTGACTCATGATATCCCAGAGTTCAAACTATGGATAGAGAAGTATTATTTTGAGCAAAAGGAGTTATACAACGAGTAAAAGTATTGCTCAGCGTTTTTGAGAGGGTGTGCCATTAGTTTGGCGCACCCTCGTTGTGTTTGCTGTGAACCGAGAGGTCTGTAATGTGGACGGAAGTGGCTACGAGAGGGTGGAAGAGGGTGGAGAGAAGGTGGAGAGAGGAAAAAAAGTGTCATTATTTTATCATTTTATTATACGTATTTAGGAAAAACACGAAATGATTTGTTTATTCGGAGAATAAATCTTAACTTTGTGCACTTTTTCAGGCTTGAAATTGTGAATTATACGTATAAAATCTTAATAATCGTATATTTTGCAAAGTCGAGTTTACAAAATGAACTAAAATAGAATAGTAACACACAAAAAGAATAATAAGGTATGAAAATGATGAATTTGAAAAGTATATTCAGTTGGTTGTACGGTACAACTATTGACCGAGCGATGAAAACCTCTGTCTATCGTCCCGTATCCGTCCCGTATGTCGCTCGTATTTCGCTCGTGAGCCTTTTCTTGCTTGTTTTAGGTGGATGGAGTACCCTGGCGTGGGGAGCTTCTGCAACTTGGAAAGGAACAGTCTCTGTCGCAAGTGGTAAAGGAACTGCTAAAGTGGAGATTTATAATGATAGTGACAAAAAAACTGAGCAAAGTCAGTCTTCGTCAAATTCATCCTCTAAGACTGCTACATATAGTGAGTCGACATCTATTTCCCACTGGTATATTCGCGATCACCATTTTATATTTACAGCAACAGCTTCTACGGGATATCATTTTACGACATGGAAGGGTAGTGTTACGTCTACTAATAATCCTTACAACACAGGCAAAGGCAATAGTTCTTCTACAATGAGTTTGCAGGCATATTTTGAAGCCAATTCCTATACCGTCACCTTCGATGAAAATGGTGGAAGTGTTGGAACGAATAGTAAGTCTGTAACTTATGACGCTACTTACGGAACATTGCCGACGCCGACACGTGCCGGTTATACGTTTAATGGCTGGTTTACTGAGACTTCTGGAGGCACGGAGGTTACATCATCTACAACTGTTAAGATAACATCTGGTCAAACATTGCATGCGCATTGGACTGCAAATACTTATACGGTAGCGTTTAATGGAAATGGCAACACGGGAGGTAGCATGAGTAATCAGCCATTTACGTATGATGCTACTCAAAACCTTACTGCCAATGGCTATAGCCGTGTATATACTGTAACCTATAATGCTGCGGGGGGCGAGTGCGCAGAAACATCCGCTGATGCTACATATAGCTTTGCCGGTTGGGAAGATAGAGGAAGTATCATTTATAATAACAAGACTTATACTTATAGTGAGTTTGATGCTCCGTACTATGCGAATACTTATGGTGATTTGATGAATGCTTTTGGCTATAACAAATATAGCCTTATTAGCCACTATGTTAATAATGGTAAAAGCGAAGGGCGTTCTTGCAAAGGTGATAATCCGGGAATTTATCCGAATGGCGCATCCGTGAAGAATCTTAGTACAGAAGCGAGTGCAACAGTAAATCTCTATGCCAAATGGAATAGTGCATCGGTTACGTTGCCGAACGTAACGTTGGCAAATCATGTGATGGAAGGCTGGTATATCGGTGAGACCAAAATTGGTGAACCGGGTGACACTTATACTCCGACCGCTAATGTAACACTTCGTGCTAACCTGACGGAGAAGTTTGATCCTGAGTTCGGCGGAAGTGATCACGCAATGAAAGTAGGGGATGTATTGGAGAACGCATTCACATTCAACCACACGGATAATCCTACGGTACATATCTCGGACGAAACAGTTATCTCGTATAGCAACAATACTGTAACGGCACTCAAAGAAGGTACAGCCACACTCTATTTCACCCAAGCAGGTACTTCTTCGCTGAATGCCGGAGAGTCTGACCATTGGACTTTCGCAGTTACGCGCATAGACAATACATTGGCTCTGACCACCACCTCTGCAACCAAGTATGTGGATGAGGAGATTACGGACGTAATCACCGGAAAGAATAGTAACGCCACCGTGGAGACCAGCAGTACGGACGCAACGATTGCTTATTATGATGTAGCGAATAACAAAATTGTTATTCCTAATAGCGCATCCAAATCGTTTACTTCGACTACCGTGACTATCAAGATCTGGCAGGCTCAGAACGTGCAATACACTGCTTCCGGCGAGAAAACAATTACCCTGACGGTAAACAAATATATGCCCACATTCTCGTTGAGTGATAACGAATTGGTTATCGACGAGACTGCGACACTGAGTTTGACTCATGTAGATGGAGCAGAGGTGGGGATTGCTCCTGCCGGTATGATTAGTTATGCCGCAGGTACAGTAACTGCACTTGCTGCCGGTGAGACAACAATAACTGTTACTCAACCGGAAACACGCACGATTGCTTACAAACAGCAGGAATTTGCCGTGACGGTAAGCAAGAAAACACCGGCTTTGAGTGTGCAACTTGGAGGGCAAACCCGAACCAGTATGACGTTCGGCTATGGCGCAACTGCTGCGTTTGGCTATACCGGCAAGGTGTCGGATGCAACAGTTGTTGTTGAGCAGACGGATGGTTCTGCCTATGTTACCTATGCAGATAATCGTTTCACAAGTTACTATGCAGCAGGTACAGCACACTTCAAAGCCGTTCTGCCAGAAACAGATACCTACAAACGCGGAGAATATCCTTTTAGTATAACGGTCAATAAACCGGATGACTATTTGCCTATTTCAGGCAAATCCTATACGATTGGTTCTGGCAGCGCAACAGATTGGACGCACCATTATGAAACTCTTTCGTTCAATGGAGTGCCAGACAAATTGTCATTTTATTTTGCGTATGATTTCACACCCTTTGAAGTTTTTGGTTATGATTTAGGGACACCAACTTTGTCATGTCCTGATATTTTTGTATTGAATAGCGTAAAAGGAGCTGCGAGAGGAGAAGGCAATGTCTATCTGCTTTATATTGAAGAGAGTGCAGATGGAAACAATTGGACTAAGATTTGGGATGATTCCAATCCATCCAAAAGTTCGGTCTATTCAGGTGATATTCAATTGACAAAAACAACGCGTTATATTCGTTTCCATCACTCGTCCAACTTTAGGAACACTTATAGCAATATTTCCATAACGGAACTCAAATATGTAGAAGATCCGTCATCTACGTCCATAGATTTAGGTAGTGCTACGATTAACTCCGGTGAAGTAATTGTGACTCCCGCTCCGTACATCAATTGGTGTAACATAGCTCCGCTAACAGTAACATGTGACAACCCACGATTTACGGTATCCCCATCCTCATTCGGTAGTTACTTGTCTTCAGGAACACAAGAATTAACAATATGTTTTGCCCACTCAAATGAGGTCGGAACTTACGAGGGCGAAATTACAATCTCTAATGGCGTAGATAAATACACAAAAACTATTCATGTCACCGCGGAAACCACCAAGTATCCGCAAGAGATTATTTGGAAACCGGAATTAGCCGCTACCGGCTTTGCTATGAATGTGGATGAGCAATATCCGGAGACCAGTGACTATGTAGCCACAGTAGCGAGAGGTGCGCGTGTAACCTTCACTTCTGCAGATCCAAGTATTATTGAGGTAATAGCAGATACGGCACTATTGGCAAAATCTGTTGGTACGGTGGAAATTACTGCCCATCAGGCTGGTGATGAGGAGTACCAAGCAGTTTCCAATACACAGACCTTTGTCGTAACCAACCTTGAGAAGCAGACAATTTCTTGGAATCAGAACCTTCTGATGCTTCTGACTACAAGCGACCCCGTAACGCTGACCGCAACATCTTCCAGTGGAGGTGCAATATCCTATGAATCGAATAATAATAGTGTGGTAACGGTGGAAGGCAATGTGTTGACGGTACGTGGCGAAGGTTCTGCTACTATTACAGCTACGCAAGCAGGAGGAGAAATCGGAGGAACAAACTATCTGTCTATTTCTCAAAGTAAAAATGTGATTGTCCGTAATCCTAATAAGCCGTGTGAAGGTGTTGCCTTGTCGGAGTACTCGCTTGATTTGAGTAAAAGTTCGCAAGGATTTGATTTGATAGGAATTCCCAATTCGACATTGACATTCTATGCATATCACGATGAGAAAAAAGGTGTGTGGGGAACAAGCGTTGCTTATTCCGAGTTGATAGTAGAGCAGTATGCGCGTATTGACAACAATTGGGGGTGGTATGAGGTGTTCAAACAAATAGTGAGTCTTGACAATACTTCCTATAGTACAAATCAGATTGATGAGTCAGCAACGAAACTCCTCTTCCGAACCAACGAACCTGCAACTCATCATATTACATCCATCCAAATTGCCAACAAGAAATACATGCGTGCCAATGTGGCAACTGTGGATGAAAATGCAGTTGTGAACACCACATGGAGCAAAACGATTACAGTCAGCCACTCGGATATAGATGTGATGACGATTTCTACCAAACAAGGACTTCTGAACTTGAGCCAGACTACTCTGGGAGAGGGTTGCGGCGACTATGGTGATGATGCATTTACGGTGTCGTTTACTCCGCTCGTCAAACACACAGAGTACAAGGATACTATTGTGATCACTGATAGCAAGGCACAGCCGACTACCATCGAGATACCTGTTCGTCTATACTCAACTGGATTGAACCAATCGATTTTAGGATTTGAGTTACCGACTACGTGTGTCGCTACAGTAGATACTATCAATTTCAGTGCTACCGCTTCCAGCGAACTGCCTATCGCTTATCTCAGCTCGGATGAGACCGTCGCAACTATAGTCAATGGTAACCATCTGCAGATTCTCAAAGCGGGCACGGTAAGCATCACTGCCCGTCAAGAAGGAGACAGCAAGTATGAGTTGGCAGAGCAAACCAAATCGATCGTGATTACCAAAGCGCCGCAGGCGATAAGTTGGGACGCTGCGAATAGCAACAATATTTATACAACCCAGACGGTTACCCTCTCGGCTTCGGCTCAGGTACCTGTGATTTTCTCGCTGGACGGAGAGTCCACAACCGGTTCGATAAATATTGTCGATGGCGACACAATACTCTCGTTTGCCGGTGCCGGAACTGCCAAAATCAATGCCACTACGGCGGAAGATAACATTTACGCCACCACCTCTTTGTCCAAGACTTGGAACGTAGCGCTTGTACCGACCTCCGTTACGGTCAATCCGACTATCAGTCCAGTGGTGGTGAATACAGATCCTGCGGAATTGGATATCCGCGGCGGAGAGGTGAGAAACACGCTTACCAACGAAGTGCTGAGCGGTACGTTCCGCGCAGAGACCGTTGATCTGAGTTCCGAGGGAGAGAAAACCGCCACCTTGCGCTTTACGCCAACCGAGTCCGCTCTGTATGCAACTGCAACCTGCAATGTGCCGGTGACTGTCGTCAGCGGCAGACCGGAGGTGGTGATAACAGACCCCGAGGCGGATCTGTCCCAACTGGATGCCACCACCGAGGTGACTGTTTCTACGAATATCACGATTGACGAGCCGATTGAGGTCTATAGCCTTGAGATTGCGGATAACACCACCGTCACGATTGCTGCTACAGGAGGATTGAATCTGGGCGTGGGCGGTTTGAGCAAGGGCGAGAACGCAAAACTGGTGATGGAGGCAGTGACCGAAGGCGCGAATAAGGGTGAGACGGGTTATATCCGTGTCTCGCCGGACTACGAGGGCGAGATGCCGCAGGCGGAGATTGAGATGTTCTCCGTGGGCTATTACAACCGCGCTACGGGTGACGCCAAGTGGCAGTACGTGGGTGTGCCGGTGAATATGGACGGTGCCCTTGCCAAAACGGTGTTTACCGGTAGTTATATCTACAGCTGGAGCGAGACGACTGGTTCGTGGGTGAACAACCGTGCTTCGCTGGTAATGGCGCCGTTCACGGGTTACGCCACTACCCAGACCACGAATGCCTCCGGCGTCAAACTGACCTATAGCGGTGCGCTGATAGACGGTCGTGATCCGATTGTGGTTCCGCTGACCTATACCTCCACCTCTGACGAGCCGGGATGCAATGTGCTGGCGAACAGTTTTGCTGCGCCGATAGATATCTCGCGTTTGCAGGCTTCCGATTTCTCGGAGGGCGTAACGGCAACTATCTATCTGTTCAATACCGGTTCGGATGAGGATATCGCCAGCCGCAACCAGAAGAATGTAGATGTGTCGGCTCCGGGTCAGTATATAGGCGTAGCGCCCGGTTCCGCAGTGAGGATGCACAGTGAATTCAGCTACCCGATTGTTATTCCTTCGATGCAGGGCTTCTATGTCCAGACCGACCGAGCCGGTACGCTGACTTTGGATTACGAGCGTCTGGTTTGGAACGCCGACTATTCGCAGCACGGCAATGCACCGTTGCGCAAGGCGGCGAAGGACAGTGGCGAAGAGGAGCAGACCGAGGCTCTGCAAGTGACTATCCAAGCTGTCAACGGAGCGGATAACCTCTTTATGCTCGGCTCGGACGAGTATGTGCCGGAGTATGAGAACGGCTTCGATGCACGCAAGAAAATGAGTGACGACACCTCGCTGCCGAGTATCTTTGCCGTAGAGGGAAGTGACCATTTGTCGATTGACGCCACCTCCAGTCTGGAGGGAACGCATATCGGCGTACGCACCGGTTCGGAGACGATGTACACCCTTGTGTTCAGCCACCTGCGCAGCGGAGACGAGCTGATCCTGCGTGACACCGAGGAGGAGACGACGGTAGAGATAGCCGAGGGAGCGGAATATACGTTCTTCGCAGCTCCGAACACCCTGTTCACAAGCCGCTTTATCATCGAGCGCAGCAATGCGTCGGAGAAACCGTCCATTACGACGGCAGTTGACCAGACGCAAGCAGAGTCGGGCGTTACAGAGGTTTATAATATCGAGGGTAAGCGTCTTGGCGAGAGTGTGCCCGACGCAGCAGGAGTATATATCATCCGCCACGGCAAAAAAGTGATCAAAGTGGTACGATAAGCGATAGTGAAGTAGTAAAATGAATCGTCATAGTTTTATATTAGTCTGTTTGTTGCTGGTGGCAGTAGGATCGTGGATCCACTCGGGTGTTCAATATCTGCTGCCGAAGGAAGATCGTAACAGCCTTACGTTTGTCCACTCCACTCCCGGTGCTACCGTTGCGACGGCATCTACGTGGTCGATGCCTGCTGTTCAGCCCATTACCACCTATCGCCGTACGCACCGTCATTACTATGCAGCTCCGGCGGTGAGCGAGTCCTTGCCCACATTGGCTATGCAGTCCACCTCCGGGCAGGGGATGCGTCTCTATACCACTTCCTCTGCTGCGGTATCTGTAGCCGGAGCGTGCGGATCGTCCTACGGCGGCGCTATCGCGCAGAACACTTCTTCGTCCTCCAGAGGCATCCACTATAGCAGCGGCTCTGTCTCCTTGCCTAATGTGCAGGTGATCACCACCTCCGCTTCGGCGGTGAACGGAGGCGTCACCGCCTCCGAGACCCTTGCACGGATAGCTGCGCCCCGCCGCAACTCGCCCGGAACGCCGGGGGTGCCGGATTGCGGACAGTGTGTCGATGCGAACGGAGATGGCGTTTGCGACCGTTGCGGGTGTGACCTGTTAGATGGCTGCACTTGTGCAGCAGAAAACGGCTATTGCTGGTGTCCGTTGGAGACGGATATATCCGCAGTGCTGTTCCTCGCCCTGCTCTCCGCTATCTATATCTACAAAAAGCACCGCCACGCGGTGCTTTTGTTCTAATTGTACTATTCTTAAGTCGTCCAAAGGACATGGTCCCGTGATGGTCCTGTCCTAATCCGTATATTCACGGCTGTTGACCGGGTCGCGCGGACGGGACGCTTATTGCAGGTGTTTCGCCCAGCGGCGGAGATAGGCGAGCCACTCTTCGGCAGTGGTAGCCACCGGGTGTTTCTCCTTGGTGGCTCCGACCGTTGTCAGGTAGAAATGGGCGTGGCTCATTTGTGATGTGTGATGGGTATCGGGTGATTGTAAATGGAGCAGACAGAGGTTATTCTGCTTGTCGTGGACGAGTTCACCGGCGTAGGCTTTGGGGATGAAGACGGCAAGTCCGACCGTCTCTTTGGCGAACTTGGCAGAGTCGTTCACCGGCCAGTCGGTACCCCAGGAGGCGAGCAGAACGCCGTTGGGAAGAATAATCGTGGTGGTGTCTTTTCCTCCTTTTGCAGGGATAGTTTGTACGCCGGTGCAGAGACCTTCGACAGGCTCGGAGAGGGTGACGTCGCACCGCATATCCCTGTGTCCGGCTCGGAGGGTATATTGGACGGAGAGGTCAATGGGGGAGGATTCTTTTGTGATCTCGTGGTCACGTGATCTCGTGATTTCGACTGGAAGGACGAGGCCTTTGACGGCGACCTCGATAGTGGCACTATTCTTCGTTTGTTTAACAATGCGCTGAGAGCGCTCCGCTACGTTCTCGAAATGTACCATCTTTTTGCCGTTCCAGTACTTGACCGAACCTACGCCTACGGTGCCGCTCACGCGGAGGATGTCGTCGCCGTATCCCGCTGCCAACAGACTGTCGTTGGGGTACCAGTAGCTCCGGGCAAGTTCCAGTTGCGGCGTGCGTTTGCAATAGGGGTCAATAGTCTGTTTCTTGTCAAAATAGATGCGGTACGCCATCTGTTCGGACTCTACCGCCACGCCGTGGTGGTGAAGCGAATGATAGACATCCTCCTTCTCGTCCGTAGAATGCCATTCGGTAACGGGGTAGCAGTGGCGCATCTTCTTGCCCTCATAGAGAACGGCGTAACCCTCTCTGGTCGAATCGGCGGGAGTGCCGATTCGCCAGAAAGAGGTGGCTACCCGCGGGGCGCAGCCCGCAAGCAAGAAACCGATTACCGATATTCCGATATTTCGATAAATCGACATAACGAAAGAATTGTCAGTTTATCTTGACGTTCTCGACGGTGGGAGCCAGGGTGAAGGCTTCGCCCTTCTCCGCGTGAATCTTCACATTGTCAATCACAAGACCATTCGTCTGACGGAAGAGAGCACCTTCGGTGGCAGTCATCTCGATATTACGCAGGGTGACGTTCTGGATCTTCATCTCCGGCAGACCGTTGAAATAGATAGCACGTTTGATGTTCAGTCCGCGTACATCCTCAATGACGATATTGCGGAAAGCCGGTGTCTCTTCGCTGACCGCCGGAGCGGCTGCGTTCATGCGTGCTGCCAGTTCCTCCTCGCTCTCCTCGCCGGCTCCTTTGCCGCCGTAGAAGAGGTCAAACAAGAGACCCTCGTTGGGGATATTCGCCATGTTGACCCCCTTGATATAGATATTCTCTACTACGCCGCCGCGTCCGCGGGTGGATTTGAAACGCAGACCTACGTCCGTGCCGATATAGAGGTTGTTGCGCACCTCGACATTCTTGATACCACCGGACATCTCCGAGCCGCAAACGAAACCGCCGTGGCCGTGATAAACGGTGCAGTCATCCACTACCACGTTCTCCGTCGGGATACCACGGTCGCGACCGGGTTTGTCTTTGCCGGATTTCATACAGATAGCGTCATCGCCCACGTCGAACGAGCAACGGCTGATCACCACGTTCTTGCAGGACTCCACATCCACGCCATCGCCGTTCTGGCTGTACCACGGGTTGCGGACATTGAGGTCACGCAGCACGAGGTTCTCGCAGCACATCGGGTGGAGGTTCCACGCCGGTGAGTTCTCGAAAGTCACTCCCTCTAACAGGATATTCTTGCACCCTACGAAATGGAGCAGAACCGGGCGGAGGAACGATTTGACTTGCAGCCAGAGGCTGTCGTCGGTGATGACGGGCACGTTCTGGTCCACGCAATAGCTTTGTGCAATCACCGAACCTTGGTCGGGATACCAGATATCATTGACCACAATACCGCCTTTCTCCTTCAGGTGTTTCTTCCACTGCGTGGGAGCCACTTTGGATTTCTTGAGCGGACGCCACCAGTCGCCGTTGCCGTTGAACGAACCGTAACCGGTGATAGCGATGTTCTCTGCGTTGAGCGCATTGAGCGGACTGGTGCAGCGCTTGGTGGGGATACCCTCGAACCACTCGTCGAAGATCTCATAGAGATCGAGGTCGTGGCTGAAGACGATGAGACTGTTCTTCTCCGTGTAGAGACGTACGTTGGATTTGAGGGTGATAGGTCCCGTGGTGTAGATACCGGTGGGGATCACTACGGTGCCTCCGCCAGCGGCGGTACACTCGTCAATAGCGCCCTGGATTGCCCGGGTAGCCAATGCTACACCCGTGGGGTCAGCTCCGTAATCGAGGACGTTGTAGGTGCGATCCGGGAAGGTCGGCAGAGCGACCTTCGGCATCTTGAACGATGCCGACCGGGTCAGCGCATCCACGTCACGCTGGGTCGTGTTTTGAAACTCAGGCGCTGTGCAGCAAGCGCCCATGACGGCTGCGGTAAGCAGCAAGGAAATTAGTTTTGTCATGATATTATTTGTTAAAATTAAAAATTAAAATTACACATTATAAATGTACTCCGGATAGGTAATTTTCACCAGCGATAGACCTTCAGCGGGCGCCGAGTGGCCGGCCCGGCAGCGGTCGTGCGCCGCGATGACTTCTGCAAACCCGTCAAGGGTCATTCTGCCTTTTCCCACCTCAAAAAGCGTGCCCACCACGGCGCGGACCATGTTTCTCAAAAAACGGTTGGCAGTGATGGAGAACACTGCGGTGTACTCGTCCGTACGTGTCCATTGCGCTTCGCTCACGTCGCAGATCATCGTTTTGGCGTCTGTGTGCACGCGGCAAAAAGACGAGAAATCCTGACGGCCGAGAAGCAGTTGGGCGGCAGCGTTCATAGCATCGAAGTCCAGTCCCTCCGCCACGCGTGCGTGCGTAGAGACAAGGAAAGGGTTCTTGCGGGTGGTGATACGGTAGTGGTACGTACGCGAGAGGGCGTCAAAACGCGCATGAGCCTCCGGCGTGACAGGCCGTATCCCGTCTATGGCGATAGACGGCGGCAGCAGGTTGTTGAGCCGTGCTGCCAGGTTCTTCGGCAATGTCAGTTCGCTGTCGAAATGCGCTACCATGTGCTCGGCGTGGACTCCGGCATCTGTCCGGCCGGCAAACACCAGCGAGACCGGTTCGCGAAGGATGGTGGAGAAGGCTTGCTCCATTTCCTGCTGAACCGTCACACCATTCGGTTGCGATTGCGAACCGTGGTAACCGGTGCCGTCATATGCAAAGCTGACAAAATAACGCATCTTAATTCTTCCATTTTGATTTCAAGACCTCATTGATCTCAGGTGATAATTCTGCTTTGTAAGCAATCAGTACGCCGGATCCGAGGAGCACGGCGGAGCGTAGTATGCTGTCTATCCACAGGTTGAGTGCCGGCAGCCAGGTCTGCCAGATCCGGTTGAGCACGAAAATAGCTGCCAGCAAGCCCAAGATGCACCACCAGCGGTAGTCGGTCACGTGAATCTTGCCGACCACTAAAACCGTGAGAATAATCAGCAGGTAATACAGCCCGTAGGAGAGCAGATTGCTCAGGGCGGCGCCGTCTATGCCGTAGAGCGGAATCAGGTAGTTGTTGAGCAGAATAGCGCAAACGGTCATCAGCAGCGACCAAAGGAGGCTGAATACATAAAACCGCGAGTAGTTGAGTGCCGTAAGGCAGATAGTGAATGTAGCCAGGATCAGTTGGCTGACACCCAGAATAAGCACCACATTACGTGCCGAAGCGTAGGTGGCGCCATTCGGTAGAATGTGGTAAATAAGGTCGATATTGAGCCATATAGCCAGCAGGATGAATCCACCTACCAGAAGCAGATTCCGTGATACCTGACGTATCAGCCGCGAACACTCATCCCGGTTCTGGTTCTTGATTGCGTGTGCCAGTTGCGGCGAGGCAATGGCAGTGAGCGAGCGGTAAGGTACGCTGACCATCACGGCCATATAGGTGGCGATAGCGAAGATGCCGGTGGAGTCCAGACCCATCTTGGCGGTGACGAAGAACGAGGAGAGGGTAGGTGCCAGCGTCGTCGTGACGGCTGAGACAATCAGAAAACCCGTATAGACCAGATAGCGTCTTACCAACGGCTTGTTGCTCCTCAGGTATGCCCAGTCGGGACGTAAACGAACCGGATGAAGGTGGAAGAAATAGCACAGGTTGATCAGTGCCGCTATCGCGTAGTTGCAGCACAAACCGATCACAAACCCGTCCAGGGAGAGAATACGGAAGGCGTAGAGCAGATACAGAACCAGCAATCCGATACGTACCATCAGTTCGCGTACGCCGCGGGGCAGAACGATGTGCATCAGTACGTTGCAGGTGTTCTCGCAGATGCTCTGGTAGAGCATAAAGAACGCCAGCGGCAGCACGGCATAGTAGTAATCCACAAAGAGCGGGGATTTCTCGCCAAACCAAGAGCTCAGCGGCGCGTAGCAAGCCCAATAGACAAACGCAAAAACAATAAATCCCACCAGGGGCACCACCATCGCCCAGAAGAAGAAACCGTGGTCTTCGTCTCCGTCCTTGAAATACGGATAGAAACGTATGATACTGCTGTTGGTGCCCAGTTGGGCAAGTCCGATAAACAGCGTCGCGGCATCCACAAGCACCCGCGCCAACCCGATTTCCTCGGATGTGAGGAAACGGGTCAGCACAAAGAACGTGGTGACAAAGCCTACGGCGATGCCCAGATAGGTAACTATCGTACCACGTATCGATTGTTTGGCGATGGTGCCCATCGAAAGATTTACGATTTGACGATTTCTCGATATTTCGATAAATCGATATTTCGAGGTCAATTACTTGATCTCCAGCAGTTCAACGGTGAAGATAAGCGTAGCGTACGGAGGAATCTGCTGACCTGCGCCACGCTCACCGTAACCGAGTTGGTAAGGGATATACAGTTTGTATTTCGAGCCGACAGGCATCAACTGCAGACCTTCGGTCCAACCCTTGATCACGCCGTTGAGCGGGAACTCAATGGGTTCGCCACGCTGGTAGCTGCTGTCGAAGACGGTACCGTCGATGAGCGTGCCCTCGTAGTGTACTTTGACAGTCTGCTCTGCGGTCGGACGTTTGCCCTTGCCCTGTTTGAGCACTTCGTACTGCAATCCGCTCTCGGTCACTTTGACACCGTCGCGGAGGGCGTTCTCCTCCAGGAATTTCTCTCCCTCGGCTTTGGTGTCACCATATTTGAGGTTGGAGATCACGGAGTCCACATACTGGCCGGCTACCTGCATATCCATTTGCTCGGTGTAGTTGTACAGACCGTTGATGAAGCCTTGTTTGATCAGGTCGTAGTTGGTCTCCAAACCGGAGATACCGAGCAGACCTACCGGCTCCTGCTCGCGGATAGCCTTACCTACGTTCTTACCCATCGATACCACTTGCGGGTTGCGGGTATTGAGTTTCAGACCGGCATTGATAGCGTCGATAAACTCGCCTACGGTCTCCATCGCGGAGTCGTTCGCGAAGAGATAGGTGCGCATCTGCGAACCGTTGAGCATACCAAAGGCGTAGTTGAGCGAGTCGTTGTAGCTGGTGATAGCCACGCTCTTGGCGCTCTTCGGACATTTGGCGGTAATAGCCTTGGCTGCTTCGCCCTCTGCCGGAGCCTGATAAGCCTGCATAAAGAAAGCCTGAGCGGCTTCGGGAGACATAACGGTCGTGTCTTCGTACAAACCGTTCACCAGTGCCTGGAAGAAAATCTTCTCGTTCAACTGCCAAGCTTTGTTCTCTGCCAAACCGTTTTTCTCCATAGCTTTGACCGACTGACCGAACTGGCGTCCGGAGGATACGATCTCGCTTACTTGCTCCTCTTTGCCCGTGTAGGACTCCTCGAGAGCGTCAATAAACTCGGTTACGGCTGCATCGCTGCTGTCGTTGCGCAGGTAATACATTTTGATCTGAAGACCATTGAGCAGACCGATTGCGTAGTTAACCGAGTCGGTCTGGTTGGTCAGCACTACATTGTGTGCCTTGTAGCTGTTGCCGCAGGAAACCATAGCCATCGCGGCAAGCAAAAGAATACTTAGTTTTCTCATTGTTGTTGTTTTGTTATTTACTGGATTTCTGGAATTCTGGATTTCTGGAATTCTGGTTATTCGATGCCCAGCAGCTCGACGGTGAAGATAAGTGCTGCGTAGGGCGGAATCGATTGTCCTGCGCCACGCTCGCCGTAAGCCAGCTGGTAGGGGATAAAGAATTTGTATTTCGAGCCGATAGACATGAGTTGCAGACCTTCTGTCCAACCCTTGATCACTCCGTTGAGCGGGAAAGTGATCGACTCGCCGCGACGGTAGCTGCTGTCGAAGACGGTTCCGTCGATAAGGGTGCCTTCGTAGTGTACGCGTACGGTGTCCGTTGCTTTGGGTTTCTGACCCAGCGAAGGCTCCAATACCTCGTACTGCAATCCGCTGGCGGTCACTTTGACACCTTCGCGTTTCGCGTTCTCGGCAAGGAATTTCTCGCCCTCTGCCTTGGCCGCGCCGGCTACTTTCTGTTCCAGTTCCTGGAAGAAAGTGTTCAATACCTGCTGCGCCTCCTGATAGCTGATCTTGGGTTGCTGTTTGGTAAGTACGTCCTCAATGCCCTGTGCGAGATCCTGGTAGTTGAGGCTCTCTACACCGCTTCCCATGAGGTTCTGGCCCATCGAAAGGCCTAATGCATAACTGATTTTGTCCATAAAAAGATTTACAATTTTATCATTTACAATTTGTTCATTTGTTGCTGTTTAGTATCGCCGCGTAGCGGGAGATATATTTGCCGAGGATATCAAACTCGATGTTGACAATAGTGCCTGCCTCGATATATTTGAAATTGGTCTCCTCGTGGGTATAAGGTATAATACAAACGGAAACAAAGCCTTTGTCTCCCTGCACGTCGGGTTCGCAGGCGGTCAGGCTGACGCCGTTGATGCAGACCGACCCTTTGTCCACGCAGAAATAGCCGCGGCTGACCATCTCTTGGTTGGATTCGTACTCAAAACGGTAGTACCAACTGCCGTCGGTCTCCTTGGCTTCGATGCACCGGGCCATCTGATCGACGTGTCCCTGCACGATATGTCCGTCTAGCCGTCCGCCCATGAGCATCGAACGCTCTACGTTCACCCAGTCGCCTTCGCGCAGCAGATCCAGGTTGGTCAGACGAAGCGTCTCCTGCATCGCCGTTACGGTATAGAGGTCGCCTTCGATCTTCACTACCGTCAGACACACACCGTTGTGAGCAATCGACTGGTCGATACTCAGCGGCTCGCCGAACGGATTGCGGAGCGTGAAATGTTTATTGGTCTGCTCAGTCTCAATCTTTACGACCTGAGCCATCGTTTCTACAATTCCTGAAAACATAAAACTATTTACGATTTAACTATTTACGATGTACGATTTATTTACGATTTGAAGTACTTGCCTACCACCGGCAGTCCGCTAAGCGGGAAGTCACGGCGGGTCAAGACTACAATAAATATACCGATTAGTATAGTGCCTATGCCCATAAGTACCCATATATTCTGTACATAATACAGCCGGAGAGCATAATAGACAGCCAGCAGCCCGAGGGTGAGTGCCGTATAGCCGCCGATACTCTTGAGGTCGTACGGTATAGGCGCTTTCTTCTGACCGATGAAATACGAGAGCAGCATAATGACGAAATAGCACACTAAACTGCTTCCGCAACTCGCCCAATAACCTATCCTCGGCACGCCTACAATCTGCAGAACCAGCGTGATTACCAGACCGATAAGCGAGAAATAGGCACCCCATTTGGTCTCGTCCGTCAGTTTGTACCAGAACGAGAGGTTGAAATAAATGCCTTGGAACACGTAGGTCCACAGCACAATCGGCACGATCTTCAGTCCCTCCCAATAGGCGCTTGAGATGATGTAGCGGAAGATATCCAGGTAGAAAATCACGCCTAACAGGATGAGGTACGAGAAAATGATATAGTACTTCATCGCGTCTGCGTAGGCCTCTACCGACTGGCGGTCTTTGTGCTTGGCGAACACGAACGGCTCGTAGGCGTAGCGGAAGGCTTGGGTGAACATCATCATTACCATCGCCACCTTGAAGCACGCTCCGTATATACCTAATTGCGCCTGCGCGTCTGCGCCTGCATATAAATAAGGGAATAGAATACGGTCGAGCGTCTGATTCATAATTCCTGCCACACCCAGAACCAGTAGCGGAAGAGAGTATCGTAACATAACATGGAGCGTCTCCCACGAGAATCTCCCGCCTTTTGGCATCGTCATCGGCAGCAGGCATATGGTCTGAATACCCGTGGCAAGGATATTACTCAGGAACACATAGAACACGTCGTTCTTGCCTAACACCACCAGAAACAGGATGTTGAATCCGATATTGAGGACGACAAAAAGCAGCTTGAGTGCCGCAAAAACCATTGATCGTTTCTGATATCGCAGGTAAGCGAAAGGAATACAGGCGAACGCATCCACAGCTACCGTGGCGAACATCATCGCGATAAACTCCGAGTGGTCCGCATAGCCCAACAGGTTGGCTATCGGCTGGCGGAACAGAACGACCAGCACGGCAAACAGGGTGCTCGTCGTCAACAGGGTCAGAAAGGCGGTCTTATAGACGCTCTTCGGATCGTAGTCCTCGCGGTTGGCGAAACGGAAAAAACCTGTCTCCATCCCGTAGGTGAGTATCACCAGCAGCAGGGCGGTCCAGGCATAGATATTGGTGACAATACCATAATCTGCCGTGCGCGCAAGAGCGTACGTGTATAGCGGCACAAGCAGATAGTTGAGAAACTTGCCTATTATCGAACTCAACCCGTAGATGGCGGTGTCCTTCGCCAAGGATTTCATCTCAGACATTTTCGCATTTCCTTATTTTTATATTTATTCATTTATTCTTTTCCTGCTACGCAGATGACGATTTCGCCTTTCGGAGTTTTCTCCGTGAAATGGGCGATCAGTTCGGCGAGTGTTCCGCGTACGGTCTCTTCGTGTACCTTGCTGATCTCGCGTGTCACGGACGCTTTGCGTTCTCCGCCGCACACCAGAGCCAACTGCTCCAAGGTCTTCACCAGCCGGAAGGGCGACTCATAGACGATAAACGTCTCGTCCAGTTCCGCCAGGTATTGCAGACGCGTCTGCCTGCCTTTTTTCTGGGGCAGGAATCCCTCGAAATAGAAGTGGTTGTTAGGCAACCCGCTATCTACTAATGCCGGCACAAAAGCCGTGGCACCCGGCAGGGTCTGAATCTCCACCTCTGCCTCGGCTGCTGCACGAACAAGGAAAAATCCCGGATCGCTGATGGCCGGAGTGCCGGCATCGGAAATCAAAGCGATGTTCGCACCCGCCTTCAGGCGTTCCACAATGTCCGACGAGGTCTCATGCTCGTTGAATTTGTGGTGGCTCTTGAGGGGCGTGTGAATATCGAAATGCTGGAGGAGAATACCGCTCGTGCGTGTGTCCTCCGCCAAAATCAGATCCACCGACTTCAATACCTCGATGGCGCGGAACGTCATATCTTGCAGATTACCAACCGGTGTGGGTACGATGTAGAGCATCTTGTAAATTTACGATTTGACGATTTACGATTTGATGATTTATCCAAAACGTCTGTGCAACGTGACGATGAACTGCTGGTAGGTCTTGCTCTCGGTGTCCCATTGGAAATGCGAGTTGATGTAGTCCATCGCCTCGTCGAACGAGCCCAAACGGTTCAGTTCATCCAGCGTACGTTGCATTTTCTCGGCATTCTGTGAGAACAACTCACGCTGATAGAGGAATCGGTCACCCAGCGAGATGGCCAAACGGATGTCATCCACCGCCTTGCCGTAGAGTGCTGCTTTCGGCGAAGCCGGCTCTTCCTTTTGGGGAACGGTTGTTTCCGTAGTGTCCGTTACTTCCGCTGTTTCCTCAGTCTGTTCGGAGACCTCGGCGGACTCAGTTTCTGATTCCGGTTCTACAGCCTCTTCCTGTTCTTCCGTTTCTGCTTCCGGCTCGGTAACCGGTTCTGCCTCTTGCTCCGCCTCTTCTACTTCCGTTTCAGTCTCAGGCTCCGGCTCGGCAACAGGAGCGGCTACGACCACCGGTTTCTCCACAACTACCTCTTTGATGACCTCTACGGGTTTCTCCACTTCCACGATTTTCTCTACCACTTTCTCCACCACCTGAGGTTCCGGAGCAGGACGGTTTTGCAGTTCGGTCAGTTGTGCCTGCAATCCGGTGATAAGTGCCTCTTGCTCGGCTATGCGAGTCTCCGAGGCAGCCAAACGTGCCTCCAGAGACTCAAAATATTTGATTACTTCTTCCATGAAGAATTGTCAATTATCAAT
Organism: uncultured Bacteroidales bacterium; assembly: GCA_900319645.1. Classification (GTDB taxonomy): domain Bacteria; phylum Bacteroidota; class Bacteroidia; order Bacteroidales; family Paludibacteraceae; genus Colicola. Next base: position 30,951 of record ONPG01000007.1, read on the forward strand.
TATTAATTATCAATTATCAATTATCAATTACTTCGTTGCGTCCTCCAGTTTCTTCATCATCGAGAACATGAAGATTGCGGCAATCAGGCAGACAGCCACGAATACGCTCCAAACGATCCACAAAGGTATATCGCCCCAGAGCGATCCGCCGATACGTACCAGATAATTGCCGATGGCAGTAGCTACGAACCAACCGCCCATCATCATTCCCTTGTATTTGGGAGGTGCCACTTTGCTGACGAATGAGATACCCATCGGGCTGAGCAGCAACTCGCCGAAAGTAAGGATCAGATAGGTGTAAATCAGCACATTCGCATTCACGAAAGTCGGATCTCCGCTGACGCGTGCCAACTCCTGCGCACTCGGAGTGAGCAGGTTGAGCGAGCAAACGGCCATCAGCACGTACGCCGCTGCGGCTACCACCATTCCGTAGGCAATCTTACGCGGAGCGGAAGGCTCTTTGCCTTTCTTGGCAAGCGAACCGAAGATAGCCATACTGATAGGCGTCAGAGCTACTACGTAGAACGGGTTGAACTGCTGGAAAATAGGAGCTGCGATATTGATCTCGTCCGGGTGGCTGAAGAATTTGTATGCCAGCACAGCCAGCGATGCCACGCCGATACAACTCCAAACGGTTTTGCTTTTCTTGGTTCCCTCGCCGAACACACCAAAGGCGGCATACACGAGAATAGCTACTGCTACCAGGTTGATGATGTCGAACGCCATCGTCTGTGCTCCCGTTACAACCGGATCGACAAACTCATTGGCGAAGAAAGTGAGTGTCAGACCGTTCTGGTGGAACGCCATCCAGAAGAAGATCACTACGGCAAACACCAGACAGAGTGCCACAATACGTTTCTTGGTCTGCTCCGGCGACAACTCCTCAACCGGCTCGGTCGCACCTTTCGCAGCCTGCTTGACGCTGTTCTCCACGTGCTTGAACCACGGGCGGCAAGCGTAGTAAATAACAATACTCAATACCAGCGAAGCGCAGGCTACCATAAACGCGAAGTGATAACTGTCGTTCACGCTCACGCCCATCGACTCCTGTGCCCAAGCCATGATCTTCACAGCAGCGGTCGGAGCGAACATAGCGCCGATATTGATTGCCATATAGAACAGCGAGAAAGCGGCATCGCGGCGGTCGGCGTATTTCGGATCGTCGTACAAGTTACCCACCATCACTTGCAGGTTGCCCTTGAACAGACCCGTTCCGAAACTGATCAGCAGCAATGCCAGCAACATAACGCCCATCGCCACACCATTGCCTCCTAAAGGAATAGCCAGGCCTATATAGCCGAGGAACATAATAATGATTCCGATGGTTACGCATTTGCCGTAACCGATTTTGTCGGCAATAATTCCACCTACCAACGGCAGAAAATACACACAAGCCAGAAATCCGGCGTAGATACGGCTGGCGGCATCAGCCGACAGACCAAAATTAGCGCGCAGGAACAACGCGAAGACGGCAAGCATCGTGTAGTAACCGAATCGCTCACCTGTGTTGGCCAAAGCCAACGCAAACAGTCCTTTGGGTTGATTTGAAAACATAGTTTTTTTGTATTTACAATTATTAAATTATCAATTATCAAGATTTTCGCTTGTCGAAAATAATCGTGCCCGTAAGGGCTAAGAATTGTCAATTATCAATTACTTCACACCAGTGATGTCTGTCCTCGGCTCGGCCGAACTGGATATCTCTCAGCGAGTGGTACAAGTCGGTCAGAATGGGTCCCGGTTCGTCGCTCAGGTGGTAGATTTTGTTTTTCTCAGGGTCAATCACCTTGCTGATAGGCGATATCACACACGCCGTGCCGCATGCAGCGGCTTCCTGCATCTGATCCAACTCCTCCAGCGCGATATGCCGTCTCGTTACTTTGTAGCCTTTGTCCTTCGCCAGCGTCATCAGACTGTCGTTCGTGATACTCGGCAGGATTGCACTACTCCTCGGCGTCAGATACTCAATCTGGTCTTTCGACTTTTGACTTTCGACTTTCGACTTTATCCCAATAAAATTCGCTGCGCTACACTCGTCAATATATCGATGATATTTGGCATCGAGGAACAGACAGTCCATGCCTTGCGCATGTGCCGGTTCGGTCGCACGGAACGACGATGCGTAGTTACCGCCCACTTTGAACTGACCCGTTCCGTAAGGCGCCGCACGATCCACATGCCTGTTCACCACAAACGTCGTGCAATGAAACTTCCCCGGGTAGTACGGACCGATAGGCGATGGGATCACTATAAACTCAAAATCCCTTCCCGGACCGACACCCAAACGCGGCGTTGTGCCGATCAGCAGCGGTCGGAAATACAGCGTTGCGTCTGTGCCGTAAGGCGGCAGAAAATCCATGTTTTTCTCCAGTGCCAGCCGGATGGCCTTTCCGAATAACTCTTCCGGAACGGGTTGCATATACAAGCCTTCCGCACTTCGTGCCATTCGTTTGGCGTTCTCCCTCCAACGGAAAATACGTATCTTGCCGTCCACACCACGGAAGGCTTTCAAGCCCTCGAAAGCCTCTTGTCCGTATTGCAGACAGGTGGCGGACACGTGCAAATGCAGGTATTTGTCCGCCGTGGCGTAGGGTTCTTCCCATGCGCCGTTGTGATATGCCGCCCGGACGATGTAGTCCGGCTCGGTATAATGAAATCCTAAATTACTCCAATTGATATCTTTCATTGCAAATGGTCGGTTGTTTCCGGCCCATATTCAAACAATTCGTCTAATATACTGTGTCCGTCTCCGAAGAAACGATTCAACTCTTCTCCTCTCCAGTCCGTCGTGCAGCGGTAGGCGTATTCTCCTCCTTTGAGCGAAGGGCGGGTGTTCCGCAGCAAAGCCATAATCGTCTCGTGCAGCTCGCTGTTCAAGTCCCAGAGAAAGCGGTATTCTTTCTCGTAGAACGGTTTGAAGAACTCCTCGTAGTAGTCGAAATACGGTGTGTTCTTATAGGCCGATACCAGCGAGATCCAGTGTTGGTGTTGCCAGCGGGTCTGATAGCTGATCTCGATATCCCGTGTCAACTGCTTGTGCTCCACTTTCTTTACCGGTATCGTCAGTCTCACCAATTCGCCATTAGTGTCGTGAATGAGTGCACGGTTGCGGCAGGTCTGTTTCTCAAACGATTCCAGTCCTTCTATCTCCATCTTCTCCGGAGCGGTCAGGTACGCCTTGTACCACTCCTTTGGTGCCATATATGCGACAGGTAATACCAATTCTTACTCTGTATCTTTATCTTTTCGCACCGTTTCCTATTCTGTTCCAGCGGATGGAGTGGGTGTCTTTGTCCACGCTGAGCCAGATGAATACCGGCCGTCCGACGATGTGGTCCTCCGGCACGAAGCCCCAGTATCGACTGTCGGCGGAGTTATGGCGGTTGTCGCCCTGCATCCAGTAGTAATCCATCGCGAACTCATATTCCTCGCCTATTCGCATCGGTTTGAACTCATACGCGTCCGCTATACGTTTATAAATCCAGAAGTTCTCCTCCGTGATCATCAGCTTATCGCCTTTCTTCGGGATGTAGATCGGTCCGTAGTTGTCACGTGTCCAGTTGTTGTGCCCCAAGGGATAAACGCTTCCGCCCAAAGCGTCCTCTTCCACTTCGATGGCGCGTACGTGCGAGTTCTTCGAAAGCTCTGCACGCATCTCTTCCGTCAGCGGGAAATGCCACATGTCGCTTCTCACCTGCTTGCGGTCGGCTATGCTGATGCCGAGTTTCTCCAAGTACTTGGCGCTGAAGATATGTCCGTCTGTCAGTACAAAATAGTTGAGTTGCAGCCCCTCTCTCTCCGGCTCACGCTGCCAGTCGGCTTTCGACTTTTGACTTTCGACTTTCGACTTTGTATAAACGACATTGTCGATGATACGCAGGCTGTCTCCCGGTGTGCCCACGCAGCGTTTTACGTAGTTCTCACGCCTATCGACAGGACGGACGGTCAGGTTCTGCAAGTCACGTGGGTTGATGCCGTAATACCGCAGCACCCCGTAACCTTGTGTCTCGGCAATGTGCCTGAGCGAGTAATAGTCGGGGTTCTCATGACCGATGACCACTGTGTCGCCGGCAGGGAAATTGAACACTACGATATCCTCTTTCTTCGGGCTGGTCCATCCTTTGAGACGCTTGTAGTCCCAATGCGGTTTGTCCAGATAACTCTTGCCGCCGCCCAGCCATTCCGGGAAGGTGTGTTGTACGAGCGGCATGGAGAGCGGTGTCTGCGGCACGCGTGCACCGTAAGCCATCTTGCTCACGTACAGGAAATCGCCCACGCGAAGCGTCTTCTCCAGACTCGAACTCGGGATCTGGTAGTTCTGGAAGATATACAGGTTGATGAAATACACGGCTACCAGCGCAAAAACAATCGCGTCTAACCAACTAAACAAGGTATAAAGGAACGCATTTGTCTCCTTATACTTCTTCCACCACCCGTAGTTGATATACTTGGTGGTGAACATATCCACTACGAGTGGCAGCAGTACTAACCACCCTAAACTCTTCCAGTCGCCCCAGGCAACCCATATCACGAACGCCACATACAATGCGCTCCAGATACCTGCGCGGATCCATTCGCCGCGACTCGTCTCTTTGATTCTATCTTGAAAACTTTTCATGTGTCTTTATATAAAAATTTGCATTGTCATTTTTGACAGTTTTGACACTTTCTTGCAAAAAGTCAATAAATCCTTATTTTTTAATTTGCTTACTGACATTTTGATATCTTCAGCCTTTGTATAACTATCAAAAAGATAGAAACTGTCAAAACTGTCAAAACTGTCATGTCATTTTTTTATTATTAGCTCTCCTCTTTTTTCATTTCTGTTGCATATTTGCAGCAGTTTTTTCGAACATACCGTTCGAAAATCAAACGTTAGTGGTTCTTGTATATTCTTAGTCATTCTTAATGTTTGTCGTTGGTATTACCTATCTATTAACGGGTCAAACTCTCTGCCGCTAATACTGCTCCTAATGCAAATCCTCTGCGTCCCTTAGCCACATGTGTAATAATAATCGTATCTTCCTCGCTGTCCCACGTCACCGTGTGTGTGCCCGGCACTTCGCCCTCGCGGATACTTTCAATCGGAATCACTTCTCCCTCCCTTGCGGGGAGGGTCGGGGAGAGGTTTTGAATCTGCTCCGCTAACGTTTTGGCGGTCCCACTGGGTTTGTCGAGCTTGTGTATATGGTGTATCTCCGTGATCGAAGGCGAATAATGGTCGCCGGCCTTTGCCTTCAGTTCCTGCGCTAAAAAGCGGTTGAGATCAAAGAACACATTCACGCCCACCGAGTAGTTGCTGCTCCAAACAAGCATGACCTTTCCCTTCTCATCGCGCACAATCCATTTGTTGCTTTCCTCCCTTCCTTTTAGGGAAGGGTCGGGGTTAGGCTTGTTTATTCCGGTTGTTCCGCAGACCACCGGCACGCCTTGTGCCCAAGCTTTGCGCACATTCTCCTCCGCCGTTTGAGGCGTCGTGAACTCAATCGCCACATCCGCGCTCCGGAAAGCCTCACTCTCAAAACCTTCCTCCGGAGAATAATATCTTACAGGCGAAGCCGGTCCTACAGCGTTAGCGGTCTTACAGTCGCTTTGCGACGATCCTACAGCACAGCGGTCTATCACGCAAGTGATCTCGTGTCCTCTGCTCAGGGCCACTTCCTCAATCATGTGACCCATTTTTCCGTATCCGATAATTGCTATTTTCATCTTTCAGTTTTCAGTTTTCAATTTTTCTCGCGTGCGTGCGTCGCGCACACAAGGCAAAATCGGCTGCAAAGTTACAAAAAAATCCTGACATATACAAGTATATGTACAAAAAAGATTTCCGAAAGCCACTTTTTCCCCTAAATGTGTCAATTTTTCTACATTTTGTAGGTCTATAAAAAATAAGAGCGCGCCAATTATTTTTGACACGCCTATAAATTGGTTACGCAAGAAGGATACGCGAATGTCCCGATATTAAGATTTTGAGTCTGTCAAGCCACTTTCTCATCCTCGGGTAAATCAGCATATCTCGTGCTACTCTTGCGCCACTCTTAAGCCTTTCCCGAAAATGTCCGATTATTTAGATTAGTTATTTTCTTTCTTGGTAATTATGCGGGATACTATCCCGCTCCCAAACCGCCTCGCTTCACGCCTTCACAGATTCACATATAAATGTATCTTCAACATATAGGTTGACTTTTTACCTATTTTCAAAACTTCTATTAACCCTCTACCTACGACCAGCAAGCGGGTACTCAACGAGCACCCGCCTGATTTCTTTGTTCTTGGTACTTTATCACTTGGTACTTGATTCCTTAGTCACTTGGTTTATGCCTTTTATCCGCGGAAGATGAGGAGGAGACTTAACTGCAATTTAGTGCAAATTTGCACCCAAAATACGGATAAATATTTGCGTAATTCAAAATCAAGCGGGCACTCAACGAGCGCTCGCTTGATTCCTTCGTACTTGGTTCTTGGTCACTTCACTTTTTGCCCTGTGATGGTATAGGTCTTGTCGTCCGTGAGGATATAGACATTGCCGTTCTTGATCAGTTTGGAACATTTTACTTTGTCACTTAGTACCTTCTCCACGCCTTGCGGAGCATCTACGCCCACGATATTCGTAAACTCTTTCCAACCCTCGGCAGCCTGATACAGGCTTACCGACTCCTTCAGCACATTGAGCACACAGGTGGATTTATCAACATTATAAAACACATCGCTATCAATCGCCTGCGGCGTAGTGGCATAGTTCGTCACAGAGGTCAAACCGCTGCAACCATAGAAAGCCCAATCTCCAATGCTGGTGACGCTATTGCCAATCGTCACAGAGGTCAAACCGGTGCATTCACGGAATACCTCACATCCAATCCATGTAACGCTATTTGGGATCGTCACAGAGGTCAAACCGGTGCATTCACGGAATGCCTCACCTTCAATCCATGTAACGCTATTTGGGATCGTCACAGAGGTCAAACCCCTGCAATCTTGGAAAGCACCGTATCCAATGCTGGTGACGCTGTTGGGAATCGTAGTTTTTTGACAACCGAGAATTAGAGTATTAGTGAAAGTCTTGATAATGGCATTGCAATTGTTACGACTATCATATACCTTGTTCCATGCTTCTACAGACAATGAGGTCAAACCGCTGCAACCAGCGAAAGCATAAACTTCAATGCTGGTAACGCTATTGGGAATAGTCACAGAGGTCAAACTGCTGCAGTTTTGGAAAGCATAGTTTCTAATGCTGGTGACGCTATTGGGAATCGTCACAGAGGTCAAACCGCTGCAATCTTGGAAAGCATAATTTCCAATGCTGGTGACATCATTTGGAATTATTAAATCGGTTACCAACGTCTCATTGAGATACAGATTATGTGCGTAGCATAGTGGATTGGTAGAATTATTTTCAAAATTGATTGCACACCAAGCAGTAAGATCGGATATATGCACAGAGGTCAACCCGCTGCAATTAGCGAAAGCACGATTTCCAATGCTGGTGACGCTATTACCAATCGTCACAGAGGCCAAACCGGTGCAATCAGAGAAAGCCCACCATCCAATGCTGGTGACGCTATTGGGAATCGTCACAGAGGTCAAACCGCTGCAACCAGAGAAAGCCTGATCTTCAATGCTGGTGACGCTATTGCCAATCGTCACAGAGGTCAAACCGCTGCAACCTTCGAAAGCCTCATCTCCAATGCTGGTGACGCTATTCGGAATCGTCACAGAGGTCAAACCGCTGCAATAATAGAAAGTATTATGTTCAATGCTGGTGACGCTATTCGGAATCGTCAGAGAGGTCAAACTGCTGCAACCCTCGAAAGCACTGTTTCCAATGCTGGTGACGCTATTTGGGATCGTCACAGAGGTCAAACCGCTGCAACCTTGGAAAGCACAATATTCAATGCTGGTGACGCTATTGGGAATCGTCACAGAGGTCAAACCTCTGCAATATTGGAAAGCACAGTTTCCAATGCTGGTGACACTATTGGGAATTTCTACAGAGGTCAAATTGCTGCAATGGGAGAAAGCATCATCTCCAATGCGGGTGACGGTGTACGTTTGGGCATTATAGGTCACTGAGGAGGGAATAATAGCTGTTTCTATGTTCCAACTCCTATTATAGTCCCCTCCGTCAGAACGACTTTGATATGTAACTTCTGCTGTTTTGGTTGATGTATTTAAGTTGTAATACAAATCACCGATTTGAACACGTTTGATAATCTCAGCAGATACATTTCCTATGCTTACTACTATGGCAAACAATAGAGTAAAAATTTTTGTTTTCATTATTGAAATTATTTAATTGTTATTCGATTACTAGGAATTGTTAATACTTTATGCGTTTCTGGATCTTCAACTAAACCCACAGGCACTATTTCTGGTTGACCATTTTCTCCGATTCGGGTCTCTTTTGACCATCCTAGAAGAATACCTTCATGTTCTGCTTTTTGTTCTTTCCACTCGTCTTCTGTGTTATCAGACCAACCTGCATCATAGTGAGGTTCCAAAGTGTAAATTACTTTTCTTTCTTCCATAATCTTCTACCCTTAATTCGTGTCGGGCGCAACTTTTAAATGGTTGATATTGAGGTTAATTGCGTACGAATACAAAGAAAGCGCGAACATTATTCACGCTCATTCTCTATCACGAGGTTCTAGCAAAACCCTTCTGCAAGAATAAACAATAACGTCCACGCCCGATATATACAACCCTCCCGCCCTGTGAAGGGCGCGAACGGATAATACATATCCACGAGAACGTTCATTGCATCTTGTTTTGGGCAGTAAAATTTGCTAGATTTCGTGATACCAAAACAAGCGTCAATAAACGCCTTTTATGTAAATGTGATGCTCTGTTGAGGAGGATGAGCGGCAGGCATCAACACCCGCCCACAGTCCCCAGCGAGAACATTACGGGTGCAAAGATACACAAAAAAAATGACACTTGCAAATAAAAGTGCCATTTTTTTTTGTATTTTGCAATTTTTTCTTCTTTTATGTTACCGCTTTTTTACGCTGTCGGTGCCAGCGCTCCGGGTTTAACGTCCGGGAGTGACGAGAGGTTATTTCATTCTTTGAAGAATATCCTTTAGGAATACCTCCGATATGTTTTCATAATCCGCTTTGTCGTAAATGTAAAGCAACTGCAATTCATCTTCTACAATTTTGGCACGGATGATTACTCGAGCGCCACCGCTTCTGCCACGTCTTTTGGACGTGATAGCCATCCGAATCTTGCGTGCGCCATCAGTGAGTTCCACACCTTGGTTAGGATTATTCAGTAACGACAACAATAAACGCTCAAAATCTGCCTCTAACGAACGATGGCGTTTTTTCAAGCGTTTGTAGGCTGCTTTAAAATCATCAGACACTCTTACTCTCATAGTGCGCGAAGAGTTTCTATCGCTTCATCTACACTCATGCTGGGAGCAGATTCCACTTGCTTCATACTCCGTTTGATTGTCAGAGCTAAGCGGTATGCTTTGTCTAACTCCTGCAATCGAGCCCATCTGCGATTACTAAGACGCACAGTTGTCGTAGTTGCTGTTTGTTCCAATACACACATAACTTACCTGTATTAATGATTTTGCGCTGCAAAGTTACACAAAAAAAATGACACTCGCAAATAAAAGTGTCATTTTTATAAAATTTTGCCACAATCGGAGGGGGAAGATTGGGGAAGGAGGCTTACGGTCCTTAAGATCCTCAAGGTCTTTAAGGACTTTAAAGTCCAGAAATGTCACCGCTTTTTTTACGCTGTCGGAGGTCAGCGGTGGTATATTAGGCCGGAGTGCCTATTTCGTTATGGGCTGTTTTGTTGGGGAGTCCTTATGGTTCTGTCATCGCCAGTGTTTGGGGTGGATTTTGGTGCCATCCGGCAGAACGGGTTTGCTGAGCACCTTCACCCATTCAGGACGTCCGGCAGAGTGGTCTTGCGAGCGGAACTCATAGCTGTTCGGACACGGGTTCGCCGGGTTGAAACCCTCTTTGTTTTTGACCAAACCTGTGCTCCATCCTTCGGGTTGGAGAATGCCTTCCTCCCAGGTGGTATAAGCCCAAACGGTCTCTCCCCACCAACGCCACGGACGGGCGAGATAGACCATTAACGACTGATTGCTGACGGTTGCTTGTTCTTTGCAGGCCGGATTAGCCAACTCGTCTTCGTTCGCCAGACGGATGTGGCATTTATAGAAGAGCAATCCCCTGTTTCCCTCTTTTGTAGTGAGGTCGGGGCTGGGATTGGCTCTGCCCGCCGCAATATAGCATTTATCTCCTTTCTCGTTGTTGATATTCGCCACTATCGTAGCGCGATCAACTGCCATCCTCATAGCTCCGAAGATGAAATCCACTCCGCCTTGCAAAATTCCTCCCTGCCAATAGATAGACGCTCCTTCGTCGCCATAGAGCACGTCCTGTCGGCCCGTAGCACGACAGTTCTTGAGCCGTGCGTTTGTAGCCGTCTCGGTAAAAGAGATAGCCGCTGCCCGCTCGCGGAAACGTTTGAGTTGCACCTCTGTCGAACCAAGCTCTTTCGGACGCACGGGCATCATTTTCTTGGGGCGCTCTTTCTCGGTCCACGGCATATCCGATTGACTGATATCCACCAGACTGTCAGCTGCTTCGAGGTCGCAGACGTAGAGGTTGAAAGAGTTCTCAAAGATGATATTCTCTGCATAGAAATCCGGCGCCGTAACCAATACCGACGCGTTCCATCTTCGCTCACGGCTGCCGCCGTAATTGACACGGTTTCCCATACTCCTGTACTGGTAACCGTGTCCGTAATACCAAGTGATCCGCACAGCGTTCTCGTCGCACTCTACACCGTTGTTCTTCAACGCAATAGAAGGCTTTCTGCTGGCATTTTTGAGACGCAGCCCCGGCACGTCAATGGTCAGTTCCTCGCGGTACGTACCCGGTTCGATGAGGATAGTGGTGTGTTCGCCACGTTGTGCATAGACGGCACGCGCGGTCTCCAATGCCGCATTCAGACTCTCACCTGCTTGTACATGAAGTACTAGGGAAAATATAGTAGCGATGAGCATATTCATTATTAACTATTCATTATTCGTTAATTATCATTTCGCATTTTTTGCAATCGAAATGAAGTGCCAGCACTTTGCCGGTACGGAGACGCAGATACCGTGGCTCCTTGTCTTTGGGATAAGGATTCACCTTGCGGCAGTGTCCTGCTTCATGGAGAATGCAATATTTGCACTCCATGAGAGGTCGCTTTGCTGACAGACCGCTTTGCTGAGAGACCGTTTTACTGACAGACCGTCCTTCGGACTGACAGACCGCTTCGCTGAGAGACACAAGCGGCTTTGAGTCCGCAGGACGATCTTTTGTCTTTTGACTTTCTACTGTTGCTCGTCTCCATTCGTTCAGTACACTAATAGGTATAAAATAGTTATTGGTCTCTATGCGGATAGTGCGCGCCACGTATGGTGTGTCGCCTAATTTGCTCAGTTGGGTGCGAATCGTCTGCCGGGCTTTCTCGGCATCGCGAGCCGGCTCTTTGGCAAAACCTTCTCCCACGTTTCCCACAACGGGAGCGAGCTTCGGATCAACAGGTGTATAACTTAGTTCAAAACCCTCCTCCGTCTCGCGGAACAGGATATCTACGGGAATACGCCGCTCGGAGTGCAGATTCTTCACAAACTCTGTGTCAAGATTTCGGTATAACGGCATATTATTATATCGGGAAAACGTCAAGACTTTGTTGATCTTGATTCGGCTTCCCTCCACTCCGTTGACGGAGAAACCCTCGCTGCCGAGTGTCAGTCCGTCGCCGTTGTGCAGCACGACGCCTTGTTTCAGTCGCACACGTAGTGTATTGCCTTGTGCCTCAACCACTTCGCCTACATGTTCTCCGGTCGATTTCGGAGTCTCCCAGTTAGCCATGTGCGGCGTGCGGCCGTGGAGGAAATAATCGATTCCTCCGCGGTGGAAAGTCTTCTCCGGATCCGGAACAAACGAGCGGGTAATAACGGATTCCCGGTGACAGAAACCGGAAAGTTTCTCCCGATAGTAAGCGGTTATATTCGTCACATAATCAGCATCTTTTAATCGACCTTCGATCTTAAAGGTTGTCACGCCGGCGTCTATCAGTTCTTTTAGATATTGGCTACGGTCCAGATCTTGCAGCGACAGCAGGTAGCGCTGGTGGATAGGCTCGCCGTGGTCGTCCAAAACTTCATTCATGGACTCGTCCAAGAGGTCGTACGCCATCCGGCAATACTGCGCACAAGCACCTCTGTTCGCACTTCGCCCCGACAACACCTCGCTGATATAGCAACGTCCCGAATAGCTCACACACAAAGCGCCGTGAACAAAAGCCTCCAACTCGATATCCGGAACCGCCTTGTGAATAGCCCGTATCTCGTCTATTCCCAATTCGCGCGCCAACACCACGCGCTTGAATCCCAAGTCCCTCAGATAAGCCACCTGTTCGGGTGTGCGGTTGTCGCATTGGGTCGAAGCGTGCAGACGGATAGGCGGCAAATCAAAGTCCAACAAGTGCAGATCCTGGATGATCAATGCATCTACTCCTATCTTGTATAACGCGTGCGCGAGCGCAACTGCTTCGGGATACTCGTCCTCGTGCAGCAAGGTGTTGAGCGTCACAAGCACCTGCACACCATACGTGTGGGCATAACGAACCACCTCTGCCAAATCCTCCAGGCTGTTGCCCGCTGCCTGACGCGCACCAAAAGCCGGCGGACCGATATAAATAGCATCAGCTCCGGCCTGTATTGCCGCTTTGGCTACCTCTTTGTTTTTCGCCGGAGATAATAATGAAAGCATAACTCTTTAACGTTTCAATAAGATTGAAACCATTTTAACTATTTAACGGCGCGAAGCGCCTCAGACATCCGGTACATAACGATGCCGGCAGTCACGGAGACGTTCATCGAGTGCTTGGTTCCGTACTGTGGAATCTCAATACATCCGTCGCACCTATCCACGACTTCCTGCTGCACGCCGAAAACCTCATGTCCGAATACCACAGCGATCTTTGTCCTTAGTCCTTTGTCCCTTTGTACTTTCCGGGCTGCATCCTCGAGGGTCACGGAGTCGTGCGCTTGCTCCACGGCATAGACCTGATATCCCTGCTCTTGAAGGGCATTGACCGCCTCGATGGTGTCCTTGTAATAACTCCACCCGACGCTCTCCTCGGCGCCTAAGGCGGTTTTGTGAATCTCCTGATTAGGTGGGCAGCAGCAGATACCGCATAGCACGACGCGCTCGATACGCATTGCGTCGGCTGTGCGGAAGACAGCCCCGATGTTATGTTGGCTACGCACATTGTCCAACACGACCGTCAGCGGTAGTTTGTCGGCTTCGCGATATGCCTCTACGGACAATCGTCCCATCTCTTGTGTCGTCAGTTTCTTGCTCATAGTGCAAAAGGAAGTCGCACACGCAGTATCTGCGCGTCTTCGTCTATTTTCGTGATAAAATCTTCATGAAGCGGCAACATCCGCCCGTTTGTTAGCGTGGCAAGGGTATTGATAGTGGACTCGTCCACGGTCTCGATGATACCTATCTCTTGACCCTCATCCACAACCGTGTATCCCACCAGGTCCTGCCATGTGAGCAGACCCTCCTCTTCGTCATTCACATCGCTGCGCAAAACAAAACCCTCTTCGCCAATAAGGTCGGAGATATTCTCCGAACGAAACGGAACCAACAGTCCGTCGCGCAAAACGAACACAAATGGCGGCAGATCCTTGTAATGTGTACGGCGGATAATACCGATAGATATAACGTCTTGTAGTGTAATCATCTCTTTTGGGAAATAACCAGTTTGCCCGTTTCTTTGCCGTTGACGCTTAGAGGACGCAGTGTCTCGTGGGCTATCCCGCGTTGGGGAGCTGCTGTTCCTGAACTGATGTCGTATTCTTCGCCGCACTCGGGACAAACGCCGTATAAGCCGTCGATGAGACAAGGTCTGCACAGACTTTTCTGAGCGCAGTGGGGACAAGCCAGATCAAAAGCGCAGTAGTCTTTCAGCATGTTGACATACACAATTACCCCTCCGTAACCGCAACGGTCGGTTGCCAGCAACGGCTGAACGAGTTTGTCTTTGTGGAAATACCCCTGAGGCGTAACAATCACGTAGTCGCCTATTATCTCACGCTGGAAATGCACAAAATCGCCCATACGGGTGTCAATCACCACGTGTACGGGGTAAGCCGGCACGCTGTTTTGGAACGTACTATTCTCGCAGCCCGCCATCAGCATCGCCCCCAGTAATAATCCTATAAACTTAAATCCTTTCAATTTTCAACTTTCAGTTTTCAGTTTTGAATTTAGTCTCCAATAACGCTGCTGATGTGTACCGTATATATCAAGGTGGAGTAGGGCGGAATATATCCGGAGGTGCCTTCCGTTCCGTAGCCCTCGGCGTTGTATTCGTCTTTGGCTGCATACTTCTGTGCGTCGTAACCCCAGTTGCAAGGGATATACAACTCAATATCGCCGTTGTTGTGTATCAGGTGGCAACCTTTGGTGAAACCCGGGATACAATTGGCAAGGTTGAGTGACACATCGCTGCCTGCGTCCACTTGGTAACCGTTAATCAGTTTGACGGTGTAGTCGCAAACAATCGTACTCGTCGGGTTGGGGCGAGCGTCGTTGGGTGTCGGGTCGGCAATAATCTTGTATTGCAGACCTTCTTTCTCCTTGACGCCTTCTTTCTTCTTGTTCTGCTCCAGCCAGATCTCGTTTTGCACTTTCCAGTCCACCCATTTGTTCTGTTTGCAGGATGGAATAAGGAATAAGTAACAAGGAATCAGGACTAATATGATTAGCCGGATCCATTGAGTCTTTACTCTTTGCTCTTTAAGCGGCTCTGCCGCGGTCTTGATTCTCATTTTGCTATCCATAATTCAGGGTTGAGAATATCTCTGTCTTTGTATATTTGGAAATAAAGTTCTGTTTTCTGGTCGTCTTCGGCATCGGTATAGATTGTGCCGATCGTCTGTTTGGTCTCCACTTTGTCGCCTTGCTTGACGCTGAGTTTGCTCAGGTTGGAATAAACGGTCCGGTAGTTACCGTGTTGGATAATCACAGCGTACGTGCCTGCCACCAGGAAACAACTGGTCACTTCGCCTTTGTAAACGGCGCGTGCTTTGCTGCCTGCTGTCGTTTGCAGATACACACCCTTGTTGTCTATTGTCACGTGCTGATAGACAGGATGTTGCTGCTTGCCGAAATGCCCGCTTATCATTCCTTTCTCTATAGGCCACGGCAATCGCCCTTTGTTGGCCTCGAATCCGCCGGCTACCAACTGCTGCTCTTTGGTCAGCGTCGTCTTGGTGGCTGCCTGTTTGCGAACCATATCGTCGATTTTCTTGTTCAGCTCGTTCACTTTCTTTTGCTTCTGCTGAATCTGCTTGTTCAGGTCTTTCTCCTTGCTCTTCAGCTGATTGAGCATCGTTTTCTGCTTGCGTTCGTCACGTTGCAGGTTGTCCTGCTCGCGTTTGCGCGAACTGAGCGCCGCCTGTTTGTCACTCTTGTTGGCTTGTAGCAACTCGTTCTGCAGGTCTATATCCGCTTGTGTGTTCTCGATGCGTGCCACTTGCTGCTGACGGAAATGGGCAAACTCCTGCAGATAGCGTGCTCGGCGTGCCAACTGCTGAAAACTGTCGCTGCTGAGCAGGAACAGCAACGGAGATTGCTGCATTCGTGCATAATGCGTCTGTCTGGCCATCTCCGCGTAGTCGTTCTTGTATCGCTCCAATACGTGTTGGAGTGAATCACGGCGACCGTTCAACCGACGCATCTCCCGGTTCAAGGCCGTGATCTCGCGGTCAAGTGTGTTGATGAGTTTGCGCTGGCTCTTGATATTCTGACCGATAAGCTGCAGTTTGTTCATCGTTGCACTCTCGTCACGTTTGGTCTGCTTGAGCATTTTGTTGGTCTGCTCTATCTCTTCCTGCAGTTTTTTCTGTTGTTTCTGCAGGTCCTTGATATCATCAGCAGCCAGAACGGGAACGCAAAGCATAACCGCTAACAATAATCCTATAACTTTCAATCTGTTCATCTTTCAGTTTTCCACTTTCAGTTTCCTACAGCCATTTGCTGATATCAATCTTTGTGTACCGGGATTTCGGCAGTTGCGCGATACGAAGCGGCACATCTGTCTGGCGTTCCGGATAAGTGATGGTCAACTCGTATAGGTCATCGCCGTACGCGTATGTCAGCCGGGCTTTTTCGCTGCCTGTCGGCAGTTCGGCGGAGCAAATTTGTTGCAGGGTCTCCCAGCTGAGCGAAGGACTCAACTTGCGGTTGAGTGCATCGTAACTCGCGGAAGCGTATTGACCCTGTATCTTGTCAAAACCGGTTACTTCCTCCGGCGTAGCCTCCAGACGCATCATCTCAATGCCGAAGAGCGGCATCACACTGATCACCAGCAATGAATCGCGTACCACCTGCAGCGTCGCATTAGCTGCGATTCGGTTGTCCGGGGTCTGCACAACAATACGTGCACCTTGTATCAGACAGGTGTGCCACGTGGGAACAACCTTTTCCTCAACGACCGTTTGTGTTGCTTTTTTCTTCACGCCGCAACCCGCTATCAGCACGGCTGCTAACAATAATCCTATAAACTTAAATCCTTTCACTTTCACCTTTCCCCTTTCCGTTTTCATCTTTCATTTTTCACCTTCTTCAGGTGTGCTTCTATCTCCGCTCGGGCTGCTTCGGTGGTGTTCCTCAGGGCTTTCTCCAGATAGAACAACGCCAGTTGGTCTTGACCTTGCAGGTGCATGATCCACCCGTAGGTGTCCAGATAAACAGGGTTCTCCGGCTCCTCGCGGATGGTTATCTGGCTCAACTGCTCTGCCTTGCGCAAGTCTCCCTTGTGCGTGGCAAGCAGGTAGGCGTAGTTATTCATTACCATCAGATTGCCCGGGTCGATTCTCAGCACACGCTCGTACATCTCGTACAACTCCTTGGCGCGTGTGCCTGTCCTTTCCATGAGCTCAATACGGTAGAGCAGAAACTGCACATTCGTCGGCTCGTTTTCCAGCCATTTATCTACTTCCGCAATCGCTTTCTTCGGTTTGCCCCATACGGCATAAGTGCTGGTCCGGTTATAAGCACTATAGACGTCGTAACCGCGGATAGCATCTATCTCGTCCTGTATAGCCAGGGCTTTCTTGCATTGTGCATTTGCTACATACAGCCGCCTCAGTTGTTCTAACAGTTCCTCGTTCTTGGGGTTCACTTGGTGGGCTTTCTCCAACACACGCAGGGCTTCCGCTCTTCCTTCGGCCGTTTTCTGAGCCATGAGTACGGCAAAATAGCGATACCACTGGTCGTACGGATCGTTTCTGAATGCTCGCTCAAAAGCATCAAAAGCCCGTTTGCTGTCGCCTAACGCATCGTACATAACTCCTAACAATCCCTGGGTCTCGCCGTCCTGAGGGTTGAGTTGTTCGCAGAATCTCAGCAACACCATCGCCTCGGGATAGCGCTCCTCGCGGATGGCTTGCTTGGCAGCGTACCAATAATAGGTAAACTGCTGCTGTCGCTCTACGCTCAGCGTGCTTTTCTCGCTCTGCTTCGGTGCTCCCCACAAAGGGAGAGTGGCTAATGCTATTAATATAATACCAATATATTTCTTCATTCTTTTCTCCTCTCTTCACCCCTTGTGGGGGAGGTCGGGTGGGGGTTATTTCCTGCCTGAGTGTCCGAAACCGCCGGCTCCGCGTTCTGTTTCGCTCAGTTCGCTCACTTCCACCACTTCGGGTGTCTCGTGTCTGGCGATGACCATTTGGCAGATGCGCTCACCCGGTTCTATCGTCTGCGGCTCCCCGCTGAGGTTGATGAGTATAACACCCACTTCGCCGCGGTAGTCCGCATCAATAGTGCCCGGTGTGTTCAGTACGGTCAGGCCGCGTTTCAATGCCAGACCGCTCCGCGGACGTATTTGCGCTTCGTAGCCGGCTGGCAGTTCGATAAACAATCCCGTTGGGATAAGTCTGCGCTCCATAGCTTGCAGCGTAACCGGCTCGCTCAGGTTGCAGCGGATATCCATTCCTGCTGCTTGCTCGCTCTCATACCGCGGTAGCGGATTCGTACTCTTATTAATAATTTTCAATTCCATAATATTGGTGTTGCGTTAATCGTGTCGCATATGTCTATATCTTATTGATATATAGTTATTTATGAAGATGTTTGTATTTTTCGATTTGATTTGAAATGTTTTTTATGTTTATTTCTTTGAGTGCTTTTACTCGTTAGAGTTGTACAAATTGGTAGTAAAAACTGTCTGGAAGCTTGCTTACAAGCAGGTTTTAGTGGCAATTTGTACAAGGAGCAACGCTCCTAAAGCACTCAAAGGGTTTTATCTGTTTTTGTCTAAAATTAACGCATCACTACTAATTCCATAATTATCAAATATCAAAACCTTTTCTCCACAAGCACCCTCAGCCCGTCTTCCACCATGCGAATATGAATATCTTTCTCCATCTCCACGGGGTCTCCGTCAATGTGGAAAGGTGCCACGCTCTCGCGTTCCAGCGTCACTTCCCGTGCACGAAGCGTGTCCATGAAATGGCTGCTGTCGATGCTGCCCGCGAACAGCCTGAGTGCCAGACTTGCGCTGCCTAAGATGGCGTGGCTCGACATCAGCATGATATCCATTTGTCCGTCCTGTACACTCGCTTTGGGTGCTATGCGCGCTTCGTATCCCCACTGGTTCGCGTTTGCAAACGTGATCAGAAACGCTTTGTGCGTCACGTCCAAACCGTCGCCTACGATGCGGTAGTTCTGCGGAGTGTAGTTGATCACGTCTTTGAGGATATTCTCCAGATAAGTGATAAACCCGCGTTTGCTGCTTCCTGCGAAATGGTCTGCTATCACCGCATCAAATCCTGTGCCACACGTGCTGACGAACAGATGTCCGTTCGCCAAACCGTAGTCCACACTGATGGGTTCCGAGTGATTGAGCATCTCGATTGCTTTCTGCGGTCTTACTGGGATATTCAGGTGTCGCGCAAAACCGTTGCCGCTTCCCATCGGAATAATTCCCAAAGCGGTCGGTGTGTCTCTCAGCCCTCGTGCCACCTCGTTCACTGTCCCGTCGCCGCCTACCGCTACCACGGCGTCAAAGCCCATATGGGCATATTGACGCGCCATTTCGGTAGCGTGGCCTGCATATTCGGTGAAGGCGATATTGGGCAACCATTGTTTGCTGTCCAGTGTCTGCATGATCAACTTGGGCAACTTGCGCTTGGTTGCTTGTGTCTCCTTCCCGCCGGAGATAGGGTTGATGATAAATGCGATATTCTTCATAATTATCAATTCTCAATTGTCAATTATCAATTAACCCTCGTTCCCGTGAGTGTATATACTGCTTCGCCGCGAACAATCACTATTTGTCCGTTGCGGATGGCTTTCTTCGCCGCAGGCTCCGAGCCTACTTTTTCTGTGGAGGTGCCCGTTCCTTGACAATCGGTTGTCGTGGTGTAGAAGGTCACAATGCTCTTGCCGTTACCCTCTGCCAACACGCTGATCGATGCAATATAGGCGCGCTTGGTGGTGGTCTCAATAGTGATCGTGTTGGTCTCTACGGCGTTCTCGGCCTCAAAAGTAATGTCGCTATCCGGTGCCTGGCTTCCCAGCGATGTCTCGCCGGCTGTAACCTCCAGCTTGCCGGTGTCGGAGCCGTATTGAGAAGCGTTGATCTTCACAGCGGTTACTTTCGCGGTAGAGGCTAATGTCAGGGTGAGACTGCCGGTAGCTTTACTGCTGCCTAATTTGGCTCCGGCTACACCGGCATATACTTTCGTGCCTTCGTACGAAGCAATACCATTTTCGCTTGCAACAATGTCTGTTCTTATGTTGCTCGATTCGCTGTTTTTGTCCTGATCGGCTGTCTTGAAGGTCACAGATGCCACTTCGCTCTCGCCTCCGCCTTCTACTTCCTGGCTGTAGCTATAAACGGCGTAGTAGTCCTGATCTTGACTTACCGTGAAATCGTTCACCCAGCTCTTGGCTTCCCGATTGTCCTCTGCCAATTCTGCTGTCCACCAGCCTGCAAAGCTGTATTTGTCGCACGGAGCGGTCATCGATTCGGGCTTCTCAGCGCTCTCGCCTTCGTATAACTCCTGCGTGCTGAGGGTCTCGCCGTTGTTGATGAAGCGCACGGTGTATTTCTCTTTCACCTCGAAGACTACGTTAATCGTGCTGACGCCTTCGCTCTTCTTGGCGTAAGTCACGGTCTTGGCTGTCTGGTCAATAACTGCGCCTGCTACGCCTGTCTGCGTGATCTCTTTGAATTGGTAACCCTCAGCCGGAGTAGCTGTGACGGTCACGGTTACTGCGCCACCGCAAGTACTCAACTCGCCGAAATAATCCAAACTGAACGAGCCGTGGCTTGTCGTGCCTTTGTTTACGGTCACAGCACTTGTGCACGGTTCGCAACTCGGCGAAGTGGTGTAATAAGTCGTGCTGCCCGTTCCGCCTGCCGACCATGTGAACGTAATGGCATCCAGATACATAGCGCCGCTGTTCGAACAAACGCCCACATAGCTGTAGTCGCCATCAATCACCAATTCTGTGCTTGTACCGCAAACAATCGTGCCGAGCAATTCGTCGGAAGCATCGCCATACAAGTCTGTTGCGCTAGAATAAGCACTATTCTTGCCATATACATTCAATGTACGTCCACTTGCGGTGTTGCTATTCCAACTAACGGTCACTTTCGTTACCATTCCGCCGGAAGTGGTGGTTACAATGCCTGAGTTGTTATTATTTGAACGCAGTTGAATAGCATTGTTGCCGCCTGCGCTGTTACCTGCATAAACGGCATCTGAACTTACCGATTTACCGCTCCAGTTTCCATAGCTTGTTCCTGTGACACCTGTCGTTGCGCGTGTTAATTGGTCCTCTACCGAAGTACTGCCGCCTTCGCCTTCTTCTGCATACGAATAGGCTGCATAGTAATCCTGATTTTGGGTTGCGGTAAAGTTCGTTACGAAACTCGGCTTCTCGGTCACGTCGTCTGCCAATACTGTGCTCAGCCATCCGGCGAAGGTGTAACCCTCGCAAGCCGAAGGAGTTGCCGGAACATTCGGTTGCTGACCTTGTTTCACGCTCTGAGCTGTGCCTACCAACGCGCCGTTGTTATAGAAACGGATAGTGTAAGTCGGCAGAGCGGTGATAGTGATCTCGTAAGTTGCGGTCTTGCCTTCGTAAGTAACCGTCACGGTCTGCTGACCGATAGTACTCATATCCGGCGTCGAAACGCTGGTCGGAACAACGGTCTTGCTGTCACAGCCGTCATAATTAGCGGTAACAACTAATCCCTCATACGTAAACGCTTCGCCTTCCGTGAATGCTTTCTTTACATTCGTCGTGTTCAGCGTAATATTCGTCAACTCACCCACACACGGCGGAGTGCAACTCGTCGTGTAGTCGCTGTAACTTACTCCGCCGCCTGTTGTGAGGCTAATCGAATTGACATAAATAGAGTTGGTAGTACAATTCACCACGATAGACGCACTTCCCGTTACGCTTGCAAACTCAAACTCCAAATCGCGCAAAGAAGTTCCTCCTGTGTTGGTCACGTCTTGCGACACTTTGGTCGAGCCGATAGTGACATCTATACTTCCTGCGCCGTTCTTGGAGTTGGTACAGTAGTTAACCACAGCCTTCGTTACTCCGCTGAACGATTTGCTGGTTGACGCGCCTGCGCCCGTGGCACCTGTGGTCACCTGTACGCCTTGGTTAGCGGTATATTGGTTGCCGTCTTTTGTGCCCTTCCATGTGCCGGTGCTTTCTGCCCAACTCTTGTTGGTAAAGGTGTATGTGTTGACTTCACTTCCGCCGCCTTCGCCTTGCGTTGCAAACACAGCATAGAATGTCGTTTGGCTGGCTGCGTCGCCTGTCTGAACGAATGCCGGAGCCACGCTTGCGTGTTCATAATTGGCGGTCTTTGTCCATCCTACAAACACTTTCCCGTCGCATCCTTCCGGCTCATTCTCCGGCAGGACAACCGATCCGGCAGTAATAGTTTGTGCAAACTGCACGCCGTTTGCCATCCACGTCAGCGTCACTTGCGCTTTGCCTTCCGCCATAATCGCTACATCGTCCGTCACTTTCTCAATGCGGAACTCGTTCGTGCCGGCGTTATACGTAAATCCTTCGCCATAAACCAGCTCATTGTTCGTTCCCATCTCCACGGTCCAGCAACTCGGATCTGCCAGCGTGTAACCTGCTGCAGGAGTAATCGTCAGACTCAAAGCGGTATTGTATGCCACTACGCCGTCTGCCGGATAAGTACAATGCTCGCCTAACAACTCATAACTGCACTCAGTCTTTTGCTGACCGCCGTTGTATTTGAACGTGATATTGCTTCCGCTCTTGGTGATCTCGGTTAACGCGTGACCGCTTATCGGCGTATAACTGCGCACGCTGCTTCCATACGGATACGTATCTCCTGCTGCGCCGTAGTCACTTGTCTTGCCGTCTGCCGGCACAATCGTGTATTTGGGACTGCCTGCCGTGTTGTTGGGCTCGTTGTTGGTCCAAGCCGACGAATTGAAATTGATTTTCCAAACTAACATGCCGCTTGTTGGAATAAATGCATCCCAGCCTTGCTTTTGGCGGTTCTCGATATAATAGTTTACACCTGCTGTTGTAGCGGTCTGCAGTTTGTTGGCAGAGTTGATCTGGTAGCTCTGATAACCCGTTGTGCCGTTGGGTAACAAGGTGATATTCTTTCCCTCTGTAGCCAGATTTACAGGAGTAACCCAGCCGAAGAATTGTTTCTGCCACGGGTCGTAGTTAGGAGGGCAGTGGCCGTCGCCGTTATAACTGCCGGCATCCATAATGTTCCATGCGCCCGGAGTAACGCCGTTCTTGTAGTTCGTTCCGTATTTTGTGTCGTACAGATCCGGCAGACCCATTACGTGGCCGAACTCATGACACAGCGTACCTATTCCGCCGAGGCTCGATCCGCTCAACTCGCTGGACATGGCATAGTTGTCCAGTTTCTTGCCGTCTATTGTGCATTGTGCCTTCGTGTATGTGCAATAACCATAAGAAATAGCACTTTGTACCGACCAGTTATGAGGCCAGATGGTAGTGGCTGCGCCGCCGTCTGCCTGACCTTTGCCCGCGTAGATAACATACACGAAATCCACGTAACCGTCGCTGTCCGAATCGTAATCGGCAAAGTTCAAACCGCTATACTGCTGGTTTGCCAATATACATGCCTCTGCCACGGCATCGGTTGCGTGTTGGTCGTCGCCTTCGTCCTCTTCCGGATCACCCGTGTCTTTGTCTGTTCCGTAATATGCTACATTTCTGCTCAACGTCACAGGACCATACACATCAAACTGCGGACGGTAACTGCCGTTCGATTGATCCGCAAAATACTGTGCTGCAGAGCCGTAGTTCTTGCTACTGTATTTGTTGACCGTGCAGTTCGTCGAGTTGCATAACTCGTCAAACACAGCCTGCGTGTGGCTGCTTTGCATAGCGTCATCTTTGAAATTGACTAAAATAACCACGCCTTTTGGAGCTAAGTTCGGCTCTGTGCCTACTTCCTGCGGCGCGCGACGTGCACTCTTGCGAGCTTTGACTGCGGCATGGCGGGCCTTGGCCACCTCGGCGCTCGGCACTTCGCCTGCTTCCACCCACCAGCCTTCGGCATTCTGCTTCACACGCTTGCCCTCGCGGTTGATGCTGTAGTGGTAAAACTCATCACCTACGTGACGGATCTCAATCGTACTGCCGTCCGGTTGTTCCATCTTCAGCCATCCCGGATAAGCCGGAACTGCCAGTACATTACTTGTCGCTAAACTGATACATACCATCAGAGCGAACATTCCTTTCCATAAAGAAATAATTCCTTGTTTCATTATTTTTATTTTGGTTGTTTGGTTATTTGTCCATTGTCCATTGTCCATTGTCCATCGTCCATCGTACTTTCTCCCCTTGTACATTGTACATCGTCCCCTTGTACCTTATATACAATACTCCGTTCTTAATGAACTTCGTACCTCGTACTTCGTCCCCTTCTACTTTCTCTACGCTTGTTCCGAGTTGCTCGCATTCCGGCATCGTGGTGTAATAGGTGATTTGCTCTGCCTCCACGCCGCAAACGATGCTCACGGAGTGTATATAAATCGAATTGGTTGCGCAGTTTACCACTATCGAAACTTTTCCCGACGCGTGGTCAAAATCACAACTCAGGTCGCGCAAACTGGTACCTCCTGTTTTCGTAACGGCCAATGTCTTCTCGCTCTCGCCGACGCGGAAAACAATCTCTCCTGCGCCTTTGCTGGCGTTCGTGCAGTAGTTGACTACTACCCTCCTTACATCGCTCATCTCCGTCTTGGTAACAGTTCCTGCGCCGCTCGAACCGGTGGCTACTTGCACGCCTTGGTTGTCCTTCACGTACTGACCGCCGTCTTTCACGCTTTGCCAAGTGCCGCTCGGCTCTGTCCATTTGGCGTCACTAAACACATATTCCGTCTCTTGCGGTTCCGGATCTTCGCCTGTTGTGGGCAGGCTATAGACCGCGAAATAATCCTGTGCTTGTGTTACCGTGAAGTCGCTTACCCATTCGTGTGCCGTGGTGTTGTCCTGTGCTAACGGAGCGGTCCACCAGCCTGCGAAAGTGTATTGGTCGCAACCCTCCGGAGCCTCCGGCACTTCGGCGATATCGCCTTCCTGTAACTGCTGGTTGCTGATCTCCTCTTCTCCGTCGAAGAATCGGATGGTTACCGGTTCTATCGAGCATCTGTAGTCGTAATCGCCGTACAGCGTTTCATTGAAAAGCATCATCGAACCGATATAGGCGCGTTGGGTCGCTTGAATAGTGATGCTTTCTATTTCCATCGGTTCTTCAGTCCGGAAATAGATATAATTCATCTCTTCACTCAGCGTCTCTGTGGTTCCGAAGGCTGTGCCGCCGTTCACGCTGAGGCTGATAGACGAAGCGTCGTTTCCGTACTTGCAGGCTTCAATCTTTATCTCGCTTGTCCGGACGGTCTTCTCCAGAGTTATCGTCATATTTCCGTTCGCTTTGCTACTACCTAACTTGGCGCCGTTCTTCCCTGCGAACACTTTCGTTCCGCTATACGAAGCAATATTGGTTGCACTCTCCACAATAGAGCCGATCTTCTCGCTCACATCGCTGCCATCGGCTTCGGCGGTCGCAAACTGTACTCTTGCCCATTCAGCGTAATCGCCTTTCTTTGTGCCATATACGGCATAGAAAACGCAGGTGTCACCCACCGTTTCATAGTTATTCACCAACTCAGGCGCTTGCGTCTCGCTCCGGTAATGTTCTTCCGGAGTCCAGCCTATAAACGCTCGCCCTTCACATGCCTTGACGAGGTATGGCGCGTTAATCCAGTCGTTTATCGCTAATGTCCGGGCACATACCGTATCCTCGGCTATCCACGTCAGTTCCTTCCATGCGTGTGCAATAATCACAATATGGTCTTTTACCGCAGGGATATTCATCAGATGGCTCTCCTCGTCGTACGTAAATCCTGTGCCATACACCAACTTCTCTTTGCCCATATACACTTCCCAGCACGATGCGTCGGCCAGCGAATAACCTGTTTCCGGCACAAACGTCATATTCAGGTTGTAATCGAGACTGGTTATATTGGCTTCCGGCGCACTACAATGGATCCCGCTGGCTTCATAAACGAAGAGATATTGTTCCGTGCCCCCGTTGTACTTAAATCCCACACGGCCTCCCGCTTCGTAGATGTCTGTGATGGCGCAGCCCGCAAAAGGTGTGAACTCCGTCACAGGGTTCCTTGTCCCGGGGAACGCATCCGAAGAGGTCCCGTATCCGCTTGTTTTCCCGTCTGCCGGAACAATCGTGCATCGTGGAGCACCTGTCGTGTTGTTCACCTCGTTGTATTCCCACGTGGTTTGGTCGAATTGCACTTTCCAAACAATCATTCCGTGACCTGGCAGATAACTGTCCCAACCTTCTTTCTGACGGTTCTCGATATAATAAACGGTTCCTGGATCCGAATAGGCTACCAAACTGTTCCCGCCGCTTATCTGGTATCCATTTCCGTATCCGATACCCATCCGGCCGTTCGCTTGCTCGTTCTTGCCTAAGAACCTCGGCGTCGCCCAACCTAAATAGTACTTGTCAAAAATACTGTAGTTAGGAGGTGTATTCCCGTTGTTGTTATAACTGCCATAATCCATAGCCGACCATTCCCCGGGCGTAATACCATTCTTAGAGTTCTCCCCATACTGGGTGTCATAGTAATCCGGCAAACCCAATACGTGACCGAACTCATGACACGGCGTGCCTATTCCCGAACGGTCTCCGTTCCCTTGCAACTCCGCCGAGCAGACATAGTTATTAATCGTCTTCCCGTCGAAAGTTGGCAGGTTGTCTATTCCCAAATACCATTTGTTGGCGTAATAACCCGAGGTCCCGTGTGTAAAACCGTAATCCAATTGGGAATACAACCGTCCGTTGTGCGGCCAGATAGTGGCACTACTACCTCCTGCTGCCTGACCTTTACCCGCAAAAAGCAGATACACAATATCTACATAACCGTCATTGTTGGCGTCATACAAACTGAAATCGCAACCCGCTGCCTCGGCTGCATCTACCGCATCGGTCACAAGATCAGCTGTGTACATATCGTGATATACTTCATCGTCTTTGGTCCCTTCTTCGCCGTAATAGGCGACATCGTGCGGCAAGGTGAACGGACCATATACATCAAATATCGGCAAATACTGACCATTGGATTGCGCGTCAAAATAATCTGCTACGCTTCCTGTCGCGCCGTTGTAGTCATAACCCGGTTGGTTGAACGATTTCCAAAAATCATATTTCCCGTTCTCCGCTTGAAACCGCACATCCTGGTATTCCACTAACAGCACTAACACTCTCTCCGGCTGAATCGGATTACCGGGGCCCATCGGCATATACATCCGTCCGTTTGCTCCATTCCCTTTTGCTCCATTCGTGTTGTTCCGCCCGTTTTGTCCGTGTCTCATCTGAACGTGTGCGTTTCTGCGGGCGCGTATTTCTTCCGTACTTGGAGTCGTTTGGTCTGTTACCACAAAACGTCCGTCTTTTTGTTCTTCGGCTATTCGTCCGTCTTTGGTCACCCAATAGGAGTACACCTCATCGCCCATTTGGCGCAAGAGTATTTCCTCGCCGCTCTGATACTCTCCGTAGCTGCTTTCCGCTCCGCTCTTATCCTCTCCGTAGTAGCCTGCGAGTATTTTGGTTTGCCATCCCGGGTAAGCTGGTACTCCCCAAGCGTTTATGCCCAATATAAGAGCGATGCCTGTCAATAATATCTTTTTCATCTGCCAAATATAATCTTTCCTGCAAATTTGGCTGCAAAGTTACAAAAAAAAATCGACATACACAAATGTGTATGCTACTTTTCTCAATTTTCTTTCATTTTTCGTTACATTCCTGTCCTCCGTTCCCTCCCGTTTCCCCTCCCTTTCCCTTCCCATCCCTCCCTCCGTTCCTTTCCGTTTCCTCCTTTCCTGTCCCTCCCTTCCTGTCCCTCCCTCCCGTTGTAGGCTGGCCTCTGTCTATATATTAAGCGGGATGCGATCCCGCTTCCCTCCCTATGCAATCCCGCTTCCCTCCCTATGCAATCCCGCTTCCCTCCGCTCCTCCTAATTGTCTTTAATTGTCTTTAATTGTTGACCTCAAAAAATTCGCCCAATTCGCTTAATTCGCCGTTTGTTCCTTTTATGCCCCCCCAACCAACCCCAATTCGTTGGTTAAAATAGCGTGATTATAGCGTGATTATAGCGTTATTATAGCGTGATTAGCGGCTCGCTAAGGGCTCACAATCCCTCTTCCAAGCCCCTTTTTTAGCCCTTTTTCCATATAGCTTCCACTCCGTTTCCGACTGATTTTTTCACTTTTTCTTGCATATCTCAAAAAAAAGCAGTAATTTTGCACCCGCAAATCAAAAAAACAATGATTAATACTCAATCAACCATATCCTCAGACTCGCAACATCCTTCCTCCCTCCCTGCGGGGGAGGGCTGGGGTGGGGCTTGCATCCTCGCCATCGAATCCTCGTGCGACGACACTTCTGCCGCCGTCATCATTGATGGTGTTCTCCGCAGTAACGTCATCGCCTCGCAGAAAGTGCATGAGGAGTTCGGAGGCGTAGTGCCCGAACTCGCCAGCCGTGCACACCAGCAGAATATCCTTCCCGTGGTGGACACCGCGCTCAAAAGGGCGGGCATCACAGCACAAGACCTCTCCGCCATCGCGTTCACACGCGGTCCCGGACTGCTCGGCTCACTCCTCGTCGGCACTTCTTTCGCAAAAGGCTTGGCTCTCTCGCTCCATATCCCTCTTATCGACGTCAACCATCTGCAGGGGCATGTCCTTGCCCATTTCGTCGAACCCTCTGAGGAACTCAAAGCCGCCACGCCCTCTTTGCAGCCTTTCGCAGGACAACAACTCGCCCATCCCTCTTTCCCCTTCCTCTGTCTGCTCGTCTCAGGTGGTAACAGCCAGATTGTCCTTGTCAAGGCATACAACGACATGCAGATCATCGGACAGACCATCGACGATGCCGCGGGCGAAGCCTTCGACAAATGTGCGAAAGTCCTCGGTCTCCCGTATCCCGGTGGACCCTGGATTGACAAACTGGCGAAACTCGGCGATCCGACCAAATATCCCTTCGCCAAACCCAATATCCCCGGCTACGATTACTCTTTCTCCGGACTCAAGACCTCTTTCCTCTATACCCTTCGCGACATGCTCCGCGAACATCATCTCGAGACCATTGACCAACTGGCGGAAGTCGTTCCCAACCTCCGTGAAGACATGTGTGCTTCCCTTCAAGCAACTGTTGTGGATATACTCATGCGCAAACTCCGCAAAGCAGCCAAAGACCTGAATATCAACCAAGTCGCCGTGGCAGGAGGTGTCTCCGCCAATAGTGCCCTTCGTCAGGCGTTTATCGACTACGGCAAACGCTATCACGCCGAGGTCTTTATCCCGCCTTTCTCCTTCACGACGGACAATGCCGCGATGGTATGCCAGACGGGTTACTTCAAGTACCTCGACCACGATTTCTGTGCAATAGATGAAGTCCCCTTCGCCAAAACCACCATCTGAAAATTGTGAATGTCAAATCCTACAAAGAAGCCCTGCGTCCATACCGGGATGTGATCATCTTTATGCTGACGCTTTTCGCCGTGAACTACTTCTGGAAGTTCACCGTCTCCGGCGATGAGTTCGACGAGCAGGTCACCTGGTTCGGACTTGATATCACAGCTCCCTTTGAGTTCATGGCACGCCATGTCGCCTCGGCGGTCTATTGGCTTGTCTCGCTCTTCCGGGACGACGTCACACTCATTAGCGACCACACCATCCGTTTCCCCAACGGAGTTGGCACAACCATCGTTTGGGGCTGTTCCGGCCTCAAGCAGATGTTCATCTGGACGTTCCTCATACTCACCATCTGTGACGTCCGCAAAGCCGACAAGGCTAAATCGCCAATTACCGATCACCAATTACCGATCACTAATCCTAAATCTTCCCTCCTTCTCCACAAACTCTGGTTCATACCGCTCGGATGGATCTGTTGCTATGCCTTTAACATCCTGCGTATTTTCCTGATAACCATACTGATAGAGGACTATCCCACGTGGTTTAATTTCCTCCACGATTACCTCTTCAAGTACGCTTTCTACGGCATGCTTTTCCTGCTTTGGGTCGTATTTATAGAAAAAATCCGCCCCTCGCAAGAGACGGATTGATATCCTTTATTACGCCAAATCACTATTGTCCCAATAGTATCTATCCTCACTTCCTTTAGTGGATGGAGGACAGCCTCGGCGTTACCTGTACTTCGTTTCTGTACAATCGCCTAAGATCGACAGGTACGATTCGTACCGGCTGATAGCTATCTCGTCGTGCTCCACGGCATCAATAACCGCGCAGCCCGGCTCGTTGGTGTGTGTGCAGTTTCCGAAACGGCACTCGCTGCTTTTCCGGAAGATCTCACGGAAGAAATGACCCACTTCTTCTTTTTCAAAATCAATCGTCCCGAATCCCTTGATTCCCGGCGTGTCAATCAGCCAGCCATGAATACCGTCCTTTGTACTTGGTACTTGGTCACTTAGTCCCTTGTACTCGTACATTTCCGAGAAAGTGGTGGTGTGCATACCTTTGTCGTGTGCGTCGGAAATCTTTCCCGTCCGTGTCATCTCTTTGCCGAACAAAGCGTTCAGTAATGTGGACTTGCCGACGCCCGAGTTGCCGGATAGCAAGGTCACTTTTCCTTCTAACAAACCCGGTAATTCGGACACCTCTATGTCTCCGGATATGGCAGACATCGCTAATGTCTGATAACCAATACTTTCGTATAATTGGCGCAACTCTTCCAACTTTGCCAACTCGTCCTCCGTGAGCAGATCGGTCTTGTTGAAAATCAGTACTGCCGGTACGCGATAAGCCTCGCAGGTCGCTAAGAATCGGTCAATAAACGTAGTGCTTGTCTGCGGATGATTGACCGTGACAATCAAAGCCACCTGGTCGATGTTTGCTGCCAGGATATGGCTCTCTTTGCTCAGGTTGGTGGACTTGCGGATGATATAGTTCCGCCGCTCTTCCACATCCGTAATCCAATAAACACCATTGTCCTTTGTCCATTGTCCTTTGTCCTTTGTCCATCGTCCATCGTCCTTTGTCCCTTGTCCTTGGTCACTTAGTACCTTCACAAAGTCTCCAACGGCCACAGGATTAGTACTACGAATACCCCGGATGCGGAAATTGCCTTTTACATGGCATTCCACATCCTGCCCGTCGTCCAGCCGGACGACGTAGCTGCTACCCGTTGACTTAATGACGAGACCTCTCAATATAGTGACGATCGATTATTATTTACGATTTGACGATTTACGATTTACGATTGATTGACGATTTACCGCTTCGCGGGATTGACGATTTATGCGAACAATCGAACAATTATTTCAATGGAACAATAACTCGTACCTCGTCAATCGTCCAATCGTCAATAGATTCGTACCTCGTCAATCGTCCAATCGTCAATCTTATACTGTCATAATCTCTTTCTCCTTGGCGGCGTAGAGAGCTTCCACCTTGGCGATGTACTTGTCGTGTACTTTCTGGATGTCCTCTTCGGCGTCTTTCTCCACGTCCTCGCTCAGACCGTTCTTGACGAGTTTCTTGAACTCCTCAATCGCGTCACGGCGGGCGTTACGGATCGACATCTTGGCATTCTCCGTCTCTGCCTTACATTGTTTGCAGAGCTCACGACGACGTTCCTCGGTCAGCGGCGGCAGAATCAAACGGATCGTCTCGCCGTTGTTGGAGGGAGCCAGACCGATGTTCGAGTTGATGATGGCGCGCTCTATCTCGCTGATGAGTTTCTTCTCCCACGGTGTGATGGCAATTGTGCGGGCGTCTGGAGTGGTTACCGTGGCGCAACTGCTCAACGGCGACATCGTCCCGTAGTAGTCAATCTTGATCGGATCCAAGATACGAGGGTTGGCTTTGCCGGCACGTATATGTTGGAGCGTGTCGTCCAGGTGTGCTACGGCATTCTGCATCTGCTCTTCGGCTGCAGTTTCATACAATTCTAATTCGTCGTTCATAATATTTTTTGGATTAAGGATTGCAAGCTTTGCTTGCTAAAGGAATAAGGAATAAAGACTAAAATGTTTAGTATAGTCGTAGCCGTTATGTCTTTACTCTTTCAGCGAAGCGGTCTTTACTCTTTTAGCGAAGCGGTCTATTAAGGTTTGACCAGCGTTCCTATCTGCTCTCCGTTAATGACTTTTTCCAGGTTGCCTGCCTTGTCCATGTTGAACACATAGATCGGCATACCGTTCTCTTTGCACATAACGGTTGCGGTCTGGTCCATCACTTTCAGTCCGCGGCTGATCACCTCGTCGTAAGTGATCTCCGTGAACTTGGTGGCTGTCGGGTCTTTCTCCGGGTCAGCGGTATAGATGCCGTCCACACGGGTTCCTTTGAGCATCACATCGGCTTTGATCTCCAGCGCACGCAGACTCGAACCGGTATCTGTCGTGAAATAAGGAGCACCTGTTCCGCCGGCAAGGATCACCACATTGCCTTTCTCCAACAACCGTTGGGCTTTCGCCGGGCTGTAGAAATCGCCTATCGGTTCCATACGGATGGATGTCAGTACGCGTACCTGCTGGCCGATACTTTCCAATGCCGATGCCAATGCCAGGGCATTGATCACCGTCGCCAGCATACCCATCTGGTCACCTTTGACGCGGTCGAAACCTTTCTGTGCACCCGACAAACCGCGGAAGATGTTTCCGCCGCCGATGACGATACCTATCTGCACACCTTTCTCTGCGATAGCTTTGATCTGCTCGGCGTATTCCGCCAAATGTGCTGTATCTATTCCCTGCTTGTTGGCTCCTGCCAAACTCTCGCCGGATAATTTCAATAAAATGCGTTTGAACATAATGTTTTTATTGGATTAAGGACCGCAAGCTATGCTTGCTAAAATGTCTTTACTCTTTCAGCGAAGCGGTCTTTACTCTTTTAGCGTAGCGGTCTATTTGTACCAACTCGCGTACATGGCGTAGTTGTTGGCGATGGTTTTGTTTATCTCCTCTATCTGCGCAGGGTCGGCTTTTTTGATAAACTTAGCCGGCACACCGCCCCAGACTTCGTGCGGACCTATCTGCGTACCTTTGAGTACCAGCGCGCCTGCCGCTACGATGGCGCCTTCGCCCACATGTGCGCCATCCAACAGGGTAGAGCCCATGCCGATAAGCGCGTAGTCGTCCACATCGGCGCCGTGGATCGTCACGTTGTGTCCCACCGACACATAATTACCCAGTGTGATGGTCGATTTTTTGTAGAGCGTGTGCAGCACGGCGCCATCCTGGATGTTACAATGTTTGCCGATGGTGATCGTGTTCACATCGCCGCGCAACACGGCGTTGAACCACAGACTTGTGCCTTCGCCCACCGTCACATCGCCGACGACCGTGGCGTTCTCCGCCATAAACACGTCGTCAGCAATGCGTGGTACTAACAATTCACCATTACGGTTAATAGATTTAACTAATGCCATTTAGTCTTTTGTCTTTTAGCGTAAGCGGTCTTTTGTCTTTTAGCGCAGTGGTCTATTATCGTGCCGCGATAATTGCCAGGAATTTCTCTGCTACCAGCGCTGCTCCGCCGATCAGACCGCCGTCAATGTCCGGGCAAGCGAACAGCTCGGCTGCGTTCTTCTCGTTGCAGCTTCCGCCGTACAGGATCGTCGTGTCCTCGGCTGCCTCTTTGCCGTATTTCTCAGCTACCAGGCTGCGGATATAGGCGTGAATCTCCTCTGCTTGTGCAGGAGTAGCGGTCAATCCTGTTCCAATGGCCCATACGGGTTCGTAAGCCAGCGTGATCTGCTTCCACTCCTCGGCGCTCAGACCGAATACCGAACCTTCCAACTGTGCTTTCACTACCTCGTTCTGCTTGCCGGCCTCGCGCTCCTCTTTCACCTCGCCGATGCAGAAGATTACTTTCAGACCGTTAGCCAGAGCCAGACGCACTTTCTCTGCCAGCATCTCATAGCTCTCTGCGTAGTACTGACGACGCTCCGAGTGACCCAGAATCACGTATTCTGCGCCCGTGGATTTCACCATTTCTGCGCTCACCTCGCCCGTGTAAGCACCCTTCTCGTGGTCTGCGCAGTTCTCTGCTGCCACTTTGATAGCCGAGCCTTTGAGCAACTCAGCTACGGTAGCCAGATGAATAAACGGCGTACCGATCACTACGGCGCAATTCGGGTTCTTTACTGCTTCTTTCAACTCGGTAGCCAGAGCTACACCTTCCTGCAGGTTCTTGTTCATTTTCCAGTTACCTGCAACCATTCTTGTTCTCATTGTTGTATATTTTTTTGTTGTTAACTTCGTGAAACAATCTGTATATGTCAGTCTATCAGGTGTTTGCGTCTGTTTTCTCCGCTTGGCGACACGCCAAAACACCTTTGCGAGTGCAAAGGTAGTATTTTTTTTCGACATATGCAAGAAAAATCCTCAATTTGTGTGACTTTTTACCTTTTTTTTCAGGACTTGCGGTATTGGCATCGTACTGGCACGTACAGGATGCGAACGTAATGCGAACGACATAGCCTCGAGATACCCGCGAGAATGGTTAACGGACCACTAAGAATGACTAAGAACAACTAACGGTCGCGTTCGGCAAATGGGTCGCAAAGGCCATACCGCTCCGCTAAATGGCAGGTGCGACCATTGCCTCCGCTCTCCCCACAAATTAAAATTTGCGGGGGCCCCATAGAGTACTAAAGTTACGGCAAATGGATCGCAAAGATAAAAAAAGTACATGACCATATTGACCATATTGACCGTTTTGGGGGAGAAACGGTCAAAACGGTCAAAACGGTCAGAACAAAAAATGTACGTGAAAAAAAAGCGCGGGGCAATAAATGCTCCGCGTTTGAAAAAATATGATATCTCAAATGGTTTTATCCTTTGATGCTGAAAGGCCAGCAGTACGATTCCTCTTGGTGAGCTACATGCGGGAATTGAAGAGCCACCTCGAGGATAAAGTTGAAGTCGTACAGGTGCGTTGCGGCTATATAGGCTTGGTTTTTCGCTGCTGCATATGCTGCGGTGATTTCGCCGCCGTTACGAATCTGCTCGAGTTGGTTGTCCAATTCAATCAGACGCTTCATCATGGCGGTCATTTTTACATCGTATGCTTTCACTTCCGCGAGCCATTTCTCGACTTGTTTTCTATTATAGGCATCGATGAGTGCATTCTCCGATTTACGGCCTTCAATCCACCATGAAGGATAGCAAATAGTCTGTCCTTCTTTGGCATTCTTGCAGCAGTCCCAGTTATCCAAGCGCGCTGCGAGTTGGTCTTCCATTTGGATAGCACGCTTGCACTCGGAAGACGCACGCCAACCTTCAATGATTTGCGCGAAGAGTTCCTCCAGCTTGTTGGTGGGCAAACCTGTGGTGTGCGCAGCAAAACTTGCATCGTTTAACATCCCATTCGCGTGCGCTTGTAACTGCACATGCTTCATCATATCCATGTTATCGTTCTTGAACTCGAAGGCCTCGTTAGCTAACGCGGAGAGTTGCTCACCCAATGCACCGTATTCGTTTTCGTGCGGGTCTCCGGCATTGACATTCTCATTGCCAAACTGCGCATTGGCCGCATAAAGACGGTTATAGAGGCTCGGATGATTCGATTGGAGATAGGCTTCCGTTCCTTTGGGATTGGACTGCGCCATATTGATGATTTTGATGTACTCCTGCTTGGAGATCCCCCATTTCGCGGCGAACTTTCCGGCCATAACATCCATCATCTGCGCCTCGGACATTTTCTCATTGATCTCACCGGACATATAAAGTTGCATCATCTCTTGCTGCGAAGGCATGAGTCCGGCGTTCACATTGGCGTTATACTGCGCCATGGCTTTTTGGTTAGACTTCTGCTGTTTCTTTCCGAGTTCAAGGGTTTTGCTATTCAACTCCTGCTGTTTTTCCAGTAGTGTACTGCGGAAATTGAGGGCACCTTGGTAGTAAGCAGCAGAACCCCTTACGGCATAAGCCGTTTTGGCTTCGGGCGTGATGAGGTCATTTGCCGTAGGCATCGCCGGACGCTTGTTGATAAGGTCTGCGAACGAGTTGATCTTCGTTGCAGGAATGCTTTCTTCCAGTTCATAACCACCGCCGGTGATAAGGGCTTCAATTTGATGGTCGAATTCTTGCGCCATACCCGGCATGGCGAGCACTATGCCAGCCAATACCGTAAAGAGTATTTTTTTCATACGTATCAGTTTTAGTCATTCAATGCGCTGCAAGCGTCTGGGTCATTGGCCGCTGCTTTAGTATAAGATGCCGTACCGACTCCTGTGCCGTTAATAGCATTTACTTGCGCCTGTGCTTCAGATTCTGTCCCCCAATAATAGGTAACTTTTTTACTTCCGGCTGCAAAGTTACAACTTTTTTTTGATATATGCAAATAAATCTCTCCTTTTTCAATATCCACAAAAAAATCTGCACTTTGGATGCAGATTTTTAGTTTGTTACAACTGGCGCAGATTCTTTTTGGCGAGGATCGTGCCGTTCTGGATGACGATCAGGCCGGGATTGGCGCGGACGATGGTCTTCAGGGTGACGGGATCCGTGTAACAGAAAGCCCGTGTTGTGGTCTCTTCATTCCAGCCAAACTCTTCTGCCAACTCCTCAATCTCGTCTTCGCCCGAGCCGGTGAGGAAATAGATGGGACTAACCTCTCCCCGTCCCTCTCCACAAGAGAGGGAGGTGGTCATCTCCTCGTACATGCGGAAGGCCTTGGCGGCCTGCTTGCGGTCTGCTTTCTGGAGGTCGTACATGATTATCAGCGTCACGGGTTCTTCGCTCTCAAGAATGTCGTACGTGATATCCTCGTAGTCCATCGTCAGAATCTCGAAATCGTGAATCGGCGCTTCGTAACCTTTCTTGACCAGCACGGATTTCTGATCGACAAACGTCCATTCGGGGTCGCCTTTGGGGTAGTTATCCAGCGTGAACGACTGTTTCTTGCCGTCGCGCTCGTAGATAAGGGTCGTCTCATAGACATCCGGCTCGGCGTCCTCGGGAATCTCCATCAGCTGAGGGATGTTATTGCCCACTTTGTACGGGCGGAAATCGATAGGCGGCAGGTGGAGGAACGAGTACTCCATCAACGCAAATCCCGCTACGGCAGTCACTACGGCAATCGCTAATTCGGCTTTCCAGGAGAAGGTCTCAGGAATAGCCTTGCGGCAGACAATCAGCACAATAACCAGCGCCAGCAGAACGATATTCTTCCAGAACGTCTGCCAGTTGGTGAGCACGAGCGCGTCGCCGAAACAGCCGCAGTCGCTCACCGGGTTCGTGAGCGCAATCCACAGCGTGAGCGGCGTCATCACCAGATAGAATGCCAGACTCAGCCAACTGGTCCACTGTGTGCGGACATTCAGCAGCAGACACACGCCTAACACCAACTCCGCCAGGATAAGTCCTATCGCCGCGAAACTGGCTAAAGGTATCAGATCCGTGAAGAATCCGCCGAAAGCCTTGAGGTAATCCTCGATCTTATAGACCGTGCCGAGCGGATCAACCGCCTTGACGAAACCTGAGAAAAGAAAAGTAAGCGCCAGCAATGTCCGTGCGCAACTACCGATAATATGTTTTGTCTTGTTCATGAGTCTCTTCAGTTTTCACTTTTCAGTTTTCATAGTGAATCAAATCAAAGATAGCGTAGTTGATGATGTCGAAATAATTGCCTTCCACGCCTTCGGACGCAATCGTTTTTCCGCCGTTGTTGAGGATGGTTTTGATGCGGATGATCTTGGCGAGAATCATATCCACGATCCCTTCTTTCGACATCTCGCGCCACGCCTCGCCGTAGTCGTGGTTCTTGCGGATCATCAGCTCTTTGGCTTCGGCAAGCACCTGGTCGTATAGCGTAGCGGCTTCTTCGCGCGACATGTCGATGGAGTCGGCGTAGCCGTGGCGGGCTTGGATGATGGCGGTAATGCCGTAATTGACAATCGCACGGAGGTTGCCCTCGATGTCGTCGCCCACCAGACTGATGCCCGTCGTTTGCACCTGACGGATGTTGCAGACCTTGATATAGAGCTGGTCGGTAATGCCGTGGAGGCGGAAAATACGCCACGAAGGACCGTAGTCCTGCATCTTGTCTATGAAAATAGCGCGGCATTGAGCCGTCACTTGGTCAAACTGTTGGTTGGTATCGGACATGGTAAATAACGAATAAAAAATTTAAAATCTAAAACATCAATTTATATACGATTATTAAGATTGGAAGGTCGCGGAACGGGAGATACCTATCCCGACTTTCCTTCGACTCTCTCTCGACATAGTCTCGACTCAGTCACGAGACTCAAAAAGTACACGATTATTAAGATTTTCGAGGTCAACGAGTTGCTGCTCGCCGGAGGTCATATTCTTGAGCATCACTTTGTTCTGCGCCATCTCGTCTCCGCCGACAATTGCCACCCAAGGAATCTGCTTGGCGTCGGCGTAGCTCATCTGTTTCTTCATTTTCGCCGGCTCGGGGAAGACCTCTACGGCTATTCCGTTCGCGCGGAGCTCTTTCGCCCAGCCAAGCGCATAGCGCAACTCGTCCTGACCGAACGTAGCGAAAAGCACCTGCGTGGTCGATTGCAGCTCTTTGGGGAACAGATCCAGTTCGGTCAGCACGTCGTAGATACGATCGGCGCCGAAGGAGATGCCCACGCCGGATACGTTCGGCAGGCCGAAGATGCCGGTGAGGTTGTCGTAGCGTCCGCCGCCCGTGATCGAACCGATCTGTGCGTCCAGCGCTTTGACCTCGAAGATAGCGCCGGTGTAATAATTAAGTCCGCGCGCGAGGCATAGATCGAGCTCGATAGAGAAATGGCATTCTTCTTTGAGCGAAGCGGTCTTTGTACTTTCTACTAATGCAAACACCTCTTCCATTTCCGCTACGCCCTTCAAACCGATCTCGCTGGAGGCAAGGATGCTTTTGAGCGAGCCGAGTTTCTCCGCAGTCGTTCCGCTGAGGTGGAGGATGGGCTGGAGTGCTTCCACGGCTTCGTTGCTCAGCCCGCGTTCGCGGAGTTCGTTGTTGACCGCCTCCACGCCTATCTTGTCGAGTTTGTCGATGGCTACGGTGATATCCACTATCTTGTCCGGCGCACCGATGACCTCGGCGATACCGGCAAGTATCTTGCGGTTGTTGATATGCAGGCATACGTTGATACCCAGGCGGCGATAGACCTCCTCCACGATCTGGATGAGCTCGAGTTCGCCGATGAGGCTGTCGGAGCCTATGACGTCCACGTCACACTGGTAGAACTCGCGGTAACGGCCTTTCTGCGGACGGTCGGCACGCCAAACGGGTTGAATCTGGAAACGCTTGAAGGGGAAACTGATCTCCTCGCGGTGTTGTACCACGTAGCGTGCAAACGGAACGGTCAGGTCGTATCGCAGACCTTTCTCCGGCGCCAGCGAAGCCTTCTCTCCGCTGTTCTGGATGCGGAAAAGGAGCTTGTCGCCTTCCTCGCCGTACTTACCCATCAGGGTTCCGATGTTCTCCATCGCCGGCGTCTCAATCTGCTGGAAACCATAGAGCGAGAAGACACCTTTGATGGTGTCGAAGATATAATTGCGGCGTGCCATTTCGAGTTGTCCGAAATCACGCGTGCCTTTTGGAATACTGGGTTTAGTCATTTTTTTATTTTAACATTTATTTTATCATTGTTTATTTGCTCATTTGTTTTGGAAAATCTCTCTATAGATTTTGTCCGTGGCGCCGAGTTCGGATTGCACGTACCGAGCGGCTCTCGCCCCCGTCTCGGCGTGGTTGTCCAGCGCACGAAGGAGTGCGTTTTGCAGCTCGTCGTAGTTCTTCACGCTCTCGGCGGCTCCTGCGGCAATCAGACCTTTCGCCTCGCGGAAATGCTGGTAATTGGGTCCGAACACCACAGGCATCCCGTACGCCGCCGCCTCGATGGTGTTGTGGATCCCCACGCCGAATCCGCCGCCTATATATGCCACCTGGCCGTACGGATAGATAGACGAGAGCAAGCCCATCGTGTCCACCACCAGCACGCGTGCGTGGCGGATATTCACATCGTTGGCGCGTGTGTAGCGAACCATCCGGCCTTCGAATAGCTCAAAGATGGTGTGCAGGTGCTTCTCATCTATCTCGTGCGGAACGAGGATCAGCTTGATAGCCAGGCTGTTGTCGATGAACCGGGCAAGCAACGCTTCGTCTTGAGGCCATGTGCTGCCGGCTACTATAACTTGCTTGCTGCCACCCACAAACTGCTCCACAACGGGAATCTGCTTAGGGTGGGCGGTCACCTCTGCCATCCGGTCGAAACGGGTGTCGCCGGCTATCGACGAGCGGCTGATCCCGCTCTCTCGAAGCAGCTGGAGCGACGCTTGGTCCTGCACATAAATATGTGTGAAACAGCGGAGTGTGTCCAGATACCATTTGCCCCACGGCCGGAAGAACAGTTGTCCCGGACGGAAGATAGCCGAGATCGAGTAGGTGGGTATATTGCGTCTCTTCAGCTCATGCAGATAAGCCGGCCAGAACTCATATTTGACGAAGATTGCCATCGTCGGCTGCAGGGCGTCGAGAAAACGCCGGGCGTTGGTCCGTGTGGCGAAAGGCAGGTAATAGACGCCGTCCGCCTGGGCGTAGTGCTTGCGCATCTCGTAGCCCGAGGGACTGAAGAACGTCACCACGATCTTGTGCTGAGGCTTTTCCCGCCGCAGCCTCTCTATCAGCGGACGTGCCTGCTCGAACTCGCCGACCGACGCCGCGTGAATCCAAATGAGACCGCTACGCTGATAGACCGCTGTCGCTGATAGACCGCTGTCGCTGTTAGACCGCTTCGCTGTCAGATTTTTCAGCGTCTCCTCTTGACCACGCACAAGCAAACGGGCTTTTTTGTGCCCGAACAATGCCGCAATCCGTATGAGTAGAAAATATAGGTACATGCACATACAAGCGCTCCCGCGCATAAATCGGCTGCAAAGTTACACAAAAAAAATGACATACGCAAGCGCGCACGTCACTTTTCTTGTCAGAACGGTCATTTTATGCCAAACACGCGGCTATTTTTTCCAGATAATAGCGGTCGGTCTCGTCAAAAGTGGCTAATTCTTTGCTGTCGATGTCCAGCACGGCAATCACTTCGTTGCCTCTGAAAACAGGCACTACTATCTCGCTTTGCGAGAGCGATGAGCAGGCGATGTGTCCCGGGAACTGGTGTACGTCCGGCACGATGACTGTCTCGCCTCTCTGCCAAGCCGTTCCGCAAACGCCTTTGCCGTACGGGATACGCGTGCAGGCTATCGGTCCTTGAAACGGCCCGAGAACCAACTGATGACTTCGTGTCGGGGACTTCGTGTTAGTGACTTCGTGTTGATGACTTTGTGCTAGTTTTACCAGATAGAATCCTGTCCACCAGAACCCGAACGCCTCGTGCAGCACTGCCGCCACGTTCGCCATGTTAGCCACAAGGTCGCCCTCATCCTGGACGAGGGCGACCACTTGCGGTAACAGACTTTCGTATTGTTCTTGTTTGGACATATTAGTCTTCGTCGTTCTGCGTAGCAGCATAAGCGGCGAGCAGTTTCTCCTGTACGTCTGCCGGTACGAGCTGATAGCTGTTGAACGCCATCGTGAACGTAGCACGTCCGCCGGTGAGCGACGACAGGGTAGTGGAGTAGCTGGAAAGTTCCTTCAGAGGCACTTGCGCTTTCAGACGGGTGAAGCTCTTCTCGGTCTCCATGCCCATCACCATACCGCGACGGCCGTTGATGTCGCTCATCACATCGCCCATGATATCCGACGGAACGAATACCTCGAGGTCGTAAACCGGCTCCAGAACTTTCGGGTTAGCCTCTTTGAACGCCTGTGCAAAGGCGTTGCGGCCTGCCAGACGGAACGAGATTTCGTTCGAGTCAACCGGGTGCATCTTTCCGTCATAAATAATGACGCGCACGTCGCGGGCGTACGAACCTGTGAGAGGTCCTTGCTCCATGCGGTCCATGATACCCTTGACGATAGCCGGGATAAAGCGTGCGTCGATAGCGCCGCCGACGATCGAGTTGATGATGATCAGCTTGCCGCCCCACTCGAGGTTGATCTCCTGCTGGTCCTTGACGGAGACTTTGTATTCCTGGTTGCCGAACTTATAGGTCTCTTTCACCGGCATACCTTCTTCATACGGCTCTACGATCAGGTGTACCTCGCCGAACTGGCCGGCACCTCCGGACTGTTTCTTGTGACGGTAATCGGCACGTGCAGCCTTGGTGATGGTCTCGCGATACGGGATCTTCGGCTCGCTGAACTCAACCGGCATCTTGTCGTTGTTCTCCAGACGCCATTTCAGGGTACGCAGGTGGAACTCACCCTGACCGCTGACAATCATCTGGCGGAGCTCTTTGCTCTGCTCAACCACCCAGGTCGGATCCTCTTCGTGCATACGGGTCAAGAGGGCTGCCAGTTTCTCAGCGTCGCTCTCGGTGACGGGCTTGATAGCACGGCGGTAACGCGGCTGCGGATAAACGATAGGAGCATATTGGTTGTCGCACTCTTTGGCGTTCAGTGTGTTGCCCGTGCGGGTATCTTTCAGTTTGACGGTAGCACCGATGTCGCCTGCCGACAACTCATCCACTGCCGTACGGATCGAACCGGCTACGCTGTACAGCTGCGAGATACGCTCTTTCGTGCCGCGCTCCATGTTCACCAGGTCGTCGCCGTTGTGTACGGTGCCTTGCATCACGCGGAAATAGTTGACCTCGCCGATGTGCGGCTCAACGGATGTCTTGAACACATACAGGCTGGTCGGAGCACTGGCGTCCGGGCTGATTTTCTTGCCGTCCACGGTCGGATAGCTGAATTGTG
The DNA here is from genome assembly GCA_900319645.1 of uncultured Bacteroidales bacterium. Classification (GTDB taxonomy): domain Bacteria; phylum Bacteroidota; class Bacteroidia; order Bacteroidales; family Paludibacteraceae; genus Colicola. The sequence continues at coordinate 73,386 of ONPG01000007.1, forward strand.
CGGGGCTCGGTGCCATACCGTTCAGGAAGTCCATCAGACGGCGTACACCCATATCTTTCAATCCCGAGCAGCAGATAACCGGGTACATCGAGCCGTCTGCATACACGCTCTTCAGACCCTGCATGATCTCCTCGTCGGTCAGACCTTCGCCCAGGAACTTGTCCAGCAACGTCTCGTCTGCCTCGGCTGCCTGCTCCTGGAGTTGCTGACGCATCTCCTCTACTTTGTCGGCATACTCAGCCGGGATATCTTTGAGCTCCGGCGCACCGCCTTCGGCTTTCCAAACGAGCATCTTGCCCTTCAGCACGTCTATCACGGCGTTGAAGCCGGCACCTGCGTTCACGGGGAACTGGATGAGCGTGCACTTGTTGCCGAAATACTCCTTCAGCTGGTTGAACGTGCGCTCGAAATCAGCGTTCTCGTGGTCACATTTATTGATGACGAAAGCCAGCGGTTTGTGGGCTTTCTCTACAAGGCGGAAATTGTTTTGTGTTCCTACTTCCACGCCGTTATTGGCGCTCAGCAGGATCAGGGCGGAACCGCACATCTGCAATGCAGCTACTGTGCCGCCGCAGAAATCGTCGCTTCCTGCGCAGTCAATGATGTTCAGTTTCTTGCCCTCGAACTCGATGTTACATACTGTCGAGAAAACGGAGTAGCCGTACTCTTTCTCTACCGGGAAATAGTCGCACACGGTCGATTGCTGCTCAATCGTTCCGCGGCGTTTGATCACCCCGCACTCATACAACATCGACTCCATCAGAGTCGTCTTACCCGATCCCGAGCCGCCCAACATAGCGACATTCTTGATCTCATTAGCCTGATAAACTTTAGCCATAATAGTGTTAGTATTTAAGGATTTATTTGTTTTTTGCAAACCGTAGTTAGCAATTTGGGCGCAAAGGTAGTAAAAAAAAATGACATACGCAAGAACGCACGTCATTTTTTTGTATTTTTTTTATCAATTATCAATTGTCAATTATCAATTAACCCGCCTTCCTCGTACATCGTACATCGCTCCCTTGTACATCAGATACAGTTGTCCGTCTATCAGCACTTTCTGTGCTTGCGGCATGGTCTTGTCGGTGGTCAGACCCTCGGTGTTGGTCGGATCTTCGGTGCACGAAGTGCTTACTTTCAGGTTCTTGATCTCCCATTTCGGCTGGCTGCTGATGCCGCTCGGCACCGCATATTTGAATCCGAAGGCGGTGTTGGCTCCCACGTACTCAATCGGCACATTCACTTCCGTGTGTACGTATTTCCAGTCCGTTCCGGTCGGGTAGGAGGGTATCGTCAGTTGCTGCCACTCCGTCTCGTCGATCGAGTTGAGCGACTTGGTCACCCATAGTGTCTGCTCGGTGCTCATGTCGTTCGCGCCGTTGATAGCGTGGTCAAACGCCACCTTGACGCTCTTCGCCTGCGTGAAGTTGTAGGTCGGCGTCAGCAGCCAGTCTTCGCCGCCCACGTCCTGGCAGGTCGCGCCGAAATTGCTCTGGTAGCGCCAGTAGTATTGTCCGCTTACGCTCACCTGGCTCATCTCGCCTAAGATGTACTCCTCGCCGCCTGTCTCCAAATACGTGCCGCTGAACGGTTCGCACTCGCCGCTGATTCCGCCCAGACTGATCTCCACTACGTACGGATCGTGGTCGGAATAGCTCATCGCCTGGGTGATGCCGCTCGTACATTTATAGGTCGTCACGTGCTTCACGTACGCGTCGAGTATCTGTTCCGCCATCGACTCGTTCGCCAGCACGTGGTCAATCAGTTCGCCGCCTCCGTAGCAATGCGAATAGGCGTAGCTGTCAAACCGCAGTAACTGCTCTTCGTAGCCGGCATTGACGATGGTCGTGATAGGCGCCTCGCCGTATTCGCAGTTCAGGTCGCCCAGGATGAGTATATCCGGGTCGGTCGTCACTTTGCTCAGGGCACTCACCAGGTTGTTCGCGTTGGTCTGACGCTGTGCCTCGCCTTGGTCGCCGCTGCCTGTCTTGGCTTTGAAATGGTTCATGCTGACCACTAACCGTTCGCCGTTGCCTAATTGCTCAAAAGCCTGGATTCGCATCGTGTGGGCGTAATAACCGTTGCCGTACGTAGCGCCGGTGTTGGCTCCCACGGGTTTGACGCGGTCTTTGCGGTAGATAAATCCCGATTTCAGGTTGTTGTCATATTGCTCGTTCCACTCCTCGCTGATGCCGTCTGCCACGGCGGTGTAAGGTGTGCCCTCCACGCGGCTGTTGGCCGAGTCGGCTAACTGTGCCAGAACGATCGGCTGGGCTTCCACTTCGCAGAAAGCGTAGATGTCCGCATTCACGTCCACCATCATGTTCACTATCTTGCGGGTCTTGTCGGCAAACTGAGCCGGGGTGTAATCGCCTCGGCCGGTGTTGTAGTTGTAGTAGTAGTTCTCCAAGTTCTGCGCGCACACGCGTAGCGTACCTTGTATAGTGTCTTGGGGAGGTTCCGGTTCGCCGCGTTCGATCAGCGTCACCGGGGCGTTATTGGGGTCGGTCTCGATGGTCTTGCCTTTGTAGTTCTTCAGTTTGGCTGACACGCTCACTTTGTCCCCCTCCTGCAACTCCACATCCGGTCTGCCTCTATACACTTGCAGCGCACCTGCCGCATTGCTCGAAGCACGACCTTGCGTGTCGGCTATCCAGAACGTCATGTTGTTGTAACTGGTGTTGAAATCGTTCTTGTCAATCACGTTGACGTAACCTGTGATGGTGTATGTCTCCGTGGTAGCTTCGTCGGTGCCCAGTGTAGCGCCTATCTCCAGTGCTTCTGCCACGGTGATATTCGTCTGTGCCCATGTCCCGGTTGCTATGCCTGCCAAAGCAACCATGATCAGTATTATTTTCTTCATGATATATGTGTTATAATTAGCATTTCTGCATTTTGTATTTCCGCAATTTTGCGTTTTTTGTATTTTCGTATTTCTGCATTTTTAGCGTTTCGGGATTTCGGCAATTTGGCAAATGAGCCTGAAATCCCGCTGCAAAGATACTACAAAAATTGCACATATGCAAGTAAAAGGGTATTTTTTTTGAGAAAAGTGCGATTTTATCGCGTGTTGGTGTATGCCGAGTGGCTATTGTGAGCTTGCTCGCGGATAGTCACTCGGCATACACCAACAAGGACATCTGTCCGTTTTTCTCAAAAAAAATACCCTTTTACTTGCTATGCCCCCGCAGGACGCGAAAGTATTTTCGGTGGGCCCCTGCCGTTCGGGCAGGGAGGACCGAAGATACTACAAAAATTGCATTTTCCCCCAATCCTAAATCATAAATCTTCAATCTCCCTTTGTATGTAATGGGATATTATTGGGTGATTATTGGGTTATTATTGGGTGATTATTGGGTTATTATGAGAACCACGAGATAACCTTACCGTATCCAAAAGCGTTAAAGAAACCCCTAAAAATCTGTTTAATCTGCCTAATCTGTGGACCCTGAAAATCCGCGTAATTCCTGCCCCCCGAAAGACAAATTTGTGGAAATCGCACCCCAACTCTTGCATATGTCAAAAAAAAGTAGTACCTTTGCACGATATTTCGCGGCAAAGCACGAAACAAGCACGAAACAAGCACGAAACCTCATGTCTGACAACGGTCACATACAAGTTATCGGAGCGCGTGTTCACAATCTCAAGAACATCAGCGTCACTATCCCTCGCAAGCAGCTGACGGTCATCACCGGTCTCAGCGGCTCGGGCAAGTCGTCCCTGGCGTTCGACACCATCTTCGCCGAGGGACAACGCCGCTATATGGAGACCTTCTCGTCCTACGCGCGCGGTTTCATCGGACAGATGCAGCGGCCCGATGTGGACAAGATCACAGGACTCAGTCCGGTCATCTCCATCGACCAGAAAACCACTTCCCGCAATCCGCGTTCTACGGTAGGAACCGTCACCGAAGTCTATGACTTCCTCCGTCTGCTTTATGCCCGCGCAGGAGAGGCGTATTCGTACCTCTCCGGCAAGAAGATGGTTCATTATACCGACGACCAGATCATCGATCTCATCGTCCGTGAGTATGCAGGCAAGAGGGTCCTCCTGCTTGCGCCGCTTGTCAACGGCCGCAAGGGACACTACAAAGAGCTCTTCGAGACCGTCCGCAAGAAAGGTTTCTCTTACGTCCGCGTCGATGGCGAAGTTCAGGATATCCTGCCCGGCATGAAGCTCGACCGCTACAAGGTGCACAATATCGAAGTGGTCATCGATCGCCTGAAACTAAAGCCGGCCCCCGTCACCAATTCCCAATCTCCCGTCACCAATCCCCAATCAGACGTGGACACCCGCCGTCTCCGTCAGTCGGTGGATCGTGCGATGACGCAGGGCAACGGTATCATGATGATTGTCGAGGCGGAACCCAATCACCAATCCCCGATCAGGTACCTCTCCCGCAATCTCATGTGTCCGGACACGGGGCTCAGCTATCAGGATCCCGCGCCGCACACGTTCTCGTTCAACAGCCCCTCCGGATGGTGTCCGCGTTGCAAAGGCCTGGGAAAAATCAAACTCAACGACCAATCCCTCGGCTCCGATCAGCAATTAGACTCGATTGTCCAGTCCGACAACTGGTACGAGCAGTTGCTCCAATACACCGCTTCGGCGGACGAAGAGACCGAGAGCAAAGACGAGTGGTGTACCTGTCCCGACTGTCAGGGCAAGCGGCTCAGCCGCGAAGCCCTCTCCTATAAGATAGGTCCGTACTCTATCTCCGACCTCGCGGAGATGGACATCGACGTCCTCCTGAAAACCCTTCAGAACCTTAAAGACCCTAAGGACCTTAAAAACCCTAAGGATCTTAAGGACCCTACCCCCCTTCCCGCCCTGTCTCCCAAGCAACTTGCCATCGCCGAGCCGATCCTCAAAGAGATATGTGCCCGCCTGGGATTCATGCAGGCGGTCGGACTCAGCTACCTCAGTCTCAACCGCTCCAGCGAATCACTCTCCGGCGGTGAGAGCCAGCGTATCCGTCTGGCTACCCAGATAGGCTCACGACTCGTGAACGTCCTCTATATCCTCGACGAACCCTCTATCGGTCTTCACCAGCGCGACAACGAACGCCTCATCCGCTCGCTCAAGGAACTGCGCGATATGGGCAACTCCGTCATCGTTGTTGAGCACGACGAAGAGATGATGCGTCAGGCGGACTGGATCGTCGATATAGGTCCCAAAGCCGGACGTCTCGGAGGAAAAGTCCTTTTCAGCGGTACACCCGCCGAACTCCTCCAAACCGACACCCTCACCGCCCAATACCTCAACGGCAAAAGAGCGGTCGTCACCAATAACCAATCCCCAATCACCAATAACGAAAGGTTCCTCACCCTCTCCGGCTGTACGGGCAACAACCTCAAGAACGTGACGGTCAAGATCCCGCTGGGGAAGATGGTCTGTGTCACGGGCGTCAGCGGCTCCGGCAAGTCTTCGCTCATCAACCAGACCCTATATCCTATCCTCAGCCAGCGCTTCTACCGCTCCAAACAGCAGCCGCTGCCCTATACGTCCCTCGAAGGCGTGGAGGCAATCGACAAGGTCATCAATGTCGATCAGTCGCCTATCGGACGTACCCCGCGGTCGAATCCCGCTACCTATACCAACGTCTTCAACGACATCCGCGAGCTCTTCGCGCAACTGCCGGAGTCCAAGATACGCGGCTGGAAAGCCGGACGCTTCTCTTTCAACGCCAAAGGCGGAAGGTGCGAAGAGTGCTCCGGCAACGGCTACAAGACCATACAGATGCACTTTATGCCCGATGTCTATGTTCCCTGCGAAGTGTGCGGCGGACAGCGATACAACCGAGAGACCCTGGAGGTCCGTTGGAAAGGCAAGACCATCGCCGACGTGCTCGATATGACCGTCAACCAGGCGGTGGAGTTCTTCGAACCGCAGCCTACTATCCTCCGCAAGATCAAAACGATACAGGATGTCGGACTCGGCTATATCAAACTCGGACAGTCCTCCACCTCTCTCTCCGGAGGCGAGAGCCAGCGCATCAAACTGGCTACCGAGCTCTCGCGTCCCTCGACCGGCAAGACCCTCTATATACTCGACGAACCCACTACCGGACTCCATTTCGAGGACATACGCGTCCTCCTCGGTGTCCTCCGCCAACTGGTGGACAAAGGCAATACTGTAGTCATCATCGAGCACAACACGGATGTTATCCGCGCCTGCGACTGGATCATCGATATGGGACCCGAAGGCGGACGCAACGGAGGCACACTTGTCGCCGAAGGCACTGTGGAGGACATCCGCAAGAACAAAAAATCCATCACCGGCCAATTTGTCTAAAAAAATCTCGATATCTCGAAATCTCGAAATCTCGAACCCCTGAAAAAAAACCATGCTAACCGACACCCTCGCCATAGTATCCCTTGTGCTGGCAACGATCCTGATCGTCCCTCTGGTCTGCCGCAAGATACGTATTCCCGCCATCGTGGGTTTTATTCTGGTGGGTATAGCGTTCGGTCCGTACGGCTTCGGGCTGATCCACAGCGGCGCGACCATCCAGATGCTCGGTAAGATCGGAATGCTCTATATCATGCTTCAGGCGGGTATAGAGGTGGATATGAACGATTTCTCGCAGCAGCGCGGACGGGCTATCCTCTTCGGTCTCTATTCCTTTGCTTTTCCCTTCCTGTTGGGTCTGCTCACCAGCCTTCTGTTGGGCTACGGATGGATCACCTCTGCCCTGCTGGGCGCCATGTACGGCTCACACACCCTTATGACGTACCCTATCGTCAGCCGCTACGGAGTACAGAAAAACCCCGCGGCGAACATCGCCGTCGGTGGCACGATGCTCTCGATCACCCTCTCGCTCCTGGCGCTGGCGTATATCAATGCCCAATCACCCGTTACCAATTCCCCGTCATCAATAACGGTATTAACCAAGGTGCTCTTTACGCTGCTGATGATCACCGTGGTCTTCCCCCTCTTCGCCCAGCGGTTCTTCAAGCGCTGGACCGATGCTACAAGCGGCTTCCTCGTGGTGATGACCCTCATGGTTCTCTCGGCGTATATGGCGGACTGGGCGGGACTCGAGGGTATCCTCGGCGCATTCGTCTGCGGCGTGAGCCTCAACCGCTTCGTGCCCAATCTCAGCCCGGTGATGCAGCGTATCAATTTTGTGGGAAACAATATCTTCGTGCCCCTTTTCCTCCTGGGCGTCGGCATGATGATGGACGTCTCCGTCCTCTGGGAGCAATCCCCAACCACCAATTCTCAATTGTCAATTATCAATTCTCTATCCCCCATCATCCTCGCGATAGTGATGATCCTCACCAAGCTGGCGGGCAAATGGCTGGCTTCGTGGCTGGCGCAGAAAAGCTTCGGGCTGCAAGCGGTGGAGCGCCAACTCATGTTCGGTCTCACCCACGCTACGGCGGCGGGCACACTGGCTATCGTCACCATCGGCTACGAGAACGGTATCTTTGATGCCGCTATCCTCAATGCCGCCGTGCTGATGATCCTCGTCCTTTGCACCTCCGCCTCGTTCGTCACGGAGTACGCCGCCAAGCGCCTGGCGCTTCAGGAGGAAGCACGCCTCGAAGCCGACAAGACCGACAACACCTGGACCCTCCTCACCGTGGCGGAGAACCGCCATTACGAACTCACCGAACTGGCGGAACTGGCGGAACTCCACAATGTAGAACTGGCGTCCGAGAGCGACTGGGCGGAGGCGACACGGCTCATCAATACACAGAGCAAAGCCTCTATCGTCTATCATCCTGCGCAACCCATCAACACCGTCAACCGGCTCCTGGTGGCGGTACCGCGGTACGCCGAGAAAGAACATGATTTCATCACCTGTTTCGGACTCATCCGTCGTCTCAGCAGCCAGATAGGCGCCAAGGTGGTGTTCTACACCAACTCTGACACCCAGCAGGCGCTCCAGGCGTTCTGCCGGCGCAAAGGCAAATACCTCCGTGCGTCCTACCGCGAGATGGAAGATTGGGAGGACGTGCTCATGATAGCCAAACAGATGGCGCCGGACGACATGATCGTTATGATCAACGCCCGTCCCTCCACGCCGTCTTACAACCCGCTCTTCGAGCAGGTGCCGGATATGCTCGGGCGTTTCTTCACCGACCATAGCTATATGCTCGTCTATCCCGAGCAGGCGACGGGAAGTGCTACGCCGGACCTACTGACCGGAGACACCACACAGGCGTCCAAAACATGGTCGCTCGTCTCCGCTACCAAGAATCTGGTACTCCGTTGGCTGGAGAAAATCCAAAAAAGATAAAATTTATTTGCATATATAGATTTTTTGTTGTACCTTTGCAGTCAAAATTCATTAACCCCTCCTACGGCAAGGAGAAGCCTTTCCCCTCGGGATGAGCGCTAACGAAGTGCACTCAGACCGAAGAACGGAGGCATCGAGCGCCCTAATGACCGCGAGGCGGTCAGTCAATGCGTGAGATTGCCGAACGTGAGTGTACATTGCTATCGCAGGAAATATAGGTGCCGGCAAGACGACGCTGACCAAGATGTTGGCGAAGTACTACGGCTGGGAGCCGCGCTTTGAGAGCGTGAGCTTTAATCCGTATCTGGAGGATTACTACTCCGATATCAACCGCTGGGCTTTCTGCCTCGAGACCTATTTCCTCAAGGAGCGCTTCAAAGATATGCTGGCGGTGCAGCAATCCACCCACACGATAGTCCAGGACCGCTCGATTTTCGAGGGAGTCTATGTCTTCGTCCGCAACAACTACGAGCGCGGAGACCTCTCCGAACGTGATTTCACGACCTATATGGAGCTCTTCGAACTGATGAAGATGCAGATGAAGCGGCCCGACCTTATGATCTATCTCCGTAAGTCCGTGCCCGCACTCATCGCGCAGATACAGAAAAGGGGTAGGGAGTACGAGCAGACCATGCAGATTGATTATCTCAAGGACCTCAACGACAAGTACGAAGATTTCATCTTCCGCCAGTACGACGGCAGGGTGCTCGTTATCGAGTCCGACGGGATGGATTTTGAGAACCGGCCCGAAGATTTCCGCCACGTCATCGACCGCGTCGATGCCCAGCTCTTCGGACTATTCAGCGAAACCAACTGGAAACAATAACTATTTTTAATCCCCCTTGGCGTAGGGAGTTGAGCAAGAAAGTCTTTCAGCGAATGAAATGAGCGGTCTTACAGTGTAACGGTCTTTCAGCGCAGCGGTCTTTCAGTCCGCAGGACGGTCTTGTTCGGCAAACGCCGAACGATATGCATATAGCAGTAGCAGGTAACATCGGTTGTGGCAAAACCACGCTGACCAACATGCTGGCCAAACATTATGGCTGGGAACCGCGCTTCGAGAGCGTGGAGTACAACCCTTATCTGTCGGATTTCTATGCCGACATGGCGCGGTGGTCGTTCAACCTCCAGGTCTATTTCCTCAACAAACGTTTCAAGGATGTAGTGGAGATAGGTCAGTCCGACCGCTATATCATTCAGGACCGGACCATCTACGAGGACGCCCGTATCTTCGCCCCTAACCTCCACGACCAGGGGATGATGTCCGATCGCGATTTTGAGAACTACCGCGACTTGTTTGACCTCATGACTTCGCTCGTCAAGATGCCCGACCTGCTTATCTATGTCCGTGCGTCGGTGCCCACACTCGTCTCGCAGATCCAGAAACGAGCACGCGGCTACGAGCAGTCCATGAAACTCGACTACCTCCAGGGTCTGAACGAGAAATACGAGAACTGGATCAAGGACTACAAGGGCAAGCTCCTCATCGTCGATGGCGACACCTGTAAGTTCGGCGACAACCCCGCCGACTTCCGCTGGGTCACCGACCATATCGACGCCGAGCTCTTCGGACTCTTCCCCTTCGAGTCCGATCCCCAAACCGGCAAAGAGATCAACTGACCTTATTTGTCAAAAATTATCAAAAATGAAGGAAAATTATTCGCTACGCGAGTGTTAGGGAGGTCAAAATTGTTGGTGATTTTCAGCGCGATTTTAGCCCGGAAAATGTGATTTTTAGCGTGTTTTTAGTCCCGAAAATGTGATTTTATTCGTGGAACTTGCTGAAAAAGAGGTAGATATGTATTTTTGTGGATTTTCTTTGTAGGCGATGCGGTTTTCTTACCGCCAATTGAGGTAAAACCTTAAAAACAATTGATAGCTCATTTCTTGGAATATATCAGCGTGGAGCGGAAGTACTCGCCCAGGACGGTGGAGGCGTACCGCGATGACCTGCGTGATTTCTGCCGGTTCCTGGGCTGGGAACCGGAGGAGTTCGACCCCTCCGAGATAGGCGAGGTGGACGTCAAGACCTGGATGTTAGAACTGTTGGAGACGGAGAAACAGTCGCCCCGGTCGGTCAAACGCAAACTCTCGTCCCTCCGCAGTTTCTATAAGTTCCTTCTCCGCACCGGCCGCGTGAACAAGGACATCACCGCACGTATCGCCTCGCCCAAAGCCGACAAACCCCTGCCGGTTTTCTTCCGTCCCTCCGAGATGGCTGCCGTCGAGGCCAATCTCCAGTCCGAATCAGCCAACAGCCAATCAGCACTCAGCACTCAGCCATCAGCCAACAGCGCTCAGCCATCAGCATTCACCCATCTCAGAGACTCTCTCATCATCGAGGTGCTGTACCAGACGGGGATGCGTCAGGCGGAGATGCTCGGGCTCAAGGACAGCGACTGGGATCTCCAGCAGGGCCAGGTGCGTATCTTCGGTAAACGCCGCAAGGAGCGTATCGTGCCGATAGGCGACCACCTCATCCGGATGGTGCGTGATTACCTCGCAGCCCGCGCCGAAGCTACCGGCTCTGCCTCCTCGCCTTCGTTCTTCGTCCAGCAGTCCCGCTCCGGCGAGTTCCAGCCCCTGACCAAGCACACCTTATATACTACCGTGCGCACGCGTATGGGAGAGGTCACCACGCTCAAGAAACACTCGCCGCACGTCCTCCGCCACACTTTCGCCACGGCGATGCTCGACAACGGCGCCGACATCCGTACTATCCAGACCCTTCTCGGTCACGCTTCGCTCAGTACGACCCAAGTCTATACCCACACCACCTTCGATCAGATCCGCCGTGTCTATATGTCCACCCATCCCCGTGCCAAAGGCAAAGAGGGTAGCGAGGAGAAATAAGGTGCAAAAAAAGGGGGCCTATCCCGATATTGGCCCGATAATGGTCCGATAATGGTCCGACAATGGACCGATTAAGTCTAATACATTTTTGAATCATTTTTGGTCATTTTCGACCTAAACCACAGCCCGTATAGCGAAAAATCGTTTAATTCGCCCAATTCGCCGTTTGTTTTGGTGTCTTTTGTGTCCTTTGTGAACTAAAATGCCGATACTCTGGCTAATTTGCGAACAAAAACAACGAAATTAGGAATAAATGGCGTAAAATGCAAAAAAAAATCCTAAATAGTTGCGTATGTGGAAAAATATTCGTACCTTTGCAACCAAATTGTGTTATTAAACGAACAAGCAGTAGTCCAATGAAGATGCAACTTGCTCATTATCAGGCTAATACCACCCCCCCCCTACGAAGCTCACTCGTGGTTATTGGGTAGTAACAAACAATCTTGTAGCAACGCCTAAAGCGGTGCATAGTCTCGTGCTATGTGCTGCTTTTTTTGTGTAGATCAGAGTAATCCGAGTAATCCGAGTAGTCTGAGTAATCAGAGTAATCCGAGTAGTCCGAGTAATCTGAAAACAATCAAACATATGAAATCAGTCAAATTCATAATCTTATCTATCGCCCTGTGGGCGGTGATGCCGCAAGTATCGGCAGCGCTCATCGAGAACTACGTCGATCACAACCAGCCGGGTATCTACTACACGCTCAACAACGTCACGATGACGGCGGAAGTGTCGGATGCTATAGAGCGGGAAATGAGCAGCATGTATGTGGAGATCCCCGAGAAACTGCAAACCGGTTACGGCACGATGACCGTTACCTCGGTCGGTTCCAAAGCCTTCCAGGGCTGCGACGACATCGTAGAGGTGTTCCTGCCCAACTCCATCACCAAGATCGGCGAGAGTGCTTTCTATGGTTGCCTGTCTCTGGAGGACCTGTATCTGCCCGAGGAACTGACCGAGATACCGGATTACATGTGCAGCAAGTGTATCAACCTCTATGTGTGGCTGCCTCCTACGATCAAGAAGATCGGCCGTATGGCCTTTGCGGCTTGTATGAACCATCTCAAATTCCTCGAGTTGCCGGAGAGTGTCCTTTCGGTAGGCGCCGAGGCGTTTACCGAATGTGATGAACTGGTAGCCATCAATATGGCTTCTACGGTGTCTATCGGCGACTATTGCTTCGCCCGTTGCAACAAACTGCAACTGGTGGTTCTCAACTCGTTCCTTCCGCCGATGATAGAGGAGCACACCTTCAACAATATCCCTGCGAACACTGTTATCCAGATTCCCTGCGGTGCGATGGACGGCTATCAGACGGGCACGCATTGGACTAATTTTATGGACAAGGTGAAATACAAGGAGTTCAACCACACCATCACCTATCTGCCTACGGAGCACGGACGTATCAAGCAGGCGGAAGGTCCCTGCGACCGTATCTGGGCGTTTGCCGATGCCGGCTATGTGTTCCATCAATGGACGGACGGTACGACCAAGAACCCTCACCCGCTGGATTTCACCAGCGACGTGACCCTCGGCGCCGAGTTCCGTCCGGTGAGGATGCGTATCGACCTCGATATGATCTACTACAAAGGTCAGCCGCTCGAGGGCTTTGCAGCGGACAAATACGATTATATGTTCCATTTCCCCTACGGCACTCCGGCGGAGGACCTGCCCCAGACTGCGGATTTTACATGGGATCCGGGCGATCAGTACCAGTCGGTGGAGGTGGTGCAGTTTAGCCCCTATACCGTCAAACTGATTCTCCATACGGGCTACGATTTCGATTTCTACTACTATCTGTCTTCCTGGATTGACGCGCCGGGTTACTACTCCGTTGCGACGCTGAGCAACGAACCTCTCTGGGGCGCTACCACCGGTGACGGCAGCTATCTGCAGAACTCAACGGTGACTATCTCGGCGACTGCCGAACCGGGTTATCAGTTCTACAACTGGAACAACGCCATCACCGAGAATCCCTATACGTTCACGCTGAACGGCAACGCCACTTTCGCCGCTACTTTCCTTCCTGATGCAGAGGAGACGATGGTGTCCGAAGTGAGTGCTACCACCGCCCATTTTGAGATGAAAACCAAGAAATGGGGCAAGAAAGGTTATTGGATGGAGTTCTATGTGGATGCGGACCACAAAAATCTGTTCTGCAAGATGCGTTTCTACGATGACGGTACGCTTGCCAAACTCATCTGGGGGCCCGCGAGCAAGAACTACGACCCGAATGTGGATCCTAATTCTACGCCGCGCCGCGGCATACGTATGCGTGCCAAGGCAGCCGAGGAGGACGAGGCGCCTACCGATGAAGTGCAGCTGTCGTTCGACCTCACGGATCTCGATGCTTCGCAGGACTACTATTTCACCCTCATGAGTCTCAACGACGACGAGCGTGTTGTCTCTGCCCAGGCTTCGTCTTTTACTACCAAGGCGTCAATGCCTACCTCGGTTGAACAACCCGTCGAACCGCTGCTCCAGCCGCGTAAGATCCTCCGTGACGGACGTATCCTCATCGAGTTTAACGGCAAGACCTACACCCTTACCGGCCAACGTCTGCAATAAAAATCCGTCACATCTGTTTAATTTGTGGACAAACAAAACAACAACAATACTAATTAACCCTATTTATTAACCACAAAAAACTCAAACATTATGAGAAAATTTAAATTACTCGCTGTGTTGGCAGCAACGATGTTTGCTGCAACCAATCTGTGGGCAACTCCCGCTGACATCGGAGATGGAACCGGTCTGCAATGGGAAATTACAGGAACCACGCTAACTATTACGTACGATGGTGAAGGATCAGGTATTATGCCGAATTACATTAAAGTTGGTACGAGTTCTACTGCTCCTTGGGTCGCAGGTTTTAGCACGGTTACGGAAATCCAGTTACCTGAAGGTTTGACCAACATTGGTAACTATGCATTCCATAACTTTAGAAACGCATCTTTAACCACTATTGATATCCCCTCTACTGTTACAAGTATTGGAGGAAGTGCTTTTGAAGAATGCAGAAATCTGACATCCATGACGATTCCTGTAGCAGTTACGCAAATAGGACAACTGGCATTCAAAAAATGCCAGGCTTTGACGTCCATTATTATACCGGCTAATGTAACGCAAATCGGACAAAATGCGTTTGCAAACTGCTCGGTTTTGACGTCGGTGTCTTTTGCTCCATTAGTGCCTCCGACATTAGGGAATAATGTATTTTCAAGCACCCCTAACGATTTGAAGATCTACGTGCCGGATGCAAGTGCGCAAGCTTATTCCAACGCGTATGCAAGTTTCTACACAAAATTGTATAAGACTTCCAGTGGCGATCCTGCTCCGGCTCCTCAGTTGAGTGGTGATTTTGGTGCAGAGGGTAATAATCTGCATTTTGAGTATGCTGATAATGTATTGACGATTACCGGCTCCGGTTCTACCGGTGGATTAGGTATCGGAGGAACTTCTCAACCATGGAAAGCGGTGAGGTCATTGATTCATATCATTTACTTACCCGCAGGAATTACGTATATAGGCGCTGACGACTTCTTCAGTCTAAGCAATGTCGAGAAAATATATCTACCTGCGAACCCTGCCAACTTATCGTGGATGGAGGAAAATGATGATTTGGGAGGCAACAGTAATACCCCCATTTGCTATGTGCCGGACGAGTACGTAGATGCCTATAATGCCAAATTCCATGCTGGAGAGATGATGGTTAATGTTACCTTTGCTGCAGCTTCCTCTGAATCAGGCAGTGGTCCCGAACCGGCAGAACCGAATGGTTTGACTGATAATGTTGATGGTAATACCCTGACAATCATCTATGATGGTGCCGGAACAGGTATTATGGAAGACTATGAACATAATGAAGGACCTTGGTATAGTAGCCGTGCTTCCATCACATCTATCGTAATACCGAGTGGTGTGACACACATCGGCGATTATGCGTTTGAAGATTTCGTAAATTTAACATCTGTCACAATACCTTCTTCCGTTACCAGTATAGGTAAATATGCATTCTTGGGTTGCAGCCAATTGGAATCCGTTAACTTGGGTAGTGTGCAAACGATTGATGGCGGGGCGTTCTCGAATTGTGGAGCTTTAACAACGATTACCATTCCGAGTACTGTGACGGAATTAGGTAATTATGCATTCTATAGAACAGGTCTCGATATCAACCCGCTTTCTGTGATTTGCTCGCCAACCACTCCTCCTACAGTTGGAAAAGATGTGTTCCAAAACAAAAATCTAACTATTACGTATCCTAATGGTTCCGACCAAGTTTACGCAAATGAGTTTATAGAGTTTTGGCATTGTCTGCGCAATGCATCGACCAGTGCACAAGCTCCTCTGCCTCACATGAGCGGTGACTTTGGCGAAGCAAATCTGCACTGGGATCTGTCGTTTACCGGCGCAGGTGCTAAACTTTCCGAATACGATGGTGCACTGAATATTAGCGGTAGCGGTGCAATGGATGACTATATGTCCGGTTCGTTCGTTGAGACGCCATGGATGAAAGGTGCCAACTACATCAACCACGTTGTAATTGCCAATGGTGTAACCAAGATTGGTAAAGGTGCATTCTATAAGTTGCAGAAAGTGAATACTTTCATTATTCCGGCTTCAGTAACCACTATCGGTGCGGAAGCCTTCAAAGATTGCAACAACCCGGAAATGATTGTATATTGCAATGCTGACCCGAATTCATTAGATTGGCACGACAATATTACTTCTTGGGAAGAAATGGGCATGTTCCCGGATGACTTCTTGAGTCGTACGCCCGGTCCTTGGGGATATTCGATCTTCCATACTCAAGCTACCAAGTGCGTTGTTCCGTCTCAGTGGCTGGCAACCTACAAATCAAAATGGTCGCATAATCCGCAGCTTCCGACGGATATTAACGTATGGTTCGCAAGCGAGTTAACAGACCAAAATGATGCTGAGACTATGAACACTATGCTGGATAACTTGGATGGTCAGGAAGTACCTGTAGTTACGATGCTTCGTCCGCTGAACCGTGACGGCTATTTCGCTACCATCTGCTTGCCGTTCGGTATGTCGGCTGCACAGATTGCTGAGAGCTCGCTCCACGGAGCTGAGATCAAAGAGTTCGTGGAAGCTGAGGTAGATGCCGGTGTGATCAATGTGGTCTTCTCGCCGGTAACCGAGATCGTGGCGGGCAAGCCGTACTTCGTGAAATATACCAATCCGGAGTTGTTAGGTGAAGCACTTGATCGTCTGGACTTCATGGCGGTAACCATCAACAATGTTACTCCGCAGACGATTGAGCATAACGGCGTACAGATGATCGGTACCTTCGTACCGAAAGCGGTAACTGCACAGAGCAGCATGAATGATGGCGAAGGCATTCTCTTCCTGGGCGCAAGCAACACTCTCTTCTATCCGAATGCAGCAGGTAACATCAAACCGTTCCGTGCTTACTTCCACTTAACAGGCGGTAGTGCTTTGGGTGCTCCGCGCAAGGGTATGCCGGCTCGTATCGTAGAGCGTCAGAACGCTCCTACGGGTGTGGATAACGCTACCAACAACGCACAATATACCAAGCGTGTTGAGAACGGTCAACTCGTTATCGAGCGTAACGGCGTGAAATACAATGCCGCAGGTCAAGTTGTTAAATAACACCCATTGGGGCAAAAAGATTATTATTTGTTTCATTGAATAAAAAAAATGAATACTATGAGAAAGAATTATAATCAACCTGAGGTAAGCGTTTCGCGTCTCGCGACCCAGTCGATCATCTGCGCCAGCGTAACCGGTTTCACCATCGGCGGTGAAGCTGATCCCGAAGAGGCGTTCTAACCATTGATCCTTTTTCCTCACCCCGTGAGGAGTAGATATTCAAATAGAGTGCTCCAAGCTTTTGGGGCACTCTCTTGGTTTTTGATGTACGTGGTCCACAGATGAACCAGATAGAACAGATGGCTATCCATGCGGGGGGGGCTGGGGAGTCAACAATTATCCACAATTAAAGACAATTATTGGGGTTCTTATCCCTGCGGGAACGATTGTTTCACAAATGAAACAAATGAATCGAATTTTCGTTAAGCGGTTTATCAATCCTTAAAACCTGATAATCCGTCCAAAACCGGTAGATTCGTGCCGAATTACCTGCAAAATCAACTTTTCTGAACAATTTTTGCCGAAATCCTTGCATATATCAAAAAAATGCAGTATCTTTGCAGCGGAATAAAATCAATATTATTATGAAACAGGTTCACATGGGTGGGTATTCCATCGTAATCCCCGATAATTATGTCCACCGCGTCAAGGTGAGCCGCGTCAAAGGTTCGCACGATGTTAGACTTGGACTTGCCAAAGGAGAGCAATCTTCTGCAATTGCCAGTGCTTTTGAAAAATTCCCCTGCTGGGAAAGCGACTTACACTAAGCTCGCGCTATGGGACACCGGCGCAGAAATGTCCGGTGTGTGTGAGGAATTGGCTACGTGGCTGCAATTGGAGCCACGCGATGAGGGTATGTATATGCAGTCTGCTTCAGAAACGGTATCTGTCAAAGTGGCTAATTGTCAATTTGAGTTACCCTCTGGTGAGGTTTTTGAACAAGATGTACTGATACTTCCCACTAATGATACTCCTGTTATTGTAGGATTGGATATTATCAAACAAGGCTTCTTCTCACTTAGACCGGAAGAAGAAAGTCTTCATTTCCATTACGAAATTCTCTAATAGTTTCTATTTTCTTTTTCCTTTGCGCAATTTTGTTGCGTGTTTTCGTGCTGTTTCGTTGAGTGTTTTTGTGCTGTTTTATTGAGCGTTTTCGTGCTGTTTTATTGCTCCGCGGAGTGGGGGGATTTGGGGAGTCAACAATTATCCACAATTAAAGACAATTATTCGCTCCGCGGGTGGGAATTTTACGCTCAGAGTATATTTTCGAGCTGCAAATTTTACGCTCAGAGTATAATCCCAGATAAATTTTGCCAAATTGCGGAACAAAATCGCGCCAAATTGCGGAAAAGTTTCAAAAATATTTGCATAGTGGTTATACCAAGACGATGGAGTCGGCTTATGGTCGGCTCCATGTTATGTTGTTACGCGCGAATTAATGAATGAAAGAATGAAAGAATTCGCGAATGTCCGTTTGTGGGTGTCCGTATGGGGTGTAATAAACTGGATATGTGAATGTTATACGAAACGGACAAACGGACAAACGGACATTGAGATTATTTGCGGTAGGTCGTTTAGCGGTAGGTTGTTTATTGGCTGGTTGTTTAGCGGTAGGTAGTTTAGCGGCAGGTTGTTTCTGCGCAGAGACGGGCGGCGGCTGTGTCGGGCAGGCAGTCCAGATGATAGACCTGCACGGTCTGGATGACACGGGAGATGGTGTCGTAGAGCGCATCCATCATATCCGGCAGGATCTTCAGTCCGCTGGAGGAGGAGAGCATGTTGGCATAAGCTTGCGGCAGGCGGAGCGGACGGATGGTGTTGGCGGGTGCTTGCGCGAGTTGGATGATCGCCCCTACGGGCACCTCTTCGTTGATGTAGCAAGGCGTTTTGCCGCTCCACGGCGAGCCATAGACACGCACCTCGCCGGAGTCCAGCAGACGGAGCACGGGGTTGTCGTCGTTGAGCAGCCTGGCGTCGTCAAAAGCCTGCATCCACATCCGCGCATGAGTCGATTTGCCGGTGCCGGAATGGCCGAGGAACAGATAGCCTTTGCCTTGCCTCATGATGACCGCGGCGTGCATCATCAGTGTGCGCATACGGGCGGTAGCGAAGGCGTAGAGCAGCATGCAGGCGTTGTCGATGCCGAACCGGCCGGGTCCTCCGCGGAACTGCAAGCGCGCTTGGTGCCAATCGTCTGACACCAGTATGCGGATACAGACCTCCGAGGTCTTGGTCTCTGACACCCGGAACAGCCAGTTGCTGCCCAGACGGTCCACCTCGATACGCGGCATGTCGTCGTCCGACGTGTCCGTGTACACATGCGTCCGTTCGCCCGAACAATCAATAGGACCGATGGTCAGGTCGAAGACCGTAGGCTCCGCCGTTTTTTCGCAAAGGAACGGCCGGTAGTTGTCCATCAGCGCGTCCAGGGGCTCCTCCGACGTGACGGAGAAAAGATGTCCCGCTACGCGATAATACCTGCTTTCAGCCATGCTTGTAGGGTTTTGCCGGCGTCCTGCAACGCCTGTGATTCGCTGACCTCGTATTCGCTGCAGAGCAACTGCGCCAAACGGGCGGCGTCAAACTCGCTGCCATCCGACACCTGCTGCCAAAGATAAGCCGCCGTGTCGTTCATCGTGATCATTTTGTTGAAATTAACTTGTTCCACTCCTTCGCCTACAAGGATGAACTCATCGCCCAACGGGCGCAGTTTGAAACCGGAGATGATATGCATGATAATTGATAATTGATAATTCTTAGCCCTAACGGGCACGATTATTTTCGACAAGCGAAAATCTTGATAATTGATAATGGATAATTCTTAGCCATTTCCTGTAGATTTTCAGCAGGATAGGTCGGAGGGGCAGCATCCGGTGCCAGAGCCGTCCGCGGGTGAGTCGCTTGCGTCTTCCGCCGGGTGTGCGGATCTCCGTGACCCGTCCGAGCACGTCCGCCCGTGTGCAATGTTCTTCGCCGCAGAGATTGCCGTCGCCCATGAGTGTCAGTTGTTTTCCGTCGATCGCGATCAGCCTGTGCAGCACATAGCTTCCTCCGATGCGGCAGAGCAGGATGTCGCCCACGCGAAGCGTGTCCGCACGGCTCAGCACTACGCTGTCACGGTCGCCTTCGATGAACGGACGCATGCTCACGCCGCTTGGCGTGAAAACGACCTGCTGACCCGCTTGCAACAGCCGGGCTATCTCGGGAATCAGTATGTGGTTGGGCACCTTGTGGGACATTGCAGCACAATTATGGTGCAAAATTAAAGATTTTTTTGCACATATGCAAATTTTTTTGTACTTTTGTGCCGAAATTATGATTGAAATGCAAAGCGATTACACGATTTATCTTCAATGGGTCCGTGCAGCCTTGTGGGACGAGGAGGTGAGCGGACTGCTTCCTGCGGCCGGCGCAGATGTGACGCGTCTCATGGGCGTATGCTGCGCTCAGGGCACCGGACCGCTGGTGTTTACACGTATGTTGGCGCACAAAGAGGCGTTTCCAGCCGAGGCTGTTCAGCAGATGAAAATGGTGTGTGCCCAAACCATGCAGCAGCAGATGCGTCTGCAGCATACGCTCCTCACGGCATGGAAAGCACTCGCCGGTGCCGGCATCCGGGCCGTGCTGCTGAAAGGTGCCGGACTCGCCACGCTCTACCGCGAACCCTATCTGCGCGCATGGGGCGACGTCGATCTGTTTGTGGGCAAAGAGCAATACCATGACGCCTGCCGGATCATGCGCGAGACCTTTCCCGAAGCACTATGCCCAAGAGGTGAACTAGACCACTGTAAACACTACAACCTCATCGCCGATGGTGTGTCTATTGAGGTGCACTATGTGTCGACAGCACCGGAGCATCCGTGCGATGTGCAACGTTATTACCGTATCGAGCGCGAAGGAATGAACAGCGCAAGGGTGGGGCACGTCACTATTGGCGGCGTGGAGATGGCGGTGCCCGAAACGACATTCAATAGTTTCTATGTTTTTCTTCACTCATGGGAACATATGCTCCTTAAAGGAGCTTGTCTAAAACAATTCTGCGACATGACGCTGTTGCTCCACCGCTATGCCGGAGCTATCGACCGTCAGCGGCTCGGACGCTATCTGAGGCGGATGCGGCTTACGGATGTGTGGCAGTTGTATATGTATGTGCTGGTGAACCATCTCGGTCTGGCTCAGGCTGAGGCTCCGTTCTACTCCGCCTCCTGCGCCGCCCGTGCGGAGCGGATGCTGATCGATTTGCTGGAGGGTAGGATGGTTAAACCCAAGAATGAGGGGCAGGCTCCGACCAACCGCATTGCCCGCAAACTGTTCACGATGCGCCAACGCATGCGCAACGTCCACCGTATAGCCCGCTATAGTCCCTCTTTTGCCCGCCACATGAAGATTGGGATTTGGCTTCACGGAGCATCCAGATTCTTCGCCCGCGACCGAAAGTGGGAATGACCGTTTTTTTGACGTCTCGCGCGCTCGCGTACGCGTATTTATAAATAGGTGTAGGAGACAAAAAGAGGGCAAAAAAGAAAAAAATAAAGATTTTTTGCATTTTTTTGCGAAAATATTTTGTCATATCAAAAAAAAGCAGTACCTTTGCACTCGCTTTCGTTCGGACGGATTACAGATGCGTTACTCAGCGGGGTAAAAATCGTAAATCGTAAATCGTCAAATCGTAAATGCTTTTGCCTCTATAGCTCAGTTGGTAGAGCACTAGATTTGTAATCCAGCGGTCGTTGGTTCGAGTCCGACTAGAGGCTCGGCTCTCAGGTTGAAGAACCGTAAAAGTGATCTTTAAAAAAATGGGTGTGTTCCAGAGTGGCCAAATGGGGCAGACTGTAAATCTGCTGCTTTTCAGCTTCGGTGGTTCGAATCCATCCGCACCCACACACGCGTTCTGCAAGGACGCTAACACGCGAAAGTAGCTCAGTCGATAGAGCACTAGCCTTCCAAGCTGGGGGTCGCGGGTTTGAGTCCCGTCTTTCGCTCCAAATTATTGCTAATGTAGCTCAGTGGTAGAGCGCATCCTTGGTAAGGATGAGGTCGCGGGTTCAACTCCCGCCATCAGCTCCAGGCGCAGTAGCGCTGAAAATAAAAAGGCAGGTCAACGGTCGTACATTGACCGGCCTTTTTTAAGTTAAAACGACACTATTAAACAAATTTTGTTTATTAACGTTAATAAAATTAAAGAATTACTATGGCAAAAGAAAAATTTGACCGTTCGAAACCGCACGTTAACATCGGTACCATCGGTCACGTTGACCACGGAAAAACGACTCTGACCGCAGCTATCACCACTGTGCTGGCTAAGAAAGGTCTTTCGGAGCAGCGTTCGTTCGACTCTATCGATAACGCTCCCGAGGAGAAAGAGCGTGGTATCACAATCAACACCGCTCACGTAGAGTATCAAACAGCTAACCGTCACTACGCTCACGTAGACTGCCCGGGCCACGCTGACTATGTAAAGAACATGGTTACCGGTGCCGCTCAGATGGATGGTGCAATCATCGTAGTTGCTGCAACTGATGGTCCTATGCCTCAGACCCGCGAGCACATCCTGTTGGCTCGCCAAGTAAACGTACCG
>ONPG01000008.1 GCA_900319645.1 uncultured Bacteroidales bacterium
AATCAGTTGATTAATCGTTGCGTAGTCGCGGATATTGCCTTTGTCCTCAGGATGAGCATCGCGCCATTCTTTCGCAGTCATTCCGAACAACGCCACATTGAGCACATCGGCCTCATTGGCATAGATAAACGAACGATGGTATGCATCAATCTCCTGCGGGATAAGGTGTTCCTTAATCGCGTCCGTATGTATATGGTAGTTGATCTTTGCTAATTCGCGTTTTGCGGACCAACCAAGCGCTTTTTGCTCCTCTTCTTTAAGGCGCTGGAACTCCTTAATTAAGTAGAGTTCGAATTCTACAGACACCCAACTCGCAAACTTAAATGCTATATCGCGTTGCGCGTATGTGCCACCATTATTCCCAGCCTTCGAAATAATGCCTGTTGCACCCGTTAATTCAATCCAACGTGACGGACTAAGCGTGAAGGCATTACTACCTGCCTCCCGCAAAAGGGGATCGAATTCGACCCCTTTGAACGGCGGGTTAAGGTCGGCTCCATGTTATGTTGTTAAGGGACGATGGACAATGGACAATGGACAATGGACAAAACGGACAAACGGACAAACGGACATTTACTTTTTGTCCGTTTGACCGTTTGAAGGGTTGGATTTTGGGGCTTTTTTTCCTTTTTTGATGGGAAAAGTGGGTGGTTTTGCGGATTTCTACACCTTATTGCCTTTTGTCCGAATGTCCGTTTGTCCGTTTGGCTTGGTCTTATGTCCGTTTGGGGACAGAAGAGAGACAAAAGGTATTCGGGCGAGGAATCAGATGGCATCTGACAGCACTATTGCGATCCAGAGAAATCAAATAGACCACTCGAAGCCGTCCTTGGTGTCTTTGATCTGGAAACCGAGTTCGGTGAGACGGTTGCGGATCTGATCGGAGGTCGCCCAGTCTTTGTTCTGCTTCGCCTGCAAACGAATGCCAAGGAGGAGATCGACGGCTCCGTGGAAGGCAGACAGCTGATTACTGGAGTTGGGCGACTGCTCGTTGGCCATTTCACCCAAGGTCAGACCAAGGATGTCGATGGCGAAAGTCTTCCACACTTCTTTGAGTTCCGCGAGATCGGTTTCGGAGATCGTAGCCTTGCCATCCCAAACGGTGTTGATTGCCTTAGCCGAATCGAAGAGCGCCGCAATAACAAACGGCGTGTTCAGGTCATCATCCATCGCGTCCTGACAACGTTGACGGAGCCCTGCAACCTCCACCGTTGTTTCCTTTCCGCCTTGAAGTTTTAGCAGTCTTGCATAAGCTTCTTGCAAGCGAACAAGTCCTTTCTCGGCGGCTTCGAGCGCTTCGGACGAGAAATCGACCGTAGAGCGGTAGTGCGCCTGCAGGATGAAGAAACGGATGACCATCGGTCCGAAAGGCTTGGAGAGCAAGGGGTGATTACCGGAGAAGAACTGCTCGAGGGTAATGAAATTGTTGTAGCTCTTACCCATTTTCTTGCCGGCGATGGTGATCATGTTGTTGTGCATCCAGTAGTGGACGGACTCCTTGCCGAGGGCAGCGCAGGACTGAGCTATCTCCGCCTCGTGGTGCGGGAAGATGAGGTCAAGTCCTCCTCCGTGGATATCGAACTGCTCGCCGAGGTACTTGGTACCCATCGTGGAGCACTCCATGTGCCAACCGGGGAATCCTTCGGACCAAGGGCTGGGCCAGTGCATGATATGCTCGGGCGACGCTTTTTTCCAAAGGGCGAAGTCGTAGCTGTGCTTCTTCTCGGATTGGCCATCCAGTTCGCGTGTCTCGGTGACGATGTCGTTGAGGTTGCGTCCGGAGAGTTTGCCGTAAGGATAGTCCTTGGCGTATTTCTCCACGTCCATATAAACGGAACCGTTGGCAACATAGGCATAGCCACGGTCGAGGATCTTCTGGACAAAAGCGATCTGCTCGATGATGTGTCCGGAAGCGTGCGGCTCGATAGACGGCGGCAGGACGTTGAGCGCAGCCATGTCACGGTGGTAGCGATTGGTGTAATACTGCACGACCTCCATCGGCTCGAGTTGTTCGAGCCGTGCTTTCTTAGCAATCTTGTCCTCGCCCTCGTCGGCATCGTGCTCGAGGTGCCCGACATCCGTGATATTACGTACATAGCGAACCTTGTAGCCAAGGAACATCAGATAGCGGTAGAGGACATCGAACGTGATAGCGGGACGTGCGTGTCCGAGGTGTGCATCGCCGTACACGGTGGGACCGCAGACATACATGCCTACGTGTCCCTCGTGCAACGGACGGAAAGTTTCTTTGAATCGTGTTAATGAATTATAGATTTCTAACATAATTCTATTTTTTGTTCATTTATTATTCTTTTCAAAAACCTTTGCGAGTGCAAAGGTACGAAAAAAAATTGAAAGTTACAAACAAATTAGTAATAAAATTGTTACTAAGTATAAAATTACCTGATTTTGGAATAAAAATTCATGGTAAAAGGCACTGAAATACACCTCTAATAAAGCAAACCGAACATCCAAAGCGGAATACGGTTTTTGTATCCCGTCTCGGTGTTATCTACCGCCAAGAAGGAATTGGGTACATCTTTTATCTGTTCAAATGTTTTGGAAGCGCCTCCCACTTCAAACAGATATTGGTCATTTACCAGAAAATCACCCTTTGCAGGATAACAAACCGGCACAACTTCCTGTACTTGATTTAAGAAGAACGTTTCTCTCACCGTTCCTATTTCAATCTTTGCACCCAACGCATACATGAGATTGGTGTTATGAAGGAATATTTTCTCCGGTCGGCTGAGTGTTTTCAGGTTTTTGGTTTTATCGGTGAGCAACATCAGCAAATCTGCACGAGCCAAGGCGTAAAGCATTTTGAGTCCTTGGTTTCTTCCTGTTTCCAATTGACCATACAAGGTATTCATCGTCGGCATTTGAGGCACACTCTGTGCTAAGACCATCAGCATTTTTTTGGTCTTCTCGATCGTTGAAACCGTCACATCATCCACAATGGGATAATCGCACTCCAATACCTGATTTACGACATGTTGCAAACGTATTTCATAACCGGAACGCACGGATTTATAAAACGGATAATAGCCGTGTTGCAAGTAAGCGTCAAAATATGGCTGAATATTGCCTAATTGCTCTTTCACAGCAAAAGATATCTGTACGTGATTTTGGAGTATATCCTCCAATGAATGTGCTGCTAACTCTGCTACACCCTCAAACCTCAGATATTCCCTGAAAGACAACCCCGGCAAATGATAGTCAATCAGTCTGCGAGACAGGTCACCCTCGCCGGCCTCCAACTGCAACATAGACGAACCGGTGAAAGCAATATGCAGATCCGCATACTCGTCAATAAGGTTTTTAATGGCAGTCTGCCAATGCGGGTAATAATGTACTTCGTCCAAAAACAAGTACTTCCCGCCTTGCAGATAGAACCAATCTGCCAACTCTTTGAGCGAATACGACTGAAACCACAAGTTATCCAAAGACACATAGAGCGTATCATCCACATTCGGAAAGGATTGCAGTATGTGTTGCAACATCAGCGTCGTTTTACCGACACCCTTCGAACCTTTGATTTCTATCAGTCGGTCTTGCCAATCTATTTTCTCCATCAACGGACGGATATAATCCAATGATACGGTAGAAAGAAAATTGTGATAGGTTTTGATGATAGGTAGTACATCTTGTCGTTCCATAGTACATCAGTTTTGAAATCCGATGCAAAATTACAACTTTTTTCTTACATACGCAAGAGATTGTCTCAAAAAAGTATCTGCAAGTACTAATTTTACCCTATTTTTAGTACATAGAGATACTAATTTAGCGTTTTTTGATGTATCTTGGCACAAAAAAGTATCTACAAGTACTAATTTTATGCATTTTTTAGTACTTGCAGATATTTTTTTAGGGCGCTTCTAAAAATTACAGCAGGGTTTTCGGATCGAGGTTGTTGCGCTCGATATCTTTGAAATATTTGAATGTACCGAGTTTGAGCTCTTCGCACGCAGCCTCGTCGCACACGATGATACCGTGCTGGTGGCGCTGGAGTTCGGAAACGGTCCACATATGGCTGATAGGCTCCTCTATAGCGTGCTGGAGCGCACGTGCTTTGTTGTGACCGTTGACCATGATCAGCACTTCCTTGGCATCCATAACGGTACCGACACCTACGGTGAGGGCAGTCTTGGGCACTTTGTTGACATCGTTGTCGAAGAAACGGCTGTTGGCTATGATGGTATCGGTGGTCAGCTCTTTCTTACGCGTACGGCTGGAGAGGGAGGAACCCGGCTCGTTGAAGGCGATATGTCCGTCAGGACCGATACCTCCGAGGAAGAGGTGGATACCACCGATATTGCGGATTTTCTCCTCATAGCGCGCGCACTCCGCCTCAAGGTCAGCGGCGTTGCCGTTCAGGATATTCACATTCTCCTTGCGGATATCAATGTGGCTGAAGAAATTGTTCCACATAAAGCTGTGGTAGCTCTCGGGGTGCTCTTCGGGAAGGCCTACATACTCATCCATGTTGAAGGTTACTACATTGCGGAAGGACACTTTGCCTGCCTTGTTGAGTTGGATAAGTGCACGGTACATACCCAGCGGCGAACTGCCGGTAGGAAGACCCAGCACAAAGGGTTTGCCCTCTTTGGGCTCAAACTCGTTGATACGTTTAGCTACATAATTCGCAGCCCACTCACTCAGCAGGTCATACGAAGGTTGAATAATTACACGCATTGTTTTTTAGTTGTTTGAAATAGTTTGAAATAGTTTATAATTGTTAATCTTTGTATGCCGGTAACTACTGCCTAACGGACAAACAAAGGGGATTGGCGATTACGAACCGTTATTCGCTGAAGAGGAGTTCTTCGAGTTGCGCCTCATCGGGATTGCGGGCGATGATCGTCCCGTCGCTATTGATGAGGATCGTGGTCGGGATACTGACTACGCCGTATAGTTCGGAGCAGAGGTGCTCGGCATCCTGGCGCACTTGGGGCCAGGGCATCTGCTCTTCGTCGAGAGCTTTGAGCCACGCCGCTTCGTCCTGATCGACAGAGCAGGAGAGGATCTGGAAATGTCCTTTCGGCTGACCGGCATAGATCTCCTTGAGCACAGGAATCAGACGCCGGCAGGGTCCGCACCAGGAAGCCCAGAAATCGACGAGCACGTAGTCGGTTTTGCCGACCAACTGACTCAGCGCCAAGTGGTTGCCTTCGGGCGTCAGTGCGGCAAAATCCGTATAGGCGTTCTCGGCGGAAGTAGCCGCTTCGCGCTGGAAGACCTCGTACATCTTAGCGATGTCTTCGTTCTCACGCATCGACTGCGGCATCTTGTTGAAAAGGACCTCTTTCTGCTCCTGGGTGAAGAGATAGGCGATACCGACAAAGAGGGTGTCGGAATAGGGCTCGCCCATGTGTTCGTCGAGAAGGATATACATCGAGTCCACCATGTTGGTGAAGAGCGCCTCTTTCTCCTCCTGGCTTTGAGCAGCCTGCGCCGCAGCCAGCGTGCGGGTATAGAGCGACTCCGACTGGGTTTTCAGGTCGAAGGGCTTGTGGCAAGAAGCCAGGAAAGTACAAAGGGACAATGTACCAAGTACAAGGGATTTAACAGATAGTTTTTTCATTTTTGTGATTATTTAGACCGGTACTCCGGTATTCCTATTATTCGCGTTTGAGGACTACAGCGCTACGGGCGGGGAGGTACATCTTGAGCCAGCCTTTGCCGTCCTTGGCATAGAGGTCGTCGTGCTGGGTGAAATGCTCGACGGAGTCGTCGCTGAGACCGAAGCCTGCGAACTCGCGCGCGTCCGTGTTCAATACTACTTTATATTTGCCTTCGGGCACCAACATTCCGTAGTCGGAGAAGGATTTCTGGCCGTTCCAGTTGAAGATGAAGAGGAGGTCTCCACGGGAGTAAGCCACCACCTGATCGCCTTCGTTGTCCCACCATTTCATTACCCAGGGCAGGTGTTTGCCCACGTTGTATTTCTTCTCCTCAGCGGTCGGTTTCTCGGTCAGCAGATACTCCTTGAGGAGGTGAATCATCGCTTGGTCGAAGCGGTTGAGGTCGGCAAAGAAATAGTTGGGATTGTCCACGAGGCTCCACTGACGACGGGCATATTTATAGCTCCATCCGTTGCCCTCACGCGGAAAATCGATCCACTCGGGATGTCCGAACTCGTTGCCCATAAAGGTTAAGTATCCACCATTGATGGTGGATGCCGTCACGAGACGGATCATCTTGTGCAAAGCGATGCCGCGGTCCACCATATAATTGGAGTGTCCGTGCTCGAAGTGCCAGTACATATCTGCGTCCACGAGGCGGAAGATGATGGTCTTGTCGCCCACGAGCGCCTGGTCGTGGCTCTCGGCATAGGAGATAGTACGCTCGTCCTCGCGGCGGTTGGTCATCTCAAAGAGGATATGTCCGGCTTTCCAGTCTTCGTCCTTGACCTCCTTGATATATTTGATCCAGAAATCAGGAATACCCATCGCCAGCCGGTAGTCGAAACCGACACCTCCGTCTTCGATCTTGGCAGCCAGTCCCGGCATGCCGGACATCTCTTCGGCAATCGTGATGGCATCGGGTTTGACCTGGTGAATCACTTTGTTAGCGAGGGTCAGATACATAATGGCGTCTCCGTCCTCGTTGCCGTTGAAATAGCTGCCGTAGCCGTTGAAATCCTCCCCCAGACCGTGGCTGCGGTAGATCATCGAGGTGACTCCGTCGAAACGGAAACCATCGAAATCGTACTCATCGAGCCAGAACTTGCAGTTGGAGAGCAGGAAATGGAGCACTTCGTTCTTGCCGTAGTTGAAGCAAAGGCTGTCCCAAGCCGGGTGCTCGCGGCGTGCTCCGTCGTGGAAATACTGGTAAGGCGTGCCGTCGAAATTGCCGAGTCCCTCCAGTTCGTTCTTGACAGCGTGGCTGTGCACCAGATCCATGATGACCTTCATTCCGCGTCCGTGTGCATCGTCGATAAGCGCTTTGAGCTCGTTAGGCGTACCGAAGCGGCTGGAAGCGGCGAAGAAATTGGACACATGGTAGCCGAAAGAGCCGTAGTAAGGGTGCTCCTGGATAGCCATGATCTGGATGCAGTTGTAGCCCAAAGCGGCGATACGCGGCAGGACGTCGCGACGGAACTCCTCGTAGCTGTTCACTTTCTCCTGCTCGGAGGACATACCAATATGGCACTCATAGATGAAAAGACCGTCTTTGCCCACTTTCTTCGCTTTGGCGGCATTGCGGTGCTTCCACTGGTACTCGGGTTCGTCCCAAACCTGTGCGGAGAAGATTTTGGTCTGCTCGTCCTGCACCACGCGGCGAACATAGCTCGGGATACGCTCGCCGTAACCTCCCTGCCACTCCACCAGCAGTTTGTAGAGCTGCTCGTGCTTGACAGCATCTTCGGGCATTTTGGCTTCCCAGACGCCGTTGCCGACAGGCTGGAGGCGGTAGTTCTCGTCCTTCTGCCAGCCGTTCATATCACCTTTGATATAGATGGCGGTAGCGTTAGGCGCCCACTCGCGGAGAACCCATTCGCCGGCTACTTTCTTGCCTTTCTCATCCGTATAAGGCTTCTTGTGGTGGAGACCGAAATAGAGGTATCCGCTCGCCCAATCAGCGAGAGGTGTGCCTGCTGCGATCTCTTTCTCTTTATTGACTGCGTAGTCGAAGCGTCCTTGCAGAGCCGCCTCATAGGGCTCCAGATACGGATCGCGGGCTACGATAGGAAGATGTTTGGGAGTCTTTGCCATAATTTAAGTGTTTTTTATAGTGTTAAGTAATGGTTAAAGGGGGTGATAAGGGGGTGATTAGCGCGTGATTACGGGGTGATTCCCGGTATATCACCGCAAGCGTACCATCTTCCGGTTTACTGGTTGACGCGCGCCTTGACGATCAGTTTGCGGTACTCCTTGCCCGGCGCGATACCCGGCTGGTGTGCGTCCTCGGGGAAGAAAACGGCGAAATGTCCGGCGGGAACGGTGAACTTGGCGGTAGCTTTGTCGGCGTAGAACTCCACGTCCTTGCCCTCGTCGTAGTCCTGGGTGATCTCCTGGCAGTCCACCTGTGCTTTCCAGCCCATTTCCTCATCGTCGCCGAGGGGAATCTGGATATCCAGATAGTCACGGTGTGCCTCCATATGGCATTTGGACTCCTCTTTGCCTTTGAAATCGTTGATGTTCACGAAGAGGTTCTTACCGTCCAGGTAGATTTTGCACGCAGGCATCTCTTCCAAGTCGTTTTCGTTGTAAAATTTCATGAATTGTTCGAAGCCCGGTACACAATCGTAGTACCTGTCGGCGTTCTCGAGTTTGTCAAGTATCATACTAATTTTAGAATTTGGTTATTTGCAGATTTACAATTTAGCGTGCAAAATTACAAAAAAATTAGCATATATGCAAGTTATTTTATCATTTTTTGCAGAAAGAGGCATAAATAAGCACCCTGCGGGCACTCAAAAGGAGTACCCGCAGGGTTAAAAGGTCGGAAAAGAGGGGTGTTGATTACGGCGTGACAATCACGTGAGCAGTTTTGTCCGTTCCCTCCGAACGCAGGAGGAGAATATAACTTCCCGCCGTGTGAGGGGTATAGATGGCGCTGTTGTCATAGTCCTGCGCATCGTATCCGTGTCCCAGGAGATCGTACCAATAAGCGGTACCTTTGCCCTGAATAGTGAGCGGGGCGTGCGGTTTGACAAGCGAGGGCAAGTTGGAGATTTGGGATTCATCCACCTTGGTCGGTACGAACGAACAGGTGAAGAGCCCCACTCCGTCGTTACGCCAGAGGTACGCCGTATATTCCTCTCCGAACCGGAGGTTGGAGCCGGGCGTGTGGTAATTGAAGGACCTGGCACCCTCGATAGGTTGCCCCGCGACGTACCACTGGACGGAATCGAAGACGAATCCGCCGTTGTAGTCGCTGTTGCGTATAGCAAGGACGTCGTTCCAGCGCTGGGTGATAACAGAGGAAGCGTACTGCATGGTCAAGGTGAAAGGAATGGTGACATTCCACTTCGGAAGAGAATCCTCAAGCAGCAATCTGCCTTCATACACGTTGGGAGTCAGTTCCGGATCGATTGCAATCGGAAGCACGTAATGGCCTTTGCGTTGCACATCAGCTGCCGGTGAGATAGATGGAATAGCAGGATCGGAGAACGTATAGGAGAAACGCAGGGAGCGTCCCCGGGTGATATCGTACTCCAGATTAAGCACCTTGTCTCCCCCACAAAGGATATAGGATGTCTGCGGCATGTTGACCAAAAGCGATTCATAAATCTCAAAATTGAGGATCCAGGTAGTGTCACAATTATCCGGGGAAACAGGTACCGTATCCAGCGTGTTTTGCGAATAGGAACGTCCGTGGTAAGCAAAGGGCAGGCTCTCGGGCAGAACCAATGTATCCTCGTATATACGCACCGGTTCGTTGAGAATGAGATAGATAATACTATCGCAGGACGTTGCAGCATTAAACAACACCACGGAATCCGTGCCATAATCGAAATAGGCGGTGTCGGGTTTCTCGCTCCATTGATATCCCGCCTTACGGACGTCATCACAAAGGGTCACGGAGACAGTATCTCGCGTCTCTTTCAATTCGTCCAGATGCAAGGTATAGTGGACGGTAGAATCACACGTACCGCTTGTAACACGCAAAGTGATCGGGTAAGTACCTCCCGAGGAAGGAAAATCAAAAGCGGGAGCAGGTTCGTCCGACCAACCACCCGGCAGACCTTCGATATTCCACT
Source organism: uncultured Bacteroidales bacterium (assembly GCA_900319645.1). GTDB lineage: Bacteria > Bacteroidota > Bacteroidia > Bacteroidales > Paludibacteraceae > Colicola. The sequence goes on from ONPG01000008.1 coordinate 9,710, forward strand.
CGTAGCTGTCGATATGGTAGATGCTGCTCTCTAATGTATCGCCTTTCACGTGGTCGATCTCCTGCACCCAAGACTGTGAACCATCCAACTGCACGTGGTATTTGCCGGTAGCGCAGGACTTGGTAACCGCGGGTTTTTGCATGATAGCAACCGGATTGGTAGCCAGCGTAGAGGCATAGAGCGAGAAGAAGCAGGAACTATCCTGAACGAACATACAATCGACCACATAGAGGCTGTCATCCTGATAGCCCGCCTCAAAATGTTGTTCGTGGCCCAAGACATACTGCTCGGGCATTGTGCCGTCCGGCAAGCGGTATTTCTCGGAGGAAGCGTATGCCCAGCGATAGACGAATCCATCCGGTGCTTCGAAAACAGGATTGACAGCACCACATTTCATTCCTTTGAGTTTGCCATCGGAACAGCTGAGTGTGAAATAAGCGTAACCGGCGTGAGCCGTTTGCGCGCAATCAAAGGTGGTAAGACGGACGGTTAGTTTCTTGCCCTGATACTCGGGCTTCTTGAGGTTGACACCAACGGTGGTCCATTCTTTCCATACCACATCTGAAGATCTCAGATTTGCTTTGGCAGCGGGTGTAAGATGCCATCCTTGCTCAGCGGCTCCAGGTTTTAAACCTCCATTGGCATAGGCCGAGTTGACATTGAAATCCGCCTGACCACACTCTCCAATAGAGTTATTTCCGATTCGAATATCCAGTTTAAAGCGAGATTGAATATCATCGTCGTGACCAGAGCCATTCTCAAAAACAGGTGCGTATTTTAGTAATAATACAGAATAATCGATTGTATCCACATTAAAAGAATACTCAATTCGTTCAGTCTGGTTTCCTCCCTCCCAGTTACCAAGCCGCACGGATGCCAATTCACCATCCGGAATAGTGGGAAGCAGACCTTCTGTATGAACATCTCGCTCCATCTTATCAAAATGGATAGTATGCCGACTACTGCCTTGAGCCGGACCATCATCCACCGCCGGACCAAGTATATAATTATTGAAATTATTTGAAGAACTGAACCCGGTTCCAGTATAACATTTCGCCGTTTCTAAATTCAGATAATCGACACACATCTGGTCAGGATAATAGACGAGCTTGGAGATGGAGGTTTTCAGACTATAAAGTCCCTCCGCACATTTCGCGCGAACGATAAAATCAGTCTGACCAATAGGGAGATTGGAGAAGGAAGTGGTATTTCCCGTCACAATCTTCGGTCCAAACCATGTTTCAGTTTCATAGGAATATGCCGACACTTCATATTCCGCCGAAGTCCCCACCCATGAGAGGAGGGATGTTGTTCCCTGGATGGATAATGTCAGTCCGGCAGGGGCATCGCAAGGGCGCGTATCGAGAATAGCTATATTATCCACCATAGCTCCCGGTTGCTGCGTCTGGTTAGCCGTGTTCGCCCACACAAAAGCGAGATAGTGAGGTTTGCCATCGCATTTCTTATTCTTGATAGCCGCCTCACATTGTTTCCAGGTCTGGGATCCTCCGACATAGTCCATATTCGCCTTCGGTTGGAGGGTGACCACATAGTTTTCGTAGGCAGACGGAATACCACTGGAAGCAGCGATAGACCCCACCTTGACCGAATCGCCGGTATCGGGATCGACCATAGGAATCCACAGCACATAGATACCATCAAAATTGCTTGCCACATTACCCATACCACAATAATCAAAGGTAAGGATGTAGTCATCGTTGGTAGAAAGATGATCAAGCGAAACGATATCGTAGGCGATAAGCCAACATCCGTTGCTTGAATAGTGCGCAGTAGCGCCCTCATCATCCGAGACATACAAGCCGTAGCTACCCGTCTTGTCGTTGTTACCGGGTGCCCCGATATACCATTTATTCTTCAGTTGACTGTAAATGGTAGCATTGGCAGCAGGATTCAAGACCCATCTGTCACGATCGGCTTGGTTCTCGAAATCACAATAATAATTCTGCAGAGCCTGCACAGGTATGGCAACGAAGATTGTTGCCATCAAAACTGCTATTTGAAATAATCGCTTCATACGCGCGGTTTTATGGTTAGTTCACTATCATTATCTGGGCTTTTGTTTCGCCCTTTGTATTTACCGATTTGAGTACAAAAACACCTCTATCATCGGGCACTATCAACGTAGTATATCCCTGAGGGAGGGTATAGGAGCTATAATGTTGACCGGAGACGGTGTAATAACTTATTATGGCGGACTGCTCCATATATATAGGCAGTTTTTGCCCCGCATTGACAATTGTAGGATAAGGCGTTTGCTGCTCGTGATAGACAGGATAGATCGGGCAAGTAGCTATGCTCACGCTATCGGGACGGGTGAGTACTACGTAGTACTCGGACAAGGTATCAAGCGGCTGATAGAGATAAGAGCCAATCTCTCCCGCCAGAGGAACTCCGTTTTTGTACCACTGGAATCGCGTGAACTTATATCCACCGTTAGCTTCCGGCGAAAGGAGAGTTAGCACATCATTCCATTTCTGCGCCACGACAGCGCTACTATAGCGGATTTCTACGTCCCGTGTCTCACGATAAACGCCGCAACAGAACTGATGGAATGCCAACTCAGCAGTATAGTATCCCGGCGTAATGTTGTTGGGATAGGGTATTGCAACAGTAGATACCGAAGAGTCGTAGATAACCGTATCACGCAGCTGAGGCGTATTGAACGTGATCACCAGACTATCGAAGACACCAGCCGTAATCGTGAATGGGATAAACAAGTTCTCATCATCCGCACAGAGGTAGGACAATGAATCTACGGAAGCATCCAAGCGCTGATTGACCGTCAGAGTCATATAAACCGCGCTATCGCAACCATGAACGGACTTTAGCATAAAGAGCTGGTTGGTCATCGGATAGTTGTATGCATCACCGGCAATCACTACGCTACTATCCGAACAGATTGAGTCGTGGCGATAGGTATCCTTCACCTCCGGCCAAACTTTCAAGTGAAGCGTGGATACGGAATCACATCCGGCAAAATTAGGATATACTCCTACATAAGTAGTATCGGTTTGGAACCATTTCTTGCCAAAATAGATCGGGCTTTCGGGGCATGTTTCATAGAAAAACTCCGTCTCACCAGGAATAATATTAGGCGTTATGATGGTATCAATCCTGGTGCTATCGCATGCGTTTTCGACACCAATATAGGTTGTATAAATCACCTCTAATGTATCTCCCTCCGACCTACAGGTATATACCGGGCTCCAGTTGTATGACTCTGTGATAGAGCCGTCAGAGAGGCGTCTAAAGGACCAGTGTCCGTCTTCGGTCGGTTCGGAAGTGTGGTTTTCTTCGTCCTCGTATTTATACATCACATGCGAAGTATTGTGGAACCTAAGTTTACTGCTACACTCTTCATAGACGGGTTCGACGGTATAGGATGGCACCGGGAAACGCGGAGCGGAAATAGTGCTCACATCGAAGTAGCAGGAAGGATCTTCGATAAAGCTTACACGGCAGGTGTATTCCTGACGAGTAGGCTCAGCCGATAGTTCGCGATCGAACCAGAAAGGCTTATTACCCGGTGCATCAGGATTGCCTTTATACCACGCATAAGCGAATCCTTCCGGCGCAAAACACTCGATCTTGGCATCGTTGCCGCAATTCTCAGTCTCAATACGCGCTGAGGCGCAATCCACCGTTAAATAGGCATAGCCATAGTGTCCCGTTTGCGCACAATCGTAAGTAGTAAAGCGCACTTTGATATTTTGGCCGGCATAGGGCATCAGGTTGACTCCGATAGTAGTCCAATCTTTCCATGCAGCTTTATTATCCTTGGTTAAATTCCAACCGGCTTCCACACCATCGGAATAAGAGAATACCGCCTGACCACAGGACTCATCAATCACATTGTCGTTCTCATCCAAAACCACCAAGTCAAAGGAAGGCTCTTCGTCGTGCGGGTGACCACCCGGATTTTCCAGGACGACGGCATACTTGGCAATCAAGACGCCCTGGTTCTGCGCATCAACGGTAAAGTTATAGGTAATGGATTCGGCTTCAGCACCGTCGTTCCAGTTTCCTAACCGGACAGAAGCCAACGCTCCTTTAGGCACTGTAAACAACTGATCATCCGTACGCGGATCTGTCTCGGTAGGATCCATATGAATCGTATGGCGGCTTTCCTCCGAATCGGGACCATTGTCAATAACACCTATATTATCATAAGGAGTAACACCTCCTGAAGAGCTTTTAAGCGGGTGGTAACCATATGTGCAAACCACATTGGGACTATACAAATCCAGATATGCCACACAGTGATTCTCCGGACAATAGACCAGAATATTATTCTTGTAGCTGAAGTTGGATACGAGGGAGCCGGCTTTACCGCACACTCGCACGTCATAAGTTCCCTCCATAATACGTTGTAGCACATAGGAACAATTCACACCGTCACGGGTATAGCCGTCCACGCCATCCCTGATACCATCCTGCCGACGCCAGGTAGAACTACCTATTTTGCGGTACTGTATCTCAAACTCATTCACCGCACCGGAACTCTCCCAGGAAACAATCATCGTTGAATCGGCACAGACAGGTTCCGCCTGTACTTTCTTCGGCTTTTTGAGCGTTGCAGACCCTATCTGGATATTGTCGATACAGATACCGGATTGGTGGATGTTTCCGTCAATATTTGCATTCACCCAAATGAACAGGATGGCAAAAACGAACCTCTTGGAATTGAGTCCGCTAACACGCACTTCATTAGACAGAGCCACATTCTGCCATTGGTCGCTACCACATACGAACCGCTCTTTGGACTCGCCTAATTGCTCGCAAACCTGCGCAACCGCCTTGGGAAGTTCTCCAGACGTAGTTGATACGATATTATCCAGATACTGAGGATAGGTAGATGTAGTCAATGCCATCTCCGGACAAACGATCACATACAATTTCGAGTTCGTAGAATCTCCCATTCCTTTCCAATCAAAACTGATGTCGTAGTTTTTCTGTTCGTCCGCATCCGGAAATTTAAAGCGCAGATAGGCAGCTACGATATTCGGCTGACTACCATAGACCGGGTTGATGCCATCTGACGAGATATAGAGCGATTTGCGTCCCTCACTATGCACCATACTTCCTACCATCCATTTATCGGCGGCCGAAGATGTATTCGGATTGAGCACCCAGCCAGAGAGATCTTCCGAATCCTCAAACGAGCAGGTATAAGGCACGCCAGTGGCTTGCGCCCAAGAGAGCACGCTGAAGAACAAGATAATATGCAAGGTGAGGAATCTCCTCATATTTCTGATTTCAATTTAGTGAACTATAATTTAGTATATTTGCTGTATATCTGCACCATTGGTACCGGTAATGACGAACTCTACACGACGGTTGAGTTGGCGTCCTTCTTCAGTATCGTTGTCCGCAATCGGCTCTTTCTCGCCCTTGCCTTCAGCGGTGATACGTTCCGGAGCTACCCCACGCTCGATGAGGTTGTTACGAACGGCATTGGCACGACCTTCCGACAAGATCTGGTTCGCCTCGTCCGAACCGACGGCATCCGTATGACCGACGATATGAATAGTCACACCCTCGTTCTCCTGCATAAAGCGCGCCAAGTCAGCCATAGCTGCTTCGGACTGAGGCAGGATATAGGTCTTGTTGGTAGCGAAGAACAGGTTCTCTATCTTCACCTTGATACCCTCCTTGATAGCCTGTATAAAGAGGTCGATGGTGTCACGCTCGAAGAGGATGGTATCTTCCTTCGGCATATAGCCTGCAGCAGTCAGATGAGCAATATAATTGCCTTTGGTAAGCGGCGTCTCGACAAATCCGTCGTCGGCAGCCTGTGCTACGTAGAGCGAGGTGGTATCCTGGACCGTTGTCAGGCGCACATTGGCTGCCACGGGATCCTTGGTCTCGCCGTCGTAGATATTCATGCACAAGGTATAGACCACCGGAGCCGGAATACGTTTGAGAGCTATGCGCACCGTATCGTAGGTGAACTCCTCGACGCGGTGGGTGACAGCCTCAGCCGGATAATAACCGTTCTTGGAAGCCGAGACGCGGTAGTCACCCTCGGCTACACGCCCCACTTTGACCTGACCTTGTTTGTTGGTATTCTTGGTCTTTTTCAGTTTCGCCGAGTCGGTTACCTCGACGGTCACACCGCCAAGAGCCAATTGGGAATCTGCGTCGTAGGCATAGATGCCCAGTCGCGGCTGCGGCTTCAGAGGCAGCGGACTCTCCACCACCTGTTTGCGCGGCAGACTGAACCACACCGCCACTTTCACGCCCGCCAGGAAGGGATTGACATTCGCGTTGGCGACAGAGGTAGTCATCAAAGCCGAGTTAACCGGGAAATCCAAAGGATTGGGAGTAACTGCCATCTGCATAGGAATATCCTGTGCACCGTCTGCCGGACGCCGGGTAATCGAGTTGAGCACGCCATAGTCCGCAAAAAGCGAAACGCGCAACTTGGGAAGAGCCTGGATCCATTGGTCAAGATTCACACCAATCTCCGCAGAAGCAGCCAGATTCAATCCGAATTTCACATTCGTCGAAGGACGGGACAATTCGGCATCGTTGACCAAAGCGTGTGCGTACATTTCGGTCAGATCAAGGATCAGCTCTTTGTCCTCAATGGTCGTGGTGAAGCGGCCGGAGAGGGAAGATGTACCCATTATACCCATTCCTACTTTCACACCCGCCTGCCAGAAGAGCGGCACCTTTTTCAGCTCCATACCCAGCAAAACCGGCACTTGCACGAAACCTCCGACAATGCGGTCGTTCACATTTTGGAAGGCGTAGGTATAGGTCATCGTGTTCGGATAAGGATTCATTCCGTAGGACAAGAGCATCGTGCCGTCAGGCTGGTTGGAGACAGCCATATTGGTGTTGTAGGTATTGAACTCCGCACCTACAGTCATCAAGAACTGCTTGTATCGCATCTGGTATCCGAGACCCGCTCCGCCACCGACAAATCCTTTGTCTTTGTTCAGGAAACCAACTGGATTGGGTGTGCCCGGGTTAAAGGAGATACCGGAAGTAAAGAGATTGCTATAGCCCACTTGTCCCCAGAAACCCAGACGGTGGTCAATATCACGATTCTGATAAGCCATGACGCGTTTGTTGTTCTTCTCGATAGCAGCTATCTGCGCCAGATATTGCGCTTTCTCCTCCGCAGCCGACAATTCCGGTTGGGACTTGGCAGTCTTGGCGGATTTGGCAGCCGGTTTGGCAGCCGGTTTGGAAGAAGCATTTGCCTGTTTAGCCTTGGCTTTTGCCGCCTCTTTCTTGCGTTTTTCCTGCTCTTTCTTCTTCTGCGCAGCCGCTTTCTCACGGGCTTTCTGAGCCTGTGCTTTCGCTTTCTCGCGTTCCTTGAGTTTCTTGGCTTTCTCTTTCTCGCGTTGCGCTTTGGCCTTGGCTTTGGCATCAGCCGCATAGACAGCAGCCACACTCTCACTGGTTAGGGACATTACCGGGACGATAGTCGTCATCCCGATCAGCAACAACAGTATGTAGATTGTCTGTTTCATTGGCTTTAATAAATAAGTTGGTTTCCTCCGCGATTGCGTTTTAATTGTTTTGTTTTCTTATGTTCATACTTATAAGATTTTCCAGGTTGCAGGATCTCAAATGCAATGGTATATTTGATACCAACATTCAGGTTTCGCACGATAGCTCCGTTGGTCAAATTGCTTCGCATCAAGGGCTGTACATAAAACTGCACCCCCTGATCCTCGGTTTCGTGATAATCAAAAATCGGATACGCATATTTCCCCGAAACCAGATTCAGTATGCCGCAATCGGCATAGGCTCCGATATACATGCGTATGTTATTCTTAGCAGAGCGGCTTCTATTATCTATCTTGCCTAAACGGACACCAATCTCTGCATGCGCCAAGATATTCAGATTCCATTTCATAGGCAGCGTACCACTCTGCATGGTATTATCCGTTACAAACTGATGATTAGGCATATCATGGAAATCATCATAGTAAAGGTTGTATTCGCCATAGGTGGTGTAAAGGGCTTTGGACATCGCTGCTCCATAGACATTGATTGCCACTTTGGGTCCCGCAACAAAATAGAACCGGTTCCATTCTCCGCCAAAGAGGATAGGAATGTTCAGATTCACCATATGTGTTCTGTCTTGCGATTGCGCAACAAGCACATGCATGTCAAACGCCTCGCCCTCGGTATCCTTCATCGGGATTGTGAAATCACGATCCTCTATTCGGTTGGCATTCAACTGGTATGCCCCTTCTGCCCCTATCGACATAAGGAATCGATTGTAATAAAGCCGATAAGCGACGCCAATATTTGCATTTATACCCGTTGAGGAGGGGTGATTCGGAATATTATGTAACAAGGCAGCATAACCCAAATCGCCATTCAGTGAGATAAAGTGGCGGATTTCTGGCGTGAGCTTCGTGTGGGCGGTTGCGACTGTACACACAAGCATCAAAAGGAATATATTTGCATACCTCAACACAGACTTTTTAATGCAAAAACACACAAATTGGCTGCAAAGTTACAAAAAAAATCTTATTTACGCAAATTTTTGTATATTTTTTTCATAAAAAAAGTTCTTTTTGTCAAATAGACGCATCGCGTGCGCGTATATAAAACAAAGAGGTGCGCCCTCTCGGACGCGCCTCTTTGACTGATTATCAGAGGATTGGGATTACCAAACCAAAACTCTGCCTACGTACTGTGTACCTACGCTATCCGAGATACGAACTTGGTAGATACCAGTTTGATTGAATGCACTTACAGTAACAGCCGAAGCTGCAGGCACTTTCTCATGCTTGATGAGACGTCCAACCATATCGTGTACGTAGATATCTACCATACCGGTGAAGTTGCCCACTGCTGTTACTTGCTCACCAGCACGGATCACGTTCGGACGGAGAACAACTCCGTTGGTATTGATAGCCTCAATACCTTCCAAAGCATTGACCACGAGCGCGTGAATCATCACAGCATCGCAGTGCTGTCCGACTACGAGTACGGTATCCATATAGGTGCCCGGCTCAGTACCCATCGGGTAAGAGATCGGAGCCTGACCCTCGGCGTACGGATAAGTAGAGTTCTCGTAGGTGAACGGCAGATCATCGGTAGTGATGGTAGTACGCATGTAGATGGTATCCTCAGCGTTGTACCAACTCAGGACGAGAGAGATGATACTGTCGCATCCGGCAGTCGAAGGTACGGTGTCTCTATACATACCCGGCTCCGTGTAATTGCCGCCATTCCATGCGTAGCTGTCGCCTTGGCAAATAGTAGCTTTCTCCGGCTCTCCCGGCAGGATGGATACAACGCTCAACTGGAGTATTGCAATACTATCACATCCCGATACAGATTGCAGTGTATCTTTATACTCACCCGGTATGTCGTAAACCTTGCCATTCCAGGTATAGGCATCGCCTGCGCAGATAGACTGCTTCAACGGTTGACCGGTGATCATATCCGAAACATAGAGTATCAGCGTAGCAATACTATCACAGCCTGCACCGGACAGCAGTGTATCTTTGTATGTGCCGGGCTGCGTGTAGCGCTTGCCGTTCCATACATATGCACCACCGTGGCAAATAGCTTCCTCAACAGGAGTACCCTCAATCATCGGAGCTATCGTCAGAACGAGAGTTACCACGCTGTCACAACCCTGAACAGAGATAAGGGTGTCTTGATAGGTTCCGGCTGCGTCATAGTCTTTGCCGTGCCATCTATAGGTTCCGCCATGGCAAATGGTTTCGCGGATAGTAGCACCTATCTTCATTTCCATTACCGTCAGTTCGAGAACGGCAAGACTATCGCAACCACCGAGAGCCTGCAAGGTGTCTTGGTAAACACCGGTTTGGTTATAAACCTTGCCGTTCCAGGTGAAGGTATTGCCGAAGCAGATTTCCTCTTTCTGCGTCTCACCCATGATGATGTCAGACATCTTCAATGTGAGGGTCACGATACTATCGCATCCCGAAACAGACTGGAGCGTATCTTTGTAATCACCCGGTTTGTCATAAACCTTACCATTCCATACCAAGGAACCGCCATGGCAGATAGTCTTTTCCTCCTGACCTACGATCTGGTCTTTGACCGTCAGGCTGAGATAAACTATACTGTCGCAGTTATAAATAGATACAAGCGTATCCGTATATAAGCCGGTGCGGTTGAACTCCTTGCCATGCCATTTATATACTCCGCCATAGCAGATGGTATCGAACTCGGTAGTCTCCATTATCGGTGCAACGAACAGGTTCAGCGTTACGATACTATCGCAGTGCTCTACCGATTGGAGTTTGCGGCGATAAACACCCGTACGGCTCTTGCCGGAGAAGTTCTCATCCGAATACGTATCACCTGCGCAAATAGTGTCATAGATGACCGTCTCAGGAGCCTCAAAGATCTTCACATTCAGCGTATAGATACTATCGAGATACCCTTTGGTAGTAGCGTCGAAGTTATCCGCCATATCAATACGTTTGAATATAGAATCGCCAGCTATAGATTTATCACCATCAATATGGAAGCCAATCTTATCAATATCTTCGTACTGACAAGCCTGCGCATTTTCTACGATATTATCGTAGTAATTCACACGGATATTATCCAGATGGATTGCGCAAGGATACGGAGATGACAGATAGGTATCTGCCTCACGATAGAATGCCACCTTGATATTCTTGCCTGCATACTTAGCAAGATCGAAGCGCACGCTGGTCGGAGCAAACGGAATATCACGGAGCTGGTTACCGGTCGGGAATGTGTTATTCCAGATACCGATGATATTCTCTTTCTTCCAGGTCTTACCACCATCTTCAGAGATCACGATCATGAAGGTGAAGTCATCCGCCATGTTCGCGTCTGTAGCCGGAGCAGCAGAAGGCGTGGTAGTACTGGAGCAAGCGGTCAACGCCATATCGAATGTAAGGTGTGCGTTCTTGGTAGAATCCTCCAGACTAATCGTCGGCGAAATCATCCAATAGTAATCGTAATCCGTCGTAGCAGTCGCGGAGCTGGAGTAGAAGACAGCTGCATAGTGCGCACCCGGGATACCGGCATCCGTGGTTACACGGCGCCAGCCGTAGGATGTGCTATTAGCACCCGTGAGTTCTACATCCGTGCTGTCGATTACCGTGAGAGCCGGATTGGTAGCGAAGCTCCAACCTACTTCGAGATCGGTTGCACCGAAGGTCTCCACGAAGAACGGTTGACGCGCAGTAGTGAAATTAGCGTTCTGCGAGAACTCACTCTCACCGAGGTCTTCTTCACAAATCGTGCGTACACGCCATACATAATCGGTAAATGCTTTCAATCCATCAACTACAGCCGAGTTGCTATAAACGGTATCGTTGAAGACGAATGCCGAGTCGTTCGCATAGGTGTAGTCGGTAGATACTTGCAGGATATAGCTTGCTGCGCCTTCCGGAGCCTTCCAGCTGAGTTTAGCAGAGGTAGCTGCAATCTCATCAGCAGTCAGTTCTTCCGGTGTCTCGCAATGCTGGATAGCGGAGAACGAAACATCATCAATCCATATATAGTCATATGTTGATTTGTTCTCAGCGCCCTTAGCCCAAAGCGTTGCCATGAAGGCTACATACTTACCTTGAGCACCGGTGAGTGCTACTTTCTTCGGCTGGAAGAGGAAGTCGTTTGCCTCATTGACATAGTCGCTTGTTGAGAGTGTACCATTATAGGTAATTGTATCAATAGGCACGAAGGTCGTAGCATCCATCGGGTCGGTCATTGTACCGACGATGACAGACTTCGAGTAGTAGTACTCTTTCGTTGCAGCAGAAGAACCCAAAGTATATTGGGTAGAGATCTTACCCGTCGAAGCAGAAGCATAAGCCGGACGCATCCAGAAGTTCACCTGGAGGGTGTCGTATGCTGCGATGTCTTCAATAGCCGGCATAGCAGCATAGGTCTGATATGTTGTACCAGAGGCATATAGACGGAGCGCGTATGCACCGGAGTGCGAGTAAACACTTGTTCCGTTAGCATAGTTATACTCGTAGGTACTAACAGCACTGGTGCCTGCGTTTTCATACGTCCAGCAGAGTGTCTGTTTGTACGTATCCGATGTCTGTGCCGGAAGAATTCTCCAGCCATCCGCTAACTCGAAACCGTTCTTGTAATCCGGACCCACAGCAACACACTCGGTATAGAATGGCTGATATGCAGTAGTCGAAGTATTGATTGTACCATTCGTCTGATACATATACCATTGATAACCGGTGGAGGGTTTGAGTGTATTAACCGTATAGGTCGTAACACTACCCGGCACTGTATCTTGCAGGATGATACTGTCTCCACCTTGGTTGGTAAGAACTACAACCGACTGGATATTCGGATGTTTAACCGTCCAGTTGAAGGTAGCCGAATTATAGGTTACATCCGATGTCGAAGCACCCGAAGGAGCGAAGAGGTTATCACCTACCGCTTTGATTTTCAGGTTATCTACGAAGAACAAACCATAAGCCGGTTGGAAGAGGACGATATACTTACCAGTTGCACCAGCCAACGGCAACTGCATCTTCTGCCAATAGCGGTTTCCTGTCGGATCCGAACTTACCAGCGTACTGGTAGTCAACTGGCTCGTTGTATAGGTATAAGTTACCGTATCAATAACCTGAAGCGTTGAGAAGTCATTCGGGTCGGTCAGTGTACCTACTACAAGCGACTGGCAGTAGCTTGCGCCGAGATAAAGAGTACTGATAATCTTTCCGGCATTGGAAGCAGCCGTCTCATCCTGGTTAGCCAAGCAGCGTCCCCAGAACTCGATCATCATCGTATCCAGATCACAGTTGAGTTGTGGCAGCACGATATAGGTCTTGACGGTCTCCGAAACATAGGTACTCGTGGTATAAACACGGAGCGAACCGTAACTATCAGCATAACCAATCTCGCGGTGGTTATAGGTATCAGAAGGATTACCTAAGGTAGAGTAATAGTCGTGCCCCTTGGATTGCCATAGCCACTGATAACCATTAGAGAACGAACCCGTATAGGTTGTACCTGTAGTGAAGCACTCCGGTTTCAAATAAGCGGTATCCGCAGCTGCACCGGCGAGGAGGTCGTTCTGAACGACCTCTGTCGGGTCATCGAAATCCCAGAAGAATTCGCCGTTAGCATTAGCCTCCATCGGCAGACACGGAGTGCGGAACTCTCTGCTGTCACTTACCTTGAATTTCGTATCCGATGGTGCGTTGATAGCAATGAGAACAGCGGTGTAGCCGGTTTGCGGTTGGAGGCCGGTTACCTCTTGCGAAGTAGCAGTAAGGTTCTCGTATTTAGCCAAGGTGTCACCATTTTCTTTCAAGATATAGAGATTCCACGGGCCACCCATTTCACTCCAGTTCACAGTAGCTTTTTTAGCCTCAGCTTGAACATTTTTGATAGATACCAAACCATACCCCTTCGGTGCACCCAATGTTACATCATCGAAGTGGATATAACGTGTGCTAGAATCACTCGGTTTCGGCAAACGGATAACCATTTGCTTGTTAGCTACCGTAGCGGAGTCGAGATCCAACGAGATTTGAGTCCAGAACCAATCATTTGCTTCGGTCAATCCACCTTTCACTTTCGGTATTACCGGGAGGTAAATGGTAGTAAGAACCTGATAGGTCTCAAAGCCTTTGTTCTTGTCAATCGTACCTACCTCGACATTGCATGCATAGTTGGTACTGATACCGATGGTATCTTTTGTGGAATTGTAACTTCCATAACCGCTACGTACTTTAAACTCGAACGAACGATCATGTGCCTCATCCACAGCCGGGAATATAGCATAGCCACCCCAATATGTAGAAGTTGCTTGCCAGCGGAGCACACCGTTCTTCGGGTTATCCTTCGGACCATATGCATAGATAGCCGACGAGGTATTTGCCATCTGGTACGGATAGTAAGAGGTGTAGCTGGTAGTAGCCGAACCGCCTTCATAACCAATTCCGATTGCCGGGTTGATCCAATAGGTAGTAGAGCTCGAACCTTGGCAGAACTCCCATCCTTCGTCTTTCTCGAATCCGAAGTAATATTTATCTTTGAAATAGTACTGCGTACGAACTTTAGTCGGTTTTGAAGTCCATTCGCTGTTTCCATCCTCACCACCGCAAACAGTGCGAGCGTAAACTTGGTAAACAGTTCCCGGCTCCAAGCCTTTAATTTCGTAAACAACAGAATCTGCGTCAAAGATCATATTCGTAGTATCCAGATAAGCTTCTGCGTCGAATTTATCTGCTGTATAAATCGAATCAACTACGTAAGCCAATTGCCATTTCTTGTTTTCTTCCTTAGCAGGAGTAATCACAATCTCAGCAGAATACATAGACGAGTTACCAGCTTCCAGGGTCGGTGCGAAACATGAAGGCGGCATACCAAGACGAACATTATCCAAGTACATATCGCTTGCCATTTCCAATTCCTCAGCCAGACCGGACGAGAATGCGATACGGCTATGTACCAGGTTATAATCCGCCAAAATCAGATCTTTATGGAAGAACACATTACCATTATCCATATAGAGTGTATCGAACGGAGCAAAACCTGCTGCTGAATCGAGCACATCATCCATTGTACCGATGTAAAGTACAGATTTACCGGTAGTACTATATGAACGAGCGTCAAAACTCAACATATAGTCAGACAAATTACCTTGTACTTTAGGCATAATAGCTACGCTACGGTGCGAAGTAGAAGAAGACCACAACTCCAATTGCTTACCATCTACAGCACCGGAGGTCGGATTCATGACTTGCGGATAGGTCTTGGTAGCAGTTGCATAGTCTTCGAATTGCCAGCAATCCACAACTTTTGCGTTCGTTGCATATGCTTCAAAGTTCTGTTTGTACGGCACTTTGAAACCATCCTCCGGGCAGAGGGTTGTGAAGAATGCATACGCCATCGAAATATCGCTGCTATCGCCACCATCACACATTGCCTGTGCATATACATAGTATTGTTGTGCAGGCTCAAGACCGGTGATCAGGACAGAATCGGTCTTCGTCACAATAGAGTCAACTAACCATTGATAGTTAGCCTTAGCAGTATCTGCAACGATTTTGTCTGCAAGCATCATGCGATAGCTATTACTATATTGCTTCCAACTGATCATACCAGCACGATCAGAAACGCTATCTACCTTAAATTCCGTAACAGGACGACAAGTCGGGATCGGCGTTACAGAGATAGAAGCGATGAATGAATAGTTATAGATTACAGAACCGGAGCACTCATTGGTAAACATAATATATCTACCCATGTTTTGCTGGTAGTCACCTTGATAGTCTTCGAGCGAAATAGAGTACGGAGCATAAGCGGTGTGACTCAATGTCACTGTATCGATTACGACGAAAGTATTCAGGTCACTCGGATCTGTTACCACACCGACGATCAATTGGTCGCCATACGAAGCCGTACTATATGCGCGAGCATAGAAGTTCACTTGGTACTTGCTAATATCCTGTACATCCAACTCCGGCATAATAGCATACGCGCCATTATACTTGGTAGAAGTAGAGGATGTCGGACTATACGAATATACACAGAGCACACTATCTTTGTTATGCAAATAGGTACTAGAGGTATATACGTACGGGATATAGGAAGTAGTAAGCGAAGCGTTTCCAGACTTGTTGCCCACGGTCCAGCAAGGCAAATAACGGGTAGCAGACGAACCGGATACATAACCATCGTTTTTGGAGAAAGTGATGGTACCGAGTGCTTCCGGAGTAACAGCCTTACACGGTGTCTTGAATGAGAATTCAGACCATTGCGAAATGCCATCCTCGCAAAGTGTAGCTACAGCCACATAGTAATCCGTTTGCTCTTTCAAACCGGTAACCACTTTGTTGCGCACGTCAATCGTATCATAATAAATGATATGCGAAGCTGCAGCAGAATCCTTAGCCAGTGAATCCACATTGATCAATGCCAATTGGTCAGCAGTAAACGCAGCAGTGTCCGAAACGAGCAACAACCACTCGTTATCCCCACGGATACCGGCACTGATACGAACTTGCTCCGAGGTCAAACCGGAATAACTCGGTTTCGGCAGCGGGCAATTGAGCTTAATAATAGACACATCATCCAGATAAATCGTCGGAGCTGCATTGTAAGCAGTACGCCATGCAAAGTACTTAGCCCCTGCAGGAATCGTATCCGCATACTCGCTCAGATCCATCGTCATAGTAACAATGCTACCGGCACACTTGATCGAATCCAGCACAACGAAAGTACTGAGATCTTCAGGGTCGGTCATCACACCCGGCAGGATGTAATAGGAAGACGAGCCGTAGTACGAGAAGGTTACCGCCAGTTCCGTCAACGAGTTGCAATCAATTTCCGGAGCAGCGACCCAAGTAGGACTATTGGCAGCAGTCGGATTGAGACGATAGCAGTTTGTACCCGAAGAAGCATAAGAGGTGGTCTTGTAGATATACGGGATATAGGTTGTAGCAGCCGATGGGTTACCATTTCCTACAGTCCAGCACGGAGCCTGATAATCTACATTATACGATGTACCGCTCGGATAATTCTCGAAGGTCTCTTTGTTCGGTTTATTCGGATCCAGTTTAACACATCCAGTACGGAAACTTGCAGTTGACCAAATAGTATCGCAAGACGGCTGTACATAGAAGGTGTACAGTTTGACGGGTTCCAGACCAGTAGCCTGATAAGCTTTACCAATAACGGTATCCAGAGCAATGAAGTTGGTATCTTGCATTACCTTAACAATCCACTGATCGTTGGTAGCTTTACCATCCCACTTGATACTAATGCTATTTACTTGAATATCGGTAGCCTCGAAATTCCAAGCCTCGATACAGTTGTTCGGCTTAATCGATACATTATCAATATAAATATCACTATTCATTTCCAGATTTTCTCCCAAACCGGATGTAAAAGCAATATTATTGTATGCTAATGTATAATTAGACAAATCCAAACGCACTTGGGTAAACGTATTACCGCCATCCATATAGATTGTGTCGATTGCTACGAATGAGGTCCAGTCATTGATATCGCCCATCGAACCTACATAAACTACGGATTTGGTAGCAGTTCCATAAGAACGTGCGTCGAAAGAAAGAACCACCTGAGAATAATCTACAGCCAGACCCGGCAACATAGCCACATTACGATGCGTAGTAGAAGTGGACCACAACTCGAGCATGTTACCATCCTGAGCACCGGAAGAGGGTTTCAAGATCTTCGGATAGCCGGTACCTGTTCCGTAGTCAGCCACTTGCCAGCAAGCAAAACCGTCTTCATAGGCTCCGGTTGAATAACTTTCAAAGTTCTCGGAGAACGGAATCGGGAAGTCGGTCGGACAAGGGGTTTTGAAAGATGATTGAACCCACCAAGTTACTTCCTCACCACATAACGTGCGTACGTATATATAATAAGGAGTATTGTAATCCAAACTATCGAATCCGAAAGTCGGATTGGTTTGGGCATCCTCCCAACTCAGGGTATCAGCGAAGAGAATATTCTCATTTGCTGCAATAATCTCGAAACTATCTTGGAGTTGTTTCTCGGTGAGTTGTTTCGTTGCCAAAATAAACTCCCAAGCAGTAGCAATGGATTTATCCCAACTAATGGTAACACTATCGGATGTAGCATCCATGATGATATTTACCGGCGGAAGACATTTACTCATCTCCTGTACGGTGACATCATCGATGTAGTTGATTGTGTTCTTGCCATTCACATCGCTCCAAACGATGGCAATGATACCTTCGGGACCGTTATAGTTCGCAAAGTTGGCATAGCACAGGGTATAACCGGTCGAAGCCACCTTGTAATCACTGACAGGGATGAAGGTATTGATATCCAACGGGTTGGTCATGATACCGAGTGTAGCGTGCGCTTGCGTCGGCGTAGAAGAACCGCTGAGATAGAACTTAACCTCCATACCAGCGAGTGAATCTATCTGCGGCAAGGTAATCCAAGCGTCATTTCCGTTGGTCAAAGACAGCGTCAGGCATGACGAACTTGCATGTGCGTTAGAAGTAACCAAGTGAGGCAACTCATCTATATTAGAGAACACGCCCACACCTACGGGGTAAGCGATAGCGCTCTCACCGATAGTATAGGTAGTACCGTTCTTCTGCTCAAAATCAATGCTATAAGGCACTTCTTTCTTGCCAGAGATGGTTACAAACGGATAGCGATACGACCAATCGGAGGTCTGCGCTCCGCTAACAGCCTGTACATACACATAATAGGGACGATTCCAAGAATGATCTGCCTCTAATGCCTCGCACAGATAGGAATTGGTAGTCACCGTGGTCTGTGCTACTATTTGAGCAGGAGTAGCTTTAGCAGGATCAACCTCCTCGTTGGTAATCATCACATTATAGCTGGACGAAGTTCCTTTCCAGGATATCTTAGCCCAGGTATCACGCGGATTCACGTAGAGGGCAGTCGGTTTCTGCAAATCATCCTTATACTCAATAGATATTTCGTCAAGGAAGAAGATGTTCGGTTCATTAAAAGCACTTAAGAATGCTACATATACACCGTTTCCTTTGTAGGATCCAAGATCCACAACATTCTCCTGGAATGTATTAGCGGCCCAAATACTAACTGTGTCAACCGGAACAAAGGTAGTAATATCCTCTGCATCCTCCATCACACCCACAATAATGCTATGTGCATAGTTATCACCAGAGAATTCCGCAACCGAGCCCCAGAAGCGAACCCGGCACTGGTTGAGTGCAAACTGTGCATTGGCCGTATCGGCTAAAGCCGGAGTAGCTACATAGGCATACTTGTTAGCAGGAATAGCATTCGTTGCCTTCGGTTCCAGAACGTTACCACTGGAGAAAACAACGCAGGATGTAGCATTAGGCGAATACTTACCACGATCATCCAATTTCAGACCAACGTTGACAAACGGGTTGTAACTACCGGTATTGCCACCCCACGTCCACTCAAGATCACGACGAAGTATACCTGCCTCATACGGCATATCAAAACCATAGGAATAAGGCACATTCTTGGTAGCTTTTACACGGAAATAATAGGCACCTTGCTGCTCGGGATCCTCGCTATTCCACAATGAGTTCTCTGCCTCGCAAATGGAACGCAAATAAATGTAATAGTGTTCACCGGAAACGAGGTTTACTTCTACATTCTGCTTCAATCCGTCAATCAGGTCGTGATAGACTACTATTCCGAGCGAATCAGGGATGAGATTGATGGTGTCCGGTCCAATGATCTCTTTTGTAATGATCATCTCATAGTTAACCGCATCCCAACTGGCGTTCCATGCGACCTTGACTTTGCCGGCACCCAGACTGTTGATACTGATGTCGTGCGGTACGGTACAGATAGGTGCCGAACGCAACTTCACACTGTCCAGCACGATACCGCGCCCCAGATTATCCGTTCCTTCAAAAGCAACCTGATAACTCTCGTTCACCTCAGGAAGCTCCAAACGGATTTTCTGCCAGTTGGACGCAGCCGAACTGAACTCAGCCAATTTTTTCCACTTGGCATTCTGGCTTGTACGATACAGAACCCGGAGCGTGTCGCGGTCGGCAGTCCATTTCGGATTGGCATACCAGAACGTCAGTTCAGGTTGATACACCTTTTCCGGACTCAGATCCATCACCTTACTAACAAGTCGGGTGACATAACCTTCCGTCTCTCCGGATGTGTTACGCAAACAAGCGCGCTTGGAACCTTGATAGACCGTAGCAGGATAAGCAAGATTATCATCCTTGCTCTCTACAACCCACGGGTGGTTTCCCACTACGAACTCTTGGGTCCAAACACTGTCCTGAATACCATTCTCGAAACCATCATCAATAACGATGGTTTGGGCATAAACGCCCATCGTTGCAGCTATTACAGCCCACAACATTAGGAGTAAATGTTTCTTCATAAAGATTGTTTGTTAGTTAAACATTATGGTTAATTAGTTTGTGGTTTTGCTTGTGAGTGATGGATGCAGCTTGTGAGTAACAAGTTTCGCGCGTGTATTGCATGTATTATTTTCTATATTAAGTTGTGCGTATTTCCTATTAACATTTCAGCACGCGCGCACAAAATAGGCGACAAAATTACACATTTTATCTCATTTATCAAACTTTTTGCTCGCAAAAGTGCGATTTTTTTTCTTTTTGTAAACTTAATTTTACATTTTAAAGCATTTTGACATTTCTATATGGAGATTTGTAATATAAAATATTTGATTTTGACACTTTTTCGTTCTTTTTATCGTGTTCACACGACGGATTGAAACACTTTAGTTGCTAATCTTTCTTGGAGGATTTGCTGAGGTTGAGGTTATCTCGTGGTTCGCCTAATAACCCAATAATCACCCAATAATAACCCAATAATATCCCAATAATATCCCATAGGAAGAAAACAAATTATTAACAAAAAGCAAAGGAAATTTGATAGATGGTAATTGAGATTTTATTGTTCGGAGAGGGACGAAGATATTCTGTGGAGGTATTTATATTGCAAATCAAAAGGAAAGTAGAGTAAATCGTTGGAAAATTTGCATATATCAGGCAAATTTTGTACCTTTGCACCCGATTTCACCAAGCCAAGCGGAGAATAACTAATTTGAAAATAAAATATGTCAAAACAAACAAAAATTCTATTCGTCTGTCACGGAAATATCTGCCGTTCGCCGATGGCGGAGTTTGTGATGAAAAACCTGTGTGTGCAAGCCGGATTATCCGACCGGTTTGTTATTGATTCTGCCGCGGTTTCAACGGAAGAAACGGGGAACGACATCTACCCACCTGCCCAGCGCAAGCTCCGTGAAAAAGGTATTCCGCTCACCCACCGTTCAGCACGTCAGATCACGCGTGCAGATTACGATTTTTACGACCACATCATCTGTGCCGACTCCTCCAATCTGCGATGGATAGAACGGCTACTCGGTCCGGACAGAGAGCACAAAATAACGCTCCTGATGGAGTGGGTCAACGGAGAAAAGGCGAATATCTCAGATCCCTGGTACACAGGCGATTTCGAGGCGGCGTACCGGGATATTGACCTGGGTTGCCGGGCGCTTCTCGGAAAACTGACAGAGGAAGAACAGACGGTCGGCTGCAACTAAATTTACGCTTTTTCTTGCGTAATTCAAAAAAAAGCAGTATCTTTGCACCCGATTTTGCGCTCGCATATACGTCGAGACACATAAAAAATAAACAATTATGAAGAAAATTCTTTTTTCACTTGCAGCAATCATGCTTATGACAACAGCTTGCACCACTCAACAACAGACAACAGGCATCGACCTTGCCAATCTGGACACGACGGCCGTGCCTCAAAACGATTTCTATCAGTACGCCTGCGGCGGATGGATGGCAGCCAACCCGCTGACCCCCGAATACAGCCGTTTCGGCTCGTTCGACAAATTAGGGCTCAACAACCTGGAGCAGGTCAACGGACTCATCCAAGGTCTGGCAGCCAAGAAACACCAACAAGGCTCTGTGGAGCAGAAAATCGGCGACCTGTACAACCTCGCGATGGACACCGCCCGTCGCAATCAGGAAGGCATAGCCGCCGTGCAGAAAACCCTCGATGAAATCGAAGCAATCCGCACCCGTGACCAACTATCCGAAGTACTTGGCAAAGCCATGGACTACCAGCTTTGGGCGATGTATGTGGATGCCGATGCGATGAACAGCACGATGAACATCCTCAACGAGTATCAGGCAGGTTTTGCACTGGGCGAGAAAGAGTATTATCTCGACACGGATGAGCAGACGACCACTATCCGCAACGCCTATGTAGCGTACGTAGAGAAACTGTTCGGTCTCTTCGGTTTTAACAACGCAGCCGAGCGTGCTCAGACCGTGCTCCGGATGGAGACACGTCTCGCCAAAGCCGCTTACAGCAACGTGGAACTGCGTGACCCGCAACGCAACTACAACAAAATGACAGTGGAAGAGTTGCAGAAGTTGGTGCCGCAAGTGGATTGGAAGACCTATTTTGCCGCAGTGGGAATCACGCTGGACAGCCTCTCTGTCGGACAGATTCCCCACCTGCAAGAAGCAGGAAAAATGCTTGCAGACGAGCCCCTTGAGGATCTCAAGACCCTCTTCACCTGGCAGGTTATCGACGGCGCAACCGGTTGCCTGACCGACGAGATTTACCAAGCCAGCTTTGATTTCTACGGCAAGGTGCTCTCGGGCCGTGAGGAACCCAGTCCGCTGTGGAAACGCGCCGTGGGTATCGTCAACGGTACACTCGGCGAGGCCGTAGGACAGATGTATGTCAAGAAATACTTCCCCGAGGAAAACAAGGAACGTATGCTCGCGCTCGTCAAGAACCTGCAGAAAGCCCTCGGCATCCGTATTGAGAACCTCGCCTGGATGTCAGACGAGACCAAAGCAAAAGCCATAGAGAAACTCAACGCCATCACTATCAAGATCGGTTACCCCGACACATGGCGCGATTACTCGAAACTGAACATCAACGCTGCCGACACCTACTACGCCAATATCCAGCGTGCTGCCAAGTTTGAGCAGGAATACAGCCTCAGCTACTTAGGCAAACCCGTGGATAAGAAAAAATGGTACATGACTCCGCAAACGGTGAATGCCTACTATAATCCTTCGTCCAACGAGATATGCTTCCCAGCCGGTATTCTCCAATATCCGTTCTTTGACATGTCAGCCGATGACGCCTTCAACTACGGCGCAATCGGCGTGGTCATCGGACACGAGATGACGCACGGCTTCGACGACCAGGGATGTCAGTTTGACAAAGAGGGAAACATGGTCAATTGGTGGACCGCAGAGGACAAAGCGGCTTTCGATGCACGCACCAAAGTGATGGAAGAAGCCTTCAACCGCATAGAGGTAGCTCCGGGCGTACACGCTAACGGCGCTTTCACGCTTGGCGAGAACATCGCGGACCACGGCGGATTGCAGGTTTCCTATCTGGCTTTCACCCTCAACGAGGCTTCCAAACCCGAAGCGGAAAGGCTCCAGACACGTGACGGCTTCACTCCCGCTCAACGTTTCTTCCTTGCTTATGCCAACGTGTGGGCAGGCAACATCCGTCCTGAGGAGATCCTCAACCGCACCAAATCCGATCCTCACTCGCTCGGTCGCTGGCGCGTCAACGGTGCACTACCGCAGATCAACGCATGGTACGAAGCATGGAACGTCACGCCGGAGTCCCCGCTCTACGTAGCTCCGGAGAACCGCGTCTCCATCTGGTAAATCATCTTTTTCAGAACAATCAAACGATATACAGCTCTATGTTTTCTGAACGTGACACCAAAGGCCCGAGCCTGCGCAGAGGCTCAATCGAAGTTGTTTGCGGATCGATGTTCTCCGGCAAAACCGAAGAACTCATCCGCCGTATGAAACGCGCCAAGTTCGCCAAACTGCGTGTGGAGATTTTCAAACCCGCTATCGACGTACGTTACAGCGAGGCGGACGTGGTGAGCCACGACCGCAATGTGATCCAATCGACCCCCGTGGACAGCAGTCAGAGTATTCTCCTGATGGCCAACGATATAGACGTAGTAGGCGTGGACGAGGCTCAGTTTTTTGACATGGGCATCGTCGAGGTTTGCAAGCAACTGGCAGACAGGGGCATACGCGTCATCGTGGCAGGCTTGGACATGGACTACCGAGGTGTTCCCTTCGGTCCCATCCCGGCGCTGATGGCGATCGCTGATGACGTCTATAAAACCCACGCTATCTGCGTGCATTGCGGTGATCTCGCCTATGTGAGCCACCGCCTCGTGCAGAGCGACAAACGGGTTCTTCTGGGAGAGACCGAGAGCTACGAACCGCTATGCCGCGCCTGCTACAACAAAGCGATAACAGCGGAACAGTAATAACCTTTCAATCGACCGATCGTAACTTACATTGATGTCATATTGCCCCTTGCCATCCGGGATTGCTACACCTATAGTATCCCGGATGACTTGGCTTTGCCCTCGCCGGGCACGCGGGTAGTCGTGCCGGTGATGAAAAAAGCGGTCAGAGGTGTCGTTCTGCGCGAGCACACCGAACCCATCGACGCGGATTGGTCCGGCAAGATCCGCCCAGTTATCTCGATAGCCGACGAAGCACCGGTGGTAAGCCGCGAGCAGTTGGCGTTATGGCAATGGATGAGCAGTTACTATATGTGTACGCTTGGCGAAGTGATGAGCGCCGCACTGCCTAACGGATTGGACCAACGGCTGCTCAATCCTCCCAAACGCAGGCGGACCCAACTGAAGCCATATGACGGTCCGGTTGAACCGCAACATCCGCTCTCAGATGCACAACAGAAAAGTGCCGATGAAATCGAGACCTTTTGGCAAAACGGCAAACCGATCGTGCTCCTGCACGGAGTGACCAGCAGCGGCAAGACAGAAGTGTATATCCACCTGATAGAGAAACAGCTGCAAGACGGCAAAAACGTGCTCTATCTGGTGCCTGAGATAGCCCTGACCACGCAACTCACCAGCCGCCTGCAAAAGATCTTCGGCGACCGACTAATAGTCTATCACAGCCGGTTCACCGATGCCGAACGCGAGCAGCGGTATCTGGAAATCACCCACCGACGTTCCTCAGACGACAAAACATTTGTGGTCATTGGCGCCCGGAGTGCCGTGTTTCTTCCTATTCCCGACATAGGACTTGTGATAGTGGACGAAGAGCACGAAACGAGTTACAAACAGGTTGAACCCGCTCCGCGTTACCACGCCCGGAACGCTGCGCTGATGCTGGCGAAAAGTCACGGTGCCAACGTGGTTTTGGGCAGTGCCACTCCTTCCATCGAGAGTTACTACATGGCGCAGAAAGGCGTGTACGGACTAAGCCGCCTCACGGAGCGGTACGCCGGCATCCAACTGCCGCAAGTGGAACTAATTGACCTCAAGCGGCAATACCAGCGCAAGGAGATGTACGGTCATCTGAGCGATCCGCTTGTGGATGCTATCCGCCAGACGCTTAAAGACAACAAACAGGTCATCCTCTTTCAGAACCGCCGGGGCTACGCACCGATGCTCCAATGCACCCAATGCGGGCAAGTACCACGCTGCGTACAATGCGATGTGCCGCTTACCTTGCATATGCAGGCACGCGAATTGCGGTGTCACTATTGCGGCTACAAGATGCCCGTTCCTGCGGTCTGTCCGCATTGCGGAGGCGAGATGAAGATACAAGGTGTGGGAACCGAACGTATCGAAGACGAGGTGCAGCAACTTTTCCCCGAAGCACGGATACTCCGGATGGATCTGGACACCACACGCAACAAAACAGCGTATCAGGACATCATCAATGCGTTTGCCAAGCACGAGTGCGATATCCTCATCGGCACACAGATGATCACAAAAGGACTACATTTCAACGACGTGCAACTGGTGGGAGTCATCAATGCCGACCCGCTGCTTAACCAACCGGATTTCCGTGCATACGAGCGCGCCTACCAGATGCTTGAGCAGGTTGCCGGCAGAAGCGGCCGCAGCGGCAACAGGGGCAAAGTGCTGATCCAGACCTTCGATGTCGCCAACCCGCTTTATCCAATGATTCAGACCCACGACTACGAGCAACTCTACCGCTCTCAGTTGGGCGAAAGAGAACTATTCCACTATCCTCCGTTCCACCGGCTTATTTGCGTGCAACTGCGCCACCACGACGCCCGACGGGCAGAGAAAGCGGCATCTATCCTCCAGCAGCGCTTGTCGCTCATTTTCGGCAACCGCGTTTCCGGCGTAGTCGTACCATCTGTCGCGCGCCTGCAGGCTTACCATATTCGCCATGTGCTGCTACGGATTGAGCAAGGAGCCAGCCTCAGCGGCGCCAAACAACGACTTCGGCAGGCAATCGACTACACCCTCGCACAACAAGAAGCGAAAGGCATACAGATACTCATTGACGTGGATCCCATGTAGGTCAAACAAAATGTTTCAAGACTATGGAAAACCAATACATCTCATTCAATTATCCCGATGAAACCGCACGTATTCAGCATACGGTGGGTTATATCAACGAGCAGATCGAATCGGGTCGTGGTGCCCGACTGGTAGAGGATGGCGAAGCGTGGCACAACCTGCAGTTAGCGCGTATAGCCCAAGAGATCAGCACCCGGCCGGAGATACGGGTCGTGCTGCTCGCAGGACCTTCGTCGAGCGGAAAGACCAGTACTTCACACCGATTGTGTCTGCAACTGCTTGAGTGCGGTCTTCAACCGGTTGCGCTGTCCTTGGACAACTGGTTTGTGGAGTCCGACAAGACGCCTCTTGACGAAAATGGAAAACCCGACTACGAGAGTGTGTATGCGCTGGACCTGAAACTGCTGTGGAGCGATCTGAAAGCTTTGATTGCCGGCAAAGTAAGAGATCTGCCACTGTTCAATTTTCTCACCGCCAAACGGGAGTATAACGGCCAGCAACTGCAACTGAAGCCGAAAAACATCTTAGTTATCGAAGGCATCCATGCGCTCAATCCGCTCCTTACCAAACATATACCTGCTTCCTGCAAATACAAGATCTATGCAGCTCCGATGAGCCCGATCTCGCTGGACGGAGAACACTGGATATCCACCCATCTCAACCGACTGCTTCGACGCATGAGCCGTGACAAACGGACACGCGGACGCTCGCCGCAGGACACAATCGCAATATGGCAAGCGGTCAGAGCGGGAGAAGAGAAATGGATTGAGCCTTTCCGCAATGAAGCAGACGCCTTGTTCGACACCAGTATGACCTACGAGATACCGGCTATCAAAATCGACATGGAACGTGCGCTGCAAACCGTTCCGGCTTCTTCGCCCGAATACGATATGGCGGAGAAACTGCTCTCGTTCCTCAAATTCTTCGAGCCGCTTCCGGCTGATCTCGTTCCCCGGACGTCCATTTTACGCGAATTCATCGGAGGCTCGCAGTTCAACGTGGGATAAAAGAAAAAGCGCCGTGCGGCGCTTTTTTATTGCGGACTGGTGTAGTTCCGCCCGTAGGAGCGGTAAGTATCTTTCTCTATCTCGATAGTGGGTTCTACCCATTGGCTGAGAGGAGTCAGCTGCCACTCGATATATTTGATAGTGAGCCCCCTGTCCAACCATTGTTTCTCATAATGAGTCTGTAGTGCCCGCGCGTCCTGAAAGTAATTATTTTCCGCGGTTTCACCGTATAAATCCGAGGTCTTGCACAGAACAGGATAAGGGTTGAGCCGCAGCATTTCCGTGGTATAAGTATATAGAAAAGGACTGTCCGTTTTCAGATGGATGATACCGGTCGGTTTCATGATTTGCTGGTAGCGCTGCATAAACCAGGTGCTTGTCAGACGCTTGGTGGCTTTTTTCATCTGCGGGTCGCAGAACGTGATCCAGATTTCGTCCACCTCATTGGCGGCAAAAAATGAAGTGATGACCTCAATGTTCGTGCGCAGAAAGGCTACGTTCTTCATGCTATTCATCTCCGCCTCGCGCGCGCCCGCCCACATGCGCGCTCCTTTTATATCTACGCCTATGAAATTCTTGTCGGGGTAACGTGCTGCGAGACCAACCGTATATTCTCCTCTTCCGCATCCGAGTTCCAGCACAATCGGGTTCTCGTTATGGAAATAAGACTCACGCCAGAGTCCCGCCATGTTATGTTTACACCCAACGTTTTGGGGCTGCGCTTTTTGCAAGGAGTCCAACTCACGTGCCACACACTGGAAGACGTTGCTGAACGTCTCCATCTCGGCAAACTTTTTTAACTTGTTCTTTCCCATTTCCTTTCCACTTTCAGTTTTCAGTTTTCAGTACTTCCACTCCTATATCGGTAATACCTCGAAGGAGCGTGTCACGCATCCCGTGCTGGATATCCAGAAGATAGGTTCCAGTATCGGGATAGTGTTTTCTTTCCTCGTACAGAACCGGCATCTCGATAAATCCGTGGTGACGGTCGCCAAGCCAGTTTCCCCGTTCATCCGCCAGATAGAACTCAATCGTGTCACGGTGGAGCGAATCGCCGAGGAAAAGCCACATGTTCTGGTAGGGATAACACTCCGTATGACGCACATACACCAATATCCGGTAATCTATTGAGGTATCAGCAACCGGGAATTCAAAACGCGCCACCGAATCGATGTGCCATTCTTCCGATTCCATCGTAGAAAAAGCACTATATACGATTCCTTGACGGCAGGAAGCCAACAACATCAGACTTCCGAGCAACACAAATCCTATGAATAGTTTTCTTTTCATGTTACTGCGCCTGGCGGTTATTACCCCGGTTACGGTCGCGTCGCTCGCGGTTATCGCGGTTACGATGCTCATGACGTTTGTTATTGTTGCGTTTCTTGTCAAAACGGGTCACGTCCTCGTGCACGATCGTGTTCTGATAACCAATCTCGGTGGTCACAGCCTTCGTGCCCTCAAGCGTATCGGGTTTCTCGCCCCGGTGATTCATGGCGATGATATCCTGCGCCCGACGGACAGAGATTGTTTGCAGATTGGCGGCCATGTGCTGGTCAGACGAATAGGTCACCTTGCCCGCCAATGGATCCGTGGAGAACAGATACCAGGTAGCATCCTTGGTCTCCAACTGGATATTGCGGGAAGGGAGGAGTTTGGACGCATCCTCATAGACCGGCACCTCGTAATTGAGGCAGCATTTCAGCTTGGCGCACATGCCTGCAAGTTTCTGCGGATTGGGAGAGATATTCTGTATGCGCGCCGCTCCTGTTCCAACCGACGAGAAATTGATCATCCACGTGGAGCAGCACAACTCACGTCCGCAAGGACCTGTTCCGCCTATACGCCCTGCTTCCTGACGTGCGCCTATCTGCTTCATTTCCACCCGGATACGGAACGTCTCGGCATACACTTTGATCAACTGACGGAAATCCACACGTCCGTCGGCTATATAGTAGAAAATAGCCTTGGTGCCGTCTCCCTGATACTCGACGTCGCCTATTTTCATCTCCAGTCCGAGCGATTTGGCCAGTTGGCGGGCTTTGATCATCGTCTCCTGCTCGCGCGCATGAGCCTGTTCGGCACGTTTGAGGTCCTCCTCCGTAGCGATACGGATGACATTGCGCACCTCGTAACGCGAAGTGTCAATCTTGTTCTTTTTCATCTGCAACTCCACGAGCTTGCCCGTCAGAACCACTTCTCCCAGATCCTGCCCCGTCGTAGCCTCCACCACCACCCTGACGCCTTTCTCCAAAGGCAGATGCTGGCTGTTATGGAAATAGCCCTTGCGTGTCTGTTTGAACTGAACCTCTATGAGGTCCGTCAATTGTGTATTTTCAGGCAGGTCGCTGAGCCAGTCGCTCACGGGCAGCATGTGCGCCGAATTGCGCTTCGTAGCCGCTGCGCCAAGCTGCTCATGCGGATTGCCTACTGTAAATTTTTTCATATAGTATCAATTATCACTTGTCTTGGGTTTCTTTATCAGTACAATCATCTGCAAACAGAGGTCGAAGAAAATCACTTTCGCGTTGCCGTTCTGCTCTATCTGCCGCTCGGCTTTCTCCAACTCAAGCATGATCTGCTCCACGTTTCCGCTATGGATGAACGGAGCGAACTTCACCGAGAAATCCCGCTCGGCGGACATCTGGTAGTTCAGTTCCGGCTGGTGGAAATTGCGGATGTAATTCTCACGTACCTGGTTTTGCGCGTATTGCAGGAAATGCTTCTGTTTCTCACGCCCCACCTTGCTGTCCGCCATTTCCATACTCCATTGGCGCAGGCGCTTGAGGGAATCAAATTTCATCTTCGGATCACGCATCACTCCCACCGTATAGGCATCTCGGAAAAGAGCGATAAAATCGCGCAATTCCTGCTGGTTCTCCTCCGTTTCATCCGATTTCTTGAGTGCCTGCAGATAACTGCCGTTAGCTATGCGGGCAATGTCTCTCGCTTCTGTCTCGTTCATGTTATGTTGCGACATAAGCGCTTGGGCTATATCCTCCGCCTGCAATCGCGGTACGCGGATGGTCTGCACGCGCGACTGGATAGTGGACAACAACTGCTCCGGATGCTCGCTCACCATAATAAAGAGCGTTCGCTTGGGCGGCTCCTCCAGGATCTTGAGCAGTTTGTTCGCACAGGTGGGATTCATTTTCTCCGGCTGCCAGATAATCATTACCTTGTAGCCGTCACCAAAAGGCTTCAGGCTCAACTTGCGCAGGATCTCCGAACTCTCTTTCTCGTATATCATCCCCTGCTTGGTCTCAACGCCCAAGACTTTGTACCAGTCGTCCAAGTCGAAATAGTGCTGCTTGAGGATAATACTGCGCCAAGGTGCCATATAGGCATCGCAGGTGTCCGCCGAGTCGGTTTTGACAATCGGAAAAGCAAAATGCAGATCGGGATGCTGCAAGTTCCTGTATTGCTGGCAAGTCGGGCATACGCCGCAACTGTCCTCGGATGTACGATGCGGACAGTTGACGTATTGCGCATACGCCAGAGCCAGTTGCAGTTTGCCTATTCCGGACACGCCGGCAAACAACTGCGCATGAGGGATTCGCCCCTCACGCACCGAGAGACGCAACTGCTGCTTAACCTCCTCCTGTCCTATTATTTCTTTGAATAGCATCGCTTTCCTCCTCTTAGATGGAGGTCGGGAAGGTTATTTTTTCAGTTCATCCCGCAGAGCAGCGACCATTTCAGCATACTCGGCGTCACTCAGATACACTTTGCCGGGATTCATCTGGAAGGTGCCTCCGTAGTCAGGACCGTCCACATACTTGGGAGCCAGATGGAAATGCAGATGGCTCAGTTTGTCGGAGTAGGCGCCATAGTTGATTTTCTCAGGCTTGAACAGTTTCTGCATAGCACGAGTGACGTCAGCTACGTCGGCCATAAAAAGATTACGCTGTTCGTCGCTCAACTCATTCAGGTCATTCACATGCTCGTCGTATGCCACCAGGCAACGGCCGTGATAGGTCTGCTCTTTGAACAGGAAAGCACGGGAGACGCGCAGATGCGCAATCTCTATCATCAAATTGTGTAAGGTCTCATTGTTCTGGCAATAGAGACAATCTTTCGGATCAGAATACATGATATTTATTGGTAATTGGTTATTGGTAAATTATTTTTTTCTTCCTTCAATGACCGCATTTCGAACGGCTTCGATAGCTTCGTTCGGATCTGCAAACTGCTTGAGATCAATCGGTTCGCCTATATGCATATGCACGGGATTCCAATGCACAAACGGCTTTCCTTTGGGCAGGACCTCGAAACATCCGTCCAGCGAGAGGGGTATCACGGGCAGACCTAAATCCAACGCAATCTGGAACGCTCCTCGTTTGAATCGTCCCACTTCGCCGTTCAGGCTACGCGTTCCCTCCGGGAAAATCACGGTGCACACGCCGTTCGACAACTGTTTCTCAATCTCTTTCAGGCTCTCCATCGAGGCTTTCGCATTGCGGCGCTCCACGAAAATATGTCCCGCTGCCTTGCAAGCGGTTCCGACAAAAGGCACCTTGCGCAACTCGGCTTTCATCAGCCATTTGAAGATCACCGGCAGCCATCCGTACACCAGCCACACATCGAACATCGACTGGTGGTTGGCGACAAACACATAGCTCCGGCCCTTCCGGATATGCTCATATCCATCTACGCTTACCGGCAGAAAAAACAACCAGAAAGCGGATTTCGACCAGAACTGCTGCTCTTTGTGAACAAACTCCGTATTTCTGAACGGAACCAACAGAATCGTGAATACAGCCGTAAAAATAGTCAGCACTAAAAATATCGGCCACGCTACCAGATACTGGTACAAGATATAAAACGGAAATAATACTTTCTTCATAATCTGTCAATTATCTTAGTCTTTGTCGTATTTTTGCAAAAATCCGCGGTACAACGCACAAATACGGCGGATCTCCTCCCACGTCTCGTCGCTGAGCTTGGTTCCAACAATCTCCACGACACGTCCGGCAGCGATAGTACCTATCTCGGCGCAACGGCGGAGATCAAAACCGTCACTCAGGGCGTGCAGGAATCCTCCTGCAAACAGGTCACCCGCTCCCGTTGAGTCGGTACAACTGGTAGTGATAGCGCCAATGTGGTGACGTTTGCTGCCACGCTGCACGTACGATCCGTTCTTGCCAACCTTCACGACGGCTATGTCACATTGCTCTGCAAGGGTCTGAACCGACTCCTCGGGATTGAGATGCGTATAGGCGAAACTCTCGTCCTCGTTGGCAAAAACAATATCCACGTACTGCTTGATCAGCCCTTTGAGGAACGCGTGATTCTCGTTCACCACGTTGTACGACGCCAGATCCAGCGAGACCATACAACCGGATTCTTTCGCCAAACGGATGGCTTTCTCAATCAAGTCGTGGTTCTGAACCAGATAGCCCTCGATGTGGAAAATATCGAATCCCGTAAACGCGTCTTTCTGGATGTCATCCGCGCACAGTTCCGCCGCAGCGCCTAAATACGTGGCAAACGTGCGCTCGCCGTCCGGGGTGATCAACACAATCGAGCATCCCGACATCGCCGTCTGGGACAAGAACAAAATAGGCTTCACGCCGTTCTTGAGCAGATCCTCACGGTAGAAATCGCCGACCTCGTCGTTACCGATCTTGCCGATAAACGCCGCTTTACCGCCCAGCGCGGCGA
Organism: uncultured Bacteroidales bacterium; assembly: GCA_900319645.1. Lineage (GTDB taxonomy): Bacteria > Bacteroidota > Bacteroidia > Bacteroidales > Paludibacteraceae > Colicola. The sequence goes on from ONPG01000008.1 coordinate 42,227, forward strand.
TACAGTTGATGGCGTTCGACGCCGATCCACCGGCTACCATACGCTTCCTCACGGACAGAAAACGATATTGAATCTGCTCCGCTTGCTCTTTCGTGATCAGATTCATGCTTCCTTTCGGAAATCCGAGTTCGCGCAAATCGTCCTCGCTGACCTGGAGCAAAATGTCCGTTAACGCGTTTCCTAAGCCTAAAACCTTCTTCATTTTGGTGCAAATTTAGCTAAAATTGAGTAAATTTTTAAAAAACTTTGCAAAGATACGAATTTTTTTTCAAAAAAACTTGCATATATCAAAAAAAAGCAGTAATTTTGCACTCGCTTTTGAAAAGGAACTAATTTTCGACTGCAAAAAACATCCGCTTCCTTAGCTCAGTCGGTTAGAGCATCTGACTGTTAATCAGGGGGTCCTAGGTTCAAGTCCTAGAGGGAGCGCAAGAGTGACGACAAAAATCGTCACTCTTTTTTTCTTTATAAAAAATACGCGCGCGCTTGCATATATGAAAAAAAAGTTGTACCTTTGCACAATTTTTCAACTCTTCCGTTCCCTACTCCCCTTTTAACACTCAGATTTTGCTTGTTTTTCCATTCAGGTCTGAATGGTTGGGCTGTTGTTGGGGTAAGTCAGGGTACGAGAAGGACCAACAAAGGACTAACTTATATCCAACTTATCTCTAACGCTTAGGTGCAGATTGGGAACTGAATGGGAAAGCGGGATACTATCCCGCACAATGGACATTGAGCCCGACTAAGTCCTTTAGCTTATAGCAGGAGGTACTCCGGATAATATCCGGCACAACAGATGAAGGGGAAGGGATGAGGGAAAGGAAAGGGATGTCCGAATTAAATTCGGACGCAATGGACATACAAAAAAATGACATGTCAGTTTTGGCAGTATTGTCAGTTTCTATCATTTTGACAGTAAGGTACGCTGCGGGGAGTAGCAGAATGGTAGAGAAACAGGGAGAAACCACAGGGAATCTTACATTTTGTAAAGAAAATGACAAAACTGACAAAAGTGACATGCAAAAAATTAATAGGGAGGAACAGATGGCTGAAGAATAAACGAAAATTCCCGATGAAATCGGGCGTTTTTGCGTTTTTGGATGTTTTAGTAAAATGTTATTGCGATGCTATTTGGACCCCAAAAAGCGGCTGCACCGGTGCGCCGGGGCGCAATTATTATTCATAAAAATGACGCGCGCGCTTGCATATATGAAAAAAAAGTTGTAACTTTGCACGTTTTTTCATAGTTTGCATCAATATGGGCAAACGAAAAGACGGTTGAGGAGATCCACGTGAAGCGTGTTTTTCATAATTTGCGTAATTATGGACAAACCAATCGGGAATAGCAAATGACTAAATTGTAAATAATTTTATGGGACTTTTTTCTTTTACACAAGAGGTGGCTATAGACCTCGGCACAGCGAACACCATCATCATCTGCGATGACAAAGTGGTGGTAGATGAGCCTTCAGTAGTAGCTATCTCGGTTGCAGAAAACAAAATGGTGGCTGTTGGCCGCAAAGCACAGCAGATGATCGGTAAGGGAGGCAACCTCATCCGCACAATCCGTCCATTGCGAGACGGCGTTATCGCGGATTTCTATGCCTGCGAAATGATGATCAGAGGTATGATCAAGATGATTCCCAAGCAGACACGCTTGTTCACGCCGTCGATCCGTATGGTTGTATGTATTCCTTCGGGTTCGACCGAGGTCGAGATACGTGCCGTACGTGACAGTTCGGAGCACGCAGGAGGCAGAGACATCTACATGATCTACGAGCCGATGGCAGCAGCGATAGGTATCGGTCTGGACGTAGAGAGCCCCGAAGGATGTATGATTGTGGATATCGGCGGTGGAACTACCGAGATTGCCGTGATCTCGCTTGGAGGTATCGTCAGCAACAAATCGATCAAAATCGCCGGTGATGATTTCAACCAGGACATTATCGAGTATATGGGTCGTATGCACAACCTCCGTATAGACGAACCAACGGCTGAGCGCATCAAGATCCAAGTAGGCTCCGCGCTGCCGGAACTCGAAGACGCACCGGAAGACTTCATCGTAGTGGGTCCCAACAAAGTGACAGCTCTCCCGATCTCAGTGCCTATCAGTTATCAGGAGATAGCTCATTGCTTGGAGAAAAGTGTCTCGAAGATCGAGGGTGCTATTCTGCAGGCACTTGAATCTACACCGCCTGAGTTGTACTCGGATATTGTGAAACGAGGTATCTATCTGACGGGCGGCGGTGCGCTGCTCCACGGTCTGGCCAAACGTCTGACCGACAAGATCACGATACCGTTCCACGTGGCTGACGACCCCTTGCACTCGGTAGCACGAGGAACGGGTGTGGCACTGAAAAATGTGCGCAATTTCGGCTTCCTGATCCGATAACCATTGGCATCGCTGCATGCAAAGTCTGTTGAAGATATTAGCCCGATACAGCAACTTCCTGGTGTTTATTATCCTGGAAGTTGTTGCTTTTTTGCTCATTGCCTACAATAGTGCTTATCCGCGCAGCAGCATCCTCTCGACGGCCAACAGTATTGTCGCCTGGGAATACGAAAAAATCGATGAACTCGGGAGTTATCTGTCCCTACGTCAAGTGAATGACGAGCTGTCACAAGAGAACGCCATGCTGCGAAACATGCTCACTGACAGCAGTTTCTTTGCGAACTACCAAAGCGCCAAAGTAGTACAAATGACGATTGACAAACAGCATAACTATCTGACTGTCAACCGGGGAGAGAGCGATAGTATTTATCGCGGCATGGGAGTACGCAATGCCGAAGGCGCAGTGGGCATCATACGTACAGTGGGCGAGCACTACAGCATCGTACAGCCTATCATCAACACAGCCAGCCGTTTAAGTTGCCGTTTCAGCAAAAACGACTATATCGGCACCCTCGAATGGGACGGCAAAGACAGCCGTTATGCCCGTTTGACTGACATTGCCACGCACGTGGATGCAGCCATAGGCGACACCATCGTCACCAGCGGTCTCAGTCCGGCTTTCCCCGAAGGGGTTCCGGTAGGTGTGATCACAGAGTGCCAACTCAAACAAGGAGACTCCTACTACACCATCCGCGTACAACTGAGCGTGGATTTCAGAAAACTGAAATACGTGGAACTCATTGGCAATAACAACCGCACAGAACTGGAGGAACTGAACCATGGATTGGAGTAAACAAATAGGTCGATTCATCGTGGTAATCCTGCTGCAAGTGCTGTTGTTCAACCGCTTGCAAATAGGAGGTGTATGCCATCCATACGTGTATATCCTTTGTCTGCTGATGATGCCTGCAACATTGCCGCACTCGGTGGACATGCTCATCGGGGCACTCGTCGGACTGACAATGGATGTGTTCTGCAACTCCATGGGCATTCATATGGCGGCTTGTGTACTGGTCATGCTCCTCAGACCCTATATGCTCGGACAACTGGTCAACGACAAAGACCGTCTGAACGAGGAAATAAGCATGCATAGTCTGGGTATAGAAACGATGATACAATACACCGTGCTTTTAGTCTTAATCCACCACTTGACGGTTTTTCTGATAGCCTCTTGGAGCTGGTCGCACATAGGATTTGCCCTATTGGAGACGACGGTCAGCAGTCTGATCAGCATTGTGCTTATTCTCAGTTATAATTTCGTGAAGTACAGATGATTAACGACCAATACTATAGACGCAGGTTTGTCATCAGCGGCATAGCTGTTGTAGTGGTATTGGTGTATATAGCCCGGTTGTTCTACCTGCAAATCATCGACCAGTCCACCAAAGACCAAGCGGATAACAACGCGTTGGTCAAACAGACTATCTATCCCTCACGCGGACTTATCTACGACCGTAACGGCGAACTGCTGGTCTTCAATCAGCCTATTTACGAAGTAACCGTCATCATGCGCGAGATGGATCAGGATTGGGACACGACACGATTTTGCCAATGCCTGAATATCAGTCGGGAGGAGTTCGACGAGCGAATAACGGAAATCAAAGACCGGCGCAAAAACCGCGGTTACTCACGCTGGACACCACAAGTGTTTATCAGCCAGCTCAAGAAAGAAGATATAGCTACGCTGCAAGAGTCCCTCTTCTCGTTTGCAGGCGTCCAGATACGCAAACGTACCTTGCGTGACTACACCTACAAAGCCGCAGCACACGTGTTGGGCTCGGTGGGCGAAGTTAACCAAAACGATTTGGACCGTGATGATTATTACACACGCGGAGACTATTCCGGACGCGATGGTCTGGAGCGCACCTACGAGCTGCAACTGCGCGGCGAAAAAGGCATGGAAGTGCTCATGCGTGACTCTAAAGGACGTATTCAGGGCAGTTACCACGAGGGAGAGTTGGACCAGCCAGCCGTGGCCGGCACCGACCTGCAAACCACCCTCGATATTCATCTGCAGATACTGGCGGAAGAGCTCCTTTCCGGCAAAGTCGGAAGCGTTGTAGCTATCGAGCCCAAGACCGGCGAGATACTGGCGCTGGCCTCCAGCCCCACATGGGATCCGCAGCAACTGGTAGGCAAGGCGCGTAGTGCCAACTACACGATGCTGCAGCAGGACGAGACCAAGCCTCTGTACAACCGGGCTACGCAGGCGACTTACCCTCCAGGATCCACCTTCAAAACCATTCAGGCACTGGTCTGCCTGCAACAACGCGCCATCACGCCGAACACGCTTTACCCGTGCTCGGGTCCGCAGAGCAAGCCTATCAAATGCACCCACCACCACGGCTCACCCGTGGCGCTGGACGAAGCCATCGAGCAGAGTTGCAATCCCTATTTCTGGTGCGCCTTCCGCGATCTGCTCCAGAAAGACGGATACGGCGATGACAACCGTGCATTTCTGCGCCGGTACGACCTGTGGCGCGATGCGGTTATGGCTTTCGGATTGGGACAACGATTCGCGGATACCGACCTCAGCGAGCAATCAGCCGGAGCGATACCAAGCATACAACTCTACAACCGTATTTACGGAGACAAAGGATGGAAAGCCATCACCGTGCGATCGCTCAGTATAGGGCAAGGCGAGATACTCGTCACGCCGTTGCAACTGGCCAATCAGGCAGCTGCTATCGCCAACGAGGGATATTTCATCACTCCACACCTCAACCGCAACGACTCGATGCTGACCCACCGGCACTCGCTCGAGATTAACGCGAAGCATTTCGCAGTTGTCAAGGAAGGAATGCACCGGGTAATGAAAAACGGCACGGGACGATGGTATCAGATAAACGGTATCGAGTCAGCCGGCAAAACCGGTACGGCTCAAAACCCGCACGGCAAAGACCACGCTATCTTTATCGGTTTTGCTCCAGTGGAGAATCCGCAGATAGCCGTAGCGGTAGTGGTGGAAAACGCAGGATTTGGCGCCACCTGGGCGGCTCCAGTGGCCAGCCTGCTCATGGAACAGTACCTCACCGGTACCGTTCATAGAAATGGATTGAAAAAGAAAATAAGCGAAAGCGTACTCAATGAGAGCGTCAAGAAATGGTAACATATTCGTCAACCTGGATTGGCAGACAATAGGTCTGTTCCTCGTTCTTGTGGTGTTCGGCTGGCTGAACATCTACGGCGCCAGCTATACCCCTGACCAAACGAGTATTTTCGATTTCTCCAACCGTGCCGGTAAGCAGTTCGCGTGGATAACAGGCTCACTGGCATTGGGTGCTATTCTGCTGCTCATTGACTACAAGACCTACGACACATTGGCCTATATAGCCTACGGGCTTATGTTGCTACTATTGCTGGCGACCCCCTTTCTGGCGCACAATGTCAAAGGCTCATACAGCTGGATCTCGCTCGGTCCGGTCAGTTTGCAACCCGCAGAGTTTGCCAAATGCGTGGTGGCTCTGACCGTAGCCAAATACATGGGGCAATACGAATACAAAATGCGCACTTGGCGCGATTTGATCGTACCTTTTCTTATCATCGGAGTGCCGGCAGTCATCATCATGGTTCTCCAGCGAGAGACCGGTTCGGCACTTGTTTTTGCGGTCTTCCTGCTGGTTTTCTACCGTCAGGGAATGAGCGGTTATGTGCTATGGATGGTGGTGGCGGCCGTAGCATTGTTTATCATCAGTATCCGATGGGGAGGCACACCGCTGCCGCTCGGTACAGGCAGCGTGGGTATATTCAGTTGTATGCTTCTGCTGACCATTGTGGAGATCTACTTCATTTGCAAGGAGCATTACGTCCGCTTCCTGCCGCTCATCCTGTCCGGTAGCGTGGTGGTCGTATATGCTATATGCCTTCTACTCAACATAGGATGGGCAATGCCGTTTGACTGGATTGCTATGGCTGTTGTGGCATCGCTGGCTGTTTACAATCTGGTAGTGAGTATCTATTGGCGCAAATACCAGCTGATTATTGTAGCTGTTTTCAGCTTGCTTTGTATAGGATACACCCAGGCGTGCGACTTTGTGTTCCAGAAAGTGCTGCAACCCCACCAACGTATCCGTATTGAGGTACTTCTTGGTATGAAAGAGGATCCTACCGGAGCAGGATATAACGTCAATCAGGCACGTATTGCCATTGGGTCGGGACGTCTCTTGGGAAAAGGCTATTTGAAAGGCACTCAGACCAAACTGCAGTTTGTGCCCGAGCAGGACACCGACTTCATCTTCTGTACCGTGGGCGAAGAATGGGGTTTTATCGGCTCGGTCGCCGTATTACTGGTCTATCTGACCTTTATCCTGCGGTTGATAACCATTGCCGAAAGACAACGCAATGCTTTTACGCATATCTACGCATATGCCGTAGCGGGTATCTTCCTTTTCCACCTCACAGTTAATGTGGGGATGGTGTTAGGACTGATGCCGGTGATAGGCATTCCGCTGCCATTCTTCAGCTATGGCGGCAGTTCGCTATGGGGATTCACGTTATTATTATTTATCCTGCTGCGACTGGACGCAGCGCGTATGGAGCAATTGAACTAAACGATGTTTGTAACCAACCCGATAGCTATATTAGGCGAAACAGAAGCCGCTAAGATACTGGAATCCAAAGGGTTCCATATCTCTGAACGCAACTGGAGGATGGGACACCTTGAGGTTGATCTGATAGCCGAGAACAGCAAAGAGATCGTTTTTGCAGAAGTCAAGACCCGCACGTCATCCTTTGGAGGCAAGGCGCCGGAAGAATATGTGGACGAGGCCAAGAAACAACGTATGACTGCAGCAGCAAACGCCTATATCAAATACCACAAGATAGACAAAAACATACGGTTTGATATCATCGGTCTGATAGTCAATCCGGCGACCCAAGAGATCACCTATCAGTGCCACTTGGAAAATGCGTTCGCTCCGCGTGTACGCACCGTACACACCAACAGTTATAACGGGCAATGGCGATGGAGCCATCGCAATCACACAATAAGAGGAAACAAGTAAACATTATAGCCGAATTCATCGATGAATTTTCAATTTGATGTCATAGTAGTAGGAGCCGGACACGCCGGCTGTGAGGCAGCCAGCGCAGCAGCCCGGATGGGTAGCCGCACGCTGCTCATCACCATGGATATGAACAAGATTGCACAGATGAGTTGCAATCCTGCGATCGGAGGTATAGCCAAGGGACAGATCGTGCGCGAGATAGACGCTTTGGGCGGACAAATGGGTATAGTCACCGACAGGAGTGCTATCCAGTTCCGCCTGCTGAACCAAAGCAAAGGACCTGCTATGTGGAGTCCGCGCAGCCAAAGCGACCGCAAACGCTTTATAGAAGAATGGATACAAGTGCTCTCGCACACCGACAACCTCTCCATCTGGCAAGATACAGTAACTTCTCTTATTATCAAAGATAATAAGGTTTGCGGAGTTAAGACCGCTCTGGGCATCGAAATGAAGGCACAAGCCGTAGTGCTGACCAACGGAACTTTCCTGAACGGACTCATGCACTGCGGCAAGACGCAGATAGCCGGAGGACGCACTTCCGAACCCGCCTCTTACGGTATCACAGAGCAGTTAGCAGGATTAGGCTTCCGCAGCGACCGCATGAAAACCGGTACACCGGCGCGTATAGACGCACGCTCTATCCATTTTGAGGAGATGGTTCGCCAGGACGGAGACAGCGACTGGCACCAGTTCAGCTATCTGGACACCGTCCATCGCCAACTCAAACAGATGCCTTGCTGGATCACTTATACCAATCCCCGCACCCACGAAGCACTCCGGTCCGGCTTGGCAGAATCGCCGCTCTACAACGGACAGATCAAGAGTATCGGTCCGCGCTATTGTCCGAGCATAGAGACCAAAATCGTCACCTTTGCCGACAAAGATGCGCACCAGATATTTCTGGAACCGGAAGGTGTGGACAGCAACGAGTATTACGTCAACGGTTTCTCCAGCAGTCTGCCATGGCAAGTGCAGTTAGCGGGATTAAAAACCATCAAGGGACTGGAGGATATCGTTATGTACCGGCCGGGTTACGCCATCGAATACGATTTCTTTGACCCTACCCAACTCCACCACACGCTGGAGACCAAACGGATTAAAAACCTCTTCTTTGCCGGACAGATCAACGGCACAACCGGCTATGAGGAAGCAGCCGGGCAGGGATTGGTAGCCGGCGTGAATGCACACATCAACACACACGGCGGCACACCTTTTACTATGGGAAGAGACGAGAGCTATATAGGCGTACTGATAGACGATCTGGTCAACAAAGGCGTGGACGAGCCCTATCGTATGTTCACCTCCCGTGCCGAATACCGCATTCTACTGCGTCAGGACAATGCAGACGAGCGGTTAACCTCCCGTAGTTACGAGATGGGATTGGCAGACGAATACAGATACAACCTGCTAAAACAAAAACAAACCACTTGTGCGGATTTCATCGGTTTTCTGCAACAAGCAAGCGTCCGCATAGGCGAAGTGGACACATGGCTGGAGTCGATAGGCAGCACACCGCTGCACGAGGGTTGCAAGATCGCCGATCTCATCCTACGCCCGCAGGTAACAATCAAAAGCCTTGCTGAAGCGCTTCCCGCTCTGAAGGAAAAGACCGCAGATATCTCCGACGAGTGTGTAGAAAGTTGTGAGATTCAGATCAAGTATGCCGGCTATATCAAGCGCGAACAAAACGAAGCCGCCAAACTTCAACGATTGGAACAGATACGCATACCCGACACGTTTGACTACGAGAGCGTTCAAAGTCTAAGCACCGAAGCGCGTCAGAAACTCACCCGGATCCGCCCGAGATCCATAGGCGAAGCACAGCGTATTCCGGGTGTAAGTCCGAATGACATCAGCGTTTTGTTGGTGCTCATGGGACGGTAAATAGCACCTTTAGTTTGCAAAGCAAACTACCTTTAATGTTCCACGTGAAACATATAGACAAACATAAAAAATATTAATAAAACAGAAAATATGACAGAACAAGAAGTTATTCAATCAATCCGCAATGTACCGGATTTTCCTATTGCCGGCATTCAATTCAAAGACATCACAACAGCATTAGCCAAACCAGAGTGCCTCAAATGGATGCGCGACGAGATGGTAAAACGCTACAAAGGGCTGGGTATTACGCAAGTGGTAGGTATTGAGTCGAGGGGATTTATTCTGGCTCCGGCTCTCGCAATCGAATTAGGCGCAGGATTTGTGCCTATCCGCAAGCACAACAAACTGCCGGCAGAGACCATCTCGGTAACCTACCAAAAGGAGTATGGACAAGATACCATCCAGATGCACAAGGACGCACTGACTCCGGACGATGTAGTTCTCATTCACGATGACATTCTTGCTACCGGAGGTTCGATGGCGGCAGCTATTGAGTTGGTGAAAAAACTGGGGGTTAAGAAAATCTATGTCAGTTGCATCATTGAACTAATCGGCCTGAACGGACGCAAAGTAGTAGAGAGCCAAGCCGATAGTTGCGACTGTCTGCTGAGCATTGAGGTGGACGAGTAGGTGTTGGATGATGGTGAATGGTGAATGGCAACTAAGAATGATCATATTGCTCTATTGCTGAAACGGATTCCTGAAAATCCGGGAGTGTACCAGTACTTCGACAAGGACGGGCAGATAATCTATGTAGGTAAAGCCAAGAACCTTCACCGGCGGGTGAACAGCTATTTCAACAAAGATCATCAGTCCTCCAAAACGCGGCAACTCGTAGCTCATATAGCCGATATACGGTATGTAGTCGTAGATAGCGAGCAAGACGCCTTCCTCTTGGAGAACAACCTCATTAAGCAATATCAACCGCACTACAATATCCTCCTCAAAGACGGAAAATCCTACCCTTCTATTTGTATCACACGCGAACCCTACCCTCGGATCTTCAAAACGCGAACGATCGACAAACGAGCAGGTGAATATTATGGTCCCTATAGCTTCGGGAATACGGTAGATCTGGTGTTGGAACTCATTCACAAACTCTATCCTATCCGGACATGCAACATTCCACTTTCGTCCGATTCCATCGAGAAAAACAAAGTTCGTGTGTGTCTCAAATACCACCTGCATAACTGCTGCGGTATTTGCGAAAAAAGACCCGGCAGCGAGCACTATGGGGAGTGGATTGAGCAAGCACGCAAACTGATCAAAGGAGATGCGCTTGAAATAGGGCGCCAACTGGAAGCGGAAATGTCGATGAAATCGGCAGAACTTAAGTTTGAAGAGGCGGCTGAGATCAAACACAAAATCGAGCTCCTGGACCAGTTCAAGAGCAAAACCATCATTTCCAATACACACGCAGGGGACATAGACGTGTTCGGCTACGACGAACAAGACGAAAAAGTATATATCTCCATGCTGCACGTCCATAACGGCTGTATCGTACAGGGACAAACCATCGAATATCGTCGCAAAATGGAGGAGGAGAAAGAGGAGCTGCTGGCACTCGGTATGATGGAGCTCCGCGAGCGTTTGGAGAGTACGACAAAAGAGGTAATTGTTCCGTTCATACCGGACGTATTTGATGATACCATGCATATCCACATAGCCTTGAGCGGGGACAGAAAAAAACTCCTTGATCTCGCTATGCAGAACGTACGCCAATACAAAATGGACCGCCTTAAGCAGGAGGACAAACTCAACCCCGAGCAGCGCGGTGTACGCATATTAAGCGAACTGCAGCAGATGATGGGGCTCCCTACTCTGCCCCGTTGGATCGATTGCTTTGACAACTCGAATATCCAAGGTACAAACGCAGTAGCCGGGTGCGTCGTCTATCGGATGGCCAAACCGAGCAAGAGCGACTACAAGCGTTTTGAGATTAAAACCGTAGAGGGAGCGGATGACTATGCCTCGATGCGCGAGGTAGTAAGGAGAAGGTATCAGCATTTGATAGACGAAGGGGGAAAGATGCCCGATCTCATTATCGCTGATGGCGGTCTCGGACAGATGCACGCTATCCGGGAGGCTGTGGAAGACCAATTGGGGTTACATATCCCGATAGCAGGTCTTAAGAAAAACGACAAGCACCGCACTCAGACTCTCCTCTACGGCTTCCCTCCGGCGGAGATCAGTATGCCGGTGACGAGCGAGGTGTTCCGACTGCTGACCAACATACAGGACGAGGTGCACCGATTTGCTATCACCTACCACAAATCGAAGCGGAGCAAGGCACAGATACATAGCCAACTCGATGATATTCAAGGAGTTGGACCTGCCACCAAGCAGAAAATACTGCGTCATTTCGGCTCTGTGAAGCGCGCTGGTATGGCTAAAAAAGAAGAATGGATTGAATTGCTCGGAACTACCAAAGGATCAGCGCTTTACGAGCATTTTCAGTCCAAAATATCCCTCTGAGAATCGAATATTTATCACGAACATGAGTACTTATACGATAAAAATGAAAGAATCTCCCGTCCTTTTGAATGAGCAAGGAGAGGAAGTGAGTCCTTTGGAGATTCTGAGAAGCACGGAACCTCATCGCGTCTATGCGTTCGACGGACAGATGGGAGCCGGCAAGACCACTTTCATCAAATCGCTCTGCGAGGCAATGGGAACCATCGATATTGTCAACAGCCCCACTTTCGCCATCGTCAATGTGTACGATGTGGAACAACCCTACAAGGGCGAGGTCTATCATTTCGACTGCTACCGCCTGAAGGACATCCGCGAGGCAATGGATTTCGGAGCAGAAGAGTATCTCTATTCCGGCAACTACTGTTTCATCGAGTGGCCGGAGATGATAGAAGCGCTGCTGCCCGAAGATACGGTCTATATAAAAATTGTTCCACAGGAGAACGGAGACCGACAACTTATTTTAGACAGCGCGCGCGCATGAGACTCCGAACCTACATACTCGTTGCCTGGATGCTGGCTGCTGCAACGGTAGCGGCTCAGGAACCAACAGCCGGCTACGGTCGTGAGCACACCAACGTGCTCAAACTCCGCGCAGGTTATGGCCGCCAACTGGACACCTATCTCAGTTTGCTGAGTTTTCAAGGTTACCAGGTGGGGCTTGGCAACGAGTGGTGGCAATCGTTCCGCCAGCCGCACTGGGAGCACGTAGGACGCGTGGATTTGAATGTCTTCCGCTATACTCCCAATCCGCCCGGCAACCGGATCACCGGCCTGCTCATCGGCGGCGGATGGGGTGCGCTCTATCGCTGGAAATGGCTGGACGAGAGGCTGCAAGTGCATGCAGGGCCCTATCTGGAAGCAGAGTTCGGAGTGCGCTATTTGGGCAACAATGTCAACAAACCGCTCTCGATGGACATAGCGGTAGATGTGAAAGCAATGGGCGGCGTCAGTTGGTCTTTCTACGGCAAGAAAAACAGTTACAGGCTCAATTACCTCATCCGAACCAATCTCATCGGGTTTGACTATGTGCCGGAATATGGGCAATCCTACTACGAGTTATATTCTGGTGTACCGGGTATCGCCCGTTGTGCAGGTCATTGGAACCACAACACCGTCAAGCACGAACTGTCGCTGGATTTGCAGTTCCCCCACTCTACCTGGCGCGTCGGAGCAGAACACCATTTCAATAGTTACAGGACTGATTATCTGCATTTTACAACTAACCAAATAGGACTTATCGTGGGTTGTATATGGAAATACCGCCTCCACGCCCATTCCCGCTTATGAGAAAATTAACCAACATATTTTTTGTGTTCTTGTTTCTTGGGCTGATCTCATGCCGGGACAAAAACGAAATGGCTGCTTCTACCGATCCGGTGGATAACATAGAAGCCTTATGGCAGATTATCGACACCCGTTATTGTTATGTGGAGGAGAAAGGCTGCGACTGGAATGCCATTCACGATGAGTATGTAGAGAAAGCCTCACAGATAGAAGCCGGACATGATTTGGAACTCTTCGACCTCTGCGCCGCTATGCTGGACTCATTACACGACGGACATGTGAACCTGTACTCCGGGTTTGACCGTTCGTACTGCTCCGATTGGTACGATACCTACCCTGCCAATTTCAACTCAAGCCTGCAGCGTATGTATCTGAAGAACAGCCGCATAGCCGGAGGAATAGAGTATTGCGCCGTGGATAACGACAGCATAGGATATATGTATTACTCCAGTTTCAACAATTCGTTTTCCGAGAGTAGTCTGGGGTGGATTTTCTCGATTCTCCAACCATGCAAAGGTCTGATTATTGATGTTCGGAACAACGGCGGAGGCGATCTCAGTTACGCTTATTTGCTGGCAGCTCCTTTCTTCAGAGAGGATCAGACTATCGGTTACTGGCAGCATAAGACAGGTCCCGGTCACCATGATTTCTCGGATATGCAACCATTGACAGAGGAGGCGTCCCTGACAAAGCTCAAATGGGATAAACCGGTTGTGGTACTATGCAACCGTCGTACCTATTCAGCAGCAAACATGTTTGTGAATATCATGCGCTATGCGCCTAATGCGACTCTTATAGGAGGCCGCAGCGGCGGTGGCGGAGGAATGCCGATGAGTTACGACCTGCCAATAGGCTGGATGGTACGTTTCTCGAGCGTCAGGATGTACGACCGCGACAAAAAAGATATAGAAAACGGCATCGTGCCGGACGTAGAAGTCACGCAGACCAGCACGGACCAAGATGACCTCATTGAGGCGGCTATCGCACTCATCAACACCAAATGAACTAATGGTAAATGACATTATGATACGAGTTGAAAACATATACAAGTCTTTCGGCGAACTGGAAGTGCTGAAAGGCGTGCATCTCAGCGTGAAAAAGGGCGAGATAGTGGCTATTGTGGGCAAGTCAGGCGCAGGCAAGACCACCCTACTCCAGATTATCGGTACGTTGGACAGACCCACCAAGGGCAAAGTGCTCATAGACGGAAAAGATGTCTTTGCACTGAATGACAAACAGTTAGCTGCTTTCCGCAACCGGCACATAGGATTCATTTTCCAGTTCCACCAGTTGCTGCCTGAGTTCACGGCTCTGGAGAACGTGTGTATCCCGGCTATGATTGCCCGCGAGAAAGAGAGCACTTACCAGCCACGGGCGGAGAAACTGCTCTCCGATCTCGGCTTAAGCGACCGCATGAACCACAAACCCAACCAACTCTCGGGAGGCGAGAAGCAGCGTGTAGCCGCAGCACGGGCGCTGATGATGAGTCCGGATATTATCCTGGCAGACGAGCCTACGGGTAGCCTGGACGAAAAGAACAAAAAAGAACTCGCGGATTTGCTTTTGCAACTGCGGAAAGAGTACGGACAGACCATTTTGCTCGTGACGCACGACAAAGAACTGGCTGCCATAGCCGACCGGATTATTGAAATTAAAGACGGACTCATCTGAAAATGAAAAAGCTATTTTCCATTATAATAAGTGCTTTTGCGCTCATCTCTTGTCAGAATACAAGAACCTATTTCCCCAAGGAGATAGAGCCTCAAAACATTGAATTAGTGCGGTTTGACAACGCGCTAATGAACGTACGGGAGGAGACTGTAGAGCAGGATATCCGGGTGTTGTATGACGAGTATCCGGTCTTTATGCCGCTGTGGGTGGAGGACATACTCGGTATTCCCTCTTCGGACACCAGCGTGCTTGCCGAGCAGCTGCCGCTTTTCCTCCACGACACGCTCTACGGGTTCCAACAGACCAACGCCCGTGAGCAGGAGCTGTTTGCGGACGTAAGCGGGCTGGAGAAATCGCTGGGAAGGGCATTTGCACGCATTCAGTGGCTCTATCCTGAAGCAGAGGTTCCTGCACTCTATCTCTTTGTATCAGGATTCCAGACGCCGATTTATTTCGGCGAAAGCCTCATAGGAATCGGGGCGGATATGTACCTCGGCAGCGACTACGAGTATTACAACCGCGTGGTGTATGACTACCAGAAACAGACCATGCGGCCGGAGTGTATTCCGGTGGATATAGTGAGTGCGTTCCTCTTTCGCACCCTACCCTACACCAGCACAAAAAGCCGCCTTTTGGACCAGATGCTCTATCGCGGCAAGGTCATGTATCTGACCGCGCAGATCTTCGACCAACTGCCCGGCTATGAGGTAATGGGTTGGACGAAAGAGCAGTGGGATTGGTGTGTGAAACATGAGCGGGCTATATGGCATCTGGTGATGGACAAACGCGATTTGTTCAAGAGCGAGAGCCTTGTACTGACGAGTTATCTAAACGATGCACCTTTCACAGCAGAGATCTCGCAAGACGCTCCCGGACGACTCGGCATCTGGCTGGGCTGGCGGATTGCGGAGAGCTATATGGAGCATAATCCCGAAGTCACCTTGCAACAGTTGATGGCGGAGGGAGACGCACAGAAGATATTAGAACAAAGTTATTACAAACCCTAAGTCGTTCCCGCTAACAGGAAAACATAACGGGAAAAGGAAAAAATGAAAATAGCATGAACAGAACAGATTTTCCGATATTGAATGAGACCGTTCACAAGCGTCCGCTGGTCTATTTGGACAATGCAGCCACAAGCCAAAAACCGCAGGCTGTGATCGATGCGATTACCGAGGCGTACACCCATTGGAACAGCAATATTCACCGCGGTGTGCATCATTTAAGCCAGGTGGCTACCCGCCACCACGAGGAGGCGCGCAAAGCGGTAGCGGAGTTTATCGGCGCAAGGTCGTCGGATGAGATCATCTTCACCAAAGGCACAACCGACAGCCTGAATGCCTTGGCGTTTTCTTTTGGCGAGGCTTTTGTCCGCGAGGGGGATGAGATTATTGTCTCGGCTGTGGAACACCACTCAAATATCGTTCCATGGCAAATGCTCTGTGGGCGCAAGAAAGCCGTGCTCCGGCATATTCCCTTGCGTGCGGATCATACGCTCGATATAGAGGCTTTCAAAGGTCTTCTCAGCGAAAAGACGAAGCTCGTCAGCGTGGCGCATGTAAGCAATGTGCTGGGCATCATCAACCCGATAGAGGAGATTATCCGTCTGGCGCACGAGAAGAATGTGCCGGTGTGCATCGATGGCGCGCAGAGTGTGCCGCATATGTCCGTCAACGTGCAAGCGCTGGACTGCGATTTTCTGGCGTTCTCCGGACACAAGATGTACGGTCCGACAGGTATCGGCGTGCTCTACGGCAAACGCGAGTGGCTCGAACAACTGCCGCCGCACGAGGGTGGGGGAGAGATGATCAACCATGTGCGCTGGAGCGGAACGACGTATAACGAGTTGCCCTATAAGTTCGAGGCAGGCACACCTAATTTCG
Organism: uncultured Bacteroidales bacterium; assembly: GCA_900319645.1. Classification (GTDB taxonomy): domain Bacteria; phylum Bacteroidota; class Bacteroidia; order Bacteroidales; family Paludibacteraceae; genus Colicola. The sequence continues at coordinate 58,822 of ONPG01000008.1, forward strand.
TCGGCTCCTATGCGTTGCACAAGGCGATTGAATACATGCAAGCCGTTGGTTTGGAGGCGATTGAGGCGCACGAACACGAACTAACACAGTACTGTGAATCCCGTTTAGCCGCCATCGATGGCGTACATATCTATGCCGCCGGGCAAAAGAAAGCCGGTGTCATCAGCTTCAATATCAGCAATCAGCAATCAAAACTCATCCATCCCTTTGATATCGGCACGCTGCTGGACCAGCAAGGCGTAGCCGTCCGCACGGGACACCATTGTGCCGAGCCGCTGATAGACGAATTGGGCATACCGGGAACGGTGAGAGTGTCGTTCGGGCTGTACAACGACAAAGCGGATGTAGATGCTTTTATCGCCGCGCTCCAAAAGGCGATCATGATGCTCAGTTAAATCAAAAACGGCAGCCTTTCGGTTGCCGTTTCTGTTTACCGGGTACTTTGTACTTTATTTGATTTCAATCTGTTTGGTCGTCTTGCCAACCACTTTCTGCAGCTTAGGCAGTTCGATGGTCAGGATACCATCCTCCACCTTTGCGTTGATTTCTTCCTCGTTTACATCATCCGGCAGGGTGTAACGCTGCTCATAGTTGGTGTACGAGAACTCGCGGCGCAGATAGTGCGAGTGTTTGTCTTCCTCTTTGTGCTCGAACTTGTTCTCGATGGCGACGCACAGGTTGTGGTCTTCGTCGATATGAACGCGGCAGTACTCTTTCTTTACGCCCGGAGCTGCGAGTTCAACGATATAGGCTTTTTCTGTCTCTTTGACGTTAACCGATGGGGCAGTTGTGGTAGCTGTGTTCATCAGATCAGAGTTCAGAAACTCATCAAATACGGTCGGGAACCATCCGTTTCTACGATACATTGCAGGTGTCATAATCAAATCTCCTAAATTAAGTTAAACAATGTTTGACGTAGTTTGCGCTTCGCTGTTTGGAGAGGTTTGCGTAGTTGCGTTTCACCCTATAAAAGGCAATCTTTGTGCCAGATAGCGAAATACTGACAAAATGTCCATTTCGGGTGTCATTTTGTCCATTTCTGAGTGCCATTTTGTCCACCTGCGTTGGGTTTGGGGAAAAGTACTGCTTTTTGGGACATACGCAAGAGAAAAATGAAAAAAGTGCCTGGAGCACTTTTTCTTGTTGGAAGGTTGGAGGTAATGATAGCTCGCATGAGGAAACTTGCTTGCGAGGCGCTTTTAGCTGTCATGGTTAAGTCGTCCTTGGGAGATGGTCCCGTGATGGTCTTGTCTTAGGCTCGTCAGGACAAGCACCGGACCATCACGGGACCATCTCCCATCCTAAGCCCAAGCATCCACTATCGAACACCCCTCTTGGAGCGGCAGAGCCTTCACGGGGTTTAGGGCAAAGCCTTAGTGGGAGCCCTCCGGCTTCTCGACTTCCACCATGATTTCGTTTTCCCAAATAGCATAGAGTTTTCCGTCCGCAATACCCCGCATCAAAATCACATCATCCCACACGGTAACGTTCTTCAGAACGGGGTGTTTGGTCATATCAAGCACTATCGTCTCCGGCGTTTTTCCCGGCAACCGCACGGTCAGCACACATTGATGCCGGCTCATCGTCACGTCCTTCACCTCATAATCGGTTTCCTCCAGTCCTACGGCTTTGATGGCTTCCGTCGCCAGCAGCTCTTCTATCTCATCGCTGTGTTTCTCTATCCATTCCGACCCCAAAAAATCTGTATCTGCTTGGCGCATCTTTTCGGGCAAAGGCCACGGTGCACAGGACGGCATATCGGATAGGGCCTGCAACGCCATCTCGCTTTTGTCTTCGCTCATCTGATAGCTGTAGTAGCCGTGGTGTGCCAGTTTCGCGCTTTCGGGCGACACCACACGAACGATCCCGTATCTCTCCATGAATCCCCAGCGCTGAAAAACCGCCTCACCCATTTCGGGTGCTCCGCTGGAAGTCACAGGTATCTGCAACGCGTCGTAAATAGCCACTCCTTCAGCGGACTGAACCATCAACCAGAGCATGTATCCGCCGTCCCCGTCTTGTGCCACCCACCATTGATTGCCTTTCCATACTTGGGGTTGGAACTGCCCGGCACTCTCTTCGCCCATATACAAAGGATGCGCGTAATAGCAAATCACCCGCCCGACCATATTCATCAGATGACACCATCCTCCTATACGCATGTTGCGGGCTTGTGTCAGGCTGTCAGCAGCCACGGCATGTGCCGTTTGTACGTCAGGCAAATGCCGCTGCAGCAAGGCGTCCACCTGTTGCAACACCTCTATCAGCACGTCCGAGCTCCCGTCCGCATCAGGTGTCATTCCCCGGGCTTTGGTGTAGAACAACGCCAAGGCATAGCAATACGCCAAGGGGTCGTATCTGTTCATTCTCTCCGCCACCTCGCTTGTGTCCTTGTCCGGTTGCAGCAGTTCGGGCAGCTGCTCTGCGCGATAGAACGCCACCAATAAATCCGCCAGCCGCAGGATCTCCGGCATGATCATCAACCGCCCTTCCGTCACGTTATAGGCATGCAGGATTTGATCCCAGAGGTTGTCCACAGCCCGTTCACCGGCAGTCCCTTGCGCCAGACGGCTGAAGACCATTTTGCTCCTTGTGCCTAATTCCGTAGCAACACGTGTGGAACTGGAAGCAAAGAAGTTTTGCGCCATCAGTTCTTGCAATATCTCGCTTTTCGTATTCATATCTCTATTGGACTTTTTGAAATCCGGCACAAAAGTACTTCTTTTCCGTCAAACTGCCAAATTATTTCCTGATTTTGTCACTCTTTCGTACCAAACCAAGCCGTTTTGATACGGATACGCAATTTTTTGTGCTGATTGTTTGAAGCATAGCCCGAATAGCTGTATCTTTGCAAAAAAATTGAGAAATAATGCTCCGGGATTTGGTAAATTCAAAAATTTGTTATATCTTTGCAACCGTTTTGGAGAGAAACCCAAAACTTGAAGCGAATTTACTTTTGACCCGACAAACAGAAATCTGGTACATTTCCACAGAGGGGCATAGAGTAACCGTTTCCGCGTATATGAATCTAAAGCAGATCTCATATATAGCGTGGAGCATTATTTCTCTTTGTTTCTGTTGGGTTTACCAGAGCCTTGTTTGCAACAAAGTTGAGTATTACTCTGCGCTTTTTTGTTTGAAAGACACAAATAACAATTAAAATAATACCACTATGACGTACATGTACGAAGTCGTCGTCAAACGCGACACAGTAGCAGGCTCTTTGCGCCTTCCCGCAGGACTTTCTGTCCGAGTTCCTTATGATCAAATGTCCAGTCCTCTCACCTCCACAGCAGGCAAACAACGCATTGCCCAGGCCTTCTTGCAACAATGCGGACTTGACATGAGCCGTGAGATGAATTATATCAGCACTGCTTATATGGATGCTTATAGAATGTAAATACATGGGAATGACAAAAACAACTGCCGCTAAGCGATTTTTTAGAATGGCAGAAAAAGATTTTAAAACCGGCAAAAAAGGCTCAGCTGTTGCAGAAACTCGTGCTGGAGTTGGACTATTAGCCATAGATATAATCCAACGATTAAATAACCATTAAATTTCAACGTTATGTCAATATTATCAGCTTTTGAAAAATTTAAAAAAGTAGGAGAAAGTGCTCTGAATGTCGCAAGAAACTTGGACGCCGAAGATGTCTTAGGAGTAATCATTGCGCCTGTTCCGTATGTTTTGTACAAAGGGACAAAGTTTGCAATAGAATCACTTTCCTCAGAAGACGAATCCCAAGCAGGTCCAGCTCTTGCAGGTTTATATAACTCATATATAAGGGGAGAAAGGTCTGAAGATGATACAATTCAATTAATGAAAGAAGCTCTAAAGAACAATAACAACCGAGTGCGAGGGTTATACCATTTCTTTATGGCTGTAATTTTACTAAACAAAGCACAGAGTGCAATAGACAAAGAAAAAACTCATCTTTATAATGATGCTATGACACACTTTAATGCTGCATCAGAAAAAGACTCCATAAATGAACTTGTTGCATTATTCAAAGACAATGATCTTGAATTTAGCTTTGAAGGAAAAACAATCACATCTGAAACTGTAAGTTATTTTGTTCATTATGAAATGGGGTGCTTCTATGAACAAAAAAGAGACTTAGGAAGAGCAAGAGCAGAGTATATATATGTTATGGCATCCACTGACTATAATTACAAAGAATATTCTATGGAAGGATATCGTCGTATGACAGATGTTCTTAAAAAAGAATTTGTGGATAATATTCCAATTGGTGCTCGTCAATACATATTGTTTGCACAGAATAAAGAAAAATTAGCTGGCGCGTATGACGAGGAAAGTCTTATTCGATGTGTCTTTACTATTGATGATTATCCAGATAATTTAACTTTTTCAACTCATAGACCAGAAGCAAATAGACTATATATTTTGCACCCTTGCCGAGAAAATTTCTATATTGCATATGATAATTACGACGAATATATCTTTAACGATAAGATTAAGGAATTTTCATATTTATGCAGATGTTTGGGAGCAACAAGCATTGAATACGAGAGCATTAAAGGTTCTGACATAAGTCAATCGAGTCTGCTAAATATAGATGCAGGGTTAGGCGGTAGTTACAAAGCTTTTGAAGGGGATGCTGGTGTTAAATATGGAAAGAAACAAAGTGAGCAGCAAAAAGTTTCTTCTCGTTCGTATTTGAGATACAAATTTCCTCCATTAAAAACGAAGGCAGCAGTTCCTAATGGGTTAGTATGGACTCAAGATCCAGAGGAACGAGAACTTATTGACATGTTTAGTCAGGGAAATTTAGAGGAAAGAGTTTGGTTCTTTAATTCTAAACAGTTCTCTCAAAGAAATAAGTCTGTTACTATTGATGTAAAGGCCTCGTTCGGGGCTATGATGATCAAAATAAGTCCACGTTTTGACATGCAAAAGGATACTACATTTGCTCAGCAAGAAGAAAAAGAATGGAAACTAAGTGTAAGTTTCAAGCCCGAAGATTTAGGTCTAATGGATAGAATAAAAGCTTGGTTTAAACACTTATTTGGAATAAAATAATTTACTAATATGGAAAATTCAGTTTTGAAATTTGCAGAACTTTTTATTAAAACAGGTTCTGTGTTTGCAAGTGCCGATGGTAGTATTGACGCCCGTGAACGTCTTTTTGTAAGCAATTTTATAGAAGCTTTAACAAAGGAGTCTATAATAGAAATCTCCGGCAAAGAAATACTCTTAACATTACAACCTGATTTAGATTTTGCCAAGTTAATTGCGGAAACCAATGAGTTTTTATCGCAATGTGATAATAAAGAAAAGGAAACGGCTACTACCATGCTCAATGTTTTTATTGAGGAACTAATTTCTTCTGACGGAATTATACATGAAAACGAAGAGAAAATGTATAATCAATGGAAAGAAGAGTTTCTAAAAAACAAATGATCTTATGACCAACACTCTAACCTTCAATCAGCCTGCAAGACGTGTGTTTGCTGCCGTGAAGCACGTCCTGCTGGCTATGGATAAAATATACTAAAATATGTATAACTATAAAACTAATGATGTCACTCCGTATGAAGAGGAACAAATACAAAAAATAGAGCAGTGGATTAATAAAAAAGAGCCACTGCTTTCAAAGGTATTAAACAAGTTAATTGAACCTATTTCCTCTCTCACCAAGTTAATTGTTCCATCCTCCGCAATTGAGGGTGCTTTAGTACAGATTAATAAAGCCGCCGAATTCTTAACAGACGTACAAGATATTGAAAGGGATGCAAATGTAAAAGATATTACCGAACTACAGTATAAAAGTCTCCAATTATCAGATAAATTGGCTAATGAAGTGCATAATTATGCGATAGGAATATCATCTGCAGAAGGTGTAGTGACTGGAGCTTTAGGATGGGCAGGATTGGCTGTAGATATACCTTCATTAATTTTGATTTCAGTTAGGACAATCCATAAGATAGGTGTATGCTACGGCTTTAAATGTCAAAACAAAGAGGATGAATTGTTTATACTTGAAATACTTCAATCTAGCAATGTGCATACTCCAAAAGAAAAATTAGTGTCAGTAACGACATTACAAGCTATAGGGAGAATGGCGGCAAAACATACATGGAAAGAAATGGCAAAAATTGCGGCAGAAGAAACTGCTAAAAAAGAGATTGGAAAGCAATTTGAAAAAACGATTGCCCAAAGGTTGATAAGTTTACATGAAAATTTGCCCCATCTTATAGGCAAAAAATTAACGAAGAATGCTGTAAAAAAAGGAGTTCCTGTAGTTGGAGCACTTATTGGAGCAGCCGTAAACTCTAAATATATAAACGATGTTGCGTGGGTTGCTCGGTATATGTACCAACAAAGATGGCTACAAGTTAATAATAAGATAATTATTAATACATTGTAAAACTGAGATTATGCGAAAGATTTCTAGTATACTGCTAATTTTAGCGCTACTCGGATGGGGCATCATGGTTTTAATCATGGGATGGGATGATTATTATGCATGGTATCGGCATCACAAGTTTTTATTTTATAGCATCGACGCAATCGTATTATTGCTATGGATTGTATTATTCTCAAACGACTCTAATAAACCAGAAGAATAGTTTATGACCTATTCTCTAACCTTCAATCAGCCTGCAAGACGTGTATTTACTGCCGTGAAGCACGTCTTGCAGACTACGGATGAGTTCAAGCGTGTGGAGTATGATGAGGATAATTTTGTCCTCACGGCTTCACACGGCTGGAGTTTGATTCCCACAGGACAGAACATCAAAATCCGTGTAGTCGCTAAAGGCACACAGACAACTGATGTGATTATCGAGAGCAAGAACAAGATCTTCATTAATATCTTCGGCCTGCCTCAAAGTAAGCGCAACGTACAAACCCTTAGCGATTTTATCCAAAACCGAGTGTATAAACTCTGCTCCGATGAGGAGATAAGACTCGAACGCAGTTGATTTCATGCGATACTTGAAAACATTTCAAATACCAAGTGACGGTTGGGTGAACTGGTATTTTAGCCCAAGAGATCCTAGTTTTCGCCCAATAGACATGCCTTTGGAGTATGCCTTCATACATCCTAATAAGGCAAGTTTTCATAACACTTGGTATCCTTGGAATGTGTTTGAGAACCGTTTTATACCTGCCGACAAGGTACACATTCAAGATGTTTTATGCCCTAAACTTACTTTTTCTGATATCACTATCTTTTACGGAGGGAACGGCTCTGGAAAAAGCACCTTGTTAAATGTGATTGCTCAAAAGTTACAGGTCAATCGGCAAACGCTATTCAACAAAAGTCCGTTCTTTGATGATTATATCTTCATGTGTGAATATGAGATTGACAAACATTACAATGCCGCACAAAGAGGAAGAATAATAGTGAGTGACGAGGTGTTTCAAAAGATACTTGATACGCGTGAAGCTAACGATAAGACACGCAATGAAAGAGAGGATATGCATGAATATCTTGTAGACTGCGCACGCGCAAGCATTCCAAAGCATTTAAACCTTGATAATCCTGAAGAAATTAAGCGGTATAGTGATATCGCATATATGCACCGCGACAGCGAAAATTGTACGGTCAGCAAGTATATAAATCAGCGCTTAGCAAAAACGGCACAAGAACAGTCCAACGGAGAGAATGCGTTTCATTATTTTGTAGAACAAATCACGGATGATTCGTTAGTTTTACTCGACGAACCGGAGAATAGTTTGTCGGCAATGTGGCAGATGGAACTCGCTCGGTTTATACAGGGCGCAGTACGGGAATTTCACTGTCAGTTCATCATTGCCTCGCACTCACCGTTCTTCTTGTCCATGATGGGGGCATTGATATATGATTTGGATACTATGCCTATCCGAACCGCACAATGGTATGAGTTGGAAAGTATGCAAGCCTATTACCAATTGTTCAAGATGAATGAAGAAAAATTCTCAATATAGAAATTTTCCTTCTCCCTCGGACACTTTTTGTCCGTTTAATATAGTAATTTTGCAGCGAATCTCAAATGCATGTTGTTATGACTACAGTTGAAGATATATTAGAGCGGCTTGTGATTGACGAGGAACATTACGGAAATCGTGAAGCTATCGAATTGATGGAACAAGGCATGCGTTATTTGTCTAAAGACGACAATGAGCGTAATAAAATAGCCTTTTCATATTTTCAGAGAGCAGCAGAAACAGGTGACGCTCAAGCGCTATATTATGTTGGCTATTTTTATGAACGAGGCATTGGTATTGAACAAGATATTGAACAAGCTGTACGCTACTATACTCTTTCTGCAAATAACGGTTGGGGAACAGCCGTTAATGCGCTATCACATATGAAAAAGCATAAAATCATTCATACTGAAATGGCACAACAATGACCACCTATATCGCCGACATAGACCACTATAATCAAGTAATCGCTCGTATGTGCAAAGCGCGGCGGTTATTGTGGATTGCTACTGCCGACTTGAAGGACTTGTATATTCTTCCGGATGGCGCGAAATCCACATTGAGAAATCAAGCCATCCCCTTTCTGCAGGTGCTCCGCGACCTTCTAAGGAAAGGCGTAGAGGTGCGGCTTTTACATGCCAAAGAACCAGGAACAGCTTTCCGTGAAGATTTTGACAAATACCCGCAACTATGGAGCAAATTGGAGCGCCGCCTTTGTCCGCGCGTCCACATGAAGATAATCGCCATCGACAGTGAGTGGGTATATATCGGTTCTGCCAATATGACCGGAGCCGGAATGGGCATGAAATCCGCAGCCAACCGCAATTTTGAGGCAGGCATCCTTACCGATGAGCCGGGATTTATCGACGCCGCTATGGGCCACTTTGACCAAGTCTGGGAAGGCACTTTCTGTGCCAAATGCGGAAGAAAAGACTTTTGCAGCGATAGAATAAGCAACACTTAATTCATAATATAATGTCAAAGAAAAACCACATCGTCATTCCTAAAAGTCTGACACCCGAAGAAGTGGCACTTCGTATGGAAGTGCATGAAATCAAAGTAAAACTTCTGGACAAAGAGGTTTGGAATCATTTTAGCAAGGAGATTATCCTGCGGAAGAACCGCACAGAATTAGCCAAAGAGTATTTCGGGTGTTCTGACGCAGCCGCTGAATTCTTAATGTCCCTTACTTTAATGGATTTTATGGGTAACACCCCGGAGTCCCTTGAAAAAGAGCACCTACTCTTACTGGAAGGCAAAGCCTACAAATAAAATGTAGATAAGATAGTGTGACAGGAAGTAAAATACTCTTGCATATATCAATTATTTTTCGTACCTTTGCACAAAAATGAGTGAAGCACAATGAGCGAGCACGATAAATGGCATTGGCAAGAGCCGGGATCAGCATGGAAGGGTGTGGGAATATACCACGTGACCCTTGTAGTTCCAAGTCGTGAGCCTTTGTTGGGAAGCCTTGTCATTCCCGATAATGATGCAAAACAAGCGCGAGTAGAGCGGACAAAGTTGGGAAACGCATTAATAGAGAAACTACTGAACCATCCCACCTATTACCCAGAAGTGCAGATAGTACAGTATTGCCTTATGCCCGACCACTTGCATGTGATATTGTATGTCAAGCAACCGATGAAACAAACGTTTAATATGGTCGTTCGCAGCCTTTGGCAGGCGGCGAAGAAACTCGGCAGAGCATATAATACTCCGTCCATTAATCCCGAATCCGATTCGGGGCTAACTAACGGAGAAAACACCAATGCACCATTCCCTATCTTTACCGAGCGACCGTTCGTCCGCCCGATGTCCCATAAAGGGCAATTACAAACGATGATTCATTACGTCCAAATGAACCCTCAGCGGTTGGCGACAAAGAAACTCATGCCGGGATTCTTTCGCGTGCAGGATGGTATCGAAATCGCAGGACGGAAGTACCGCGGCATCGGTAATGCCGCTTTGCTACAGACGGCGCGGTATGCGCCTGTTCATGTCCGCAGGACAATGGTGGAAGAGGCGGAACATGGTGATAATAAGCGGTTACGCGATTATATGAACGGCTGTGTGATTGATGCAAGAAACGGCAGCGTTATGGTCTCGCCGTTCATCAGCCAACAGGAAAAGGAGGTAATGGATGTTCTCATAAAGGAAAAACATCCGATTATCTATATTGCTGATAATGGTTTTGGCGATTATTACAAACCCGGTGACGGCTTGTTTGATGCCGTTGCGGAAGGACGCTTGCTCATCCTCTCTCCATGGGAATATGACGCGCAAAAACGCCATGTCACCCGTGCGGAGTGCGTAGCCATGAACCAAATGGCGGAGGAAATCTGCGCTGAATTAGGTTCTCCGAATGAATAACTTTCTGAAACGCGGACATTACCAATTTGATTGATGTAAATCTAACCTTTTTGAAAGGCATAATAGTGGCTCGAGAGATGCTTGAGATATGCTGAGATGGACAATGGAAATTAATCTGTATCGTCCCGTATGTGTCCCGTATGTCGCTCGTATTTGTCCCGTAAGGGTTCTTAAGCGAGTCAAGGGATATCGGATATTTGCTCCATGAAGAGCGGGAGACATTGACGCCACATGACCCAGTTGTGACTGCCGTTGAGGACGAAATAGTGATGGGGGTATTGCGCACGGGTCAGACGATGATGAAAACGCTTGCCGCTGGGCGCAAAAATATCCTTTCTGCCCACAAAAATCGAATAATTCTGCGCAGGGTTGAGGGATAGCGAATCGTTGGACTGCTGGTCTTGGGAATCGCGGGATTTGGGGAGTTGGTCTTTGTGCAGGACGGGAGAGAAAAGTCCCACAGAGGAGATTTTATCCGGACGACGATTGGCGACATTAGCCGATATACGTCCGCCATCGCTGAGTCCGGCGATAGCGTAGGTGGAGACACAATAGGTGGTGTCAATCATGTCAATCAGTTCGCTGAGCGCACTCTCTATCTCATGTTCGCGGCTCAGTTTGCCGTAACGGAAGAGACATTTCCAGAGGTTGCCGTGCGTGACAGGTCGCTCCTTGAAGGGCCATTTGTTGCAGTCGGGCATCACAAGAATCATCGGACGGCATCGTCCTTCTGCGATGAGTTTTTCGAGGGTGTCGATAGCTCCTCCTTTGTCCTGCCACGCCCCTTCATAGCCGTTGATGCCGTGGATAAGGAACAACGCAGGTAGAGGTTGCGAGCAGGTATCGTAAACCGCCGGCAGATAGATATCTGCGCGGCGGAAGATACGCTCGCAACTGCTGAACCACGCCGTGTGAATGACCTCACGCTGTGCGGCGTTTGTGGATTCGGCGGGCTTGGCGCTTAACGGCAGCAAGCTTAGGATGATGAACAGGAAGCGTTTCATGTTTCTTGGCTTCAACAGCTTTTTGGAACATCTCAATGAGTTCGTCGGCACAACGTGCTATCTCGTATTTCTTCATCGACTCCATATAGCGGAATCCCATCGCCCAGCGTTTGTGGGGATGAGAGAACCAATAATCAATCTGTTCGGCAAGTGCTTTTGCGTCTTTGGCGGGATAGGTGCTATGCTCGTTAAGGGCATAGGCAGCAGTTCCGGAGTATTTCGCCTTGGCAATCACAGGTACAACGGCTTGCTGCATAGCTTCGGTGATACTCATTCCCTCTACCTCGACATACGCGCAATGGACAGCCAGGTCGGCTTTAGCCGCCAGTTGGCGAAGCTGCTCACGGTTGTAGAAACCCACGGTAGGCGGATAGTTGACCACTCCTTCTTCGTAGAGTTGGTTCGCCATGCGGGTGTATTCATCGAGTTTGGGTCCGCGTCCGGCTATATGCAGG
>ONPG01000027.1 GCA_900319645.1 uncultured Bacteroidales bacterium
TACAACGGCTGGAGTCCAAGCTTTCTCTATTATTGCCGGAATGAAGATACATACTTTGTATTGCGCAACTATGGCTCGTATTTGGTTGACCCTAATCAGCCTGCTAATTTGTCCGGCAATACCCGCTATCTGAACACCTTGGAGCCGGTCAATATGTTTGGTGACTCTATCGTCGATGAGAATGCAGAGACGATTGAGATGAAGATTGTGCCGGTATGGATCGATGAAGCATACGCTGACGGCAACTTCAAAGGCAATGCCTTCTTCTTGGAATGTGGCGAGTACCTGAACGGTGCCAATAATACGATACCATGGGACTATGCCGATAAGAAGCTATCGGCAGGCGAAAGTGAAAGGTCGGTAGAGTACTTTGACAAGTTGTATATGGGCTTCTGGACGGGTAGCACCCATAATGCTATGCGCGGGAAGTTATTGTTTCCGGTTATTGACAATGTGCTGACGTACCCGCGTGAGATGGACTTTGAGCTGACAGGCTTGAGTATGCGCCTGCGCTCTAACTTGTTCGGATCAAATGCAAGTACGCACCGTATAGCATCCAATAAGAAATACAAGTTCAAGTTCCTTGCGAAAGATATCCCGAATGTTCGTTCGCTGTTCGTCATCCATGGGCAGCGGTATATCTGTGAGAAGATAACCGCTACCTTCACGGAAGATGGAATGTCAGAGCTGCCACGTGGTCACAGTAGATGGACGTAATGTTGAGGTTGTGGTGGTCTGCTGCTCCCTTGACAGTATTTGCGTCTGCTCCATTATCAAACAGGCTGATAATACCCGTATCACGGAGGGAGTAGAGCTGCATGGTGTCCGGGAGGTGGCACTGCTTACGCATTTTGTCCCACGTCTTGCGATACATGCGGGAACTGATAGGCTCCTTGCCGGGCAGGTAGCCGTTACTGATGAGGTAATCATCTTGGTTCGCTCCTTGGATGTTACGTCCAAGTATCTCAATCAGTTCGTCACTCAGCACGGCTTTGCGCGAGTACTTTGTCTTGGTTATACTGCCATCCAAGTGAATTACCTTGTGCTCCAAATCTACGTCACTCACGCGCAGTTTGCTGATTTCGGTCGGACGGATCAGCGATTGGAACACCAGTTCACAGATGAGCAGATAACCTGGGTTATTATTCATAAACCATTCACGCATGATAGCACGAGCGTCTGCGTTAATTACGGTACGCTTCTTGGCTTCTTTCTTCTTCTTGGAAATGCCGTAGAATGGGTTCTTCTCGATGAACTTCTTCTTCACACACCAAGTAAAGAATGCTTGGGCGCTCACAAGGTTATTGTTAAAGGTGGCATTTACCCAATTGTTCTTTTGGCGCTGCTCGTCCAAATAGCGGACAGCCATTACATCCGAGAAGTCCTTTAACAGCATATCCGGGCTTCTCTTATCACACCACTCAAGAAGCCTACGGCTGAATGCCTTATAGCCGCGTAGGGTATCAGGACGGAGGTCTTTTTCCACGTCACGGAAATACTGCTCGTAAACAATCTTAATAGGTACTGCGCCGGGGTTCTCCGTTTTGACATCCTCGTTAAAAGGATTCCATCCGTTAGCCAGCTTCACATTGAGTTGGCTACAGATAGTGTTCGCCTGCACTTTGAACTCCATTGCAGTGCGACAACGCTTGCGCAGATTGTTTAACCGGAACTTGCGACGCTCTAAAGTTTGGGTGAACGGATTGGTTACGTAATACTCAATAAACCATCCGGTCGCAATGTGTTTCACTACCGCTGGGGCATAGCCCGTAAAGAGCGGTGAAAATTGACTAAGAGTTGACATTTTTTTTTCTCCATTTTCTTTGCTGAAAACAGAGTTACGATGCCAGATATTTTTAGTGCTTTTGCTCGTTTTTTTGCCCGAATTTTTTAATCAAATTTTCGGGACATTTTCGGGACACTTTAACCGAAAATCCGCCGTAACTTATTCAGTTACAACGGATTAAAGTTTTCGTCTTAAGCTCCCCACGACACTCGGAACCACAATCCGATGCTCTCACCATACGCATCAAGTCCCTCGAACGGGCGAAGATGCTGCTTTCTTTCAAAAGCGGGTGCAAAGGTACTGCTTTTTTTTGATATACGCAAATTTTTTTGCGATTTTTTTCTAAAATATGAGATTTTTATGCAGATTTTTATGCAAATAAGGGAGTTTAACACAAATTTGTAGGCTTGCGCAATCCGGTTACAAATGTATATACTCTGCTTTCCGCTAAAAATATAAAAAAAAGAAACAGAAATCAGTTTTTTCTAAAAAAATGCCTGGAGATTTGTACATGTCAATTATTTTTTGTATCTTTGCAGCGAAAAAAATCAATCAGTAGAAAGCAAGACAAGAATATGTTGTAAAATACGGAACAAAGGAACTAATAGTAAGACAAGAACATATTGCACTATTCGGAACAAAGAAACAGCCATACTAACGAAAGACCGGAATAATCGTAAAATATCTAACGGATTAGAAAACAGTAAAATAACGGATTAGGAAATAGTAATATATGGCGAAGAATACGGAAATAGAACGGAAATTTCTTGTCAAGACGGACGGATTCAAAGCACAAGCAACAAACACTTTGGAGATCAAGCAAGGATATTTGTGCAAGGACCAGACAAGGACCATTCGTGTACGGATATGTGACGAACACGCGTATTTGACAATCAAATCAAGTATATTGCGCGCAGGTTTGGCTAAATATGAGTGGGAGAAAGAGATTGAAGTGGAAGATGCTCGAGAGATGCTTGAGATATGCTTGCCGGGCATGATTGAAAAGACGCGGTACGTGATTCCTTGCACGAAAGAAAAAGGGCGGAAATGGGAAGTGGATGTCTTTCACGGCAGGTTGGAAGGACGAGTGCTGGCAGAGATTGAGTTGGAAGACGAGAACGAGCCGTTTGAACGTCCCGAATGGTTGGGCGAAGAAGTGACCGGACAACCAGCGTACTACAACGCAAACATGCAGTAACAAGAGCAGATGTATGGTATTACTACTATCAACGAACAACCAAGTTATAACCAACTAATCTTTAACGCTTGCCAAACACAAAGCAAACAAAAGCAAAAAGCGAACGAAAGCAAAAAGCGAACGAAAATTTAATAAACCCAAAAACTATATTTAACCTTTAAAAACTCAACAATTATGACGAAGAAATTCATTTGTCCTATTTGCGGCTATGTACACGAAGGGACAGAGGCACCAGAGCGTTGCCCGCAATGCAAACAGATCGTAGAATGGAAAGTAGCAGACGAGAGCAAAGGTCTCGTATGGGCATGCGAGCACATCGTAGGCGTAGCCAAGGATGTGGAAGATCCTCTGATTCACGATGGTCTGCGCGCACACTTTATGGGTGAGGCGACAGAGGTTGGACAGTATCTGGCGATGGCTCGTCAGGCAGACCGCGAAGGTTATCCCGAGATTGCAGCCGCTTTCCGTCAGTACGCTTACGAGGAGGCAGAGCATTGCGCCAAGTTCGCAGAACTGCTCGGCGAGGTTGTATGGGACACCAAGACGAATCTGGAGAAACGCATGCTCGCCGAAGCTGGAGCTTGCGAGGACAAGTTCGCGATCGCTAAACGCGCCAAAGAGTTGAATCTGGATGCTATCCACGATACCGTTCACGAGATGGCAAAAGACGAGGCACGCCACGGCGCAGGTTTCCAAGGACTTTACAACCGTTATTTCAAGAAATAAACGGATTGGTTTATCGTTTTTCTCAAATCAGAGGAAACGGAAACATAGGAAAATTAACAGATGATACCACCGCCAATGAGCAGGTCGCCACAATAGACGACTACTGATTGACCGGGTGTTATCCCCCAGACGGGAGTTGCAAATTCCAAGCAATTCCCGTCCTTTATTTGTACGGGAACCGCGGTGGAACGGTAACGGACTTTGGCTGTCAGTCCGGGTTGGTCCATCCACTCACTAAGCGCGTTGCCATGCGGACGGAAATGGAGCGAAGTTGCCAAGAGGTCGTCATTTGTGCCAAGAGTGACTTCGTTTCGTGCGGCATCTATATGCGTGACATAAGCCGGTTGACCAAGAGCGATGCCTAATTTCTTACGCTGACCGATCGTGTAGTTGGCAAAACCCAGATGCTGTCCGAGGACTTTGCCTGTGGCGTCAATATAATTACCGGGCACTACACGTTGGTCGAAGTCCGGCACGTTCTCACGCAGGAAAGAGCGGTAGTCGTTATTGGTGACGAAGCAGATCTCCTGACTTTCTTTTTTCTCGGCAAGCGTCTCATAGCCGTGTGCACGGGCGATTGCACGCACCTCTGTTTTGGTAAGTCCACCCAAGGGGAAAATCGTCCGTCGGAGATTGTCCTCGGTAAGCATCCAAAGGAAATAAGTCTGGTCTTTCTGCTTATCTACGGCATTTGCGAGATAGAGGTGCCCGTTGTATTCACGTATTCGGGCATAATGGCCGGTAGCGACGTAGTCACAGCCCAGTTCGTCTGCGACGCGGAGGAGTTCTCCCCACTTGATATGGCTATTACAGAGCACACAGGGATTAGGCGTGCGGCCGGACATATATTCGTCTATGAAATTGCGTATGACACATTGGCGGAAGGTGTCACGGAAATCCACGATGTGGTGTTCAAATCCCATCCGTTCGGCATTGTGTTTCGCCTCCATGATCGAATCGACCGAGCAACATCCTTTCTCTCGTGCGAGGCAGGATTCCTTGATAGAATCGTAGGTACGGAACGTCACACCCACCACTTCGTATCCCTGCTCAAGAAGGAGCATGGCGCTTACGGTAGAATCAATACCGCCCGACATACCAAGCAGCACACGCTGCTTCGGTTTCGTATATTGAGAATTGAGATTAGTCATTTATTGCTGCATATCAACAAGTTTGGTATAATAGCCCCCGAGAGCGTAGAGCTGGTCATGTGTGCCGCGCTCAACAATCTGTCCTTCGTGCAGGACGCAAATCAGATCCGCGTGCTTGATGGTGGAAAGTCTGTGGGCAACGACAAGCGTTGTGCGTTCGCGCATGAGATGCTCCAAAGCCTCCTGAACAAGCCTCTCAGATTCGCTGTCCAAGGCCGAAGTAGCTTCGTCGAGGATGAGAACAGGCGGGTTTTTGAGTATCGCACGTGCGATGCTAATGCGCTGGCGCTGGCCTCCGGAGAGACGACTTCCACGGTCGCCAATTACGGAATCGTATCCGTCGGGCATAGCAGAGATAAAGTCGTGGGCATTGGCAATTTTAGCCGCTTGTTCGGCAGCCTGTCTCCATGTCAACCCATTGGGCGCAGGGCGGGAGGTGTCCACTCCGAACGTGATATTGGCGAACACCGTGTCATTAAAGAGCACCGGTTCCTGGCAGACGATTCCCATCCAGTCGCGCAGTTCGTGCGTGCTGAACGAGCGGATATCCACTCCGTCCATCGTCACCGCACCGGATTGCGGGTCGTAGAATCGCGGCACGAGGTCTGTGAGTGTGGTTTTACCACTACCCGATTGTCCCA
Source organism: uncultured Bacteroidales bacterium (assembly GCA_900319645.1). Lineage (GTDB taxonomy): Bacteria > Bacteroidota > Bacteroidia > Bacteroidales > Paludibacteraceae > Colicola. The sequence goes on from ONPG01000027.1 coordinate 5,503, forward strand.
CTAAAGCAATGGTCTTGCCCTTGGGAATCGTCAGACATATATGCGAAAGAACCGGACGGTCAGAACGATAGGCGAAAGAGACATCGTTGAAAGCCAGTTCGTGTTGGAAGACCACGGGCAGCGGGTGCTCCGGTTCGCGGATATTCGAGGTGGTTTGCAGAACCGCGTCAATACGCTCAAGCGACGCCATTCCGCGGCGGATACCGTAGGAAGCCCGGCTGAGATCTTTTGCAGGATTGATGATTGAATAGAAAATGACGAGGTAATAGATAAACGTAGCAGCATCTATTGTTGCGTGGTCGGAGAGGATGAGCAAGCCGCCAAACCACAGCAGTACGGCTATCAGAGCCGTTCCGAGAAATTCGGAGAGCGGGTGCGCCAGATAATACCTACGGTTGATACGGTTGTAAGTCGCGCGCGTAGCGTTGATGAGATTGAGAAAGCGGTTACGCAGTTTGTCTTGTGCGTTGAACCCTTTGACCACGCGTAGGCCGAGCAGCGTCTCGTCGATAGATGACAGGATTTCTGCGTTCTGCTCCTGTCCCTTGGTGGAAGCACGCTTGAGCGAACGTCCGATACGTCCGATCAAGAAAACAGCCACCGGCATGAGAACGAGCACAAAGAGGGTCAACTGCCAGGAAACCAACAGAAGCGTAATGAGATAAACGGTGATCATAATCGGATCCTTGAACAAGATGTCCAAGGCCGACATAATAGATGCTTCCACCTCGCCCACGTCGTTGGTCATCCTCGAGATAATATCTCCGCGGCGCGCCTCCGTGAAATAGCCCATTGGCAGGGAGAGAATTTTGTCGTAGAGCTGCTTTCTGAGGTCGCGCAACACTCCCGTTCGTATAGGAACCATATAGTAGTTCGCGAGCCACGCCGTGAGACATTTGAACCCGGTCATCAGAATAAGGAACAGCCCGAGGAGCATCAACACATACATTGCTCCGTGCTGACTAATCTGCTCATTCAAAATACAATAGAGGTTATTTCTGAGGGCAGCAAGGGCATCCTGGATACCATTGACACTACTCCACTCCACCCATCGTGTTTCGATGTCGGTCAGACCGAAGAGAATACGCAAAACAGGAATAATTGCCGCAAACGAGAAGAGCGACAAGACCGTTGACAGCAGGTTGAACAATATATTCAATGCCATCTGACCGCGATATGGCGGCACAAAACGCTGTATGAGTTTCCAAAAATTCATGTTATTTGCGTCTGTTTTCGGAGACGTAATTCAGTATTTGCCGATCAAAGCGCTCCGCTTCGTGCAGTATCGTCACCTCAATAGGCAGAACGAGCAGCCTTTTTCCTTGCGCCTTCAGTTGTTGCTCCAGTGATGTAAGCCTCAGCCGTTGAAAATCCTTCTCCGTGGTCAGTACAAATTCGTAATTGGCAGCCCGCTGCAAGATGTTAGTCACATCCGCCTCGGTATAAGTATGGTGGTCGGGATAGGTCAACGCATCTGCGTGCGGATAGATTTGCTGCACATAATCCACCAGATAGACCGGTTCTGCGATACCGCAGACCACCAGGGGATTACCGGGCTCATCCATTGCGCCATAGTGCACACCGGAGAAGAAAAGATGCTGGTAGGTAGGCAAATGCAAACGGTTGTCCACCACCCGCATGTCGATAGGCTGGATGCCTTCCGGACATTTGGTTACCACCACCATGTCGGCTTTAAGCGCTCGCGAAGGCAAGTCACGCAGTTTTCCCCAAGGGAGCATGTGGTCATCAATATACAACCTGTCGTAGGGCGTGAGCAGGATGGTGAGCCCGCATTTCAGACCTCGATGCTGCATGGCATCGTCCAAGACCACCACATCCAGTCCGGGTATTTTGCGCCGAAGCATCCGCAGACCGTAAACACGGCTCTCGCAGACGGCGATTGTCACGTCCGGGAATTTGGTGTGCAGCTGCATCGCCTCGTCGCCTATCGTCCACGCGGAAGAGGTCTCATCCGCCAGGACAAAACCATGCGTTTTGCGCTTATAGCCACGCGAGAGTACCGCGACTTGAAAACCATGCGCCTGCAACAGCCGGACAAGGTACTCTACATGCGGCGTTTTGCCCGTTCCGCCCACCGCCAAGTTGCCCACGCAGATGGCAGGCATATCGGCGGTCACAGACGGTAACAAGTGATGGTCGTACAAAGCATGGCGAATATATACGCCAGCAGCGTAGAGCCCGCTCAATGGTATTTCCCAGAATTTCTTCACTCTTATTGGATTGTAACTTCAGGCATGAGCGCCATTACCCGCGGTTTGGAGCAGAAATCGCGTACCTTCATAATCAGACGCTCCTCAGGAGTGGATTTGTCGAATTTCTTCATCAGTTCCTCCAAAGGATCTTTGACATCCGGATAATAGGTCAACTGATAGTTCTCCAGTCCAGCCAGTTCCACAGCTTTGGCGATGGCATTGTTGATGTTACCCAGTTCGTCCACTATACCAATCTCCACGCCTTTGTATCCCAGCCAAACACGTCCTTCGCCAATCGTTTTGATGTAGCTCTGCTCAACATGACGTCCTTGCGCGCAACGGCTGGTGAAGAGGTCGTAGCCCCGCTCGACCATCGTCTGCATCAACGCACGCTCCTCGGTGCTCATACTTTTGTAGAACATGTTTCCCTCCAGATCGGAGTGTTTGTTGGTGGCGACGCCGTCGATGTCCAATCCCACTTTGTCACGCAGTTTTGCCACACTGGGGACTGTTCCGAAAATACCGATAGATCCGGTCAGGGTCGTCGGCTCGGCGTAGATATAATCCGCGCCGCAGGAGATATAATATCCTCCGGAAGCCGCATAATCGCCCATCGAAACGACCACGGGAATACTGTCCGCTTTGATATTCTGCACGGCGTGCCAGATCTGCTCGCTTGCGTCAGCCGATCCACCGGGGCTATTCACACGCAAGACAACCGCTTTCACGTCTTTGTCTTTACGGATTTTCTTGAGGGTCTTGATCACCTCTTTCCCCACGATGCCGTCTCCGGTCTCGTCTGTGATTGCACCTTCCAGATAGACAACCGCCACTTTGTCCTTGGCTTTGGAAGCCGGACGTTTCACTTGCGCCAGTTGTCCGGTGGTCAGCAGTTTGTAGTCTTTCGTTCCGGTATAGACACGCAGGAGCGAATCCACATCCTGAGTATAAACAATCGTATCCACAAGCCCTGATTTCACCTGATCTTCTGCTGATTGAAGTCCCATGTAGCGGTCAGCCAAGGCATCCAGCTGCTCCACGCTCAATTTGCGCGAAGCGCTCACGGCGCGTTTGTATTCGCTCCAGATACCACCGATATATTCCGAGGTCTGTTTGCGGTCCGCCTCGGACATCGAAGTGCGGAAATACGGCTCGACCGCGGATTTGAACGTACCCACTTTGAGGATTTGCATCTCCACACCTATTTTCTCCATAGCGCGTGTGTAATACATCTTCTGCGCACTCAGACCGTTCCAGTCAACAACTCCGGTCGGGTCGATACAGATGAGGTCCGCCACGGAAGCCACGTAATAGTTAGTTTGACCGTAGTTCTTAGCGGAAGCAATGATCCATTTTCCACTCTGCTTGAAGTCCAGAAGAGCGTCACGTATCGCCTTAGCGGAAGCCGGCGCCATAGCCAACTGCGCACCGTCCAACCAGATACCCAGAATTTTGTCGTCGTTTTTCGCCAAACGGATATTGCTGAGCAGGTTGTCCAAACCAACCAAATCCTGATTACGATAATCGCTGTAATAAGGCACCGAACCTATCAATTCGGCAAACGGATTTTCCTCTTGCGCCTGCTCCACCAGCGTTCCTTTCATCTGCAGACGATAAACGGTTTTGTCTTTCAGTTCCACACTGCTGCCACCGAGAGCGTCACCCATAATCCATCCCAAGATGGCACTACAGATGAAATAGACGGCAAAGAAAATCAAACATCCGCCCAAGCAACCTACTTTGCGGCGGGGACGAGGCTCAACCTCGGATCTACGAGTAAACCAAATCATTGTTGTAATTTTTTATTTGTTATTTCACTTTTTGTTATTTTCAAGTTAAACGTCATTCTGTGATACGGTGTTGGCCCGTATTGTTTGAGAGCGGCGTAGTGTTCGGCGGTGGGATATCCTTTGTTTCTGTCCCAGCCGTATTGGGGATATTCGCCGTGGAGGCGAAGCATATAATCATCCCGATAGGTCTTAGCCAGCACACTGGCAGCGGCAATAGACATATAGGTTGCATCTCCGTGTACGACGGTATCTGCCGGAATCTCCAACAGTTCTCCTTCGGGCACGTAGGGTTTCCATTTGTTGCCGTCCACCAGAATATGTTGGGGTCGTACGTTCAGTTGGTCCAAAGCCCGCTGCATGCCCAGAATGGAACATTGCAATATATTGCGTTCGTCAATCTCTTTCGCTGTCACTTCCACAACCGCCCAACTGATTGCTTCGCGCTCGATTACGGGTCTGAGCAGATACCTTTGTTTGTCGGTCAGTTGCTTGGAGTCGTTGAGCCAGGCGAACTCAGGCACTTGCGTGACACGATCGGGATCCAGCACGACCGCTGCAGCAAACACACTCCCCGCCAAAGGTCCACGACCAGCCTCATCACACCCGGCTTCCAACACATTATGTATCATGCACGTTTTCAGCATCCTAACTATCTATTATCAGAACGGATAACCTATCGCAAAATGGAAAGTCATGTCGTTTTTCCATCCTAATCCGTTGGCGGCGGTACGCCACTGTTTGCCTTCGCTAATCCGACTCGGGTCGTGCAACTTGACGCCGAAATCGACACGGAAAATCAGGATGGACAAGTCGAAACGGATACCCACGCCGTAGCTCCAGGCTATCTGTTTGTAGAACTCGTTGAACTTGAATACTCCGCCCGGCTGGTCCTTGTAATCACGTATCGTCCAGATGTTTCCGGCATCAGCGAAAGCCGCCAGTTCGAGGAATTTCAGCACCTTGAAGCGATACTCCAGATTCACGTCGAGGTTGATATCTCCCGTCTGCAGGTCATAGACCAGCGAACTGCCGTTTCCCCGGAACGTACCGGGTCCCAGCGTACGTGCCTGCCATCCGCGGATACCATTAGCTCCGCCTCCGAAATAGCGTTTCTGGAACGGCACAACGCCGAGGTTCAGATATGGGCAAACCACTCCGAGACCAATATGGTACACCACCCTGTGCTTGGGGGTATAGATATGGTGGAAGGTGAAGTTGAAATTGCCTTTTGCATATTGCGCGAACGGGATTTTCCAGAGCATATATGCGCCTTCGTCGTTCTTGGGCAGATCCGCCATCTGGCTCAAAGCGTACAAGGCATTGCCGGCGGTCTCGACGTTGAACATCAGCTGGACATACGAGCGGTTGGGAAAACGCTTATTGAAGGAACTGTAGTTCGCCGTGTAGCTCCAGTCCATGATGAAATGGTCCTGGTAACTGGCTTTGAGTACAGAGGAACGGTCCACGAAACGTCTTCTGAACTCATCAGAGAGCCACGGCACATAGATATAACTGATATCCAGCAGATTGAACTGGTGTGTCCAACGGTCTCCCGGACGTCGCATAATAGTATAATACAAGCCACCGTTGGCGATATGCCGCGTATATTCATCCGGGCGTTGCTGATAGTTATACGCCACTTTGATCTTCACCTGGGTCGGGAAAGTAAGTCCCACTTCGGCTTTGGCTTCGATAGCCCTACCTCCGTTGGCTCGCCACTCGTAGGACGCACGTCCGCCGATAGACAACTGTTCGGCGCCGCGGAAGATATTCTTGTTGGTATAAGTCACACCGGCTCCAATACCCCAGTCGCCGGCACTATAAGTTCCTTCCAACTCTGCCGAAACGGTATTGAGTTTGCCTCGCGAGACGGTGATATAACAATCCAGCAGGGTGTCTCCCACTTGCTGGAAGGTGATATCCACATACTTCACAGGCGCCATTCCGTTCATGCGTGCGTAGGTGCGATCGACACGCCACGCCGCGTAACGCGTGCCGGGTTTGATCAGGCTTGCCCAACGCAGAGATCGGCGGGTCAGGAAACGATGTCCTGTCCAGCTGTATTCGTTGCCGTATTTGTCGCTATCCCGGTGTATCACAACGGTATCCGGAAGACGAGAAGGCTCATAATCAATCTGATAGAACACACGTCTTACTGTAAACTGCGTCTTGATCCGGCGCAAGGAAGCCGAATCCAATTCTGCCATAAAAGGAGCCGGTTGTATGGTCACATCGACCTCGTGGTTGTTCAGCGCACTATCAGCCGTAAACTCCAGCATCGTTTTTTCGGTATAGAAATAGCCTCTATTGCGCAAAGCCTCCACTATTCGTTCTCGCTCGTCGTCCAGCGTTTCGGCGGAGAACTGCTCGCCGGGCTTCACTTTGCAACGGTCGTCACTCGCAATCTTCGCCACAAAATCTTCGTCTATTCCGACCGTGTAGTTGCGGACAGTATAGGGTTTGTGGGCTGTGACACGGTAAGTAAGGTTGACTTTTCGGTTTTTGATCACTTTCTGCGTATCCACTTCGGCATCGAAATAGCCCATGTTATTCATCTGCTGCCTCAGTTGCTGCATACTGGCGACGGTCGCTTCTTCCTCATAGATCACAGGCGCTTCGCCCATTTTGTGGGCGTTACGCGCCAGACGTTTGTTGGCCTTGGTGGTCGTGTCCGTCGGGGCTGTGTTGTAGATATGCAGTTGCAGTTTCCAGAAGCCGAAAATCTCGGTATTCTGCTTCTGGCGCAAGTAGGAACGAAGGCTGCCCGTGTCCACATGTTTGTCGTCCGTACACTGGATGCGGGCTTTGTTCAGCAGGTACTTGTCCTGCGGAACAAACTTAGTGGTGTTGCAGGACGAGAAGATCCAGCACACCAAGGCAAAAAGCCACAAAAAACGATATGTACGTAGTACCCGTAACATAATTAGCGTGCAAAGTTACGATTTTTTTTGCAAATATGCAAACTTTTTTGTACTTTTGCAGAAAAATTCGCCGTTCATGCAATCAATCAGCAAAGCACAAGTCAAATTTATCCGCAGTTTGCAGCAGAAAAAGTTCCGCGACCAGGAAGGTTTATTCGTTGCCGAAGGAGGCAAATGTGTGGAGGAGTTAAGCCGTGGATTCGAGCCGGTTCAGATCGTTTTACAACAAGGTCTCAGTTGCTCTTTTCCTGCGGACGTAGCGGTTTTTAGCGCCACTCCGACCGAGATTGAACAGATGTCGTCTCTCCGTACGCCGCAAGGTATTCTCGGCGTATTCCGCAAACGTCCGGACAACTCGCCAGATTCAGCGGTTACCAATGACCTTGTTCTTGCGCTCGACGGCATACAGGATCCCGGGAATCTCGGTACGATCATCCGCACGTGCGACTGGTTCGGGATACGCTCCATCTTATGTTCTCGAGAAACAGCCGACTGCTACAATCCCAAGGTCGTTCAGGCCACAATGGGTGCGCTCGCGCGCGTACAAATATATTATGTCTCCTTGACCGATTGGCTCAGCCAGCTACAGAATGCGGGTAATCCCCAACTGCCCGTTTACGGCACCCTACTGGACGGCAAGAACATCTATGAGCAAACGCTTTCTCCGCGTAAGGGACTGATTATTATGGGTAACGAAGGAAATGGCATCTCGCCGGAAGTACGGAAATTTATCACTCATCCGCTCTATATTCCTTCTTATAGCGACTCGGTTCCTGATTCATCCGAAGTGGTTGAGAGTTTGAACGTCTCTATCGCCACAGCCATCGTTTTGGCGGAATTCAGACGTCCCCGATAGTTTTTTCGCACAAAAAGCAGGTTTTCAGCGACAAAAATGCTTTTTTATTTGCGTATTTCATTTTTTTTTCGTATCTTTGCACGCTTTTTTCGCGGTTGAGAGGTTCAACACCCGTTTGAGCCTTGCCGAACCGGGAAAAAAGGCTAACATGTTTAACCCTTTAACGGGAAGTTCGAGATTCCGATATTCCGATATTTTGATATTTCGACATTTCGATTTCCCACCAATTATCTACCAACATGGCAGAAAATCTTTCTCTCCAGAACTTCGACTGGGATGCCTATGAAGCACAAAAGCAAGGCAAACAAAACGAAGAAGAAATCCAAAAGTACGACACCACTCTCTCCGCAATCAAGGACAACGAGGTGGTTGAGGGTACTGTTATTTCCATCAACAAACGCGAGGTAGTAGTAAACGTAGGCTTCAAGTCGGACGGTATCGTACCGGCTGCAGAGTTCCGTTACAACCCTGAGCTGAAAGTAGGCGACAAAGTTGAGGTTTACATTCAGAGCCAGGAGGACAAGAAGGGCCAGCTCGTATTGTCGCACAAAGAGGCTCGTACGGCTCGCGCTTGGGACCGTGTTAACGAGGCTTACAACGCAGGTGAGATCGTTACCGGTTACATCAAATGGCGTTCGAAAGGCGGCATGATCGTTGACGTTCTCGGCATGGAGGCATTCTTGCCGGGCAGCCAGATCGACGTGAAGCCGGTTCGCGACTATGACATCCTCGTTGGTAAGACGATGGAGTTCAAGATCGTTAAACTGAACCCTGAGTTCCGTAACGTCGTTGTTTCTCACAAAGCACTTATCGAGGCAGAACTCGAGGCTCAGAAGGCTGAGATCGTTGGCAAGCTCGAGAAGGGTCAGGTACTTGAGGGTACCGTTAAGAACATCACCAACTATGGCGTATTCATCGACCTGGGTGGTGTTGACGGTCTCATCCACATTACCGACCTCAGCTGGGGCCGCGTAAACGACCCGCACGAGTTGCTGCAACTCGACCAGAAGATCAACGTGGTTATCCTTGACTTTGACGAGGATAAGAAGCGTATCGCTCTCGGTCTGAAGCAGTTGACACCGCACCCGTGGGATGCTCTGGATCCGAACCTCAAAGTAGGCGACAAAGTTCACGGTAAGGTAGTCGTAATGGCTGATTACGGTGCATTCGTAGAGATCGCAGAGGGCGTTGAGGGTCTTGTTCACGTAAGCGAGATGAGCTGGAGCCAGCACCTCCGTTCCGCTAACGACTTCTTGAAGGTTGGCGACGAGGTTGATGCAGTTATCCTCACTCTCGACCGCGCAGAGCGCAAGATGAGCCTTGGTATCAAGCAACTCAAAGACGATCCTTGGGCTAACGTAGAGACCAAGTACGCAGTGGGAACCCGTCACTGGGCTAAGGTTCGCAACTTCACCAACTTCGGTGTCTTCGTTGAGATCGAAGAGGGCGTTGACGGTCTGATTCACATCAGCGACCTGAGCTGGACCAAGAAGATCAAACACCCGAATGAGTTCACCCAGATCGGTGCTCAGATCGAGGTTGTTGTTCTCGACATCGACGTAGCTAACCGCCGTCTGAGCCTTGGTCACAAGCAGCTCGAGGAGAATCCTTGGGAGGAGCTTGAGGCTAAGTTCGGTGTGGACACCGTAGTTGACGGTAAAGTAGTTGAGTTGACCGACAAAGGCGCTGTTGTTTGTCTGGAAGAGGGCGTTGAGGCATTCTGCACCACCCGTCACCTCCAGAAAGAGGACAAGAGCCCGGTAGCTGTTGGCGACGAACTGCCGTTCAAGGTAATCGAGTTCAACCGCGACGCTAAGCGTATCCTGGTAAGCCACCTCCGCACATGGGAGGAGCGCAAAGAGGCTCCTGCAAAAGCCGCTAAACCGGCTAAGGCAGCAGAACCGCAGCTTGATCTGCCGAAAGTAGAGAAGACCACTCTCGGTGACCTCTCTGCACTCGCTGAGCTCAAGGCTTCGATGGAAGCAGAGGCAGCTCCGAAGAAAGCTCCGGCTAAGAAAGCAGCCAAGAAAGACGCTGAGTAAGCACGTCTATTTATCAGCCAAGCTTGGCTGATACACACAGAAAAATCCCTCGGGTATGTGCCCGAGGGATTTTTCTATTTGTAAGAAGGCGATTACTGGTGTTGCTCTCGCAGAAGGTCGTTGACCGTCTTCACGGGATTGAACGTAGAAACAGGCACCTCCACGAAGATGGTGTTCCAACGGCTCATAGCTCCGTTCCAGAGGCCCGGCAACTCGAGAGCTAACAGTTCCTTGCCGTCCTTGGACTTGTTGGAGATAAAGCCCGTCATAGGATCGACGTACTTAGGCAGGTCGAACGGCTTGCCCTCGTAGTCGCGGATAGCACATACCAGATCCACAGGATTGAAGTGTGTGGCTTGTTTCATCAGCTCCGGATCGGAGATCTGAGTCGATTCGAGGATCTGGCAGGAAACAGAACCGTCCGCCTCGCGAACCAGGAACGGTCCACCGCCGGGTTCGCCGGTGTTCTTCACCACGCCGCAGACACGGATAGGACGATTGAGTTTGGCACGTTCCTCGTCGCTCAGATCCGGATTCTTCAGGGCCTCGAAGATACGTTTCTGCTCGATCACCAGCACACCGGCAAGTATCTGTTTGTAGCGAATTGTATCTTTCTTCAAACGGTCGGGCACTACGTTGTCGATATTCTTGATGAAGACGATGTCAGCGTCCTGCCGGTTGAGGTTCTCGATAAGCGCACCGTGTCCTCCCGGACGGAAAAGCAGTTTGCCGTCTTTCGTGCGGAAGGGCGTGCCGTCCGGATTAGCGGCGATGGTGTCAGTGCTGGGCAGTTGCTCGCTGAAAGTGACGTCGTACTTGACGCCGAACTTGTCCTCATAGGCCTTCAGGTGGTCCGCAATATGCTGGCGGAACAAAGGCAGGTGGTCGTGGCTGACGGTGAAATGGAGATAAACGGTCGGTTTCTCGCCGTCTTTAGCCGGAGCGACGCAGTATTGCGCACCCTCAACCATGTGCTCCAACGCCGGCGTACGCGCGCCGTCACGGTATTTATGGAAAAGGAGCAAACCCTTCGGCAGTTCGCCGTAGTGCATATCTTGCAGCAGATAACGGACCGCCTCCTGCCCCTCTTTGCCAGCCAACTGGGGACCGAAAGCGAAACAGTCTTTGTGGGCAAGAAAATCCTGAATGAACGGAGTCTCTACCCCATCCTCCAGATACTGGAAGAGGTTTTTGAACATACGGCTGGCGGCTCCGGAAGCCGGTACGAACTTAAGAATCTTGTGTCCCTCATTGAGGTATTGCTGCCAAGCCTCGATATAACTCTCCTGCTCGGCTTTCTTGGGAGCGAGAATGCCTTTGCCCACCGCAGCCGGTGCTACGATGTCCAGTTGTGGAAAACCATCACGGAAATGAGCCAGCTGCTCCTCCGCTTTTTCTACGGAAATGCCCCGAGCCTGCAATTGCTCCAGGTCTTGTGCTGAAAATGTTGCCATGGCGTTAGATATAAATTATAAATTAAAAATTACGAATTACGAATTTCCAAGATTCGCGGTGCAAAGTTACAACAAAAATTGCACATACGCAAATATTTTTAGACTTTTGGTCAAAAATTATCGAAAATTTCGGAAAATTATCTTCCTTCTTTTAGAACAAAAAGCCCCTAAACACAAAAAAAAATGACTTTGCAAAAAAAATCATCTGTTATTGGGGATAAAACGAAGGTAAAATGCTAAGGCAGTACAGGTCGGGATAGCGGCTATAGAAAACAGAAATCCCCCGGGACAAGCCGGGGGATTTTCCGTTTAGCGTCGGAGTATTACTCCTCCACTCCGTTCAGAGCAGCCTCAGCCGCCTCACGTGCAGCCTGGATAGCAGCGTACTCCTCCTGGTTGTGGACAGCGATCTTGCTGAACTCACGCAGACCTGTACCGGCGGGGATAAGGTTACCGCAGATCACGTTCTCCTTCATACCCTCGAGCGTATCCACTTTGCCGCGAATAGCAGCTTCGTTGAGTACCTTGGTGGTCTCCTGGAAGGAAGCAGCGGACATGAACGATTTGGTACCCAGCGCGGCACGTGTGATACCCTGCAGGATCTGGCGTGCGGTAGCGGATTGTGCATCGCGAGCCTCCACCAGTTTCTTGTCACGGCGGCGGAGCGACGAGTTCTCGTCGTGCAGACGGCGTGTGGTGACGATCTGACCCTCATGGAGCACCTCGCTGTCACCGGCATTGGTGATCACCTTGCGTCCGTAGATACGGTCGTTCTCCTCCATGAAGTCCATCTTATCGACGATGTCGCCCTCGAGGAAGCGGGTATCGCCCGCCTCGATGATCTCAACCTTGCGCATCATCTGACGCACGATGATCTCGAAGTGCTTGTCGTTGATTTCCACACCCTGCATACGATATACAGCCTGCGCCTCGTTGACGATATAGTCCTGAACGGCGGTCGGACCCTGGATAGCCAGGATGTCCTCCGGCGTGATAGCACCGTCAGAGAGTGCGACACCGGCACGTACGTAGTCACCCTCCTGCACAAGGATCTGCTTGGACAGCGGAATGAGATAAGCCTTCTGCTCGCCCAGTTTGGAGGTGACGAAGAGCTCACGGTTACCACGTTTGATCTTGCCGAACGAAACCTCGCCGTCGATCTCGGCAACCACAGCCGGGTTGGACGGGTTACGGGCCTCGAAGAGCTCGGTGATACGTGGCAGACCGGAGGTGATATCACCACCGCTGTTGGTAGCGCGTGCCATCGTGAAGAGGATGTCACCGATCTTCACGTCCTCGCCATTCGTATGAATCAGACTTGCCTTAACAGGCAGGTTGTAGGTACGAAGGATATTGCCCTCAGCGTCCACGATATGTGCCTGCGGCATCTTGGTCTTGTCCTTGGTATCGGTGATGGAAACCTCGCGTTTACCGGTTTGCTCATCGACCTCGGTCTGGCAGGTGACACCCTCGATCACATCCTCGTAGCTGATCTTACCATTCTGCTCGATGACGAGTGAAGCCTTGTAAGGATCCCACTCGCAGACTACCGTTCCCTTGGTGTATTTCTCACCCGGAGTAACGAACAGTTTGGATGCGTACGGGATATTGAAGTTAGAGAGTACGACTCCAGTCTTCTCGTCCTTGAGAATCATATCGTTCAGACGGCTTACGACGATGACGTCACCGTTCTCAGTGGTGATGGTACGGAGATCTTCGATCTCGATGATACCATCGCGGGTCAGTTCGTAGGTGTTCTGAGTAGCCGCACCACCTGCCAAACCACCGGAGTGGAAGGTACGCAGAGTCAGCTGAGTACCCGGCTCACCGATAGCCTGTGCAGCGATGACGCCGACTGCCTCACCCTTCTGCACCATCTTACGTGACGCGAGGTTGCGTCCGTAGCACTTGGCGCAGACGCCTTTCTTGCTCTCGCAAGTGAGCACCGAGCGGATCTCCACTTCCTCGATACCGGCAGCCTCGATAGCCTCGCATTGCGGCTCGCGTATCTCTTCACCGGCAGCGACGATGAGGTTACCCTCGTTGTCGTGGATGTCGTGTACGGAGACACGTCCGAGGATACGGAGTGTGAGGGAAGCGATGGTATGACCGTTAGCGTCCTTGATAGCACGTGCGGTCAAGCCACGCAAGGTGCCGCAGTCCTCCTCGTTGATGATCACGTCGTGCGATACATCGACGAGACGACGTGTCAGATAACCGGCATCCGCCGTCTTCAACGCGGTATCGGCAAGACCCTTACGCGCACCGTGAGTAGAGATGAAGTACTCCAACACGGACATACCTTCTTTGAAGTTCGCGAGCACCGGGTTCTCGATATCCGTACGGGTATCGGTAGAACCGGCTTTCAACGGCTTACCCATAATACCACGGATACCTGCGAGCTGCTTGATCTGCTGTTGGTTACCACGGGCACCGGAGTGCATCATCATATATACGGAGTTGAAGCCCTGGTCGGCATTCTCCATGTGGTTCATCAGGATCTTGGTCATCTCGTCGTCGATATTCTTCCAGGTATCGACCACGTTGCGGTAACGCTCGTCGTCCGACATCTCACCGAAGTTGTAACGCTCGGTGATGTCATCCACGATCTTGTTACCCTTCTCGATGAGGTCTTTCTTCTCCTCAGGAATCAGAATATCGTTGAGGTTGAAACTCAGACCACCGCGGAAAGCACGGTAGTAGCCGAGGTCCTTGATATCGTCGAGGAACTGTGCAGCTCGAGCCACACCACAGGTCTTGATGACCTTGGAGATGATCTCCTTGACCGCACCTTTCTTCATCAGCACGTTCTGATATCCCACCTCGTCCGGCACGTAAGCATTGACCATGACGCGTCCCGGAGTGGTCTCGATAATATGCTGCACGCGCATGCCATCGACGATGTCGCTGACACGTACGTTGACCTTAGCGTGGATATCCACCTTACCCTCGTTGAGGGCGATGATAGCCTCCTCCTCGGAATAGAACGTCAGTCCCTCCCCCTTCACGCCTGCGCGTTCCTTGGTGATATAATAGAGACCGAGAATCATATCCTGCGAAGGCACGGTGATCGGGTTACCGTTTGCCGGGTCAAGGATATTGTGCGAACCGAGCATCAGGAGTTGCGCCTCCAGAATAGCCTCGTTGCTAAGCGGCAAGTGCACAGCCATCTGGTCACCATCGAAGTCGGCGTTGAATCCGGCACAAGCCAGCGGGTGGAGCTGAATAGCCTTACCCTCGATCATCTTCGGCTGGAAAGCCAGGATACCGTGGCGGTGCAGTGTCGGCGCACGGTTCAGCAGGACAGGGTGTCCCTCCATCACGTGCTCCAGGATCTCGTAGATAACCGGCTCACGGCGGTCGATGATTTTCTTAGCCGACTTAACGGTCTTGACAATACCGCGCTCGATGAGTTTGCGGATGATAAACGGTTTGTAGAGTTCAGCCGCCATCTCTTTAGGCAGACCGCACTCGTGCATCTTGAGCTCCGGACCCACGACGATAACCGAACGTGCGGAATAGTCCACACGTTTACCGAGCAAGTTCTGACGGAAACGTCCCTGCTTACCTTTCAGGCTGTCGCTCAGAGACTTGAGCGGGCGGTTGGCATCGGATTTCATAGCCGTGGTCTTGCGGCTGTTGTCGAACAGCGAATCCACAGCCTCCTGCAACATACGTTTCTCGTTGCGGAGGATGACATCGGGCGCCTTGATCTCCATCAGTCGTTTGAGACGGTTGTTGCGGATGATGACGCGGCGATAGAGGTCGTTGAGGTCAGATGTAGCGAAACGTCCACCATCCAGCGGCACCAACGGACGCAACTCAGGCGGCGTAACAGGGATAGCCTGCAGCACCATCCACTCGGGACGGTTCTTGCCTTTGCTGGCACGGAAAGCCTCTACCACCTGCAGACGCTTCAATGCCTCCTGCTTGCGCTGCACCGAGGTCGATTTGTCGGCGGTAGCACGCAGGTCGTAGGAGAGTTGGTCCAGGTCGGTGGTAGCCAGCAGTTCGTAGATAGCCTCTGCGCCCATCTTGACTACTACCTTCTGGGGATCGTCGTCCTCCAGCAGGTCATTGTCCTCCGGGATGAGAGCAGCTACCTGTTCGTACTGGTCCTCGTCCAGGAGCATACGGTTCTCGATAGGCAGACGGCTCTTGTCGTTCTCGTTTTTCTCGCCAATCTCGATTCCCTCGAGTACGCCGGCACGGACTACGAGATATTTCTCATAGTAGATGACCGACTCGAGTTTCTTGGTGGGGATACCCAGCAGCGCAGCCATTTTGGATGGCAGCGAACGGAGATACCAAATATGCGCAACGGGAACAACCAGTTTGATATGTCCCATACGCTCACGGCGTACCTTTTTCTCGGTTACCTCCACACCGCAACGCTCGCACACAATACCTTTGTAACGGATACGTTTGTATTTACCACAATGGCACTCGTAATCCTTGGTGGGACCGAAGATGCGCTCGCAGAACAAACCATCGCGCTCCGGCTTGTAGGTACGATAGTTGATTGTTTCCGGTTTGAGTACCTCGCCGGACGACATCTGCATGATCTCGTCGGGCGAAGCCAGACCAATAGTAATCTTGGTGAAACCGGTTCGTTTATTTTCTTGTTTAAAAGCCATAATTCTTCAAATCTTATTCCATGTTGATACTGAGTGCGAGACCCTGGAGCTCGTGCAGAAGCACATTGAGCGACTCGGGAAGTCCCGGTGTCGGGAAATTGTCTCCCTTGACGATAGCCTCGTATGTACGTGCGCGTCCTGTGACGTCATCCGACTTGACGGTCAGGATCTCCTGGAGTACGTGTGCGGCGCCGTGTGCTTCGAGCGCCCAAACCTCCATCTCACCGAAACGCTGACCACCGAACTGTGCCTTACCGCCAAGCGGCTGCTGGGTGATGAGGCTGTACGGACCGATCGAACGGGCGTGCATCTTGTCGTCCACCATGTGGCCCAGTTTCATGAAGTAGGTGACACCTACGGTAGCCATCTGGTCGAAGGGTTCGCCTGACTCGCCGTCGTACAGCTGGGTCTTTCCGGCACGCGGCAGACCGGCTTTGTCGGTCCACTCGTCCAACTGCTCCAGCGTACATCCGTCGAAGATAGGAGTCGAGAATTTCACACCCAGCTCCTGACCTGCCCAACCGAGCACGGCCTCGAAGATCTGACCGATGTTCATACGCGAAGGCACACCCATCGGGTTCAGCACGATATCCACCGGCGTACCGTCCGCCAGGAACGGCATATCCTCTACGCGGACAATCTTGCTGACAATACCCTTGTTACCGTGGCGTCCTGCCATCTTGTCACCCACGCGGATCTTACGGCTCTTGGCCACATAGACTTTCGCCATCTGGATGATACCGTTAGGCAGTTCGTCGCCGATAGTGAGGTTGAATTTCTCGCGTTTGAGCAGGGCATCCATCTCTTTGTGCTTGGCGATATAGTTCATCACGCAGCGTGCAACGAGCTCGTTCTTGTGAGCGTCGGAAGTCCAACCCTCGAGCATCACGGAGAAGTAATCGATCTCGTTGAGACGCTCCTTGGTGAAGTGCTGACCCTTGCTGATCAGTTCGGTACCCAGGATATCCTTAACCGAAACGGCCTGTTTGTCCTTGAGCATCGTATAGAGTTTTTCGATCAGGATATCACGCAGTTTGGCGGCTTTCTCCTGGAACTGGGAATCCATCTGCTGCAGGGTCTCTCTGTCTTCCATCTTCTGCTTGCGGTCCTTGTTGGCACGGCAGTACAGTTTCTTGTCGATGATCACACCGTCCAGCGAAGGCGAAGCCTTGAGCGAAGCATCCTTCACATCTCCGGCTTTGTCGCCGAAGATAGCCTTCAGCAGTTTCTCCTCAGGAGACGGATCGGTCTCACCCTTCGGGGTAATCTTACCGATAAGTATATCGCCCGGGAGTACGTGTGCGCCTATGCGAATGATACCGTTCTCGTCCAGGTCCTTGGTGGCTTCCTCGGAGATATTCGGGATATCGGCTGTGAACTCCTCCAGTCCGCGCTTGGTGTCACGCACCTCGAGCAACTGCTCAACCACATGAACGGAGGTGTACATATCTTCGCGAACGATACGCTCGCTGAGCACGATAGCATCCTCGTAGTTGTAACCTTTCCAAGGGATATAAGCCACCTTGAGGTTCTTACCCAGTGCCAGTTCACCCGCCTGTGTGGCATAACCCTCGGTGAGGATCTGTCCTTTCTCCACACGGTCGCCTTTGCGAACGAGCGGGTGCAGGTCGATTGTGGTGTTCTGGTTGGTTTTCTCGAACTTCGGCATCTTGTATTCTTTCTCAGCCGACTCGAACGAAATAAACTCTTCTTCCTCGCTGCGGTCGTAATGGATACGGATCACATCAGCATCCACGTAGGTCACCTCTCCGGCACCCTCCGCCTCGATCTGGGTACGGCTGTCCTTGACGAGCTGCTGCTCGATACCGGTACCTACGATAGGCGACTCGGAAGTGATCAGAGGCACAGCCTGACGCATCATGTTCGATCCCATCAACGCACGGTGGGCATCATCGTGCTCCAGGAACGGGATGAGCGAAGCAGCAACGGAAGCGATCTGGCACGGAGCCACATCCATGAGGTTCACCTCGGACGGAGCCACTACGGGGAACTCGGCACCCAGACGGGTCTTGACCTTCGTACGGATGAAGTTTCCGTCTGCGGTCAACGGCGCGTTACCCTGTGCTACCACCTGGTTCTCCTCATCCTCGGCGGAGAGATAAACCACATGGTCGTTGTCCAGATCCACTACGCTGTCCTTCACCGGACGATACGGCGTCTCGATGAAACCAAGGTCGTTGATCTTGGCGTAGATACACATCGAGGAGATCAGACCGATGTTCGGTCCTTCCGGCGACTCGATAGGACACAAGCGTCCGTAGTGGGTATAGTGTACGTCTCGCACCTCGAATCCCGCACGGTCGCGGCTCAGACCACCGGGGCCAAGGGCCGACATACGGCGCTTGTGGGTGATCTCTGCCAACGGGTTCTGCTGGTCCATGAACTGGCTCAGCGCGTTGGTTCCGAAATACGAGTTGATGATCGAAGAAATCGATTTGGCGTTGATCAGGTCGGTCGGCGTGAACACCTCGTTGTCGCGGACATTCATACGCTCGCGTACGGTGCGTGCCATACGAGCCAGACCGATACCGAACTGGTTGTAGAGCTGCTCGCCTACCGTGCGGACACGGCGGTTGCTCAAGTGGTCGATGTCGTCCACCTCGGCGTTCGAGTTGATCAGCATGACGAGGTATTTGATAATCTCGATCATGTCTTCCTTGGTCAGCACACGGGTGTCCTCGGGGATAGTGGTGTTGAGCTTGCGGTTGATACGGTAGCGTCCCACTTCGCCCAGGTCATAACGTTTCTGCGAGAAGAACAGGTTCTGAATCATCTCTCGTGCCGTAGCGTCATCCGCCGGCTCGGCGTTTCGCAACTGACGGTAGATATAGAGCACCGCCTCTTTCTCGGTCTTCGCCGGGTCTTTCTGAAGGGTGTTGAAGATGATGGAGAAATCGTTCTCACGTTCCTGGTCTTTGTGCAACAGAACAGACTTGGAGCCGGACTCCATGATGATGTCAATCACCTCGGGAGTCAGTTCCGCCTCACGCTCTACGACGATCTGGTTACGCTCGATAGACGATACCTCGCCGGTATCCTCATCCACGAAATCCTCGATTGTCGGTTTCATCACATAGCCGGCGAGTTTGCGGCCCATGCAAGCCTCAAGTGCCTCACGGTTGCATTTCACCTCTTCGGCGAGGTCGAAACAGTTGAGGATGTCTTTGTCCGACTCAAAACCGATAGCACGCAGCAGGGTCGTTACCGGCAGTTTCTTCTTACGGTCGATGTAGGCATACATGACCTTGTTGATGTCGGTAGCGAACTCGATCCATGAACCGCGGAACGGGATGATACGTGCCGAATAGAGTTTGGTTCCGTTGGAGTGCATTGATGTGCCGAAGAACACGCCCGGCGAACGGTGCAACTGACTAACGACAACGCGCTCGGCACCATTGATGACGAACGTACCTTTCGGCGTCATGTAGGGGATCGTACCCAGATAGACATCGGAAACGACCGTGTCAAAATCCTCGTGGTCGGGATCCTCGCAACTCAGACGCAGTTTAGCCTTCAGGGGCACACTGTACGTCAGACCGCGCTTGATACACTCTTCGATGGTGTAACGCGGACGGTCAACCGAATAATCCAGGAATGCCAGCGTGAAGCTGTTGCGGGTGTCCTGAATCGGGAAGTTCTCCGAGAACACCTTGAAAAGTCCCTCGTTGCGACGCTGCTCCGGAGTAGAATCCATCTGCAGAAAATCCTGGAAGGACTTCAGCTGAATTTCCAGAAAGTCAGGATAAGGCATATGCTTTTGCATACGGCTGAAATTGACTCTCTGCTGATTTTTAGTTGTAGCCATTATTTTGATGGTTGAATAATTGTTTAACAGAGCTAAACTGTTGGTAATAAATAATTTAGAGCTAAATCAATGGGTGTGTATTTTAATCTATTTTAACATTCACCCGCAAAGAATTACCAAATTTTTCAGTTTATTACACATTCTGTCCTATTGAGCAGAAAAGGTTTAGACCCCCATTTGTATAGGGATCTAAACCTGTTCCACCCGATTAGAGTGGTTGGTCTGCGGGGTATTACTTCAGTTCTACCTCAGCACCTACCTCTTCCAGAGCCTTCTTCAGAGCCTCTGCGGTAGCTTTGTCAACACCTTCCTTAACGGTCGAAGGAGCTGCATCTACGATGTCCTTAGCCTCTTTCAGGCCGAGACCGGTCTGCTCCTTAACGGCCTTTACGACCTGGAGTTTGTTAGCACCGGCGCTCTTGAGAACTACGTCGAACGAGGTCTTCTCCTCAACTGCCTCAGCAGCAGCGCCGCCAGCAGCAGGAGCAGCAACTGCTACAGCTGCAGCTGCGGGCTCGATTCCGTACTCCTCTTTGAGGATAGTAGCGAGTTCATTAACTTCCTTAACAGTAAGGTTTACCAGAGTTTCAGCAATAACTTTAAGATCTGCCATTGTCTTATAAATTTTAAATGTTTATTTTTTCAGTTAATTTAGTTGTTTCGAGATACCGATATTTCGCTAAACCGATATTTCGATGAATTATTCTGCGCGCTCACCGAGCGTCTGCAGTACACCGTGAATGGTGTTTTGTCCGCTTTGCAGAGCCGATACAACGTTCTTGGCCGGCGACTGGAGCAATGCAACCAATTCGGCGATAAGTTCGTTCTTCGACTTGATAGCGCTGAGGAACTCGAGATTCTGCTTGCCTACGTAGATAGTCTCCTCAACGTAAGCAGCTTTGAGTTCGGGTTTGGCCTCTCCGGTCTTGTCGCCCTTGGTGAACTCTTTGATGAGTTTAGCAGGAGCGTTACCGGTGTTGGTCAACATGAGAGCAGTGTTGCCTTTGAGAGCAGCGAAGATCTCTGCTTCGATACCCTTTTTCTCCAGGGCTTTCTGCAGCAGGGTGTTCTTAGCCACCAGCAACTTGACATCATTCTTGAAGCATACGCGGCGCAGCTCACTGGTTTTCGCAGCATCCAGACCCTCAATATTCACGAGGTAGAAATGCGAATACTCAGCCAGTTGGGCACCCAACGCTTCGATTACGAGATTTTTATCTTCCTTTTTCATACTTGTCTGTTGTTTTTTAGAGATTAAAGCGATTTGGTATCGATCTTAATACCCTGACTCATAGTGCTGGAAAGATAAACGCTCTTGATATACTCACCTTTGGACACAGCGGGTTTCAGGTGCTTGATGGTCTCGATGAACGCGAGTGCGTTCTCAGCAATCTTTTCTGCGCTGAAACTTACTTTGCCGATCGAGGTGTGTACAATACCGAACTTGTCAACCTTGAAGTCGATCTTACCACCTTTTACCTCTTTGACAGCCTTGGCTACATCCATGGTAACGGTACCGCTCTTGGGGTTCGGCATGAGTCCGCGGGGACCCAGTACGCGACCAAGGGCACCGATCTTACCCATGATCTGAGGTTGGGTGATGATGACGTCAATGTCGGTCCATCCACCTTTGATCTTTTCGATATACTCATCCAGACCTACGTAGTCGGCGCCTGCCTCTTTGGCAGCAGCCTCTTGATCCGGAGTACAGAGTGCAAGAACGCGAACCGTCTTACCGGTACCGTTAGGGAGTGCTACGACGCCGCGAACCATTTGGTTTGCCTTACGAGGGTCAACGCCCAGACGTACGTCGATATCTACGCTTGCATCGAATTTGGTGGTAGTAATCTCCTTAACAAGAGCAGCTGCCTCCTCGATGGTGTAGAGCTTACCTGCTTCAATCTTCTCAGCAGCAAGCTTCTGTTTTTTTGTCAGTTTTGCCATAATTGTTGATGTTGATTGAAGTTGTTTTACTTAACGGTTATACCCATACTGCGGGCGGTACCTTTGACCATTTTGAGAGCAGACTCAACGGTGAAGCAGTTGAGGTCCACCATTTTGTCTTGTGCGATCTGCAGAGCCTGATCCTCGGTGATAGATGCCACCTTGTTACGGTTCGGCTGGTCGCTACCGCTCTTCACCTTGGCAGCCTCGAGCAGCTGGATAGCTACAGGAGGAGTCTTAACGATGAAATCAAACGACTTGTCCGCATAAACGGTAATGATTACAGGCAGCACTTTGCCTGCCTTGTCTTGCGTTCTGGCATTGAACTGTTTGCAGAACTCCATGATGTTCACACCCTTCGAACCCAGAGCCGGGCCTACCGGAGGTGCAGGGTTGGCTGCGCCACCCTTGATTTGGAGTTTGATAAAACCAGCAATTTCTTTAGCCATAGTTTTACTTTTGTTAATAGTTTTTGACTTGCAAACGGGCTTTCAATTGTCAATTATCAATTTTCAATTATCATCGCCCTCAGTCGGTTAATAAATGTTGAAACTACCGAGTAGTGACTAACGACCTGTAACGGGATCTCCTACTCTTTCTCTACCTGATTGAAGCCGAGCTCCAGAGGAGTCTGGCGGTCAAAGATAGTAACGACAACTTTGAGTTTGTGCTTCTCTTGGCTAACCTCCTGAATCACGCCCTTGAATCCGCTGAACGGACCGTCTGTAACTTTGACGCTCTCGCCCACGAGGAAGATCTCCTCTGCGGTCTCGCGAACTTCCGATTCGCTGGAGATACCAACGAGTTTGTTGACCTCCTCCTGGCTCACCGGTTCCGGTTTGGCAGAAGTCTTTCCGCCGCTGAGGAAACCGAGCACATTCGGGATGTTACGCAACAACGGGAAACTCTCGTCGCACAGATAGCACTCCACCAGCACATAGCCGGGCAGAAGGTTGCGATCCTTGACGGTACGTTTGCCGTTCTTAAGCGTCACCACTTTCTCTGTTGGTATAAGCACCTGCGACACATACTCCTGGAAAAGCGAACTGGTAATCAGAGCCGATTCAATGTACTCTTTCACCTTGTTCTCCTTGCCGGAGATGGCACGCATCACATACCATTGTTTTTTGTATTCAGCCATAAACCAATTTACGATTTGACAATTACTTACAAATTTTCAATTAGAACAGGCCGTACACAAACGTCATGATAGACTCGAAGAACCAGTCCATAGCCCATACTATCAGTGCCAGTATTATGGAAGCAATCAATACTATCACTGAGCTTTGTGCCAACTCCTGACGGGTTGGCCAACTGGTCTTATGAACCAATTCGTTGTACGATTCTTTGCAATATTCTACAAACTTCATATATAGTAGATTTTTCTTGTTAATTTACGTTACCTAATTTCGCGCAACAACTCGGCTCCAGCCACAGCGGAAGTCGAATTGGAAGCTATGTCTTGTAACACAAAAATAACATTGCCGTCTATCGGGTATTGTATAGGATTTCCGAACTCTTACCCAACAACTACATGCTATTTTTTTTGCACGGAAGGCAGGAATCGAACCCACATTGACGGTTTTGGAGACCGCTCTCCTACCATTGGAGGACTTCCGTTCGTCGGAAGCTGCAATCAATGATTTCGTTACTACGTAACTCGTATAATTGTTGCGCTTCCTCCTCTCAAATCAACGAGCAGTGCGCTCGTTGATTTGGTTGAGGATTTTTGCCCGGGGCTCGACACCCCGAGCAAGTTTTCAGTCTTTTGTCTTTCGACTTACGACTTTCGACTAATTAATTAGTCAATCAGTTTGGTAATCTGACCCGAACCTACGGTACGACCACCCTCACGGATTGCGAAACGCAGACCCTCGGAGCAAGCTACCGGATAGATCAGCTTAACCTGAATCTCGAGGTTATCGCCCGGCATTACCATCTCGGTTCCTTCCGGCAGAGTGATCTCACCGGTAACATCCATAGTACGGATGTAGAACTGAGGACGATAGTGGTTGTGGAACGGAGTGTGACGGCCACCCTCTTCTTTCTTCAGGATATAAACCGAAGCCTTGAACTCACTGTACGGTTTAACGCAACCC
>ONPG01000036.1 GCA_900319645.1 uncultured Bacteroidales bacterium
CGGTGTAGCCTCCCATATCCGTATCACCCCCGCTGTAAAGGCAGTGTCAGCCGATACGTTCCGAGGCAGTGCATCTGTTCCTGAGACCGTTTGCGACAGCCTGATTAGCGCCACGGCGAACTACGGCTACCATTTTGCACAGTGGTCGGACGGCAATAACGACAATCCCCGTACCATCGACCCGATGGCATACGTGACCTACACCGCCGAGTTTGCCAAGAACATCTATACGATCACCGCTCTGTCGGACACCCTGCAGGGTACAATCGCAGGAGCGAAGCAAGCCGGGTATCTCGACGAGGTGCAGTTGACCGCTGTGGCGAAGAAAGGCTATCATTTTGAGCAATGGACCGACGGCGTGACCGACAATCCCCGCACCATCATACTGACCCGCGACACGACCTTTACCGCGGAGTTCTTCAGCGTGATCAATACAGACGTCAACTACGTGGACAAAGCCGGCTGCGCGATGAGGAGCGAACGGGCTACGCTGTATGCACCCCAAGCACCGGAGATCGAGGGCTTTACGTTCGTTGAGTGGGTAGTGGTGGCAAGCGATCTGGCACTTACCAAGCCAACGAGCCGACCTCCGCACCGGTGGTGGTCAATCCCGCCGACACCAACGCCGAGCCAATGGCCAACGCCAATGCCAACGCCGACACGGAAGTCCGTTAAATCTATTAGTTCGGTGGGATTGGGTTCCCACCGAATTGCAATACCCCCGTCCGGAGAGGGCAGGGGACACTCAAAAACCAATTTATACAACCAAATAAATCCCTGATCCTAATCAATAAATAATGAATATATGAAAAAGCAAATTGTATTGTTGCAGGTTTTGTTCCTGCTACTATTATCTCCCCGGGCGGCGTACGGCTACGGCAACGACTACCTGGAGAACTCCGACCACTACTCAGCGATGATCACGGGTGAGGATAAGGTGCACTTCAAGCTGCCGGTCTATTCGCGCGGTACGAACGACTACTACGTGTCGATGAACGGCCAGGGCGAGTCGCGTGTGTATTACGTATTGGACGGCGAGTGGTACACTATCTTCGGCTACGGCAGTGAGCATAACTACGACGGTCCGAGTGCGGATGATGATGTCGCTTACGGCCGTGCGTGGGTGAAAGGCTATGCCGGTCGCGGCGTGCTGGAGATAACGAACTGCAGCGACGGACAGCGTAAGGGAGTACCCTCGGACAATGCCGAGCACCCCTACAACGTGACCAAAAAAAAGGAGTCGGGTAACGACGGTGACTATGTCACATGGCTGGAGGTGGATTGGTATATACCCGAATCGTTGGACAAAAAGACCTTCGATATCGGTACGAAGGTATTTATCAGTATGCGTTATACAGGTAACGTCAATTACGAAAAGAACTGGACACTGGCTACGGGCTTGCAAGGTAAGAGCAATGTGGTTGAGCCGCAGCTGTTTGAGCCGTACATCCACGCCGTAAACGAGCAAGGCTTTACCGGCTACGGCAGCGCGGCTATACAGTATTCCGTATTCTACGACCCTATCTCATACAGCACCTCATTGGCGCCGTATGAGTTTACCAAGACCACCGAGCGCTCGGGAAACATCATCGTGCCCACCAACGATACAGTACAAAAAGGTGTGTTTGCCTACTTTAATATCTATCGCTCCAAGAGCCCGGTTCAACTCAGTACGCAGGTAACGAACAAAGTGGATATTCTGCCCTACCACCGCCTGTATGATTTCAGCGTGACGGAAGAGAAGGATGCTACCGGCACCTTCACCGGCAAAAACATGCTGGAGTGGCACGTCAAGAACCCGAACTTGATAGACTTGGTGAGCGGCGACTACTTTGAGGTGCAGCGCGCGTTTAAGCCGGACTTCTCCGATGCCAAGCAACTGGCGGTTATACCGATGATCAAACACGACACGGCACATACCTATCGGTACGTGGACGACAGCCGCGATATGTGGACGGGGAATGCAGATATACAGATGGCGGACGACGAGTATAATAAATTCTCGATGTCAAATGATAATTATATCCTATACGATGAAGATGGCGAGGCGTACGCAAGTCTGAATGCCAAAGTGACCACCAACGGGCTCAGACCTTCTATCCCTGTTTACTACCGCGTGCGGCGCGCCTCGTCGGCTATATGGGGGTGGGTGGAGAACTTCTCGCAAAAGGCAACGATGGAAAAGCACAACTACCTTGCCCCGCTGGATAGCGTACAGGCGGATTATACGCTTGACGACGAATACGAGACCAACCGCAAGGTGCATTTCAATATCCATATTGACAATGCAGAAGTTCCGGAGGCTATTCTCCCGAACAGAGAGAAATGCCAGTTGACGTATGAGGTGAATTGGTTGGAACCGAATCCGGAAGATTCCATAACGCTTACTTTATATGCTTCACACGCTCAATATATGTACAGTGCCAAGTATAGAGTCATATCTGCCGATAAACTTGTACAGCGGGACTGGTCGGAGGTGGCTGACGGGTCGGAAAAGTTCCCGAAAGGCAGTAGCATTGAGATTAAGATTTATCAAGGAAGTTATGAACTGAGTTCCTATTCATATCTAATGTACGGTGACTGCTCCGTTTATGTTACCCAAAGAGATTTCCTTATGCCGCCCGGTGTCGGATGCTCGATGGGAAAGGATCCGTACATAGAGCAACAGCAGGAAACAATAACCGACAGTCTCTTTTCCCAAATACAGGCAAAATATATCACTTGGGGCAATAATCGCTGTATGTGGGATCGCACTGCCCGTCTGGTGCTCAGGCGTACGATTGAGGAAACGGGCTATACCAGCGAGACGATTATTCCGCAGGACAGTATAGTCCGCCAGCCGGACGGCTCATGGATAGCGCACTATACGGACGTAGCGAACACCGCTTGCGCGCATATCAACTATTCGGTGCGCATCGATCAGTCGGGCAGCGACCTGCGTGTATTTGATTCCGTCTATCTGCAACCGGTAGCCATTCACGGTCCGAGTCTGTACTACGACGAGGCGGCAACCATCACCTCGTTCACAGCGAGTCAGGGAGCAGCCGTCGGAGAGCAGAAACGCGGCGTGACGCTAAGTTGGGTGCCGTCGTCGGTGGCCGTGGATGAGTATGTGCTCTCGCGTCTGGCGGTGAACAGTGACGCTGCCGCGGATACGATTTATACAGGTACGGACAACTCGTATTTTGACGAAACAGCTGTGCCGAATCAGCACTATGAGTATGTCATCACCGCGCTGTACAACTGCAACGGCAAGTCTTCCGCGAACAGCGCTACAACCGAAGGCTGGCGTTCGCCCTACGGCGAGATAGCCGGTACGATCCTTATGCCGGACAACAGCGGCATGACAGGTGTGAAAGTCGTGTTGCAAGGACCGGACGGCGAGACCGTCAAGTCAGCCGTAACAGGCGCCGACGGTACGTTCTTGTTTGACAGCCTGACCTACGACATCAGCAGCAGTACGCAGTTCGCTATAGTGCCTGCGCACACGTACGCGCAATTCAGTTATAATTATACGAGTGCCCAGAGCGCCAGCGTGACGCTGTCGGCGGATCATGCTGTAGCCTCGGACATCGACTTCATCAATACCTCCACCGTCCGCCTGACAGGACGCGCGTTGTACAAACTCTCTACCATCCCCGTAGCCGGGGCGATGTTCACGCTCAACGGCGACACGGTGCTGCGCAACGGCGTACCTTTGATGACGGGTACGGACGGTAATTTCGAGCTGACGCTGAGCAAGGGTCAGCCCTACACACTGCATATCTTCAAGCCGGGACACGTGTTTGAGGGCGAAGGAATCTTGCACGTAGAGGAAGGGACAGACACGTTTGCCCTGACCAAGCCGCTGGACGGCGTACGGTTCTACGACCAGACCAAGGTGCGCCTCGTCGGCCGTGTAGCCGGCGGTATCGACCAGCGCGACCTGCCCGAAGCCTTCGGCCTCGGTACGAACAACCTCGGCGATGACCTGCAACTCGTGCTGCAGCTCGAGGGCGACAACATAGCGCACTTCGTGCACGACCCGGATGACCTGAGCCGCGACACGATGATGCAGCAGGTGGAGCACAAGGTATATCAACTTGGCAACGAGTTTGAGCCCTACCGCGTAGTGGGCACAACAAACACCTTGCTGGAGAAAAAACGCATCACTATCCATCCCGATCCGGCGACGGGTGAGTTTGAGGTGGATCTGTTCCCTGTTAAGTACAAGGTTGTACAGGCCTCGGCGCAAGGTTACTCCACGCTGTTTGCCTCGGGCGCAGGCAGCGAGACCTTCAACCTGACGAACGCTCCGCTGACGAGCACCGATTCGATCATTGGAACGGACAGCGTACATTACAATGCTGTCTATGACCGCATCTACCGCACGCCGGTGCAGGTACACCTCAAGCAACTGCTGTACGGACTGGAGCAAGACGGCTACGGCGAACCGACGATGAACGCCGGCAGCCTGAATCCGACCATCAAGGAGAAAGTCAACCTCTACACCAAGCAGGAGGACGGCACGATCCGTTACACGATGGGATATCCGGTGTTCTACTACAACCGCCGTTATCAGTTTGAGGCGCAGGCGTACGAGGACTACTACTACAACAACGACCCCACGCAGCGCCTGGACCGCGTACCGCTGCGCAGCGGCAAGGTGACCGTACGCAACGGCATGCATAACTCCACCAGCCACACCACCTACGAGCTGAACCGCCAAGGTAAGAACCGCAATATATGGCTGACTGTGGATTATATCCAGACGCAGACCTATGGCGAGGATGCCCTGGCAACCGTCAGTCTGGCGCTGGAGCAGGAAGGCAACACCGTAGAGACCGATGCCTTCCGCGGCTACGTGGCAGGTGACATCGTGCAAGGCAACGAACTGACCGCCACCGAAGCCGACATCACTCTGCTGGATATCATCCGTGATCCGGGTGGAAACGGCAGTTCGGCGTGGGTGGAGAGCGGAACAACCTACAGCTACTCCTACAACGAGAGCTACAACTGGGAAGCCGGCTTGAAACTCACACCGAAGTGGGGATTGAACGTATCGAACGATGTGGGTATTGTGACTGCCCCTTCCGGAGCCGGCAGTTATACCGGTTCAACGTTCAATTCGAGCAAGCAACTGTCGTTCACTATACCTATCACGCATGAGTGGTCGTGGGGATACAAATATTCGTACTCGTTCACTACGAACGAGAAGATCAGCACTTCCACGAAAAAGAACAAGACAGGTATCGGTTCGAACGCCGATGTCTTCCTGGGTGCTACCATCAGTCAGCTGACCGGTAAAGCCAAGTCACTGACAGTGATCGACGACACCTTGTATCAAGCCCGCCGTCCGGCTATCGAGGCGGGAACGATGCATGTGCATGCGAGCGGCATAGGTGCTGACGGCAAGCCCTACTACCTCGTGACGGGTGAGAAAGTGGTGATGGGTAGTACCGTATCGAACACTTTCGCTTACTCGCAGTACTACATCCTCGAGACCGTTATCCCGCAGTTAGCGCTTCAGCGTCAGAACTTGCTGATGACCTTCCCCGATTCTACCGCAGCACAGGCGCAGGCGAATGCTACGGGTGAACCTGTCTATTGGTACATCGACTCCACGGCTGCCGCTCATCTGCAAGACACGGTGGCACGCAGTTCGTACCGTATGTTCCTGCCTGAGGGTAGCAACGGCGCGTATGCCGACAAGGTGGCTGCGCTGAACAATATCATCCTCAAATGGATGACCATCGTCATTCAGAACGAGCGGGAGAAGATCATAGCCCGTCAGTCAGGTCAGTATGTCGGCACGTACAGCGTATCGTTCGGTAACACCCTGTCACACACCGACAGTTATAACGCTACTGCCAACTACAATGAGTTGCCGCAAGGTGGCGACCTCGTTATGTACGATATGCAAAGTGCCGGCGTGCAGGTGGCTGAAAAACTTGCCAACAGCCTGGGTGATCTCGCCCAGTTCTTTGGCGACAATGCCGAGACGTTCGGCAAGTCTGCAGCCGAAGCGCTGAAGGGCTTCTTCAACGACGAAGCAAAGACCGATCAAAAGAGCTTGACGGAGATTGGTACGGTGACGAATACGTACAAGTTCACGATGAACTACTCACCCGTACTGGATTACGAATCGAACGCCCGCATGAACACCGACAAGACCAACAAGAAGTCCTGCGGTTTCACCCTCGTGCCCGATGACCAGGGTGACATCACCGTGAGCGTCTATCGTGCTGAGATGGACAGCCTGTGGATGAGCGATACCAAAGACATCCGCGACAATGTTGGGCAGGGAAATAACGATGATATACTCTTCGGCTCGTACGTGTTCTTTACCGAGGCGGGTGCAACCTACTGTGTCCATGAGAAGGAGGAGAAGACGAAGTTCTACAACAAAGGAACGGTGATCAACAACGGTACGATGGCTATTGCTGTGCCGGAGATCAGCATCGACCGCTACGAGGTAAGCAACGTACCTGCCAACCAGCGTGCCGTATTCCATATAGAGCTCAAGAACGCCGGTCAGGTACAGTACGGCTTTGCCGCAACGGGTACATCCTTCTCGCTCTCACTCACCACCGACAGCAACCCGCACGGCGCGAAGGTATATGTCAACGGCGCACCGCTCGTACAGGGACTGAGTTACTTCCTCTTGCCCGGACAGGTAGCTACGCAGGTGCTCGAGGTTGAGCGCGGTGAGGTGGATGACTATGAAAACCTGACGCTGTATTTCAGTGTGGGCGACTGCGTCAAGACCTATTCGTTCCTGAACTTCAGCGTGCACTTCCAGCCGGAGGCCAGCCCTGTGGAGATAACCTCGCCGAGACAGAACTGGGTGATGAACACCCTGTCGCAGCGCGACTTGGAGGGCTACTATCTGCCTGTTGAAATCTCGGGCTTCAATATCCACCATAAGAACTTCGACCATATCGAGTTCCAGTACAAGCTAAGCAAGGAAAGTGACGAGATGTGGGTGAACCAGTGCTCGTTCTACGCCGACGACAGCCTGTACAACCTGGCTACGGGCAACAAGGCGATGATCGAGAACGGCAAGATCACTCCGTTCCGCTTCTACGGCGAGCGTGATCCGATGGAGCAGGAGTATGACCTGCGCGCAGTATCGTTCTGCCGCTACGGTTCGGGCTTTGTCTCCAAGGCTTCGCCCGTCATCAGCGGCGTGAAAGATACGCGTCCGCCTGTACTGTTCGGCGAACCTGAGCCTGCTAATGCCATCCTCGGCATAGGCGATAACCTCAAGCTCCGTTTCTCGGAGCCGATAGCCGGCAACTATCTCGATGAGGACAACAACTTCCAACTCAAGGGTGTAACCAACGAGACAGGCATCACAGCCGGAACGGCTATCCACTTCAACGGCACGGTGGACTCCTACGCCATGACGGAGATCACCCGCTCGCTCACCGGCAAGTCGTTCTCGCTCGACATGCTCGTGCGGCCGACTAACCCGAATGAGGAGGAGAAGTTCTTTGAGTACTCCATCATGGAGGGCATAGACTTCCTGTTCGGCAAGACCGCCGACAACCGCCTGTATGCACAAGCGGGCAAGGAACGCGTCACCTCGCTGCCACTGGCTTCACCGATGCTCGAGTTCACGCGAGTGATCATGACCTTCGACCATCAGACCAAGACCGTTCGGTTCTTTGCCGCCACCGACGAGCTCACCGACCCCTCAGCAGACGCACTGCCCGACGAGACGGAGTTCAACGTATCCTCGCCGCTCGTGTTCGGTCACGGCTATACGGGCGATATGCTCGAGGCACGCGTATGGACCAAGGCGCTGGAGCCGGACGATATAGCCGCTACCAATGCCCACTACCTCACCGGTTACGAACGCGAACTGCTCGCGTACTACCGCATGAACGAAGGTAAGGGCGACGTGATGAGCGACAAGGCCAACGGCGCAACGCTACACCTGAGCAACACGACCTGGAAACTGCAGAAGGGCATATCGCTCAAGCTCGAAAACGAGCATGTACAGCTCGCCGCCGATCTGCTCGGGCGATCCGAGAACTACGACGAGACACTGATGTTCTGGTTCAAGACCAAAGCCGCCGACGCACCGCTGTTCAGCGCCGCGTGGACAAACACCGACAGCATCGTCAAGGGTACCTTGCTGGCTGTAGAGGACGGCAAACTCGTGCTGCACTCCGGTGATAACCAATGGACGGCCGGCAAGTACGCCGACGGCGAGTGGCACCACTTCGCCCTCACACTCAGCCGCTCGTACAACACCGCATCCGTGTTTGTGGATGGCAAGCTGACCAACACCATAGCTGCCAAGAAGTTCTCTGCCATCAGCGGCGCGATGTATCTCGGTGGCGAAGGTTTCAAGGGTAATATTGATGAGTTTGCTATCTTCGAGCAGTCGCTGCCCACAGCTATGGTGCAGGAGTTCTACAACGCTTCGCCCGTAGGCGACGAGATGGGTCTGATGGCATATCTGCCCTTCGAGCAGCAGAAGCAGAACGCCAACGGCGTGCTCGAGCAGGTATTCTCTGTCAACGACCAACGCGTCTTCCGGGACCCGAACGGAAATGAGGTCGAGAAAGTCGTGCCGCTCATAAATGAGAAAATGGTAAATGGAAAAATGGTAAATGAATTGGCCGACAAGAGTGACTTCGCTCCCACCAGCGACAAGGGGCTGCTCGGTAAGCTCAATTTCGGCTGGACCTTCAACCAGGAGGAGCTGCTCATCAACCTGAAGATGCTGGACGGCGAGATCAACAAGCAGACCATCTACATCACCGTGCGTGACGTGGAGGACCTGCACGGCAACCCAATGCCGTCACCCGCATCGTGGGTGGCATTCGTTGACCGCTGCCCGCTGCGCTGGGATCTGAATACGCAGGAGTACTTCGCTTGGTACGGCGACATGGACAATGAACCCGGCACGAAGTACTGCTACCAGGACATCATGATCAACACCACCGGCAAGCGCCATCAGTTCAAGATAGAGTCCCTGCCCGAATGGCTGACTGCCGAACCCGAGTACGGCTCCATCGATCCTCTGGAGCAGAAGCCTATACATTTCTGCCCGGATTATGAGATGCCGGTGGGCAACTATACCGACATCGTCTATCTGACCGACGAGAACGGCCTAAGCGAACCGGTGTATATCGAATACATCGTCGAGGCACGCTGCCCGTGGGAAGACGGCATGATTGACCGGAATCTGTACCCGAATACGATGACGATGCGCGGACAAGTCTTTATCGAGAACGAGTACGGCGCAAGCTACTACGACAGCGACGAGCTGGATCAGGTGGCTGTGTTCTGCGAGGGTGAACTGGTAGGTCTGGCTAACAACACCTTTGCCAGTCAGACAAACACCAGCTACGTCTATCTGACCATCTACGGCAACAACGACATAAACGGCAAGCTGCTGAGCTTCAAGCTCTGGCAGAAGTCCACAGGCAGGATATACAACCTCAGCCCGTCCAAGCGCCAGGCGTTCGTTACCAACGGCATGAGCGGCATTTCGCCTGACGAGCCTATACGCCTGTCAACCACTGCCGGTGAGGTACAGCAACTCTCGCTGCTTGAAGGCTGGAACTGGGTATCGTGGTACCTGCGTCCTACCAATACCACGGTCAATGACCTCTTCCCGATGGAGTCCGGATTCAGCGAGGGCGACCTGATCAAGTCACCGGCCACGCAGTCCTTTGCCGAACTTGTCCTCACCCCGGAGGGTGCGATGTGGAAGGGTAGCCTCAATACCACCAACTACAAGAGCGTTTACATGATCAGCACCCAGCAGGCGCTCACCACCACTATTGAGGGCAAGGCGCTCACTGCTGACGAGCGTACGCTCACCATACGCAAGGGTTGGAACGGCATCGCCTACCTGCTCAGTGAGCCGATGTCCGTCCGTGACGCACTCGCCGACTACTACGACAAGGCTACCGTGGGCGACATCATCAAGTCGCGTACGCAGTTCGCTGTCTTCACCGAGAACGGCAAGTGGGAAGGCTCGCTGCAGACGCTGCGTCCCGGCCAGGGCTACCTACTCCGTCGCAACGGAACAGGCTCCGTCACGATGAAGTTCGTGAAGAACGCTGCGGCAAGTGCGCCGAAGCGGGTGAAGGCTGTCAGCGATCAGCAGTCAGCATTCAGCAACCCGAAGGCTTCGAGCAATATGACGATGATTGCGACAATAGTCCATGAGGAAATGAGCAAATATGAAAATGAGAAAATCCTTGTCTATGTCGGAGACGAGCTTGCCGCAGTAGCCGAACCTCTCTCCCTTTCAGGGGAGTTGGCAGGGTCTTCTTCCCTCTATTTCCTCACCATCCTCTCCGATGCTGTCGGTGCTCCGCTTCGCTTCGTGACCGAGGACAGCACTCCTCTCTCCCTTGAGGGGAGAGCCGGAGAGGGGTTATTCTATACTCCGGATACTCACCACGGCACGATGAAAGCACCGGTACTCCTCCGTCCGGCGGAAGAGAGCCGTCCGTATAAGATAATTGAAAACAACCACGTAATAATTATTCGAAACAATGAAAAATATGATGTTACAGGTAAAAAAACACGCTAATATAGCTTTCGTCCTTGGCGTGTTGGTTGCTTGCAAAAACGGTCAGAATGACCCGGACGATCCGGCTGAGTACGAACCCATCGCAGGCAATCTGCCCAAACCCGAGTGGACAGCCGTAGCGGATTATGATATGACCTCCTCCATGACGGCGGTTGTCAAAGTGGAAAATCTGAATAACCAGGAGATGTATGACCAGATAGCCACGGATAAAGAGGCGCTCCTTGCTGCATTTGCAGGCGGGGAGTGCCTCGGCATCGCCCAACCTGATTCGGCTACGGGATTCTTCTTCCTCTATATCTGCGCGCCTACCCAAGCGGAAACAATCCAACTGCACTATTACAGCGCGGTGTACAAAAATATCTTCATCGACCAGGATGGTTTCTCTTTTGTCAATGATGCGCAGAAAGGATCGGTCAAAGACCCCTACATCCCCTCCCTTTGGGCGGTGAAGCAATGATCTGCAAACCATTTCAAAAATCCACAAATAACCAAATGATTTTTCCACAAACGGCTAAATAAAAAATCCTCAAACGGCTAAAAATTTTCAAAAATATTTGCATATTTCATTTATTTTTACTACCTTTGCAGCGGATTTAAAATACTAACAAAAATGGAAGGGGAATTTGTATATAGGAAACGTGTAGCAGATGAATTGTTGGAATTGCAACTGGAAGCGGCAGGATACGTACTTGTAGAAGGTGCTAAGTGGTGTGGTAAAACAACTACGGCTTTGCAACAAGCGCATAGTGTTATCTTCTTGGATGACCCGGTCAATCAGCAATTATACAACCAAATGGCGGAGATGCAGACACAAAAACTATTGGAAGGCGATACTCCAAGGCTACTTGATGAGTGGCAGAAATATCCACAACTATGGGATGCCTGCCGTTTTGTAGTGGACAGAAGTAATAAAGATGGTATGTTTATCCTGACGGGGAGTGCTAAACCTGTGTCCAAGGACAAGATTAGTCATACCGGAACAGGGCGTGTAGGTTGGGTAAAGATGCGCCCGATGAGTCTCTGGGAGTCCGGAGATAGTAATGGTTCCGTATCGGTAGCCGAACTATTCAGATCTCCTTTGCAAGCAGAGTCTGCACATGAGTTAAGTTTGGAGGATGTTTGCTTTTTGGTGTGTAGAGGCGGATGGCCGAAAGCATTGGACAAGTCTGAGCGGGCTGCGCTCAAGCAATCATACAATTATATTGACGCAATTGCCAAGCAAGACATATCGGATGTTGATGACACTAACCGTAGTGAAGATAATACACGTCGATTGCTGCGCAGTTATGCGCGCAATCAAGGTTCACAAGCATCTTACGGAACTATAGTAGCAGATATCAGCAATAATGAGAAACACATGATGAGTGACGCAACCGTAGCTTCCTATATCAAAGCGCTAAAGAAACTTTTTGTGATTGAGGACATGGAGGCTTGGAATCCCAATTTGCGTAGTAAAGCTGCCATCCGGACTGCAGATACAAGGTATTTTACTGATCCCAGTATGGCTACGGCTGCATTAGGTATCGGACCTGCTGATTTGATGAAGGATTTGAATACGCTCGGCTTGTTTTTTGAGACGATGGCTGTTCGCGATTTGCGCGTGTATGCTGAAGCAAATGATGGACAAGTATTTCATTATCGCGACAGCAATAATCTGGAGTGCGACGCCGTTATTCATTTGCGCAATGGACACTATGGCTTGGTGGAGATTAAGTTGGGAGGTGAAAGTTTGATTAACGAGGGTGCGAAGAACTTGCTGCTATTAGAGCAAAAAATCAATACAGATAAAATGTATGCACCTTCATTCAAGATAGTATTGACAGCCGTTGGGCAGTTTGCTTATCAACGTAAAGATGGCATATATGTAGTTCCTCTTAGTTGTCTAAAGCCGTGAAGATGGAATAGCATCCAGATGCACGACTCGTCTACGGGAGAGATACGGGACGATAACGAGTAAAATTTTGCCGATAAAAGGTTACTTTTGGCAAAAATACACGATTTATATAGGCAGAGTTTCGGAAACGAGGCTCTGCTTTTTGTTTCTATTAAGTGCAGATTTTTTGTGTCTGTAGAGAAAAAGAGAGATTTATTTGCGTAATTCAGAAAAAAGTACTACCTTTGCAAGCACAAATAAGTCTGGCTATGGAAGAATCTTCATTTATTGTCTCGCCCCTTTCGGCGGATTTCTCTGATGTTTGGTCTGAACCGGAATTACTCTATTCCGAGGGCCACAATGCGCTCTATGTGGCTACACGTTTCGGGCGCAAGTACGTATTGAAAGCGCTGGCGGAGCCTTACCGCGAATCCACTCCGCATATAGAAATGCTCCGCAAGGAGTTTACTATCGGAGTCGGAGTGGATCATCCGAATATCGTCCGGCTGCTTGATTTCGGGCACATAGACTCCATCGGCTGGTATATCCGGATGGAGTTTATTGATGGTATTACGCTGGATCAGTTTCTGGAGACGAATCCGCCTGCTGCTATCCGTCGCCGCGTCATAGAGCAACTCCTTGATGCTCTTTCGTGTCTGCATGAGCGGCAAATCATCCATCGGGATATCAAGCCATCTAATATCCTCATTACCCGTAACGGCTCTACAGTCAAACTGATCGATTTCGGAGTGTCCGATACGGATGATTATGTAACTTTCAAACAGCCTGCCGGCTCGCTGTCCTATATTGCTCCGGAACAATTAGCCGGTAAGCCTATTGACAACCGCGCGGATATCTATGCCGTGGGAAAAATCATCGCTCTTCTTTTCCCGCATCGCTATCAATCGATAGTCCGCCGTTGCACACAGATAGAGCCGGCGCGCCGTTATGCCTCATGTCCCGCTGTCGCACGAGCGATAAAAAGAGCAGATACCATCCGAACCAAACTACCTTTGTCTGTCTTACTGATTGCCATTCTGCTGGCAGCCACTTGGAGCGTATATTGGGGTGTATATAACGACTACCGGCAATCAGAGCAGAAACACAGCGAGCAGGAACAATTTCTGTCTGCCAATATTGATTCTCTCCGCCGCCAGAACGAAATGCGTCAATATGTGGTTGACTCGCTCAACCGTGTCGTGGACTCGCTGGTGGAGAAAAGCAACAGACCTACACCGGAGGAGCAGATGCGCGAGAAAGCCATACGTGTTCATCAAAGACGCTATACAGCCATGCGTGAGGCCGTTAAGAAAGGAGAAATCAGAACGCAGTGGGAATTAGAAATGAGAAACAGCGAGAGCGCAGACGAAGAGTTTGACAAGGCATTACTCTCCATCAAAGATCCCTACCTGAAGGAAAAATTCAGGGATGCATATTTCGCCATATATCTGCATACACGCAGCCCTTTGTACGACTCACTCTATCAAGCATTACCTCCGGAATAAACAAGTAATAATCATTTACTTCTTGATATGAACTAACGTGAAGTAACAAGAAGTAATAAGTAATAATCGTTTACTTCTTGATATGAACTAACGTGAAATAATAAGAAGTAATAAGAACTTCTCGTATATCAAAAAAAAGCAGTACCTTTGCAGCGGATTTCAAAATTTTAGAAGTGCCCTTAATCACTATGAACAAAAATGCACCCGAAGTTATCCAGCTCCGCAAGGACGTAGAAGCGCGTTTAGGAATGCGCCCGGCTACTCCTGCTGATTTCGAAACCCTCATTGCGCAAGTCTGGTTGCGACTGCACGAGAATATCGCCCTCAGCACGTTGGAGCGGCTGTGGGGATATATTGAAGGAGCCAACAACACACGCCGCTCCACGTTGAACATCCTTTCCCGTTTCGTCGGTTCGCGCGATTGGGATGACTACACCGCTCGTCTGCGCTCCGAGGAGCACGGCAGCAGCCATCCGTTCATCGCCGACGGCATCCACACGCAGGATCTGCTGCCTGGTCAGTCCATCGAAGTGACCTGGTTGCCCAACCGCAGATGCGTATTCCGCTATCTGGGAGATATGCGTTTTGAGGTTGTGGAGTCGCACAACTCCAAACTGAGTGCAGGAGACACATTTATCTCGACCTTCTTTCTGACAGGTCAACCGTTGTATATTGACCATCTTGTACTGACGGGACATCCCTCCGTCTCGTACATAGCTGGCAATAACGGCGGCCTCCAGTCTATCAAGTTGTTGTAAGTAAAAAAAATAATCGTTTACTTCTTGATATGAACTAACGTGAAATAACAAGAAGTAATAAGTAACCCGTTGGCGGAATTAAAGTAGCGCATGTTTAATTTGCCCAATCGGTTTGTTATTAATAAAGTTAATATATTGTAGGATAGTTAATGCGCTGATTTTG
>ONPG01000010.1 GCA_900319645.1 uncultured Bacteroidales bacterium
GGCACTACAAAGTTACTAAAAATCAGCGAATTGTGCAACTTTTTTTGTTAAAAAATTTAATCAAAGAACACTTTTTTTAATTCCGCCAACAGGTTAATAAGTAATAATCGTTTACTTCTTGATATGAACTAATGTGAAATAACAAGAAGTAATAAGAACTTCTCGTATATCAGAAAAAAGCAGTACCTTTGCAGCGGGATTCCCAATAGGATCCCGCTGTTTTTATTATTAACTCTTTAACAATCTATTATTATGAGGTATTTGTATTTATCTTTAGTATGTGCTGCAGCTATGCTGTTTGCCGGCTGTGCGCACTCCGTTTATCCGTTGGATGTGATGTACAACCACTACAACAACCGGATGCAGAGTCCGGAGGACCTTGCTGTCAAAGCGAATGTGTGGATCTTTTTCAACGAGAAGGACATCCCCGGCGAGTATGCCATCATCTCCGCCAACACCTACCGGCCGTTCTGTCTGTTGCCCTTCCAGAGCATTCGTGTCAAGAAAATGAACAAGCGCTTTCTGCAGCAGGCCGTCAAACAGGCGGACAAGGAAGGTGGCAATGCTGTGCTGGTGCACGGAGCCGGAATTTTCTATGTGCTCGACATGAAGAACCGTGAGGGATTAGTCAATCCCACCGCTAATTTCGTCAATCCGATTCTGGACATGAAGAAAGCAGATGTGCTCCTAAGCGGTTCTCTTGAAACGATGAAACGAGGCGAGCGGAATCGGATTGTCAATGCGTTCATGGATGAAATCGATTCCAACATCGATTACCTGCATACAGCCGAAGAGATTGCTGCGGTGCGCGAGAAAATAGACGTTCTTTCCCAGTACAACTTGAAAGCCAAGAACCCGAAGAAATCGATTGACAAGTTTGTGCGCAAAAAAACACGCAAAGTGAACAACGTAGAGAAGAAGTTGGCTAAGCAGGCTGCCAAACAAGCCAAGCAAGCAGCCGATTCCAAGAAAAAGAAATAAGCAATCTTAAGCAGTACATACCGGATATGTATGGCAAAGAATAACAAAAATTGCGAAAAATATGACAAAAGTTTTGCGTATTTCATTTTTTTGTAGTATCTTTGCAACCGATTAGCAGCGGCTGATCCTTTCGCGCAAGCGTTGCTCGCCTTCGCGCACGCGAACCATACATATTATTTACTGACGAATCAATCATTGTGAATTAAGTCTGGCAGCTTGAATTTACTAACGAATAAGATTGTAATCGTCAGTGCATACTTCGGTATGTACTGCTTTTGCTTTTTTATTCGTTGGGTTATGCCAGACACCCGTTCACATAAAAGCATAAGCAGTATTTTTTTGTACCTGCTTGTGATAAAATGTGATCTTTGACGTAATGGATTACCGCAAAAAGTGCTAAAATACATTAAAAGGAGAAAAAATACCACCTTTTTTGCACCAAAAACTTGCACATGTCAAAAAAAAGCAGTACTTTTGTGGCTGAAATGGTGGCTCAATAGCCACCTTTTATGAAACATTTATTAAATTTATAGGAAAATGAGGTACCTTACTTTAGAAAAAGCAATGGAGGCATGGCAGCAACTACAACCTCTTTCGGAAGATGACAAAGCGAAGTTAAGCCGCCGTTTTACCATTGACTTCAACTACAACAGCAACCATATTGAGGGAAACACACTTACATATGGTCAGACGGAGATATTGTTGCTTTTCGGGAAAGTCATTGGAGAAGCAAATGTGAAAGACGTGCAAGACATGACCGCAAGTAACGTCACTTTGCGTATGATGACAGAAGAGTCACTTGTGAAAACTACTCCGCTGACTCAGAATTTCATTCGCACATTGCATCAAACGCTCTTACGTGAGGACTATACAGTCTATCGTAACTTGCCTGGAGGTGTCCAAACGAGTTATACCATCCATGCCGGTCAATACAAGACACGTCCAAACTCGGTGATTACCCGCTATGGTGACCGCTTTGAGTACGCTTCTCCGGAAGAGACGCCGGCATTGATGACGGATTTGGTGGATTGGTACAACAAGGCTGAACAAGAAGGCAAACTCTCGCCCGTTGAATTGGCGGCATTGTTCCATTATCGCTATATAAGGATTCACCCATTTGAGGATGGAAACGGACGTATAGCACGGCTCCTTGTCAATTATATTTTGACTAAGCATGACTATCCGATGATCGTTGTACGCAGCCGTTTAAAGAGCGATTATCTGGAAGCATTGCATGCCGCAGACCAGATTGTAGGCTCCGTTCCCAGCAAAGGTGCTCATGCCACTTTGACAGCCATTCGCCCTTTTTTGCAGTACTTCAAGAGTCTTGTGGCGCATGAGGTATATACGGATGTATGCTTCCTGACAGAACACGACAAGAATCTCTGGTGGTATGACGGCGAACGAATAGAGTTCCGTACAGAAAACTATGCCAATTTATTGATGCTTATGATGACAGAGCCTGTTCTGACATTGGAAGAGATGCAACGTAAAATGGGCATTAATATGTCGGCTGTCAAGAAACTCGTCAATCAATTAGTTGATAAACATTATATCGAACGAGGCGCAACCGATGGATCCTGGCGAGTGTTTATTACTCCCTCCATCTAAAATCGTCCCAAAAGGTTACACAACAATAACCTTTTTGATATATTCCAAGCGGTAATCCAAAGCGGTTCACCGCTTTTTCGTTTTTTGGTAATAGGTCGAATGAACTGATTAGTACTAATCGTTCCGAGCGAATGTGAGGATAAGTAATAATCGTTCCGAACGAATGTGAGGATAAGTAATAATCGTTCCGAACGAATGTGAGGATAAGAACAAGACCATCACGGGATGGAGAAGCCAATTGACTTTTGGCTTCGAAAAGGGAAGGCAGGCGGGGAGCCTAAGCCGACCGAGAAGTCCTGAGAAGAGCCCAAGAATAGTACAATCAGAACAATTCACCTCACCGATAGATGACCGACACAAGAGCGGCACAAGACCGACTACAAATATTCGAAATATTCCGGTGAAACCTCCTGCCGAAATGTTTGTCATCCCAACGGATTACTCTGTAGATGATTAATAATTTGTTTTACTTGCCGCACACGACTCGCTTACCGTACGGATACGGAACGATAGCTCACCTCTCGCCATTAACATCGAGTGGCTCGTGCGTTATTTAAATAACTGCTCTATATGATCGTATTTCAGTAGCCATATATCGCCGGCTGTATTCTCGAAGTCCCCGCCATAAACCACAGCACGACGTTTGATGGGAGTACTCGTCCATTCCGGTAAACGCTGCAGCGACTTGGCAAAATCCGGATGATAAGTCATGGAAGATTGGCAGCGCTGAGTAAAAATCAGACTCACAGTTAATCCTTGCGGCCACGCTGCTACAGAGCGTTCCCCTCAACTCATAGGGAGCGCTTTTTTATGCAATTTCGGAATTGCGCTCCAAAATTACATAAAATTTCTGATATATGCAAGTAAATGAAAAATTTTTTAATATTTTATGGCCAATTCCTTTCTTCTTCCATTGCTCGGCATTCTATGCTGATTGTTATTTTTTTACTTGCGCACACGACTCGCTTATGTGGAGAAGCCAATTGACTTTTGATATCGAAAACTGAAACAATAATCGCTACCCTTTTGAATATCCTCCTCCGATTCTGCGCAATCTCTTAAAATTTGTGGATTTTTAGCATTTTTTGCAAAATAAATTTGTGGGTGTCAAAAAAAAACAGTATCTTTGCAGCGAATTTTAACTACTACGGTATATAAATCAAGTAGAAATATGCAAATTTATATACTATCGTAAGCATAGTTGTGTGTTAATGCAAGATTATCTACTATAATATATAGTATCATGAGAACGGAAATTGCTAATACCGTCAAAGCTCTGCGAAAGCAATATGGCTTGACGCAAGAGGAAGCGGCCCGTAAAGCCGGAGTAAGTCTGGCTTTCATACGCGAATTGGAGCAGGGCAAAACAACTGCCCGTATGGATACCGTCAATCAGTTGCTCAACCTGTTCAACTATTGTCTAACCGCTCAACCAAAGAACCATGCGCAAAGCTAACATCTATGTCCGCGACCTTTTGGCAGGGCGTTTGGAAGAAACAGAAACGGGATACCGGTTTACGTATGATAGCCGCTATTTAGAAAAGGCTGATGCAGAACCTGTCAGTTTGACTTTACCTCTGCGCGAACAGCCATATGACAGTAATATCCTCCATCCTTTTTTCGATGGCTTGATACCGGAAGGTTGGTTACTGGACGTGGCATTGCGTAATAGCGATATTTCCCAATTGGACCGAATGGGATTACTGCTGCTTTGCTGC
The DNA here is from genome assembly GCA_900319645.1 of uncultured Bacteroidales bacterium. Classification (GTDB taxonomy): domain Bacteria; phylum Bacteroidota; class Bacteroidia; order Bacteroidales; family Paludibacteraceae; genus Colicola. Next base: position 4,311 of record ONPG01000010.1, read on the forward strand.
AAAGATTGTATAGGAGCTGTTAGTGTGCAACCCGTAGAAGAATAATCCGTATGTGCAAATGTCTATATTGTTATAAGGGATTAGAGCCCGGGCAGATAGATTTTCATCCGTCCTGCGCCAAGAAGATGTTCGGTATAAAAGAACAGCCGCTTATGGAATATACTCAAGCGGACATGGAGCAACTGGCAACGGAGATCATTCGTTCGCAGACAACCCTTACCGGTGTGCAGGCTAAATTGTCGCTTAATCTCACCGAGCACGAAGGCAGCAAACGCCTGACGATAGTGGGATTATGGGGACAATATGTTTTCAAACCGCAGACAGAGTTATACGAACGCTTGCCGGAAGTGGAGGATTTGACCATGCACTTGGCAGAGGACGCCAAATTGTCCGTTGCACGACATTCGCTCATCCGTCTGGCAGATGGTAGTCTCGGGTATATTACCCGTCGTTTCGACCGAAGCGCAAAGGGCGAGAAGATATTGATGGAAGATATGTGCCAATTGGCAGAGCGAAAGACGGAGGACAAGTACAAAAGCAGTTATGAACAGGTAGCCAAACTGATCGCTCAGTATTCCGCTATCCCCCAATTGGACTTAACGAATTTCTACGAGTTGTTGATCTTTTGTTTCCTGACAGGTAACAACGATATGCATTTGAAGAACTTCTCCTTGTACAAGCCTGCAAGCCAGCAAGTCTTTACTCCTGCTTATGATCTGGTGAATGTGGCTTTGGTTAATCCGAAGGATCGAGAGGAACTGGCGTTAACGCTGAATGGAAAGAAATCCAATATCCGGTTATGTGATTTTGAAGAAGCAGCCAAACGCGCTGACCTTCCCGAACATTTTATCCGTCATACCGTGGCGCGTTTTGCTTCCTGTTTGCCGAAATGGGAAGAGACCATCGACCGTTCTTTTATTGCCGAAGGGCAGAAAGATGCCTATAAATCATTGCTACGTGACAGGTTAAAAAGATTACTGAAATCATAATAAAACATGCCTTCTTCCTCTTAATCCGCTTGCCCACCGCAGGCGGTTTTTTTATATGGCCGCCTACGACTCGCTTACGGGACGGATACGGAACGATAGTTCACCTCTCGCCATCAACATTCAGCTATAAATAACTACTCATATTTGAGTACTTATAACAAAAAATTACCGATTTTGTGCAGTTTAGAACGATTTTTCTTGTATATATCATAAAAAATAGTACCTTTGCAGCGGTTTTATAAAATACGAATTAACAAAAACTCAATGAAAATAAAACACCATTTAACAAACATGGATAAACAGGTTCTTAAACAAGTCCTTCTGGATAATGGCTGGTAAATCATTAACATCCCCATCCAAAGGTTACTTTTGGAAAAAGGATGACATATAATTAACAGAGTCTCAGCAACGAGGCTCTGCTTTTTGTAAAAATGCAGATTTATTTGTGTATGTCAGAAATTTATTGTAATTTTGTAGGCGAAAAGGCACTCTATGCCATTTTGATAATACACACAATATGACAAAGCAAAAACCTATCGTAGCGATGATCTACGATTTTGACGGGACATTGGCGCCCGGAAACATGCAAGAATACGATTTCCTCAAAGAGATTGGAGTAACTGACAAGGCGGAGTTCTGGCGTGAGAATGACGCTCTGGGTAAGGCACAGAACGCCACCGAGGTGCTCAGTTACATGAAGCTGATGATTGACAAATCCAACAACCCCAATCATCCGCGCCCTATCACGCGTCAGACTTTTAAACAATACGGAGCCGGTATTCCGTTGTTCAAGGGTGTGAAAGAATGGTTCGCCCTGACGCGTAAGTTAGGCGAAGAGATGGGGTTGCAGATCGAGCACTACATCAACTCATCGGGTTTACAGGAGATGGTGGAAGGTTCGTCTATCGCCCATGAGTTCAAGCATATTTACGCCAGCCATTTCATGTACGATGCGGACGGACGCGCCATGTGGCCGGCTGCTGCGATTGACTTCACCGCAAAAATGCAGATCCTCTACATGATTAACAAAGGAGTGGAGAATATCAGCGACAACAAAGAAATCAACAACTATATGGCAGCGGAGGACCGGCGTATTCCGTTCAACCACATGATTTATTTTGGCGACGGTCTGACGGATATCCCCAGCATGAAACTGCTGCGTTCGCAGGGCGGTTTCGCTATCGCTATCTATACGCCGGAGCACGAGTCACAGACCTTGGATCTGGTGGAGCGGAACATCATCAATTTCGCCTGCAAAGCCGATTATAGCAAGGACGAGGATTTATACAACACCGTTAAAGCCATCTTCGAGCACATCAAAGCGCTGGACAATTTCAACGCGTTGGAGATCTCGAATATAGCCGAAGCGAAGGACGGCACGCTGACCGGCAGTCATAGCGAGCCGGAAACAGAAGAACCGGCTACTGAGCAACCCAAACCTCACCGCCGGATACGATTCAATTTCCTGGCAAAATAGATGTTTCCCCCAAAGTGCTAATTTTGAAGCGAATTTCACTTTCCAAATCGTAATAAAAAGCAATTTTGGAAAAAATATGTGGAAGAAAACGAATCCGAATCAGACTGCCCAGCGCAGTCTTTTTTTTATTTCTCTTTCGGGGCAAAGAACATAAATTTTTTTAAAAATGATTTACATATTTGTATATGTCAAATCTTTTTTGTAATTTTGCACTCGAAATCTACGCCGGAGGGAGGTGTCTCTTATATAGGCGGGATTTTATATATATATTGATAGCGTTTATTGACGCTTTGTATTTGACCAAACGGAACTTCGCAACCCTCCAACTAAAAGTCAAGATCAAAGTGAGCAATAGATGCCTATGGGTATGACATTTATTCCCATATTAGTACAAGGTACCCGTACTTCGTACTTCTTCAAGGGTTAGTCATATCGGCGTAGGTTTCCTGTTGTTTATTTGACTTTTAGGGCAATGCGAAGGCCTCGTTTGGTGAGTAATCAACAGCGAGGTCTACGCTTTTTGTATATGTCCGAATGAAAGTTTTGTTAACAATTTTTTTAAATCTACTATATCAAACAATCTACAAATCAAAAATCATTATGAAAACTTCTTCTGAGTACCGTGCTTTGGCATGGAAAGAATTTCGCTCCCATGTGGGAGGATCGTTTGCCATCCTTTTCAAGTATTTTCTATTAGGCTTGCTATTGGTTGGTATTGTGTACGCTGCTTGCTTTGCAACAAAACAGATCCCCTTAATAGTGCTTGGCAGTTTGATAGGTATCTGTCTCGCTGGGGTGATTAATTACCATTTCATTGTTGATTTTCTGTCCCTCAAACGCAATCAGTTCACCAAAGACCGTTTTTGGAAAGTCTTACTTTGCGCTTTGTTCTTGCTGATCCCGAATGTGTTTGCATTGTTAAACAATTTATTATGGGGAATTGTCAAACCGGAAACGGCAGGAGGGGCACTTTTAGTTATATTCTTGATATTCGTGACGATTGGCTTATTATGGTTCGTTATATGGTGGCAATACGCGGTTAATGCAACGCTTCCATATATGGTGCACGATAACAAAGAGACATCGGTATGGGAGTCCCTTCTGAAGAACATTCGTTTGATGAACGGGTACAAGTTCGCTCTTTTTTGCGTGGAATTAAAGATTTGTGTGTGGCCGTTGGTAATCTTATTTGTACTAATGATATCTGCACTCTTGTTGGTCTGGGGTATCAAAGATTTGTCTTCCGGCGGATATGCTGCATTCTTGATAGTCTTAATTGTATTTGAAATCCTGTTTTTTTCGTTGATAGTGCCAGTGGTGCAATTCGCCCGTGTCCACTTTTATGAAGACCTCCGCGCCGAGCAGCAAGCACAGGAAGAAACAGAGGCATAACCAATAGTTTGTATAAAATTACGAACAAAGACTGAGACAGAAAAATAATCCCGAGCCAATTATAGTTTTTTTCTATTAAGTCTGCATCTATCAGAATTCGGGAGGCAGGGTGTTCCTGCTACGGGATACCCTGCTTGTTTTTTTTGATAAAAATGCAAAATCTATTGCGCACGTCAAAAAAAAGTGCTAATTTTGCAGCGAATTTACATTTTAAAGCCAATCGTTATGGAAAAAGAACTTACAGAGTCTGCCATCGTCATTGACGAGAGTAGGCAAGCCGTAGTAGGCGAACTGATGCGCAATGTCTATCTGTGGATGACCGCAGGTTTGTCCATCACAGGTATTGTTGCCTGGGTGGTCGCCAATTCGCCGGTATTGTTACATTTCATTTTTTCTAACCAAGTCGTTTTCTGGGGACTTCTGATTGCCGAATTTGCGTTCGTGCTGATACTAAGTTTCTTCATCCAAAAACTCAGTTTCGTTGCCTCAGAGTCCTTGTTCACTATCTACTGTGTACTCAATGGTGCTACACTCAGTTCCATTTTTACCATTTATGAACTGGATAGTATCGGGCAAATTTTCTTCGTCACAGCCGGTGCTTTCGCTTTGCTGGCGGCGGTTGGAACTTACACCAAGAAAGACCTCAGCCGTCTCGGCACGTTCCTGATTATTGCCTTGGGTGGATTGATCATTGCTTCTGTGGTAGGGCTCATTATGGGTAGTGCGGATAGCATCGTGTTGTCGGTCATAGGTGTGCTTATCTTTGCTGGACTGACTGTGTATGATGCACAGAAAATACGCCAGTTGATGCTTGACCAGGAGACCGTGAATGAGGGCAATATGAAACTCGCACTTCTCGGAGCACTCTCCTTGTATCTGGATTTCATCAATCTCTTCCTCAAACTGCTGAGGATCTTCGGCAAAAAAAGATAATTCAGGGAACGAAAAAGAAAATAACTAAAAAAAACACATGAAAAAAGCATTATCAACGCTACTATTTATGTTTGCATATGTGTGGGGAATGTATGCACAACAGGTGGACGCAAACCAATTGGAAACTTTCCAATCTGTATATGTTAATACAGAAAAAACGGAACTGGACGGAGTCTTGGAAAAACTGTTCCAAAGTGTTTTTCACTATGCTTCTTCTCCGTTGAAGTTTGAACAAAAGTATTACAGAGCAGGTGACATGACCTCCATGACTGATCCTACCCGTGGTGGGAAAGTGAACGGAAATGTCAAAGGTGGTAGTTTGTATATTACTATCAAAGTCACTAATCCGGATTATTGTGGTTATACGATTTGGGCAAAGCGTGGAAAGGTAGAAGTTGAATGTGGGGAACAAGAATTTGCTGACAAAACATTTACTCCAGATGCTAAACGTACACTTTATCGCGGAATTGTTCCCAACAAGAAGTTCAAGGAAGATGCTGCACTTTATGTGTTGCCTTGTTCTGCCGCTGATGGAGAGGCCGTTCTTTCTGTAGTTCATGATATAGATGTCAGCAACAAAAAAATGCATATTCTTTCTTTCCGGAGGCAACCTGTAAATGACACGGTATATGCAATGCGTGGTGGTGTTGTGTGTCTGATGCCCAAGAACATTCAGAATAGCATCCTTGTCAAACATACAGACGAAACCTTTGCATTCTATGCGCTGATGTCTATGCCTTTGGTTAAACCCGGTGACAAAATTGTAGCGGGTCAAGCGATTGGTATATGTGAGACGGATATACATACGGCTTTTTTCTATTTGGATAAAGAGAAAATAAACTCAAAAGAGGAGCCGTCAGGATGTATGTATTGTTCGTTTATACCTACGTTATATACACAGAGCGGGCAAACCCGTATTTCTGAACATAATGCCAGTCTTTTAATGTCCACAGCAATCCCGATAGACATCATTACGCAGGATATGTCCGGTTCGGAGAAGAAAAAATACTTGAAGACTCACTAAGTCAATCAGAAGACGTTATGGAAGACGAGAGTGAACTCGAAAAAGGAACCGAAAAAAAAGCCGAGTCTGAGACCTCTTGGGGATCGAGATTTAAACAATGGATTTTGTATATTCTGTTGGTTTTTGCTTTCTTCTTCGGAAAAACTTGGTGGAATAGCCAAACAGCCTCAAATCCTAAAATCTTGAAAGTGGATAGAGATTCTGTCAAAATGCATACCATTGCACTTACAGACGCGGTGAATGTCTATCGGGAGCTGAATATCTTTAATACTGATGTTCCCAATATTATTTCATTCGGACTGGTAGGTATGGTCACTAGTCGCAATAATCCTGATTATGCATTATATGTGAACATGATGGTTCATTCAAAATCTATTATCAAGATCAACAAGGACGACCGTTTGCTATTGATGATGGCGGATAGTACGATTGTGCCTCTGAATGTCAGTGAGGGGCTTATCAAGAGCTCCCGTGGAGGAAGGAGGTCGCTCCCGAATACCGAACAAGTCGTTATAATGGACAACATCCGGAAATCGCTCTTGGATTCCATCTGTCGTCAGCAGATTGTAAAAATGTCGTTTGTTTCTGCCACTGACACGTGCACGGTTTTGGTGCGTAAGGGTTCTTCCAAGAAACTGCTAAAACGGTATAACTTCCTTGAGGAGTTTATCCAAACAGAGGGGAAACAATGGGAGAAAAAAGCGCTGATTGAATCCACCAAAACCAAAGACCCTAACATAGTCCGTTTTGCCAAAATGACACCTGTTTGGTTGGACGAAAAGACTTCCGTCAAAATCAAAGGGTACATTGACAAAGACGGCACCAAAGGTTTTGTGTGGGAACTGTTTATCCGACGAAAAGAAAAAGCGATGTCTTTTGTGAAAGTGCAAAACAACATAACGATTCGCTTGCACAATGGGAAAACGCTGCATACGTATGCCTATTCCGATGGCCATATCCTGAGACGGAGGAGTAACGGCGAGCGTGTGCAAGCGGTGGCTTGCCGTATCACGGCCAGTCAGATGGAGGAGATATGTCAGGGACGTTTGTCAGAATTGGAGATCCTGACTCCAAAGAAGCCCTATCGGATAATCGTCTCTCAATCCGCAACAGACAAATTGGCAAAAAGATACAGAGTGCTCCAAAACTACCTACAATCGAAGAACGATTGAATTGCGCTATCCGTCCAACTATTTGGGGCACCTCAGTTTAGAGTAATGTTTCTTGTATATCTCAAACAAAATCAGGCACCCGTCGGGATGCCTGATTTTGTTTGATACTTTGTCTTTGTTTGGGAGTTTGAAGCTTCGGATCCAAACAGGCGAAGCCCAAACCCTCCAACCTTCAAACTTAGAGTTGCGGACCTGCTGCAACGAGTGCTTTACCAGCCTCGTTGGTGGTGTACTTGTCGAAGTTCTTGATGAAGCGGGCAGCGAGGTCTTTTGCCTTAACTTCCCACTCAGCAGCGTCTTTGTAGGTGTCACGCGGATCGAGGATAGCAGGATCAACGCCCGGCAGTGCGGTCGGTACCTCGAAGTTGAAGTACGGGATCTTCTTCGTCGGAGCGGTCAGGATGTCACCACCGAGGATAGCGTCGATGATACCACGGGTGTCGCGGATCGAGATACGCTTGCCGGTACCGTTCCAGCCGGTGTTAACGAGGTATGCTTTCGCACCGCTCTTCTCCATTTTCTTCACGAGCTCCTCTGCGTATTTGGTCGGGTGGAGCTCCAGGAATGCCTGGCCGAAGCAAGCGGAGAAGGTCGGAGTCGGCTCGGTGATACCACGCTCGGTACCTGCCAGCTTAGCGGTGAAACCGCTCAGGAAGTAGTACTTCGTCTGCTCCGGAGTCAGGATCGATACAGGAGGCAGTACGCCGAAAGCGTCAGCGCTCAGGAAGATCACGTTCTTGGCAGCAGGACCTGCGCTGATCGGACGAACGATCTTCTCGATGTGGTTGATCGGGTAGGAAACACGGGTGTTCTCGGTTACGCTCTTGTCTGCGAAATCGATCTTGCCGTTCTCGTCTACGGTAACGTTCTCCAGAAGGGCGTTACGACGGATAGCAGCGTAGATATCCGGCTCGCTCTCTTTGTCGAGGTTGATAACCTTTGCATAGCAACCGCCCTCGAAGTTGAACACGCCCTGGTCGTCCCATCCGTGCTCGTCGTCACCGATGAGCAGACGTTTCGGGTCGGTGGAAAGGGTGGTCTTACCGGTTCCGGAGAGACCGAAGAAGATAGCGGTGTTCTTGCCTTCCATGTCGGTGTTAGCCGAGCAGTGCATCGAAGCGATGCCCTTCAGCGGCAGGTAGTAGTTCATCATCGAGAACATACCTTTCTTCATCTCACCGCCATACCATGTGTTCAAAATAACCTGCTCACGGCTCGTCGTGTTGAAGGCTACACAAGTCTCGCTGTTCAGACCGAGCTCTTTGTAGTTCTCTACCTTTGCCAGCGAAGCGTTGTAGATCACGAAATCCGGCTCGAAGTTAGCCAGCTCTTCCTCGCTCGGCTGGATGAACATGTTCTTTACGAAGTGAGCCTGCCAAGCTACCTCCACGATAAAGCGAACAGCCATGCGGGTGTCTTTGTTAGCACCGCAGAATGCATCTACTACATAGAGGTTCTTGCCACTCAGCTCCTTGATAGCCAGCTCTTTAACTTTAGCCCAAACGTCCTCGGACATCGGGTGGTTGTCGTTCTTGTAGCCCTCGGTGGTCCACCATACGGTGTCCTTCGAGTTCTTGTCCATGACGATGTATTTGTCCTTCGGCGAACGTCCGGTGTAGATACCGGTCATCACGTTGACTGCGTTCAGCTCGGTGTTCTGGCCTTTAGCGTAGCCTGTGAGCTCCGGCTTGGTCTCCTCTGCGAACAGATACTCGTAGGAAGGGTTGTGGGCGATTACGGTTGCGCCCTGAATACCATACTTGGTAAGATCTAATGCTTTCATTTTATTTATAGTGTTTGATGTTGTTTGATATGTTTGAGGTCGCTTGCGCGACGCTGGAAGTCGTTTGACCTACTAAATCGGGTACAAAATTACAACAAAATTTGCAATTATGCAAATATATAGGTCATTTTTTAAGATTTTTCTTAAAATTGTGTTTTACGTTTGTCAAAATCAGCGGTCAATAACATAACATGGAGCCGAGGTTGCTATGATGATGCTTAGCCGGACACGATGTCCGTTTGTCCGAATGTTCATTTATCCGAATGTCCGTTTGTCCGTTTGTCCGTTTGCCGTTTCTCCTTATTTTTCCTGGCCTGAGAATCCAAAAACGAACGGACAAACGGACATTCGGACATTTGTCTTTTTGCGCTCTATCTCCTTTTTCTTGATAGAGCAAACTGGGTACAAAGGAACGAAAAAGAATGGATATAAGCAAATACCTCTGTAAAAATGCGGAAATATTTGCGTATGTGCAAAAAAAGTAGTACCTTTGCAGCCGATTTTGCATTCAGCATTTAGATGTCGGCCATTGGAAGATACGAGAAAGAGGATTTACAGACAGCATTACAGGTGCTGCGCCAGGGTGGGGTGATCGTCTACCCCACCGACACCGTGTGGGGAATAGGTTGCGACGCCACCAACAGCGAGGCGGTGAGGAAGATCTATGCCCTGAAGCAACGCGAGGACAGCAAATCCATGCTTGTGCTGCTTGACTCCGCCGCCAAACTGGATTACTACGTGGATGTACCCGAAGCGGCGCAAATGCTGCTGGATTCCGTTTCTCCGGATCGTGATCACGAGATCACGTCATCACCTGATGAAGATGAGCCCGCCAAGCCCCTGACGATTATCTATCCGAATGCGCGGCATCTGGCTCCAAACCTGGTGGCGGAGGACGGGAGTATCGGCATCCGGATCACGAACGAGCCGTTCAGCCAGGCGCTCTGCGCCCAACTGAGAAAGCCCTTGGTGTCCACCAGCGCGAACATCAGCGGACAGCCCACCGCTCGTTTCTACCAAGAGATAAGCCGGGAGATACTGGACGGAGCGGACTATGTATGCCGTTTCCGCCGCGAGGACGAGACACCCCACCAGCCCAGCAGCATCATCAAAGTGAACACGGACGGGACGTTCCTGATTATAAGGCAATAACCCCACCCGGCCTCCCCACAAGGGGAGGGGAGAAATAAATCGTCAAATCGACCCAATAAATCGTAAAATCGTAAATCGTCCAATCGTAAATCGTCAAATCGTCAATAATCATTATGACTCTAAGGCGGAAACAACAATTGACCTATCTGACAGCCGACCTCATCAGTAGTGAGTTGGTATGGTTGTGTTTTCTGGGCTTCCGCTGGATGGCTTACGACGGTCGTGTGGGTGTGCTGGAGGACGTGCTGGTGCCTGCTTTCAGTTTCTGGCCTCCGCTGATTATCTATCCGCTGGTGTGTCTGTCGGTTTACTATCTTTCCGGCTACTATCTGCGTCCCTTCCAAAAACCTCTCTGGCGCGAGTTTCTGCGCACGTTTGCTTCGGCGGCGATCATCTCTCTGGTGTTTTTCTTCGCGATCATCATCGACGACCATGTGGATGATTATCACCACTATATGCTCTCTCTGGTGACCTTGTTCGGCTTGCAGTTCACGCTCAGCTATATCCCCCGTCTGACTATCACGCTTCTCTCGCGTCAGCGGGGAATAGTGCGTACCCAGGTGGTGCACACCGAGGCGGAGGCGCTGCGTCTGCGTGCAGGCGAGCAGGACGAAGTCATCCTCGATCTGCCCGAGGGATATACCGACCGCCAGTTGTACGAACTGATAGCGCGGCTCTATCCCCTCTCATGCGAAATCAGTATGGTTCCGCGCGTATATGACATGCTCACCGGTGCGGCGCGTATCGGGCTGATAGACAGGCCGTCGCTGATCCGCATCACCGAGCAGCACATGACCGACGCGGAGCTGTGTATCAAGCGCGCGTGCGACATCGTGCTTTCGCTGGCGGGGATGATCATCCTCTCGCCGCTGTTGCTCGTCATTGCGATGATGGTATGGTGCTCGTCCAAAGGACCGTCTATCTACAGCCAGGAGCGTATCGGACTCTACGGCCGACCATTCCGGATATTCAAGTTCCGCACGATGATCGCCCAGGCGGAAGCGGACGGTATCCCTCAGGTGACGGCGGACAACGACCCCCGCGTGACCGCTGTAGGCCATTGGTTGCGCAAGTACCGGTTGGACGAACTGCCGCAGTTGTGGAATATCTTCCGCGGCGACATGTCCATCGTGGGTCCCCGTCCCGAGCGTCCGTATTTCATCGAACTGATCATGGCGGAGGCGCCCTACTACTGCCTGCTCTACAAAGTGCGTCCGGGCTTGACCAGCTGGGGGCCTATCCGCGTGGGATATACCGACACCATGGAGAAAATGATCGACCGGCTCAACAGCGATATTGTCTATGTGGAGAATATGAGTCTGTTGCTGGATCTGAAGATATTGTTTTACACCATAGGCGTTATTCTGGATGGCAAAGGAAAATAAATACGATGAGAACATCGCCCGCGCTGAAGCCATCGTCGGGCAACTGGAGCAGGCGGAAGCCCTCAGTATGGAGGAATACAAAAAACTGGCAGCGGAAGCCACCAGTCTGCTCGGTGCGTGCAAGGCGGAGATAGCCCTTCTCGACCGTGAAATCAACGGTTGACCCTCTCGCGGTCAGCCATCAGCTTTTCTTGTTACGTTTGAAATTCTTGGCGGACATCATCGGTTCGCTGTGCGCCATGATCTCCCGGACACCTGCTTCGGTCAGCAAGGTGGCATCTACTGATTTGGGAATACGGTAGTTGCCTTCGGGCGTCTGGATATAGTATCCGTAGCGTCCGTTGATGACCTTGATGTCTCCGAAATCATGGACCGGTGTAGCCGCCTGCTGTTTGGACTGGATCAGCTCCACTGCCTCGTCCATGCTAATCGTCATGGGGTCGGTCGTACGCGGGATAGAGACGAACGAACCGTCGTAGCGTACGTAGGGGCCGAACTTGCCTTCGCCTATCACGATCTCTTTGCCCTCGTATTCGCCGAGGGTATATGGCAGCGAGTTCTTGAAGAGCTCCAGCGCCTCGTCGAGCGTGATGGAGAAGATCGACTGCTCCTTCTTGAGGCTGGCGAATTTAGGTTTGTCCACCGTGGCGTCACCCAGCTGGACACAGGGACCGATCTTGCTGATTTTGGCGATGACGGGCAGACCTGTTTCCGGGTCGTTGCCCAGGAACCGTCCCTCGACTTTTCCCGATGGAATCGCGGCAATAGAGGGGTGGAACTTCTTGTAGAACGTATCCACGGTCTGTACCCAGTCGGCCTTGCCTTCGGCGATCCGGTCGAACTGTTTCTCCTCCTGGGCGGTGAAATTATAGTCGAGTATATCGCGGAAATTAGCCACTAAAAAGTCGTTGGTGATACATCCGAGGTCGGTAGGCAGGAGGCGTTGTGTCTCCGCTCCGTACAGCTCCTGTTTCTTGCGCTCGGTGACCTGTCCGTTTTTGAGGGTCAGGATAGCCGTGTCGCGTTTGACACCCGGTACGGATCCGCGCTCCACGTATTTGACATGCTGGATGGTCTCGATGATGGTGGCGTAGGTGGACGGACGTCCGATACCTAACTCCTCCATGCGCTTGACCAGTGTGGCTTCGTTGAAGCGGTAGGGCGGTTTGTTGTAGGTCTGGACAGCTTGCGCCTCCTGCAGTTTGAGTGCCTCGCGGATCGACATGGACGGCAGCACGCGGTTTTCGTCCTCGGGGTCGTCCGTGGATTGCACATAAACGCGTGTGAAACCGTCGAAAGTGATCACCTCTCCCGTCGCCACAAAGCGGTAGGGTGTGCCGGTGATACCCACCTCGATCTGCGTTTTCTCCACTTCGGCCTCCGTCATCTGGCTGGCAACAGTGCGTTTCCAGATCAGTTCGTAGAGACGCTGCTCGTCGCGGTTCGCACCTGCCTGCTCGTTCTCGAGATAGGTGGGACGGATAGCTTCGTGCGCCTCCTGGGCTCCCTTGGTAGAGGTGTGGAACTGGCGGGTATGCACGTAGTTTTCGCCGAATTGATCGGCAATAACCTTCTTGGCGGTAGCCAGCGCGAGGGTCGAGAGATTGACGCTGTCGGTACGCATATAGGTGATCCGTCCGCTCTCGTAGAGCGACTGCGCCAGACGCATGGTCTTGGACACGGTGAAATGCAGTTTGCGTGCCGCCTCCTGCTGGAGCGTGGAGGTGGTGAAGGGCGGCGCAGGCATATGCTTGAGAGGCTTGCGCTCCACGCTGCCCACATGGAAGCGTGCGTTGGCGAGCGAGAGCAGGAAATCCTGCGCGTCGTTCTTGTGGGAGAAACGGTGGTTGAGCTCGCATCTGAGGACGGACGCGTCGCCCGGATTTGTGCCGATGAAATCGGCGATAATGCGGTATTGCGAGCTGGTGCGGAACGCCTCTATCTCACGCTCTTTCTCTACAATCAGTCTCACCGCTACCGACTGCACGCGTCCTGCCGACAGACCGGTGGTCACTTTGCGCCAGAGCACGGGCGAGAGCTCGAAACCGACGATACGGTCCAGCACACGGCGGGCCTGCTGCGCGTTGACCAGATTGTAGTCGATATCACGGGGCTCGAGGATAGCCTGCTGGATAGCGGGCTTGGTGATCTCGTGGAAAACGATACGCTTGGTGTTGTCGGACTGGAGATGAAGCACCTCTTTCAGGTGCCATGCTATCGCCTCTCCCTCGCGGTCCTCATCGGACGCGAGCCATACCGTGTCGGCTTTCTTGACCTCTTTGAGCAACTGCTCCACCAGATGCTCCTTGTGCGGGTCCACCGCATAATTGGGTTGGTAACCGTGCTCGAAATCGATGCCCATGGAGTTCTTACCCAGCGGCTCGATGTCGCGGATATGCCCCTGGCTGCTTAACACATGGTAGTCGCTACCGAGAAATTTCTCAATCGTCTTGGCCTTGGCCGGAGACTCTACTATAACCAGATTTTTGCTCATAAATCTATATAATAAGGTGTAAACCTCCAAAAAAATCGCTGCAAAAGTAGTATAAAAAAATAATATGAGCAAATTTTTTTTTATTTGCTTGCATATATCAAAGATATTTAGTATCTTTGCACCCGAATTGAAAAAAATATTTGTAAAATTTTCTCAAAATGGCTTGCATGAATATCGTTTTAGTTGTATTATTAGTGCTCGCGGGCGTCGCGTTATTATTAGCGGAGTTGTTCCTGCTGCCGGGGTTCGGTATAGCGGGTGTGAGCGGTTTCGGTTGCCTCATCGGTGCGGTGGTGGTGGCCTATCTGGTCATCGGTCGTCTGGCGGGCTATATCACGCTGGGTGCCTGCATAGTGCTGTCCGCACTGGCTGTTTGGGGATTTGTCCGCAGTCACGCTATCGACAAAATGGCGCTGGATACCAAGATTGACGGCCAGGTGAAGCTGGCGGACAACAAACTGAAGAAAACTGAAAATAAGTGAAACACTAAAAAAATACGATTATGGATCCTGTTACATTGGTTTTGCTTGCGCTGATATTTGTGGCGCTGTGCATTTTCTTCTATTATGTCCCGTTCATGCTGTGGATCAACGCGGCTGTGAGCGGAGTGCATATCAGTCTGGTACAACTGTTTCTGATGCGTATCCGCAAGGTGCCGCCCACCAAGATTGTCAATTGCATGATCGAGGCGCACAAGGCGGGTCTGACCGACGTGAAACGCGACGGACTGGAGGCGCATTATCTCGCCGGTGGTCATATCGAGCGGGTGGTGCATGCCCTGGTGAGTGCGAGCAAGGCGGGTATCGATCTGCCCTTCCAGATGGCTACGGCGATTGATCTGGCTGGCCGTGATGTGTTTGAAGCCGTGCAGATGAGTGTCAATCCGCGTGTGATAGACACGCCGCCCGTAACGGCGGTGGCGAAAGACGGTATCCAGCTGATTGCCAAAGCCCGTGTAACGGTGCGTGCCAATATCCGCCAGCTCGTCGGAGGTGCAGGTGAGGACACGATCCTTGCCCGTGTAGGCGAGGGTATCGTCAGCTCGATCGGTAGCGCAGAGAGCCACAAACTGGTGCTCGAAAACCCCGATTCCATCAGCAAACTGGTGCTGTCGAAAGGGTTGGACGACGGCACGGCATTCGAGATCCTGAGTATTGATATCGCCGATATCGACGTGGGTAAGAACATCGGCGCGCAGCTCCAGATGGATCAGGCGAACGCCGACAAGAACATCGCCCAGGCGAAAGCCGAGGAGCGCCGTGCGATGGCTATCGCCAGCGAGCAGGAGATGAAAGCCAAAGCGCAGGAAGCACGTGCCAAAGTGATCGAGGCGGAGGCGCTGGTGCCACAAGCTATGGCGGAAGCGTTCCGCAACGGCAATCTGGGTATCATGGACTACTACAAAATGCAGAATATCCAGGCGGATACCCAGATGCGCGAACAGATAGCTGGAGGAGGAACTGCGGCCAAGAAGAAGAATTAAATTTCGCCGGAGGGCTGAACAGACAGGGTGAGAATAGCTTTATTACAATATCCGGTGGTATGGGCGGATCCGCATGAGAACGTGCGGCGTCTGGAGGAACGGCTTCGTGCTATCCGCGGCAAAGCGGACATTGCCGTTGTGCCGGAGATGTTCAGTACGGGTTTCTGCACCGACCGTCCTGACCTGGCGGAGCCGTGGGGCGGCGAGACCTGCCAGGCGCTCAGGCGTATGGCGGACGAATACGATATGGCTCTCATGGGGTCGATGATCGTGCGGGTGTTCGGAGGCAGCGGAGCAGATTCACGGGAGATCAGAAACCGGGGATTCCTGTTCGCTCCGGGGCAGGAGCCGCGGTTTATCGACAAACGCCACCTCTACAAACACGGCGGAGAGGCGGAGTTTATCTCGCCCGGCGACCAGCGGGAGGTATGGGAGTACCGCGGAGTCAAACTGCGGCTGGCTATCTGCTACGACCTGCGTTTCCCGGTATGGCTGCGTCAGGACAAGAACAACCTGTATGACATCCTGGTGGTGGTAGGCTGCTGGCCGACAGCGCGTATCAAATACTGGGACACGCTGCTGCAGGCACGCGGAGCGGAAAACCACTGCTATGCCGTGGGGGTCAACCTGGTGGGAATAGACGGGCTGCAGATCGCCTATAACGGTCACTCGGCGGCTTACGACACATGGCTCAACGACCTGGCGGGATTCGCCGACGGCGAGGAAGGTACGCGGATTGTGGACCTCCCGATGGAGAAACTATGGCATTTCCGAGAAGTGCTGCCGCAATGGAAGGACGGAGACAGGTTCGTGATTAATTGACAATGGATAATTGATAATTGATAATTGGGGGTTTGGAAACAGTTTGGAAAATACGGGAATGGACAGCTGAGGAGCAGGCAACGGCGGAACAGCTGGCTGCGGATCTGGACATCAGTCTGCTGGCGGGACGTATCCTTGCCGGCCGGGGAATCCGTACGGCGGTGGAGGCACGGGCGTATATCCATCCTACGCTCGACAGCCTGCACGACCCGTTTCTGATGCGCGACATGACAGCCGCAGTCAACCGTCTGGAGCAGGCGCTCGACCGTCACGAGCGGATCATGGTCTATGGCGATTACGACGTGGACGGCACGACCGCCGTGGCACTGATGTATTCGTTTCTGCGCACACAGACCGACAATCTCATCTATTATATACCCGACCGCTACCGGGAGGGATACGGTATCTCCACCGTGGGTATTGACACTGCCAAACGCGAGGGATGCACCCTGGTCATCGCGCTCGATTGCGGCATCAAGGCGGTGGACAAGATAGCCTATGCCAACACCCTGGGCGTGGATTTTATCATCTGCGACCACCACACGCCCGGCGAGGAGATTCCCAAAGCTGTAGCGGTGCTGAACATGAAACGGAGCGATTGTCCGTATCCCTACAAGGAGTTGAGCGGTTGCGGAGTAGGATTCAAACTGGTGCAAGCCTACGCCCAGCGCAAAGGGATTGACAAGCAGGAGGTGTACCGTCTGCTGCCGCTCTTGGCAATGAGCATAGCGAGCGATATCGTGCCTGTGACGGGCGAGAACCGGGTGCTGGCTTTCTATGGGCTGAGGGCGCTGAACGCCTATCCGTCCGTCGGACTGAAAGCCATCATGCAGGTAGCCGGCATTGAGGGCAAACCCGTGACAATCAGCGATCTGGTGTATAAGATAGGTCCGCGTATCAACGCCGCAGGGCGTATCAAGAGCGGCGCGGAGGCGGTTCGCCTGCTGATTACAGAAGATGAAGACGAGGCGAAGCAGTTCGCCCTGGATATCAACACCTACAACCAGGACCGACGTGACTATGACAGCCAGACCACCGACGAAGCTTTGGAGCAACTGCATGCCGACCCCCATAACGAGGAGAAACACACCACGGTGGTGTACTCCCCTGAGTGGCACAAAGGCGTGGTGGGAATAGCTGCCAGCCGCTTGACGGAGACCTATTACCGTCCTACCATCGTCCTTACCGCAGGCGAGAACGGTATCATCAGTGGCAGCGCACGGAGCGTGAGCGATTTCGACATCTATACGGCTATCGACTCGTGCCGCGACCTGCTCACCAATTTCGGGGGCCATAAGTTCGCCGCCGGACTGAGCATGCGGCTGAGCGATTTGGAGGAGTTCAAACGCCGTTTTGAGGCATATGTAGCCGCTCATATCACCCCCGGGCAGCAGGTGCCCACGCTGGAGGTGGAGGCGGAGGTCGAACTGAGCGACATGAACTGGAAACTCTACAAGATCCTGCAATGCCTCGAGCCTTTCGGTCCAGACAACGAACGTCCCCTCTTCCTCTGCCGCGGACTGATCAACAACCGCAACACTCGCGCGGTGAGCGACGGCAAA
Source organism: uncultured Bacteroidales bacterium (assembly GCA_900319645.1). Lineage (GTDB taxonomy): Bacteria > Bacteroidota > Bacteroidia > Bacteroidales > Paludibacteraceae > Colicola. The sequence continues at coordinate 21,979 of ONPG01000010.1, forward strand.
CACCTCCATCTCGACCTGACTGACCGCATCGTCGCGATGGACGGTATCGCGTTCGGAGAAGGCGACAAAGCCCAACACCTGCAGAACGGAAAAAGCGTGGATGTGTGTTTCTATCTGGAGGAAAACAGCTTCCGCGGACGCAGCACTTTGCAGATGAACGCACAAGACATCAAGGTAGATTAATTGACATTCGGTCGTCAAAAATTACACACAGAATCGACTCTACGTAAAAAAATGCCCTTTTTTATCGACTTTACGTAAAAAAAAGTCGTAACTACTTGCAAAAATGTTCGATTTTTGCTAACTTTGCAGTCGTTTTTTAAATAAAAAACGTAAGTCGTGCCTGCATGTCGTTGCCGATCTGATTGGGCAGATGTTGCATTTTTTTAGTTTAAGAACCGTAAATCGCGCCTATGAAACGCCTAAACAACACAAAATCAAATAGTTATGAGAATGGGGGGGGGTAAAATGAATCTTCGCTATTTCTTTTCCGAATACAAATCCGTTATTTTATTCGGTGTGATATTGGCGGCCTGTGTGGTAGTCAGTTATATTTTTTCTCCGTTGATACCGCTGAAAATCTATAGCGACATCATCCAGCCAATCCAGTACACCGCGCTGATCACGTTCTGTTTCGGCAATGTGTGGATCGTCAGCCGTCACACCGACGGTACGCGCATGCACAAATTGATAATCATCGTGATGGCGGCATGGACTGTACTGATGAGTCTGGGATTTTTCATCAAGATGCGTTACGGCACCCACGGTGTGGCGGAGGGGCTGTTCAGCATGCACGGTTGGGAGCTGGTGTTCGGAAATGTATTTGCCTTGCTGCTGCTCGCCTATCCCACCGAGTTGCTCCGTCCGGGCTGGCTGACGTTCCCCAAGGTGGTGTTGCAGCTGTTGCCTCCTTTGGTGGCGGGCGCGCTCGACTACTGGCTGGATTTTGACCTCCGGTGGTTTCTGGTTGCCTATCCGCTGTTAATGCTGGTGCTGCTGTTTAGGCACATACGCGCCTACCGCATCTGGTGCGAGGAGAACTACTCTTCGATGGACGATATTGATGTGCAATGGGTATGGAAATATCTGGTGATGGTGCTCATCTCCGGTTTGTCGTATATCTATTTGTGTTTCTCCACCGAGCCGACCTACCAGTTCACCCAGATGTGGCTCCTGTTCTTTATTCTGTTTATCAGTACCGAGCAGATTCTGTTCCGTCCCGACCCCTGGCAAACGGTTCGCAATCGTGCCAAGCAGGCATCCAAATCGGTCAAATCCCATCCCAAAGCCGTCGTGGAGCCGGAGCCTGAAACCGAACCGAAACAGGATGCTCAGGACGATGCGGAGATCGCTTCGGAGGAAACCAATGCTGCCAACCGCGCGATTCTCGAGGAGTGGATAGCAACCGAGAAACCCTATTGTTCGCCCGATTTCCGGCTGGAGGACCTGCGTGTGGTGCTGCCCCTCAACCGTTCGTATCTCTCCGGACTGATCAACGCCGAATACGGGTGTAATTTCTATCAATATGTCACACGTCATCGTATTGAGGAGGCAAAACGGCTACTCAAGGAGCAACCGGAACTCAAGATCCAGGAAGTAGCAGAGCAATGCGGTTTCTCGTCCTCCACCATGTTCGGTCGTGTGTTTGCGCGCGAGACCGGATTTACCCCGACAGAATGGGTTGCCCGCAACGAAAAGGCGTAAAAAATGGACATCGATCCATCGACTTTGCGTAAAAAATAGCATCGTTTTATCGACTCTACGTAAATTTTTGCACCATTTTATCGACTCTACGTAAATTTTTGATGTTTACTATTGCATATTTCTGATTTTTGGAGTACCTTTGCAAACTTTTGTAGCGAAACCTACTCCAAATGATGGCAATGAAGTTCCATAAGCATCTCTTTTGTGCATTCGTTTGTGCACTGCTGCTGGCACCCCTCGGGGGGCGGGCGGTTGGTGCTGAGGTGGTGGCGCTGAAAAACAATCTGGCGTACGACGCCGTGCTGACGCCGAACCTGGAGTTGGAGTTTGTGCTGGCTCCCCGGTGGACGATGGAGATAGGCGCGGGATTCAATCCCTTCCCCCTGAAGGACACGCAGTTCCCCAAATGGCGTCATGTGTCGGCGTGGGTGGCGCCGCGCTACTGGTTCTGCCATGCTTTCCATCGCGATTTTATTTCCGTCAATGCCGCCTATGCTATGTACAACGTAGCGGGCAATGCCTGGCCGGTGGCGTGGATGTATCCCCAGGTCAAGGACAGCCGCTATGAGGGGCATGCCGCTATGGCGGGTGTGAGCTACGGATGGCATTTCGCTATCTCCCCGCATTTCAGCGTCGAGCTGGAGGGTGGAGTGGATGCCGGCTACAGCTGGTTCACCCAGTACGAGTGCAAGCACTGCGGCGCCAAGAAAGCGCAGAGCGGACGATGGCTCGTTCTCCCCAAATTAGGTATCAACCTGGTGGTGCCTCTGGGTGGCAACGAAGAGACTTTTGCCAAGCGCTGCGACTGCGAGCAGCTGGACGACAAGGGCGAGAGTACGCCGGATACCGTGGTGGTGGTTCTGCCTCCCGACACGGTGTTTGTGGCTGCGGAGCCGCTGCCCCGGGATACGACCCCCGTGTGGATTCCTGCCGAGAGGATATTGGCTGATTTCGGTCAGCCGCAACCTGTCTCCGCTGCGGTGCCCAGGCTCGAGGTCAGAAGCGGAAGGATCTATCCTGTCTATCGCATGCACCGCCTGCGCAACCGACTGCTACGTGACGAGGACGACTATGAGCCTTACAACCGCAATATTGTCCTGAGCGACGACCCGATGAACGTCTTCCTTTATTTCGACGTCAACGAGACCAAGATGAACCGTTCGTTCCTCGCCAACGACAAACTGATGGACAGTATCATGAATATCGTGGGGGACGTGCTGGCGGACAGCACCTTGCTGATCACCCGGGTGCGCATCGTCGGTTTTGCTTCGTTTGACGGACCGCAGGACCGCAACGAGGAGCTCGCGGAGGCACGTGCCACGACAATCAAGGAGTATATGCAGAGTGTCTATCCCTTGCAGGACAGCGTGTTCACCCTCTGCAACGGAGGCGAGAGCTGGGCGGAACTGCGCTACCAGTTGTCCCGCACGGCTTTCCAGGGAAGGGACGAGGTGCTGGAGATTATCGATCAGGAGCCCGATCCCGACCAGCGCGAGCGGCTCATCAAGCGCTTGCATAACGGGAAAACATACCGCTTTATGCGAGACCAGCTCAGACAGATACTCCGCAACTTGGGATGTATCACTATCTATTGCACCAATGTGGAATAAACCTACATACTAACAATTAACTTTATTATTAACACAAAACAAAATGTTCAAACCAATGAAAAAGATGACATTTTTGGCTTGCACAGCAGTGCTGGCAAGCGCGGTTGCCCTGACGGGATGTAAGGGCGACGACCAGAACGTACCGCAGCAGAAAGCGCCGTCGGTAACAACTGACATCACTATTTCGCTGCCCCAGCAGGCAGTAGGAGGCGTACGTCGTATGCCGGGAGCTACCGTGCAGATCGACCCTTCCACTCAGTTTCAGGGTATTACCAACATCCAGTTGGTGCCGTTTGCTAAAACAGGTGCTATTGCCGCTGCTGACAATCGTCTCGGTGCCAACATCAACCTGGGTGGAATCTCCCTTACAACAGAACTGGCTGCAGCCAGCAAGGCAAAACGTTACTCCGACGTGGCAGTGCCTGTCGGTACGTCTTCGTTCCTGTTCTATGGCGAGTCGGCAAACGACAATGCGGATTTCTTCCAGCGCGGTAAACTGACAGGCGATCGTTCTGCGAACACACCTGCCGGTTTCAACTTCATTCTTTCTCCGATCCTTGCCAACGCTTCTGACGTGACGGGAAGTACTGCTTACACGAATCTGCTGGATTACCTCAACTCGGTGCTGGATGCTACGGATGGAACCAAAGCATGGAAACAGTATGCTGCTCCGGGAGATGACCAGACCTTCGTGGATCTGCTCACCGCCTACAAATCCCTGCGCACCCTCTCCTCGGCAGGCATTGCACGCATGATGAACGACCTGTATGAGACGCTTGCCCTGATGAGCAACTCCACGCTGGCTACCAACATGATGGCTGCAATCGCGAACACCGAAGACTATGTGGAATTTGATGCCGGGGCAAGTCCGAAGATCACGCTCAAGACTGCGCTCACCGGTTTCCCTGCCAGCCTCAATATTCCGGAGGGAGCTGTGGCTCTGGATTTCAATGATGGTAGCAAAGCGTTCGTTACTTCTGCTTCCCAGAGCTATAGCAACGAGTTCGCCGTACCGGCTCTCACCGACTACACCTATCCGTCTTCGCTCTGGTACTATGCCAACACCCAGATTGCTACATCGAACGAGTCTGAGCAGGCAGCTTTGGAACACGAGACTAAGAACTGGGCGGAAGTCCTGGCTGAATATACTACAGCCAACGGTACGGTTGGCACCTCCACCCGTTCGGTGGCTTTGCAGGGCGTGATCAACTACGGTGTGGCCCGTCTGGATGTCAAGCTCAAAGCGGCTGAGACGCTGGCGGACAACACCTCGCCGACGCCTGTTAACATTACGAACGCTACGGGTTACCAACTGACCGGTGTGCTCGTTAGCAACCAGAAGAAACTCGGTTTCGACTTCACCCCGGAGTCGTTCGTAGGCGAGAATCACGCTTACATCATCTATGACAAGGTAATGACCGGCGACATCAAAACGGTAGCCGGAGACTACAGCGCAGCCAACTCCACACTCGTAGTGGCTACGCCGCTTCAGGATGCAACTCCCGAGGATGTATATGTAGCTATTGAGCTGCTCAACAACTCGGGTCAGGATTTCATCGGCGCACAAGGCCTTGTTCCGGCTGGCAGCAAGTTCTACCTCGTTGGTAAACTGGAGTCCAATCAGGCTAATGTAGTAGAGAGTGGCGAGACTGTCAACCCGGGCAAACGTGTGTTCTATCCGGACTACACCACTACCGCACGCCTGACGATCACCAACCTCAAGAAGGCCTACAACACCATTCCTGACCTCCGTACGCCGGCGCTGGAACTGGGTCTTTCGGTTGACCTCAGCTGGCAGAACGGTAAGGTATATGACATTAGTCTCTAATAAGGCAAAGAGTCGGTTGATTTGAAACGACTGGTTGTCATATGGATCCCATTGTTCTTCGCTGCATGCACTCTGATCTACGACGATCTGAGTGTGTGCGGCGAGGAACTGGTGGTGGATTATCAGCTGCAGCTGCATACCGAACTGAGTATGCAGTTGCAGACTGAGTTGATGACCGAGGCGGAGGAACCGGTACGCTATTCGCTCGGCAAATGGCTCGCGCCTATCTTCACCGACAAGGCGAAGGATGTCGATCTGCGGTTCTACTCCGGTGCCACCGACGAGATACGCCATCAGATCCAGGAGGAGATCAACGACCAGCGCACGAGCTACACCATCCGTCTGCCCCAGGAGGACTATATGCACCTGGGAGTAGCCAATATCGAGGACAACCATGCTGTCCGTCTGACCGGCGGTGCCCACTCCGAGACGATGGAGCTGGCGTTGACGGACGACCCCGAGATACCGTCGCTCAACACCGGAGTGTTCACCGCCCGGATGCCGATGTCGGTGGGAGACACCTCCGCGAGGTTTGAGGTGCATCTGTATATGGCTACATGCGCCGTGGCACTCGTCGTGGACACCACAGTATGCGACTCGCTGGTCTCCATGTACGCCATCCTCAGCGGCTCCGCCAGCCGCTTCGCCTTGCGAGACAGTGTCTATAGCTACGACGGCGGACAGAAGATCGTTTGCGAGGAAGTGGCGGTCACCACTCCTGCGAAAGCACCCGCCCGCACCCTCGCACCAACCGATTCGACGCAAACCGATACCTACAGCTGTTTTGCTGCATCGATGTTCCCTACAGCGGACGACCGCCCATGGGAACTGGTGGTGGAGACCACCCTTCGCGGAAACCGCCATACAACGACCACAATGACGATAGACGAACCCGTCCAAGCCGGCACACTCCGTATCCTGAGGGTCTATGTGGACGGCAAAGGTGCCGTTCTGCCCGATAAGGGACAGGAGATGGCTGTCACCGTGTCGCTCGACTGGAAACAAGGCGGAGAACATGATATAGAATTATAAGAATATTGCGTATTAAGAAATACATAGCACTGCTTATCCTCGCCTGCGCGTTCGCGGGATGCAGGGAGAGTATCAACCAGCCGGAGCAGGGAGCTGCTTTGGTGCTCAATCTCTGTCTGCCCGTCCAGCAGCCTGCCTCCCATGCGCCCTTGCGGATCATGGGTGATCCCGGAAGCTATGAGGCTTTTGCTCTGCCTAAATACGCCTATATCTTCATTACCAAGAAGGTAGGCGAATCGTGGGTCCTCTGGCGCAAAGACGAGATCCGGCTCGATTCACGAGAGTGGGAAAGAACGTTCTACGGAGGACCTACCGGAGAGGCGAAAGATGATATCTATAGATACACGGGAAAAATCCTTTTCCTGCTGGGTAACGATAATCCGAAAGGCCGGGTGTATGTGGTTTGCAGCAGCCGGCGCCTGACCTTGACGCCGTCATGGGCAAGTATAACGACCTTTGACGATGTGCTGAATCTGAAATTTAACACGGCTCCCGATTCTATTCAGGAGAGCCTGCAAGATATATACTCCACGCCGTACAACTATTTTACGGACGAGGACCTCTTTTATTGCTCCTACGACTGTAGTGCCGGCAATTCCTATATGGTCAACACGGTGCTCTTCCACGTAGCCTCCAAGGTGGATGTCAAATGGTCGGTGGCAGCGGAGCAGCGAATCAACCGGGTGGACCCTGCGGAGTCTGTGCGGTTGACCTATATGGAGGCACGCAGACTGTTCAACGGAAATGCCTATTGCTTCAAGCCTATGCGCAACGAACTGCCGGCGAAACTGACCTCCGGCTATACGATTGCGGAGATGGTCAAACCCGCCGACGAAGGACTCTGGTGGGAAGGAAGAACCTATTTCTACACCATTCCTTATACCGTCACCGGAGCTCCTGACTATTTCCCGCTGCAAATGAGACTGCAGACCAACGAGAGCGGAGACGACTACTGCCCGACGCTCAATCTGAGGATCGACACCACGGCAATGTTTACTCCATGGCTTAGGACCAACTTTACCATCACGGGACCATTATCTGAGGAAGAGCCGACGAGAACGGTGGGAGGTTGAAAAAGGAAAATGAAAACGGAAAGGTGAAAATTGAGAATTAAGCGATACATAGTATTAATAATGTACGTGTGTGCGTGTGCATGTGCGTACGCGCAAACGGATACCATCCGCTATGTGCACCCGGACGGCAACTACAACAACGACGGCCGCTCGTGGGGCACGGCTAAGAAACGTGTGCAGGACGCTATCAACGACCTGCGTGACTATCTGGAGCAGCACAACCTCCACTCCGGCTCGGTCTATATAGCCGCCGGAACCTATGTCCCTACCGAATCGACGGAGTCCTCCGGCGGTTCGATGCTGAACACCTCGTTCAAGATCTACAGCGGTATCCACGTCTATGGCGGTTTCAACCCCGACGCACCGGAGGAGAGACCGGGACTGCGTATCATGTCCAACGGCAAGACCTGCGAGCAGAACTGGGCGAACCAGTCGGGTATAGGTACCGTCTCCGGCGAGGAGATTGCTTCGCAATGGGATCTGCGCCACAAAACCATCCTCAGCGGCAACCACACCTCCACGCCGCCTACCCTCAGTTTCGACAGTATCCGCGGCCGTTACAACACCGCTTATCCCGCCAGTTCGTTCCACGTCGTCTGGTTTGCCACCAACGGCAAGTTTGACGGCACAGGCGAGGAGGCGGACCATTTCCGTCCGCTCACCGATCATGCCTCGCTCGACGGTTGTGTCATCTCGAGCGGCAACGCCGCCACGCGTAACACCAACGTACGCGAGCACACCGCCTACGGCGGAGGTGTGTATATGGTAGGCAACACCGGTATCCGCAACTGTATCGTCGAGCGATGCAACGCTACCATGCGCGGAGGAGGTATCTATGCCGACGGAGGCGGCGAGATAGAGTTCTGCTACGTCCACACATGCCAGTCGGCGGGTGTGGGTGTCTATCAGGGCTACGGAGGTGGAGTATGTATCGACCATGCCGGCTCTATCGGACACAGCCATATCACCTCCTGTGCCGCACGTTGCGGTGGAGGTCTGCTCATCAGCCATGCCCCGGAGGACTATATCGAGACCGGTATCACCGCACTCGACACCATCAGCAACTACTCGCCTTTCGCTACCGCATGCGTGATCAACAACAACACCGCGAACGCCGAAGGCGGTGGTATCTATCTGGCGGAAGGAGGTACGGTCAACCACTGTACCGTAACCGCCAACAACTGTATGGGTCCGGACGTCACCTATTACGGCCGCCGGCATGGACGTTCCGGAGGTATATACGTCCGCAACTGCGGTATGATTTTCAACTCCGTGTTCTGGGGTAACCGATGCGACAAGAACAACGACGTACAGTTTGCTTCCGTCCGCCAGAAGCCCAACGAACCCGGCTATGAGGTGTTTGCCTTCCACACGGCGTTTATGAACCACGATATCACCGACTGGACGGGAGTGCGCAAAGAGGTGGTGTTCTCGCTGGAGAAGCAGAATCTGCCTATCGCCAATTCGACGGGCAACTACCCCTGTTTCTTCTCGCCTACCGTCAATCCGCTGGATTGGCAGGACAACACCAAACCCGGTGCCGGAGTGCTGATGCACATGCGCCCGCTGGATTATCCGGGTCCGCGTATCTGGCACTTGACCTCCTATTCCGCCCTCGACCAGAAAGGTGTGCAGGCGAACGAGACGGTGTTCGATGTGTCGTGGTGGCTCCGCCACGCGCACACCGACTACGGCGTGGTGTCCAACCCCTTCGAGCCGGTGGCTACATTGGGTGCTCTGGTGCGTCGCCCTGACCCCCTGACCTATGAGTTGATCCCGCCGCAGGGCTATGAGGGACGTGTGGGGGGAGATCCTATACCGACGCTTTTCATCGACCCGAACCGTAAAGGTGTCTATGACGAAGACGGCCATTTCGTAGAGCAGACCAAAGAGGGAGACTCCTGGCGTGTTCCTATCAAGGACCTGGGAGAAGCTATCTCGTTCTTCCGCCAGTTCCTGGTGGATGATCCTGGTGGTAACCACCACTACATGATCCCGGCCTTGGACGAGAACGGTATGCCTACAGGCGAGCCGACGCGATATGATTATGTACAGTATCTGGTCAAAGAAGGAACAATCAGTACCGTAGGTCCGGGTAACTACCTCGATAAGAACATCCGTACCGCTGCGCTACGTGTGGATAGCCACATGCGTATCTACGGCGGCTATCCGAAAACGCTGGAAGGAACAGATACCTCCATCCGCGACCCGCGTAAATACAAGTCAATCATTACGGCGAACATCACCGGTATCGAAGGGGAGGCGGGGTATCAGAATAACTCCGCGCACGTGGTTGCTATGGTGAACGTCGAGCACACGATCGTGGACGGCTTCACGCTCACGGGCGCCAACACCCATAATGTATATGCATCCTATTCAGCAGCCGCCGGAGGAGGTCTGCTACTCAATAACTCCACCACGTCGGCGGAGAAACGTATTCACATGGTGGGTAACCAGCTCCGTAACTGCGTGATCAGCAACTGTACGTCGCCCAAGGGAGCCGCGGTATATGTGAACGGAGAGTTCTCGAATGCCGCGGGTGAGTTGAGCTACGCCGAGTTGTTGATGCAGAACTGCGTCATCCGTAACAACACCGCGGACTACACGGAGCATGACGATGAGATCGAAGACCACGGTATCATCACCGCCAACGGTCGCGCGTATATCCATATCGAGCACTGTACGGTAGCCAACAACGTAGGGTTCCCCTTTAAGGCGGATAGCAAGACAACCGACCTGGAGCAGCCTATCCGTTGCGGCCACCTCGAACACGCCGGCATCCTCTTCCATGGATATATACGCGTGGATAACTCGCTGGTCTTCTGTAACGGCGACCGGGTATTGGACAACCGCGGTGACCTGGGAGAGATAGCCTACGTCATGTCCGTGAACAGGGAGGGGCAGGATTATGTGTTCGGCAAATGGAATATGTTCGATGCCGACTTGCGTCTCCACCAGGCAAATTCCCATGAGCCGCGAGGATTCTTTGCCAATGGTTATACCGTTCCCTGGAACGACCATTTTATGCCGGATGGGGTGGAGTCTCATTTCGTGGCGGATATTGAAAATGTGCCGGCAGATAGTTTGTCGCGTGCGAACCGCTGTATCTTCACGCGTGTGAGCACCGACTCCAACTATCCTACTTTTGTCAACCCGGCGCGTAACGTAGGTCACTCGCCTACCGGCGACAAACCGCTCTACGGCGGTACGGTGGCGTACGACCCCTTGACCACCAACCCCTGCGTCAACGCGGCGCACCCGGACGACTACACCGAGGCGGACAATTTCGACCGAAGCGACAACCTGCGCCGTGACCGCGGAGGAGCGCCGGATGTAGGCGCCGTGGAGAACAGCGACCTGCCGGCAGCGGGATCAGTTATTTATGTCACGCCGGACGGAGCCGGCAAACGCGACGGCTCGTCATGGGACAACGCCATTGCCGGCAACACGGTCTATCGGCTCAGCGCTGTGCCCGGTCCCGATCTGGCGGAAGGAGACCGGATCGATCCGGAACTGACCTGTGACCGGGTACTCGACAGCGAGGGAAATCCCATCCTCACCACCAACCGGAAATACAGCGGCGGTTGGGGTAGGGTTTGGTGGACCGACAAACGTGTGGGGGCAGCCTCTGCCACCACCGTCACCACGGCGTGGGTGACAGAGAAGCACACCTATACCAACGGTCCTAAAGACGGCCAGACCGAACTTGTGGATGACGGCACTACGCCCCATGAGTCCTCCAATACCGTAATCACCGCTACCGGCGCGATTGCCGACGGCTTCACACCCGGATACGACTACGACCTGCGCTATCCCTACGGCGAGATATCGGGTGCCTCCCGTTCGTTCTGGCGTGCCAACCCATACCATAATACCAACGAGTGGAACAACGCCGCCGGTTATGCGGATAGAGAGGCGTTTATCTCGGCTTGCAATGCCAACGGATGGATCAGAAACACCCGTGCCGAGCGCTATGTGGGAGGATTGCAGTACGCGGTGGAGAGAGCTGCGGCTGCTAACCACACCTATCACCGTGACTCCGTACAGGTCTGGGTGGGTGCCGGCAAATATACGGACTACAAAGGATTTGTGATGCGCGACTCGGTGACGGTGCTCGGAGGGTTCCCTGCCGGGAAGTTCCAGGCTCCTGCCATGTCTGAGCGACAGGCCTTGATGTCCGACGTGATCAATATCCCCAAATCCAAACCCGCTGAGGCGTTCGAGCCTGCCGACTACGAGACGGTGCTCCAGCTCTCCGATGCCAACCCCAATCAGTCCGGCGACAAAAAGACGCTGAATCCCGAAGCGGTGAAGTATTGGGACGACGACTATTCCTACTCTGAGACCACCGACACCCGTTCGTATGCCTACAAGACCCGCAAGGTAACCAATACCTATACCTATTCCTCGGTGGAGACAGACGTGACGAGTGAGCATATTTACCACCCCAATTTCGATGATAATTCCAAACTGCGTGATCAGAATACCGGCGTACCCGGCCACAAAGTATATGGATCGTCTCCGGCTCCGGCGACTATGGATTATTGGCATTTCACCTACCCCACAGAGCCGGAATATTACTATCTGGAGATAACTCCTCAGACAGGTTCTTTACGTATATTCGACTACGATACAGGGGTAAAGATAGAAGATAAAAACTCCCGGTGGTTCCGCTCCAGCAACGGTTCGCTGACCGGCTTGAACATGTATCACACCATGAAAGCGATGGAGGCGGGAACCTACAAACTGACACTGGATATGATGGGCGGATACCGCAACGGATCTCCGTTCGACGTCACTACGCCGTCCAATATCTATCTGCATATTCTGGATAATGAAGGAAACGACTTGGCAGATCCGGTGTTGTTGAAATGCCGTGATTATAGCAATCCGTCAGGAACCAACGCAACCAATGTCCGTCTTACAGCCTTCCGCAAGACCATCGAGTTTACCACGGAGGGAACCGGAGATGTAATGATTAAGGTGGAGGTGCTGGATGGTACGAAGAATAAAGGAGCGACCTATCCTAAAACACCGGATGGCGGAGACCCGGATCCTATCCCCTGGAATTATAAGTGGGATAAAGGAACAGAGGCGAATCCGTCTCAGGCCTGGGGTACCAACAACCCGAACCGCCGCGAGTTCTTTATCACCAATCTGAAACTGAAGCAGGTAGATACCTCCAAATCCACCTATGTGCTTGCTGATCAGGATGTAGTGGAGAACGACACGGTGGTGGATAGTCCGCGCGCTACGGAGATTACCACCTCCTCTGTCTATACCCTGCAGAAGCACCGCACCACGCTGCGCAAGCGCGTGCTGACGATGCCGGACGTCTGTGTGCCTACCTATGGCGCCGGCTCGGTGGGGGACCCGGCTGCGAAGACCAACGGTAAGTTGGCGGATGGATTGTCGCACACCGATCGTGTGTTCGGCGCCACCAAGGCGCTCCGTACGGCGGCTACGCTTGCCAAAGAGGAGGACCCGCATTATGTGGAGTATAACGAAGCCAACTGGGACGGTTTCACTATCCGCTACGGCTTTATCACCGACGAGGCGATGGCGCACGGTGGAGGCGCCGGCGTGAACATGTACGAGGGAGGACACCTGCGCAACTGTATTGTCATCAACAATATGTCCCAATGTCCGCGTATCAAGGGAGGAGGTTTGTTCTGCGATGGTGCCACCTCGACCATCGAGGGATGTTTCGTGCTCCACAACCTCTCCACGTTGAGTTCGATAGAGACCGTTAACCAGAACCAGATTTTTGCCGGCGGTATGTTTATGTACGAGGGTACGTGCTTCAACTCCCTCTTTGCCAATAACTATTCTTACGGTTCGTCAGGCGGTGTAGGATTCTGCGTAGGCCGTTTCTTCAACAACACCATTGCCTACAACACCGGCACACTGGTTGAAGGAGGCAATATCAGCGGAGGAGCTGTTTCCTTAGCCACGGAATCCAACCCGAACCTTTTTGTGGCAAACACGATCATCTTCGGTAATAACGGTGTTGCTATTCGCGACCGTGACGCTGCGGTAGCCAAAGTGAACCCCTTCCTCTATTGCTATATCCAGTCGGCGGTGGCGCAACCGTATAATGCCACGAATAAGAATGTAACCAACTGGACTCCGTCTGCTACAGGAAACTACGGTACAGGTAATACTTTCCTCAACGGAGTGGCTCCGTCGGCGGCGAACACGCCTTTTATCGCGGACTTTGATAATTCAGGCAACTACGTAGCCGGCCGTGCGGCTTCGCTCAACGACTTCCGTCTGCGCGAAGATGTCCCGTGTGTCAACAAGGGTACCGAGGATTTTGCCGATGAGTTCCGTTTGGCGCTCAGACATAAAGGCAAGACAGATAAGGAAATAGATGCCCTGTTTGTTTACCAGACGGTGGAGGCTGCGCGTCTTCCGTCCAACGACGTGGCGTTCGCCAAACGTGTACAGGACTGCCAGATCGATATGGGTGCCTACGAGTTCAATGCCGCCTATAGTATCCGCCCGGACACCACCACCCACCCCGGTAAGGCGATTTTCTATATCGCCTACGACTCACCCGGAGGAGACGCCTCCGCCAGTTCGCGCAGCAACGCCGCCTGCGGCCAGAAACTGCAACTCGTCCTCGATGCTGCGGGCAGATACAAATACCAGCTCATGACTCTGCCTGTTTACAACAGGGGCTATACCATTGTCGATGACAAGGAGGTGCCTTCGACGTTTGAGGCGGATAGGCCGAACAAATACTGGAACGTGGAGATATGGCTGGAGGGTGACTCCGTAGGTTCGCGTACGACCGATGACTATTACGCCAAGTACACGCCTACGCGTTCCACCAAACACAGTATCCCCGGCTATCACGACAACACCCTCGACTACTCGTTCATCGTGCCGCACGGCGTGCAGATGAAGGGAGGTTTCCGGCCGGGCTATTACCACTACGAGAACAGTAGCGGCGAGGAAGTGCCGGAGGGTACCCCGGGTGCGCACATCGTCGATGACCGGGACCCGCTGACCTTCCGTACCGTCCTTTCGGGAAACATCGTCTCCTCCACCGGTGCGGTCGGACAGACCTTCCACGTCGTCACCTTTACCAATGACCTCTTTACGCTGGAGGAAAATCTCTACACCGAGACTGTTGCTGACGAAAAACGCCAGATAATGAACCAGTTGGCTATCCTCACGCAGGAGAAAGACCGCGTGGTGCTGGACGGACTCTTCCTCATGGATGGCTACGCCAACTCGCCTGACCCCGAGGACCAGATAGGTGCCGGAGCCGTGGTGACCGACTATGCCCATATACGCAACTGCGTTATCCAGAAGAACAAATCGCTCGTGAACGGCGGAGGTCTCTACCTCAAGCCCTATGCCCTCGTATCCGGTACGATCGTCAAGAACAATACCGCTACCGTCGGCGGAGGTGTCTATGTCGAGGCGCCGGCGTCCCACAACACCGACTCGCTCGCGCATATCTACGCCACCACTATCTGCCACAACACCGCCACTTCCTCTGCCGGTGGTATGTGGTTTGACAACACCTACGCCCGCGTCAACTCCTCTGCGCTCTGGCACAATGCTGCCAGCGATAACGCCAACGTATCCGGTGTCTTCTCACGATCCAGTGCAGCCACCGATTATCCGTTCAACTTCTGCGCCGTCGAATCCCGCCGTCTGGAGGGACAGGGCAACGTCGAGCTCTCCCCGACCGAGACCGAGGGTGTGCGATGGGACCGTGACGATCCCTTCGACGCCGTCCTCTATTATCCTATCGAGATGTCGTCCACCCTCGCGCGTGCCGGAATGACCTATTCCGAGTGGAACAAGGCTATCACCCGTTTTGCTACCCTCGACACCATCGACATCGCCGGCGTCAGCCGTACCAAATGGATCTCCGACGGAAAAGGAACAGCTCGCGGATTCGCATGGAGAACCGATACGCTTGTCACCAAGAACAATGACTTTATCGAGATAGGTGCACGCGCTATCAACAAGAACTACGCTATCAACGTCAATCCGAAATACGTGATGCACCGTCTCTACGTGATGCACACCGATCTCATCGACTCGGAGGCGGCGCGTGCCCTGCAGGACAACACCAACACCGACGATGTGTCCAACATGTACCGCCAGATGGGATCGTGTATTCTGAATCCGTTCCACCGTCCGGGCGATGCGTTCGACTATATCATCGCCGCCCGCAAGGCGGATCCCGCCCAGTACCGCAACACGGTCTTCGAGGTCTATATCGAGCAGGGAACCTACTACCCCTACCACAACGCCTACGGCGAGCAGGGACAGGTGCGTAACAACACCTTCCTTGTCCCCGAAGGTATCTACGTCATCGGCGGTATCGACTCCAGGCAACCCGGCCACCAGTACGGCCAGGAGGGCTATTACGATGAGTTCACCGGTGTCTCCTACGGCACGACGGAGAACGTGGTGGTTCCCGGCACCGGCTACACCATCTATTCCGAGACAATCGACTCGATCCGTCTGCGTGACGCACGCCACCGCCCGATGCGGGACAACAACCTCAACTCCGTCATCGAGCCCTGGGAGTTGGAGCGCCAGACGATCTTCTCAGGTAATGCCGTGTCCGGCGACGATTTCACCCACGTCTATCACGTCATCACCATGCACGCCGACTCGAACTACGTCGGTCCACAGCCGCTCAAGTTCCGTCATATCAATCCTGACCGGGCCTCCGACCCCTCTGCCCCCTTGCTCATCGACCCGATTCCGATGAACCGTCCTGACCTCTTCGATGAGGAGATCGACCTCTCTATCCTGGGACGTACCACGGAGTTCGACGGCATCCAGATCACCGGTGGTTACGCCAACCACCTCGACCCCCAGGACACCGTCCGCCACCACTATGTCAAGAAAACCTATTTCCGAGGCGGAGGTATCTTTGTCGATGGCAACTGGACCGAGTCGTTCGATGCCCCCGACGCCGTTGTGCCGAACGTGACCGAACCGGCGCTGTACAATATCCCGATTGTGGTCGAGAACTGCTTCTTCACCAACAACATGGCGGGTAACGGAGGCGGACTCTACTCCAACGGAGGTATTTATATGTACGGCTGCCACTTCACCCAGAACTACAGCCAGGGTCCTATGACGCCGATCGACCAGGAGTTTATCCCCTGGACGGCGGGTGGATGTATCGCTACCAACGCTGTCTGCGACGTCTCCAACACCCTCTTTGACAACAACGAAGCCCGTCGCGGACTCTATCCGATCACCGTTTCCGGCGATGAGCGTATTCCCGATGCGGATGCCCGCCAGGGATTCGGAGGCGTGCTCTCTGTGGCGGCGCAGAGCCGCATGCGTGTCGTCAACTGCCATTTCATGAAGAACAAGGCGGTGGCGTACCCCTCCATCTATAACTTCCTGGCTAACAACCGCTATTCCGACCCCGATTCGATGCAGTTTGCCTTCAACTCCATTTTCTGGGGCAACGAGGTGTTCGAGGTGGACAATATCGGCGAACTGGAGCACGTCGTAGCTCCTTCCCAGGCCTCTATTGACGCCTTCGACTTGAAGTATAAAGGTTCGCGTTCGGGTGTCTTCCACTACGACCCCACCCAGTGGGCTAACTACGAGCGCCTCCTGCACGAGTACGACAGCACCTATGCCTATTGGGCGGCGCGCAACGATACGTTCAATGTGGCGGTGACCTCCAAACTGACGGAACTGCGTACCTTGGGAAACCGTATCGAGGGACTCTATTTCTGCTCCTACCGCAAAGGATACGGTCCTCCCGGCATGAAATCTTCGGCGGACGGCTACCTCCTTACCCGTTCGGAGCAGCGCGCTTTCGTCGATCCGAGACGGACCTCGGTCAACCTCACTGACGACAAGGAGGACTACACGAACCTCTTCTCGCTCGTTCACGGCAACAACAACGTCCTCATCAACCGACTCAATACCGCTACCGACGGACCTAACTTCAAACAGCCCTCTTTCGTAGCCGGTATAGACGGATATATGCAGAATGCCGACTGGCTGCTGGCGCGTATGAACCTCACCACCGACCAGGGATGGGGCTACCTCAAGCAGGAGGTGACACGTGCCGTATCCTACTATATCACCAAATATACGGGTACCGACCAGTTCCCGACAGCGGAGGCGGCATTGGCTGCCGCCAGAGCCGTCCACCCCGGAGCTACCGTCGAGGACGTCTATCCCGTCAGGGGTCTGCCCTCCGCTGCCTTCAAACCCGACAACCAGCAGGACTCGCCCGGAGCGATGTACAACTTCCTCTCCGCCCGTTACGGCGCGTTTACGTCCAAGGCCAATGCGCCGCTGCCGCTCAAGGAGCAGTACTACATGGCTTATACCCGCTCCACCAGCGACACCGAGACTTCCGGCAACATGAACCGTATCTCCAAGAACCCCAAACTGGGCGTGGAGGACGTCTATATTGATATAGGTATCTACGAGTACCAGTACGTCCAGCTCGATATCAAGGGGCAGGAGATCGACACGATGTGGGTGGCTACCACCGCCAAGGACCCCCTCCGTCAGGATGGTCTCACTTGGGAGACGCCTACCACCGACCTCCAGACGGCAATCGATATGCTCATGTCGTCCCACAACAACCACGACAAATATGTCTGCTTCCTGGGCGACGACGAGGGTACTTTCTCGCCCAATAACGTCATCGACAACCGCCGTGCGTTCATCATCACCTCCAACACCCTGGCGCCGCTGATGCCCGATAGCGCTGCCGCGGACTTCGACTATGGTATCAACAGCCTCAGTTTCCTGGGCGGATTCAGCTACGATGTCAAGAACACACCCCGTAATCCCCAGGAGAACCCGGTAGTCATCGAGATGCCCAACACCGGTAGTACCAGCCAGCTCAACCAGCTCTTTATCGTCGAGGATATGACCCGCCAGATGGTACAAGTGAACTGGCAGGGAGAATATACCTCGCGCGACAGCGTCGTGATCCCGATCCTTTTTGACGGTATCACCTTTATCAACCCTTATTCCACTAAGGACCCTGCGGCGGACGGTTTGAACAACCTCGGTGGTATGATGAACCGAAAGGGTGGAGCGGCTATCTACTACCGCTGGCAACGACGCTACGAGGGAATAAACGGTGTCTATACACCTAATTTCAATATGGCGCTGCACCCTGACTCCGCGCTCATCGACGGGGTCAAAGTCACGCTGCCCAAACTGACGATATCCAACTGTATATTCATGGACAACGGTTCGCGGGCCACCTCTATCCACGCGGAGCGTTCGCCGGCGGTGCGTATCGACCACGGAGGAGGTTCCACCCTGATCGTCAACTCCCTCTTCCACTCCAACGCCGGTGCACCCGTCTATGCCCGTACTTATGATATTATGTCGGAGGAAAACGACCTCTCCTCCGTGCCCAACGACGTGGTGATCGTCAACTCCACCTTCGCCCTCAACGACGGACATATCCGTCTCGAGTCCGACAATAGCGAGATACACAACTCACTCATCTGGCTCGACGATCTGGACAACGACACTACCGTCCAACTCCAATTGGGCGCTGACCAATGGGACAAAACAACCAATAAGAATCGCGAAGGAATTGCCGACCGGATGACCAATAATGCCGTTTGGGGCTGTTTCCTGCCCTATAAAGAATCCGTTACAGGCGACTCCTATCACAACCATCCGCTTTCCACCGAAAACAACGACATCTATTTCGGTCCCGGTTTCGTGCAACCCTTCGTGACGGCTACTACCTCCCAACAGCGTCGTGAGCGCAGTTTCCGCCTCAACCCGGCTATCCGTACCAACGAGAAAGCCGATCAGGCCACCTATCGCAGCCGCGTCTTCTTCCGCCGCTATCCGGATACCACCGGGGAGGAACTCTATTGGCGCCGTTCCAACGGATTCAAGTCGTTCTTTATCACCTCGCTGGCGAACGACTCCGATCTGGCTGCCAAACCGCGTCTGTCCGGCGAGGGAATGGAGCGTGGCGCCTACGAGTGTCTGGCGTCGCCGCAGCGTGTGCTCTACGTTCAGCCTGACTTGGCGGCTGTCTCGGCGGGAGACGGTTCCTCGTGGGCTACGCCTTTCGGACAAGGACAGCTCCAGAACGCTATCGATGCCGCTGCGGTTTATACCTATCTCAACCAGGCGCATCTCAACCGCGAGTCACGCAAGGCGTACGTCTTTGTCAAGGGCTCCTACAACTCCAACGACAACATCCATCTCGTCGCGCGTGACGGTGTGTTCGTCTATGGCAGTCTGCCCGGCACCTTCAACGAAGAGGCGGAACCCTTCGAGGAAGAGTTCACCGACGCCGAGTGCCAGCGTTTTGTCAACTATGTCCGGGCGTACTCCACCGGTGTTGCCGCTTCCAACGCCACACCGACACGTATCCACTCGATCCACGTCGAGGGCGACCGGTTTACCACAGGATTCCTGCTTGACGGATTCCTGATCACTGCGCCCGGTCAGGACCCCGGCTCATCGACTGTGATTCTCGATAACGACATGGCTGCTATCCGCAATTGTGTCATTACCGGCACCAAGGTGAAGAACGCACCGGTGGCGGATATACGCAAAGGTCTGCTCTACAACAACCTCTTCTTCGGCGATTCCGCCGGCATAGTGGTGAAGGTGGGTGCCAACGGTCTGGCGCTCAACAACACCATTGTCGCAGATGAGGAAGGTATCACGCCGCTCGACCTTACCGAGGCGGCATCAGGAGCTTCGCAGAACAACATAGCGCTCAACACAACCCTCTCGCCTGCCAACTGCTTTGCGCCCTATCTGACCACCGCTGCGCCTTACGCCTTGCCCGACTACCTGACGGCTAACGCCGCGCTGGGCTATCAGCTCCACGAGCGCAGTATCCTCATCAATGCCGGTACTGCCGACAACGCTCTGCCTGCTCTTTTCAATGCTTACACCGCCGACCACACCATCGCTTTCGACCGTGACCGCGATATACTCGGCAACCCCCGTAAGATAGGCTCCGCTGTCGATCAGGGCGCGACGGAGACCTGGCGTATCGAGCGCAACACCGTTCAGGAACTCACCGCTATCACCGACCGCGTCGGCTCGGGTGGCGACGAGGGTAGCAAACCGACGGCGTTCATCCGCAACTACGGCGGTAACAAATATCCTCACCAGGGTTCGGTGGTCTATCTGATGGACAGCAGTGCTGTCACCATGCAATATGCCGTGACCGATTTCCTTGACCTCAGAAACACCCGGATCTACCTCCGTCCGGGCTTTGTGCTCATGCAACCCGGTGCTTCCTTCTACGGCAACGGACACCACGTGCAGTTCAACTACCTCGCGGTGGAGAAACGGTTCAGCAGACAGCAGTATTCGATGACCGCCTTCCCCTTCAACTACTCCACGGCGAACATCACCTCCACGTCACCGATAGCCAATAGCCAGCAGCTAATAGCCAATAGCCAATCCCTCTTCACTACCTATCAGTACAACGGAGCGGCACGTTCGGCGAAGGACTACGTCTTCCAGACCGACAACTCCACGCTGTAGAGTAGGGTGGACACCCTCAACCGCACCGCTACCGAGGGCTATCTGATGGATTTCGGCGAGACGGTGGACACCCTCTTGCGCTTCAACAGCTTCGCGCCATCCGCAGGACAGTACGTCTATACGGAAGACGGATCCGACAAAGTCGTCCGGCTTACCCAGTACGACCATCGTGCGGCCGGATCAGGTGCCGATTTCCAGTTCACCCAGCAGGAGAACATGGGCTGGAACATGAAGGGTCTGCCCTGGCTCGTTTCGCGCTACCGGACCGACACGATCATCTGGGAGGACAACTACCTCCGCCAGATGTATATCCCCCACGTGCTCTACCAGATGGATGGTGACGGCGAGTATATCACCGCCGGCGATCAGATCTATACCACCCGCTCCTGGGACAAAGGTACTACCGTCTCTGTCGGAAACGCTTTCTTCACCCAGACGGCTACGCTCTCCGACTACGAGTCGGTGGTCTTCCACCTGCCCCGTTACCTCTTTAACGAGAAAGCCTCGCGTCCTGTCTTGCGTATCGCCTCTAACAACGGCGCACGTGCTGCCGACATCCTTACCGTTATTCCGGACTCCACCGCGGACAAAGCCGTCCGCTATTCCTACGGCCGCGATGGCGTCAAATGGGTCAGCAACGACAGTGTGCCGCAGATATACCTCCTGGATGCCAAACGGCTCGCCTCGCTCTCGCTCTTGGGAGCCGCGCCTACCGAGGTGGATATACCCCTCGGAGTCTATGTGCCCACCATCAACGCCGATGCCAATGCCAATGCCTTTGTCTTCTCGCTGCCCGACCGGGACGCTTTCGCGGATTATGCCTACGTCTGGCTCATCGACTACGCCAAGAAACGCTATACCAACCTGCTCGACGAACCCTACGAGACCGATATCCAACCCGGCGTGCACAACACGCGTTTCGCGCTGCGTATAGGCGGATTCCCCAAGACCGACAACCACGGCAAACGACAATATACCGTCTTTGCCAACGACGGAATGATGTATATCCGCGGACTCGTTCCCGGCGACCAGATCACCGTCTATTCCGCTGCCGGACAACTCGTCCGTTCCGCCGTTGCTACAGGCTATGAGTTCACCATGCCGCTCAACCTCCAGACCGGCTACGTCGCCCGCATCAACGGCGTCGCCTACAAGGTCCTGACACTGTAATGGATAATGGATAATTGATAATGGATAATTGATAATGGATAATTGATAATTGATAATTGATAATGGATAACTTCAAAACCGATGTGCCGATGGGATAGAACCGGCTGCCAAGATCGAGGCAATCAAGATCACGCCGAGTGATGCTTCGTTATTTCGATATCTCGATATCTCGACACCTCTCCTAATTTAAAAATCGCTCTTCGGGGCGATTTTTTTATGCTATATTCCAGCTTTCTCTATATCATCCTGCCTGACGGCAGGAAATACAACGCTCTCGGTGCCGAGGTTAAATAGTGCTTCGGACATGGTCCCGTGATGGTCGTGTCTTAGGTTCGTCTTTCCAAGCACCAGACCATCACGGGACCATCTCCAAGGCAAGACATCACCAACACCTCACCTACAAACCACCTGCTTTTTGCTACCGGCACGTGAGGCGGTTGGGGGATGAATCAGAACCGGTCGCGGAACTCCGAGGGGGTGCAGCCTTTCGATTCACGGAAGAGGCGGTTGAAATGACTGAGGGTGTTGAATCCGCACGAGAAACCGATCTCGGACACCGGATGACGGGTGGTCAGCAAGAGACGTGCCGCAATACCCAGACGATAGTCTATCAGGTAACGGTTGGGTGTACGACCGGTTTTGTTCCTGAAAAAACGAGAGAACGACTCCGGAGCCATACAAGCCAGATCAGCCATCTCTTTGATGCCTATGTCGTTCATGTAATTCTTTGCGATAAACTCCTTCACTTGGCGTACCCGGCTATCCTCATTCTCCTCTTTGGCATCGACAAAAGAGGAGGACGATAGCTCATGGGCATCCTCTACCAGCGATAACCGGTAAAGGAGGTTAAACAAGCGGATGACGGAGGCGAAACTGTCATTGCTTTGCGCCAGATTGATGATATCCTCACGCAGCAACCGGATAGAGGACTCGGGGAAAGCGAGTCCTCGCTGGGCGCGTTCAATCATTCGTCGTATAGACACCATGGCTCGTTTGTCCATCAATGCCCCCTGGAAAATATCCGGGTCGATATGAATAGTGATCTCGTGTATGTCGTGCTCGGGGCAAGTTCCTTGTTCCCACACGTGAACCAGCTTGCTGCCGGTGATGAGCACGAGATCCAGATCGCCTATCCGCTCATGATTGTCTCCGATGGTGCGTACTACGCCGGCGGCGTTCTCTACGAAATTCAGTTCAAACACCTCATGGCGGTGAGCCGGGTATTCAAAATACGTCTTGTGACGGTCGCCGATGTAGAAAATGTCCAGTGGCTCCAGATGGGTGATTTCGTTGAAGATTTCTTTCATGGTGATGTGTATAATTGGAAAATTTGTGCAAAAATACAACAAAAAAACCAATTTTGCAAACTTAATTTTACAATTTTGCAAAAAACGCTTAAAAACAGTCGGTTTTGAGGTAGTCTATATGCCGAAAAAGCAGTAATTTTGCACCGGATTTCACAATCACCCATCTACAATCACCAATTAGCAATACTATTTTACCATATATGAACAATCAATACGGATATTTTGATGACGCGAATCGTGAGTATGTTATCACGAATCCGCAAACTCCTTTCCCCTGGATCAATTATTTAGGCAATGAGGATTTCTTCGGTCTGATCAGTAACACGGGTGGCGGTTACGATTTCTACCGTGACGCCAAGTTCCGCCGCATCACGCGTTATCGTTATAACAGCGTGCCGATGGACAGTGTAGGGCGGTATTTCTATATCAAGGAAGGCGCCACCGTCTGGAACCCCGGTTGGAAACCATGCAAGACCCCTCTGGACACATACGAGTGTCGTCATGGAATGAACTATACGCGCATTACGGGCGCGAAGAATAAGGTACGCGCGAGCGTGTTGTGTTTTGTTCCGCTCGGTGTGAAGGCGGAGATCCAACGGCTGACACTGACCAACCTTTCCGACCAACCCAAACACCTGCAGCTGTTCTCCTACGCGGAGTGGTGCCTGTGGAATGCCGCCACGGACGGCGAGAATTTCCAACGCAATCTTTCTACGGGTGAAGTAGAGGTGGAACTACAAATGGACAATGGACAAATGGACAATGGACAATGGACTGCGATTTATCACAAGACGGAATACAAGGAGCGTCGCAATCACTACGCCTACTATGCCGTTTCGTCCAAAGTACAGGGATTTGACACCGATCGAGAATCGTTCGTGGGACTCTATAATGAGCTGAGCGAGCCGCAAGCCGTGCTGAATGGCCGTTCGACCAACAGTATAGCCCACGGCTGGAGCCCTATTGCCAGTCATTTTCTGGAGGTGGAACTGCAAGCCGGTGAGAGCAAGGATTTTATCTTTATTCTCGGCTATGAGGAGAACGAGGAGGAGAAGAAGTTCGCCAACGCCAATGCCAACGCCAACTCCCTTCTCACTTCGCTGGGCGAAAGAGATCACCATATCATTAATAAGGAATGCGCACACGCAGTAATAAGCCGTTTTGCTACGGTCGAAGCGGTGGAGGCTGCCTTTGCCGAACTCAAGGCCTCCTGGGACGAGTTGCTCAGCAAATACCAGGTCCGCAGTTCGGATGAGCGTCTGAACAGGATGGTGAATATCTGGAACCAGTACCAGTGTATGATCACGTTCTGCATGAGCCGTTCCGCTTCGTTCTTCGAGAGCGGTATAGGCCGCGGGATGGGTTTCCGCGATTCGAATCAGGACCTCGTGGGTTTTGTCCACCAGATACCTTCTCGCGCCCGCCAGCGAATCCTGGACATCGCTGCCACGCAGTTCCCGGACGGCGGATGCTATCACCAGTACCAGCCACTGACCAAACGCGGCAATAACGACATAGGCGGCGGCTTCAACGATGATCCGATGTGGCTTATTTTCGGTACGACAGCTTATGTCCGCGAGACGGGTGATTTCACGATACTGGATGAGATGGTGCCCTGGGACAACGAACCCGGCAGCGAGGTGAGCCTGATGGAGCACCTGCGTATCAGTTTCAACCACGTGGTGAACAACCTCGGTCCGCACGGATTGCCGCTCATCGGACGTGCTGACTGGAACGATTGCCTCAACCTCAACTGTTTCTCGATGGATCCGAACGAGTCGTTCCAGACGACGGGGAACAAGACGGAGGGAAGCAAGGCGGAGAGCCTGATGATAGCCGGACTGTTTGTCTATTGCGGACGTCAGTATGTGGAGTTGTGCCGCGTACGCGGAGACAAGCAAGAGGCTGATCGTGCCCTGACTGCTATCGACCGGATGTGTGAGGCGGTTAAGCAATACGGTTGGGACGGAGAGTGGTATCTCCGCGCGTATGACTACTACGGCAATCCCGTAGGTTCGCACACGAACAGCGAAGGACAGATTTTCATCGAGAGCCAAGGCTGGTGCGCTATGGCGCGTATCGGTGCCGCACAAGGCATGCCTGAAAAAGCCCTTGACAGCGCAACACGGCTCCTGGACAGCCCCTTTGGTATGGTTCTCAATTACCCCGCGTACACAACCTATCATATCGAACTCGGAGAGCAGTCCACTTATCCTGCCGGCTACAAAGAGAACGGAGGTATCTTTTGCCATAACAACCCATGGGTCATTATTGCCCAGACCGAAGCCGGACGAGGCAATGACGCATGGGCTCTATACCGCAAGATCTCGCCGGCATGGATAGAGGACCAACTCTTGCACCGTGTAGAACCGTACGTCTATTGCCAGATGGTAGCAGGCAAAGAGGCCGCCCTGCCCGGAGAGGGAAAGAACAGTTGGCTCACCGGCACGGCCGCGTGGAACTGGCTCGTCGTCAGCCAGCATATACTCGGAATACAACCGACCTACGAAGGTCTCCGCGTCAACCCCTGTATCCCTGCGGAGCTGAAGACATACCAAGTGGTGCGCAAATGGCGAGATGCCGAATATATCATCACCGTCCGTAACCCGAACGGCAAGCAGCGTCCGGATCAACCGACCCTGATCCCCTATCAGCCCGGGCGTCACGAAGTGGAAATCATTTTGTAATTACCAATTACCAATAACCAATTACCAATGAAAAAATTAGTATTCTTATTCTCCGTAATGCTGTTCAGCATCTCGTCGTGCGAAGCGCAGCAGAAACAGCGCCCTGCCACCAGCGAGGCAGTTCAGTTCGCCATGTCTATGGGTATCGGTTGGAACCTCGGCAACCAGATGGATGCCCATTACAACGGCTGTTCGTATGAAGAGGGGTGGGGCAACAAAGCTGCCACCCAGCAGACTTTCAACGGAGTGGCGAAAGCCGGATTCAAATCGGTCCGCATCCCGGTAACATGGATGGGACATATCGGCAACGCCCCCGCCTACACTATCGAGAAAGGATGGATGGATCGCGTGGCAGAACTCGTCGATATGGCACATAACGCCGGCCTGGTGGTGATCATCAATATCCACCACGACGGTTTCGGCGCAGCCGACACACCGAGCAAAGGTGCACACTGGATTGATCTGCCTGCAGCAGTGGCGGACGAGGAGGTGAACCTGCGTATCAAGCAAGAGCTGACCATGGTGTGGCTCCAGATCGGAAAACGCTTTGCCAACTACGGTGAATGGCTCGTTTTTGAGACACTGAACGAGATTCAGGACGGTGGCTGGGGAGGCGGTGCCAACCGTACCGACGGCGGTGCACAATACCGCGTGCTCAACGAATGGAACCAAGTCTGTGTGGATGCTATTCGTGCGGCGGGAGGCGAGAACACACACCGTTACATAGGCGTACCGGGCTATGTCTGCAATCCCGACCTGACGGTAGAGAACCTGGTTCTGCCCACCGACGAGGCGGAGAACCGACTGATGGTAGCCGTACACAGCTACGACCCTTGGGCTTTTGCAGGTTCGGCGGAGAAGAACGAATGGGGACACACCGGTATCGACGTCGCTCCCGGTTCGGAAGAGAGCGCTTATGTCGGGATGCTCAACCGACTCTATAACATGTATGTGCGGCGCGGGGTGCCTGTCTATTTCGGAGAGTTCGGTGCCGTACGCCGTGCTTCGGCTACTGACGAACCCTTCCGGCTCTATTATTTCCGCTATATCTGCAAAGCTATGCGCGACAGGAGTATCCCTGCACTCTATTGGGATAACGGCAACTCCAAAGCCGGCAATGACGGATTCGGTGTGATTGACCATCGGACCGGTAAGTATATCGGAAACGGCGAGCAAGCTGTACGCGCTATGGTCGATTCGTGGGAAAACACCGATCCCAACTATACCCTTCAATCGGTTTATAATACTGCTCCACAATCAAGCAGAAAATAATAACAAACTTATTCATCTACTTTTTTAATCAACAAAATTATGAAAAAGATCTATTCAGTACTGGTGCTCGCCTTTGTAGCACTGGCAACTCTTTCGGCAGCAGAAAGAGATTTATGGACCGGCAAATGGAGTGTCTCCTGGGACAAACCCGATGGAGATGAACACCGCGAGTGGAAACAACTCGGACAAAGCGATTTTGCCGCAATGGAGGCAGGTAGCACGCTCTATTTCTATTTCGAGGTAGAGACTGAGGCTGCGTACCACAAGTACAATTTCGACAACTATGCATGGAAAGCCCTGCCGGGACACGAAGCAGAGCACGATCCGGATTTCGGTTTTGGGGAAAACACCAAGGTCACATTCGTACTGACCCAAGCTGTTAAGGATTCGATTGCAGCAGGCGGTTTCGCCATCCACGGACACGGATTTGAGGTGGTTAAGGTATCTATCCTTGAGGACGATGACCAGCCCGCAGAAGGCGTTATCTGGAGCGGTAACTGGTACGTATCGTGGGAGTTGCCCAACGGAGATGAGCACAAGGAGTGGAAAGGTATAGGCCAGGAGGATTTCGCTTCGTTCAAACTCAACGATACCCTCTGCCTCTTGCTGGAGATCGTACCAACAGACGAATATCACTCCTATAAACTCGATGACTATGGCTGGAATGCCCTGCCGGGTCAGGCACAAGTGGATTTCAGCGCCGACACAGAAGTGAGACTCGTGATCACCGAGGCTGTCAAGAACGCAGTGGCTACCGGTGGTTTTGCCCTTCACGGACATGGTTTCAATATCGTGCAAGCCCGTGTAGCTGCCTATAATACCCCCAGTGCTGTTGAGTCGGTCGCTATCCGCAATGACGGAATCCGTTACAACCTCTTGGGACAGCCTGTCGGAGAGGAGTACAAGGGTGTAGTGATTCTCAATGGAAAGAAAATACTCCAATAATCCACGTCCCTTAAAGGACTGAAATCATCGTATGTTAATCTCATAATGACAGATACTATGAAAACACGTTTCAGGTATTTGCTTGGCCTTGTAGTTCTCCTGGTGAGAACTACAGGTCTGGCATTCTCGCAAAACATCGTCACGGGTACTATTGAGGACGCCGATGGTCCACTCATTGGCGCAAGTGTGCTCGTGCAAGGTACAACCCGGGGTACGATTACCGATTTTGACGGTGCTTTCTCCATCGAAGCCAACGTAGGCGACAAACTCGAGTTTTCCTACATGGGCTACGCCTCTCAGACGGTTACAGTGACCGGTAGCGACCCCATTCATATTACTATGTCCGAAGACACGGAGGTGCTCTCCGAGGTGGTGGTGACGGCAATGGGTATCAAGCGTGACAGGAAAGCGCTGGGTTACGAAGTAGGCGAAGTCAAAGGCGAAGAACTCACCAAAGCCAAAGAGGTTAACGTAGCTAACTCGCTCGCCGGACGTGTGGCGGGTCTGGTGGTTTCGGAGACGGCAGGCGGAGCGTCGGGTTCGACACGAGTCGTTCTGCGAGGTGCTACCGAAATGACCGGCAACAACCAACCGCTCTACGTCATCGACGGAGTGCCGATGGACAACACCAATTTCGGTTCCGCCGGCACAGAAGGCGGTTACGACCTCGGTGACGGTATCTCGGCAGTCAACCCCGATGACATCGAGTCTATGTCTGTACTCAAAGGTCCGGCAGCTGCTGCACTCTATGGCAGCCGTGCCAGCCATGGTGTGATACTCATCACGACCAAGAAAGCCGCTACGGGTGATTCCAAGTGGGGCGTAGAGTACAACGGAACGCTCACCTTCGACAGCCAGTTGAGCAAATGGGACAACGTACAGCAAGTATATGGTATGGGTTCCAAAGGACAGTATAACGTGGATGCTGTGAGCAACACCAACAAGTCCTGGGGCCCGAAAGCTGACGGAGGCCTGATGCTCCGTTATTTCGATGGTCAGGAGCACCCCTTCCTGATTATACCTAACAACACGGCTAATTTCTTCCAACTCGGTTTGACCGCCAACAACACGGCCGTCATCACGATGAATACCGGCAAGACAGGTCTGCGTTTCGCGTATTCCGACATGCGCAACCGCGATATCCTGCCTAACTCCAAGATGAGCCGTAACACCCTGACCCTGCGTGCCAACACTTCGCTCGGACCGGTGGATCTGGATTTCAATGTCAACTACGTGCACGAGGATGTGAAGAACCGTCCGGCTCTCGGCGACGACAAGTCCAACGTGGGCAAGAACCTGATGACGCTGGCTACCACCTACGACCAGGCTTGGCTCAAGAACTACCAGACGGCAGAAGGTGAGTATCAGAACTGGAATGGAATGGACCCCTATAACGTGAACCCCTATTGGGACATCAACAAGAACAAAAACCAGTCCTACAAACACTTGCTCCGCATGAACGGAAAGATCGTGTATAACATCCTTCCGCAATTGAAAGTGCAAGCCACAGTGGGTACTGAGCTCAACCGCTTCGAGTTCTCGGATTTCAAGTTCCCTACCACTCCGGGCTATGAGTCAGGCCGTTTGCAGAACAGCTATTTCAACAACCGCATGATCAATGCCGAGTTGCTGGGTATCTATACAGACACATGGGGTGATTTCGACTTCACTGCCACTGCCGGTGCCAACGTCTATGACGTGCATAATCAGACCGTTATCAACACCGGAACCGATATGGGTATCCGCGAGGTAGTGGCGATGTCCAGTTTCGAGGAGCAGTCGGTTGAGGAAGCCACCTACAATAAACGTATAGTATCCGTGTTCGCTTCTGCCAACCTCGGGTGGCGTCACATGTTGTATTTGGATGCAACTGTGCGCGGCGACAAATCCTCGGCTCTGGCAAGAGGCAAGAATATCTACGTCTATCCTTCGGTCAGCGCCTCTTGGGTCTTCTCCGAATTGATCAAAACCAACCGCAAAGTGTTGCCCTACGGTAAGGTACGCTTGAGCTGGGCGGAAGTGGGTAGCGATACCGACCCCTATCAGTTGAGTCTGCGTTATACCAAGTCGCAGTTCGGCTATCCCGGCTATACCATCGGTCATATATACGGTAACACGATTCCTAATGCCGATCTCAAACCGACGCGTACCCGATCGTGGGAGACCGGTTTCGAGACCAAATGGTGCAACCAGCGTATCAGCCTCGACTTTACGTTCTACCATCAGACTTCACGTGACCAGATTATCGGTATGGCTGTTTCGCCCACCAGCGGGTACGAATACAGGATGATTAATGCCGGTGCTATTCTCAACCAAGGTTTTGAAGTCACTTTTGGTGCACGCCTCGTGCAGACCAAGAACTTCAGTTGGGATTTGAGTATCAACTGGTCGAAGAACAACAACAAAGTGCTCCGTCTGACGGAGGGAACGAGCGAACTGGAGTTGGCGAAAGCCACCTGGTGTAACGTGTATGTAGCTGCTCGTGAAGGCGAGGAGTACGGCGCTATATGCGGTCCGGCGCTGGCTCGAAACGAGGAGGGACGCGTGATAGTGGATACCAATACAGGTCTGCCTACCTTCACCACTGAGAACAAAGTGCTGGGTAATGCCCAATGGAAATGGACCGGCGGTTTTAGCACCACATTGCGATATAAGATGGTCAGCCTGTCGGCTCTGTTTGACGTGAAAGTAGGTGCTAACATCTTCTCGATGTCCGAGCGTTCGGCCTACGAGACCGGTAAGGCAAAAGAAACACTCGTAGGACGTGCCGAGTGGTACGCCTCGGAGGAAGCACGCAGAGCAGCCGGCGTAACATCCGGCTGGAAAGCTACGGGCGGTTATCTCGTGGATGGCGTGATAGACAACGGGGACGGAACCTATCGAGACAACGATATCTATATCAACCCCGAAGACTATTGGTACGAAGTTTCCCGCAAATCGCCAGAACTCTTTATTTATGACAACTCGTATATCAAATGTCGTGAGTTGACGCTCAGTCTCGATTTCCCGAAGGAGTGGCTCGACAAGAAAGGTGTAGTGAAACATGTGGGAATCAGCTTTGTGGCTCGCAACCCCTTCATCGTGTGGAAAAACATCAAAGATATTGACCCGGATGCACAATACAACACCTCCGGCATGGGTCTGGAGTACGGATCACTCCCGAGCCGTCGCAGTTATGGTCTGAATTTCAACATTAAGTTCTAATCAAAGTGAAAAGTAAAAAATGAAAATCGAAAGGAGACAAATTATGAAAAAGAATCTTTTATCATTGAGCGCAAGCGTTCTTTTCTCTTTGAGCTTTGCGGTCTTCGGTCTCTCGTCTTGTTCAGACAAGGTTTACGAGGAGATCAATACCGACCCGACCAAGGCGGATCACGTGAATGCCGCTTCGCAGTTGAGTTACGCTGAACTGCAGATTTTCGGCGATATGAACTATGTGGATGTACACCGTCTCTATACATTTGCGTTTACACAGCACCTGATGGGTTGCTGGAACACCACTAATTATGGCGGTCAGCACCGGATGGATGATAATGAGATGTCCCGTCCGTGGAACAACCTCTATGCCGGTGCCATCCGCAACCTGACCGACGGTATCGAACAAACCCAAAAAGACCCGTCTCTGGTGAATGTCAATGCCGCATTGCGTATCTTCCGTGTATATGTAGGGTCGCTGCTTGCCGATTACTATGGCGACGTGCCTCTCAAAGAGGCGGGATTGGGCTATCTGACCGGTAACTCGCAACCGAAATACGACACCCAGGAAGAGTTGTATAAATTCTTCTTCTCCGAACTCAAAGAGGCTGCTTCGCTGTTTGACATCCAGGCAAACACCATCTCCAGCGACCCTATTTACGGAGGAAATATCGACAAATGGAAAACCTTTGCCAACTCGCTCCGTTTGCGTTACGCGATGCGTATATCGGATGTGTTGCCGGATTTAGCTAAGAAGGAGTTCGCAGCAGCCCTCGCTGACGGCGTAATGGCCGGCGCTTCGGATAACGCTTGCGTCAAGCACATGAACGTGACCTACAGTTTCGGTCAGGAGTCCTATCGTGATTTCCGAGGCAATGCTATGTCCAAGTATTTCTACGGCAACGACCCTGCCAACAACCCGTCCTATATTTGCGAGACCTTCTGGAAGCAGCTCTATGACAACAAAGACCCGCGTACCACGCTTATCTGCCGCTTCTATATCGATGACTTTATGTCATCCACCAGCGCAGACGGCCGTATAGATATGACGGAGGCGATGATTGCCACGCAGGAGGCGAACCCCGAGGCTGCTGTGATTTCGCTCATTGCTCCGGGTGAGTTCTCGTGGGATAACTGGCCTACCTATACCGAGATTGCCGGTAGTCCGTTGGCTCTCCGTATTGCAGAGATACAAGGTGCACATCCTGATTATAATCCCGGTTCCAATCCCCGTTGGATGAAGCCGAAGTTGGCGAATAACTTCCTCCGTTCCGACAACCCGGGTGTGGTGATGACCTACGCAGAGGTTTGTTTCCTCCGTGCGGAGGCAGCAGTGCTCGGTTGGACGGGTGACAATGCCAAGTCCTATTACGAGGAAGGTATCCGCGAAGCGATGAATATCCTCTCGGACTACTACGGTTGTGCCGGAGTATCGGATGCAGACTACGCAGCCTATATCGCTCAGCCGGCTATCGATTTCGGAGCCAGTCAGGAGCAGCAGAAAATGCAGATTAACACCCAGGCGTGGATTCTGCATTTCCACAACCCTGCTGAGGCGTGGGCAAACCTGCGTCGTTCCGACTACCCGAGACTCAAAGCACCCAACACCAAGAACCCGCTTATCGATGGCGCCGAAATACCTGTACGCCTCTGCTATCCGCAGAAAGAAGAGACCTACAGCAAGGATGCCTATGAGGCGGCTAAAGCACGCGTAACGACGGGATACTCCTGGCACGCTCCGCTCTGGTGGGATAAATACCAATATAAATAATTATCCGTTGTTCCTTTCAATTTAATACAGTTATGAAAAAATATTTGATATATCTGGCTGTTTTAGCGGTCGTTTTCGCGTCCTGCGAGAAAAATACTCCGTTTGACACACAGTCTCCTGACGATGAGCCGCTGATTCTCAAACCGTATAACGAGTCCGGAACAGGTTCGTTTACCTACAATCTGGGAAACCCCGATACGCCGCTCTTTGACTCCGTCACCGTTACTCCGTCCAACTACACAACGGTTAACTGGTATCTCAACGGATTGCTGGTCTTCACAGGACTGAAGATAGAGATGACGTTCCCCACCGGCTCTTATGAACTCATCATTGAAGCCGTCACCACGGCGGGCAAGCGCACCGAACGGAAAGGTTCGGTTACGGTATCTCCCTACGACACCGACCCCTATTCAGCAACTCCTGCCGCCGGTCGCCACTGTGTGCCGGGCAACCCGACGACCTTGGAGGGCTCTAACCTTACACAAGTCGATAAGGTTCTTTTGACGAAAGATATCTTTGGCAATGAAGTCGTGAATACCATTACTCCGGAAGCGGGTGCTACCGATACGCAATTGGCTATTGTTCTTCCTGAGACCCAAGACGGACGCTACTATGTCCGCTTTAAGAATGCTGAAGGGAAGATCTTCGGCGCAGGAGACATCAATGTCCACAATGCGTCCGTCGCCCTTTCCGGCTATTCG
The DNA here is from genome assembly GCA_900319645.1 of uncultured Bacteroidales bacterium. Lineage (GTDB taxonomy): Bacteria > Bacteroidota > Bacteroidia > Bacteroidales > Paludibacteraceae > Colicola. The sequence continues at coordinate 55,786 of ONPG01000010.1, forward strand.
GAGTTCGTGCCGGGTACCGAGTGGACCATTACAGGTGTTAAATTAGAGAATGTAGCTTCCGTCAAATTGGACGAGACCGTTATCACCGAATTGACCAAGACCGCAACCTCCATCACCTTCACTGCACCGAATGCGGAGGTAGGTGACCATAAGCTCTCTATCAAGAATGCCGATGGTTCCAGCGTTTATTTCATCACAGCGGATGGACTGGTAGAGACCGTAACGGCTATGGTCAGCGCTGAGACTACTATCTGGGAAGGTTCGTGCGTCATCAATTGGGGCGACTCCAAAGTCGAACTGACAACGGAAATGATGAAGGATGTACCGGTTGGCTCTACCATTTATGTGTACTTCAACGTTCCCGACGCCGAGTACCACGCTTTGCGTATTACGGACGACTGGTGGAGCCACGACTTGTTGCCGCAAGTGGACGGAATGGAAGGTAAGCCTAACCCCTATACCTTTGTTTATGACGAGGCAGGCAAGGAGGCTGTTGACCAGACCGGCAAAGCACTGGTTACCGGTTTTGGATTGGAGATCACCAAAATCTCGTTCAAATAAATGATCCAATCGTAAATCGTCCAATCGTTAATTATTATGGTTCCACTACGAGAAAAAATCGGATATGCTCTGGGTGATGCCGCGTCAGGCGGCATCACCTGGAAGATTATGTCCGTCGCCTTCCCGCTCTTTTTCACCAATGTGTTCGGTCTGACGTTCGCCGATGCGGCAGCGCTGATGTTATTAGCCCGTATGTTCGATGTGGTGACCGACCCTCTCATGGGCTCGATTGCCGATCGTACACAGTCCCGTTGGGGCACCTACCGACCTTGGCTTATCTTCGGCGCTATTCCTTTTGGACTTGTTTTTGCACTGCTGCTTTATACGCCAGATCTGGGTATGACCGGAAAACGCGTATGGGCATATGGCTTCTACCTGCTGATGATGGTCTGCTACACGATGGTCAATGTGCCCTACGGTTCCTTGCTTAATGTGATGACCGAGGATAGCGACGAACGCAATCAGTTCTCCGCTTTCCGTATGGTAGGCGCATACGCTATGGGTTTCGTCACACTCTTCACTTTTGCTATGGTGCAAAAATGGGCAGGAGGTTCACTCCAGCACCAGTATGCTGTAGTCGGGGCCGTTTTCGGACTGATAGCCACGGTGATGACACTGGCGTGCGGACTGCTCACCAAGGAGAGACACCAACCCGTCCGCGCCGAGAAATTCAGCTTCAAGCAGTATGCTGACCTTTTCCGCAACAAACCCTGGGTCTATATGACCCTTGTGGCGGTGTGTACTAATTTTTTCAACGGATTTCGCTATGCCGTGGTGGGATATATGTTCACCTATTGCCTCTACGGCGATGTGACGGTGGGGAGGTTCATTATCAACTACACCGCTTTCATGGCGTTCGGCGAGGTGACCTGCATGGTCTTTGGTGCTGTCAGCCCGTGGTTCACACGCAAGGTGGGCTCCAAGAGAATGGCTTTCGTATGGGCGTCAGTCATTTGCTGTGTCTGCTCGGTTGCGTTCTTCTTCATTCCCATGGATGCGACGTATATATGGGTGATGATTGCGGTCTCGATGCTCACTTCGGTAGGCGCCGGACTCTATTCGCCGCTCCTGTGGTCCATGTACGCTGATGTCGCTGACTATGCGACGGACACCTACGGCACTTCTTCGACTGGACTGATCTTCTCCTCGGGAACAATGGCGCAGAAATTCGGAGGGGCTATCTCCGCCAGCCTGATAGCTTTCCTCTTAGGGGTTGCCGGACTGGTTTCGGAAACAGATATCCTCACTGGAGATACGGTGGTCACCATCACCAACGAACAGTCTGTACGTACGATGGTATGGGCGCTTTTCAGCCTTTTCCCCGCTGTCATTGCTTGTATCATGGCTGTGCTTGCCTATAAATTCCCATTGAAAAAATGACAAAAATCCTATTGCATATGTCCCATCGCAAATTTACTCAAAGCGCAGCCGTTTTGGTATGCGCTTTTGGGTTGGTTGCTTGCAACCATTTCAACCCCGATAACGGTCCTATCAGTCTTAACCAAGTAGGCTATGCGCCGACGCAAGAGAAAACGGCGACGATCGATATCTCCAATATCCAATCTCCAATTTCAAATTGCTATATTATCAATATAGCCGGAGATACTGTTTGGCGCGGAGAAGCCTCCGAGACGAAGCTTAACCCCGTATCCGGCAAACCCTGTCAGATAGTCGATTTCTCCGATCTGACCGCTTGTGGCAAATATACGCTCTATGTGGAGAATAATCACCTTTCCATCTTCAATTCTCATTTTTCAATTTGTCAACACCCTTATAAGGAACTGACGCGAAAGGCCCTCCGTGCCTTCTACCACCAGCGCGCATCAATGGCTACTGAAGAACCTTACGCCGAAGGGTACGCGCGACCTGCGGGGCATCCCGATGACCATGTGATTGTTCATTCTTCGGCGGCTACCCAAGATCGTCCGGCAGGAACCGTCATCTCCTCGCCGGGGGGATGGTACGACGCCGGAGACTATAACAAATATATTGTCAACTCCGGCTTTACAATGGGTGTCTGGCTCATGGCGTACGAATTGAACAAAGCCTATTTCGACACCCTTGACCTCCATATTCCGGAATCTCAAATGAACAAATGCCCCGACATGTTGTCGGAGGCACTCTACAACCTTCGTTGGATGCTGACGATGCAGGACCTGGACGGAGGTGTCTATCATAAGTTGACTGAGCCTGATTTTGAGGGATTTATTCGTCCGGACCAGTGCAAAAAAACACGCTATGTGGTCATGAAGACTACTGCTGCCACCTTGGATTTTGCTGCTGCAATGGCACTCGCCGCACGCGTCTATACTCCCTTTGATCCGGATTTCTGCAAGGAGGCGAAAGAGGCGGCAATCAAAGCATACGCATGGGCGCAAGAGCACCCTGCGATCTACTATGATCAGCCTAAAATGAATGAAGAAATGAAAGAATGTGGAGAAGTAGAGATTACCACCGGTGCGTATGACGATTTTGATGTAACTGATGAGTTTTATTGGGCGGAGATAGAACTGTATCTGCTCACCGGTGACGAGCAATATAAAGCCAATGTGGGAGACCATGCCCGTGCTATTGCCAACACCCTCGCTAAAGACGGTAAGTATTATCTTCCGGCATCATGGGGCAATGTGGCTGAACTGGCGTACCTCGACCTTCTACAGCAAGGAAAGACCGACGCCAACGCCCTCTTGGCTTACCTCGCGCCCTATCTCGAAGAAGCAAACACGGTCTCTGTTTTCCGTTCTCCCTATGGCAACCGGGAAAGTGATTTCTTCTGGGGCTGCAACTCCGAGGGGTGTTGCTGGCGGGGAATAGAGTGCCTCTATGCCTACCATTTGACGGGCGAAGAGCTATATCGTCAGCAAGCCGAACGATGTCTCAACTACATCCTCGGACAAAACGCAACGGGCTTCTGCTATGTCACGGGATTCGGATCCCATTCCACGCGCGATCCACACCACCGTCTCTCCTATTCCCATCCCAAAGGTACTTTGCCCGGATTTCTTGCCGGAGGACCCAACCCTGCGCAGCAGGATAGGATCACCGATGGCGTGCGATATCCGGAGAATGTGTCGGCTGATGAGTCATATCTTGACTATCAGCCTTCCTATGCCTCCAACGAGGTGACTATCAACTGGAACGTAACACTTTTCGCACTCTCTGCCGGATTGGACGCTACGGAATCCACCTCCCCGCGCAACTGAGGCATATTCTGTAAAATGATTAACTTTGGCTGAAACTCGACATCAGTTTCAGCCAAAGTTGCATAAAAATAACCACTTTTGGCTCAAACTCAACATCAGTTTCAGCCAAAGTTGTATAAAAATGACCACTTTTGGCTCAAACTCGCATATTTTTCTTGCGTAATTCAAAAAAAAGTTGTACTTTTGCAGCGGAAATTGAAAATAATGTTCCCGCATGGGACAAAAATCTTAATAGGCATAGTATGAGCGCAATCATTGGAAGAGCAGAGGAACAACGACAGTTGAGTCTTCTGGCAAACAGTTCAAAAGCGGAGTTTATTGCCGTTTATGGCAGACGGCGCGTAGGTAAGACCTATTTGATAACGGAGCATTTCCGGGATCAATTGGCTTTTTATGCGTCCGGTGTGTTGAACGCCAAGACGCTTCAGCAAAAAGAAGCTTTCTGTGCAGCACTGGATAAAATAGGCGCACTCGGGAATGAGCATGAGAGTTGGATGAAACTGTTCGGAACTCTCCAAAACGCCTTGCAGCTTAGGGTGGATGCCGGGCAGCAGACGATCATCTTCCTGGATGAGATACCCTGTTTCGATACACAACGCGCGGACTTTGTACCGGCGCTCGATCATTTTTGGAACACCTGGGCTTCTCATTATGCAAACATCAAACTCATCGTATGCGGCAGCGCCACTTCATGGATCGTCAAAAACATCGTTGACAGCCACGGAGGATTGCACGACCGACTGACGTTTGAGATGCATCTGCATCCATTTACACTGGCGGAGACCGAACAATACCTGCAAAACAGCGGGGTTAAGTGGACGCGTATGATGATTGCGCAAGCGTATATGGCTTTTGGAGGAATACCGTATTATATGAGTTTAATCCTTCCCGGGGAAAGTCTTGCGCAAGCTTTGGATCGACTCTACAGCAAACCTACCGGAATACTGCGCAGGGAATACGAGCGCTTGTTTGCATCGCTTTTTAAGATTCCTGAACCGTATATGAATATCATCTCTATTCTCTCGAAGAATCACAAAGGGTTGACAAGGGAGGAGATTGCCGGCAAAATGCGCATGCAGAGTGGAGGAACACTGACGAAATGGCTCAGAGATCTGAAAAACTGCGATTTTATCCGTTCCTATCGTGTATATAGCCGGAAGATTAAGCAGAACTCGGAACTATATACACTCACGGATATGTTTACTATTTTTCATCTGCATTTTCATGCGGTCATCGGCGAGGAGGAAAAGTTCTTTAGCAAAAACCTGAAGACTTCGGATCTGTTAGCATGGCAAGGTTTGGCGTTTGAGCGTGTAGTAATGCAGCATATTCCTCAGATCAAGCAATCTCTCGGCATTCATGGAATAGAAGTCGATTATTATCAATGGAGAAGTTCCTCCTCCTCACCCGCTGCGCAGATTGACTTGATTTTAGACAGGGCGGATGGCATCGTGAATATATGCGAGATGAAATTCTCGCAAACACCTTATTTAATTAAAAAGGCGGAGTACGACAAACTGCAAAATCGTCTTTTTGCATTCCAATCAGAGACGCAAATAAACAAGGGTATTCAATTGACCTTCATTACGTCGTACGGCTTACATCCAAATGAGTATGCCAACGATGTGGTTCAACAAGTTACCTTGGAGGATTTGTTCATAGAGAACACAAAATAAAACCCTTAAGTAATATACTTTTGGCTCAAACTTGACAACGAAAACTACTCAAACCGGTACGCAGTAAACGGCAATTTATATTACTGTTTCTGTCAATTTTTCTACACAAGAAACGTGAATCGACTATACGTAAAATCGACAATAAGTAAAAAAATCACTAAAAAGACAAAAATTAAAGTCCAAACTCTTGCATATATCAAAAAAAAGCAGTAACTTTGCACTCGATTTAGACAACCGTTTTCAATTTCATGTGTTTCATGTGATAGATGTAGATTATGCAAGATTGGCTTGAAAACGGGACAGGCTACCCTTCTGCGTGAGGCAGGGAGGTAGCCTGGCTTTCTTTTTTTCCCCTTTTTTCCCTTTTTTTCCCCCTTTTCTCCGCTTTTTGCTTAATTTTTAATTTTTAATTTTGTATTTTGAATAATTTGTAGTATCTTTGCAGCGTTTTTGTGGTGTGCGTGTTATCAAGGTCGGTAACCGCACTTAATAGGGAAGGCTGTGCAAATCAGCCGCTGTCCCGCAGCCGTAAGTCTCATTCAACCGCGTTTCCGCACTCTTACGACCACTGTTACATCTGTAATGGGAAGGTTGGAAACAAGGGAGACAAGCCGGAAGACCTGCCACGAAGATTTATAAACCGTTGTGAGCCGCCTGGCGGCAACAGCCCTCGTGGATTGGGGCTCCGGATTGATGAAACGAATACCTGACACATTGAGCAACGTTTGTGCTGTGTAACAGCGTGTGCAAAGCGATGAATCGCTTTGTGCTTTTGGCGTGTGCACCTGACTGATGGTGCATTGCGTCTTTGCGTGCAATCAGTTAATCAATTATAAACAACACAAAATTTATTCACAATGCAAAAAAAGTACTTCTTTTGGCTGCTATTGGTCATGGTATGGCTGGGCAGCACAGCAATGGCAGAGGACTACCTCATGCCGCAGTACGGACACGAAACAAAAGTGGTGTCCAAGAACGCTCCATTGACGTTCTACGATTTTAAAGGGGCAAGCACACATTTCACACAATCCGCTTTCTCAACGGTGATCTTCCAACCAGCTACTGAGGGCTATTCGATCAAAATCACCTTTGAGGAACTGAACTTAACCAAGTACAGCGATTCATGGAATGTGTACATGCGTATTTACAACGGTCAGTTTGATGTGACGAGTATTTCATATCCGACCAGCGGAAATCCTACCGGCAGTTTTGTGGAAAATGCGAATCAAATTGCCTATATCCCCGGCGATGGTGCGGTTAATCCGCTGCCGACCTATATCTCGGGGGCAGCAGACGGCTGTCTGTCCGTTTGCTTGTATTCGAAAGATCCGAGCCCGAAAGAGTCTTATTGGAAAGCTACGGTGGAAGAGGTGCTTTTAGAGACCATGACCGTTGAGTCCGCAGCGGGTAACAACACTTTTGTCGATGGCGAAGTATGGGCCGGAAAGACTAATGTAGGAATGAGCGGTATGACTATCACAACATCCGGTTATTCTTCGCCTGATAAGCTGCAAACCATCACGTTCACCTGCT
>ONPG01000023.1 GCA_900319645.1 uncultured Bacteroidales bacterium
GTATGTCAACGAGGAGCAATGGCAAGGCAGTGAACGCATCCAACTCAACTATATGGTCATGCTTGCACCGGTAGTAAAAAACTACAAGCAAGCAGGTGATACATTGCACGCGAACCGACTCACACGCTATCTGAGTGCAGCCGTTACGAGAACGTCGCTTCCGCAAGAAGAAAAACAAAAGTATTTCAACCTACTGAGCGACAAAAAATGATAACTCTGTTTATAAACTATAAGTCTCTTTCCGACGGGCAACTCATGGAGCGTGTTCGTCGGAAAGACGATGAGCACGCATTTGCAGAAATCTATCGCCGCTATGCCCGATTGTTGCAAGGTTTCTTCTTCCGCAGATTAGGCGGTGACGAAGAGAAAACTTCAGATCACATACAAGACACGTTCTTGAAAGTGTGGTCTTCACGGTGGAATTATTCAGACGGACAACCGTTCCGCACATGGATTTTCACCATCGCCTACAATCTTTGCAAGAACACATATCGGCAAAATCAGCACGAGCAAGAGTATCTTGATTCGCTTCCGACGGACGAGCCGATTGCAGAAGACAGCACTCCGCTGAAATTGGATGCAGCAACATTTGATAGTGCTTTACAACAAGAACTTGCCCGTCTCAATGAGGCGCAACAAATGTTGTTTGAACTTCGATTTACGCAGGAGTTAACCGTACCGGAAATAGCTGCAATTATTGATATTCCGGAAGGCACTGTCAAATCGCGCCTCAATACATTAACTAATTATCTACGACTAAAATTGAAAGATTATGAATAAGACTTTTGAATCCCAACTATCTGCTTCTGCGCGTCGTATGCGCAAGCTATCGGAAAGCAATCTCTCTGTCTCTGTTCCCGAAACGATTGTCATTCCGCAAAAACGCACCCGTTATTGGGGATGGATCGCTACACCAGCTGCCGCTGCCGTTGGTCTGCTGATAGGACTTTTCATTCATCGCCCGGCAGAGCCTTCTAATAACTATACTGTACCTGTTGTAGTTGCTGCTGACAATTCCGGTCACAGCATTGTAGATGATGGAGCGGATTATAGCTTGTTAATATCACTCTAAAGTTGGGGATTCGAACCCAAAATATAAAGATTCTTTTAGAAGTTCGAAGTAATGATATTACAAAACACTGTATTTCAGTAGTTTATAAAAACAGGAAACGGGTAAATGAAATTCATTTTTACCCGTTTTTTACCCGATTCTTACCCGATTTTATAAAACGAACGCTGTAAACCATTGATTTACAGCGTTTGCAGAGAGTGAGGGATTCGCCCCCCGGGTACTTTCAAACGCCTTTTGGGTATAATTTCCACGCCTGTTCAGCGGGTTAATATTTCAAAAGATTGTTTTCGTTCACACGGGCTTTACCCGATTTTTACCCGTTTTTCTTCACTTGGAAAAACTATGCAAAGGTACAAAAAAAATCTTGAATTATGCAAGTTTTTGAACTACTTTTTTTCCAAAAAATGATATATAGTTTTTCCAATAGTTTCCATTATTTGGAATAAATATGGAATTATCACTTGCAAAAAGATAGAATTCTCACTCAAAAATCTCTAAAATCACGCCATTCCTTGCATATATCGAAAAAAAGCAGTACCTTTGCAACCGGAATTGGCGGTGTAAAATATAATATGGCGGTATTAAAACTGCCATTTGGCGGTGTAAACTTATATATTATGGCATCAGACTTACTAAAAAAGTTAGCTCAATGTGAGCGACAGCAACAACAATTATGGGCATTTAGGCCCTTGAGCAATGAAACGCTGCAATCGCTGCGCGAGTATTATCGTGTCGGTTTAACCTATACGAGCAATGCGCTGGAGGGAAATAGTTTGACCGAATCTGAAACAAAGATTGTAATTGAAGACGGTTTAACTATCGAAGGCAAGCCGTTACGCGATGTGTACGAAGCTGTCGGACATGCAAAAGCATATGATTACCTCTACGAACTGAGCCATGATGCGCCCATTACAGAAGATACAATACGTACACTTCATAAACTATTCTATCAACAAATGGACCCAGAGAAAGCAGGTGAGTACAGAAAAGTACCTGTCTTTATCAGTGGCAGCCAATATGCCGTTGCACCGGTAATGGAAATCAGAAAACGAATGCAACAACTAGTACAATGGTACACGAATCATGAGGGAAAACTTCATCCCGTTTTACTGGCGGCGGAACTACACAAACGGTTTGTATACATCCATCCGTTTATTGATGGCAACGGTCGGGTAGCACGGTTGTTAATGAATTTGGCATTGCTGCGCAACGATTATAATATCGCTATCATTCCAGCTATTACCCGGTCCGAATATGTTGCAGCTTTGGAAGCGGGACATAAAGACGCGGCGGTTTTCAATAGTTTTATTGCCGATCGGTTGATTATGACCCAATTGGATATCCTGCGCCTGTTCCAAGCCAATGAACCGACACCAAAAGCCGAAGATTTTGCCAAACGTCTGTTAGAAACAATTACAAACACTCCTGGGCTTAATGCTCCTTTGCTTTCTGCTCGCTTAGGTCGCAGTCTACGTACCACCCAGCGCTATCTTAAGCAACTGACCGAAAGCAAACAAATCTCCTTCCGCGGTGTTGCTAAAAAGGGCGGCTATTATCCGGAAATTTGATGATATATATATCATCTTTTCTTGCTTATATCAAAAAAAAAGCAGTACCTTTGCGACCGAATTTGAACGCAAGGGTACTATTAAAACGACACCCGATAGTTTGACTTGTGTATTTCAGAAAATAATAGTATCTTTGTAAAGATTTTGAAAAAATGCATTAAATAGTGTAACCTTTTTGCAATTTCTGTATCAAATAAATAGACATGGCATTTCGTCCGACAGACATAGAACTGATACGCGAGGTGTTGCAGGATGGCAATGCACGTGCGTTTGAGACACTGATGAAGCGGTACACCTCTTCTGTTTATGGCGCCGCTATGCGTCTGATGAAAGATGAAGACGATGCACAGGAAGTGACCCAAATGGCTTTCATTCAGGCGTACCGGCAGTTGGATAGCTGGCGCGGTGAAAACTTCGGCTCGTGGGTAACCATCATTGCTAATCATATCGCGTTGCGGATGTTGGAGAAAGAGAAACGAAGGCAGACAGAGCCGCTGGATGAAAACACTGATCCTCCGAATGAAGAATACAACGAGCAGAGAGAGTTGCAGTTACAAGCATTGGAGAATGCAATCACCCGACTATCTGAAGATGAACGGCAAATCATCCAATGGCATTATTACGAGGGAGTGTCGCTGCAAACTATCGCACAACGCATCGGGCAGACGGAAAACAATATTAAAGTACGAATCTTCCGCATTCGGGAGAAATTAAAAAAGAAGATAGAAAATGAATACACAAATGACAGATAAAGACTTAGACCTGCTCTTTGCTGAGAGCGCCAAGCGGCTACCAGACGTCGAGCAGATTAACACCGCAGTTATGCACACCGTGCGCCAGGACTTGCGGCTAAAGACGCTGCGCAAGTGGGCAAAGCTATTAGGTATTTGTTTCGGGCTACCGGTAGCTGTAGTGGTGTATATCTATGCGCTTTTTGTCTTTATGCCGGAGATGCCGGAACAGTTACGGATTTTGAGTCTCGCCCTGCCGATTGCCACCATCCTTTTTCTGGCTGCACAAAAAATCCGTTATTTCTCGCCGGATGTGTAACCTTTTCGCACTCCGCGTATCATACAAATAGAGGAGCATACTAGTCAACTCCCTAAAATAACTTTGTTAAACAATTTAAATTTATACATTATGGAATTAATATCTGATAATTTTCTTGGTTTAGTAGCCATTATTTTTATATTTGGCATGCCTGTGATTGCCGTTGTAATGGTTTTCTGGTCCTCAATGCACAAGAAGACCAAAGACAAAGAAATTCGTCAACTCATCATTGAGAATCATGTGGATCCAGAAACAGCTAAGTTGCTTATTGACGAGCCTAAAAAAGCCCCAAAGCCCGGCACGATTGATCTTGGCACACTTCGCACCTCTTGCATGTTGCTTGGTGTGGGGCTTGGAGCACTCGTCAACTGGTTGGCGAATATAGCAACCAAAAACATCTATTTCTGGCTGATTATCGCTTTTGGTGTCGGTATCGGAATGCTCTGCTCCTTCCTCGTAGAATTGCGCCTTGCAAAGAAACAACATCCTACCGAGGATAATTGGAAAGATGAGTAGGTCATAGAGATAGCTTAATAGGCTAGAGTTTCTTAGAAAAGGATATGTCAATACATTCAAAAAGGTTCCTTGAACAAGTTTCAAGGAATCTTTTTTATGCTGTAAATCAGTAGTGAGAGTGAGGGATTCGAGGGCACCGACATTGCCTATGGCAATCCCACCTCGAAAACCCTAATGCCTGCCGGCGGCATCCTGGGCAAAGCTGCGAGTCGGAAAGCCGGGTGATTAGCAGAAACTAAACGACACGATGTGTCTGCTATTATTGTTCGCTATGTCCGCCCTATAAGAGCAAGCTCTCCTATGTCAGACCTATCGCACAATAATAAACGGAAGCCCAATGGACATCCGTTTATCGTTTCTGCCAATCACCCGGTTTCCCGAGCTCTCCGCTTGCGGAGAGTGAGGGATTCGAACCCCCGATACGACGTAATGCGTATACCGCATTTCGAGTGCGGCTCTTTCGACCACTCAGACAACTCTCCTTCGCGTTCGCAAACGCTCCGCTTTTTAGCCACAAAAGACCTTGCGGATATGCTTGTTTCACGAAAGCGGGTGCAAAGATACTGCTTTTTTTTGACATATGCAAACTTTTTTGCAATTTATCGCGTTTTTTTTGTTTATATGGAAAAAAAATAGTACCTTTGCACAAGAAATTCATTCGAACTAACAAAATTTGAGAATAATTTTTATTAAATCCAATAGAATCTATGAACCGTGACACAGAGATTTTTGACGTCATCCGCCGTGAGCGCGAACGTCAGATGAAAGGCATCGAACTGATTGCCAGTGAGAACTTCGTGAGCGACCAGGTATTGGAATCCATGGGCAGCGTACTGACCAACAAATACGCTGAGGGCTATCCCGGTCACCGTTACTACGGCGGGTGTGAAGTGGTGGACATAGCGGAGAACATCGCCCGCGACCGTCTCAAACAACTCTACCATGCCGAGTATGTGAACGTACAACCCCACTCGGGCGCCCAAGCCAATATGGCTGTTTTTATGGCATGTCTGAAAGCCGGTGACACTTTCATGGGCCTCAACCTCAGCCACGGCGGGCATCTGAGCCACGGCTCGGCTGTCAATTTCAGCGGGCTGATGTTCCATGCCGTTGGTTACGATCTGAACGAGGCCACAGGTCGTGTGGATTACGACGATCTGGAGATGAAAGCGCGCACGCACAAACCTAAGTTGATCATCGCAGGAGCGAGTGCATACAGCCGCGAATGGGACTACGCACGTATTCGCCGCGTGGCGGATGAGATAGGCGCCATCTTCATGGTGGACATGGCTCATCCGGCAGGATTGATTGCCGCAGGGTTGCTGGACAACCCGCTGCAATACGCACATATCGTCACATCCACCACCCACAAGACCCTGCGCGGTCCGCGCGGAGGCGTTATTCTCATGGGCAAGGATTTTGACAACCCGTGGGGAAAGACCACGCCCAAAGGCGAGATCAAGAAAATGTCCGCCCTACTCGATTCTGCCGTTTTCCCGGGCACACAAGGCGGTCCGTTGGAGCATGTGATTGCCGCCAAAGCAGTGGCATTCGGCGAAGCGCTCACCGAGGATTTCAAGACTTATCAGAAACAAGTGAAGACCAACGCAGCCGTGATGGCTCAGGCTTTTATGGACAAAGGCTACAAAGTGATCTCCGGCGGAACCGACAATCACTCGATGCTCATCGACCTGCGAACCAAGTTCCCCGAGTTAACCGGCAAGGTGGCGGAGCAGGCTCTGGTGAGTGCCGACATCACCACCAACAAGAACATGGTTCCTTTTGACAGCCGCAGTGCCTTCCAGACCTCCGGTCTGCGTTTCGGAACACCGGCCATCACTACCCGTGGTCTGAAAGAGGACAAGATGGCTTGGATAGTAGAACTCATCGACCGCGTACTGACAGACGTGCAAGGAAACAGCATACCTAACACCAAAGTGATAGATATGGTACGCGAGGAAGTGAACCGGGAGATGAAACAACACCCGCTTTTTGCGTGGTAAGACTAAAAAGACAAACAGAAGCACTCACACGTGCTTCTGTTTGCGTATCTGGTTAGGCGTCAAGCCTGTATGTTTCTTGGTGTACTGACAGAAGAACGAGGCATTGGGGAACCGCATTTTCTTAGCAATCTCATTCACCGGCAAAGAGGAGTGACGCAGGTGTTTTTTGAGTTCAGCCACCGTCACAAAGGCAATCCATTCGCTGGCAGACTTGCCGGAGCGTGCTTTGGAGGCCTCGGACAGATATTTGGGAGTGATTCCCAGTTTGGCAGCATGCCACTGCACTTCGCGCTCGTAGGGATTAAGCTGCATCAGCCGCATAAACTCATGGAAGATATAATCACTCTGGTTCACCGCTTTATGCGCGTTCGGAGACATATACAGCGCGCCATCCAGATAATTGAGCACCTCCATAGAGGCTGCAATACAGATAGATTGCTCAATCTGCAAACGGTAGTCGGTCTGCTGCTCGCTCATATGAATAGCAAGAATCTCGAAATAGGCATGACACAACCTAACACCGCTCTCAGTCAGATGAATAACAGGGTTCTGCTTGATAAAGTCCTGTTTCTCCCACCATCTGGGCTCGCTGCGAAAATGATGAACCATCAGTTGGTCAAACAGCGACTCGTGGATGGTCAGCTGATGGAAGCGGAAATCAGAGGAGTGGCTGTACACACCAAAGTCCACATCGAGCGCAGGTAATCGCACATACAAATCGTTGGCTGCGACGCGTACCATACGGTGATTTACCTCGACATCGATTGCACCTTCCATACAGAAGAGCACTGTCATTGAATTTTTCGTGCGAGTGGCAGCATACTCGCGGATCCCCTGCAAATCGTTTGACAATAGGATCGTGGGCGTTGAGTGTGTCATAACTGAAAAAATTATTTAATATGAGTATAGTAGAAATATTTAATGAATTAAGATAGATTATACAAATTCGGTGCAAAGTTACTATTTTTTTTGTAAATTTGCAAACTTTTTTGCATTTTTTTTGCACGTGTGAAACATTTTTAGTATTTTTGCATAAAAATTCAACCAAAATATGAAAAAAGTCCTTATTATTTTTTCGGCAATTATGTTGTTAGCCGGATGCGGTAAAAAAGAGCGTTTGCTCACATCAGCGACAGGAACTATTTACGAGTGTCTGGTAGTGATGCCGGATCGTCCATTGAGCGACGCTTCTCGCGCAGCCATCGAGAACGCGGGCATCAATCGTCCGTCGGGCAGTGCCTACCATGAAGCCATCAGCACAACCTGGGGGCTTGTCAAGAACACCATGGGAGCAGACATGCCCTGCATGCCTCAGATGGAGCCGTATTTTGTGCTGACGCAGGTTCCGATGGGGCAGTTCGATTCCTATCTCAAGCCCACCCGCAACATTCTGATTATTGACATCAACCGCGAGAAATACACCACCGTGAAAGCCAAGACGGCACGCGACCAGTGGTCGAAGCCTCAAGCGGTCTATCGCATCCAGGCTCCTGACGATGAGTCGGTGGTAGCTTACTGGCTGGAGCATGGCGAGGAAGTGCGTAACTGGTTTGTACGCGAGGAGCTGGAGCGCCAGACGCGTTTCTATCGCGCCAACACCAACAAAGCCGCACGTGCGCGTTTGCAGAAACAGGGTTATGACATGCTTATCCCGGAGGACTACATGCTGATCATGGACACGACGGTAAGGGTCAGCGAACAACCGGTGAATGTGTTATGGTGTTGCAACTCCAAGGGTTCCATGCGCAGGGACTTGGTGGTGTACAACTACCCCTATACCTCCCAAAGCCAGTTTGAGAACGCCTCTCTCTGCGCCATGCGTGACGAGGTGCTCGGCCGTATCATCAGCGCACAGGTGGAAGGCAGCCACATGGGAACAGAATACAAGTATTTCCCACCTCAGAGCAACAACGTATCGGCTTTGCGTGACAGCGTAGGCGGTTTCTACGCAGTAGAGACACGCGGGTTGTGGAAGATCAAAGACGGCGAATCTATGGGTGGTCCGTTTGTCTGCCTGAGCAGGCTGGACCAAGTGAACGGACGCGTAGTGAGCGCCGAGACATTCCTGTTTGCAAGTGGTCAGAAGAAACGCAATGCTCTCCGCCAGGCGGAGGCCATTCTCTATACCTTGGAGATGCCCAACGAACGCCAACGGAAATAGCCGTACAGGCAGTTGCAACACCAGAAAACATACTGGGCGGTCATACAGTAATCGCCCACGTATATCCACATCAGCGTCGAAGTCACGTCAACCGCCATCCACAGATACCACTGCTCACGATAGGCTTGTATCATGAGCAACTGCGCCACGACGGCGGCCAGAGTGGTGAAAGCATCCAGATAGGGTGTGGGATCATCGGTATAGGTAGCAAGCAGCCAGCCTGTTACGCCCCCGAGGACGACCACCCCTGCCGCGATGCACAGCAACACATAAACCGGCAAAGTGCGCGTAGTGATACGATTGTCGTTCTGCTGATTCACTCTCCGACGCCATATATAGACGCCGTAGATCATCGTAAAGAAATAATAGACATTGATTGCCACCTCGCCGTACAGATGCGCGCGGAGGCAGATATAGGTATAGGTCAGGACCTGTGCGAAACCGAAGACAAACGTGCTGATACGTCCTTGCGCACAAAGGCATACAGAGCATACTCCTAAACAGCCGCTGACCAGGGAAAGCCATTCTCCGCCGGCGATTCCGAACGTGACGATCTGGATCAGTAGTCCCGTCGCCAGAAAAGCCCACTCGAAAACCTTATTTCTTCTTTCCGACCACATTGATCAGTTCCTTGGGTTTGGAGTTCAACTGCGGAATGAGCGTGTAGTCCCATTCTTCCTCAAAATCCCAATTGGCTTTGGTTTGAACCTTCTGGGAATAGTAATATACCGGTTCCGGTTGGCGATGATCCTCCCAACTACCGGGTGTCCATTTGCCGTCTCCGTTGAGGTCGATATAGAGACGGAGGTAATAAGTATCGGGTTTGAGATGGCGGAAGAATGCTCCATCAGCTGTATGAGGTTTTTCGTGCAGCACTTTGTCTTTTCCGTTGAGCAGTTGGACGCAGATACGCCCATCGAAGGGTTTGACGCGTACGCGGAGCGTAGAATAATCCTCTGCGGTTTTCGTTTGCAGTTGGAATTTCTGTTTGTTGTTGGCCACACCATATATGTCCGCCACGGCTCCGCTGTCCACATGCAGTTCATATTGCTTGCCCTCTGCGAGGTTAGCGAATAAATAGATCCGCATGTCCGTAGTCTGGCAGGTGAAAGTCACGGGACGAAGCACCGTATCGACTTGCTCAAAGAGGTGGATGGAATCTTTCTCCAGAATGCCAAGCGGCGTGGGCAGAAGGATGGAAAGCGTATCAAAGAGTTCAAAACTCTTGCGTGCATTGGATTTGAGTTCCAGTTTGCGGTTGCGTTTCTCACGCTCGAGCGCTGCCTTGGCTCGTTCGGTGAGCCGTGGCGCACGCCAAATGGTCCGCAGGGTGTCGGAATACCACTCCATGTTGTAGAGCGAATCGGTACGCCGGTAACGCGTCTCGAGAACGATGGTGTCCTGGAGGATGGACAAGCTGTCTGTCAGCCAGAGCGTGACCGTGTCACGCCGGGCGGAGAAAGTGGTCAGGTAATGAATCTCTGTGGAATCGGCTCCCCGAACGGACGGGAAGAGCGCCATACTATCCGGAGGAGCTGAGAAAAACAACTGGATCATGTGCTGTTTCTCGCGCATGATACGCGCAAGATAGACTTTTCCTTTTTGGTCTTTGGATATCCAGAGAACCACCGCACTGTCCGGCGGGGTAACGAAGTCGTCGGCAAACGCCATGCTCTCTCCGGGAGTGAGACGGTAATCGCGGCTGATGTCGTCCAGCGCATAAATACGATAAGAACCGGCATGCACATTGCCGATACGGAAATGCCCGGTGGAATCGGTTTTAGCAATGCGGGTAAAAGGCAGTTGGGTAAAGGCGGAATCGCTTTTGTCACGATGAATACCCGCCAGCATGCCGTAAACCGGGTTGAGGTCCTCGGCGTTGATCACGATACCCTCTATCTCTAAGGTGTCTATCTCGGGTCCGGTGGAGAAAGCGAAGGAATAGTTGTGCGCAGGGTTTTTCTCGGTGTAATCACAGACCGCTGCTCCGAAATCAAGGGTATAGGTCGTGCTGTCAGCCAGAGGTTCCTCGAAGGTAATGAGCAGCCTTTTGCCACGCACTTTGACCACCGGGGGTTTCTGTTGCGGAGGGGACATCATCAGGTTCTGGCTTACATTGTCTAACTGCAGATACTCATTGAAAAGCACTTCGATGTGCGAGCCGTGGAAATCCACGGCTCCATTCTCGGGTTCGGACTTGACCGCAAACGGCGGAATGGAATCCCTGGGTCCTCCCTGGGGTCCTGTTCCGCGGTTGGCACAACTATTGAAAGTACCAAGGGACAAAATACCAAGTACAAAGACCCAAAGAACCAGCGGGAACCATCTATGTCGTTTCGTATCAGCCATATACTTAGAGAGGAAGGAGTTCATATCCTTGTTGTTGCAGCCATTCTATCGCGTGGGGAAGAACCGCCAACATGCGTTCGTTGGACTTGAGCGAATCATGGAAATTGATGATCGAGCCGGGCGAAGTCATCCGTTTGATCTTCGCCAGCATTTCGTCCGGCGTAACCGACTTGTCGTAATCGCGCGTGAGCACATCCCAATAGATGAGCCGGTACCCCATCCTATGCAATGCGCGGCGTTGCCAAAGCCAGGCTTTGCCGTAAGGAGGACGGAATAATGGACGATTTGACGATTGATTGAACGATTGAGAGATGGCCTCCTGACATTTTTGGACGTTAGCCAGATATTCTGTTTGGGAATAGCGAATTCCTTTGAGGTGGTTGTAGGTATGATTGCCCACGGAGTGTCCGGCTTCTACTACCCGTCGGAAGACATCGGGGTGCTTGTCGATATTCTCCCCCACCATAAAGAAGGTAGCCTTTACCTGATATCGGTCAAGGATCTCCAGCACGCGTGGTGTGACCTCGGGAATGGGTCCGTCGTCGAAGGTGAGATAGACAACTCCCCTTCGCCCGGGAACGGACGAAGGGAGAGTGAATGTACCGTAAGGGTACAAGTGTTGCGCGATATGTCGCAGGGTGTTTACCATGCGAGGGACGAAGCGCCAAGGATCGCCGCGTCGGAATCTTTGAGTACGGATACCGAAACAGGTATTTTACCTTTCCATATCGGCATCAGGTTGTCCTCCATCGACTCGCGGATAGGATCCATGATCCAGTGTCCGGCTTTGGTGAGTCCGCCGAAGAGGATGATAGCCTCGGGCGAAGAGAAATGGACGTAATCCGCCAGTTTTTCGCCGAGGAGACGTCCTGTATAATCAAAGATCTGCTTGGCCACGAGGTCGCCTTTCTCAGCGGCGTCGAACACATCCTTGGAGGTGATATGGTCGATGTCCTCCACCTGACGGAGGAGTGTCGGCTGGGTAGTGGCGGTCACAATCTCTTTAGCGGTACGCGCCACACCCGTGGCAGAAGCGTACGCCTCGATGCAGCCACGCTGACCACAACCGCAGAGACGTCCGTTGCCGGAATGGTCCACCTTGCAGTGACCGAGTTCTCCGGCGAAGCCGTCATGACCGTAGAGCAGTTTGCCATCGATGACGATACCCGATCCTACGCCGGTTCCGAGGGTGATGACGATGAAGTTCTTCATGCCACGCGCCGAGCCGTAGATCATCTCTCCCTGTGCAGCCGCGTTAGCGTCATTGGTGATGGTACATTTGATACCCATCCGCTCGCTGATGAGTTTGGCGAAGGGCACTACCCCTTTCCACGGGAGGTTGGGAGCCTGCTCGATGCAGCCCGAATAGAAATTGCCATTCGGTGCACCGCAACCGATGCCCACCACGTCGCTGAGCTGGATACCCTCGTCCGCCACCAGACGTTTGAGACCGTCGCACAGCACATCGCAATAATTATCAATATCAGGATATTGCTGTGTGGGGATTGAGTTACTGCGAAGAACCTGTCCGTCTTCGTTAACCAGACCGAATTTGGTGCCTGTGCCACCGAGGTCGATACCTAAAGCGTACTTTTTCATGTTATTATGAGTTAAAAAAATATGAATCAATCTACTTTGATGTCTTTATTGACATTCTTGCTTCCGAAGATGGCATACCAGAGGATGTACGCCACGCTAATCACGGGCACAACATAGCTGAGCAGACAGTTGTGAGCTGCAATCAAACTCTGGATCTGCGGAACAATACCTCCGCCGACCACCATCATCATAAAGATACCGGACGCTTTAGCGGTGTATTTGCCAAGTCCCTCTGTAGCCATATTGAAGATAGAAGTCCACATGACCGAAGTGCAGAGACCGCAGAGAACGAGGAGCGTGGAAGCGAGAGGGACGTTGATGACCTGACCTTGTACGAAGGTCTTCGCCATGATACTATCGCCAATGAGCATGGCAGCAACCATGAGCGTGATAGCTCCAGTCGCCACCCACATCACCATCGTGCGGCTGCTGATCTTGCCTCCGACCGCTGAACCGATAAAACGTCCTATAAGCATAAGAATCCAGTAACGTCCGGCTATCAGACCTGCGGCTGCGAAGCCGATTCGCGGGGTGAGGTAACTGATGAGCGTAGCAGGAATACCGATTTCCACGCCGACGTAGAAGAAGATTGCGATGACGCCGAGAGTGAGGTGGCGGAAGGACCACGGGCTGCGCTCGTATGTGATTTGCTGACCGGCTCCGGCAGGTTCGGCAAGAGGAGTCAGGCGGATGACCAGATAGATCACGGCAAAGACAGCCATGGCGATATAGAGCACTACATTGACATCGTCAATCTCCTTGCCTGCAAGGCTCTCGCCAACTATAGCCCCGACGAGCATCGGGGTCAATGCGCCTGAGAGCGAGTTGAGCGTACCACCCACGAGGTTGAGCTGGTTACCACGGTTGCCGCCGCCTCCGAGGAGGTTGAGCATCGGGTTCACAACGGTGTTGAGCATACATACGCAAAAACCACCGAGGAGTGCGCCGCACAGATAAACATAGAAATTATCAAACACGCCGCTTAACCATTGAACGGCTATTCCGATGAATCCGAGGAAGATGGCGGTCAGAGCTGTTTTCTTATAGCCTTTTTTGGCAAGAAAATTACCCGCAGGAATACCCATAATGAGGTACGCAAGGAAATTGAAGAGGTTACCTAACATACCCATTCGCTCGGCTTGCGCCGGGTCTTCAAACGAAGCGCCCCATATCTTGCCGACGGGAGCCGCGAGGTTGGTGACAAACGAGATCATCGCATAGAGAAACATCATAGCGACGATCGTGATGATGGTCAATGAATTGTTTTGTTTTGATTCCATGATATGAATATTTTTGTTAAAATGGTTTGCTACGCAAACGTTAAAGGGTTAAAATGGTCGCTGTGCGACGGTAGTTACAAGTTCTTTTCCAGGAACAGGAGGACGCGGGTGTGCATGTGGGCGGCGTTGTTGCCTTTCTTGAGGAAATGATTGTCGTCCGGATAGAGTTGCATCTCAAACTGTTTGTCCGCGCGCACGAGTGCGTCGATATACTGCATCGTGTGCTGGACGTGCACATTGTCGTCGGCTGTTCCGTGAATGATGAGCACGGCTCCTGTGAGGTCCGCCGCATGGTTGAGGAGTGAGGCGTTACTGTATCCGAACTCATTCACCTGGGGACGGCGCATATACCGCTCGGTATAAGCGGAGTCGTAGAGCCTCCAATCGGTCACAGGCGCTATGGCGATGCCGGCTTTGAAGGGATGTCCCTTGGTGGACATGGTCATCAGGGTCTCATATCCTCCGTAACTCCAACCGAGGACAGCCATCCTTTCGGCATCGATGTCGTCGCGGCGTCCGATGAAGTTCGCCGCTGCGATGAGGTCTTGCGCCTCTTTGATACCAAGGTTCATATAGGTCTCGTTGCGCCATTCGCGTCCTCGGCAATCACATCCGCGGCTGTCCACGATGAGCACGGCATAGCCGGCTTCCACCAAGGCGTACTCAAAGCGTTTGCGCCAGCGATTGAGCACACGCTGGCTCTGCGGCCCCGAGTAGTGCATGAGGACGAGGGGCAGTTGGCTTTGGGCGGTTGGCTTGGGGGAGTTGGGGAGAAGGAGCATCGCCTCCAGTTCCTGACCGTTGGCATTGGGGATGCGCATCAGTTGGGGTTCGGGGAGGTGGTGTGCCTGCCATGCCTCCGCCAAGGAATCGTTGGAAAGCAGCACTTTACCATTCGTCAAGCCCTTTGCACCCTTCAGGTCATAGGCCGTATATTGGTTAGGGGTTGTGAACGAGTGGAAGCAGACGATGACCCGTTTGGCGTCGCGGCTGAACCGCGCGGAGTGGAAACCATCGGCGGTGGTCAGTTGGGTTATTTGCCCGTTCTTGATACTCACGGCGTAGAGTTGCCGCGTAGCGGGCGTAGGCGCAGCCTGGTAATAGAGCGTCTGGGTCTTCTCGTCCACGGCGTAGAGGGCTGTCACGTCGGTCGATTCCGGCGTGAGGGCTTTGAGTTGGCTTCCCTGGGCGTTGTAGAGATAGGCGCGACGCCATCCTTCCTGCTCGCTGAGGACAACAAAACGTCCGTCGGAGAGCCACTTCCACTCGTCGAAGAGACTGTAGTCGATGAAATATTTCTTGCTGCTCTCTTCGTAGAGAGGATGTGAGACGGTGGATTTCGGGTTGCAGGCAAAGACCTCCATCTTGGTCTGGTCGCGGTTGAGACGTAGCACTAACAGCGCATCGTTGGTCCATCTCAGACGGGGGAAGTAGTAATCATTGGAGGTTGTTGATTGCTGATTGCCGATTTGCATGGTCTGTATGGCTTTGGTAGCCACGTCATAGACGCATACCGATGCTTGTGCGTTGCTGCAACCAGCTTTGGGATAGCGGAGGCTCTCGCTACTCACATACTGCGGATAGGCTTTCGTGGTTTGCTCGTCTTCCGGCTGTTCCTTGTCCAGATAGAGGTCCCAACTGAAGGCCGGCACTTCGGTCTCGTCGAGGCGAACGAACGCCAGTTTCTTGGAATCGGGCGACCATGCAAAGAGAGCGGTTGTACCGAACTCCTCCTCGTAGAGCCAATCGGCTACTCCGGAGATGATGTCGGTATTCTCGCTTTTGGAGACCGCCACTTCGGTTCCGTAATCAAGTTTGTGGATATAGAGGTTGTTCTCCTTGGCAAAGGCGACATAACGTCCGTTGGGACTTATGACTGCGTCGCGCACCTGCCCTAACTGAAGCCCTGCTCCGAGCTGTTTGCGGGTATGGCGGAGGGTGTCATAGACAAACCAGTCCGCCGTCTTGGAACGACGGAAGACGGTTTGTTCGTTCTCGCACTCGAGGCGGTAACGCGTGCAGACCTCTTCCTCCTTGGCGGTTTGCACCTGTGCGGGGGGATTCAAAAGGCTGTCCTGCTCCGCCTCGGAGAGGGTGGCAGGGTTCCATTCGCCGGACAAGATTGTCGGCAGAATACTTAGTATAAGTAACAGTTTCATGTTTGTCTCCAAAAAATCGCACAAAGTTACTACAAAAATCGGACATATGCAAGCAAACGGAGAATTTTTTTTGTTTTTTGTTCATCTTTCCTATTCCATGCGGAGTGACTTGCGTCCTTGGCGGATGAGCAAATGGTAGTTGCCGAAGGGTATGATGTAGCCACGGAAAGAAGCGGAATCAGGGTCGGTGTCCGAGATAGGAGCGGATATCCCCTGCCCTACTTCGGGATGGCAGGTATAGACGGGGACGAGGTCGGCAGAAGTGCGTCGCAACACCATCGGCGAGGGAGTGTCTCCCATGCGTACCAAGCCGGTATAGGAAAACATATCGTCCGGGTCGGAGGCGTCGATAAGTCCGGCAAACAAAGCATAAGGAATGCCGTTGACGAGGGTGTAGAAAAGGGTCTCTTCGCCCTCGTGGCGCACATGCCAGCACGTTTTCCGGGTGGTGAGTTTGGAGCCGGAGGCACCTATATACGCGCCGGAGGCGGTATGGCGGATAGTGGCAGAATCGGGCGAGAGAAAGACAATCTCGTAGGTCTGTTGCTCTTCGTCGGACCCGAGGGGCGCACAATCGAGCAGCCCATCGGAGGGAACACCTGACATCGCCATCGAGGATTGACGGTTGAGATAGATATATTCGCCTGAGACGGGTTCGGAGACATAGGCGTCGGGCGTGTCCGCGTATCGCCAGACGCTCCAAAGAACCATGTCCTCATGGGGGTAGAAAGTGTGCGAAACAGGTATCCAGGTGACCGATGATGAGGACCAGAATTCTACCGACGACCAACCGACGAGATACCGTGATTCAAGATCGGGAAGCGAAGGGAGTACCACTCCGGCTCCAGCGTAGGGTTCGGTGAGGACGCCTACCGTCTCATAGCCTGTTTTCAGGGTGACCATGTGGCTTTGGGCAGGCTGGTAGGAGATCGTGAAATGGGATAGATGGAGTGAGTTGGCTGTTCCGAGGACACGTATCGTGAGTTGGTGGCACGCGAGGGAGGCGTCAGAGAAAAGGACAAGAGGATGGTAGGCGGAGTTGTCATAGGCTCCTATCCATTCGCTGAAGGAGCCGGAGAGCGCGGATATTTCTTGTCCGTCCGCCAATACGGCAATGTCTCCCGAGCCGGAGGAGACATTGGATTTGAGGAAGAGCTCTATGCGGGTAATGGTCAGCCCTCCCGGATGAGAGAGGACGAGAGTGGCGGTATCGCCTTGGCGCACATCGCCTTTGCGGAAAGAGCATTTGTATTCCGCTGTGATGCCGGGAGGTATGTCTCCCGAAGGAGCAACGGAGTTTTTCGACTCCACGGTCCAGGTCATCACCAGGGCGAGTATGGCAGCGAGGATGTTCATTCGCGTACGCGGCGGCGATAGAGCGTATAACCCGCCATCATAAGGATTAGCATCATCCAGGGTGCATCTCCTACCGGCGTAGGATTACCATCCGGCACAGGGGGTGCAATGCGGCGGACACCTTGTTTCTCGCTTTCCGCTTCGTCCAGCGAGGCGGCTATCTGGCTGGCAACGGAAGTGCGTGAGATAGAGAGTGCGGGGAGCGAGATGGAGTAAGATCCGCCACTATAGTTGATAGAGGACGCACGTCCCGAGCCTCCGCCGGAGTACGATGCCGAGGAACCACCTGCTACTCCTGCCACAGAGACAGAAGAAGAGGAGGTGGAATAGAGGCGGAAGGCGGAACCGGAGGTCTTAGCCGGCGAGAAAGAAACAGCCGGCGTAGAGACGATCACCGGTGTCGGACGGCTCATGAGCGTTCCGGTGGAATGGAAACGATATTCCGGCACGTCAACGGCACAAAGAGCGGTCTGCGTCATCACCGCCAGAAGAGCAGAAAAGAATATACGTGTAAATGTGTTAGCTTTCATTGATGTATGCGATATGGGGTTGTTGTTATTGTACATTTACGCGCTTACCGGTGATGTCGAACAGAGCGTTTCCGTTGAGCACATAGAGTTGACCGTTAATAAAGATTTTGCGCGCTTTGGATGATGAAGCCTGTGTGTCGGAAACGCCTGTCGGCATTTTCGGGTAAGGCGTACGGCTGATGAGGAAGCGCGCGGAATCGTCCTCACCGGCAGTAAAGGTGTATGTATTCTCCGCGTTGATAAGCGTGGAGGTCTGTGTACGCATGTCGTTGAGATAGAGCACTTCGTCGGTCTGAGGAGCGAAGCGGAACGTATAGGTGTTGTCGAGCGATCCTTTGGTGAAACCGAGCACGGTACCGTCGAACTCAGGCGCACAGTTGACCGCCATCATTCCGTCGGGCGTCTGGGCATAGAGTTGCGGAGCGATACTCTCGCCAAAGAGTTTGTGTCCGTCCCATCCATTCTCAAAACCGTCGGCGAAATCCTCGTGCTGCCAGAGATAGACGCGGTCACGGTAACCGCTTTCGCCTACCACGTGGACGTACATCTTGCCAGCTTCGTCGGCAATCATGTTGTTACGACGCGGCGCTTTGTTCGGACCGGGAACGGTTCCGTCAAGGGCGGGGTCATAGACCAATTGGTCGTAATCGAGATTGACGTAGCCAATAGTACTTACGCTTCCTGAAGTAAATACCGAGAAAGATTGCATGGCAGGAATAATGTCAGTTTCTTTTGCGGTTTCTACCGTATAAGTGTTATATTGCGCAGGACCGGAACCTTCCGTAATTTCTCCGCTATCACCGTAATCATCTTTACTGCCCGAGTTGAAGATATAGATGGTAGCATATGAATCTATAAAGTCGGTCGAATTAAAGGCATTGATCTTAATTGGAGCCATCCAAGAGTTAGCGAGCAGGTTTTCATTATTTGCAAAAAGACCTACTCCCGTACTATACCATTCTCTTGAATGAATGGTTTTGGAATTAACCAGCGTTCCTTGCATTTCGTAAGAATGTCCTACTGCGTCGGCAGAGATCACACAGTAGCCTTCGAAAGGATTCAAACCATCTGATCCGTTCAAACGATCCCACATAATGTTTCCTACACCTTCGGGGGCTTTAGCTTTATACACCCATGAGTTGTAAAAGTCACTGAGGACGGTGGCATCGGTAAAGGGCGTGCCGAGGTATTGCGCCACGGAAGCGGAAGAACCGCTGGTTCCGTGGGAGAGGGTGTAGAAATTCACCGTGGCTTGGTTGGCGGTAAGTGTACCGGTAACGAGTGCGCCGAGACCGTGGGATGCGTCCGAAAGGAAGACGAGATCTTCGGGAGCGGTAGTAGTGCCAGGAGTCTTGGTCACGGAGGTAGCCACAACCAGTTCCTTGCCTGCGTTAATCGTTATTTTGCCTGTTTTGGAATCGGTCTGGTCGATGATGACTTGTTTCGCACGTGCGTCCGTGCGATCCACCACAACAGGCGCGTCTATATAGACGATATCATTAATGGTAGGCAGCACACCCTCCGACCAGTTGTCGGTCGTACTCCAGTTATTGCCCAAAGAGGCTGTGAAATGGTATCTGTTCTCTTCCCAAACCGGATAGAGGTCTTGAGCCTCGTTTGCAGAATAAGTTGCACCCAGGTCGTACGCCTTTGCACCGCCTTCTGATGTAGCCCAGCCGGTTTGTGTGTAGCCTGCACGCGTGAAAGTCACTCCAGGAAGAGTAAGGTCTATCGCGTGATATTTGGTGGCAGAGGTGTTGTCGCCAGTTCCAGAAGTACCTTTTTTGTAGTTTATGGTGTACGCATTGTGTACTTCGTAGTACAAGATAGAACTGGTCAAAGCGGTTCCGTCCGTGGAATTATAGGTATTGTAAGCATCTACCTTAATCTGGTAGGTTGTAACGCCGGAAGACGTAGCGTTTGATTTGGTATAAGTGGCTGTGGTAGAATTTTGCTGTCTGGTATCGTCCACCATAAAGTCAAACATTTTCGTCATGTTGGCATCATTAACCGCAGAGGTAGCCGAAGCAGTTACTTGAAGGTCTGTTCCTGTCGCCACTACAAAAGGATTGCTGACACCGCCGTTACCTGTTGTACCGTCAATAACGGCAGTACTATTATCGCTCAGCGTTACGCTACTCATCGGCGGGCAATACGTGGTCCATTGGGGAGTCCAGTC
Source organism: uncultured Bacteroidales bacterium (assembly GCA_900319645.1). Classification (GTDB taxonomy): domain Bacteria; phylum Bacteroidota; class Bacteroidia; order Bacteroidales; family Paludibacteraceae; genus Colicola. Next base: position 19,823 of record ONPG01000023.1, read on the forward strand.
ATTACAATAATCAGTTTTTCCAGATTCTTCTTGAAGTGCATTTTGAGACGCGCTTGTGCGACCAATCGCCACTTGCAAGTTAGCAATACATAAAGCTTCACCAGATACGGAAAGACGATTCATTTGTACTTGACCAATACTCTCGTTATTCGGAACTACTGCATAATAAACCCAGTCCTCAAGTGCATTTGCATGAGTACAATCCACATATGCAACATCACTACCCGTAGCATAATTCTTGAAATAGAAACGTGCCGTAAAATTCCCACGTCTCCAACCATCGCCAGTAGTTGTTAAACGACGCGCATCAAAATAGAGGTAAGTTTGTTTGGTCAATGTCTTTTTCGCGTCATCCCCAGGTGCAACAACTGTGAGTGCCTTGTGTGCGTCATCCCAGCAGAATTCATAAGTTCCTGCAGTAGGCACAGTGATTTTACAGTTACCATAGTCGGTAGAAAATGTCCAGTAAGCGGAAGAAGTAATTGTGCCATTGTTGCCATAGAATGTAGTTCCATCAAGTATTTTAAATTCGTGTGTTCCCGCACTTAATTCTATGTGCACAGAACCATTTTTAAACTCATGTGTAGCCGCATTCCAACTATTAAAGCCTCCAACAACAGAAGGTGAGCCATAACTGCCCCAAGAATCTGTTGTTTTATAGTTCATATTATCAGAAAAATCATAATCATTCGTTTTATTCCATACATCATCCCAGTTCGCTTTATGAGCATTAGAACCATTCGGATTTTTACGAAGTATTATAAATTTAGTATACGTTCCACTTGTAGTTACATGAACTCTCCATATATCTCCTGCGACATAGGAAGCTTCGTACCAACATTCTCCTGCTGTTCCACCCCACATATACACCCATATAATAGCGCTAGCTGCAGAATAATCTATTTTCGTATCCCCACCTCCAGAATAATAATGAGTCTTATTTAAATATAAATAAGTATCACCATCGGAGGTAAAAGTTCCACCCCACACATTTCCCACTCCAAAGAGGAAGAGGAAAAGGACGAGGACAGAGGGGGTAAGCACGTTGGAAAAACGCGTGTTCTGCATGGCAGAGAAATGCATGTTCTGCATGGATTTATGTAACTGTTGAATAAGGTTTTTCATATATACCATTTTTATTAACACAAAAAACGGAACAAAATTACTACAATTATTTCAAATACGCAAGAAGAGAGGTACAAAAAGTGCATTTTTTTGCAATTTTTGGGCTTTTTGGGAAGGGAAAAACGTGTTTTGAGATATTCGGTATCTCTTTTGGGAAGGCACTATCCCCTACTCTCGCTACGAGTATAATTGGACAATGGACAATGGACAATGGACAATGGACGGGCATCGGACGGCATCGAGTCGGTTGCGAGTCGCTAATCACGCTATAATAACGCTATAATTTTATTGGTTCACAAAGAAAACAAATATTTAGACAAGGGGAATACCTTAATATAATCGCGCGCGCGTAATGGACAGAAAGCGCGTCAGAAACATAGCGGCATTGGACGTGTTGACAAAGGACAAAAACGTCTAATTACGCTAATTAAACATGCGGTGTCCCCGATGAAACGGAGAAACCCCGGCGGGAAGGGGAATTAAAACGGCGAATTAAACGAATTTCCGCAAAGCGGGTGTTTCGATTTTTTTTACGTTTTTCTTCAACCACTCCCATGTTTTGGGAGTTTGATGTAGTAATTTTGCAGCGAATTTGAAAAACAAGGTTGTTTAACGTCAAAAATTAGTACGATTATGGAAAAGAGTGTAAAGAGTTTGGTAATGGATACAATCGGCATTATAGGCATGTTTTTAGTGGCGGCAGTGCTATTATGCGTCTAAATGCACACAAAATGGATATTTTGTTTGCATATGTCAGAAAAAAGTGGTAACTTTGCACCCGAAATTGGTATATTATGCTTCAAGCCATATTACAACATACAAAAGATTTTATTACACGAGCCCCGAAAGAGGATCGCAAGCAATATGGACAGTTCTTCACTTCTGACAGAACTGCCCAATATATGGCTCAGATGTTCCATTTCGACCTCTCCAAACCGGAAATTAAACTGTTGGATGCCGGTGCCGGTACTGGTATTCTTTCAGCAGCTGCCGTTTGGTCATTGATGCAACGAGGATATAAAGGAAAAATTCACCTCGTTTGCTATGAGAATGATACGAAAGTTATTCCTATTCTCATTAACAATTTAGACTACATGCACGAGCACGCTAATCTTACTTATCGTGTTCTGACGGAGAATTATATCACTACGCAGCCTTTTGCGGAAAACGGTCTTTTTGACTCTCCCGAACATAAATTCGATTACATCATCGGCAATCCGCCTTATCTCAAACTCTCTAAAGATGCCCCGGAGGCGTTGCATATGCCGCAAGTTTGTTATGGTGCGCCAAATCTGTATTTCTTATTTTGGGCGATGGCGATTAACAATCTAAATGAAAACGGAGAATTAGTTTATATAGTGCCTCGTTCATGGACATCTGGAGCCTATTTTGAACGCTTCCGTGAGTATCTTTTTGCGCACACGACGATACAGTCTGTACATCTTTTTGTTAGTCGAGACAAAGTATTTAGCGAAGAATCTGTGCTGCAAGAGACCATGATTATCAAGGTAAAGAAGACCCTACAACAACCCAAAACGATTGATATTTCTTCTTGCTCAACGGCTGATTTTAGCGACCTTACACATTTCCAAGTTCCCTATAGTACCGTTGTAGCACAAAACCATTATGTATTTTTGCCAACCAACAATGATGAAGCAGAGGTGTTGGCTCGTGTGAATGGTCTTACAGATACACTCAAAACCTTAAAAGTGCCCATGCACACTGGTTTGGTTGTGGATTTCCGCGAACGGGAAGTGCTCAAAGACGAAGCTGAACCGGAGATAGAAACATATCCCTTGTTTTATTCCTCTCACATAGGAAAAGACGGGCAAGTTATATGGCCGGTTGGTAAATCGGGTGAGTACATCCATACTGATCGCTCTGGTTTGCTGCAATCTAATTCCAACTATATATTTGTAAAGCGTTTTACATCCAAGGAAGAACCGCGCCGTTTGCAATGCGGTGTGTATCTCTCAAGCCGTTACCCCAAATACAAATATATCAGTACTCAAAACAAAATCAATTTTATAGAATGTCCGTCTTTGGATATTTTATATGGAGTGTACGCCCTGCTTAACTCCACCTTGTACGATAGGTATTACCGTATTCTAAATGGTTCTACGCAGGTAAATTCAACAGAAGTAAACGCAATGCCTATTCCGCCTGCAAGTACTGTCAGTAAAATAGGTGCAGAGTTATCAGGCAAACCGCTTACAACCGCATATTGTGATCAAATAGTAGAAAAATGGATATAAAAGTTACTGTCATCAAATCAGTACTGGCTACCATTGGTATGCCAAAAGCACAGCAAGCCGACCTTTGTGCGTTGACTATTTTGAGTATGGCTGCCCTCAAGCCTAAAACACCATGGAAGAAAGCTCAAAACAATTGGATCCGAATCCATGATGTTATTGCTTTTGCAAATGCCAATTATGGGACTACTTACGCGGAGAACTCGCGAGAAACATTCCGTAAACAAGCCATGCACCATTTCCGTACAGCAGCTCTGATTGAAGATAATGGAATGGCAACAAATAGCCCGAACTATCGCTATCGTTTGACAGATGAGTTTTTGGCTGTTGTGCGTGATATAAATGCCAAGAATGTAGCCAAAAGCCAAGTATTGCAGAACTTTTGCAAGGCGCATACAAGCCTAACTACTATATATGCTTCCAAAAAGAAGATGCAGAAAATGCCGGTTCAAATCAACGGTATATCTTTCACTTTGAGTACCGGCAAACATAACGAATTGCAGAAGGCCATCGTGGAGGAGTTCGCTCCGCGCTTTGCTCCCAACTCTCAATGCTTGTATTTGGGTGACACAACCGAAAAAGACCTTGTAAAAGAAGTGGATAAACTTAGCGAACTTGGCTTTGCAATTACGCTGCATGATAAGATGCCGGATGTCGTTTTGTATCGCGCAGATAAAAATTGGTTGTATTTCGTTGAAGCGGTAACATCTGTTGGCCCAATGTCACCGGCACGTATCATGGAAATCCAAGAAATGACGAAAGATGTAAATGCCGGAAAGATTTTTGTAACCGCCTTTCTTGATTTTAATACTTATAAACGCTTCTCCAAAGAATTGGCATGGGAAACAGAGGTTTGGATAGCCGACATGCCCGATCACATGATTCACCTAAATGGTGATAAATTCCTTGGTCCGAGATAATTTATCCCTTATGTCTGTTTCACAATACAAGAGATATATCTGGTTAGTGGATACCATCCGTAGTGCGGGAAAGATCAGCAGAGAGGAGATTGACCGCAAGTGGGCGAGTGCGAGGATCAACGACAATCACGAGCCACGGTTGGCTGACAGCACTTTTTTCCGCTACAAGAACGATGTGGAAGAACTATTCGAAATTGAAATTCTTTGTGACCGCGCGAATGGTCTTTACTACATAGACGACTCCGACATCAATAGCAAAACCAAACAATGGTTGCTATCACAGTTTGCCGTTAGCCAGTCATTAGACACTAGTCGTGAACTCCGCGACAGGATCCTTTACGAACCCATTCCAGAAGGCTCCGAGTACCTGACCACTATCGTCAACGCCATGCGCGACAGCAAGTGGTTGCACGTCTCACATTTGCGGTTTGACAGCAAGGAGCCGCCGCATATCTTCCTGCTGGCACCGCTTTGTATGAAAGTGTTCAAGCAGCGTTGGTATGTACTTGGTTTCATTGAAGAGATAGACGGAGTACACAACACCCCCAAGGATGAGCCTCGACTCTATGCGCTTGACCGTGTCAAACACATGGAAACGATGGAAAAGACCTTCCGCTTACCAAAGAACTTCGACCCGCAGTCCTATTTTGCCGGTTATTATGGTGTTTTTAGAGGTAAGCAGTTCACGCCGGAACTTATCCGTGCGCGTTTTTCGGAAAGTGCCGCTCCTTTTGTCCGTTCTCTCCCACTTCATCACTCGCAGAAAGAGGTTGAGCCTTGCGTCTTTGAATGGTTCGTAGCCCCGACGCTTGACTTCGTACAGCAGCTCCGCACACACGGTGCCGAAATAGAGATCCTTGCGCCGGAATCCTTGCGCAAGAAGTTCGCCGAGGAAGCTAGAAACATCCTAAGAATGTACGAATGAGCAAAAAATGCACTTTTTCTTGCATTTTTCTTGGTTTACTCCCGAGTTTTGGGAGTTTGATGTAGTAATTTTGCAGCGAAAATCAGAAATGTACGCATTATCCCTGATTGAAAACTGCTCTATGTCAGAAAATACAGTAAAAGAAAAATTAAGAGAAATTTTAGCCGAAGTTAATTACGGTCAAATTTGTTTACAATATTTTCACAAGTCCCCATCTTGGTTATATAATAAGATTAACCGTAATATGGTGGACGGAAAACCTGCGGAATTGACTCCTGACGAAATTCTCATACTCAAAGGTGCATTATGTGATTTATCCAACCGTATAAGAAAAGTGGCAGACACGCTATAAAAGTCTATACCACACAAACAACGGCTTTCTTTGAAACGCTAACGCATATAGTGAAATAAAAAGAATAGTTTATTAAAAATGGATAAGCAATTAGCTAAAGAATATAGTAAGACTTCATGGAAAAATAAGCGTGAATACATATTGAAAAGAGATCAATATACATGCCAAATTTGCGGAAGGACTGAACAAAATGGTGTTACATTACAAGTACACCATCTAATCTATTTGGCTAATTGTAAACCATGGGAATATCCCGATTATGCGTATATTACTCTTTGCTCCGGTTGTCATGCATCAGAGCATGGACATAAAATCCCCACATCTGGCTGGATTTATGACAACGAGTATGATTATGGAGATTACGGTGCAGAACAATGCCAATTGTGCGGGGCGGATCTGAGATATGTGCATGTATTACACCATCCAAACTGGGGGAATATTATGGTGGGATGTGAATGTGAAAATAAACTATTGAATGGGGATAACACGGCAACAGAACGCAAAAAAGAAAGAGAAAAATATGCAGAAAAGCTCAAGCGATTCATCAATTCCCCTTTATGGAAACACAAAAAGAATGGTTATTTTTACAAAAAGGATGGTGTCATTGTGCGTATATGGGATAATGATAAATATCATTCTATTACATATCAATATATAGACGACACACAAACATATCGGATAAAAGGTTTCTTTCATTCCTTAGTAGAAGCCAAATACCGCGCTTTTGAAATATTTTATGCACCGGAAATTCACGAGAGTAAATCTTATCCTAAAGATGAGATCCTTGTATGTCAACAACCAACTAACCTCTCGGATCGCAGGTGTCTGATTAAAAATATATGCGCTCAAATTATTATAAAGGAAAAGAAATTAATTTTACCCCCTTATAACCTAATAAAATCGCATATTGTTCAATTTGTTGTTGTGAGAAACCACCAACAAAATGATAGTCTTAATTATGACTTGTATGCATCTTTGATAAGCAAAAGTGATAATAAGATTTATGACTTCTATATTAGATTTGTATTTGGGGATACATTACGAGAACAGGAAATTTTATACATAAAAGAAAAGAATATTCAATATATATGCGTAGATTGCTCTGATTTATTAGACGAGAGAGAAATCTCTATGGAAATAATACACAAATTTTTATACGACAATCAAAATATCCATTCACAGTGGATACATTCTCCAATATACGATGCCTACTCTTCGAAAGAGAGCAAATAATAGCTTTGCTAAATCTCTTTTTTTTGCACTTTTTTTCATTTTTCTATTCTAACTCCCAGCATTTGGGAGTTTTTTGTTGTACCTTTGCGGCTAAATTGCCGTAATAGACAAAAAATGATAGTAATGACGTAGAAAACGACGCACATATATGGACGAGGAATATCGACATCCTGAGCTTTCGAGGCGGCAGGTTGCGCTCTTTGAGCGTAACCCTGTTTGTGCGTTGTGTTTTCGCGTGTGTTTGGATTTATGCGAGGAATACGGCGGGATACGGTTTGACCTGTTAGAGAGTATCGTGGCTGCGGATGAGTTATGCGGGCAGATAATTCAAAATGCATGGTCATTGGATGGTGTTGAGCATTACTTCGATATGGTCAATAACCGCCTTGGGCACTCAAAACCTGCTATCGCTTGCACCTTTGCCACCGTTTGCGTTACACTCACATGTATGGATAACTTGCCGGAGCCGGTTTATCAATTGGCGCATGATATGCGCGGGCTGATAATCGGTGAGGGGAACGATCTTTATGATTCATTGAGGCAATCCGCTTATCGGCAGGACATTGTGATTGACGCTACGGCATATGGAGAGCCACCGCCGGAGCCATCTCTTGTGCGCGAGAATGAGCAATTGCGGTTGCGTACCATAGAATTAGAAAATGAAATAAAAGTAAAGAATGAACGAATAAACGAACTAACGAATGAACGTATGAAAGAAGCACCGACGATTAACAATTACGGCACGCTTACGTATATAGCGGAGCAGAACAATGACATTCACGACAATCAGAACGTGTATGTCGGGAATGAAGGTTTAGCGAGTGAACGTTTACCGAAGGAGCGAGTTAACGATTTAGGGAACGAGCGAATGAAGAAACTATTCTGCAACGCGTACGGGGACGAAGATACGCAGCGTACCGATGAAGAAAAGCAACGTGTACAACGGTATATCGCCGACCATAATCTGGGTAATCGGCAATTGGATAGTGCGCGCGATAATCCGCTGATCCGAATGGCGGTTTGTTTCTGCACCAAGTGGCAAAATCTGCACTATCTCGAAAAGCCGGTTAGTGCAACGGCTCTATTGCGTTTTCTATCTGATAACTGCGAGATTGAACTGGCGACAGAGCCCAAGCCGATTGCAAATGTCCTTGCCAAAATGCTTAAAGCGGAAAAGGACAAAGATACTTTCTATGATGTGTGCGACTATTTTTAGTGGCACACATGGACGCACAAGCATTTTTCTTTAATTAAGCTTTAGCCCTTATTTTTCAAGCACTCCAATGGGGTGCTTTTTTTGTGCCTATGTGCGGCACATCGTTGCACATCAGCACACCGTCATAATACCAGTACTTTTGCATCGTTTTTCCCAATGAACTACCACGTTGGTACTCAGTAACAGGGAGAAACGTGAAGCAAAATGAAGAAACAAAAAATTATTATTGTACAGTACGTACAGAGTTTGATTGATCCTAACATCCTCGTTGCGTACACGGCTAACGGCGGTCGAATAGACTTGTATCCGTGTCAAACACCAGAGAAACGCATGACGAAAGGCAAATTGTACACTTCCGGCGGTGGATTGTTCTTCTCGTTGACCTGCCGTGGGTTGAGGCAAGTGTTTGAAGATTTCACTCCGGCCATGCGCACACCCGGAAAGGGTTGTCACAATGCTGTGCGTGGTAATCTCTATCCTCGAATGCGTGCCTATGGCAATATTGTTTGTCATGTACTTGTATGCACCGTTTTCCATGGTCCGCGTCCCACCGTTCAAGGGGTACGTTATCAGTGCGACCACAAAAACGGCGATGTGATGAACTGGTCTGCTGAAAACCTTGAATGGGTTAGTCCTCGCGAGAACGCATGGCGTGCGCGTCACGTGCTACATGTGTTGCGGGCAAAAGGGTTTGACCTGTCGGCATGTAGCGGTGCGGACATGGACAAGTGGTTCGCTATCTTCCGAGCGTTGGAAATGGCAGGCAGGAAGCCCAAAGAACTTCCCTCCGAGGAACTGAAGGAGTTATTCAGTATGTATAACGTCGCGGGAGATTGCTATGAGGGGGAATAGCGGAGCTGATGCTCCTTGTCGGGGACGTAATCCTCCCGCTCGCGAAAAGAATCGTTCGAGCGTAGCGAGATAAGAATTCACGGGCACAGGACACCGCAGGACGGTAACTCCGGTAACGGAGGTGCCGGACACAGGACAACGTGAGCACGGAAACCGACATACAATGTCGGGCTAACAGACGAAGGCAGATAACCCGCGGAATACCGCGGGGAACAGAACAGTAAAACAACAATGCCGGATACAATCCGGCGACAATAGACAAAGTCATTAACAATGCGGGATAATATCCCGCACAATAAACATAGACAGATTATGAAAGCAATAGAAATGAACCAAGCCCTCATGGAGGCAATCAAGACAACAGAAGTATTAGGTGCCAGCGCACTCGAAGAGACACGCGCATTGCGGCAGTTGGTGGCATCGGCTACCGCTCGTATCGAGGAGCTGCAAACAGCGGCGGTGGAGGACGCAAAAACCTGCGCCATCGAGCAGAACGGAGAGGAGAAAGGGAAATTCCTCTTTGACGGACACCACTATGAGTTACGACGCGCAGAGACCTTCGATTTCGTCGGCAAGCCGCAGAAATACACGATGGCAGAGGGTGTGGCTTTTAGGCAGAAGACAGCAGAACAGCAAGTGCTCAAAGCGAAATCGGCAGCGATCACCAAGATCCTCAAAACCCTCCGCGACAACTTCCCCTTGACCCACCCCAACATCGCCCCGGATAGCGTGGATTATACGGTAGTGTGCGTGGATTAAAGCGGACGATGGCATCGTCCGGATATATTGACAGATGCCGAAAAAGAACAAAAAGAAGAAAAGACAAGCCGCCGCCCGATCCGCCAATCTTGGCGGATACAAAAGCGGGCAGCGGATACAAAAGCGGGCGGCGGCAAAAAGACAAAAAGAAAAGAAGCAAAAGAAAAATTAAAAATGTTTCAGTCCTCTTGTATGTCTGTCCCCTCGCGCGTGCTACGGTTTGATACGATTCGCGACCTTGTCGCTCATGGGAATCTGCGCCGTGCACTCGCTCTCCCCACCGCAAACACTATGTTGGTTTACGTTGGGGACCCCAACAAGGAAAGGATATAAAAAGACAGACATACAGGGGACGAGACAATTAAAAAACTTTATTATGGACTTAAAAACGGACTTTGAAACCTATTGGGCGTTGTTTAAGCCGGACGTGCAGTTTGAGAACCGCAGAGACGCAACCCAAATCGAATGGGATGCCTGTCCGCCGGACAAAAAACAAGCCATCATCGCTTGGTTACGCAAACACGGCGCGTACAAAGGGCGCAACCCGTATTTCTTCATTCAGGATTTTCGGGTCTGGCAGCCCAAACAGCAAGTGCTATCCTACGCTGCCTATTACGCCAAATATGGTACGACGCTGGAGCGGGACGGATGGAAAATGGCGAATCCGACAGGACAGCAAGTTATTTACGTTAAAAACTAAAATGCTATGGCACAAGTGATTCAAATAAAAACAGCAGGCGGAGCGGGAATAATGCTTCGCGGCAAGTTGGGAAACCAGATTTTCCAAGTACGGAACGGCAAGCAGATTGTGATGCAGATGCCACGGAAAAGGACATCGCCACCGAGCGAGGCTGAATTGGCGAGACGGACACAGTTTGCAGAAGTGCAGGCGGAGTTGGCGGGACTGACCTACGAAAAATGGGAGATGTTTCGCGAAGCTTGGAAAGCAGCAGGGTATAAGTTCCAAGGGAAGCAGTATTTCACACTGAGAGGGTTTGTTTGCGCGATGCTTTGGGCAGAAAGGAAAGGAGGCAAATGATGGATTATCCTTTATATGATGTACCTTATTTGGTACGAGACCCGAATGATTTTCGGATGTCTGCAAAACGGCATCAGATAGAAGTACGGAATCAGGCGGTGGTGGATGATTACTTTGTGGCACGGGACAAGGGCTCCAATGCCCACGATGCCCGCCAAATAACCGCCACCAAACACGAAATGTCACCCAGACAAGTATATGGTTGTCTCGTTTGGTACTTCCAAGAAGCCAAAAGAAGACACATCGTGATTCCGGATTTGTAAAAAAATCACATTTTTGGAACACATTGTTTAATCAGACACTATCTTTGCACCGGATTTTGAGAGTAGCAATCGTTTGAGCGGTAGGCGAAATTAGAAGTCCGGTGTTTTTGATGTCGTTATCGTCCCGTATGTCTCCCGTAAGCGAGTCGTGTTTTGCAGGGCACGGAAATCGCGGGCACAGAACAACGAAAAGCGGGAACTCCGGCAACGGAGGTGCCGGACACAGGACACCGAGGGAGCAAAGCCGGATACTATCCGGCAAAATGGACGAAGCAGGAAGCGGGATAACATCCCGCTAAGAATATAGACAGACGCCGGAGAACATAGACAAAAGCCCGCATTTAATGCGGGGGAATAAACATACATTATTAATCCATCCGCCATGCATAGGCGGATACAAAAACAAATCTTAACTATGAGTAAAATCAATTTGGAAGCGCCGTTTACGGCATTTCGAGGCAAGATTTGCAAGCACTCGAAAATCATCTTCGCACAACGCGGAGACACCCAGTACACCTCGCAGATTTGCAACGGCGGTAAGCAATGCGAACGCGGCTTTGGCGGACGCTACGCAGAAGGCTGCGTATGAGACTGCGTTCAAAGCGCAGAACAAGTACAAGACCTTGCGCGGGTATGTTATCGCGAAAGAGTACGAGAAGCTGGCGTAAGCCACTCTCGGCTCTAATGAGCCGATGTCGGGATTCAATCCCGACGCAATGAACGAAGAAAGGCTCTGCGGAATACCGCAGAGAACAGAACAAACATTATTAACCAGATCGCCCAAGCTTGGTCGATACAATAGTAGAGACCAAGGAGGCGGTCACAAACCTAAACCTTAACTATTATGGGAAAAGTAACATTTGAAGACCCGGTACATCACATCTCGGGCAAAATCAGTAAAAAGTATCGCACGACCTACAACTACCGCAAGGCGAGCGAACGGAAATTCACCAGTGTTCGCGGCGAGCGCACCACGCCTATCACGCCGGCAGAACAGATCATCCAGGGTAAGTTCTCCACCGTACGGGCAGCAGCACTCGTGAGAAGTCGTGACCTGGCGCACCTGACCGCCGACCAGGCACGCTGGGCAGCCGCCCGCAAAGCCGGAGACCCGCACACCACCTTCAACGGATGGCTCTTCGCCAAAGGATGGGAGAACTACGACGAGGAAAGCGGAACGGTTATATGGCCGGATTTGCTCTAAGCGCAGCGGTCGGGATAGCACCTCTTCGGAGACCGCGCGTCCCAGACGCGCCCTCCCGTCCGCGCCCCCTGCGCGGAAGCCACGGTCCCGAAGGGGTCTAGCCCGACCGAGTGAATGCAGTTAGACAAAAGACAATGGACAAAGGACAAAGGACTAATATGAAGAAAGCGATCTTAGCAGGTATGGTGGCGATAGTCGCCACCGCCTGCAACGTGACAAGGACAGTGACAACACGGAGCGAGGCATGGCAGAAAGGCGACACGAGCGTAGTCATTCAGACCAAGACCGTGGAGACTTATGATGCATCGCGTAAACTGCCCTAAGTAATGCGCTAAAACCACGTTTTAGCGGTAATTACCCGGGCGTTCCCGCTCTCCCCAAGAATTAGAAATTCTCGGGGGCCCCGATGAGATGGGACTGTAGGGGATCCGCCAAACTTGGCGGATACAGAGAGGGAGCGGCTGTAATGCCGCTCCCTTTTCCGATAGATCGAGAGATCGGGTTATCGAGATATCGAGGTACCGAGAGATTGAGAGATCGAGGGACCGATAGATCGAGGGACCGATAGATCGAGGGAAAAGAGAACCGGCATACGATGCCGGGCTAATTGACGGAGAATTATAGAACGCGCGCACGGAAATCGCGCGCACAGGACATCGTGGAGAGAGGACCAGCGCAGCGGTAAACCGCCTACACCGCAAGCTCCACACCCCAAAAGTGGCAACAAAATTTGCCAAAGGCAAGAAAAAAACATGAAAATCGAGTAAAAAACAACGAAAAGTGGCATACACTGTTGTGTATGTCATTTTTTTTTTGTAACTTTGCGCCCGCTTTTGAAGCGGGCTCTAAAAAAGCCCCTCGAAAAGCCTCGTGATCTCGAAAAAAAGAAATCAAAACAAACAAAAATAATTAATTAACAATTTTATGCAAACAATCAAACTGAAACGTGGTTTGGACATTCCTTTTGAAGGAACTGCGGCAGAGACGATCGGTAGCGTTCGTCGGCCGGAGGTCTTTCATATCGTGCCCGACCAGTTCGCCGGCATCACTCCGAAACTGGATGTCAAGGTCGGCGACCGTGTGAAGGCGGGTAGCCCGCTCTTCCACGACAAAGCGTTTGAGAGCTTGTTCTTTACATCGCCTGTTTCCGGCGAAGTCAAAGAGATCGTGCGCGGTGAGCGCCGTAAGATCATGTCTATCGACATCCTTGCGGACGCAACCATCGAGTATGAGAAATTTGAGGTAAAGAGTGAAGGTTTAACGAGTGAAGGAGTGAAAGACCTTCTTCTCCGTTCAGGCCTCTGGGCATTGATGAAGCAACGTCCGTACGATTGCATCGCTATGCCGAACAAGACTCCTCGCGCTATTTTTATTTCGAGTTTTGACAGTGCGCCTTGTGCTCCGAACTATGAGTTCGTGCTCAAGGGTCAGTTGCCTACTTTGCAGGCGGCTGTCTCCGCGCTGGGCAAGATCGCGCCGGTATTCATCGGCATCAAGGGTGGCGCTAAAGCTACCGAGTTTAGAGAGTTGAAGGACTGCACCCTCTTCGAGGTGTATGGTCCCCACCCTGCCGGAAACGTAGGCGTGCAGCTCAACAACCTCGCGCCGCTGGCTAAGGGTGAGACCGTCTTCACGGTGAACATCCAGGACCTCGCGCTCATCGGTCGCCTCTTCCAGAAAGGCATCGTGGACATGCAGAAGAAAGTGGCTCTCACCGGTCCGCTCGCTTATGGCAAGCAGTACTACAACGTCCTGCCGGGTATGCCGGTTTCCGCTGTCCTGCTCTCGAACGTACACACCGAGTGTCCGTGCCGTTACATCGCCGGCAACGTGCTGAGCGGTCGTCAGATCACGATGGACGACATGATCAGCCTCTATGACAACCAGTTCACCGTCCTCGACGAAGGCTCTGAGAACCACGAGTTCATGGGCTGGATGCTGCCGCGCTTCTCGGCTTTCAATGCCGGCAAGACCGACCCGGCAGGTCTGTTGGACAACTGTTTCACGCGCTGGCTCTTCGGCCCGAAGAAATACCAGTGGGACGCTCGTCTCAAAGGTGGCCGCCGTGCGATCATCGTCAGCGGCGAGTACGACAAAGTGTTCCCGATGGACATCTACCCCGAGTACCTCATCAAAGCGATGATTGCGTCGAACATCGATAAGATGGAAGCGCTGGGTGCATACGAGGTGGCTCCGGAAGATTTCGCGCTCTGCGAGTATGTGTGCACGTCCAAAATGCCGCTACAGGCGATCGTGCGCGAAGCGTTGGATTATTTAAGAAAGGAGATTGAGTAATGGAATGGCTTTATAAAAACTGGAAGAAGTTCGGCAAGAACTTCGAGGAAGGCG
>ONPG01000040.1 GCA_900319645.1 uncultured Bacteroidales bacterium
GCCGGAAGGCAGTTTCCAAAGAGAACGCGAATGCGCAGAGACGCAGGCAAACCGTATAGAGCAGTGGGCAAAATTGGACTTATACCACGCTGGAGATTTATCAGAGTGACTTGCACGATGAGAATGTGATTAAGTCCGTCAACGGAAATGTGTTTGTGATTGATTGCGACATCCGTATCAATACGCCCGAACTCAAACTGGGAGGTATTCGCCAATTAACAACTGAAGTAGAATTTATAACTGAGTAAATTGTGCCCTTTAGGGCTAAGAATATTCGTCCCTCTCCGAGACGTAAAAGATGGAGAAAGACAAATATAGAAATAAAGAAATATAGAGAAACAAAAATCGCCTATGGCATAAAACAACAGAAAAACAACATACATAATAATAAAGCATTCAGCTAAGAACTTGGGGTGTTGAAAACTGGACACTTTCAAACATTCTATAACCAAGAACAAGGCTTTTATGCTCACGCAATGCGTTTTGGTTATAGAAGGTAGTCCAGAAATCCTCAACACTCCAGATTGAAGCTAACAAGCCTCACGTTTTTCATATGTATACAAACAAAATAAATGGAGAATGCCGAAAATCCGAAAAAGAGTAAGCAAAATTAAATAATTTATTACTATGTCTAACAAAATTAGAGCAACGATTGGCACAGAGGGAGTTGGTGATTTTCGCCATAAAATCTATGCGGATGTATTAGCTTGTATTGATCAATCTTACGAAAATGGCTATTATATAGAAGCCATTACTCTTTTAGAAAGCATCATTTCTGATCGTTTAGAAAGTATTTGCAATGAGGTGAATCAAAATAATGATGACGCATTCTCTGTGCTTGGAACGCTAATAAACCACGCAAAAAGAATTGACGTCTCAGAAGATTGGCGCGACATACTAAATAAATTGGATGAATGGCGTAAAAAACGTAATTCTGCTATTCACGAAATGGCTAAGATAGAAGAAGGAACTCATACTCCTTTTAATGAAAAATACGCAAATTGCAAGGATATTGTGGAAGAGGGGAAAGCTCTTTTTCGAGAGATAGATAATAATATTCGTATATATCGAAATAAAAAATAATACTCTTACATTTCAATTATTTTATTATGAAAAAGAAACTTTTTACCCTATTGCTCGCTGTAGCAGCAGGCATTGGGACGATGAACGCCGACATCGTTGATGGTACTTGCGGCGACAATCTCACTTGGTCATTAAACACCAAAGACAGCACACTCACCATTACCGGTAGTGGAGAAATGACTTCAACTCCTTCTCCTTGGGCTGATTACAAATCTTACATCAAGTATGTCTCTCTTCCGGACGGACTCACCAGCATTATAGGTGGTGCTTTCGAAGGTTGCAGCGGTTTGACCTCTGTGACCATTCCTAATAGCGTCACAAATATTGGATTCCGAGCTTTCAGTGGTTGCAATAACCTGCCAATTGTTAATGGTATTCGCTATGCAGATACTTATTTGGTAGGAGTTATAGATAAATCCTTATCATCTTATTCAATAAAAGAAGATACTCGATGGATTGGCGATTGGGCATTCTCAAATTGTACTGCTTTAACCTCAATAACAATACCCAATGCTGTGATAAAGATTGGTGCCTTTGCCTTCGAAGATTGTAGAAGTCTCACTTCATTTTGTTTTCCTAATAGTGTTACTTATGTAGATTGGGAAGGTATGTTTGAAGGATGCACTAATTTGACCTCATTAACAATCGGAAAAGGACTCGAAAATATAAATGCCGGATTTGGCGCTTTTGGTGGTTGTGAAAATTTAGCAAATATTGAAGTAGTTAGTGGAAACCCTCGCTATGATAGCAGAAACAATTGTAATGCTGTAATTGAAACATCTTCGAATGCTTTGGTATTGGGTGGTACAAATACTACAATTCCCAATGGTGTTACAAGTATTAAAGAAGCTGCATTTGTTAGTCGACAAGGATTAAGAAGCATTGTTATACCAAGCAGTGTAGCAACAATTGAAGAAGGTGCATTTTATGGATGCTCTGGTTTACTTAGTATTACAAATTATGCAACCACTCCCCAAAACATCACAGAAGATGTATTCTCCGGTACAGATGAATATCCTGGCGTTGCAAAACTACATTGCAAATTATATGTACCGGAAAATTCCATTCCGATGTATAAGGTGGCGATTGGATGGAGAGATTTTGCCTATATAGAAGCAATTGAGGCATCTGAAGATATTGAAAATACTTCTATTGAGCCAAAAACTTCAAAAATCATTCGCGATGGTCAAATTATCATAGAAAGAAATGACAAAACCTATACCCTCACAGGTCAAGAGGTTAAATAAAGGTAGAACAAGGGCATAGCAACCTTAAACGGAGGCAAGTGGCAGAAATGTCACTTGCTTTTGTTATATTGGGTCTTAATAATCGACCTTTCATGTGCCATGTATAGAAGTGGCGTGAGGGTGGCAGATTGACTGCTATTATTTTGAAAGGTGCTCAATACCTTATTCTTAACAATCATATTCCGTTCAACCACCTTCCATTTACCTTCCATTCTCGTTCGCACTACATTCGCATCCCGTACGTGACTGTAGGATGCCTATAGCAAAAGTACTGAAAAAAGGTATAAAGTTAAAAGTATGCGATTTACTAAATACATAGACACTCGTCCTGAAAAAGTTGACACCTTGGGTATTTGCTATCCTAAAAAAAGTTGACTTCACGTGTTCACACTTTCACACATCATTTTATCTTCAATAAATAGCCTTAATAATATAATATTATATTATTATAATTATATTATATACTATTACTTATTATTACAACTGCTTAACGTTGAACAGATATTTATGTGTGAATTTGTGAAGTCGTGAATGAAGATGCAAATTCAAATTTGCATACTTTTAACTTTTAACCTTATTCTTAACAGTCATATACCTTTCAACTACCTTCTAAAAACCTTCCAAACAGCATATCTCGCGCCACTCTCGCGCTTCTATTAAGCATATGTGGGTATAACGTCCAAATCTTAATAAAATAGTACATTTTTCCCCTTTACCTGCTGCGTACGGGAGACATACGACTCAGATACGGGACGATAGACCGACAGGATACCGACGAGATACCGTAATAGAATCTTAATAATCGACAATTCTGATTACTTCTTAGCCACAAGGGCACGATTATTTCTCGCCGCCGCGGATTTCGGAGACGGAGATGCCGAGGTTTTGGCAAAAGCAGCATCGCTGTTCCCTCCAAGCACAAGGCGGGCGTCAGATAACCCGTGTGCGCGAGTTGCAAGTCCGTGGATAATATGTCAGCAAACTCAATAGGTTGCATGTTTATTGTGTTCTCGATGAGAGTTTATATTTGCGTCATGTGGTAACCCAGACGTTTGAGTTGCACGGCAACACCAAAGAGGTATAACTGATGCAGACAAGCGATGTAAGCAAGGAATGCCTCTTTCGTGCCCGGTTCGATATCTTGATGCATCAGCGTGTTATGTACGCGCGAAGCGCACTCGCTGACCAGTTCTTCGGTAGCCGCAAAGTCCTTGGCAGGCAGTTTGAGAAAGTCCCGACGGATGTACTCGTCCATGGCATCATAACCGCGTTTGTCGCGCAGATACACGTACATATCTTCTTTCGCGGCATAGTACTGCCAATCGTCATCCCACATCTTCGCGACCGCCATTCCGATATACATCATCCACCCAAGCGAGGCGATCGGATAGTTCTGAAACTCACGCACGCCGTCTGGTATATACGCATTCGCAACCGTTTCCCACTTTCCCTCTACGTCGGGACACTCCGGAAAGCGCTCGTCTATTTCATTTACGCTCAGCAAATACTGCCGTAAGTCGCTATGTATCAGTTCTTCCAACTTTTCCATTATAGTGCATGTTTATTTGATCTCCTCCAATGCGCCGGTGACGGAGTCGATGATGAAACCGCGGACGATGATATCTTTGGGAATGAGCGGATGGGTCTGAATGGTCTTGACGGTCTTGCGAACAGAAGTCTCTGTATCGCGGAATCCTTCGAGCCAGTGGTTAAGGTCGATGCCGCACTCACGGATGACATCGAGCGTCTCATCTTTGATGCCACGCGCTTTCATGACATGGTGGAAATGGCTGTAACTCATGTGACAAGCGCCGCATTGGGAGTGTGCGACCACCATGATCTCCTCCACCCCAAGTTCGTAGATAGCAACTATCAGGCTGCGCATCGCCGAGTCAAACGGAGTGATGATCAGTCCGCCGGCGTTCTTGATGATTTTCGCATCGCCGTTCTTGAGTCCGAGAGCCGCAGGAAGCAATTCCGTCAGACGCGTGTCCATGCAGGTCAGAACGGCTAATTTCTTGTCGGGGTACTTGTCGGTCAAGTACCGCTCGTAGCTCTTGTCCGCCACAAACTGACGGTTGTAATCTATAATCTGGTCTATCATAGTATTTTTTGTATTGAGTGACTGTTTCTTCGGATGAGTGTATGTCCGCCGTGCGGAAGACGGGCTTCTCCCGGGTGTTTCTTTCTGCTTATTCCACATACGAGACATAGTTGCCGCGGACACATTTCCACGTGCCGTTCGGGAGCAGGATGATCTCGTCGCCGTAAACGCCGCTGATCTTGTCGCCGTTCTCATTCACGGCATACCAGTAACGGCCTTGCTTGACACAGAAATAGCCGTTTCGGAACATTTGCGGAATCTCATAGGAATAGGTTTCTACTTTGCGACCCGAACAATGGTAGATGTCCCAGTAGCCGGAAGACCGCTGGATGGTCACATATCCCCACGGATAATACAATATCTCCTTGCCGTAGATGCCGCCCACCAGGTCGCCGTCTTCGTCCGCCAGATACCATGTGCTGCCCCGACGGACGCGGTAATAGCCGTTATAGAGCACATTGATCTCGTCGCCGTAAAGGATGGAATAGCCGTTGCGATAGACATAGACCTTTCTGCCGGACAGACGCACCTGACAACCGTTTCGCAGGTCCTGGTAATGTTCGGTACAATACTCCGGCTTGCGGGTGGTCATCTCGTAGTCCGTGTCCTCGAACCACAAGTCATACTTGTCCGACACAACGTATTGTGCCTGTATCGCCATGCTCGTCAGCAGCGTCATCCAAAGTGTAAGCAGATAGCGTCTCATAATACTTGTTGTTAATAAAGTCTCCCCACCACCCAGTTGACAAACCGTTTGGGCAGTATGCGGTCCAGGAAGCAGAAGAGTTTGTATTGCGCGCCGCCGACGTATTGCGGAGCGGGACAGCGACGTGTGGCAATCGAATAGAGTTGTTTCGCCATCTGGATAGGCGCCATCCCACCCTGCTCGTCTTTCTCCATCGCCGCCACAGCTTTGCGGATATTAACGTACGCATTCATTCCTTCTTCCGACTTGTTGCGTGCAGCCGTAAAACCCGTCGAGACATCGCCCGGCATCAGCACGCTGACGTGGATGCCGAAAGCGCGCACCTCGTTCTGCAACGCCAGAGCCAGGGCGTTTATCGCCGCCTTGGATGCGCTATAGAGACTCTGGTAAGGGATACTCAGCACGGCAGCTACGCTGCTGGTGAAAAGGATGCGTCCGGCTTTGCGCTCACGCATGTACGGCAGTACAGCCTGCACACTGTTGAGGGCACCGAAGAAATTGACCTCCATCTGACGGTGGGCGTCTTCGGAGGTCGTGAACTCAACAGCTCCGCTGATACCGAAACCGGCGTTCGAGATAAACACATCTATCTCTCCCGCCTGGCGGATCACCTCGCGGGCCGCCGCCTGGGTCTCTTCAGGGCTGGTGACATCGCACGCTATATGGGTGACCGATTCGGTGGACGTGCCGCTGCGCGACCATTCGAACACACGCCAGCCTTTCTGGGCAAAATACGCGGCCGTTGCCTTGCCGATGCCGGACGAACCACCTGTGATAACTACTGTTTTCATTGGCTTGAAACTATGTTTGTCGGATTCTCTTGATTTCGGAGGATTTGCGAATAGGCTCCCATGCGAAATCGACCGCAAAGGTACGAAAAAAATCCGAACTATGCAAGATTTTATGTATAAATTCCGCCTTTTTCTTGCATATGTCAAAAAAAAGCAGTAATTTTGCGCTGCGAATCTATACTGTGAACAAATGATAATAGATGGTTTATGTGCTGATTACAGCAGTTCTTATTGCCCTTGCATTCTGGCGGAGACGGGAGAATGTGTGGTGTGCAGCCAGGTGAACGGTTCCGATTTCTGCGACTGCAAGATAAGCGGTGGCTTTTGCGTCCAACAGGAACTGATCCGCAATGGAGGGAAAGCCAAGCCCGGACGCAAGACGTACGAGTGCAAGGTTTCTACGATCATCCATTTCGATGATTTGGTCTTCCTGCGAGTGCAAGTGCCGCATGAATTGGAGATGGAAGTCAAACGTCCCGGAGGATTTGTTTTTGTCCGCCGCTCGGACGACGAGACTTGGTTCGACACGCCTATTTCCGTAATGTATGAGGAGTTGAACGTGGGGAGTATTGCCCTGTCTATCTTGCTCAGGGGCGTGAAAACGTCCCGTTTCGCCAACATCGCAGAGGGGGACACCTTGTTGGTTCGAGGACCGTACACCAGCGGTTTGTTAGGGCTGCGGCATATTGAGAAACAACAGGCAGGCAAATCTCTTGTTTTGGCGAAAGGAATAGGTCTCCTGCCTTCCATGGCGGTCATTCGCTATCTGCAATCC
>ONPG01000024.1 GCA_900319645.1 uncultured Bacteroidales bacterium
CCCGGTACATCACATCTCGGGCAAAATCAGTAAAAAGTATCGCACGACCTACAACTACCGCAAGGCGAGCGAACGTAAGTACACCTCCATCCGCGGCGAACGCACCACGCCCATCACGCCGGCAGAACAGATCATCCAGGGTAAGTTCTCCACCGTACGGGCTGCAGCTCTGGCACGCAGCCGCGATCTGGCGCATCTGACCGCAGACCAGGCTCGTTGGGCTGCCGCACGCAAAGCCGGTGACCTGCACACCACCTTCAATGGATGGCTCTTCTCCAAAGGCTGGGAGAACTACGACGAGGAAAGCGGAACCGTCATCTGGCCAGACGTACTCTAATGGACGATGGACAATGGACAATGGACAATTATGAAGAAAGTGATCTTAGCAGGCATGGTGGCGATAGTCGCCACCTCCTGCAACGTCACGCGGACCGTGACCACACGAAGCGAGGCATGGCAAAAGGGCGACACCAGCGTGGTTATTCAGACCAAGACCGTCGAGACGTATGACGCGTCGCGTAAACTGCCCTAAGTAATGCGCTAAAACTACGTTTTAGCGGTAATTACCCGGGCGTTCCCGCTCTCCCCAAGAATTAGAAATTCTCGGGGACCCCGATGAGATGGGCTGTAGGAGATCCGCCAATCTCGGCGGATACATGAAAAAGGAAGTGATCCGAACGGGTCGCTTCCTTTTCTCGTAAACAGGCACATCTGAACATCACACACAGGACACGCAGATTCTTGGCACAACAAGGACACTATTTCACACAAATCACAAATTCACACATCTTTTTGTGTTCAAGATATACCATTTGGGTATATTTTGATTGAAAAACACAAAATTATTTGTGTATGTCATTTTTTTGTTGTATCTTTGCATGATTTTTTGCGCAAAAAGTAAACAGTTAAAAACGAAAATAGTTTATGGAGAGTAAGTACAATCCCACAGACATCGAAGCCCGCTGGTATCAATACTGGTTGGACAACAAGCTTTTTCATAGCGAGCCGGACGGCCGCGAGCCTTACACCATCGTCATTCCGCCACCCAACGTAACGGGTGTGCTGCACATGGGACACGTCCTGAACGAGACCATCCAGGATATCCTCGTCCGTCGTGCCCGTTTGGAAGGCAAGAACGCGTGCTGGGTGCCCGGAACCGACCATGCGTCTATCGCCACAGAGGCGAAAGTGATCAAGCGCCTGAAAGAGCAAGGCATCAACAAATCCGACCTCACCCGCGAGCAGTTCCTCAAACATGCGTGGGACTGGACCGACGAACACGGCGGCATCATCCTCAAGCAGCTGCGCAAACTCGGTTGCTCGTGCGACTGGGACCGCACATCATTCACGATGGACGAGACACGCTCCAAAGCCGTCATCCATGTGTTCTGCGACCTGTATAAGAAAGGGCTGATCTACCGCGGTCTGCGTATGGTCAACTGGGATCCCGAGCGTCAAACGGCTTTGAGTGACGAGGAGGTGATCTACCACGACGAGCACAGCAAGTTCTATTATCTGCGCTACGAAGTGGCGGAGGAACCGGGTAAGTACGCCATCGTGGCTACTACCCGTCCGGAGACGATCTTCGGCGATATAGCCGTATGTATCAACCCCAAAGAGGAGAAGAACCAGTGGCTCAAAGGCAAGCATGTGATCGTGCCGGGCGTGGGGCGTGTGATCCCGATTATCGAAGACCGCTACGTGGAGATCGGTTTCGGTACCGGTTGCCTCAAAGTGACTCCGGCACATGACGTGAACGACTACGCTCTGGGACAGAAATACAACCTGAAGACCATCGACATCTTCACGCCGGATGCCCATCTGAACATGGACACGGTGGAACCCGAACTCCAAGCCAACGTGCGCAAATACCACGGCATGGACCGTTTCGACTGCCGCAAACAGATTGTGGAAGACCTCAAAACGCTCAATCTGGTGGAGAAAATCGAGGATTACGACAACAAAGTGGGCTATTCCGAGCGTACCAACGTGCCTATCGAGCCGCGTTTGAGCCTGCAATGGTTTGTCAAGATGCAGCATTTCGCTGACATTGCCCTGCCGCCGGTAATGAACGACGACATCGTTTTCTATCCCGCCAAATACAAGAACACTTACCGCAACTGGCTGGAGAATATCAAAGACTGGTGTATCTCGCGTCAGCTCTGGTGGGGACACCGAATCCCTGCATATTATGATGCTGACCTGTTGGCTGAGACCGGTCTGGAGAACTATCCCGCAGACAAGATTATCGTTGCGGAAAGCCTCGAAGAAGCCCAAGCCATGGCCAACGCCAATGCCAAACTCGTACAGGACGAAGGCGCTTTGGATACATGGTTCAGCTCGTGGCTGTGGCCGATTAGCCTCTTCGACGGAATAGACAAACCCGACAACAAAGAGATCCAATACTACTACCCGACCGCAGACCTCGTAACCGGTCCGGATATCATCTTCTTCTGGGTAGCGCGTATGATTATGGCGGGCTACGAATATATGGGCAAGATGCCGTTCAAGCACGTCTATTTCACAGGTATCGTGCGCGACAAACTCGGCCGTAAGATGTCGAAATCGCTCGGCAACAGTCCCGATCCGCTGGATCTGATCGAGCGCTACGGAGCCGATGGTGTGCGTATGGGTATTCTCCTTTCCGCTCCCGCAGGAAACGACATTCTCTATGATGACTCGCTTTGCGAGCAGGGACGTAATTTCTGCAACAAGATCTGGAACTGCTTCCGCATGGTCAAAGGTCTGGAGATAGCCGACATCCCGCAGCCCGCGACCTCCAAATATGCCATCGAGTGGTTCGATGCCAAACTGAACGAGACCGCCGCAGAGATAGCCGACCTGTTCAGCAAATACCGTCTGAGCGAAGCGCTCATGGAGATCTACAAACTCTATTGCGACGAGTTCAGCGGATGGTATCTGGAGATGATCAAACCCGCCTACCAGCAGCCTATCGACCGCACGACATACGAAGCGACACTCGCTTTCTTCGACCGTCTGCTGCAACTGCTCCACCCCTTCATGCCGTTCATTACCGAGGAACTCTGGCAGAACCTCTACGAGCGCAAGGCTGGCGAGAGCATCATGGTAGCCGCCCAACACGAAAACGAGTCGAAAACGAGTCGAAAACGAGACGAAAACGAAACCGTACTGAAAGCCATCGAGACCTTGAAAGAAATAGTATCGGGCGTACGCAACGTACGCGCGTCGAAGAACATCCCGCAAAAAGAACAACTGACGCTCTATTTCGATGGCGCAAACCAATACGAATATGCGGAACTGCTGAAAAAACTTGCCAACGTAGCACCTTCCCTCCTCCCTTGCGACGAGCAACAAAGTGGAGCTACTGCTTCCAAGTTCATGGTGGGCACTACCGAGTTTGCCATTCCGATGGACGCGTTTATCAACGTGGAAGAGGAGTTGAAGAAACTCGAGGCGGATCTGGCTCACCAGCAGGGATTCCTGAAAGGTGTCATGGCGAAACTCTCCAACGAGCGCTTCGTTCAAAACGCCAAGCCGGAGATCGTCGAGCTCGAGCGCAAGAAAAAAGCGGATGCCGAGACCCGTATAGCCGCTCTGGAGCAATCGATTGCCGCGCTTCGGAAATAAGCCGCATCACTCATATCCGCCAAACTTGGCGGATACACGAAGAGAGCCGCTCGTGTGAGCGGCTCTCTTGGTTTTCAGTTTTCAGTTTTTATCTTAGTAGCGCGTCGGCCAGTTTCTCCAAGTCCGCCACTTGTGCGGGTTTGAGTGCGCCACGGATCGTGACAGCCGGCTCAAGCACCTCTACGTTCTTGCATCCGCTCAGCATCTCACGCATCACCCTGGCGGCCTGCGGAGCCCACGATCCGTTCTCAACCAACGCCACACGTCGGTTCTGATAGCCTTTCAGACGCAGTTTATGGAGGAACATGTGCATGGCAGGGAAAATATCTCCGTCATAGGTAGCACAGCACAAAGCCAAACGATTCATACGGAACGCATCCTCAATAGCCTCCGCCATGTCGTCACGGCTCAAATCGGTAATGGCAACTTTGCCGGCTCCTTTGGCTTTCAGGATCTCCGCCAGTTGTTGCGCGGCTTTGGCGGTATTGCCGTGGATAGAAGCATACGCCACGAGCACACCCTCGGTCTCCACACCATACGCGCTCCAGATCGAATAGAGACGCAGGGCTTCGTCTTTCTTCGCGCCCTCCAACATAGGTCCGTGCAAAGGAGCAATAGTATTTATCGGCTTGTCTGCCAGTTTCTTGAGGACATTAGCCACCTGCATGCCGTACTTGCCAACGATGTTGAAATAGTAGCGTCTCGCCTCGCACGCCCAATCGTCCTCATCGGCATGATAAACGCCGAACTTACCGAATCCGTCGGCAGAGAACAAAATCTGCTCCTCGGGACACCAGGTCATGATTACCTCCGGCCAATGAATCATAGGCGCGGCTATGAATTGCAAAGTCAATCCGCCCAGATCGAGCGTACTACCCTCGCATACTACTTGCACGTTCTTTGCCTCGATAAGGAACTGACCCATCATCACAACCGCCTGCTTGCTGCAAACGACTGTCGTCTCCGGGTATTTCCGCAGGAAAGCACCCATCGAGCCGCTATGATCCGGCTCCATATGCTGGCAAACCAGATAATCCGGCATCCGCCCGCCCAACGCGTTCTCCACCTTAGCGAGCCATTCGTCACAACAACGGGCGTCCATAGCGTCCATAACCGCCACCTTGGCGTCACCCGTCAGCACGTAACTGTTGTAACACATGCCTTCCGGCAACTCGTACTGGCTCTCAAACAAATCCAATTCGGCATCATCACAGCCGACATAAAGACATTTACTCATTTTGATATTCAGTATTACTTTTTTGATTTTGCGTGCAAAGTTACTGCTTTTTTTTGATTTTTGCAAATAAACTGCACTTTTATTTGCATATTCCAAAAAAAATGTGTAACTTTGCACCATCATTCAATTAACCTATAAATCATTTGAGCTATGACACTCGCTATTAATGCCATCAACTTCGAGCCAGCAAAGCAGCTTGAGGAGTTTATTGACAAGAAAATGAATCGTTTCGGTCGTCATCTGAATGCAGACGACAAAGTGGACATCCGTATGTCGGTAGTAAAACCGCAGACCAACCTGAACAAAGAGGTAAAGATCCGTATCGGAAGCCTGTTTGCCGAGAAAACCGCAGACACGTTCGAGGAAGGTATCGACGCATGCTTAAGCGCCCTGGAGAGCCAACTCGAGAGACGCAAGAACGCGTGATAATTGATAAATTCAATAGTTCGCCACTAATGGCGAAAGAGGATGGATTTGACTGCTTGCAACCTCGTTAAAACAATGCTAAAAACTTGTGCCGCAAGACCAAACAGTCGCTTGCGGCTTTTTTTACCAAAAAAGGTAAATGACCAAATGGTAAATGATTAAATGGTAAATTAAAAAAATGCACTATTTATTTACATCAGAATCCGTGTCGGAGGGACATCCCGACAAAGTGAGCGACCAGATCTCGGACGCTATTTTGGATAACATGCTGGCGCAAGACCCGCAGGCTCACGTGGCTTGCGAAACACTTTGTACGACAGGTCAAGTCGTTATAGCCGGCGAAGTGAGTTGCAACGGCTGGGTGGACATCCAGCGTGTAGCACGTAAGACGATTGCCGAGATAGGTTACACCAAAGCCGAATACAAATTCGAGGCAGAGAGTTGCGGCATCCTGACCGCCCTGCACGCCCAGTCGCAAGACATCAACATGGGCGTCAGTCGTGCAACCGAAGAGGAACAAGGAGCAGGCGACCAGGGAATGATGTTCGGCTACGCCACCGACGAGACCGACAATTTCATGCCGCTGACCCTCGACCTCGCCCACACCTTAGTTTATACGCTCGCGCGCATACGTAAGGAGGGACAACAGATGACCTATCTCCGTCCCGACAGCAAATCGCAGGTAACAATCGAGTACGACGAGCAGAACCAACCCGTTCGTATTGACACGATTGTGCTGAGCACACAACACGACCCCTTTAGAATGGGAGCAGGTCTGCCATGCGGAGAGCCGGTTACTCCGGAAATGATCAAGAAAGACGTGATTGACATCCTTCTGCCGCGTGTGGCTACGCGTGACTCACGTTACGGCCATCTGCTGCACGCTTTTCTGGAGGACAAGAACGCCAAGCTGCTGGTCAACCCGACCGGCAATTTCGTCATAGGCGGCCCTCACGGCGATACAGGTCTCACCGGACGTAAGATCATCGTGGATACGTATGGCGGCCGTGGCGCTCATGGCGGAGGTGCCTTCTCCGGCAAAGACCCGTCCAAAGTGGACCGCTCTGCCGCCTATGCCGCACGATGGATAGCCAAACATCTGGTGGCTGCCGGCGTGGCACACGAGGCGCTGGTACAAGTAAGCTACGCGATCGGCGTGGCGGAACCCGTTTCGCTATACGTGAACACCTATGGAACCGCGCAAGTGAAGATGACAGATGCAGAGATTGCCCAACACGTAAGCCAACTGTTTGACCTCCGTCCCGCCGCTATCATCCGTGATCTCTGCCTTACCCAGCCTATGTATGAAGAAACCGCCAAATACGGCCACATGGGACGTACCAACGAGGTGGTTACCAAGACGTTCCTCGATGCGGACGGCAAAGAATATACACGTCAAGTAGAATTATTCACATGGGAGAAACTCAATCGAATAGACGAAGTCAAACGCTCGTTTGGCTTGTAACAGCTATCGTGCTGATAGCCGTCGGTATTGACCAGGCGATCAAGTTCTGGATAGCCGGCCATTTTGCCATAGGCGAGAGCCTGCCAATTACTTCGTGGTTCTGGTTGTGCTACGTGGAGAATAACGGAATGGCGTTTGGCATCGAGTGGTTCAGCAAACTGGCACTCACCCTATTCCGTCTGGCGGCAGTAGGTCTGTTAGGCTATTACATCCACCTGCTGATCCATAAATACCAAGCCCGCACGGGATATATAGCCACGATTGCGTTCATCATAGCCGGCGCTCTGGGAAACATCATCGATTGTGTTTTCTATGGCAAGATCTTCGGCTATGCCGGATGGATGTACGGCAAAGTGATCGACATGTTCTATTTCCCGCTCATCCGCAACAGTGCAGGAGAAGTGCTGTTCTTCCGCCCGGTATTCAATTTTGCAGACTCGTGCATAACCGTCTCGGTATTCGTCATTCTGCTGTTTTATCTCAAGGATCTGAATAGCACGATGGACAAAGGGCAACAGACGATGGACAATGGACAAAAATGAACCGTACGATACGTAACATAGTATTCCTTTGTAGCTTGTCTTTGGTTACTTTGCAGTTCTCCTCATGCCGTCCTCACGGCGTGCTCTCGTCACGCCAAATGCGGTTGGTCATGGCGGATCTGCACAAGACCGACGCACTTCTGCAAGTGAGCGGCTTGCAGCACGGCCATAACGACGCGGAGGATATATACTACGCGCTTGTGTTGGAGAAACACGGAATCACGCAGGCTGAATTTGACAGTTCGTTAGTGTGGTACACAGCCCATCCGCAACTGTTCGACAAGATCTATCCGAGAGTGATGACCCAACTGGCAAAAGAACGCGAAGCATTCGATGAGACCCATCAGTCTTTGGCAAAAACCGCCGCTTTGTCCAATACCCAGATAGCTCCTCGCATAACCGCCGAACAAGCACGCAGATACACGGACAGCATAACCTGGACTATCCAGCATCCGCGTCCTGTCTATGGCTGGATCCGCGGATGGAAAGAGTTGCCCAAAGAATCCATAGTGCCCTATCTGCAATAAGCAATAAGCAATAAACAATCAGCAATTACAAATAATGCATTAGCGCGTGCTAATGCATTATTTTGTAAATCAGTTCTTTCCACAAATCCTCGTCCTTAGCGCTCGGGTTATTGATTCCTTTGAGACGCGCATCCGTATCGCGGAAATAGCCGATGATACGGAAAGTCTTACCTGCCGGGTAACGCCTGGCTGCTGTAGCGTAATCCTTGACGAAATACGGATTAACGCCCAACTCACGCGCCACAACCGCCTCACTCTTGTCCGGCATATATTCATACATCAGCAGGTTTTGGAAGAAATTGTACAAGACCGTCAGCTCACGTATCATCGGATGGTCTTTGCTGGTGGCGAAATACTGTGTGATCTGGTTGGCACGCACCACATCGCCCCTGATAAGTGCTGATTGCAGTTCCAAGATATTATAGTCCTTGGAGATACCAATATTGCGTTCAACCAGAGCAGAGTCTATCGTGTGTACACCTTCGGGACGTCCGTCTATGAGCTTGTTCAGGGCGCCAACTATCGCAGAAAGGTCGGTTCCCAGATGATCCGCAAGGAGCGACGCCACACGCGGATCGATCGACACATTATCCCCTTTGGCTTGGAGCTCACGGTTGACATCCGCGATATACGAACTGATCCAACGCTCCACCTGATAGTCTCGCAGTTTGTCGCTTTGCATCCATACGCAACGCTTGCTCTCCGCGGCATTCTTCCAGATACTCAGACGCTTGTCCGGCTTGCCGTTGTAGCAGATGAGCAGCAAAGTGCTATCCATCGGAACCTCGAGATAGGCAGCCAACGCATCCCATTTCTTCAGGGCTTGCGCCTCGCGCACAATCACCACTTTCTTGCCGCCCATCATGGCATAGCCTCGTGCCGCACTAATCACAGGCGAGATATCCGCTCCGGGCAGATCACGCCCATAGACCACCTGCTGGTCAAACTCACGCGCCATGTCGTCCAATACAGACGTGGCGACAAACTGATAGACCTGATCAATATAATACGGTTCCTCGCCGCACAATATATACACCGGCGCATATTCGCCGGCACGCAGATGACGCATTATTTCTTCGTACTTCTGGGTCATTACGCACTATGGGTTTTGCGGGTCAGTATGGATCGCATCGTCAGGAAGAAATACTTGATATCCGTACGCACAGGATGCTCCAGATATTCGGTCAGGTACTTATCTTCGCTGGCAAACAGTTCCTCGAAGGTATCGGGATGGTCAATATAGAACGGTGGTATCAATCCCGGACGGGTGAGCGTACGCTTGTCCTGCAACCACTCGGGATAGGTGTTGAACATCGTCTGACTCAACGGACGCACTCCCACCAACTTAACATCCCGTTTGAACCAGTTGATGAGCATCGGCAGCTCGTCCATCCAATAACGACGCATGAACTTGCCCCAAGTGGTTATACGCCAGTCGTCATTCGACTTGTCGGAGATATCCATTCCGCCACGGGCGTCGAACACATATTTCTGGATATACTCGGCATACGGGTGCATCGTGCGGAACTTGTAGAAATATCGGATCTCCTTGTTTTTGCACACGCGCGGGAGTTTGATCAACGGGCCATAGACCTTGATCTGCTCCTGGGGATAAGGCTGCGACTTACGATGGGCAAAGACATATTCTATGTGCCCCATCGGTACAATCTCATCCACCTCAAAACCGCAGTAATAGAGCCGCCCGAGTACCTCCGTCTTGCTGAGCATTCGCTTGCGACCATGCGTCACATCGTAATAAATACGGCTGGTGAGCAACAGACGGGGAAGCACGCGCTTACGCAGGAAATAGAAGGAGTACATGAGCCATCGGATTCCCCACGGATACCGGCGGAGGAACTTCTGTTTCATATATTCTTGCGGACGGTAGCAGCACACATAACGCCCGTCGTCAGGCAACTTCTGGTTGACAATACAGAAACGACGATTGATACCTTTGGCGTCATTCAGCAAGGTCAGATCAACCAGCGTCAGATACTGGTAATCAGGTATCTGCAAGAACGCGAAACGATCCCGGTCGCAAATCACTTTGGTTTGACGCGAGTCGAGTTTGGCTTTCTCACGCAAGAGATTATAGTCGTCCTCGTTAGTGACGGACAATACGGATTGATGAATCGAATCAATTGACTCCGCGCTTCGGACGACGTCTTCGCGTTTGACTACCGCGTTCTCGCGTTGCTCAATCTGCATGGCCGGGACGGTCATATTTGTGGCATATTTCCAATAATGCTCCACGATAATCACCACGGTATCCAATGCGCCCACAATCATGATCATCCAAACCGCTACACGGAAGGATAAATTCCACGGCAGCAAGTAGATAACCAGATAACTAACTCCGATCATCGCTCCGGCTGTTGCCACTAACGAGAGCAAAGCCATTCGGAAACTGGTCTCTTTGTACGGCCGATAGAGTTGGAACATCCATCCCAACAACAGCCATCCTACAATCATGGCGCCAAACAAAGCGGCATACAGCCATACTTCCGCTTTGGCATCCAGCCATCGCCACAAAATACATGCAGCTATCGCAACAAGCCAAATGATGATATCCGTCACCACCCGTTTGTAACTGCGGCTTGTTTGCCTCTCTTGAATCTCTTGTTCCATCATAATGCTTGTATCAAAGCCACGGTCATCATTCCGCAGCAGATGAGTTTGAGTATTGTTCCGCAGAGCAACCCGAGGAAACTTCCCCACCCTGCGCGTAATGCTTCTGCAGCCGCTTTGCCGCCAATGAGTTCACCCAAGATAGCACCTGCCAGCGGACCAATAACAACGCCCCACGGACCGGCAAACAAACCGACGAATACGCCTATCGTGCTTCCCCATACGCCGTATTTGGTTCCGCCAAACTGCTTGGTTCCCCACGCCGGCACTACATAGTCAAGAACCGAGACCATGATGGTCGCAATACCCCATACGAGCAGTTCCTGCCACGTAAAATCAACCCGCTCGGTAGCCTGGGCAATCCACATGCCCGCATAGGAAATCGGAACTCCGGGTAAGCCCGGCACTATGCATCCGATGATACCCACCACCATGCAGATAAATGCTATTATCAATAATACGATTTCCATATACAAGATTGGCTGATTGGTCTTTTATTTTTATGCCAGGACGGCCTTGATTCGTCGCATGGCTTCTTCGATATCCTTGGTGTTGATAGCATAGGAAAGACGGATACACGAGGGATAGCCGAATGCGGAACCGGATACGACTGCCACATGTGCCTTCTCCAACAACATTTCCACCACCTCGTCACCTGTGCTAATAGCACTCACGTCCGGGAAGAGATAAAACGCACCCTGCGGTTCGCAGAAGGTGAATCCTGGAATCTCTGCCGCCAGACGGCATATCAACTCACGGCGTTCCGCGAACACCTGACGCATCTGTTCGACGCAGGTCTGATCACCCCTCAAAGCTGCTTCTGCCGCTTTCTGAGCAATCATGGTCGCACAGGTCAATTGTTGTCCTTGCAAGCGTGTGCAAGCTCCGATAAACGCTTTGTTCTTGCAAAGAAGCCATCCGATCCGATAACCCGTCATGGCATATGCCTTGCTTACTCCGTTTACCACTATAAGCCGATCTGCCAACTCGTCAAAAGCCGCCATAGTGAGAGCCTGAGTCCCATATGTGAGACAGTTATATATCTCATCCGACAGAACCACCACATCCGGATAGTCACGCAGTACTGCTACCAACGCCTTCAGTTCTTCGGGCGAATAAACACTACCCGTCGGGTTGTTCGGGGAACAAAGGATCACCATGCGTGTGCGTGGACTGATAGCGGCACGCAACTGCTCCGGCGTCAGATTGTAGTGGTCTTCATACCGTGTAGTTACCGGAACGACGATGCCTCCCGCCAACTTCACCATCTCGCTGTAGCTCACCCAACTCGGCATAGGAATTATCACCTCGTCGCCTGGATTAACCACCGTTTGGATGGCGTTATAGATAGCCATTTTCGCCCCGACAGAAACGATGACGTCTTCCGCAGAGAACACGATGGAAGACGGGTAATTGGCAATCAGCCCGTTTTGCGTTTCGGCTATCGCCTCACGCAGAGATGGGATTCCCGCCACAGGTCCGTAGTGCGACCAGTGGTTGTCAATCGCTTCTTGGGCAGCACGGCGTATATGTTCCGGAGTGTCCATATCCGGTTCTCCAAGCGACATACTGATGACATCAACTCCTGCCGCCTTCATCTGTCTCGCCCGTTCCGCCATCGCCAAACTCTGCGATGCTGCGATTGCATTGACACGTCTGGATGTTTGCATATACTACCTACTTTTCAGTCTAACTGAACTAATATATCTATAATGCGTTCAGCCGCATGACCGTCCCACAACTCCGGTATCGCACCTTTCTTCCACTCTCCGGCAAAGAGTTTGTCCAGCGCAGGCTTGATAGCCTCGGGCTTCGTACCGATCAACTCATTCGTTCCCACCGTACAGGTCTCCGGCCGTTCGGTGTTATCCCTCAACGTGATACACGGCACACCCATTACCGTCGTCTCTTCAGTAATGCCACCGCTATCCGTCACTACCGCTTTCGCGCGCTCTACCAGATAATTGAACTCCAAATACCCCAACGGTTCCACAATATGCAGGTTCGGGAAACGCTTTGCTAACTCTGCTTCATTGCCCCACAGTCCATAGAACAACTTAGCCGTTCTCGGATGTATCGGGAAGATTACCGGCAGTCCATGCACATTATCAATAATCTGCTCCATCATAGCGCGCAAATGGTTCTCTTCGTCCACGTTAGCCGGACGGTGCATGGTCATCACCACAAACTCTTTCTCTTTCAGGCCCAACTCATCCCACACTTGCGGTTTCCTAAATCGTGCCCTGTTCGCTAACAACGTATCGATCATTACATTCCCCACATGCCAAACTTTCTGTGGCACGCGTTCAAAAGCATACTTATCTTCCGGCAAAACACCATTCGCATCATTGAGAAGCTTTGTCTCGCTCATTCCATCATTCATCAGCGTCGCTCCCATGCGCAGCAAATTGCGGTTAGCAACGTCTGATGTGGTGAACATATAATCCGCCAAACTATCCGTCACCATGCGGTTGATCTCCTCAGGCATGGTCAGATCCCAAGACCTGATTCCTGCCTCCACATGGCACACTTTGGTATTCAGTTTCTTCGCCACAATCGAGCAAGCCATGGTACTTGTCACATCGCCCACAACCAGCACTACATCCGTCGGATGTGCCAGCAGTTCTTTCTCGAACTCGACCATGATATGTGCCGTCTGTTCAGCCTGTGTTCCGCCTCCACAACCAAGGTTCACATCCGGAGCCGGAATGCCCAACTCCTCAAAGAACGTGTCACTCATGTTCTTGTCATAGTGCTGCCCTGTATGTACCAGCCTGAACTGTACATTCTTTCCTTGCTGCTGTGCCGCTTGAATGGCATGTATCAGCGCAGCGATCTTCATAAAATTGGGTCTTGCCCCTGCTATCAATGTTATATGCATAGTTTTATATTTTTTACTGTTATAAGAATTCCTTATAGCCGAGTATGAGATTATTATTCATCACCTTTCCAGATCTTCTTTACTTAATCGCATGTACAGAGCAAATCAATCTAATTCATGATAGAAAGGGAATTGGTCTTTATTATTTGATCTTGTCCACATAATCATACGCGGCTTGCTTCAATTTATAAATAGGGCTACCATCACTATTAAGACGATCAATAACGGCAAATCCCAATTCAGCCATTCGCTCAAAGAAGGCGTCCCATTCTGCTTTATTCCGTCCTTCGCTAATATCATGTTCCGCCTCTCCTAATTGTACAAATGTGCCATCCATACTTTCTGATATCCAACACTCCCCATCATCTACAAGAGTCCATTCCAATAAATGCTTCTTATCAAAGTCAGACAAAGAATCCAATAATATATTGGTAGCATCTTTAGCTTTTGTTTCTTTCTTACCTACTGGCTTCTGCTGTTTCACGAATTTTATAAACTCATTGGAAATCTGATTAAAATGTATCCAATCTTGCTCTATGTCGTATGTCTCACATATATCTTTGTATAGTTCGTCTAATTTTGTTTTGTCCGTAACAGATGCACCTTGTTTTACATTGTATAGAAATCCCATGTCTTCAAATGAGCAATCCGGTAGCACAAACGGCAAAACTGTTTTTCCCGTCAGAGCCCAAGCAGCACCCATTTCATTCAAACAAACTTCGCTTTCTTTATAGTTGTTTGATATCATTAGTATTATAAAATCGCACTCTCGCATTCCTCGTACTATTTCATTACGAAAATCCTCTCCAGTATGAATAGAGGAGTGGTCTAATGTGCAGAATATCCAGTTTTGACGCAAGCCACAACCTGCAATTAAAATGTCCTTGGTAAATTGCTTAATTATCTTTTCGTCCTTTGACGAATGACTAATAAAGATCTTTCTTTCGCAAGAAGGATAGAGCATATCTAAAGCATTAATACTTGTCCGTAAATCTCCAAATGAATATGCATTTATACCATTATTGTCACGACGGATTATATTTTTTACTACAGAACGTAGAGTTTGGGATATTGCATAATATTCGTTATTCACTAATGGAATCAATTCATTTGCAATTTCCATTAATGCACGAATATTATTCCCAGCCTTTGTATTGTAATTAATACTCATTCTGGAAAGTATCTCTAAAGCCTCATCAATCAGTCCTCGTATGTAATAATTATTATTAGCCATAAAAAGATTAGTGTTTTAATACTTTTTCCATTTCTGCAATGCCTCTTTCTCCTTTAGATATGCTTGATTACTTTATTCGGTAACCAATTCACTGCATAGTTTATCAAAACCTTTCTCGCGTATTTGGTAGTCGGCAATTGACATTGCCTCTAAGGCATTTATAAAATTATTACCCGCTTCTATCATCTCTTTCGCTTGAGACCAATCGGAAGGAACAGGCACAATCATTTCTTGAATGTGCCTAGGCTGCAGATGCTGTTGTACAGATCCATATTCATCAAGAAGCATAAGAGAAAGAGCCGTGGAAGACGAGAAATAAGCAACGAGATAAGCACGAAGATTATCGTCCTTTACCCTTATACGCACCAAATCATCACTTACGAGGAATTGCTCTGCTAATTGTTTGGTTGCATATGTCATCTTTCCTATTGTGCCAGAACGGGTTATTAAAATATCCCCTTCCTGAACCCTTAGCATATCTATACATGCCTTTTGCTGCTTGTTGGCTTTAGAAACATCAATCCATTTTATTGAAAACCTACGCATCTCCAAAGCACCATTGGCAGTTAAGTATGGCATAAGTTTAGACTTATCAGAAGGATTATCAACTTTTATACTCGAAGAATTCCATCTGGGTCCCATATATATCTTTATGTCTGATTCTAACTGCCCGATAGTAGTGGACCAATTATCCAAATTATCAAAAGCCAAGACACTATTAAGAGCTGCATTTAACTTAGGAGAATAATGCTGTGGATTAATATTATAGTGGTCTTTTATTTCGCTTTTGGTAAATGAAAATATATATTCCGACTCCGTCATCGTATCGCTAAGCCTAAATCTCTCGTAGGCATTAGCAATGTCTTCCAAATCATGATTCAATATACCGGTACTCTTTCCATTAGAATCAAGTATGTACACACTATTTCCTTTAGAATCTTGTCCGATTCTTTGAGAAATAGCCATAAATATCTTATAATCTAATGGTATTTCGGAACCATTTTTAGGTTTCGTAATAAAAAGGATACATGTTCTGACTCCAGTGTCCGGCTGAAATGTATCTTTGTGCAATGTAACTACACCATCCAAAATGAAATTGGATAACAGCCACTGCCTATATTGTTCATAACTAATATTATCAAGGAATCCTTTCGGAAGGACAATACCAAGTCTTCCTCCTGGTTTAAGCCAATCTAGGCAACGTTCCAGAAACAACAATTCAGGTGCTTGTCTTTGTAGTATTTCTTCGTCTGAGTTGCTAAACTTATATACTCCGTTTTCATCTGTTTTGCAGGTGTGTCCAAACACAAAGTTTTTCAGTATAGACCTGTCTGAAATCATAGACTCTATCTTCTGACCAGAAAATGGAGGATTAGTTGCAATCACAGAAGGGGCATTTGATTTTCCTTTTGCACAACGAGATTGTATCCATGGATCAAATGCATCAAATGAGCCAAGAGAATTTCCCCTGGTCATTCCTGTCTGACCATCACCAGTCATCAGCATAGCGCATTTTGCTATCTTAACAAGCCGTTTAGCAATCTCTACAAGATAAACACTCTGTTTGATTGTCTCAAGTTGCCGTTGACGTTGGGCAGAATCAGGCGAAGTATTAGAAATTACCTTGTGTCTAAGATAACGAAAGATTGCAGTACAAAAACCTCCGCTACCTCCTGCCGGGTCAAGAGAATTTTCTCCTACTTCCGGATTGAGCATCTTTACCATCATATTTACAACAAGACGATTGGTAAAGAATTGCCCCTGCATCCTCTTCAAATTGATATGAGTAAATTGCTCATAAGTTTCCCCCATTAAATCCCAATCATCCGCCTCGTCAAACTTGGCCGCTAAACTCCAGTCTTTTAGTATTCCTATTGCCTCTGCAATACAATCATCACCGACTTGGATCTTTTCATACTCATCAAATACATCAGGAAACTGATTTGCATACTCTCTAAATAAATCTTGAACGACTTGAGCAGCATGCGCCCTCCCTTCTACTGTTTTGAAGTCGTTATTGGTAATCCAAAATCTTGGATTTTCACCGGGAGAAGTTTCGTCCTGAATTTTCGCCAATAGAATACGAACCATGTCCATTGCCAAATCAAAGTCTTCATTCTCCATTCCACGGCCATATAATTTGTTATGACACGTAGAGAGCAAGAACCTGACATTATGCGGGCGAGCTAATGAACTTTTACTTGGGATTTTGTCATCTTCCGACCAACTTTCTCTATAACGTGGTAGAGATAATAATTCCTCTAACCCGACCCTTGATTGCGATTTTTTATAAACAGATATTCCTTCTCCATTTGTCCATACTCCCCCGACTGCTGATGTGTTAAATATATAAGAGACTAACTGAGCATATCCTTCGTCTACATTTGGCTGTTTGCATTCGACGACAAAAAGTATATTCCCTTGGTCTTTATTCAATGCTGCTTTCTTATCGTTATAAACAACAATATCGGCACGAATAGGTGATCCATCTGCCTCATTTGTCAGAATCTTCGATCCAGATTGAACGGGAACTTCACGAAGAATACAGTTCTTAGGATAACCATAATCTGATTGCAATATTTTAAGAAATCGTTGGCGTACCCTTTCCTCTGGGGTATCTTTGATAGATTTCCCCGTTATTTCGTCTATAATAAGACCATCATCATTATACTCTAAATCGTATTCCATATTTAATGTATTTCTTTCAAAGTTACAGGTACAAGACCTAATTTATTGATACTCTCGTTTTCTTTTGTTTTGAGAGCAACATTTCGTGATATTTTCCAAGTGCAAGGCGTGTTACACGATTATTCTTTCTTCAGTTGCTTCGTCAGTTGAGCGATAATGAAGCCGCGGAGGGTGGAATAGTACTTCTGTTTGGATTGCGGTGTGGTATTCGGGTCGATGCCGAAGAACTGCGCATTCGCACGAGAAAGGCTTCTATTAGCCAGTTTGACGTACTGGTTGTACTGTTCTTGCCAGAAGGTGAGACGCTCAGGGTTGTTCATCTCCGCTTTGCAGAGTTTAACAGCCTTGCCGAACGCGTCACTCTGCGCTTGCTGCTGAGCTGTCACTTTCTTCGGGTCACGGTGCAAAGGGTAATTGCTAACCACCGTCTTTCCATAACGATGGGTAGTATAGAACTTGCTGTCACCCGTCAGCCGGCCGCTCAACTTGTTCAGCAATATATCTAATTCTGCTTGTGCCATGCTTTCGCTTTTCTTCCGTTATTCTCCCGACGATAGTACGGTCCGTTTCCGTGTCGTCTTCGTCTCGTTTTCGTCTCGTCTCCGTGTTTGACAGGAACATTGCTGCTACTGTGTTGCTGGAGCGGAGCAATATTATACTTCACGACATTCTGTAAAATATCTCCCAGTGCATCAGCTTTTCTCCAAACGAGCCACTCTAAATTTGGCTGCAAAGATACAAAAAAAATCCCATATATCAAAATATATGGGACATATTCTGCAATTTATTTTGTTTTTGCTGACAAAACAATGCATTTCTCATTTAGATAGAAATAAATTCTATAGTCATCACACGACCAAGCACCAACCTATCTTCTACCGAATCATAATTTCTTAAACTATAATCTCTCCCGGAGTCTATATGCCATGATAGATTCATGTTCCGCCATGAATGTCAAGATTACCAAAAGTTTCTCCCGCAAAGGATTATGTTGTCTTATATACTTCTTATTGGTTTTAATATACCCATTTAAAGCTTGCTCCAAATAAAATATAGTGTTGGATTTTAATTCACCAAGATTTAAGTCCTCATGTGCTTCAATAATTGTATGTACCCAATCTATTGCCTCACGAAGCATGTTCTTGACTATTCCATTCATAGCCTTTGCTATAGCATATAACACACTCGGAACCTGCCCAATATCGCGAGCTGTATTCGCATATATCCAAGCATCTTGCATTGTAAAACTATGCCATTCTGTTCGCTCATAAAGAGCCCACGGATGGATGAACAGATAGGTAGTGATTACTTCATCAGCATAGCCAAATGAACGCGATACAATTTTAGGATACAGAAGTTCCCACACGCGCCAGAATGCATCCTTTTTCTGTAGTTTATCTTCCGCATGAATAAAAGACAACAGGAAGTATTGTAACTCTCTATGTGACTGCATGGAAGGCAATAAAGGAGTTATAAAAGCATCTATCTTTTCCAATGAACGATTTAATACAAAATTTGCATAAGCACCATACAAATGATTTGATCTATAGTATTGTGTATTACGCTCATCTAAAAGCGCTTTCTTTACAAACGGGACTAATTGCAATACGACATTCTCCAAGAACGAATCGCTTGTGTCGCATGGTATCAACTCCAACAACACCTCAGCATCTTCTATATTAGTGATTTTATCAATTGTCCCGAAATGGGCAATATAGTCCTTGAGTAGTGACACCATATTTTCATATGCAATCATCCATAAATTGCTCTCATGAATTGTCTCAATTGCATAATCACAAACACGTTTGTACTCTCCTAAAGGTATCTTGTTGAACAGCATTTTCAACAGGACATTCCGATAGAATTCGCTTTGCTCATTACTACACAATAACAAGTTTGGCAATGCATGAACGCAACATTCCAATCCATCATCAATTTGGGGATAGTATGACGTAGATACGCCTTCTGTTAATTTTTTATCTATCAGTTGAATGCACAATTCTCTATCCTCCTTGGTTAGTTGCTCATAATAATCCCGAATTAAGATTCCTGCTGCCGAAAATGGGATCCACTCATCCATCGGCATTAATTCCTCACCGACTTGCAAAGCGTTTAACAAGTCGCGGAGAGAAACTACCACATTCGCGACATTTTCATATTGAGCATATTGAGATACATCCTCATGACGTAACTTTTTAAAAGCCCATACATGCAGAGAAAAGAAACGCATAGAGGCTTTAGTTTTTGCTATACGCTCTTCGCTCCGTTGTTTCAAATCGTCCGGCATCTGCGGACATAATTCAAACATCACTTGATTCTCCGCTCCATCTTCAACAATTTTCGGCTTATGAGTTCTTCGGTCAAGTCTATAAAGCAGAATCTCATTCGTGTCCTTATACTCGTTCGTTTTTTTCTTGACTTTCTCCCAATGTTTATCCAATATCCGATGAATTTGTTTGACAAGTTCGTCACTATTCTCTTCCGACAATTCTTGAGTACGCACATATTGATAACGGACGCATAGACTTTCTAAAGATTCTTTTCTATGGGTTAATTTACCAGATTCCGTTCGCTCTTCCGCCACTTCTTTATTCATCATCGCTCCCATATTGATGTACCTTTGATGGTGAGACTCGTCTTGCAAACGAATTGAGTCATAATGGAAGAATTCAAATGTGTCAAACAACACCAACGCGTATTTATAATATCGCTCCGGATAAGCCATTATTACACTGGAAACCACAGCAGTCAAAGAAACACTTCTGCTATTTCGCAGGATATAATCTATCGTTGGTTCTACCCAAGATGGTTGCTCTTTTACGGCATCTAAAAGAAATTTCTCAAGTGCCATATGAACCGATTGTAACAAGTATGGCATTGTATAGTGCACTGCTCCACGATACATTCCCCACAAACAAATAGAGCCCCATTGCCGTATAGTAGAGCCATCCGGTAAGTTCAATTCAATCTGTTTCAGCTCATCAGCTGATTCAGAATACGGGTGCTTTGCATAATAATTAATACAATGATTGACAAATCGTACAACAAACCGAATTGTTCCAACAGGTTCAACACACAGGAGCAGATATATCGGAGTCTGCATTGCCCCCTCCGGAGAATAATCCTTATTACTATATTGTTCCCGAATGCCGAATCTGGACTCACAATTTAGTCCATAATGCCCTTCGTGCTCATCATAATTATTTACGTCATTTATCCAGATCATCGAAGCTATGTCCAATATCGCATGAGGGAACATACAGATTATTTTCAAGACATTATGACTCCGGGT
The DNA here is from genome assembly GCA_900319645.1 of uncultured Bacteroidales bacterium. Taxonomy (GTDB): domain Bacteria; phylum Bacteroidota; class Bacteroidia; order Bacteroidales; family Paludibacteraceae; genus Colicola. The sequence goes on from ONPG01000024.1 coordinate 20,530, forward strand.
AAGCAGATAAGTTGAAAAATCGTAATATGGGTCATCCGATTTTTTCCATTGGTTATTTGTTATTGTTTCGAGCAAAGAAGATAATTCCGCTCGCACTTCAGATGCTGCATTTGCTAAAATCTGATATAATTCTTCTTGGTCATGGTGACTTAAATACAAATGATGCGGATCCTCCTCGATCTTCTTTAGCAACTCAAGAATTATCAATCCAGCATATCTGGTTGTCTCCCCCTTCTGATTATATTGACACCATTCCTTTAAAATTCGCACCCGATATGGACATTCCATAGTAGCCTCCCTATGTTTATAAAAGAATCGGATTATATGCATCCATCCATGTCCATCCGGTGCATACAAAGGATAATCATATCCTTGTAATTGCGCCACACGGGTAATTCGTTTACATGCTATCAGTAACAGATAAGCTACCCGCGTGAGCATTTGTGCTTCATCCCTAAGCAGCAATTTTTCTGATTGGTTGAAAAAAGTTTCACTGTATGGCGACAGCAAAATGGAGACGATTATCTCGTCTCTCCAAATAGGCGGAACCGAATTTTCGGATACTGCATCCAATATTTCCTGCAACTCATACAAAGGATTTATATTCAGTTTCTCCACCAACCATTGTCTGAATGTACGTTTTACGACATAAGAACTGCCTATGTTCTGAAAGAATGCTTGTAAACTTTTCCTCCTATTCCATTCTCTTTCAATAATCCGATAAGCACCCCACTCCTCATAGATATCGTGGGTAATAAATATCCCATTATCAGTTCTTCCCACAATCTCATCTGCAACTAAAGCTTGTAGCGCTTGAGTATTATAATTGGTATCGTCTAAAAAGAACTCGCTATGGTTCATTCGGTCATAGACAATCCGAAGAAAACATTTGTCACGTTCGATATTTATGCCGTTAAGAGTCAATCTCCCAGAGATTTTTTCTTTCCATATGTAATTGATAAAGGCGGAATAAGAATCTTCTTGAGATGTAGTTTCATAGTATTGCAGATAATACTTTAGATAAAACAGATTACAAAGCCGCTGTCTAAACTCTGCATTTTGGGGCAACGTGATATGGAGATCCTGCTCATAGCGGTTCAACTCATCCTCGCTAATAACATCAACAGCAATGGCTTTGTAAGCAATTTGATAAACAGAAAAAAGATCATCGCATAAATCCTGATAGTATACATCTCTTACTGTAAACAAGATACTCCATCCTTCATGCGACAAACTCTTTAGCAGATTAAATACAGGTTCTTGATCATCAATTTCTTGGAGTCGCTCTGCAGAATCAATCACAAATACTTTGTGAGGGGTGCCATGATACAGCTCGTTAAACTGCTCCAAAGTATAGTTCTTCTGTGCATAAAAGACATCGTCAACGTTAGATATATTCAACGATTGTGCTTTCCGAATACAGACAGGAATATTGCTGGCGTGCAGTTTATCTGTCAAATCCTTAATTATCGCTGTTTTTCCACATCCTCCTTCACCATGAAGAACGAAATGGAAATGGTTGATCATACCATCGTATATCAGAGAAAGTATCTTATCTCTGTTAATTTTTATCTCATTGGTATGAAACTTTATTTTTGTATCTATCGGATTGAGTATATTTGCAGTATTTTTCTTTTCGAAATCGTACAATAACTCATAGTCTGAATCGGTTGAAAAGAAGACATCGCGAATCCAATCATATTGAGCAGCCTGGTCTAAGATCATCTTGTCTGTTGCCCATTCTATAGTCAGACCGATTGTTTTCGCCACATTCTCTATTGCAGACTGTTTTGCTGTTTTAGCAGCTTTGTTTTTAGTAGAATTACCAAATGAAAGGTTTGTATAGATAATCACTTTTGTTTGAAGCGGATTATCCTTTTTAGCAGTTTTAAGTGAATCAACAATTTGAGTTTTGTCTATTTGCGTCTTAAAATATTTCGCTTGAAATCCAATAACCTCACCATCTTTTTCGATGACATCCGTCTCATTTCCAGCATGGTTGATGCATTGAAACACTCCATATTGAATATCAAATCGCTGACAAAAGAGACATCGAGCGAGATCTTCAAATCTCGCTCTTTGTAATTCTTCGGAAGGATATTTGTAAGCAAATACATTCCATGATGGATATTCTTTCATAGACAATACAATAGTAATCTAAAATTTATCTAAACCGCTTCCAAAACTCTGCGTCGGCATGGCGAGTAGCGGACACCGATTGCCGGATACTCCTCGATGAACCAGGTTAAGAACTTAGCACAATCGATCTTTTCGGACAACTTCTTTTGACTCTCAGCTCACTTCAGAGCATCCAATGCTTCCTCATATACCTTTTCCGCTATTCGCGTATTTGCTTTCTGCAATCGAAGAATTGCCTCTTTCGCTTCCTCACAACTTAACAATCCGGCTTTGTTCAACTCAATTACCAATCCCAAGCTACCATGCACTTCAACACCGTTTATTCGCGCCACACTCCGCAACTTAGCATCCGACGTGTAGAGCGGCACCGACATATCAAGAGCTAATTTGAGAACCGAGAAATCTGAGTCTGACAGGTTCTTTTTCGGATGTACTGAATCCTTAAATGCATACAGATCCGCGTATTGTTCAATGCTATCGTATCGATAAATGGATATCTGTAAGCCGGACAACACTGCTTTCTGCTCCGTACGAATAATCTCATTTGTCACAAGCGATGTCGTATAAATCCGATAATCCGCTTCTCGCAGCGCTTTTATTATCTCCATATCTATCACGTCGATAAATATGTTGGCGTCGTATATCACTATCTCCTTCATCCGTCACACGAGCTTGAGGTTACTCGATACGTTCTCTACAGTGGTGTTCAGGAAGTATGCTGCTTTCGACACCGATATCATCTCACTCGACAATGCACGATATACCAAAGACTCGTAGCGATTCTTATCGTCCTCTTGAAATACCGATTTATCTATCTCTGCCGCCAATTTCTCGCGAGTCCGTTTAATCACAAAATACGTACGCAACCTGTTCTCAGTAATGATGTTGTGTTCCTTGGCCGAATACATGATTGCATCCACGGACATCCCAAATAGCGACTGAATTTGTTTTAGCTCTCTCAGCGATATGTTATGCCTATTCTCACCCAACATCTGTTTCAACTTAACGCTCGGTAAAATCAGTTCAGAAGCAAAAGCGTCGCATAGTTTCTCCTCTTTCTCTATATGTTGACTTGGAATATTCAGTAGCAAATGTCCTAACTCATGCGCAATCGTAAACCTGCGTCTCTCAATGTTCTCACCTCCACTGTTGTAACAAATAAACACATGTCCGTTGCACTCAAAGTTCACTCCATCCATCTTCGCCTCTATCGTTACCGGAAGCAGTTTAATGCCGCAACGCTCCACCACGTCCTGTATACTCACTATCGGCTCTTCCGACAGATTCAAATACTTACGCATACTCTGCGCAGTGATCCGAGCATCTGCCTCATTTAGCACCACATTACGATGGCAATAATCAATCAGCAATTTGATGGTGGGAGCAATGTTCAGCGTCTCCTCGAGTTCAATGTAATGTTCTGCATCATCTTTTATCTGCTGCATGATTATCTCCTCTTGCACTTTGGTCACGCTCTTGCGCTTACGGAAACTGAAGTTCACTTTGCTCCAATCAATAGTGAACGGACGGAACAAATCATCTATCTTAACATTCAGAACTGCCAGTAGCCGTTCCATAATGTCGCTATTGGGGAATGATTTGCCGTTCTCATAATTGCGCAAAGTTTCGGCAGAAATTATATTTTCCATAGCCTCTGCCAAACTTCGATTAGAATATCCTCTCCGAATACGCGCATTTTTAAGCCTTTGTGAAAATATTTCTTGTAAGTTCATTATAGTAAAAATTTTTGCAAAAGTAATACTTTTCTTTGATATATCCAAATTATTTTAAAACTTTTTACATAAAATCTTCACTTTGTAATGAAAAAATATATTTTTGTCATTTTTCTTTTATCTTTTGGACTATTATAAATCACATTGATTTTAAAAGAGCACAAGCTAATATTAATATACGGGGCAATAAAATTGATGCACTGCAGGGATGCATGGGTGACAAGATTAAGATTTGAAGGCAGATTCAGACAGATATGAACCTGAAGAATCGTCTCAATTTTCAGTTACACTATTTGAATCCGGCTATGGTTAAAGATTGGGACAACAAATTTAGGCAACAGCACCGACTATAACAATACAATTAACACTTTAACAGACAAAACAAAAAAGAGCTGTATGGATAAAACTACAACTCTTTTAAAATAGCGCTAAATAAACTTTTACTTAAACCTCCCACAGAAACTCATATTTGCCTCTCTTCCCTTCCTCCTTACTTACACTATTACTTATTTTTAGAGGGAGGGGACATTCTTGTATATATATAGCAACCTTTATACGCTGGTCATTTGTTGCGTCGTTATCTACTTGACTTATGCGGCACAAAAATAAATCTTTCCACCCCATATTCATGATTTGATCCATCATCTTAGCATCTTCTTCTGTCAGAACTCCAATTTTTTTACCATCCAGATAAGCAAAAATACATTTCTTACCACTGTCGAATAATGATGAATCACATTCTAAGTCTAATTCTAATTTTACGCCTATTTTGAGGTCGTTCCATACTAACAAAGCATCATACTTAATAATGTCTGTCAAAAAACATTCCTTAAAAAACACTTTTCCCATAATTATTTAATTTTAATTGTTAATATTATCAAAACGTTGTTCATGAGCCATTTGCCGAACTCGTTCCAGCCATTCTGCTATTGCTCGTGGGGAATTGACATACGGCGGCATTTCATTTCTTTCTAAAGCCAATGCAATGAGAGAATACTCTCTTCCTAAAGAAGTAGAAAATACCCCTTGATCATCCGTATTGATAGATACAGCCAAATGATGAGGTTTATAAGGAGTTGAGAGCCCATCATTATAGAATCGCAGAATTGGATGCTGGTCATACTTATCCATATCACCAATTTTAAAATTTGATGAAGGATTACATTCTATTGCTATATGTTTCCGCTCCAAACGTTCCATCATATCTTCTTGAATGCATTCAAGCAATTCGTAATACGCATCACGGTATTCTTTCGGAACAGAAAAAGATTCTGCTCGATTTCCTATTTCCGCATATTTATAGGATTGATATTTATCACACAAATTTTTTGCTTTGTAATTCTTACAAGCTATTATACTCTCCTCATAATGATTAATCCCGGCTAATCGCCATGCCTTTTCTGCATTATCAGTAACTTCTTTTATTGTCCGAATCTCAGTTCCAAAAGTAGGGGCATTCCCACGTAGCAACCATGACTGATAAAAATCATTTATATCATAACTTGTATCATCATGGTAATTCTCCATAAACAATTCTGAAATATCATTATCAGATGTATCATGGTTTATCATATATATATCATTGAAATATCTAGAAAACATAGTTTGTAGATAGCCACTTAAAGGGGTATACCCCATGAGTCGCACACAATGGTGGTGAAGCCAGACAAAGTTATCCAATAACACATGTTTGGGAGCACAAATAGTGTGATATCGTTTGGCATAATATCGTCGGACATTCACGCCTAATGCCAATGCATGTCCCAGCCGATCGCCCGTACCTAAATTTAGGAAAATCAGTGCTTCTTCTATAGCCCTCAAACCATCTGCTATGTCCATGTAATCTTCGCCAACATGATATGTAATTTGCAAATCCGTGGGACGTTCCTTGTATTCATTTTCTCCGCAATCATGCTCTCGTAAAAAACGAAAAGCTTGCGCTAATACTTCCGGTCGGCAAAAGAGTTCTGAACTTGCCGCATCTAATCCCACCACTGTACCTATCAGACGTTGTTGCTCTTTTGGTCCTTTTAGATTTCTCCGGAAATTATATATAGCCATTGCTTGCTTCTTATACTCTTCTCGCAAACCATAATGACGATACCTACCATTGTCTCTTTGATCACGTTCTTTGATAAAATGAAAGATAAAATGAAAACGGTCTATATATGATTTTAATTCAGGTATCGCCGTAATCTTATTGATTTGTTCCTCAATTTTTGAAACAGAATTTTTCGGTGCTATTCTAGCTTCTATATAATTATTGGGGTTTTTCTCCAAAAAACCCTTAAGGGCTGCTTTGTATACCAATTGTTCATATTGTGGCAAGATAAAATCCATTTTGCGCTTTTCATAGAAACTGAAATTCGCAAATCCGACCCTGTCATTCAATTGCAAGAGATAGCTGCGGAATGCCACTTTGTAAGTTAAATACGCATAGAATAAAGTAGCTATTTGAATTTTCTGTTTTTCATCACCACCTTCCTTATATATTTGCACATACACTTTATACATGAATTTGCGTTCAGAAGCGATAACCTTATTTTCTTCTAATTGCGAAAGATTCTTACCATTAGTGATGTAATCTAATTCGTTTTCCTCAGTTCTGCATTTTTTTAGTTTATCTTGCAAATCTATTGTTGTATCGTCTATTTTCTCATTTGGAATATTTTGATTGAGGATATTTAATAATTGAGCAAATGTAACGACTGGGGATATACAACCGACAACACCTGCGAGATATAATCTTATCGCTGCAGCTCTCCTCATTTTAACATACAAATCTTTATCCGAATCCTCAAATTTTTGCATCTTTAACGAATCTTCAAACATTTTTCGCATAACTCCGATATGGTTCATTATACATAACCAACTAATATCGAAATTCCAGGAAGAACCTTTAAGATGCATATGCAAATCCGCCATTCCCTTATCGGTAATGGCATTTATTTCTTTGCAATCGTGTTCCAAGTAAGCAGGCCAATCAAATACACTTCGCTCTTTATCTTGTAGTTTCACACCACGAGCTGCAATAAATGATGTTGTAAATAGATCCTCTCCTAACTTAGTAGTTAGTGTATGCCATCGTAATAGTTGATTATATCTGCAAACAGGATCTCCATCTACTAGTCTCAAACAACGTATAGAAAAATGTAATATCACATTAAATATAGATGATTGTTTACAGAATTGATAAGCTTGACACTTGTTATCCGATGCTAACCATTGTTGAATAACTACCTGTGCAAGCATTATAATTTGATCTATAGTATGCGTTTCATCGACTTTCATCAGGCGGTTTACCAATATAGATTCAGGAATATCAGAATCCATGTGCACCGGTAATTGTATTTCCGATTCCTTCAACTGTGAGGAAGCAGATAAATACTGGGCATATCGCAAAATAGTATCACCGTCTATTTTTCCGAAAATAGCCTGAATAGATGTACTAATATTTTCCATGGTTTTCTGTTGATTTATGATAATAATTCCTTAAGTTCACTGATAGACAAAGAAACATTTGTCTTATTAAATATATCTACTGTCTGACGTTTCTTTTCCTGTAATTGCAGTATCTTCTCTTCTATCGTATCTTTACATACCAAGCGAAGAACCAGCACATTATTCTTTTGCCCTATTCTGTGTGCGCGCGCTATCGCTTGCTCTTCTACTGCAGGATTCCACCAATCATCCAGTAATATGACCAAGTCCGCCTCCGTCAAGTTCAACCCAACTCCTCCGGCTTTCAAACTCATAAGCATGACTGGGATTTCCTTATTATTCTTGAATGTACTAATCACTGACTCTCTATTATATGTTTCTCCGTATAACGTTGTATATTCAATCTTATCTTCCGATAGAAGAGTTTCTAATTCTTTTAGTGCACTTACAAATTGTGAGAATACCAATGTCTTTTTATTAGATGATCGCACTTGCCTGATGTAACTTCTTACAAGTTCCATTTTACTACTCTCCACATATTTATCTCTGCGTAAAGAAACAGGCAACATATTCGCAGACACACATGCCTGGCGTAAACGCAATAAACCTTCCAGTACCAAGCTGTTGATTCTCCCCGTTAGTCCTGTAGTCAAAGCTCGAGAAATAATAGAATGCAAATTAGTATAAATCTGTCTTTCTATGGGAGATAAATCCACATATACCACCTCTTCTGTCTTGTCTGGGAGTTCAAGCATCACTTCCGATTTAGTTCGGCGTAAGATGAATGGCTTCAATAATTTGGCCGACAATTGTACATATTCCTCCCCTGATGAAGAAATATCGAGAGAACGGACATGAGAATACATGCTTTTCATCTCAGGGATCAATACCATAAATTGTGCCCATAACTCATCTACTGAATTCTCTATCGGCGTTCCTGACAGAAATATTTTTTGTGAGCCTTTTAGATGTGTAATAGCAGAATATCGCTGTGTATCACTATTCTTAATCATTTGGACTTCATCCACAACGATTGTATCATAAGATTCTTTTGAATAATCATCTATATGCAACCGAACTATATCATAACTGGCTATAATTACTTGATTAAAGATTTGAGGAGCAAATCTATCTATTTCGTTTCTCCAGTTAAAAACTAATGAAGATGGTACTACTATTAAATGACGAGAAGATGCAGGACGTGAAGTGAGATATGCAATGACTTGCAATGTCTTTCCTAATCCCATTTCGTCTGCAAGCAAACATCCATGACCATTTCTACGTTGCTCTTCCAACCATGCCACACCTTTTTCTTGATAAGGGTACAAACTGACTCTTAATTGTCTCCGCACATTATTTATATAATCCAATTCCTCTTGTTCTGTCAGATGAACCGTATCATACAAATTTCTTGTATGCTCTGGCAATTGCCAACATGCAAGCACTTCTTTATCCTCAATCTTCTCTATATCCCTATTATTACAAAGCACCATCTTATCCCCTATCTGTTGATAATTACGATGATGGATGTAAGCGTCCAAAAGTGCCTTTGTTATTTCTTCATTCTCTACATTTTCCTGCGTAGAGAACCACACAATACCTGTTGTATTCTGGTGAGCATAGACCCGAGATTTTGTTTGCGATGTTCGTTGTACATATACGTGCCAACCGTTTTGTATAAAAG
>ONPG01000026.1 GCA_900319645.1 uncultured Bacteroidales bacterium
AACAACTCAAAGTTGTAATCGTTGGTCGGGTTGAACTCAAAGCGGCTGCCCACTATGTCTCCTATGATTGCGCCTAACATGTTATTTGGTCAAGGATTGGTACATTTTGAATAGTTCTGCCACACATTCGGATTCGGTCATCTTGGTACTAAAACCATAGGCAGCCATGACCGCGCGGTCGTTCTCTTGGTGGGCACGACGTAGTTCAGGCGGCATCGTTACCTCATCGTAAAGGTCAGCCAAAGAACAATCCGGATATTTGGCACGTGCATCGAGGATGGCTTGGGCAGTAGCCTCAATGCGGGCAGATACACCCGAATTAAATTCGGGGCTAATAGACGAAGGCCAAGGGAAGTTGTTATAGACGATGTCCTTGGAGTACCTATAATCTGATTTCAAACGTCCGCAAACAACACGCATCCATGCCATGTGGACGTTGGAGGTAAGAACACCGAAATGGTAGAGCGTGGCATTTGGGATGATTTGTACCGCATCGCTCGCAATAGTTTCTTTATTCATAAAACCTATAGGCACATATCTACGACGTTCAGAAGACACACGAGGTACGATTATATAATCAGCCCCTTCTGGTTGAGTAATTTGCGCAAAAAGAGTTGGCGTTTCTGCCATTTTGCGAGTAGATGCAGCAGCGGAGGCTAATCTCATTTCGCGCACATTATTAACACGTTGTAGTACTGTCGGACACTGACGAATCTCAGCGGGACTTGCTTCTACGAGCCATAGGCAATAACGATTTTTATTATTTATAAATTCTGTAGCACCAATAAAAGGATGCACCCATTTTGCAGCCAGTGGCTCTTTCTTTAGCAACTCATCCCTTTCTTCTTCGGAAAGGATAAATCCTCCTCCGTCTCGTGGCATATTACCAAAGTTCATAGCCGGAGCATCGCAAAGAGGTGTTCCTCTATTCTCAATAAATACATCTGGTGCGTCACTTAGGTAGCCGTTGATATTCTTAACAGAGAGGGTTTGAGAATCAGATAAGAATAGGAATTTGGAAGGAGAATCTACTTTTGAGAATCCAATAATAACGCAATGAACATGTGCCTTTATATCTGCCTCGCTATCCCATCGGAATGTACGATATGCAAAATTAAAATGAATACCATGATTCTCAAATAAGGGTTTCCATAAGATTGCAACCTGCTCGCCTTGAGTAATGGAATTGGTACTTACAAAAGTGGCTTTAATAGAGGCATTTTTTTCCATCATCTCTGCTGCCTTTTTATACCAAGCGCCCACGTAGTCCAGCTCACCGATACCTTTTGTTTTAGCACCAAAGATATCCAACATCTCCTGTTTCTGCTCACGGCTCATCATCATTCCGCCCACGAACGGCGGATTGCCCATGATATAGTTGAGCCTTTCGGGTGCGATGACCTCGCTCCAATCGGTGCGTAACGCATTGCCTTCATGGATGTTATGGTAGGATTTGAGCGGAAGTGCATCAATATGAAAAGAGGCGATCTTTTCCGTCTCCTGCATCATCTGTTGCTCAGCTATCCAGAGGGCGGTGGTGGCTACCGAGACCGCAAAATCGTTGATCTCAATGCCGTAGAACTGGTGGATATCCACCTTAATCGGATTGGCGAAATCACCCAAGATAGCCTGTCCTTTCTCGCGCAAAGCAATGACCTCATTCTCCAATCTGCGCAATGACACGTAGCTTTCCGTCAAGAAATTACCACTACCGCAAGCCGGGTCTAAGAATGTGAGCGAGGCGAGTTTGTCTTGGAAGGCATCTATTTTCTGCCTTTGTTTTTTCTCGTTCGGGATAGCTTTTATGACAGCAAACTCGTCCTTTAGCTCGTCCAAGAAAAGCGGGTCAATGACTTTGTGGATATTGGCGATACTCGTATAGTGCATACCGCCCGAACGACGCGTGTCGGGGTTCAGCGTACTCTCAAATACCGCTCCAAAGATGGTAGGACTAATATCGCTCCAATCGAAATGGTCGGAAGCCTTAGAGAGAATGAGCGTTTGCAATTCTTCGGTGAACTGAGGAATCTCCAACCGCAGGTCGTTACTGAACAGACCTCCATTGACGTACGGAAAGGCTTTGAGTGCATCGTCCAAATACGGATCACGTTGGTCATCGGGAGTGTCGAGCACAGCAAAAAGGTCTATCAGCGCACGGCGCACTTGGTGAGCAGGGAACTGCGCTAAGTAATCATGGAAAGCCGTTTTGGAACTAAACAAACCTGCGTCTTCGGCATACAAGCAGAACACCAACCGCACACATAGCACATTGAGGCTATGCAAAGTAGCAGGTGCGGTTTTATCAATATACTGCTCTGCCAACAGATCATAAATAGCACCCACCAATTTACCGGCTTCCAACGACAAGTCTTCCTCACGCTTGAGATGGTCGTTCTTCTCGTCCACCAAGAATTGGAGCCGGTAGTACTCCTTCTCTAAATTGGCAAGCAGGATTTTCTGCGGCTCGTCGTTCGGACGTTCCGTATCATATACCCAAAACTCACGGAAATTGCAGGTCACCACCCATCGGGGATGCTTGCTAAGAGGCAAACCGGCGATGTACTTGCGGGCTTGCAGAAACGGAGTGATCTTCTCTCCGTTGGATTGAACGATGGGCGTACCGAGGTCTTTCTGAATGGACTTCTGCTCGATGAGCACTTTGGTTGAAGCAATATACCCATCCATGAAGTTGGTCTTATCTACCATCACTTCATCCTCGAATGAGATAAACGAATACGGGTCTTCTACACCTAACACTTTTTGGAGTAATTCCAACCAAAATCGTTGTGTATCCCCTTTTTCGTAGCCTTTACCCTGCCACTCTTGTGCAAAAAGCGCGGCGGCTTTCTGTTGATTCTTTGTGCTCTCTGTCATGGATTGATAGTAGTAATTTGCGCATACTATCAATCCGTAAAAACGAAAAGGTGGAACTTATCGCTCGCATTCGGGAAAAGCGTCGGATTGCAACCCTCACCAAAGCAGATAAATTCACACCTTGTGGTATGAACATTTACCATTACTTTGGTTCGAGGAGCAAACGCTTCCCAAATGTATACTATTCGTTTTTATTCAAAATAGTTTCCGACGCTTTTTTGAATGCGAATAATAGTAATGCTTAATTATTTTAATATGTTATTGCGCAACGCTTTGCGTGGTTATCTATCTTTTAATTACCGGTTTAACGTCATGGACGGGACGGTATTTCTATGGTCGCATTTTGCGACCTTAAAAAGTCATCCTCAGTTTCTATGGTCACAATTTGTGACCTTAAAAATTCATCACTTGAGGTCGCAATTTGCGACTTCATGTTTTCAGCCGATGTCATCAATTCGGGTGCAAAGGTACTACTTTTTTTTCAAATATGCAAGTAAATCGCTTGATTTGTATTCGGAAAGATGATTTTGAAAGGATTTATGCGTAAAATTACACAAAAGTTTTTTTTTAGGCAAAAATCTTGCATAATTCAAAAAATTATTGTACCTTTGCGGCTCTTTACAAATTACCATCAATGGCACAGCAACGGTATCAAACACAATTCGATTCTTATGACGGCCTGCAAACGGTCGTTTGTGCCATTGAGAACTTTTCTCCCGACCGCTTTTTGGCTGCACTTCAGCAGAAAAACAAGGTATCGTTGGAGTCCATCGTTGCGCTTGATTCACAGGTACTGGAAGCTATTCGGCATTTTCAAGAGCAGAAAATGGACCTGTTTAATTTTGCGCGCGATTTCAACAACCAGTTTGTGACCCGCCGCAATCATTGCTTCAGTTCAGCACACCAGTTGCTGCACAAAATCCATTCCGGCACGACGCAAGTCAAACGTGTCTTCACGCGATTTACGCCCAATAGTTCAGCCGCCGCGCCGCGTAACGCGCCGACTACGTACGTGCAGCCATCCATCTATGAGCGTTCACCGCTGAGTATGGAAGCATACATGCCGTCTCTTTGGCCTATCGAATCCTACCCGACGGAAGTGCAGCAGTTGTATGAAGACCTCAAGCGTTTTTTTGCACTGCTCAAGGAGTCCCTGCTGCTGTGCGTGGAGGTGATGCGAAAAGAAGAATATATCCGTCGCGACCCGAACCAATGCCGCGATTTGTATCGTTCATTCAAGGAAGATAACTACCACCGCGTCAAGCGGATACTCAAAAGTATCAATATCTACACGGAAGAGTTCAGCTCGTTCATCAATCCCGCGATAGACCTGCGACAGAGTTCTGCATCGGAAGAGGAGTTCTCGCAGAAGGGCTTTCACATGTTGGAATATGAAGACGTGTGTACGCTGACCGTCAAGGAGTTAGTGGAGGAAGCACAGCGCGGTGAGTTCAGCGAGAAAGAACTGCACCTGTTTGCAGAGAACCGACCGCTCATACGGCGGCTGCATACCATCATTGATCAATTCGATACGTATCTGGACGAGAAAGCGTCAGCGCGTAAGAAACTGCCCGCCAAGTATATCGCGTGCCTGCTGCTTTGGGCGCAACCCAAGGAAGAGAAAGCATTTGTTGAGTTCTTTATAGACACATATATGGGGACACATGAGGTGCCGGACAACTCCACGGTGAATGTCCAAAAGAACAAGCTCCGCAACGGGGATGACACCTATACGCGTCTGGAAGCTGCGTGGAATGCCGTAAATTAGTTCAATTTTCGGGCTTTTTCACGATTTAATTTTTCAGTTTCTAAATCCGCTCAATCGAGTGGATTTATTTTTTCGTTTTCGTTTTCGGGGTGCTCGATTTGGAAATAGACAAAAATCCAAATCGGACACCCTTTTTCGATTTGGTTTTTTGACGTTCCGATTTGGTTTTTCTTTTTTCGATTTGGAATGCAATTTGGAAAGTCGTTTTTTCTGTTTGTAAATGATTGATTTGCAGGTGTTTTTTGGTTGTGGCAAAAATTTTGTCATGTCCCGAAAAAGCAGTAATTTTGCACCGCTTTTCAAAAAAATCCTCGCCGGGATAATTGGTTAGCGGGGCGTCCGGCACAACATTCTCAGTCTCGCTAATCAAGAAAGGAATGTTACGGATTTGATAGTTAACATGTGTAATTATTAAAACGTAACAAAGATGCAAACAAATCTTTATCCGTCATCGCTCGTTTATGAGGATGGCACTGAAGTTAGACTTTGTCCGTTGGAGAAAACCAAAGGTAAGGCACTCTATGTGTCTGCGGACGGACGCTGTTTCTCCTTTTATCGTTGTAAACTTCGTTTAATCAAACCGGAGGCAGACACCTCCAAAACAAACCGATTTAATGGGCATCGCAAGCAGAAATACCTGCGTATGACGAGTTACGGAAATATCCTCGTGCATATCGCCGTGGCTATCGTGTGGATTGGTCCAAAGCCCGGTGACGAGTTTGAGTGTGACCACCTCAACGGTATCACCACAGACAATCGCGTCGAGAACCTGCAATGGATAACACCAGCCGAGAACCGCAAGCGTGCGGTGATCCTTCGGGCAAGGCGCATGGTGGCACGGCAGGACAGGCGACCGGAGTTGCTGCCGGAGAACATGAAGCCGGAGGAACTGCTGGCGTTGTTCAATGCGTATAATGTCGCAGGGGATTGCTATGAGGGAGAATAGCGGAGCTTACGCTCCTTGTCGGGGACGTAATACTCCCGCTCGCGAAACTCAGCCAAGTGGGCGCACAGGACACCGCAGGACGGTAACTCCGGCGACGGAGGCGCCGGACACAGGACAATGCGAGCACGGGAACCGACATACAATGTCGGGCTAACAGACGAAGACAGATAGCCCGCGGAATACCGCGGGGAACAGAACAGTAAAACAACAATGCCGGATGCAATCCGGCGACAAACAACAAAGTATTAATAACGCGGCGGTCAGCGACCGAGGCGGATAGCCATTCGGAGCCCCGCGAACAAAACGAAGACAGATTATGAAAGCAATAGAAATGAATCAAGCCCTCATGGAGGCAATCAAGACAACAGAAGTATTAGGTGCCAGCGCATTGGAAGAGACACGCGCACTTCGGCAGTTGGTGGCATCGGCGAACGCACGGATAGAGGAGTTGGAGGTTAAGGCAGTGGAGGACGCGAAAGCCCGTGCTATGGAGCAGAACGGCGAGGAGAAAGGGAAATTCCTCTTTGACGGTCACCACTTTGAGTTACGACGTGCAGAGACATACGACTTTGTGGGTAAACCGCAGAAATACACGATGGCTGAGGGTGTGGCTTTTAGGCAGAAGACAGGTGAGCAGCAAGTGCTCAAAGCTAAATCGGCGGCGATCACCAAGGCACTGAAGGCGATTAAGGATGCTTTCCCGGAGACGCACCCGAACATCGAGGCGGATAGCGTGGAGTACACGGTGGTTTGTGTCGATTAGAGCGGACGATGGCATCGTCCGGATATATTGACAGATGCCGAAAAAGAACAAAAAGAAAAAGTAAGCAAAAAGAATAAAAAGAAAAAAAAACGCTTGCCTGCCTTATATCTGCATAGTGTATACTACCAAAGGCGGGTGTATGGCAGGCAGGCTGGTTGTAAAAAGTTTTATGGATTCGTTTGGATGGATATGGCAATTACTGGCTCCGCAAGGGGAATTCTGTCGGCGCATGGGGGCTTGCAGGCGGCTATGGGATAGCTTTGATTTAGAGAAACAACGGGCTATCTATCGCACGATCCGTGACAAGTTGGCGGCAGGCGAGTTCGTAAGCGAAAATCCGTATTATGCCATTTACGACAATGCCTATCCTCCTCGCAAGCGGCAACGAGTCATGTCGTACGCGGATTATTACGCGAAATACGGCACGACGGAAGAGCGCGACGGTTGGAAAATGGCAAATCCAACAGGACAGAAAGTGATTTATGTAAAAAGTTAAGAACTATGGCACAAGTAATTGAAATAACGACAAATAGCGGAGCGGAGATGATGCTTCGCGGCAAGTTGGGAAACCAAGTTTTCCAAGTGAGAAACGGCAAGCAGATCGTGACGAGGATACCACGACGCCGGACGAGCAAACCCACTGAACAGGAGATTGCGAAGCGGCAGCGATTTGCGGAAATACAAGCCATATTGGCGGCGCTGACACCCGAACAATGGGAGCAATACAGCAAAGCGTGGAAAGCTGACGGATACCTATTCAAGGGCAAGAAATACTGCACGCTGAGGGGATATGTGTTTGCTGTTTTATACAGCCAAAATGAAGGGAGAAAAGAAAAATGAGCGCGTATCCGTTGTATGATGTTCCGTATTTAGTACGCGATCCGAACGACTTCCGGATGTCGAAGAAACGGCATGAGATTGAAGTACGAAATCAGGCTGTTGTGGATGATTACTTTGTGGCACGGGACAAGGGTGCTTCGGCGCATGAGGCACGCGAAGCTGTGGCTATGAAGCATGGCATCACTCCGAAACGAGTAATTAAAATCCTAAAATGGTTCTATGAGGAAGCAAAAAAAAGGAAAAAATACGATTTTCTGACAAAATTTTCACTTTCCGAGGAACACTAAAAGGGGTTTTGATATTATCTTTGCACCGTCTTTCAGTTGAGAGGCGGTGTTTTTGATGCCGCTATCGTCTCGTATCTCTCTCGTAAGCGTCTCGTGTTTTGCAGGGAGCAAAACCGGAATAAAATTCCGGGCTAATAAACGAAGGAAACAACGGCATACAATGCCGGGAAATAAACATACATTTATTAACCAGATCGCCCATGTATGGTCGATACGAGGAATCCGCCAAACTTGGCGGATGGAAAGAGACCATGCGGGAGATCACAAAACCAAATTTTAACTATGAGTAACATTAAGTTAGAAGCGCCGTTTACGGCATTTCGAGGCAAGATTTGTAAGCACTCGAAAATCATCTTCGCCCAACGTGGCGACACCCAGTACACCTCGCAGATTTGCAACCCGCGAACCAAACCGTTCTCGGAGGCGGAAGTGGAGCGTCAAACCAAGTTCAAACAGGCGGTAAGCAATGCGAATACGGCTTTGGCGGACGCTACGCAGAAGGCTGCTTACGAAGCCGAGTTCAAGGCTCAAAGCAAGTACAAGAGCTTGCGCGGGTATGTCATCGCGAAAGAGTATGAGAAACTTGGCGCATAAGCGCCACTCTCGGCGCTGACGAGCGCCGATGTCGGGATTCAATCCCGACGCAATGAACGAAGAAAAAAGCGGGATGGCATCCCGCGCAATGAAAGAAGAATCCGGCATACAATGCCGGGTCAATGAACAAAGTCAACAACCATCAAACCAAAAACCTTAATTATTATGGGACAAGTAGTATTCCAAGACCCGGTACATCACATCTCGGGCAAGATCAGTAAGAAATTCCGCACGACTTACAACTACCGCAAGGCGAGCGAACGTAAGTACACCTCCATCCGTGGCGAGCGCACCACGCCCATTACGCCGGCAGAACAGATCATCCAGGGTAAGTTCTCCACCGTCCGTGCCGCCGCTCTGGCACGTAGCCGCGACCTGGCGCACCTGACCGCCGACCAAGCTCGTTGGGCACTCGCCCGCAAAGCCGGTGATCCGCACACTACCTTCAACGGTTGGCTCTTCTCCAAAGGCTGGGAGAACTACGACGAGGAAAGCGGAACGGTCATATGGCCCGATTTGCTCTAAGCGCAGCGGCTGGGATAGCACCCCTTCGGAGACCGCGCGTCCCAGACGCGCCCTCCCGTCCGCGCCCCCTGCGCGGAAGCCACGGTCCCGAAGGGGGCTAGCCCGACCGAGTGAATGCACTTAGACAAAAGACAATGGACAATGGACAATGGACAAAGGACAGTTATGAAACCAAGTATTCAGTTGATTACGGCGGCGGTACTGGCGGTTGGCGGATTAGTGCTCTTGTTCTGCGGAGTGTATATCGCTCCGCAGGGCGAGATACATGAGAGCTTGTTGGTCGGGTTCGGAGAAGTAGCGACGTTTGCGGGAGCGTTATTTGGAATTGATTACACGTATAAATTCAAGCAAAAAGGAGAACAACAATGAAAAGACATTTATTTGTATTGATAGCGATGGTCTGCGTGGCAGTGGGCATGACGAGCTGTAAGGCATGGCGCACGATCAGCACGACTGCGACGTATATGCAGGCAAGCGACACGTCCCAAGTGACGACTACCATCACCACGAAGACCGTGGAAGAGTACCAAGGAGTGAAGAAAAAGTAGCATCCCGGTAAAGAAAATCCTGCATACACTTGCGTATGTAGGATTTTTTCAGCGATTGTGGTGCCGGCGGGAATCTCGCTTGCATCATCTTCGTAATCGCGTCAAAACTGCGTTTTAACGGTAGTTACTCAGATGAGTTGCGCTCTCCCCAAGGATTAGATCCTCGGGGGCCCCATGAGAGGTGGTCCGATACCGGGACACGCACAAAAAAACGACCCCAAATGGAGTCGTTTCTTTGTGGTGCCAACGGGAATCTCGCTTGCATCATCCTCGTAATCGCGTCAAAACTTCGTTTTAACGGTAGTTACTCAGATGAGCTGCGCTCTCCCCAAGGATTAGAAATCCTCGGGGGCCCCAATAAAGGTGGTCCGATACCGGGACACGCACAAAAAAACGACCCCAAATGGAGTCGTTTCTTTGTGGTGCCAACGGGAATCGAACCAGTGACACAAGGATTTTCAGTCCTTTGCTCTACCAACTGAGCTATGGCACCTCGCGACGCGCAACTATCAAATGGTTGCCGGAGCGAAAACTCTCGTTTCAGACGAAAGCGAGTGCAAAGGTACTGCTTTTTTTTGACATGACCAAATATTTTTGCATTTTTTTTGCATTTTATGGTGTTTTTCTTGCTTTTTTGATGAAAAAGTAGTAATTTTGCAGCGTTTTTGATCGCCCATATATGGTCGATGCCTATGAAAGACAAAGGAAACGTAACTGAAAAGGAAACGGAACAGAAAAAGAAACGTAACTGAAAAAGAAACGAAACTGAAAAGGAAACGGAACTGAAAAAGAAAGAAAAGATGGAACTGAAACTAAAAGTGATTGCGTACGCGCGAAACGGGCACACAGACAAGTTCGGTATTCCGAGACAGAGCAGGGAGGAAAGTCCTATCTTGACGCGTATCGTTTTTGAGCCGGAATATAACGTGGCAGAAGCCTTACGCGGAATAGAAGGATATAGCCATTTATGGTTGTTGTGGGGATTTAGTGCTGCGCGACCGGCTTCGCCTGAAAGACCGTCGCAGGACGACTGTAAGACCGCTAACGCTGTAAGACCGCAGGCAGAGCCTGATGTAAGACAATCCTGGAGTCCGACGGTTCGGCCGCCGAGGTTGGGAGGAAACAAACGGATGGGCGTTTTTGCTACGCGGAGTCCTTTCCGGCCGAATCCGATAGGGCTGAGTAGTGTGCGGCTTGTTGCCGTGCGCTTGAATGACAAATTAAGAATTATAAATTACGAATTATCCGATAGATTAACAGATCGAGATTTCGAGAGAGCGAAGTCCGGCATCCGGGAGTGTTCTGAGAGCGGGCGGATGGAGTTGATTGTGAGTGGGGCAGATGTGCTGGACGGGACGCCGATATATGATATCAAGCCTTATTTGAGTTTTAGCGACAGTCATCCGGATGCGAGAAACGGTTTTGCGGAGGAGACGAAAAACTACCAAATAGAGGTGGACTGGAGTATAGTGGAGGCAGGATACCAGGGTAGTCTCGGCTCAGTCTCTGCTGAATGTCCCCCTAATCACCCCCTTATCACCCCCTTATCACCCCCTAATCACCCCCTTTCGGATGCTGAAAAGGAAGAGATAGAGTATATTCTGCGGCAAGACCCTCGGCCGGGGTATCAGAATGATCCGGAGCGGGAGTACAAACTGGACTACGGCGGGTGGAAAGTGCGGTTTAAGGTGCAAAGGACGATGGACGAGGGACAAGAGGCAAAGGACAAAGTGGTTGTGACGGAAATAAGAAAGGAAACTGAAAACTTATTAAACTGAAAACTGAAAACTGAAAGGGCTGCGAAGGGGGACCTATCCCGATATTGGCTCGATATTGGCTCGATATTGGACCGATAATGGAACGGCATTGGCTTTGGCTTTGGCGCTTATTAAACTGAAAACTGAAAGGACGGAGGGGAGGGTGTGTCAAAAATCGATAGCGGATTTTTTATAAGTTCGTCAAAAATTATCCAAAATTATCCAAAATTATCCAAAAAATCTTTATATTAGTCAACAATTAAAGACAATTATCAACAATTATTAATTACAAAGAGGGCGCGTCAATCGTTTTGACACACCCTCGCAAGGGACAAAGGAAATAAAAAGAAACTCTCCACGTGTGATGTGAAGGACGAAGTGAAAAATGCAGAGGTAAGTTGCGGAAAATGGAGCAATTTTGAAGAAAAATAAGAAAAAATGCACGCGCGCTTGCACATGTGGAAAAAAAATAGTAATTTTGCAAGCGCTTTGAGTACAGATACGAATCGAGACAGAGTATCGGTGACGAGGCGAAGAGAGAGTAGCGGCTGAACTGAGAGGGGAGATGGAGTGGGAGAGAGACGAATATCGGTAGATAACAAATATATAAAAATACAACCTTAAAATACAGAAACCATGAAGAAAACAATTTCTCTTTTGATTTCCATGTTGTGCTTGATTCCCACGATGCGCGCGGAGAATGTCGGCGTGCCGAGCGAATGCGAGGACGTGATGTTGCAGGCTTTTTACTGGGACAGTTACAAAACTCAGACCGGAACGGATTCCAAATACGGCAGAACCAAATGGGTTGATCTGATGAAAGATACCGCGGCTATATGCCGGGATTTTGAGTTGGTGTGGTTTCCGCCAAGTGCTTATGCCGACGGCGGTAACGGCAAGGGCGGAGTGGGTTATACCCCGAAACAATACAGTAATCAGGAGAGCGACTGGGGCACCAAACAGACCCTGCAAAACCTGATTACCGCGTTGCACAAAGCCGGAACGAAAGTAATCGGAGATATTGTGATCAACCACCGCGGCAATATGAGCAGTTGGTGTAACTTCTTTGAGGATGATTTTACGGTAGTATATGGCGGTAAGTTCCAGTTGACGCAGAAACATATATGTCGCGGAGACGAAGGTTTTACTGACAGTAAATCATCGTGTTACGGTGCATCTACCTCGGAGAGAGGTTCGTCGGACACGGGGTCGAATTTTGAAGGTGCGCGCGACCTGGATCACACAAACGAATATGTGCAGAGATGGGCGAAAGCGTATCTGAGTTGGATGATCGGGCATATGAAATATGACGGTTTCCGCTATGATATGACGTTAGGTTATCACGGACGGTTCTTGCAGATGTACAATGAGGCGGCAAATCCGTATATCTCCGTGTCGGAGTGCTGGGACGGTATCAATCGTCAGAAACAGCATTTGGAGGAGTGCAACTACAACACGATGGTGTTTGATTTTCCGCAGAAGTATGAGTTGAAGAAAGCATTTATCGACGGCAGTTACGGTAAGTTGAAGAAGAACACGAACTCTTTCCGTGGGCAGGGATTGGAGAAATATGCGGTTACTTTTGTGGATAATCACGATACGTTTGACCGCGGAAACGCTTACGGCGACAACCAGTTCGGCAGCAGCGACCTGACGACGGCAACCGCCAAAGAGCGGCTGATGCAGGCCTATGCTTATCTGATGTCGATGCCGGGTGTGCCGTGCGTGTTCTGGCCTCACTGGGTGACCTACAAAGAAGAGATAAGCGCGTTGATTGCCATCCGCAAGCGTGTGGGAATACACAGCGAGTCGCAGGTGTTGGAAGAGACGAGCGGGCTGTACAGGTATGGCGCGACCGTACAAGGTCATCGCGGGAAAGTGTTTGTGGCTCTGGGTAAGAACCGCAGCCAATTAGACGTGCCGGAGGGATTCGAGCAAGTGGCTGACGGCGACCACTATACCTTGTATGTGAAAGAAGAGGCAGAGGGTGTTGAGGAAGTACAAAGGGGCAAAGTACAAGGTACAAAGGTTATTGAGAACGGAGTGCTCTATCTGATGTACAACGGGGCGAAGTACAATGTACAGGGAGTGAGAATTAATTGAAAATTGAAAACTGAAAATTGAAAACTGAAAGGATCCACACCTGATTCCCCATAGGGGAATGGGCGGGATTCAATCCCGCGGAAAAGAAGAAAGGGAAAAAGAAAACTGAAAACGGAAAACTGAAAACTGAAAGGGAAATAATACAATGAAAAAAACATTATTGACAGTACTGATGGCCGTGTGCGGGTTGGTCGCTACGGCTCAGAATTACGGAATCTTAGTGAACGGCAAGATGTATTATGCCGGCGAGTACACTACGGAGTTTGAGGGTTTTACTCAGTATCTGGCACACGTGCAGGTTAACCCGGGTGATTATTGCCAGCTGTATGACGTGGACAACAAAGTGGCGTGGGCAGTAGCGCTGAACAGTTATTCCGAGCCGGGTTTTGTTTACGACGCGACGACCCAACACTACAACGTGAGCGTGTCAGGTTGCTATGACTTCTATATCAAGCTCAAATGGGAGGCCGACGAGTTGTATATCGGCAACGGTTCGGATTGCGGCGAAGGCGTGGATATCACGAAAGAAGACCCTCGTCCGAGTTATAACGGAGCGGCTCCAGCCCAATGTCCGGACGTGGTGTTGCAGGCCTTCTATTGGGACAGTTATCAGTCCACGACCGCCAAAGACAGCAAGACTTCGGTGTATGGCCGCACGAAATGGGTGGACCATCTGAACGGCGCTAACGGCACGAGTGCGGAGGAGATAGGTCAGTGGTTTGACCTGATCTGGCTGCCGCCAATGAGCAAATCGACGGGCGGAACCGGTTACCATCCGACAAACTACGGTGTGCTGGATGGCGACTGGGGAACGAAAAGCCGTTTGCAGGAACTGATCAAGGTGTTTCATAAGAACGGCGCACGCGTGGTAGCCGACATCGTGATCAACCACGCGGATGCTCAACAAGGATGGTGTAATTTTGGCACATACAATTTCGGCAATTACGGTTCGTTCACCCCGGACGGCAGTTATATATGCCGTACAGATGAGGTGAATACCTCTTCTGCGGCGGGTTCGTGTCGTGGTTTTGCCACAGGAAACGACGATGACGGCTACGGCGACGAGGCTAACTATGCGGCATCGCGCGACTGGGACCACACGAATCCGGAAGTGCAGGCGATGTTCAAGGCTTATCTGAAATGGATGCGCAACGAGGTTCAGGTGGACGGTTTCCGTTACGACTACTGCAAGGGCTTCAACAACGGGCATATCAACGATTATAACAAAGCGGCTCAACCGTATTTCTCGGTAATGGAGATGTGGGACGGCAATACGGAGACGCTGAAATACCACCTGGGCGAGGCCGGTTGGAACACGCTGACGTTTGACTTTGCGATGAAATATACGGCGTTCAACAACGGTATCGCGTCGGACAACTACTGCGCGCTGAAGGGAGCCGGTCTGCCGGGCGCAGGAGTGGCACGTTACGCAGTGACTTTCCTGGACAGCCACGACTCGTTCCTGCGTGACGGCAATGAGTTCTGCGGCGAAGGCAACTCGATGACCGTTTGCCGTGACAAGATCATGCAGTGTTACGCTTATCTGCTTTCTATGCCGGGTGTGCCTTTGGTTTTCTATCCGCATTGGGTGACGTTCAAGGAGGATATCAAGAAAATGATCAATGCCCGCTACAAAACCGGCGTACACAGCGAGAGTGGCGTGAGCGACGAGTGCGGCAACGGGTTCTACAAGGCGACGATAAGCGGTACGAACGGCGAGATCCGTCTGTTAGTGGGTCCGAACTCGGGTTACGACAGCACTCCGAGCGGGTACAAACTGGCGGTAAAAGGCGTGAACTACGGCGTCTATTATAAGGAGACGAGTGCGCGCGGAGACAAGAACACCGAGCGTACCGACCGTACGGAGGGAGTTGAGTCCGTTCAACCGGAAAAGACAGAAGGTACGAAATACCTCCGGGACGGAAAACTGTTTATCCGCGTGGGAGAAACGGTTTACGACGTGCAAGGAAACAGAATACAATAACACATAAAATCAATAATCATGAAGAAGATTTTCAGTCTTTTAGCCGCTGCTCTGTTTGCAACGGGCATGTATGCCGCCAGTTTCGGTATTATGGTAAACGGGAAAGATTATTACCCGGGAGAACAAAACCCTAATCCAATGGACCCATCCTTCCAAGAGTATATGGTATTGGGTGTGTCGGTATCTAATGGCTCTACCTTGCAGTTGTGGGATAAAGACAACAATGCCGGTTGGGCCGTGGATCTGGATGGCGCCAGCGTGAGCACAATCGTTCGCGACGGAGACCATTACAACTGCACGGCAGACGGATGTTATGATTTTTATATCAAACTGAAATACCAAGCCGATCAGTTGTACGTGGGCGCATGTTCCGGCGGTGGCGGTAATCCCGGCGGTCAAGGTGGCGGCGGCAATCCCGGCGGTCAAGGCGGTGATCCGGATGAGGACGTCAATTATTACGCGATAGGTTGGATCAACGGAGCCGATGCCGGCGAGGCTGCATACGAACAGTATGACGACAAGTATCTGTTCGTGAACGGCAAACTGACGATAGACTGCCAGATGGGCAGCTACATCGCTCTCAAGGACCATCTGGGCAATTTCTACTACTCGAAGAAGCAGACCACTATCGCCGACCAGAGCGTGAAGATGGAGTGGGCGAACGGCTGGCAAGGTTGCGAGAAATGGGCTATCCCGGAGGGCGTGAACTATATCATCATTCGTAGCGCAGCCTGCCGCGGTACGATTATGCTGGAGCGCGTGGACAAAGCTACGTACGACGCGTACCAATATAACGACGGTCAGGGCGTGGAGCAGACGGAAGTGAGCCAAAAGGCGCGCAAAATGATGGTGAACGGCCAATTGGTTATCGTCCGCGGCGAGAAGATGTTCGACGCTACGGGACGTGAATTGTAATATTGATTCCGATGAAAAGATTTCTGTCCATTTGTCTA
The DNA here is from genome assembly GCA_900319645.1 of uncultured Bacteroidales bacterium. Classification (GTDB taxonomy): domain Bacteria; phylum Bacteroidota; class Bacteroidia; order Bacteroidales; family Paludibacteraceae; genus Colicola. The sequence continues at coordinate 15,943 of ONPG01000026.1, forward strand.
TGTTTGGCGGTCCTCGGCAGTTTGTCCGCCAAAACGGTTTATCTGAACACCGGCGGTTCGGGGCTTTGGAATCAGGCCGGAGCTGTGTTCTTCGCCCATTCTTGGGGAAGCGCGGATAACGACGTGAAGATGAGCCATGTGAGCAGCGATTTGTATTCCGCTGTGATACCGGACGGCAACAACTCGGTCATTTTCGTCCGAATGCCGGGCGGCAGCACATCGCTCGACTGGAACAAGAAATGGAACCAGACCGCCGACTTGTCTATTCCGAGCGGCAAGAACTGCTATACGATCACCGGATGGGGCGACACGGACGGGGCCTGGTCGAAATACGTGGAGCCGACTCCTGATCCGGAAGCGGCGAAGTTCTACATCACCGGTGATTCCGCCCTGGTGACGGCCGCCGGGCTGAGCAGTACGAAAGCCTGGAACGCGGACGCGATCCGTTCGGACGCAGACACTTACACGCTCCATCTGGCAGCCGGTGAGTATCTGCTCAAAGTGACGGTGGACGGCACATGGAGCACCGCCAGAGGGTATAACGACCTGACGGAGACTGCCAACGGTCTGAAAGATGTGAGCGACGACCATAATATCGGTTTCCAACTGGCCGAGGCGGGCGATGTGAAGGTGACATACACATCTTCGGTTTTCAAACTGGAAGGCGACTGGGTGCCTGAGGCAGAGCCCTGCGAGTCGTACGGCTTGCTTGTGGACGGCGAGTATGTAGCCGGCAAGCGTAATACCCTGCAAACCGAATGGACGGAGTATATGCTGAGGGGCGTCAGTCTGCAGAAAGGACAGAAAGTGCAGATCTACAATCAGTGCGCTGAGGCGGCTTGGGTGATAGAGCAATTCGCTCCTACCAGTTTCACGTTCCCCATTCAGGAGACAGGCGGCAAGAAATACTACGTGATCGCCGAGGACGGCAAGTATGATTTCTATATCAAGTTCATCTTTGAGAACGACGAGTTGTTCGTGTCGAAGCAAGGCACTTACACTACCGCTGTGCGCGACCAGTGTACGGATGTGATGATGCAGGCGTTCTACAACGAGTCGTATAACAACAGCGCTCCTGGAGTGAGCCAGGTTGGTAATACCCGTTGGGCGACTTTGCTTCCACAGGCGGAGGAGATAGGCCATTACATCGACCTGATCTGGCTGCCGCCTTCCGCAGAGGGCGACGGAATGGGTTATCACCCGAAGAACTATAGCAATCAGAACTCCAACTGGGGTACTCGTACCGAGCTGGAGGCGTTGATAGCCGCCTTTCATGAAGCAGGGGCGAAAGTGGTCGCGGACATCGTCATCAATCACTGCACGGGCTGGACGAGCTGGTGTGATTTTCCGACTTTCGATTTCGGCGAGTACGGTGTGTTCCATCCTGACGCATCGTTCATCTGCAAGAACGACGAGGTGAACGCCGAGTGGAACAAAGAGAGCGCAGGCGCATGCTGGGGAACGGCAACCGGCAGTTATGACGACGGCGAGAACTGGGACGGCGCACGCGACTGGGCACACGACATGCCCGAGGTGCAAAACATGTTCAAAGCCTATCTCAAATGGATGCGCAATGTCATGAAATACGACGGATTCCGCTACGACAAAGGCGACGGCTTCAACAACTGGCATCATAGCAACTACAACAAAGCGGCTGGACCGTACATCGCGTTCATGGAATGCTACAGCGGCGACGACCGTATTATAGCCGGTATTGAGGGCGCGGAGCGCAATCTGATGGCTCTGGATTTCCAGACGCGCTGGGACGCCATCTGTCCGATAGCCGGATTCAACTACAAGAAATGTGCCGGAAGCGGTCTGTTAGGCAAGGGTTACGGCAAGTACGCCGTGACGTTTATCGACAGCCACGACTGGTTCCTCCGTCAGGACAACGAGAACGAGTTCGGCGGCCGTGGCAACTCGCTGAGCAACGAAATGAAAGACCGTTTGCTGCAGGCGAACGCTTATATCTTAGGAATGCCCGGAGTGCCTTGTATCTTCTATCCGCATTGGGTGAAATACAAAGAAGCGCTGAAGCCGATGATCGAGGCACGCAAGCTGGCGGGTGTACACAGCGAGAGTGCCGTGTATGACGAGCAGGCGGAGGACGGAGGCTACCAGTGTACGCTGCAGGGCAAGTACGGTTGGCTCGTGCTGCAACTGGGCAACAAGACGAACCACAGCGGTTGGGGCGATAGTGCCTACAAACTTGTGGCGAAAGGTAACGGCTATGCCATGTGGGTTAACCGCACAGCTCCGCTGCCCACAGACGCGGAGAAGGTGCAAGGGGACAAGGTGCAACGTACCAAGTACTTGCAGGACGGCAAACTGTTCATCCGCGTGGGCGGTCAAACTTATGACATAACAGGAAAAAGATTATTATGAAAAAACTTTTAGTGATTCTCTCCTTATTTGTATGCGCATTGTGCGCGCGCGTGAATGGCGCCAACTGGAACGACGTGAAAGATGTCACTCCTGTGGAGAAACCCCGTCCGGCGGGCGTGACCAATGGTATCTACTACGGCGAGGACGGTACTTCCGTCACGCTCTGTACGTACGCCGGCAGCAAGACCGAGTCGGCGAAGCGTGTCTTCCTGCTGGGCGATATGACCGACTGGAAACTGAGCGCGGATTACCAGTTGTACAAGGACAGCAGCTATTTCTGGATCACCGTCACGGGGTTGGAACCCGGCAAGGAGTACCGTTTCCAGTACGCTGTGGAGCGTGCTGACGGCGTGAAGAAGCAGATCTCGGACCTTTATTCGGAGAAAGTGCTGCATACTGACGACCAATACGAGCCGAAGAAAGTGGATCCCGACCTGTTGGCTTACCCAGCCGGAGCGGACGGATATGTGACGGTTATCCAGCCCGGCAAACAGGCTTTCCAGTGGTCGGACGCGACGCTCCATTTCAAGCGTCCGAACAAGAACAATCTGGTTATCTATGAGTTATGGGTGTATGACTACACCGAATCCCGTTCGCTGAAGGGACTGATGAAGCGTTTGGATTATATCCAGAACTTAGGCGTCAACGCCGTGGAACTGATGCCGATTTGCGAGTTTGACGGCAACTACAACTGGGGTTATTCTCCTAACCACTATTTCGCGCCCGACAAAGCGTACGGAACAGAAGAGATGTACAAGACCTTCATCGACGAGTGTCACAAACGCGGCTTGGCGGTCATCCTTGATATGGTGTTCAACCACGCCACGGGTCTCAACCCGATGAACAAACTCTATCCGTACGGCTCTGACCTGGCGAAGAACCCCTGGTTCAACGTCAATGCTCCGCACTCGGATAATGTGTATGAGGACTGGAACCACGGTTTCGAGCCGGCACGAGAGATGTTCACCCGTGCGTTGAAATACTGGCTGACGGAGTACAAAGTAGATGGTTTCCGTCTGGACCTCAGCCACGGTCTCTGTTCGGACAAACCCAACACCTCGGTCGGCAACCTCAAGTACTACTATGACCATGGAGTGAAAGCTGTGTCTCCGGATGCGTATATGATCCTTGAGCACTGGGGAGGCAACATGGGCACCGAGCGTCCGCAGTTGATCAGCTACGGGATGCAATGTTGGAACAACACCTCGAACGCTTATTGCCAGACGGCGATGGGTTGGCTCAAGGACGGCGATGGTTTTGGCGAGGCGAGCAAAGACGGCTATGTATCTTATTGCGAAAGCCACGACGAAGAACGGATGCAGTATAAGGCGAAAAAATACGGCAACGGTGACCTGAAAACCAACACTCCGGCTCGCTTGGCGCGTGTGGCGGAGAACGTGGCTTTCAACGTCCTGCTCAACGGCTCGCATATGCTCTGGATGTGGGAGGAAATCGGCTATGATTTCTCGATCAACTGTGACCTTGACCATCCTAACGACTACAACGACAAATACCGCTGCAGCACGAAGCCTCGTCCGGAGATCCGCAGTTATTTCACCAAGGAGGAGCGTGTGGCGGCATTTACCCAGTGTGCGCAGGTTATTACACTTCGTACCCAACTGATGCCCGAGGTTTTTGAAGGCAATCCGACCTCCGTAAGCATCTTTTCGGGCAAAAAACTGCGTACTATCCAATGGGGATCACAGGTGTACGCTGCCGCCAATTTCGATGTCTCGGCTGACCAGAACGTCACGCTGCCGGAAGGCATTTGGTACGACTACCTTAACGGAGCCGTGCTCGCGTCGGATACGTATTCGCTCAAACCCGGCGAACTCAAAGTGTTCACGGCAACGCCCGTCGAAGCGCCGCAGTTCTCTGACATCTCCAAGCGTGACCGTACAGCCGTGGAGAATGTACAGGGGGATAAGGTGCAAAGTACAAAAGTGCTCCGAAACGGACAGATGCTCATCTTCCGCGGAGGCAGAACATACGATGTTACAGGCAGGGTGGTAGAATAACCCTTTTCCGAGGAACAAGAAAAACAAAAAGCGGCTTTGCAAGTCGCTTTTTGTTTGATCCGCCATGTATGGCGGATGCTATATGTAGGGGGCTATGGGTTATTCCATCGTGTCCTCCATCGAGTCGCCGACGATCTTGCGGTAGAGCTCTTTCGGGTCGGTAGCTTTGCGGATGAGCTCGTGCAGATCCTCTATCTTCACGCGGTCCTGTGTCATCGTGTCGCGGTAGCGGACAGTGACGCATCCGTCTTTCTCCGTGTCGTGGTCGATGGTGATACAGAACGGTGTACCCACAGCGTCCTGACGGCGGTAGCGTTTGCCGATGGAGTCTTTCTCGTCGTAAGCCACCTTGAAATCGAACTTCAGTTCGTTCATGATCTCGCGTGCTTTCTCGGGCAGTCCGTCTTTCTTGACGAGCGGCATAATACAAGCCTTCACAGGAGCGAGCACAGCAGGCAGGTGGAGTACAACGCGTGTGTCGCCGCCTTCGAGTTGCTGCTCCTCGTAGCTGGAGCACATCACACTCAGGAACATTCGGTCCACACCGATAGAAGTCTCGATGACGTACGGCGTGTAGCTTTGGTTAAGCTCCGGGTCGAAGTACTCAATTTTCTTGCCGCTGTATTTGGCGTGCTGGCTGAGGTCGAAGTTCGTGCGGCTGTGAATACCTTCCACTTCCTTGAAACCAAACGGCATGAGGAACTCGATGTCGGTAGCAGCGTTCGCGTAGTGCGCCAGTTTGTCATGGTCGTGGAAACGATATTTCTCGTCGCCCAGCCCCAAGGCTTTGTGCCAGCGCAGGCGGAATTGTTTCCAATGCTCGAACCATTTCAACTCTTCGCCCGGACGCACAAAGAACTGCATCTCCATCTGCTCGAACTCACGCATACGGAAGATGAACTGGCGCGCCACAATCTCGTTACGGAACGCCTTGCCGATCTGCGCGATACCGAACGGCACTTTCATACGTCCGGTTTTCTGTACGTTCAGGAAATTGACGAAGATACCCTGTGCGGTCTCCGGACGGAGGTAAATCTTCATTGCGCCGTCGGCGGTAGAACCCATTTCTGTCTGGAACATAAGGTTGAACTGACGCACGTCTGTCCAGTTGCGTGTGCCGCTGATCGGGCAGACGATCTCTTCGTCGAGGATGATCTGCTTGAGTTCGTTGAGGTCGTTGTCGTTCATCGCCTTGGCGAAACGGGCGTGGAGTGCCTCGCGTTTCTCAATGTGCTCTTTCACGCGCTCATTGGTCTGTTTGTAGAGCTCCTCGTCGAAGTTCTCGCCGAAACGTTTGCGGGCTTTAGCCAGTTCTTTTTCGATTTTCTCGTCATACTTGGCGATCTGGTCTTCAATCAGCACGTCCGCACGGTAACGTTTCTTGCTGTCGCGGTTGTCTATCAGCGGGTCGTTGAAGGCGTCCACGTGCCCCGATGCTTTCCAAGTCGTCGGGTGCATGAAGATGGCGGCGTCGATACCTACGATATTCTCGTGCAATAAGGTCATCGAGTCCCACCAGTAACGTTTGATGTTGTTTTTCAGCTCCACACCGTTCTGACCGTAGTCGTAAACGGCGCCGAGACCGTCATAAATATCGCTGCTGGGGAATACGAATCCGTATTCTTTGCAATGCGCAACGATTTTCTTGAATGTTTCTTCTTGTGTTGCCATAAAGCTATTTATGTTTTAATCATTTGCCATCTCTTTTGCGCGTGCAATCTTGCTTTTTGCGCAAATCGGGTACAAAATTACTACAAAAATTGCACATACGCAAGCAAACCAGGATTTTTTTATGAAAAAAACAATCTATACTGCGATTAATTCTGCTGTTTTACTTGTATATCTCAAAAAAAAGTCGTACTTTTGCAACGTTTTTGGGTTTTATGATGATTTGCGGCTGAGCACAAAATTACAATTTTTTGGGGATATACGCAAGGCTTTTGGATAAAAATCTTACTTTTGGTAAATAATTTCTTATAAATAGGTAATGCGTATATGCGAGAAAAGCAGTAATTTTGTCGTCAATTTTATTAGGCTTATAAAAAAGGAGGTACAAATGAGAAAAATGAGAATGATTTTGGCGTGTCTGATGTGCGATTGTGAGATAGTTGAGAGTTAAGAGTTTCGTGTTTAGAGAAGTTTGTAAGTTGAAAGTAGAAAGTAGAAAGACCGGCCTGCGGCCTCAAAGCCAACGCCAACGCCAAAGCCGATAAAGCCAATTTAAAGTAGAAAGTAGAAAGTAGAAAGACCGGCCTGCGGCCTCAAAGCCAACGCCAACGCCAACGCCAACGCCAAGGCCAGTGCCGGCATCGCCAACGCCAAAGCCAATTTATGAGAACGTCCATTGAAGATATTATCCGCTCCTTTGAGCCGATTACGCTGGCGCAAATGGAGAGCGTGAAGCTTATGAACCGTATCGACACCAAGTTTGCTGTGCCGATGGCGGTTCTGCCTGCTATCTTAGAGGCGGCGCAAGCGGATTATTTCGCCCAGGAGATCGACGGCAAGCGTATTGCTACCTACGACACGATGTATTACGACACCGACTCGCTGGATATGTACGTCCGTCACCACGACCGCCAACTCGTGCGCCAGAAAATACGTGTCCGTCAGTATGTGGACAGCCATCTCACTTTCCTCGAGATCAAGCGCAAGAACAACAAAGGGCGTACCAAAAAGAAACGTATCGTTGTGCCGGGCTTCGACATCACAGCCGACACGCCGTCTGTGCTCAAGCACAAGAAAAGCGACGACGAACCGGTGACGGTCAAGAGTTTCATCGACAGCAAGAGCCGCTACGAATGGGAGGAGATAAGTCCGCATCTATGGACAAAATTCCACAGGATCACTTTGGTCAACAAAGCCAAGACCGAGCGCCTCACGATAGACATGGATCTCGTGTGGGAGAATGTGGTCAGCGGCGAAGCGAAGACCTATCCCGAACTCGTCATCATCGAACTCAAACGCGACGGAAACGTCCCCTCTCATATGACGGATATAATGTTGGCGAACCGGATCCACCCCTTCAAGATCAGCAAGTACTGTATCGGCACTGCCCTCACCACCCCGGGCATAAAGGTCAATCGGTTCAAGAAAAAGATCCGCAGCATAGAAAAATTACTAAATGCCCAAATAAAATCGTAAATAATAATTGATTGACGATTGGACGATTGACGAGGTACGATTGATTGTTCAATTGAATGAAAATTGTACAATTGTCCGCCGCATGGTCAAATCGTCAATTAACCGCGAAGCGGTAAATCGTAAATAAATCGTTAAATCGTAAATCGTCAAATCGTAAATCGTCAAATCGTCAATAACTATGTTTTTTCAAATTGATTTAGCCAACCCCACGTTGGAGTTTCTGGAGAATGATCCCAGTATCGCAGCCCGTTTCGGCGCGGAAGACAGTATCTCGTATCTGATGCACTCGTTCGCCGGATGGCTGGGCGTGAGCGAGAACCTCATCACTATGCCGCTGATGTTCCTCTTCAACCTGCTGGTTTCGTGGATCCTCATCTATGGCATCTACTACCGCTACAGCCGCCGGCGCGATTACTATGTCCAGTTTATGCTCTTCTCATCGGGAATGTTCCTGCTGCTTTGGCTGATGCAGATTCTGGATATCCAGACGGGCTTTGTGCTCGGTTTGTTCGCTATCTTCGGGATGATCCGTTACCGCACGGAGACGGTGCCTATTCGCGAGATGAACTATATGTTCCTCATCATCGCCCTCTCGGTCATCAACTCCCTGAGTCTCAAAGCCGATGGGCTGGCGTGGTATCTGTTGCTGTTGGCTAACCTAATGATGTTGGCTCTGGCGTGGTTCTTCGAGCTCTGGAACGGTCGCAAACGCCTCTCTACGAAGATTATCCTTTATGAGAAGATCGAGAATATCAAGCCTCAGAACCGTGCTGCCCTCATTGCCGACCTTCAGGAGCGTACGGGTCTTGAAGTAGTGGACCTTGAAATCGGGCACATCGATTTCCTCCGTGACGTGGCGTATATCAAGATGACCTATCCGCTCGAGCACGGCAAGACTACCAATAGTATTGACCAAATAACGAAGTTCAAGTGATATGAGACCGCTGCGCTTAAAGATAAAAGACCGCTTCGCTCAAAGTAGAAAGACCGCTATCGCTCAAAGATTAAGGACAATCTTGCTTTGTTGTGTCATTTTAGTACCGGTATCTGTTTTTGCCTGGAGTTACGACTCCGAGACGGCGACAGAGATGAACGCGGCGCAGTTGCGTTTCGGCGCGGAGTTTACCAAGAAATGGCGTAACGGACTCCGTCTCGGGGTGGGTGAGGATCTGCGCTTCGACCTCTATAACTCGGCTGTCGGTCCGCATTTCCGCAAGGCCTATACGACCATCGGTTTAGGCTACAGACCCATCGAATATGTCAAGCTCGATGTCGGTTATACGCTCCGTATCATCGGCGCGGACACTACCTGGTCGGCGACCAAGAAAGCCGACCCGAACGAGTGGATCCGCCACCGTGTCTTCTTCGGCGTAACCGGCTCGTATGCTTTCGATTACGCGAAGATTCACCTGCGTGAACGCGTGCAGCTGGATATGCGTACGGACAGCGTCAACCTCTTGGAGAAGAACAAATGCAATGTGCTGTTGCGTAGCCGTGTGGGAGCCGAAGCGTTGATACCCGGCAAGCCCGTCAAACCCTATCTCTGGGTCGAACTCATCAACACCCTCAATGCGCCCGAATACCAGCGGATGAACGGCCGCCAGTTCATCACCGATGTCCGCACGCAAGCCGGTGTCAAGTGGCGCCTCACACGGCTCAGCAGCCTGGATTTCTTCTATCGTTTCTCCTACGGCTACGACCGCGATATCAATATCACGAAGAAAAACGGCTACATTCAACTGACCGAGGAGAAGTGCTTTATGCACTCTATCGGCATCTATTATAATTTAGAATGGTAAGTATGGAAAAGATTTGGTTTATTCTCCCAGTTGCACTGGTAGTGCTAATGGGACCCGGCTGCAAGAACAACGGCAGTACAGCTACCGGCGAAGCAGCCACAGACTCCATTTTCTCCGGCAACGAAGCTTCGGATTTTGTGGAGAATGAGACGTGGTCATCGACCATCAACATCGTCTGGGACGGCACAGAGGTCACCGTGACCGGTTCGGCGGACGGAGTGAGTGTCAGCGCCTCCAAGGGCTACGTGACCGTCACTTCTTCTGTCAAGCATATCGAATACGCGGTCAGCGGCTCCGGCACAGGACAGCTCTCTGTCTATAGCGATTACAAGTTCAAACTCTCGCTGGAAGGCTTGACGCTTGCCTGCTCCGACGGTCCGGCAATTAATAACCAGAGTTCGAAAACCTGTTACGCGGTTCTGGGCGGAACGAACACGCTCAGCGACGGATCCTCCTATGCCTCTTCGTCCGAAGACCGCAAAGCTGCTTTCTTCAGCGAAGGACAGATCTGTTTCTCCGGCTCGGGAAGCCTGACCGTCACCGGTAACTACAAGCACGCACTGGCTTCCGACGATTATATCCGTCTTTGCCCGGGAACCGGAACCATCGACCTCATCGCTAAAGCGAGTGACGGTCTGCATGCCAACGACGGTGTCATCATCAACGATGGTACACTCACTATCAACGCCGTAGGCGAGGGTATCCAGTGCGACACCAGCAGCGTGCTCATCACCGGCGGTACGATCGACATCACCAGTACGACCGACAAAGGTATTCTCGCGTACGCCAATATCGACATCACCGGCGGCACGACGCACATCACCAGCAAATACAAATGTATCAAGACCGAGAGCAACCTCACCGTCTCCGGCGGTACGATCACGGCAGTAGCTACAGGCGCTTCCTCCTCTTCCGGCACGCCCGAGGGCATCGAAGCCAAGGGCTCCATCTCTATCTCCGGCGGTAAGGTCTATGCCCAGGCGAGTGATGATGCCATCAACAGCGGCGGCGAAATGACCATCTCCGGAGGCTATGTTATGGCGTACTCTACGGGCAACGACGGCATCGACGCCAACGGCAACTGCTATATCAAAGGCGGGGTGGTCTATGCCATCGGCGCCAGAGAGCCCGAACTGGGTGTCGATGCGAATACCGAAGGAGGGTACAAGCTCTATGTACAAGGCGGCACACTGGTAGCGATAGGCGGTTTGGAGAGCGGAGCCAGCCTCACGCAGACCTGCTATTCGGCTTCGTCTCTCAGCAAGGGCACGTGGTACGCGCTCTATAGTGACAGCGACGATGCCTTGGTTTTCAAGACCCCCAGCAGCTTCACGGCTTCCACTTTCGTCGTTTCCACGAGCGGCACGCCATCCCTCCAAGCCGGTGTGTCCACTTCCGGCGGTACGTCTCTACTGAACGGCTATGTTCTCTCCGGAGCAACGGTCAGCGGCGGTTCGTCTGTCTCGCTTTCCACCTATTCCGGCGGTAACGCAGGCGGCGGTCCCGGCGGCGGAGGCCACGGAGGCAATCCCGGCGGCGGAGGAAGACCCGGAGGCTGGTAAAAACGCTTCTATTTCCTTCAGACTAAGATACCACAAACCGCGACACTTCGACAAAAGTGCCGCGGTTTCTTGTATCCGTCTCCCGTCCGATTCCCAAACCATTCCTACCAAATTTTTGAAATATGCAAGAAAATGAGGGTCTTTTTCCCCAAAAGTTGCATTTTTTGAAAGATTTGGGTAAGAAGCGAGAAGGTTAACACTACCCATACAAATAATTCTACTATAGCCAAGGCCGAAACCGGCTTAGAGCACATCCGGCCAAACGACCTGTCCGGTCTCCTCGTCGTAGTTCTCCCAGCCTTTGGCGAAGAGCCATCCGCGGAAGGTGCGGTGCGGGTCGCCGTTTTTGCGGGCGGCTGCCCAGCGTGCTTGGTCGGCAGACAGCTTGCTCAGATCCGCCTTGCGAACCAATACGGCTGCGGTGACGGTGGAGAACTTACCCTGGATGAGCTGCTCCGCCGGAGTGACCGGCGTCGAGCGTTTGGGCTTCGGACCCAGGTAAATGCGGTTGCAATCCGCGCTGATGGTTACGTGCTTGGCGGTCAGGCGCTGTGCGCAGGGATCGCCTTTCTTTGGGCTCAACACACCGCTGATGTGGTCGATACCCGCTGAGGGTTGAAATTTTGCCATGTCGCGCGAGCTATCCTCGTGCATTGACCGGCGACCTCGTCGC
>ONPG01000039.1:0-1076 GCA_900319645.1 uncultured Bacteroidales bacterium
CTGCATGTTCACTTGGATCTTGTTGGAGATCACATCCCGCCGCAGGCGGCGGAACTGCACGTAATTGCTGTCAATGTAGTTACATACGATTTCTTGTCTGTTAGCCATAATTCTTCGAATTTTGATGCAAAGGTACTGAAAATATCTGACATATCCGTTCCAGAAATCGGGAACGTCACATAACTTCCTGATTCATAAATGATAAGGCACGGCTAATTGTTGCCGTGCCACATTTTTTGTCGTTAGAAAGTTGGATGTAATTCAGTTTTGGATGCTCCAGATGGTAGGCATAGATGTCCATCCATTGCTGATACTTGAGCGGGAGCTCGAAATCGTTGAAGAGAATGCTCAGTTCTCCTTCTTCTTTTTTTTGAGCAAAAATTGATACTTGGTCATGGAAATTAAAAATTAAAAATGAAAAATGAAAAGGCTCACTGTTGTTGTCAGTGAGCCTTGGTAGGAATCAGATTGATTATACGCTGCAAGAAAATTAGAAAAATACAAACAAAGCCCGCAGTTACGGAGCGCAGACAAAGGCCGGGATGTAGGGTTCGGCGACGGTGCCAAGGCATTTGTCGTTGAGGTAAGGGAAGGCATCCTTGTGCTCGAAGAGGTTCTTGAGCTTCGCCGAGTAATACTTGAGCGTCACTTCCGAACCGTTGGACGGAGCCGTCACGTAGAGGTAGAACAAGCCTTCGGAGGGCTTTGCCATACCTATACATTGATTGCCGTCAAAAGCTGCTAACAGATCGTCTTCCTCTACGGTCCAACCGGTTGATTGCACCTGATCGGCGTAGGTGAGCGACAAGTCCACGCTCGCAATGACCGTCATGGACGAGGTCATGTCATAGTCGTCCGATACTGCCCATGAAGGGGTTGACACATTGCCGGTAATAGACTGCGGAGCCGGCGACGGCTCGTCTTTGCTGTCCTTTTTGCAGCTCACTGCAAAAAGCAGCAGGGCGCAAAGAGCAAGGGCTTTACAATTTCTTACCCGGAGCGTCCTCCCGTTAACGCGGGAGGAGCGGCCTCCGCCTAGAAGGGTACTATAATTTAGTACCAGTGATGCTATATTT
>ONPG01000039.1:1122-7659 GCA_900319645.1 uncultured Bacteroidales bacterium
GAGCGAGCCGTGGTGACTATCGGCAGAGTAGTTGATTGTTCCGCAAACAGGCACATAGGTCTCGCCGTCCATTTCGAAGCGCAATTCGCCAATTTGGTCGGACTGAATCGTGATGAAGTAGAGAGCCTCCTCTTCAATCGTGATTGGGGCAGCCACGGCTGCGAGTTCATCGCCCACATAGACCCTTAACTCCTTCACTCCTTCATTCGTTAACTCGTTAAGCTTCGCGATCATCGTCATGTTGGTCGAAGCCTTCGGGTTGGTGAACAGGTCTGTGTTCTGTGCTCCGAGGTCATCCTGGAAGCGGTCTGTTATCTTCTTCGGTGCCGATGCTTTATGCGGATAGAAGTTCACCGTTACGGTGCCCTCTTCCATGCGGCGCATGAGATATCCTTCGCCCGGTGTGAGGGCCGTGAGGTCACCTACCCAACGATCGTCATCCGAGAAGACGGCAAAGCGGTTTTGCGCCTTGATCAGGTCACCCGTCGAAGCATGGTCGTAGTAGTCAGACATCGCGTCGCGCAGCGTCATCACCTGGCTGAACATACAAGGCAGTGCGTTCCACTGACCGTTACCTTTCAGCGTGATGTGCATCGAGTCTTCCGGCAGGGTAAAGCCAAACAGGTGCATACTGTTCTCCTCGAACGAATTGACCATATACATCTGCCAATAATCGAGGGTCTTGAGCGATCCGACGAACTTATCTGCAGTCTCGCTATAAGTGCAGAACTTGCGTGTAGCCGGATTCTTGATCAGGTCGCCTTCCGTCCATGGCTGCTCTGCCGTGATCGCCGTGGACAGGGCGGCAGGTATATCCAGATAGGTAGATATCCAGCTCCATCCCGGATTGAGTGCGATAGTCTGCATCTCGCTACCGCCGGCCTGCAGTTGTACGGGATCATCCTTGCCGCAACCATAGACAGCGCCGTGCGCAAAGAGGACGAGCGTATCCGGTGTGAGGTTATAGACCTTACCCGTAGCGGCTTTCCACAGTTGGAAGCGGATCGGCTTGTTAGTCAGTTTTTCGCTGCCGTGAACCGTGAGATAGAGTTCGCCATTGTCGGTGCAATGGGCTGCGCCTACACAATCATTGTTGTATATAGCGAAGACATAATCCTCGGGTGTGGTGTTGACTATCGTCTTGTCGGTCTTGTTCAGGATCACATTGCCGCACAGCGACATATTGAGCGGATAGCGATTCAGATCCACGTCGATGTAAGGCGGTTCGGTCTCCTTGGCTATCTCGAGCAGTAGCGGTTCAGCCAAGCCCTGATCGTCGGTGAGGTAGATCATCTGCTGGTGCGTACCGATCTTGAGTTCGGCAGCCTTGATGGTGAAAGTGACGGTCTTCTTCTCCTCCGCTTCGAGGGTACCTTGTGCGGGCGATGCGGTGAGCCATTGGGGCAGGTTCTCGATGGTGAACTGGCGGGTCATGCCGGTGGTATTGGTGATGACCATCGTGAATTGATGTGTCTGCTCGTCGTCCGTCAGTTTCTCGCGGTGGTTCCGGTCATTCCAGATGACGCTGTTGAGGTCCACATATACCGTCCATGTCACGGGCGATTGCAAACGGTTGCCGTTGAGGTCCTCCACGTCGCGCACGGTGAGGTACATCGTACGTTTGTTGATCTCGCGCGGTTGCGACTTGATATTGATCATGAGGTCGGACAACTGGTAGTTCCACGTGAAGGGCAGTTTGGTGAGCTGACCACGGTCACGTACCGGCGCACTGTTGCTCTTGTCCGCCTGTGCGCTGAGATCGTCCATCAGCAGCGGTTGCACTTTGTTCACCGTATTGCCGTTGGCGTCCTTGAAGACACGCTGGTTATTGGGTGTGAACACGAGTTCCATCACGCCGGATGAGTTGCGCTTTACCTGGGAGAAACAAAGCAGGTTGATCAATCCCATCTCCTCGCCATTGGGCGACTGCAGATAGAATTCATTCACCAGTTCGGACGGCAATGCCTGCTCGAACAGACATACGTCGTCGAGGTTTCCTTTCATTCCTTTGGCGAGCCATATCTTGGTACCGCTGAGTGCGCCGGTCTCCAGTGCGGGGAAGAGGAGCACTTTCTTGCCGTCGATAGCGATCGAACCGTTGTTAAAGGTACGGGAGATGACGAGTGCGCAGTGATGCCAGTTGCCATCGGTGAGGTTAGCTGTAGCCATCTTATGCTCGGTGCCGAACCGGAACGAAATCTCGCCGTCGTGCAGCGCTATCTCCATCGTGGTCGAATCGTTCATCGACGTACCGAAGAGCGAGACGGAGTCTTGCTTGCTATTGTTACTGCGGAACCAGAACATCAGCGTATAGTCTTCGGCTGCGCTACGGCTGAAGAGTGTCGGTTGCAGCAGCACGGGTGAACCGTTGGTAGCCAACGACAGGCCTTGCGGACGCGTCCAACTCAGTCCCCGGGCAAAGAGGGTTGCGCCGGTAGCCAAGTCAGACAGCTCGGAGCCTTTGTTCTCGTTCATGGGATAATAATCGAGCAGTCCGTACTCGTATCCGGTGAGGCGGCGCAGATGGGTAGTGCTGATTTCTGCCGGGGTTAGGGCTTTGGTCCATACGCGCAATTCCATTAAATTGCCTTGGTAGAGGCTGGTGCTGTCAATAGTAGCACCCACCATGATGGGAGCGGCAAAGTTCATGAGCGACCATTGCGTGGACGGGTTATCCGTGATATCCATTGTTCCAGCATAAAAGCGCACCGTCTTTTTCTCGGAATCGTACACCATGATGACGCGTGTGAAGTCGGTAGCAGACAACTGACCCATGGGTTTGGACTGCTTGGTCTCTGCCACTTTGTTATCTTCGACCACGGTCAGTTTGAGACGGTTGTCGGCGGTCAGGCTGAGGGAGAAGTTATACTCCTCGTCTCCGTGCGAGAAGAGTGCCATCTCGCGTCCCTTGACGGAAGGCTTGATGAGCATGTCTATACTCAGGTCGGTGAGAGACAGTTCGCGCTCTGCTTTCGTGCGGGCATAATGACCGCTCTGTCCATCGAAATAGAGCGAGGTGGTCTGCGTGATACCCGTGTTGTTGGTTACGCCGAGGATCTGGAAGTTATTGTCCTCGTCCAGCCAATTACCGGCGATGGGTTCGCTAAAGCGCATCGATATATTGTCCTTGAGCGTCAGGATACCGTTGGCGGGACTTGCCTTGCCGAACAGTACGGGCGGACGGGTGTCTTTCGTACCGCTGATGACAGGCGAAGCCTTGCTGACGAAGCCCGAGCCGTAGCGGCAGTAGGAGACGGCACGCAGGTCGTAGTTCAGTTCTTTCGGATCGCGCTCGCCGTAGAAGCGGAAAGCTTGGATGCGGCCGTTCTCTATCTTGGCTTTGTTGCCTGTCGCCTTGTTATACAGGCTGTCGTCGGCATAGAACGAGCACTGGGTTACCCAGGAATCGTTGTTCTCCGTCGAGAGCTTGTACTGGAACTCGATATGATCGAAGTTCTTATGATGGATATTGAAGCCATCGATGGTAACGGGCAGGTAGTAGCCTACCGAGTCGCGTGCCGACAGGGTATTCATCACCCATTTATCGCGCGGATAGGCGATGCTGACGGGCGAGGACTCCGGCATATAGTGGACGGATAGTTTCGCATAGGCACTGATAGAGGTACAGGTAGTGGAGGCCAACTTCAGCGTCAGGTCCTCGTAGTCATCCACTATACCCCGTTGTATCTGCAGAGTCTTGACGATGGGCACTCCCGGTTCGCAGTACAGGGTGAGCATCGAAGCGGAAGTGAGGGGTTCGCCGTCGATGAGCAGGATTGCACCGTTGGGGTTGGATTGGGGTTCCACCGAGAGCGAAAACACCTGTCCGCGTGCGGGTCGTCCGTCGGTATTGAGGTTGTCGTTGACGAGCGTGAGGCGGAAGACTGCCGATTGGTCGGCCGGCACATTGCTGATAGAGTACTGGTCGAGCGTAATCTTCGGGTTCTCCATCGGCAGGGTGGCATTACCCAGCACAAACTGACCGGGATAATACCACTGCGTGCGTGCTTCGCCTTCGTAGGGACAATGGCTGGTTCCACCCTCCTGGAAGAAGATGAAACTACCGTATTTCTCTTTCTGTGTAGGACGGGTAATGAAGTTGGTGAGTTCTGCCAGTTTCTTCCGGAAGAGGGAATCCTGCTCGGAGCGATAGACGCTGACGGTCGTATTGGCAAAACCATCGGGCGCGATGGTAAAGCCTATCTTGCGGGATGCGCTTTCGTTGTCCCATGTGCCGGAACCGTCCAACGAGAAATCTAACACCGGACTCCATTTGGTCTTCCATTGTGTGCCGGCCGCTTTGCCTTCAATGGTGGTACTATTATTCTGGTCTTCGGTGTATGTATTGCCTGCGGCATATTTCTCAATAAGCTTTGACAAAGCCTTGAAATATTCATTTGTAGCGCCATTTGCTTTATTGACAAGCGCATTACCGGCATTGTTAAAGAAGCCTCCGAGATTGGCTATATCCATACCGAAGGAGACATTACCGGACACGGAGAACTCGCCGGAGAAGGTCTCGCTATATTCGCGGCTGGTACCTCCGCTGACGGAATAGGTGCCCACTTTCTTGCCGGACTGGATGGCGGTGACTTTATCCTTCTCATTGGTAGCGAGGATAGCCACCCATTTGACGAGTACGGCATTGATGGCACTAATGCGGTCGGGTTCGTTGTAGTCGGGTTTGTTCGTCGGGGTGATAAAGCGATACTTGGTGCCTATCTCGTCGTCCTTGGTAGCACGGTTCCAATAGACGGCTTTGCCTTGTTGGTTAGCGATGCTCTGAGCGGTAATGGAGTCAGGCGCATCAATGAGCAAGGAATTCCGTTCGCGGATGAGCTTGGGAATCAAGGTGTTGGCAATATAGTCCTGCGTATAGGCGAACTGTGTACCCATCTTTCCGCCGAGTACGGTCTCCTTGGCGATGACAAAGTGGTATATTCGTCCGTCGGTACCGATGGCAGAGGCTACCTCCTTGCAATACCCGGCTGTGAAGGCGGGTTGGCGCAGCAGGTAGGTGCTGTCGTCAATCACGCGCACAGCACGCACGGTACCGTACAGCGCCTCGTTGGTATGGCCGATGAACACATCGCCCGATGCACCGACGAAGGACGGGGAGGAACTGGTGGAAATCTTCTCGGTAGTGGTATAAGTACAGGTGTTGGTGCGGCTGTATTTTCCGGACAGCACAAGCGGCAGGGTGAACTTATAGGATTTGCCCACAGAGCTGATGAGACCGGAATAGGTGGTAACCGCTATGACACCTACTGACTGGTCGTAAGAGGTACCGATGGTAGCATCGCAGTTCGTACCTATCTTATAGGCAATGGAGAATGTAGCGGAGGACTTATAGGTAGCGCCTTTCTCCAGATAGCAGCTACTGCCGCTTCCCGGCGGGTCGCGCAGGATATCCAGGACTTGGATGTCAGATTGTATGGCGCGTATGTCGCCGTTCTCGACATTATTACCGGTCACAAAACCGCGCAGGGCGCAATAATCGGTGTTGCTCCCTTCTCGTTCCACCGACAGGTCGAGTGCACGCAGGGCGTTATCGCCGGTAGCCATGAGGTTGAGGTTATCCACCTCCACATTAATCAGCGCTTCGCCCTTATCATCCAGGGGATAGGTTTCGGTTGCCGTATTTTTGCCGGACTTGAAGCCGTTGAATACCTTCAGCGTTCCGCCACTAAGGCGTACGCGGTCGCGCGCGTTCAACTTGTTATTGTTATAGAAATAGTCCTCGTACGCGCTCACGCGGAACTGGTAGGTGCGTCCCTGCTGGAAGATAGGATGACCGAACAGGTATTGGACGGTGCCGGTCGAGTCCTTGCTGTACAAGCGGACGGTATGGCTCTGGTCAACGATACTGGATACACCCAGTTTCTCTTCGCCCATTCCGTCTTGCGCCATTCCGTACATCAGCTGTATCATACCTACCTGCATCGGATTGCGGTAGATGCGGTCGAAGCGTGCATTATAGGTAGCATGGCGCCCCATCGAGTCGGAGGTGAGCACGGTCAGCGGCGCATTCGTCAGGTCGAATGTCGGCACGCCCGCCTGCACATCCAGCAGCGTGGCATATCCCGTAGCGGTGGCTTGCGTCACTTTGTACTTCACGGGGAAGAGATCCACCGCGTATTCACCACTGCGTATGTTCGGACGGATAATGATGCGTTTCTGCTCGTAGATGATCTGCGTGCTATCTACGGTGAAATGCAGCGTGTCTTGCGTCAGGTCATCAGGGTTATGCACGATATGGGCGGTGTTGTCGCCTTCGAGTTGGAGCACGAGTTGCAGGTTATCACCGAGGTTGTTCGTACCAAATCCCAGAGCAGGTGGCAGGGCTTGCTGGTCCAGGCCACCGGCTACGCGACCTACGAGGCGCACCTTGGTGCGGTCATAGAAGCGTACGCCGTCGAGCGCTTTGACGAGCGAGAAAGTCGTATCGCCCTCTGTGACGAACAGCCATCCGTCGTTGGTGAAGGTGTGTCCCGCTTTGGCCACCTGCAGGCGGCAGGGCATGGACTTGGGCAGCGT
>ONPG01000001.1 GCA_900319645.1 uncultured Bacteroidales bacterium
TCGGCGGCGAGTGCCGCGGCGTGGCTGCACCGAAGAAGATACGCGGCGCGGCGTACGAGACCCTGATCATCTACGGCTCCGACACCCCCGACGCCGACCGGAACCAACCCATCTCCTTCCGTATCTGGGATGCCTCCAAAGGCATCGCCTATACCGATGCGAATATACAGCTGCCGGATGCAGGAGCATCCGTTGCCGATACGATGGCATCCGTTAATATAACCGGTGGCAATGGTATTGCCGCCTCCGCTAACGCCCCGCTCCTCTTCCGGCAAAACGCCATGCTTGGCTCCTTCAACACACCGGCTATCTGGACCAAGTCCGACCGCGTGGAGCAACTCATTCCTGTACACGAGAACTGGAACTGGATCGCCTTCGGCGTAGAGCCGCCGTCCGAGTACTGCGACCTCGTCTTCACGCCGCAATACAAGGGTTGGAACGTGCTTGTCAAGGATCAGGAAACCTTCAGCCAGAGCTCCGGCTCTACCTTCAACGGTCCGCTCAAGCTTGCGGTGAACCGGATGTACAAACTGCGTATCCTGCGTACGACCAAGACGGCGAACGCCACCCTCGACCCGCAGCTCTCCGTTAGCGGCAAGCGGCTGCCTTCCGACTCGATGGAAGTACTAATAGAGCAGGGTTGGAACTGGCTGCCTTATACGCCGCTGTCAACCATGGTGGTGGACGAAGCCCTTGCGGGCGTGCAGCCCAAGGAAGGCGACATCATCAAGTCGCAGACAGGCGTTTCCGTCTATGACATCTACGGCTGGGAAGGCACGCTCACCGCGCTCGAACCCGGACACGGCTACCTCTATTACAGCACCGACAGCACGGCTAAGGCGGAAAACATCCGCCGCATCCAGCGCAAGCTGATGGCGAAAATGCCAAATGACCAAATGGTAAATGACCAAATGGTAAATGCCCAGCGGTCTTACACCGCTTACCCCTCCAACATGACGATGACGATTCGTCTCATGGACGGCGAGGCGGTAGTGGATACCTGCGAGATAGCGGCATTTATCGGCGGAGAGTGCCGCGGTGCCGTCCGTGCGCATACCGACAGCCTCTATTATCTCGTCATTGCCGGCGACGGTGCAGGCCAGCCGATGGAGCTCCGTACTGTCATCAACGGTGAAGAGAGAGTAATAGACAAGACCCTTACTTTCGTCTCCGACAACCATATCGGCACCCCGTGGGAACCGTATGTAATACAGCTCAATGCCGCGGAGGGCGTGGAGGAAATCGAGGCATCCGCCACGCTTGGCGGATACCGCAAAATCCTCATCAACGGTATTCTGTACATCATCCGTCCTAACGGCGAGATGTATGATGTGACGGGAAAGAGAGTGTCTGAGAAATAAATCATAGCCTCTAGGCTATCCGTATCGCAAGAGGCGGAGCACTTTGACGGTGCTTCGCCTCTTTCTTTGTTTTCTTTAATTCTTTGCCGTACAGGCACGATCTGCTTCACTGTATGGTTGACCTATATAAATAATTTTTGGATAATTTTCACTCCGAACTTTTTTGTTTTCCCCTTTCAGTTTCCTGTTAAGGTTTCAAGCACCCGATTGGCACTACATAGACGCCATCGTCCCGGCGATACGCATACTGACCGGCTGTCAGAACCATCAAGAAGGCTGGTTCGCCAATCTTAGAGGTATCTACTGTCCGGGACAATGTAATCAAATTATCTGCGGCATCCTCGATCTCTTTACTTCCTGTCTTGACTTCCACTGCTGCCCAGCGACCATCATGAAGGCGGATAATCAAATCAGACTCCAACTCTGAGTTGTCGTGGTAGTGAAAAACCGTGCCTCTTAATGGCTCCGTATATACGCGCATGTCGCGCAGGCAGAAATCTTCAAATAGGAATCCAAATAAATTAAAGTCATCCAAAATGCTTTTGGGATTTAACTCCAGTACAGCCGTTGCAATACTGGTATCTACAAAATGACGCTTGTCTGATGTACGGATACCTGTTTTGCTCCGCAAGGATGGTTGCCATGCTTTGGCATCCTCTACAACGAACAAACGGCGCAACGCGGTCAGATAGTTGGTTAACGTCTTATCGGTTATGGAAATATCGTTTGCTTTCACATCTGCCATAATGGTGCTGGCAGAAGCCATTGTGGAGATATTGCGCGCGTAACTGCGTAATACCGCACGCACTCTATCCGGATTTTTCTCTGTGCCATCTACACGATTCACATCTGTATTTATCAACTCGTCCACCAAGTTAATAGCCACTTCTAATGCGTCCTCTTCTTCCAATCCTAAGGCACCCGGCCAACCTCCACGGCACATGACGAACGCTAAGTCCTTTAGCGTTAACGGATTCTCATATAACCCCATCTCTTGCGTACCGTCGAACAATGCCTGCAGCGATACTTGTCCGCGAGATTCTTTGGATTCCCAAAGGCTCATTGGACGCATACGAAGTCGCGCTATACGACCTGTTCCTGTGTGCTCCATCTCGCCATTCTCATCGCCATCAATAGGAGTTGCCGAACCGGTAAGGATAAACTGGTTCATTTCCTGGCGTTGGTCTGCGGCAAAGCGCACTGCATCCCACAAAACAGGAATCGTCTGCCATTCATCTAACATGTGAGGAGTTTCTCCTTCCAATAATAATGAAGGCTGCGTGTCCGCTATCTTGCGATACATGGCGCGTTTATCCGGGTTCTGGATATACACGATACTCTTGGCCAATTGAGCTCCCATGGATGTTTTGCCACACCATTTGGGACCTTCGATCAGTACTGCCGCACTACTGCGCAATTTGCGTTTTAACAGTTCGTCACCTATTCGTTCGAGATATTTCATATTGATTCGTTTAAAAATCCGCTAATGTGTATTTTTTCTCGGCACACATGTGCCTTGATTAAAAATCTGCTAATGTGTATTTTTTCTCGGCACACATGTGCCTTGATTAAAAATCCGCTGCAAAGATACAGCTTTTTTCTGACATATGCAAATAATTCCGAACTTTTTTGCGTTTTTACTCCGAACTTTTTGACGATTTCATTCCGAACTTTTTGATAATTCCACTCCGAACTTTTTGACGTTTTCACTCCGAACTTTTCAGTTTCCTAATCAGTGCGTGCATGTCTGGGAAGATGAGGTCGGCACCTTCGGCGGCAAGGAGCTCGTCGGGTAGGAGACCGGTGTTGACGGCGATGGTGAAGAGTCCGGCGGCTTTGCCGGAACGGACACCTAATGGTGCGTTCTCCACGACACAGCACTCGTCCTTGCGGTAGCCGGAGCGTTCCCAGGCTTTGAGATAGGGTTCGGGATCGGGTTTGCCGTGGGTGACATCCAGCGCGGTAATCATCCTTTCGCGGGTGAAGACACCCGGGAAAGAGCGGTTGAGTTGGTTGAGCAACGACTGCTGACCGCTACCCGTCACGATCCAGCACTCCACGCCGCGGCTCTGCAGCAAAGCCAACAGTTCGGGTACGCCCTCCACCGGCTCTGCTCCGTTGGGACACATCCGGCGAAACGCCTCGGTCTTCTCGTGATAGATCGCTTTGATCTCTTCCAAAGAGACTTGCTCACCTTTCATATCAAACGCTTCGCGGATGACATCTTCTCCGGTGCGACCTTCGTTGATATAGGTGGCTTGTTCGTCAAACTCCAGTCCGTGCTTGCGCATCGTCTCTTTCCACGCCACGGCGTGCACCGGCATCGAGTTGAAGAGGGTGCCGTCCATGTCGAAGAAGAAGGCTTTTGGCATTGGCGTTGGCATTGGCGTTGGGGTCGGGTGGTCTGACCTACCGGTCTGACTGCGTTCGCCGAAGATAGCGGAGCCGATACGGACGGAGGTGGAGCCGCACTCGATAGCGATTCTGTAGTCGTCGCTCATGCCCATGGAGAGAACGGCTATTGGCTGTTGGCTATTGGCTTTAAGCCGGTCGTACAGGCTTTGGGCGGTCAGGAAACAGCGGCGGATCTCGGTCTCGTCGTCCGTGTTGGTAGCCATTGTCATGAGTCCGCGCACGCGGATGTGCGTGTATTCGTCCTGCAAGCGGTTGGCGAACAAGGACGTTATCTCCTCGGGCGTGAAACCCGTTTTGGTCTCTTCGCGCGCCACGTGCAACTCCAGCAGGATGTCCTGCACGTAGCCTTGTTTGGCTGCCTCGTCGTTGAGGGCTTTGAGGAGACGCAGGGAGTCCACGCTCTCAATCAGATAGGGACGCAGTTTCAGCAGGTCACGCACTTTGTTGGTTTGCAGGTGACCGATAAAATGCCAGCAGATGTCGGACGGCAGAACCGGCACTTTCTCTTGCAGCTCCTGCACGCGGCTCTCGCCGAAATGTCGTTCTCCGGCTTCGTACGCTTCGCGGATAGCTTCTACGGGGTGGAACTTGCTGACACAGACTAATGTAAGCCCTTCGGGTATATACGTGCGGATAGCTTTTATTTGTTCTGCAACCATTGTATGTACGGCGTGATATAGCGTTGTTTTTTGTCTTCGTACACCGTTTCCAGGTCCACCATAATGCCTGTCTCATAGACATTGGCGAGCTCGTCGTTGATGGCGTTTCCGAAGAACATCAGGTCGTTGGTGATATTGAGATAGGCGGAGAACATAGGCGGTATGACGGCTCCCTGTTCGCGCACAGCGCGTTGGAGAATGTGGTAGTTCTCCTGCGGGTCGTTGCCCTCAAACGGGTCGATGTCCAGTTTCTCGATCGCCAGCGGTTGATACGGAGCGAACAATCCTTGTTCGCCACGGTGATAGCGGTCCAGATAATTATATATCAGTTCGCGGGCGGTGGCGTTGTAATCCGGATAGATAGTCACCTTGCCGATCATATAGCGCAAGGCGGGATGGTTGTGCATGAGTGCGCCGATACCGTCCCAGATGTTATCCAGCGCAAAGAGGGCTTTGACGCCCATCTCGCGTGTCTGGTACATCGGCTGGACAAACGCTCTGCCGAACTCAATGGTGTTGGGCAGGTACTCGCGGATAAAGCGCTCGGAGTAGTGGAACAGGTGGGCGGAAGTGATATAGGGCTGCATTTCCCCTTCTTCGTTCGGTCGCAGTTCTGCTTCCGAGCCGAGAAGGTAACGGTAGCCTCCGGCTATCTGCTGATGGTCAGGATCCCAAACGATGAGTTGGTGGTAGGGACGAGCCATGGTATCCATGTCATCCATGTCCATCTCTTCGCCGGTAGCACCTCCTCCATTGCGATAACTGATCTCGCGCAGGCGTGCTATCTCGCGCATGACGTTCGGGCACTCGTGCGCGGTAATGTCATAAATGAGGTTGCCCGCTTTGTTGCTCGGACGGAGCAGATGTCCCTCCAGTTCCGAAAGCAACAGATGGGTCTCAACAGGTGGTATGATTGGTTTCATAGACTTTGTTTTTTACATACTCCGCCCATTCCGACGGGGTACGGCTGTTGTCGAAAGTAGTGTAAGGTATGGGCGGCAGTACGTGTACACGGAAATGTTTGCCGTGTGCGCCGTACATCTCGTCCACCAGATAGAGCATTTCTATATTCAGTTTGATTCCCAGCCATTTGCGCAGGAGTGCCAGCACGTAGAAGAACCGGCTGTTCTTGCCCTCGAAATAGATAGGCACCACGTCGCGCTGATATTCGCGTGCGCGCTGGACAAAGTTCTTCTGCCATTTGAGGTCCTGTATCTCCCAACGATGGTTGATGCGTTGGAGTCGGCTGCACGCTCCGGCAGGGAAGGTGAGCACATCGGTTTGCGATTCCCACATTTGTTTCTGCTGCTCCACTTGTTCGCGGCTGAGACGGCTGGTCTTGCTCACCGGTGCCCACAGACCGGCTATCGGCTCCATGAACATCAGCAACTCGTTGACAATCACTTTCAGTTCGCGTTGGTTAGCACGGCTGCGGTGAATCATTTGGGCGATAATCATGCCATCTAATCCGCCGAGCGGGTGATTGCTGACGAAGATCACAGGCCTGTTGTCGGTGGGGATATGTTCGATCCCCTCAATGGAAGCCGAGCAACCCAGTTCCTCCGAGACCACCAGATCGATAAACTCGTAGTTTTTCTTGTCCGGATATTTGCGGAGGAACGCATTCATCTCCTGAATGTGCGTGATACGCTCCAGATAGCGGATCAGAAACTCCGGCACTTTGGCGTTGGGTGCTTTGCTTTTTAATATGGCTCGTATATCAAACTGCAGCATTAGTTCACAGCGCGAATAACATCCATGATTGGCGATTTGGCGACGGAGATAATCTCGCAGTCGTAGGAGCCGAGGAACTGTTTGAGTGCATGCACAGCGTCGTCCAACATGCTGGCTTGCACCAGGACGGAGACGGCTTTGCGGGTCTCTTTGTCACCGTCGATGGTAATCATCTCCACGCGGCCTTTGTACCAGTACTCACCGCCGTCATTGGGGAAGATATCGAAGAACTGCACTTTCTTGCAGCTCGGCACTTCGCAGTCGCCGAAGATAAAGGGTTTGATCTCGTCCATGAGACGCTTCTCCACGTCTGCGGGAGTGAATCCCTCAACGAGGTAAGTCTCTTTGGCTTTACTGGGGTTGTCTTCGCCGGTCTGGCGTTCGTAGTTTACTTTGATTTCGTAAAAAAGCATATTTTTATTTCTGTTTACTTAATTAGTCATTTTTTCATTTGCTCATTTGCTCATTTACCGTCGTTTATTCAAACAACAGGTTGATGAGTCCGGTGGCATCGATCTTGCCTTGCGGCATAGGCCGCAGTGTGCCCGACCAGTAGAGCAACGGCGAGGTGGGGCGCTCGTCTGTGACCCGGTCGATGGTCTGCGAGTCGTTTTGCATGAGTTGCCATCCAGGCTGGAGCATAAACACCACGTCTCCCATATGGCGCTTGCTGAGCGTAGAAGCCAAGGGCGGGTAGAGCAGGGCTTCGTGGGCTGGCAGGGCTATCTGCACCCCCTCGAAATCCATGAGGAAATTGGCTACTTGACGCTGGATGGTTTCCAGGTTGAGGCGTTTTTGCTCGATCAGCGTCCGGTTGAGATAGACCGACTGTCCGTAGCCTCCGTCCACCCATCGCTCGTGACCGTAGATAGCCATGAGATAGGTGCCGGTAAGAGCCGCTGCCCGGTCCACATTGAAATACTGGATGGGCATGTGCAGGTCAGCAAGCGTCTGCGCATCGGTGCCCAACATCGGTCTGCCTACTACCAGAAGTTGGTAGTTCTCGCGTCCTATACGGCGGTCGAGCTGCTCCATGAGATAGCCTAAGTCCTGATTGAGCCAGAGATACATGTCCTCGTGTTCCGCCGAGGCAATCCGGTCGCTGGTGGCTTTGGGACTGAGCGAGTTGAGTTGCAGCAGGAGGAGATCCGGCTGCGCGTCCACGCCCAGACGCTCGGATTGCTGCAAGGCCAGTGCCAGTTCGATGACCAGCGTGTTCGCCGTCGGCGTGTAGGCCAGCACAGGTGCGACCTCGTAGGAGAATCCTTTTTTCTGCTCCTGCGGAGTAGGGCACGAATAGGTTGGGATATCCATTCGGGGTGTCCATTGACGTGCCGCGAGGGTAGGAATACGCATGTTGCTATTCTGTTCGTAGGCAGCGGAGGGCAGTCCTTCGCTATACGCCGACGACGCCACCCACTGCTGTGCCTCGCAATCGAGCCAGCAGCACGCGTTGGCTGCGTGACCTGCCATCAGAACCGTTGTTTCGGGCTGAATACCTACTGCGTAGATCTTAGCGGCAGGCGAGAGCAGACGCATCCGGTCGCTCAGGGTGCGGCTCAGCAGTGCTTTCGCTGACAGGCAGAGCGAGGTGCCGATACCTTTCGCCGATTCGTCCTCCAGCATCCCATGCAGCAGACGGTCACGGCGCAGAAAATATCGATCCATCGTATAGCCGTGTCGGTCCGGCGTCGTTCCTGTCATAAGCGTAGCGGTTGTTTCGTTGCCGCCATAGACCTCATGCGGAAAAGCAACAGAGGTCTGGTAGGCCTCTTCGCTCAGCGTGCGGAGTCCGCCTTTCTGCCAATAAGGGCGAAGCATAGCTAAATTGTCGCTGTCGAGACCGTCCACCACGGCAACCACGGTTAAACGGGACGAAGCGGCAATGCTTAATGAGAAAAGGCTGAGTATCAGCGTACTATATAGATAAGTCTTGCGCATAAATGAATGAAAGGAATAATCAGTAAACGCCATCCGAATCCTACCAGCGGATGGCAAGAGAAAAATGTGAGGAACGTCACGATGAGCAGCAGCAACGCGTAGATGACATACAAGATACCATCTGCCCAACGGCTGCGTTTGCCCCTTTTGCGGTCATAGACCGACAAGGTGGCGAGCAGCACAAAAAGGAGCGCCAAGCCGGCATAACTGGTCTTATACCAAGGTACAGGCGCGATGGCGAAAGGCGCAATGTGCTCCGACTCAATGAGCGACGTACCGTCCGCGTAGCGGGCTTCGCTGAGGTAGAACATCAGTTCCTCCGGCAGAAATAGCCGCTGTTCGCCTGCCATCGGTCGGTCGGCTTTCGGACCGAACAACAGGTTGATCCCGAAATCCGCCCAAGAGCCTTTGGGTGTATAGTGACGGATAAACTCGCGGTAGGTTTTGCCCTCGGCGCCCTGATAAAGTGACTGAGGTCTCTTCTTGCCACCGCGGCTGAGCACCTCCATCAGAATAAAGTAAGGGCGCGTGGCACAGTTGTCAAAAACAAAATTATACAGATATTTGCGGTTGGCGGGGCGGTAGTTCTCCGCTAAAGCGTCCCAAACCAGTTGCTTGTCTTCCTGCGAAAGACGGAGAACCTGCTCATAAACAGGTCGTTGCGTCTCTTCGTACTCGCGCATGAACCACCAATAGGGCGCAGCCCCCAACTCATACCACGTCTCGCCACGGACAAATTTCCAATAGAAATGGTCAGTGTTGAAATCAAAAATGCCGTAGTTGAACGTGATATCCATGTCGTTCTGCGGGTCGCAAATGCGCAGCGCCGTGTGTCCGTAGCGCGCGTAGAGTTCCTCGCCAGGTGAGCAGGTAAGCAACGATATACGTGCCTCCTCGCTCAGCGTTTGTGCGCAGAGTGTAAGCGACAGCAAGACTGCCACAAGGAGAATATATAGCCGTTTAAAGCACATAACAGATAATCGCGTAAGGCAGGAAAGTACACATGATTCCCAACAGCCATCCAGCCACCACCTGTGCGGGCGTGTGGGCATTAAGATAAAGCCGTGCGCACATGAGTATCAGCGAGGCCGCCAGCCATACTGCCAGCATCGGCCACGTCGGTATAGCCCCTATGCCCATGCAAAAACTCAATACTCCGCCGAACAAGCCGCCGAATCCGGTCAGGTGTGCGCTGATTTTCCACCAATGGTTGATTACCGTCACCAGCCCGATAGCTACGGTGGCGCCGACCGCCACCGTCCCGATATAGAAGGGCACGTGAAGAATAGAAACCAGCAGGTAGGTCCAGAAACAAAACCCCAGCGCCGCATACATATAAGGATACGTGCGCTCGCGCGCGTTAAAAATCTGCATGCTGCTCACTTTGCCTTTGCGGACAAGCGTCCAGATAGCCGTAGCCGGCAGGATGCACGTCAGGAGCAGCGTACCGAGGACCGCCACCAGTGTCCAGATAAGCGGTACCGGGTGCTCCGGAGTGGAGTAGGCATAGCTGAAGAGCGCCATTCCGTAGGTGGGCACAAACAGAGGATAGAGTACAATGCTCAAGATCTGGGATACTATGTTCAGAAAATGTCTCACAGTGTTTTGCGAAGTCGAGCTACAGGAATTCCGAGTATATCGCGGTATTTGGCAACTGTGCGCCGCGCAATGGGGTAACCATGTTCGCGCAGAGCGTCCACCAGTTGCTCGTCGGTCAGCGGAGTACGTTTGTCCTCACCGTCCACCAGTTCCTGCAGGATTTTTTTGATCTCACGTGTGGAAACCTCATCTCCGTCGCTGTTGGTCATCGATTCGGAGAAGAAGTATTTGAGCGGGTAGATACCGAACCGTGTCTCTACGTACTTGCTGTTGCTCACGCGCGAGATAGTGGATACATCGTAGCCGGTGCGGTCGGAGATGTCCTGCAAAATCATTGGTTTGAGGCTGGTTTCCTCGCCATCCAAAAAGAAATCGTATTGGAACTTGAGAATAGCTGTCATCGTTTTCATGAGCGTCTCGTTGCGCTGATGAATTGCATCGATAAACCATTTAGCGGCATCCAGTTTGGAGCGGATGAACTGCGCTGCCTGGCGTGTCTCGGCGTTCTGCGGCATCGCGCTGTAGTTGGCGAGCATGTCGCTGTATTCGCGGCTCACATGCAACTCAGGGATATCGCCCGTGTTGAGGACGACAAACAGTTCGTCATCGCGGTTCTCAATGGTGAAATCCGGAATAATGGTCTCGCGTTGCGTCTCGTAAACCGAGCCGGTGAAGGCGTTGGCGGGTTTCTGGTTGAGGTGGATAATCTCTTGTACTGCCTGCTGGAACGCCTCGTTGGTGCAGCCGATGCGCTGGATGATTTTGTCAAAATGGTGTTTGGAAAACGCGTCGAAATAGTGGCTAAGGATCGTGGTAGCCAGTTGTACCGGTTCGGTCTGCGGCTTGCGTTTGAGCTGCGTGAGCAGACACTCTTGCAGGTTGGCACTGGCAATACCGGCAGGGTCGAACTGCTTGATTTGCTGCACAATAGACTCCATCTCCTGATCGGTTACCTCTATCTGCTCCTGGAACATCAGATCGTCAACCAGTTGCTCCGTGGTGCGCCTGAGATAGCCGTCATCGTCAATATTACCAAGCACCCATTTGGCTATGTGCCTTTGGGGTTTGGTCATCTTGGTCAGGTAGATCTGCGCTTTCAGTTCCTCAATCAGACTGCTGCCTCCAATGATAGGCACTTCGCGGCGGTCTTCGTCCGCGGGGTTGTACTGCTGGCGAAGCATGTAACTCGGCGTTTCGTCGTCCGACACGTACTGCTCGTAGTTAAAATCCTCGTTTTGCAGCGGGTCGTGTCCGGCATCCTCGTACTCCTCGCCATAGCCTCCGTACTCCTCGTCCAGGCTCCCGGTCTGTTCGGTCTCGTCACGTCCTTCTTCGAGCGCCGGATTTTCCTGCAACTCCTCGTTGATACGTTTGCTTAGCTCGATGGACGGCAGTTCGAGCATGCGAATCACTTGAATCTGTGTGGGCGACAACTTGGTTGTCTGCGTCATCGTTTGATTAAGACCGAAACTTTGCATAGCCATAGATTTTTAAATTACCGGTTAACAATTACCAATCACCAATCATTTAATGAGTTCGAGCACGGCGGAACTGATATAGTTCAGTTGCTCCTCGTCCAGCTCGGTGTGCATAGGCAGCGAGAGCACGCATGAGGCAAGTTTCTCGGCTACCGGGAAATCACCGTCTTTGTAGCGCGGATCGAGATATGCTTTCTGCTGGTGCAGCGGAACGGGATAGTATATCATAGCGGGAATTCCGCGTTCCGCCAATTGTTCACGCAACTGGTCTCGGTCGGCTCCTGCCACGCGGAGTGTGTATTGGTGGAACACATGGGTGGAGTTGTTTTGACGACCTGGGATTAGCAGTTTGCTGTTGCCTGCGAACGCTTTGTCGTAGCAGGCGGCAGCACGCTGACGGGCGGCAATATACTCGTCCAGATGCGGCAGTTTAGCGTCCAGCACGGCGGCTTGAATACTATCCAGACGGCTGTTGACACCGATCATTTCGTGGTGGTAGCGAACGACCATGCCGTGGTTGGCGATAGCGCGCATGCGCGCTGCCAGTTCGTCATCGTTGGTGAAGATAGCACCGCCGTCGCCGTAGCAACCCAGATTTTTCGAGGGGAAGAAACTGGTGCAGCCGATGTGACCGATAGTGCCCGCCTGCTTGGTCTCGCCGTTGGAGAAAGTATATCTCGCACCGATAGCCTGACACGCGTCCTCCACTACGTAGAGGTGGTGCTCCTGTGCCAGTTGCATGAGTGGCTCCATGTCGGCGCATTGGCCGAACAGATGGACAGGCACGATGGCTTTGGTGCGTGGCGTGATAGCGCGGCGTACGGACTCAAGATCCATATTCATCGTCTCCCAGTCCACGTCCACTACAACCGGAGTCAGGCCTAACAATGCCACCACTTCGGCAGTGGCAATAAACGTGAAGGTAGGAGTGATCACTTCGTCTCCGGCTTTCAAACCAAGTCCCATCAGCGCTATCTGCAAGGCATCAGTGCCGTTGCCGACTGGTATCACATGCTTGGCGCCGGTGTATTGCTCCAAGTGTGCTTGGAAATCCGTTACTTTCTTTCCTTTGATGAACGCAGCGGAGTCAATCACCTCCTGAATACCTGCGTCAATCTCTTGTTTGATGTGTTGATACTGCGTTTGCAGGTCAACCATTTGAATCTTTTTCATTGCTCCAACAAAAATTCTACTACACCCGGATAGGCCCAGGCGGTAGTGATATAGGGGTTTTTATAAATCAGATTTACATCCAGTTTCTCTTTCATGTCGGGAGAATAGCTGCATACGGCACGGATGTGCTCGTTGCTAACCTGCGCAAAATGGCTGATTCCCACGCGTACGGTCACTTCCACTTCCCTCGGGAAAATACGGATGTGGTAGCCTTCCGGCACGCCTTCCACGCGGATAGGGATAATCATTTTCTTCTCCGTGAACCGCTCTGTGACGATACGGACATCTACGCTGTCAACACTTGCGCGGATATTCCTCGGCAACGCCAAAGCCAAGCGGAGACGGGTCGTGTCCATGAGATCTGTGCGGCCAACCGGCTTCGTATAAATCGTGTCTATCGCCTCCAGATGTCTCGAGTCACCATATATTTTTATATTCGTGCGCGCGAGAGTTGGGCGTCCGACCGGTTGGTATTCAGGCGCAGGCCGCCAGTCGTTGGCTACCGCGAGCGGAACGGTTTTCTCCTGCTCGGTGTAGTATGCGCAGTTGATCTCTTCGGGCGCAATCTCAATGAGCCGGCTGGTGCCTTGCAGCAAGTCGCTGATACTGCGTCTGAGAGCGTCCGAAGGAATATGCAATGTTCCTTTCTCTCCGTGGATATACGCGTGCAAATCGATGGAGAGACGGAGCGGTTCGCGGTGGTAGGCTGCCAGTCGTGCGCCGGCATCGCGAATCTCAACCATTATGGTATCCGGCAATCCGGTGCCTCCGAAAGAGATTGTTCCCGCCACTCCGTTATAGGACACGAGAACCGGTACACGGGTATTGCGTGCGGATTGCATGGCATGCCCGTACCAAATGATAGCCGCCAGCACTACAAACAGTGCGAACGTCATCACCTCGCGCCACTCTATTTTCGGAGTTTTTCTCATGGTCTATAACGTGTCTGTGACGCATTTATTTCTGCTGAGCCTGTGCCTCGGAGGCGTCAGCATAAACGCTATCTTTGCTTACTTTGATAGTCACATCCTTGGCGATCGTGATGATGAAAGTGGTATCCTGTACCTCTTTGATCTCGCCGTATATACCGCCTGCGGTTACTACTTTGTCTCCTTTTTTCATTGCTTCACGTTGCTGCTGAAGTTCTTTTTGTTTCTTGGTCTGGGGACGGATCATGAAGAAATAGAAGACTACGAAGATCAGGATCATCATAATCCAAAACGACCACTGGCTTCCTTGTTGTGCAGCACCTGCCTCGGCCTGCAATAAAATGAAATTAAGCATAAAAATGTATTGTTTTATTGGTTATTATTCCGTGGATTATCTCAGGGTTGACGCTTTGAGAAGGCTGTTGTCCTCCTTCATATCACGCAGGATCTCGTTGAGAATACCGTTGATAAACTGGTAACTCTTGTCTCCGGAATACTCCTTTGCCAGTTCGATATATTCGTTCATGGAAACGGAGATAGCAATATTGTCAAACTCAGTTATCTCCGCCAGAGCCGCCTCAAGGATCACGCGGTCCATGTCGGCTATACGGTCGGCTTCCCAACCCTTGAGGTGGGTGTTGATCAGTTCTTCAAACTGGCTGTGTTCGCGGATGGCTTTGTCCAGCAGGTCTGTAGCGAAGCGCAACTCGGACTCTTCGTCAAACATAGGCAGCAGCTCGGTGGATGGTGTGCTGTTCTGGTTGAAGCGTTTGATCGTCTTAACCACATAGCTGAGCACCACATCCATGTCAGTGGTCCAATTGGCTTTGTCGAGGACTACTTCCATCTCGTCCAAAGCTTCGCTCAGATTCTCGTTCTCGGGGAGAAGGTTCTGGTAGATCTTGCGCCAAACCATTTTGTCGTCGTCGTAGCTGCACTCGGGCGCAGCCATATAGGCGCGGTAGAAATCACAGTCCTGCAACTGTTTGTACACAGCGCTGACTGCCGGCATACCACTATCCCAACTGAGGTTCTGCTCTTGGATTCGTGCGCGCAACGCGCGGTTGTCAAACAACTGCTGCGCCAGCTGGTTCTCCACAAACCTGCGGTTGGGGTGCCATTCGCGGTGGGTGGCTCGCGCGCGAGCCGCCTGTTCCTCCAACTGTTGCTGGGCATAAGCGGTCAGGCTATTGGCGAAATCCAATAGAGTAAAATACAAATCATACGTGTCGGCAAAACTTTTTAATAGTTCTTTGCGAGCTGTAAGGGGCGTTCTGCCCGGGTCTTTGTAGTACGCGAACAGTGTTTGTATCACACGGGTTCGCACCATTGTTCTGTTTATCATTATTGTATATGTACGGGCGCGTATATTGCACGCGCAACTAAAATTGTGCGCAAAGTTACAAAAAAATTTTGGTATTTGCAAAAAAAGTAGTAATTTTGCAGCGAATTTATACAAAAAATAATTTTAGTATGGAAAATCGGAAGTTTGAAGAGCGTAAAGAGCCGGAAATTGTGTACAGCCGTTCCGTAAAAGCCGGCAAGCGAATTTACTATCTGGATGTACGCAAAGCGCGTAACGAGGATTTGTATCTCTGTATAACGGAGAGCAAACGCCGCCAGGCGGGTGAGGACGAGCAACCCTCCTTCGAGAAGCACAAACTGTTTCTTTACAAAGAAGATTTTGCACGTTTCACTGAGGGACTGAAAGATGTGATCGGCTACGTGCAGGAGCAGTTGGGTGACATCGAAGAGCGACCCGAGTGGAAACCCGAGCCGGCAGAAGTGGCGGAAGCCTCTCAGGCTGTTGAGGCAGAAGAAAAAGAAGAGTCTAAAAAGAAAGGCTTCTTCGGTATCTTCAAATAAGTGCGTCGATGATGCCTGCGGCTATGTCTGCCTTGCTCTGAAGGGGCAGGGTAGAATGGTCGCCGTCGGCAGTAAGAATAGTGACGCGATTCGTGTCGGTTCCAAAACCGGCTCCTTTGTCGCGCAAAGAATTGAGGATAATAGCATCCATGTGCTTGCTTGTGAGTTTGCGAAGCGCATTGGTTTGCTCGTTTTGAGTCTCCAGGGCAAAGCCGATCAGGCGTTGCCCTTTTTGTTTGCTTGCACCCAGTGTTGCTGCTATGTCCGGCGTGGTGCGCAGGGCAAGCGTCATGTGGTCCTGCCCGGGTTGTTTCTTGATTTTCTCGGAAGCCTCTTCCGACGGCGTGAAATCCGCCACGGCAGCGCAGAGGATGGCGGTGTCGGCTTCTGGCCAGACACTTGTGGCAGCCTTGTACATCTCTTGGGCGGTTTGTACGTCCATGCGGTGAACGCGTCCGTCAATGTCATGAATGTGCTCGGTGGTAGGACCGCTGACGAGCGACACTTCTGCTCCTCGGCGGACACATTCGCGCGCGAGGGCAAAACCCATTTTGCCGGTGGAGTAGTTGCTGAGGTAGCGCACAGGGTCGATTTTCTCCTGGGTCGGGCCGGCTGTGATGAGAATATGTCTGCCCGTCAAGGTCTTAGGTGTCAGCACATCCTGAACGGCCTCGAACAGAAAATCAATCTCCGGCATTCGCCCTTTGCCGCTGGTGCCGCACGCCAGCGCGCCTGTATCCGGCTCCAGCACGGTGAAATGCTCCCACGAGCGGAGGGTGGCAATCGCTTTTTGGGTGGCGGGGTTCTCCCACATCTTGTCGTTCATAGCCGGAGCCAGCACTACCGGTTTGCGTGCTGCGCACGAACAGAGCGTGGTAGTGAGGGCGTCGTCGGCTATGCCGGCTGCTGTTTTGGCAAGCACATTGGCGGTAGCGGGCGCCACGAGCATTACATCCGCCCATTCGGGCAAAGAAATATGCTCGGTGGCGTGCTCGTTGATGGCAGCAAACACATCCGAATAGACGCTATGACCGGAGAGTGTCTGAAGAGTCATTTCCGTAACAAACTCCAACGCGTGACGAGTGGTCGTCACGCGTACTTCGGCGCCTGCCTTGGTGAAAAGGCGGATGAGTTCGGGAATTTTGTAGGCTGCTATCCCGCCGCTAATACCTATTAATATGTGCTTCCCCTGAATTGTCAATTGTCAATTGTCAACTTACTTCAGAGCTTCGTCGCGGTTGCCGGTGCGGTAAACCAAGTCGCCGTCGATAAACTCCTGGGTAGCCATGAGTGTAGCTTTCGGCAGACGCTCGTACTGGCGGCTGATCTCAATCTGCTCTTTGTTCTCGAAAGTCTCCTCAAGCGAGTCCTGGGGAATAGAGAAATCCTGCAGCTTGGCATCGAGTTCTTTCTTCATGCCCGTGCTGATCTGGTTGGCACGTTTGGCGATGATAGCTACTGTCTCATACACGTTTCCGACCGGTTCGGTCAGTTGGTTAATGTCGCGGGTTACTGTGTTGCGCGGTGCTTTTGAATTTTTGTAATCCATAAAACTATTTACGATTTAATTATTTACAATTTGGTCATTTACAATTTAATCATTTATTCGTTCGTCACCTTGCGTACTTGCACCATCATTTTGTCCGCTTCCTTGCGGTGGCGCGAGTTGGGAAATTCGGTGATAAAATTGTAGTACTCGTCCTGTGTTTCGCGTGCGCGGTCGAGTTTGAGGTTCTCAAACGAGTTGATCATCTGCTGGTATTTGGCTTGCAGGATCAGCCAACTGAAATCCTCCTGGTATTTGTTGCTCGGGTAGTTCTTGAGCGCATTCTTGCTGACGATCTCGCAACTGAGGTAGTTGTTGCCGAGGTAGGTGCCCAGATTGTAGTACAAGCGTGCGTTGTAGAGCTCTTTCAGCGCCAGTTTGTCGTACATCTCGCTCATCTCCTGGTAGGCCTGTCCGGCGTACGGACTCTCAGGGAATAGTTCCACAAATTGGGTGAATGCCTCGATGGCGTTGCGGGTTATCTCTTGCTCCAAACGCGGATCGGGACTATCCAGATATTGGCAATGACCAAGCTGGAAATAGGCCTCGGTAGCGTATTTGCCTTTGGGATAATTGCGGGTATAGGCGCGGTAGTACTCGGTAGCCGAAGCGTAGTCTTTCTGTCCCATGTAGCAGCGTGAGAGGTAAGCCAGCACGTCCTCGGAACGCTCGGTACCTTTGTAGTAGGTGGAGACGTCGTCCAGCAGCGTCTGGGCTTTCACGTACTGCTTGTTGTTGAAATACCGCAACGCCGCCTGATATTTCTCCTCGGGGTCGCGTGATTTCAACAGTTTCTGGTATTCACCGCAGCCGGAGAGCAAGACCGATAAAAGTAATATGAACAGTCCTTTTTTCTTCATCCTAACGAAATGAGCCTGCAAAGGTACAATTTTTTTTGTAAATATGCAAATTTTTTTTACTTTTGCAATCTTTCTTCCCATTTTTCGGAGGTAATTACCTCAGTTGAGTCGCCTTTGGCTATAATCAGGTAACATTCTGCGTCTCCGGAACGCTCGATCATCTCCTTGGCTTTTTCCGCTCCGAGCACCATACAAGCGGTAGCCAGTGCGTCAGCGCGCATACAGGTGTTGCTGATCACGGTGGCACTCAGCAGCGAGTGCTGCACAGGACTGCCGGTACGCGGGTCAATGGTGTGGCTGCGTTTCTGCTCGCCGTCGTAGTAGAAATTGCGATAGTTTCCGCTGGTGGCCATACAAATGTCAGAGACTGCGATGATCTCTTGCAACTCCGACTGCCGGCCGGTGATGTCGTCGGCGGGTTTGGTGATGCCTACATGCCATTTGTCACCTTTGGCGTTCACGCCACGGCAGACGATTTCGCCTCCGATCTCCACCAGATAGTTTTTGCAACCGTTCTTCGCCAGCACTCCGGCCACCACATCGCAGGCTTGTCCTTTAGCCACTGCGCCGGCATCCAGCATAATTCGCGGATCGGCTTTGATAACACGGTGGTTGACCAGTTGCACTTTGCGGAAACCTACAAATGAGCGGATACTATCCACGGCGTGTTGGTCGATAGCCCATTGACCTTGGTCGTTGCGTCCTTTGAAACCGAATCCCCAGAGGTTGACCAGCGGAGCCACGGTGATGTCGAAAGCACCTTCGGAGAGTGTATTCACGCGTTGCGCTTCGTCCCACATCTCGTCGAAATAGATGTCCGTAACGGTGTCACGGTTGGCGTTGATGGCTGAGATCGTGGAGTGGGGATTGAACATGCTCAGGCTGTTATCGAAAGCTTTCATCGCGGCACGGATACTGTCGTGCAGATCCTTGCCTGATTCGTAGCGGATGCTGTAGAAAGTGCCGAACACTCTGCCTTGGTTGTGGAAATACTGCGGTTTCGGCTCTTCCTCTATAAAGAAAAGAACCGAAACAGCAATCACTATTCCTATCAGCGAGCTGGCAATCCGTATCTTGCGTCTGTTCATACAATCCTCCTTTGCCGGATACGTGTTAGAACCAGAATCCGAGACCGATCGTGCCGTTCAGTTTCTGGCAGCCGATTTTCTCGTCACCGGAAGCTTTGATGAAGGCATTCTCTTTGTTCACGCCGTCAGGGTTAAGCGAACCCTGTGCAAACAGATCCAGCGTTACGTGCTCGAACTCCCACTCTTTGTTCACTTTCAGGCTGATGTTGGTGCAAGCGAATTTGCTGTTGCCGTAAGTCGGGTTTCTCCACGGCGACATTCCGACAACTGCTCCGATCGTCACGCCTGCGTTCTCGAACGTGTGGTCGTAGCCGATCTCGAAATACGAGCTGTAGGCACGGGTCGGATTGCCCTCGTCGTCGTAGTTCAGGTCCTGACCGGCGATAGTGGTGTACCAGTTGAAATACAGACCGGCTTTGGTCAGGTAGCCGAAATCATAGCCTGCCCAGATCTCCGTAGTACTGGTGTTGCCGTTGACGTCCAGTTGGTCCACGCTCTGCCAGGAGAAGAAATTGGAGCCGTCGCAGTAGTAATAGTGGTAAGCACCAATCGTCAGACCGTACGTACGGAACGACAAAACGACGTCCAGTTCCGGTACGAAATAGGTGTTCGGGTTGATTTCCGATCCTTCGCTGTCGATGTATTTCGGCAAACCTTTGCGGAAACCCCAGTCGGAAGCTCCGATATTTGCCCACACACCGGCACGGAACGAGGTGTGATTGCCGTCGTAGCCGATCTCAACGTCCGGTTGGAAACTCAAGCCGCCGTTGTACAAGCCACGCCAGATGTACGTACTAACAATCTCTGCGCCGGCGTCGTAAGCAAATTCAACCGCATTCGCAGAGAGAACTACAGCCACCAAGGCTGTCAAAAGAGATAAAGATTTTTTCATTGTACCTTAAAAATATTTGGTTGTTTTAATATGTTTTCAAATTTAACGGGATAATATACTTAGTATATTATAGGGTGTGCCATGTTGCGATAGTGTCCCGATTTGGTCCTTACTCACCCATCACTTGAGGTACACTCCTACGCTCAGGTTGGCGTTGACGGTCTGTGCGGCAGGCACCTTTGGATCCCATTTCGCACTTTCCGGGTCGTGCGCCAGCATAGTGGGGTTGATGGCCAATTGACCTTGCACCATCAGTCCGCAACGCTTGCTCAGACTCCAGTCTTTGCGCAGACGCAACTCGACGTTCACAACTCCGAAATCACGTACGTACCAGGTGTAGCAACTTTTCCAGGGAGTGATTCCCACGGCGCCGTACAGACTGATGTCGTATTTGAACTTATGGGTATAACTGAGTTCCAGATAGCTGGACCACGCTCTTTTGATCGGACCTATCGTGTCTGGGTAATAGCCGTCGGCTGCAGCCACGCGGGTTGCCCAGTGGATTGTGAGCGGCAGTTTGCTGCTGACCGTATAGCGCAGATTAGCCTCCAAACGGTTGCCCATGCCGAACCTATTGGTGAAATCAAAGAATCCGCAGTCGTCATCCAAATGGCGTACGTACAGCAGGTACACATTCAGTCCCCAACGGTTGAAACCCAGCGAGAAATCCACTTCAGGTTGGAAGGATTCAAACCGCCAATCGTACGTGCCTATATTCCACCACATGTCGAAATACGCGCCGCCGTAACCCACGTTGGCGGAAGCCTGCAGGTTGAGTGCGCCGCAATATTGTCCGCGCCACAGATAGGCGGCATTGACGGTCGCTTTGGCATTGTAGGTCAGCCCGACCGGCTGGCTGTAGTCGTCCAGCCAGCGGCTGGCGCCTGACGTTTTTCCGGCTACCTCCGAGGAATCAGAGGCGTTCGCTTCGCTCGCACGTGCAGGCGCGTAAAATAAAAAAGGTAAAGCCCCGATCCATATGATCAGAGCTGTTACCCGTAGGTTGTGGTTGAAAATTTTCACGATGCCTGAGTATTAAAGGGCATTCTGAACCTCCCACGCCATGCGCAGAGCAACCTCCAGAATGCGGGTGTTGCTGAATACCACGATGCCGCCGTCAGGACCCGGCTCGATGTGGTAATCCGCGTTACCCTCGCCGTTGAAATATGCTCTTACTTCCTCACCCGTGATAGCCAGCTCTGCGGCTATCGCATCCATACTGCCATGAGGCAAACTGTCTTTTACGCTACGAAGGCGATTGAATGTTGTACGCACCATAATTGAATAAGTGTTTAGTATTATTAAATGTTAATTTTTCGATTTCTGGGTGCAAAGTTACACATTTTTTTTCATTTGTGCAAATAAAAAATGATTTATGCGCACTTTTTTTGTGTATATGGATTTTTTTTTGTACCTTTGCAGGCGAAAATGGATACAATCTGTGCCATATCCACTCCGTACGGGACCGGCGGGATAGCTGTTGTCCGTGTTTCCGGAAATGAAGCGGTCGCTCTTTGCGACACGCTTTTTCGTGGCAGAAAACGCTTGGCTGATGTGCAGGCTAACAGCGTGTGCTACGGGTCTATTGCGCGTCAGGATGAGGTCTTGGACGAAGTGCTCTGTTCGGTTTTCCGTGCGCCGCACTCGTTCACGGGCGAGGATGTGGTGGAGATTGCCTGCCACGGCAGTCTGTATATCCAGCAGACGCTTGTCGAATGGCTGATTGACGCCGGATGCCGTGCGGCGCAGCCGGGTGAGTTCACGCGTAGAGCGTTTGCCAACGGACGGATGGATCTGGCGCAGGCGGAAGCCGTGGCGGATCTGATTGCCGCCCAGTCGAAAGCAGAGAAAGACTTGGCACTCAGTCAGCTGCGCGGATCTGTTTCCCACGAATTGGCGGATTTGCGTGAGCGGCTTTTGAAACTCACTTCGCTGATCGAACTGGAACTTGATTTTGCCGACCACGAAGAGCTGGAGTTTGCCGACCGGAGTGAACTGGCGGATTTGTCCGACGAGATTGAGCGCAAACTGAGTGGGCTCACGGCTTCGTTTCGCACAGGTAACGCTATCCGACACGGAGTGCCAGTGGCGATTATCGGAGCGCCCAACGTAGGCAAATCCACGCTTCTGAACGCGCTTTTGGGTGAACAACGGGCTATCGTCAGCGAGGTGAAAGGCACGACGCGCGATACGATAGAAGATACGCTGGTGATTGACGGCATTCTCTTCCGCCTGACAGACACGGCGGGTATCCGCGAAACAGCCGACACCATCGAGAACTTAGGTATTGAGCGCAGCCGCCGTGCGGCGCAACAAGCGCAGATAATCATCGCGCTTTCGGACGCCACGCAACCCGAGACGCTGACTGCATCTTACCTTGATGAGATGCACTCAATCCTAGACAATACGTTTGGTACTTGTTGGATACAAGCGGTCAACAAAGTGGATATACAACCCCTCACCAATATCCGACTACCCCTCGGATTGATCCCTCTCTCCGCCAAGTCCGGCGACATCGATTTGCTCAAAAAAGAGCTTGTGCGTGTGGCGCAAAGCACGATGCACACCCAGGCGGTAATGCTCTCGAATGCCCGCCATTACGAGGCCGTTGTGCGTGCGCATGAGGCGATCGTGCGCGTTCAAAAAGGTATGCGTGACGGACTTTCCGGCGAACTCCTTTCGCTTGATTTGCAGGATTGTCTGAACGCGCTCGGCGAAGTGACCGGACAGATCACCAACGCCGAAGTGCTGCAAAACATTTTCAGCAAATTCTGTATAGGAAAATAAATTATGAAATCGTAATAAATCGTAAATCGTCAAATCGTAAATCATTTTATGCTTCTTTCTATGACTGGTTATGGCAAATCCGAAAGCCAAATGCGCGGACGCACGCTGGTTTGTGAAGTCCGTTCGCTGAACTCCAAATCGATAGATATGAGTGTTCGTTTGCTCACGGCGCTTCGTGCGCGTGAGTTGGATTTGCGTACGCAGGTGGCCAAACGTGTGGAGCGCGGTAAGGTCGATCTGGCCATCTACATGCAAGACACCAACGAGCCGTCTTCGCTGAATAACCGTAACACTTTTGCGCCTCTCAACTGGGAAGCTGCCAAGACCTATGCGCAGCAGTATATTGAGAATTTCGGTGGCGAAGTGCCTGCGGAAGTGATGGCATCTATTCTTCGCCTGCCGGACGTAGTAAAAATACAGGAAGACAGTTCCGACCTTACGGACGAAGAGTGGGCGGCTGTACAGACGCAACTCGACAAAGCGCTGGACGCTTTTGTGGCTTTCCGTACACAGGAAGGAGCCGCACTCGAACGGATGTTCAACGAGAAACTCGACGCCATAGCCGATTTGCTGGCGCAGGTGGAGCCGTTTGAGAAGGGCAGGGTAGCCAAGATCAAAGAGCGCCTGGAGCAGAACCTTGCCCAGTTGAGCGAACAGACACAGGCGCAGATTGACCGCAACCGTCTGGAGCAGGAGATGATTTATTACCTCGAGAAACTGGATATTACCGAAGAGAAAGTGCGTCTCACCAACCATATCAAATACTTCCGTGAGACGATGGCGGGTAGCGGTGAAGGAGTGGGCAAAAAGCTCG
Source organism: uncultured Bacteroidales bacterium (assembly GCA_900319645.1). GTDB lineage: Bacteria > Bacteroidota > Bacteroidia > Bacteroidales > Paludibacteraceae > Colicola. Next base: position 23,143 of record ONPG01000001.1, read on the forward strand.
GTTTTATCGCGCAGGAAATGGGACGCGAGATCAACACGCTCGGTTCCAAATCCAACCAGTCGGAGATGCAGATTATCGTGGTTAAGATGAAGGATCTGCTTGAGCAAATCAAAGAGCAAGTGCTGAACGTGCTATAAATAACCAATTACCAATAACCCATGATTTACATTTTCTGTGCGCCTTCGGGCAGTGGCAAATCTACGATGGTCAATCACCTTTTGGCTATGCATCCGGAGCTTTTCGAGCTTTCCGTATCCTGTACTACGCGCCAGCCGCGAGGCAATGAGATACACGGACGCGAGTATTATTTCATTTCGGTAGATGAGTTCAAATCGCGTATTGCCAACAACGATTTCATCGAGTATGAACAGGTCTATGATGGATTGTTCTACGGCACACTCCGCGAAGAGATTGATCGTATCGAGAGTGCCGGCAAACAGGTGCTTTTCGACGTGGATGTCAAGGGGGGAATCCATTTGAAGAATATCCTCGGCGACAAAGCCACTTCTATTTTTATCTGCCCGCCGTCGATTGAAGAACTGCGCCGGCGTCTGGAAGGACGAGGAGATACAAGTCCGGAGATGATAGAGAAACGCCTGGCGAAAGCGGAGGATGAACTTTCCTACAAAGACCGGTTCGACCGCGTGGTGATCAACGACACCCTCGCGCACGCTTTCAAGCAACTCGATGCCATCATCGAAGAGAATAAGTAAAATCGAAGAGAATAAGTCATTCTTTCACAACAATGCGGCGTATAGGTATTTACGGCGGCAGTTTCAATCCGGTGCATTTCGGGCACGTGGGTTTGGCGAAATGGGTCATCGGGCATACGGACCTTGATGAGTTATGGCTGATGGTCAGCCCGCTTAATCCCTTGAAAGCCAATGTGCAATCTTCCGATAGCGCAACGGATCTGAGTGCGAATTTTCAATCCCGTTTGGCGGCAGTACGTGAAGCGGTCAAAGATATCCCCGGCGTGAAAGCGTCGGATTTTGAGTTCTCGCTTCCCCGTCCGAGTTATACTGCCAACACGCTTCGTGCCTTGCAAAATGCTTATCCTGAATGCGAATTCACGCTTGTGATAGGCGAAGACAATCTGGCTATTTTCCCCAAATGGCGCGAGTACGAATATATTCTTCAGCATTTCCGTGTGTTTGTCTATCCGCGCCACGCCGGCACATCATCTTCCGGTCATTCATTCTCCGAATCGTCCCTTAATTCACCTGCCAAGAACCTTGTGTTCCTGGCGGGTGCCCCGTATTTCGACATCTCCTCCACCGAGCTACGGAATGCCCGTTCTTCCGAATAGGGGAGGAAGTCTATCAATTCTCTTGTCTTTCTCAATACCACATCGTTACCACTACGCAACGTCGTAGTGGTATTCGTCTGTTTATATTCAATCATCTTTTCGATGAAGGAGATTTAGAAGAATTCAGGATTTGTAGCACAACCTGTAATTTCTTTAAATTGTGTTGTGAAGTTCGTTAGTTTCTTAGAAACATCTCTATCTCTATTGAAGAACGGCAGACCGTAGATATTGAATTTCTCGCCTTTCAAACAGAACTGACCGATGTCCGCTCCTTGGATTTGGTTGAGAAAATCTTCTTTCCACTGGTCGTTTGCCAATAAGTGTGTACCTTTCGGCTCAATGAAGATTTGCAAGTTGTCGTAGTCCTCGCCATCCTTGCGACGCAGGAATAATACAAAGTCCGGAGCAAAAGCTCTACCATCCTCAAAATTATAAATCTTGAAATCCAACTCATTGCGCACAAGCCATACTTCTTCGCTGTATTTCTCACGCAGTTTGACATAAATATCATCTATATATTTCACCAGATATTTTTCTTCAGACGTACCAAAACAATCGGTATAGGCATACCAATTCTTCTCGCTCAAATTCAAGTGGAAGCCGTGGTTGTATATATCATTCATCGACTTGCCAAATTGCTCATTGCTGGACGTATTCTCAAACCACAGTTTATGATCGCGGAAGACTAACTTCACAGCGGCGGGTTTGAACTCAGTAGTACCTTTGTATTTCTTCTCTTGCGTAGATAACTGCGGTACTATTTGCTGGAGCACTTCGGTAGCAATATAGAGTTTGTTTTTCTGGCTCATTTTGCCGGGTTCAATTTCATCTGAGGCACCTATTACTACAAACTGAATATGGCTCAAGTATCGGGCATCCTTCATAAACATTTGGATAGATGTCAGCGATGGGAAAAGACGATGCAGTTTGTCGAAATGCAGTTCCGAGAAACGGTTAATAGCCGTGCGTACAACGTTCTCTCCCAAATCAGAGAACTTCAGTTGTTGGCGGCTTTGTGCGGTCAATTCGGCAGAAGTATAGCGTCCGAAGATGTCACCGGATTTCTGTTGTCCGGTCGGCATTGTGACTTCATAGCGTTTGTTACGAATAGCGTCACTCAAGCCGTCCACGTTCTTTTCTTCCGGTGCTATCTCCCGTTGTTCGTTCGTGAAGATAACTCCTTTTTGATACAAACGCGATTGTTTGAATTCCTCTTTTAGGTTCTCGTCCACCTCTACATATTGCTCGGCGATGATACCTGTCTCGACCAAAGCAGAGTGTAACTCTTGTATATAACGCGGATTATGCTGGCTATGATAGTGCAGTTTCTCAATGACGCGAAGCGGATTATCCATGTCATCGTCATATTTGCGCACACCATTCTTGCCGGACTTGTTGGGATCTTCGAAGGCGTAATAACGTGCGCCACGACCGATAAGTTGCGCTTCCTGCATAGTAGTCTTTCCGGGCTTATTGCCTTTCGCGTCGCGCGTATCATACAGGCGCACGATATCAAACAGGTTGAGCACATCCCATCCTTCGTTGAGCATATCTACCGCAAAGACCGCACGGTAATCATTATTCGGGGACTCCAGAGAATTGAGATGTTGCTGCTTCTCCGGCGTGATATTATTGCCATCTACCAAGAGCAAGCGTTCCTCGCAGAAATCCTCTTGTAACTCCAAAATCAGGTTCTCGTCTGTAATTCCGTGCTCTTCAAAGTAGCGGAAAGCCGTTTGTAGGTCATCGCATGCCAAGTTTCGCAGGAATGCAATCTTATCTGCTTTGAGGTGCGTGATAGCCTCCACGAAAGTCTGCAAGAAAGCGTTATTCTCCTTAATGGTCTTGGACTTGAACATAACTACCGGCTTGCGGTTGAGACCCAGCGTTGCAAAGAGTTTGCGCTTGTACTGGCTCATTACCACCGCTTGCAAGGCTCTGTCTATAGGCGCAAGGTCGGCTTCCACCACTTCTATATCTTTAGAATAACCATCCTCACGGAAGCGTTTGAGCGGATAATCGAAGATGATTTTGTCGTAGTATTTCTCTGCAATAAACGGATTTGTGAGGTCAGCCGTTGCCGTGAACTCCAACAACATATTCTTCTCGTTGCTCTGGAAAATACGCATAACCGTCTGTTCCCAGTTGGTCGTTTCCTCGTTTGCTTCGCCCACATTGAAATTGATGGTCGTTTGCTTTCCTCCGTCGCGTGTCTCGGAATTGATGTGATGCGCTTCGTCCGCAATCAGCACTACTTGCTGTTCCGCAAAATCATCTATCGTCACGCTGTTCTCACGTGGATTATTAAGCGTGGTGTGCAAGCCTTGAATGGTAGTAAGGCAGAAATTGATGCAGTCGGGATTAGCGCCTTGGAAATTCTCCACCTCGTTTATCTCCACCTGCTTGCCGTTGATCTCTATCTTCTTGGCAAAGAGGTACTTATCCGAAGCGGGATTGAGGAAATTATCTCGCGTTTTCTCCACGATATTCGTACTATCCACAAAGAAAAGGAAATTGCGATAACCTTGTTCGTACAGATAGAGCATCGCACCTGCCATGACTAAGGTCTTTCCCGAACCCGTAGCCATGTGGAAGAGCAAATGCGGACGCAAAGGGCGTTGGTCGTACTCGCTCATATACGTCGTGAAATAGCGGAAGCACTCGTCCTGATACGGACGTAGCGTACGCGAAAGCGAGGTATAGAAGTACTGCGGCAACTCCACACGGTCAAGGTAACGCTTGCCGAACTCCTCGACTAATCGTTCTTGTAGTTTCTTATCTGCGGGCATAGAACTGACGAGTTAAGAGTTTGTCATTTTCCGTGAGCGCAAAGTGGGTATCATCTATGTCCGCAAATGGGATATAGAGCATATTCTTGTCAAGGCACTCGATTAAGAAACGCTTTTGGTCATCTAAGGAAAGATCCTTAAACGTTTCTGCGCCTTCATCAAACATCTTCGGCGATACCTTGTAAGACAAGAAGCCTTTTTCTTGTAACCGCTCCCACATTTCTTGCAATTTGAATGGCTCTGTAGCTGCCATTATTTCATCCACTAACTGCTGATTTGCTTGCGCCAATTCGCAATAGACAAAGGAATTATGCGCATATTTGTCGCCGTCTAATAATCCCGGATTTTGTGGATTCCATCCAACAGATTTAGAGCATCCCCCTTGTTCACCTTCTATAACCAATTGCAATCTTTTAGCTATAATATCCTTAATGTAGTCCATTTGTTCTACACCAACATATCGTCTGTTCATTTTGTGAGCAACAGATGCGGTTGTTCCACTACCCAAATGAAAATCCAAAACAATATCTCCTTCGGCAGATGCAATTTCAATAAGTCTTTGAATCAAAAATTCAGATTTGGGGTAGTCAAATACTTTATCTCCAAATAGTTGTTGCAAGTGCTCTTGAGCACGGTCATTAATAATCGCTGAATCTATGATGAAGGTTTGCGTTTTCTGCCCTTTTGTCTTTCCCTCTTTAACTAAATAATCTTTTACATATATATCGTACTCATCTTGAGAGTTTTTTTTGCAAACAAGTAATTCAGTGTTGTTTTCTACATTGCTTCTTTGCCATCTCCATCTTCCTTCTGTACCATCTGTCTTTATCGGATATATTTCTATGTCGCTTTCAGAAGATTTATTAATGGAGATTTTGTTAGAGGTTTCATTATAATATATTGGATAATACATATTAGGCCGATCTTCCCTCCGAGAAGCATTTCCTGATTTGCGGAGGGATAGTAATCTGTACACATCTTCGGAGTTGTTATCCTCTTTTATTCCGAAATTGTAAAAAGTTGCCATATCCTCTTTCCTAGAATAACACAAAATGTATTCGTGCGATTTTGCAATAGGATAAGCCGATTCTTGTCTTCCTCGTGGATTCATTAAGGGAATTATGCAAGCAACAAAGTTCTTCCTTCCAAATATCTGATCTAGTAATACCTTCAAATATGCCTGCTCGTTATCATCGCATTGTACAAATAGTACTCCATCATTCCTCAGCAAATCTTTCGCCACTTCCAAACGGTTTTTCATAAAAGTCAGCCATGTGGAATGGTTGAAACTATCATTATAGCCGAAACTATCGTTACCTGTATTGTACGGTGGATCGATATAGATTAGTTTTACGCTGTTACGGAAACGCTCGCGGAGAGAATAGAGCGCAAGCAGGTTGTTACCTTTGATGATGAGGTTATCGTCCGGACGCAATTCGGTTGCTTCGTGCTCGCCTTTGCTGTCATAGCGGCGGAAATGGCATAGTGCTTTCGGCTCGGTCAAACTGTTAATCTCGTCCGGCGCAAGCGTCTCATTCCAGAAAATCTCTTGGCGTTTGGCATCCTCTTTCGTCTGCCCGCCTTCCAACATACAATCTTTGTACGGCCACGAGAGAACCACCTCGCGACTTTCGCTCAAGAACTCACCATTCTCATTTGTAAGACCCACTTTGTTCTTAAACGCAGTATAGGAATCCGGCAAGAACTGCTTGTTCATCACAAAGCGTTGGAACTTCACTTTGTCGAACACCAACACCCCATCGACCTCCGAAAAGAACTGCTTTTTCAGTTTCTCGTCGGCTAACAGGTAATGCAGCAGTTTCGGGTCAAGTGCCAAAGCTGCCTCTATGACGTTATTCTTCAGCAAATGACCATCTTCCGTACAAAAGCGGCTATCCATTCGAAGCACAACTTGCTCCAGATGATTGAAAAGATTTTCCATGCAAAAAGCGTGAATTATTTGCAATCGCGCTTACATCTAACATCGCGGCTCTGGAAAACACCGTTTGGGTAATATAAGCACACAAATAATCCACGCCCGAAGACGTGAACTTTGGCTTGCTTATTCTCACCCGTAATTTTTCCAGAATTTCGATGTTAGAGAATAAGAGCAAAAGCTCTGTTAATTAATTAAATATGTTATTGCGCAACGCTTTGCGCCTATGTTTAATATTCTCCGCTTTTTACATCTCGGAGAAGGATGGTGGTTATTTTATTCTTTTAGCTTGCAGATCTGGTTCACGGCGTGTGTCCCATAAATCAACAATATAAATGTTTTCACCATCTATGTAATAAATAATTTTACATAGTTTTGTAACTACGAAACTTCTATATAACTTAGTTCCGTTTTGTAATAACGGTTCTACTTTGCCTAATTCCGGAAACGCTACAAGATCGTCCTCTGTTTTATCCAGATAAGTGTAAAAATCTATTAAAGAATTGGTTCCGAACTCTTCATAAATATAATCTGCAACGATGTTTTGCTGTTGCAGAGCACTTGTAGTCCAAATGATATTCATGCATTCAGCAATTTGGCAAGATGTTCTTTGCGAATTTGTCGTGCTTCCTGCATCGTATGTACTCTGCCTTTGGCAATGTCTTCTTCGGATTGAGCAATACGCGCGTAAATCTCGTCAATCGTATATGGCTGAAGGGGTGCTTTGGAATCAGCTGCTTCAATCAAACGTGCAGCAAGCCACCTCATGTTGGCAGCGGATAAGTTGTATGAGCGAATATCCTCATATACGTTTTGTAAGGCAGCAGTACTCATAATAGTGTTGATAAATCTTCTTTCAGTTTTCGGCTACAAAATTACAATAAAAAAATGACACATGCAAATTTATGTGCCATTTTTTTCAAAATATTCCTGTTTCGGTATTATTTTACTTAGAGCTCATCAGTTATTTTTTGAAGCGGAGCATTCGCCAGTCGCCGTTGGAACGGGTGGCGAGGTGACGGAGACCGTGAGAGACGGCGGAGGAGATGAGGGAGGGACAATCCTCTTCGTAGAACCCACTCAGCCAGAGTTCGCCTCCCGGGCACAAGTGGCGGGCGTATAAGGGCATCTGCGAAAGGAGGACGTTGCGGTGGATGTTGGCGAGGATGAGATCGAAACCTTTCTCTAACTCTCCACATAAAGGAGTGGGGATGGTGTCGCCTAAGCGGGCGTCAATCTCCACGCCGTTCAGGGCGGCATTCTCCAGAGTGTTGGCAACCGATTTGTCGTCAATATCAATCGCCAGCACGTGGGTGGCTCCCAGTTTCTTGGCAAAGATAGCTAATACACCGGTTCCGCATCCATGATCGAGGACATTGAATGATTGGTGACGGGTGTCCCTTCCGTCTGTGGGTTCCCCGTTTGACAGAGACGCCGTCAGGTAATTAATCAGGGTATCAATCATCATCGAGGTCGTCTCGTGGTGTCCGGCTCCGAAGGCGCAATGAGGGATGATCTTCACGCCCAAGGGCAGTTCCTGAACCGGGTGTTCGGCTTCCCAAACAGCGTTCCAGTTCTCGTCCGGCACTTCGGAAACAGTAAACGGAAGACCGGAAGTGGAAAGGTAGTCCGTGATAGCGGTTTGGTTCTGTTGCCAGAGGTCGGAGGGGATATAGTAATCCTCGCCGTCGATGGTGTCTATGCCCAGATCGCAGAGTTGCTGGTCAAACAAGTCTTTCTGCCACTCTTCGGCGAAAGAGGTGTGAATATGGATGACACTATACTGCATAGCTAACCTGTCTGCGGAAGTTCTCCGCTTACCACTTGTTGTAGTGAATCAGCGACTCGTTGTATTTCTGCTTGACGGCAGGTTGTTCGGCGGGATAGCCGACGGGCACGATAGCCAGCGGAACGATGTTTTCCGGCAAACCCAACATCTCTTGCACCTGTGCGGCGCGCGGAGTGGGGTACATTCCTGTCCAAACGGCTCCGAGTCCCATGGAGTGAGCGGCAAGCAGGAGGTTCTCGGTGGCAGCAGCTACGTCTTGTACCCAGAAATCGCGTCCTGCTCCTTCAAGCGCTTTGTCCAGATCGCCGCAGAGAACGATAGCCAAGGGTGCGTTGTTCTGGCAGCGGGTGTTGGGCAGTTCGGCGCCGATACGGTCGATAATCTGTTTGTCGGAAATGACCACAAACGCCCACGGCTGTTTGTTGACCGCTGAAGGAGCCGCCATAGCTGCACGGAGAAGGGTATCCACTTGGGCTTGCGTCAGAGGCTCGCCCGTGAACTGACGCACAGAGACACGCGTCAGGATGTTGTTAATCACTTGGTTGTCCATTGTTTTGGGTTGTTGTTGGTTACAGCTGATGAGCGTGAGCATACACATAACTGCGAGGATGATCTTCTTCATTATTGTTCAAATTATGGGATTACTGGATTTCTGGATTACTGGATTTCTGGATTACTGGAATTCCGGATTACTGGAATTCTGGATTACTGGAATTCCAGTATTTTAGTATTTCTCCTACCAGATAATTGCTGCCACCGATGAAGATGGCATCGGTTTTATCGGCATTTTCGAGAGCATAAGCGAGTGCGTCTGTCGGCTTGTCAATCGCTATGCTATCCATTTCCTCCCTTGTGTTGAGGTTTAGGAAGAGGTTTCTCATCTCTTCCGCCGTACGGGCACGACGGGTGTTGGGCGTCGTGAAAATATAACGGTATTTGTCCCCTTTCGGCATCAGACGCAGGACGACGTCGGTATCTTTGTCGTTGACCATGCCAAAGATAATCCAGATGTGGCGGGCGGGTAGTTCTTTCAACTGATGCGCAACGTACTGGAGTCCGTGGCTGTTATGTCCGGTATCGCAGATGATGAGCGGATGTTCGCTGAGCGTTTCCCATCTGCCTCGGAGACCTGTGAGGGAACAGACGCGGGCGAAACCGGAAGAAAGAGCATTATTGGTAATTGGTAATTGGTAATTGGTATAGTTTCTCAGTACTTGCAACGCCACGTAGGCTGTTTGGAGGTTTTTCTCCTGATACTCGCCTTTAAGTTCGCAGACGGGTGCTTCGCGCAGACGGCGGGTTCGCATGTAGCCGCACTGGTCGGCAAACCAGATGCGACAATCGGTCGTCTCGAGTCCTTCGCCCAAGATACCACACTCGCGCGCGCGTTCCAAAAATACATTAATGGTCTGCGGATGGCTCTCGCCGATGACGCAGGGTACGCCGGGTTTGATGATACCTGCTTTCTCGCGGGCAATCTTAGGCAAGGTGTTGCCCAGGAACTCCGTGTGATCGAAACCGATATTGGTGATGACGGACACCAGCGGCGTCAGTACGTTCGTACTATCCAACCGTCCGCCCAAGCCCACTTCCACCACGGCGATGTCCACATGCTGCTCCACAAAATAGGCGAACGCCATGGCGGTCATCGTCTCGAAGAAAGAGGGCTGCGTCTCGTCCAGAAACGTACGGTTTTGTTCGATGAATTCAGCCACTTTGGTCTCGGGAATAGGTTCTCCGTTGATACGAATCCGCTCACGCAGGTCAATAAGATGCGGGCTGGTATATAGACCCACTTTGAGTCCTGCTGCTTGCAGCACGGCGGCTATGAGGTGCGAAGTGGAACCTTTTCCGTTTGTACCCGCCACATGTACGGCACGCAGGTGTTCCTGCGGATTACCCACATGCGCCATGAGCCGGAGTGTGTTCTCCAGCCCCGGTTTGTACGCATCGGCTCCTACCACGTGAAACGGCGGACGGGCGTTGTATAGATAATCTATGGCTTCGTTGTAAGACACGTGTTTAATTTACGATTTGACGATTTACGATTTGACGATTTACGATTAGACGATTTACGATTTGACGAGTTATTTTACGAATTGTTTTCGCTGGTAATTACGCCGAAATTGAGGATGCCGTCCTGGCGTTTTTGTTGGAGCCAGCGGTAGAAATGCGGCGTGATGTGTACGCTGAACTTACGGCTGGTGAGGGCTACCTGGTGACGGTTGATGGGGTTGGTCACCTGCAGATGTACGCGTCCGTTGCCGGGATTGCGTTCGATCTGTTCGCTCAGCTCTTCCACCAGTTCGTTGGTCACTTGGGAGATAGGCAGGTTGATGCGGATTCCTCCGGTCTGTTTGTCCTGCACATCTTTGAGCAGTTCGACGTTCTGAACCATAAACTCGTATTCCGCTTCTTCCTCTTTGGCTTCTTTGAACCACCGGCTTCCGGCGTTACGTTGCTGGATGATGCCCGTGACGAGGACATAGATGTTTTTCTGCATCAGCGGGGCAAACTGTCGGTAGGTGTTGCCGAACATGACGAGTTGGTAACTGCCTGTGTAGTCCTCGATGGTATATCGTCCGTAGGGGTTGCCTTTCTGGCTGACAAGCTGGTCGGCGTCGGTAATGATACCTCCAATGCGGCAGGGCTGGTTAGCGTGAGTATGAATGAACTCGGACGGCAGTTGCGGTCTTTTCTCTGTCTCCTGCGGTTGGGTAGCAGCAGGTTTCTGAGGTGTGGCAACGGTTGGCACTTCGTCGGTATTTTCCTCTTCGCCGTAGTCGAGTGTCTCTTCTTGTGCCGGTTCTTCCTGTGTAGGTCCGCTGATAGCCAGTTCTTCTTTCATCTGCTGTTCTGCTACCAGACGTGCGTCCGGGCGTCGCCAACTGTCGAATTTGGTCAGTTCCTGTGCGGAGATGTTACAAAGCTCTTTGACCTCGTATTCATATTCGTCCAGCGGGTGTGCGGAGAGATAGATACCGATGAGGTCTTTCTCTTTGTTGAGCCGTTCGATGGTGTTCCATCGTGCTACGTTCGGCAGGTCGGGATGTTTGATTTCGATAGCCGTGTCGAGGTCTCCGAAGAGCGAGTTCTGGCTTTGCTCTTTGTCCTGCTGGTAGCGGTTGCCGTATTGCATGAGGCGTTCGAGTACGGTTTCGCCGGTGTCGTACGTACCGAGCAGTTGCTCGCGATAAACGTCGTCGAAGCACTCGAAAGCACCTGCTTGTGCGAGGTTCTCGATGGTCTTGCGGTTGCAGGACTGGAGGTTGACGCGCTCGAGGAAATCGAACAAGTCTTTGTATTTGCCGTTTTTCTCACGCTCGTGGATGATGGCTTCTGCAGCTCCTTCGCCCACACCTTTGATGCCGCCCAGACCGAAGCGGATGTCGCCGTGGCTGTTGACGGTAAAACTGAGTTCGGATTCGTTGACGTCTGGCTCCAAGACATTGATCTTCAACACCCTGCACTCGTCCATCAGTTTGGTTACCTCCTTGATATCGTCCTTGTGGACGGTCAGGTTTGCCGCCATGAACTCGGCAGGGTAGTGTGCCTTGAGGTAACCTGTCTGGTACGCTACCCACGAGTAGCATGCCGCGTGCGATTTGTTGAAAGCATACGAGGCGAATTTCTCCCAGTCTGCCCAAATCTTGTTGAGAATCTTCTCGTCGTGACCATTCGCTTTTCCGCCGTCCATGAACTTACCTTTCAGTTCCTGCAGAACCGCCATCTGTTTCTTACCCATCGCCTTACGGAGTTTGTCGCTCTCGCCGCGTGTGAAGTTCGCCAACAGACGGCTGAGCAGCATGACTTGCTCCTGATAGACGGTCACGCCGTAAGTGTCCTTGAGGTATTTCTCCATGACAGGGATGTCGTAGGTCACCGGTTCTGTTCCCTGCTTGCGGCGGATGAACTGCGGGATGTAGTCCATCGGTCCCGGACGATAGAGGGCGTTCATGGCGATGAGGTCGCCGATGACGGTCGGCTTGAGTTCACGCAGGTATTTCTGCATACCTCCGGACTCGAACTGGAAGACGGCTACTGTTCTGCCGGCCTGGAAAAGCTTGTAGGTCAGTTCGTCGTCAATAGGTATATGGTCGATGTCGATATCTATGTTACGGGCTTTTTTGATGTTACGCAGGCACTCCTTGATAATCGTCAGGGTGATGAGCCCGAGGAAGTCCATCTTGATCAGGCCGACAGACTCCACTACGTGTCCGTCGTATTCGGTCACGAGCACACGTTTCTTGGTGGCTTTGTCCTCTACGGACGACAGAGGCGCAAAATTGGTCAGGTCGTCGGCTCCGATGATGACACCGCAGGCATGTACGCCCACCTGGCGTACCGTTCCCTCGAGTTGTGCGGCATAGCGAAGCATCGAGCGGATATTGGAATCTGGCCCTTCGTATTCCTCCTTGAGCTGTTCGATGTATTTATAGCAGTTCTTGAGCGTCACTTTGGGCGATTTGCCTTTGTCGTCTTTGATGTTGCCCGGGAACTCTCGGTCGGGGATAAAGGATTTCAGTTCGTTCACTTTGTTGAGCGGCACTTGCTGCACGCGTCCCACATCCGCGAGGGCGGATTTGGTAGCCATCTTGCCGTACGTGACGATATGCGCCACATGTGTCTCGCCGTATTTGCGGCTGACCCAGTCGAGCACTTTTCCTCGTCCGCAATCCTCGAAGTCGGTATCGATATCGGGCAGGGAGATACGGTCGGGGTTGAGGAAACGCTCAAACAGGAGGTCGTATTTCAACGGGTCGAGGTCGGTTATATGCAGACAGTAAGCCACCACGCTTCCAGCCGCTGATCCACGTCCGGGACCGACGCTCACGTCCAGCTCCTCGCGGGCCGCACGAATGAAGTCCATCACAATAAGGAAGTAACCCGGGAAACCCATCGTCTTCATGATATGCAACTCAAAGCGGATTCGCTCTTCCTGCTCTTCGGTCAGGGTCTCGCCATAACGCTCGTGCGCGCCTTTGTAGGTAAGGTATTTGAGGTAATCCGCCTCGAACTTGATACGGTACAAACGGTCGTATCCGCCGAGTTTCTTGATTTTCTTCTCTGCATCTTTCTCGCTCATGACGACGTTGCCGTTCTCGTCGCGGGTGAACTCGTCGAAGAGCTCCTGCTCCGTGAATTTCTGCCTCCACTCGGCTTCTGTTCCGAAGCTCTCGGGTATATCAAAGAGCGGCATGATCGGGTCGTGGTCGATGTCGTAGATCTCCACTTTGTTGACGATGTCCTGGGTGTTGGCAAGGGCTTCGGGGACGTCCTGGAAGATTTCGAACATCTCCTCGGGTGTCTTGAGCCACTCCTGCTTGGTGTAGTGCATTCGGTCCACGTCGTTCACGAAATGGTTCGTACTGAGGCAGATCAATCGGTCGTGTGCCTCGGCGTCCTCTTCGTTGACGAAGTGGGAATCGTTTGTGCAGATGATCTTGACGTTGTATTTGTGCGCCAAGTCGATGAGTACCGGGTTGACTTGTTTCTGGCGTTGGTAGGTCTCCTGGTCGCCTCCGGGACGCTGTGTCTCGTGGCGTTGGAGCTCGATGTAGTAGTCCTCGCCAAAGAGGTTCTTGAACCATTTCACCGTCTCTTCCGCCTCGTTGAAATCGCCGTTTTTGGCAATACCTTCCATCACTTTCTGCGGCAACTCACCGCCGAGGCATGCCGAGGAGCAGATGATGCCCTCGTGGTATTTCTCCAGCAGTTCTTTGTCGATACGCGGAGTGTGGTAGTAAGCGTCCGCCATGAATCCGGCCGACACGATGCGGCAGAGATTGTGATAGCCCACCATGTTCTTCGCCAGGAGGATCAAGTGCCATCCTGAGCGGTCGATGGTATAGGTCCTTCCTTCACCGTTCACGGCTTTGTCGTCGGTCTTGCTGAAGCGGCCGCGTCGTGCGCAATAGACCTCGCAGCCCACGATAGGCTTGAACGGGAGCGGTTCGGTTCCCGATTTGTCACTTTCCTCCCAGGCTTCTTTGCGTTTTTTGTTGATTTTCTTGCAATAATCCAGCAGTTCTTTGATGCCGTACATATTGCCATGGTCGGTGAGCGCCACGGCGTTCATGCCCGAGGCGATACATTTATCCACTATCTCTTCCACTTTGGACATTCCGTCGAGCAGGGAGTAGTGCGAGTGCACATGCAAATGCGTAAATTCCATTGTAACCAAATTTGGGTACAAAGTTACAACTTTTTTTTGACATGTGCAAGAGGGTGGGCGATTTTTTTTGTGCGAAGAAGGATGAGCGGCGAGTCAGATTCGGTATAAAAAGAAGAAAGGACGCAGGGCTGACGTCCTGCGCACTCGACAAAAAATGGCCAAAACTATTGTTTTAGGGGTGTATTCGAGGTTTTAGGGATGGTTTTCGGGTCGTTTCTCTCCCGTTTCTCTCCCCTTTCTCTTCCGATAATCACCCATGAATCACCCATGAATCACCCATGTATCACCCATGAATCACCCATAGTCAGCAAAAAACTGACTGCTACTTCACGGGCTTAAAAATGGGCACTTGGCGTGGTAGGAGGATTCTTTTGAGAAACGGGATAAAATCGCGCATTTCTCAAAAAAAATGCCCGTTTACTTGCATATGTGCAATTTTTGTTGTATCTTTGCACGCTAAATCGTAAATCGACAAATAGAAAATCGCAAATTGAGAAATAGAAAATCGTAAATCGAGAATCGACAAACCGTAAATAATATGGACATTTCAATCATAGTGCCTCTTTTTAACGAGGCGGAATCGCTACCACATCTGTACGAATGGATCGCACGGGTGATGAAGGAAAACAAGTTCAGCTACGAGGTTATTTTCGTCAACGACGGAAGTACCGATAACTCGTGGGAAGTCATAGAGAAGTTGAAAACTGAAAGTTTAGAACTGAAAGGTGAGGGCGAGATTCATGGTATCTGCTTCCGCAGAAACTACGGCAAGTCGGCGGCGTTGCAGATGGGATTCCAGGCTGCTAAAGGCGACGTGGTAATCACTATGGACGCTGACCTGCAGGACAGCCCGGACGAGATACCCGAACTGTACAAGATGATTACCGTAGATGGCTTCGACCTCGTGAGCGGATGGAAACAGAAACGCTATGACAACAAACTGACGAAGAACCTGCCGTCCAAACTGTTCAACGCTACGGCACGCCGCGTGACGGGTATTCATCTGCACGACATGAACTGCGGTCTGAAAGCTTATCGCAAAGACGTGGTGAAGAATATCGAGGTGTTCAGCGAGATGCACCGGTATATTCCGTATCTGGCGAAAAACGCCGGTTTTACCAAGATAGGCGAGAAAGTCGTTCAACACCGCAAACGCGAGTTCGGAACCAGCAAATTCGGCATGAGCCGGTTCGTGAACGGCTACCTCGACCTGCTGACCTTGTGGTTCCTGAACAAGTTCGGCAAACAGCCGATGCACTTCTTCGGTTTAGTGGGAAGTCTGATGTTTTTCATCGGTTTCATCGCAGTAATCGTGGTTGGCGGCATGAAATGGTACGCGCTGGCGCATGGCATCAAAGCGATGTTAGTGGGCGTTAATCCGTATTTCCATATCGCCATACTGATGATGATCCTGGGCTGTATGCTGTTCCTCGCCGGATTCCTTGGCGAGCTCATCATCCGCAACAGCCCGAGCAGAAACGACTACCTTGTTAAAACAGAAATCTGAAAACTGAAAACTGATGGCGCAAAACCTCGACGAACAAGTCAATACTATTGAACGTGCGTTAGGCGAACGGATGATCCGCCACGCGCTGATTATTCTGCGCAGCTGGCTCATAGAGTTAGGTGAGGATAACCCGTACGAAGCACGTTACACGGAGATAAGCGACCAGTACAGAACGCTCTTTGAGGACTTCCTGACAAGCGAAGATCCGGAACGCGAGGCGCAACTCGACCGGCTGACAGGCGAGACCTACAAACTGGTGGATGCCGTCTATGCCACCCTCCGGGTACGCAAAGGCTTATCGCCGGATATACACGGTTTCAACGGACAAAATCCGCAATCAGTCATGCACTACTGGTCGGAGTGCGTGCAGTTCAAGGACTCGGATTTCGCGTGGCTGCGGGAAGTGCTCAACGATCCGGACCGTTCGGCGATCGCGCTCATGGCGGTCTCGGCGGTCAGCAAGAACCTCAGAGAGAACTTCTCCGAACCGATGATGCTGGCGCTGATAGATGCTATCAACAGCGACAGCCATGTCGTAGCCGAACAAGCTCTGGCGAATGTGATGCTGCTACTGGCACATTACGACGTGCGAATCGATTTCTTCCCGGACATACAGAACGCTTTTGCCGAAGCCATCGGTGATGGAGACAGCGCTTTTGAGGTGCTTTGCGCCATGATACGGAGTACCAAAGTGAGTCTGAGGGATATGTTGGCGCGCAAAGAGATCTCGTACGACGAACTGCCGCAGGAGTTGCGCGATCTGCTGTCTATGACAGGTTCGGAGAACGACGTCAGCGGCATCGCTTCGTGGGTGCCCAATTCCGAACAGGAATATATGTCGGGCATCATACAGATCCTGCCGGACACATGGCTCTATTCGCTGCTCGTCGGCGATGACGCGCAAAGGTTGCGAACGATCAAACTGATGTACCTGAGTATCGGCAAAATGGATTTGGTGTGGGATAATATCAGCCTGGCGGAGAGTTTCCTTGTGCAGCAGATGCGCGCCAACAAAGCCACCGCATTGGACTACATCAACTACGGTCACTGTTTCCTGCTCAGAGGTGACCGAATGATGGCGTACGAGAACTACCGCACGGCACGTGAGATGTGCAAAGGAGCCAAGGAATTCTTCGCGCTCTTCCGTCCAGACCGACGTCAGTTAGTGGATCGCGGCGTACCTGTCGAACAAGTCTATCTGATTGAAGACCAACTACTGTCTGTGAATTGAAAGTTGAAAACTGAAAACTGAAAGGGCGCTAAAACGCTACTCCTAAACCTGCGTCGATGAACTCGGCGCGAACGCCATGTGTCTTCAGACCCAGTTGGACAAACAGATGGTCCAACACATGGTATTTCATCACAAACTGCATGTAACACCAGCCGTCCTGATAATTGCTGGCTTTGGAGAAATCGTAGCTGTAGAACACGCCACGGTTGAGCGGAGTGCCGGCTTGGTCAGCCGCTTTCGCCTCGGCGTACGGCTCCAGGTTCTTCACAGGGTCGAACACATAGAAACCCACGTGCAGACCTGCGGTCAGACGACCGATGATGAACTCCGGCTGCACGCTGATACCCACGCGGAAACAGTTCTTGACGTTGCTTTCTTTGAGATACGTCTTGCCGAAATATGTCACGGGCGCATCCGGGTTAGCGGCGGCGTAATCCTTGCTCACGCAGCGGTAGTAGTCGTCGTAGAACGCATCCACACCGGCTCCGAGACGGAAGATACTCACAGGCACCCAATAGGCTGCGGCTTTCACGCTGGCTGCTCCGAAGAACTGCATCTTGGGATAGTTGTCGCGGTAGTAGTTCTGCTTGACCGCTCCCGTCGCACTAATCTCCACCGCCCAGGGTTTGTCCACGCCGTCGTAGAGTTTGCGAGGCACATCGGGTTTGGGTGTTTTATAGACACGGATGGTGTCTGCCAGATTAGTCGGATTACTCGGATTACTCTGAATACTCCGATTACTCTGATTACTCTGAGGATGGTATCTCACTCCCAAAGCCGCCATCGCCATGTTGTAGCCGCCGTTCGGGTGCATGACACTACCGTTACTTATGTGCCGCCAACCGCCGTTGAGCGTGATCTCCCAACCGTCTTTGATAGGAAAATCCATGTATAGTTCCAAAGCCAAATAGGCATTGAGGATAGAGCCTATCGACCAGTTACTGAGCAACTTACCGCTCGCGTCACGGGCTACCTCATAGCGGTTGTACCCCTCGGGAAGCGTGTTGGCGTACGTCTTTGTGACAGCCGCCAGACCCACAGTCGGACGGGCACCTATACGGAAATGTTTGCCGTTGTAGAAAGGCATGTTGATGTAGCCGTACGCCGCAATCGCCGAACCAAGCATCTTGTCGTTGCCGAGATTCAGATAACTGGCTCCCACGCCGATGGAAGCGTTGTTCCATTGCTGCAAACAATGCCAGCGGCCCGTGGGCAGAAACTCCACAGCGAACTCGCCACCTAACACAGGACGGTTGATCCACTGGTCAACCTTGTCGTCCTTGAGCATCATTCCGCCTGTTCCGCTCAAACGGTACGCCAACTCGTAATGGGGCAGGGCAGACCACGCGAACGGAGAACAGCACAAAGAGAGGAGTCCCGCAAGGATCATCCTCCTGCCAAAACGGCCGTGTTTACCTTCAGTTTTCACTTTTCAGTTTTCATTTTTGAGATTTTCGGCGCAAAGGTACAAAAATATTTGCACATATGCAAAAAAAATAGTAATTTTGCACCCGCAAATAAAAAATGAATGTATGTTTGATAATCTGTCAGAACGATTAGAACGAAGTTTCAAGATCCTCAAAGGTGAGGGAAGAATTACCGAGATCAATATTGCGGAGACCGTTAAGGACATCCGCAAAGCGCTCTTGGAAGCCGATGTTAACTACAAAACCGCCAAGCAGTTTACCGACCAGGTGAAAGAGAAAGCACTCGGTCAGAACGTCATGACCTCCGTCCGTCCGGGACAGTTGATGGTCAAGATCACGCACGACGAACTGGCGGCACTCATGGGCGGCGAGACCCAGGAACTGAACCTCAAGGGCAACCCTGCTGTCATCCTTATGGCGGGTCTCCAGGGTTCCGGTAAGACCACTTTCGCCTCCAAACTGGCTAACTGGCTGCAAACCAAGAAGAATAAACGCGTCATGCTCGTTGCCTGTGACGTCTATCGTCCCGCTGCCATCGAGCAGTTGCGTGTGCTGGGCGAGCAGATCAACGCGAAAGTCTATCTGGGTCTGGAGGAATCTAATCCCGTCAAGAAAGCCGAAGCGGCAATAGCCGAGGCAAAACGTCTGGGCTATGATGTCGTCATCGTCGATACCGCCGGACGTCTGGCTGTGGATGAGCAGATGATGACCGAGATTGCGGCTATCAAATCCGCTATCCAGCCCTCGGAGACGCTTTTCGTCGTGGACGCCATGACCGGACAGGACGCTGTCAATACCGCCAAGGAGTTCAACGACCGTCTGGATTTCGACGGCGTGGTTCTCACCAAACTCGATGGTGACGCACGAGGCGGAGCGGCTCTCTCGATCCGCTCGGTAGTCAACAAACCGATCAAGTTCATCGGAACGGGCGAGAAAATGGAGGCACTCGACGTGTTCCACCCGGCTCGTATGGCTGACCGTATCCTCGGTATGGGTGACGTCGTCTCCCTCGTTGAGCGTGCGCAAGAGCAGTACGACGAAGCCGAAGCACGCCGCATCAGCAAGAAAATAGCCAAGAACCAGTTCGATTTCAACGATTTCATCGGCCAATTGAACCAAATCAAGAAAATGGGTTCGATGAAGGAACTCATGGGCATGATCCCCGGCATGGACAAAGCGCTCAAGGGTGTGGAGGTCAGCGACGACGCTTTCAAGCCTATCGAGGCGATGATCAACTCCATGACACCGGCCGAGCGTGCTAATCCGGGTCTGCTGAACGGCAGCCGCAAGAACCGTATCGCCAAAGGCGCCGGCGTCACTATCGTCGATCTCAACCGCTTCCTCAAGCAGTTTGACCAAACCTCGAAGATGATGCGCAAAGTGCAGCAGATGAGCGGCAAAAGACGTTAAAAAAATGAACCTTTTAGACGGTAAGAAAATAGCTGCGGATATTCGTGCGGAATTGCGCGAAGAGGTCGAGACGCTGAAGGCACAAGGCAAACGTGTGCCGAAACTGGCTGTGGTGATAGTGGGCAATAATCCCGCCTCCGAGACGTACGTCAACAACAAAATCAAGGCGTGCGCGGAAGTGGGTATAGAGGCTGCGCGTATCGCCTATGACGAAAGCATCAGCGAGCAGACACTCCTCAACGAAGTGACCAAACTCAACAACGACCCGACCATCGACGGTTTCATCGTCCAACTGCCGCTGCCCGAACATATCAACGAGTCGGCTATTCTTTCTGCTATCGACTACCGCAAGGATGTGGACGGCCTGACGCCGGAGAACGTCGGACGCACGGTACAAGGTCTGCCCTCGCTCGTCTCTGCTACGCCGCGAGGTATTCGTGAACTGCTGGCTCGCTATGACATCCAAACCGAAGGCAAGCATGTGGTGGTCATCGGGCGGTCGAACATCGTCGGCAAACCGATAGCCATGCTGCTTATGCAGCGGCCGTACTTGTCCCTGCCGGGCATGAGTGCTTCGTCACTCGGAGATGCCACGGTCACGATCTGCCACAGCAAAACACGTAACCTGGCGGACATTTGCCGCACGGCGGATATCATCATCGTGGCAGCCGGTTCGCCCAAACTGCTGACGGCGGACATGGTCAGAGACGGAGTGGTAGTCATCGACGTGGGTATCAACAGGGTGGATGACATAACATCGCCGAGAGGTTACCGACTGGTTGGCGACGTGGACTTCGAGAGTGTTGCTCCCAAAGCGGCGTTTATCACGCCTGTTCCCGGAGGAGTCGGACCGATGACCATCGCCTCGCTCCTGCAAAACACCCTGCAAGCCTATCATTCATAATTTTTAATTTTATATTTCCCACTTGAATATTCTTGATAAAATAGAAGGCCTTGAGGCTAAGTTCCACGAGGTCAGCCTCCTCATCACAGACCCATCGGTTATTGCCGATCAGGCGCGTTATGTGCGTCTCAACCGCGATTACCACGACCTGGAGCGTGTGTTGGAGTGTGCCCGCCGTTACAAGAAAGCCGTGACGGACCTGCAGGACGCCAAGGACCTGTTCTTCAACGAGACAGATGCGGAGATGAAGGAGATGGCGAAAGCCGAGATAGACGAACTCGAGCCGCAGATTCCCAAACTGGAGGAAGAACTCAAACTCCAGCTCCTGCCGCAGGATCCCGAGGACGGCAAGAACGTCGTCATGGAGATCCGCGGAGGAACAGGAGGCGACGAAGCGGCTATCTTTGCCGGAGACCTCTTCCGCATGTACACCAAGTATTTCGAGATCAAGGGCTTCAAATACACCATATCGTCCTTTACCGAAGGCGCTTCCGGCGGCTACAAGGAGATTATCTTCAACGTCACAGGCACCAACGTCTATGGCACGCTCAAATACGAATCGGGCGTTCATCGTGTCCAGCGTGTGCCTGTAACCGAGACGCAGGGCAGGGTACACACTTCTGCCGCTACGGTTGCCGTGCTGCCCGAAGCCGACGAGTTCGAGGTGCATATCAACGAAGGGGAAATCAAATGGGAGACTTTCCGTTCCGGCGGAGCGGGCGGACAGAACGTCAACAAAGTGGAGTCCGGTGTGCGTCTGCGTTATAACTGGCGAAACCCCAATACCGGCGAAGTGCAGGAGATTCTCATCGAGTGTACAGAGACGCGTGACCAGCCAAAGAACAAGGAACGCGCGCTCTCGCGCCTGCGCACGCAGATATATGATAAGGAGCATCAGAAATACATCGACGACATAGCTGCTCGCCGCAAGACGATGGTCTCCACGGGCGACCGTTCCGCCAAGATCCGCACGTATAACTATCCGCAGGGGCGTATTACCGACCACCGTATAGGCTATACGGTCTATAACCTCGCTGCCTTCATGGACGGCGATATCCAGGGTGTTATCGATGCCCTCCAGGTAGCCGAGAACGCCGAGCGCCTCAAAGAATCAGAATTGTAAATTACAAAGAGCATGAAAAAGTATTTATTATTTGCTTTAATGCTAATAGCATTAGTCTTGACTTCCTGTGAGAAAGAGGGTTGGAAAAGTCATGCTAAAAGGACTTTTATAACCGAGTCTCATATTATAGAGATGGAGGTGTCCGATTCTCCGTGGGGCGCTTCTGAAGGCACGCACATGGAGTCATTTTTTACAGGACATTGGGAGGATACCGGTGAAGAGTCATTTTTCAAAGTGAATGCAATAGAAGGATTCACATTCGAAGAAGGTTATATATACACCTTGTATATCGAAATTCTTCGCTACGAGAATCCACCTTCAGAGATGTATCCTTACAAATACAAACTGATTCGTATTAAGTCCCAAACGAAGGCTTAGAAAAAATCGTTGCAGTCGCAAAAGTGGAGTGAGATGTACCTCTTTTACTGTCCAGACATAGAGAAAAGACAAACGCTCTCCGAGGAGGAGAGCGGGCATTGTGTGCGAGTGCTTCGTTATTCCGTGGGAGACGAGATTCTCATCACAGACGGCAAAGGAACGACTTATACGGCGCGAATAACCAATCCGCATTCTAAGCATTGCGATTTTGAGATTATCTCGCGTGAGAAGCAGGAACCGCACCACCGGTTTCACCTCCACATAGCGATAGCGCCGACGAAGAATATCGAACGCATGGAATGGGCTATCGAGAAATGTGTGGAGATAGGGGGGGATGAGATAACACCGCTGCTATGCCGTTTTTCGGAACGGAAAACGCTTCGCACGGACCGACTCGAGAAAATCATTCTCTCTGCCGCCAAACAGTCCCTTACACCATACTTGCCGGTATTGCATGAATTAACACCCTACGACACGTTCATTCGCGAGCAGGCTCAGAAAAATCAGCAGAACTTCATCGCCCATTGTTACAAAGAGGACAAGCGTGTTCTCAAGGACGAAATAGAGCGGGGGAGGGATGTACTGGTGTTGATTGGCCCGGAAGGCGATTTTAGCGAGAAAGAGGTGGCGGACGCTTTGGCTTTGGGCTTTATTCCCGTCAGTCTGGGAAACAGCCGTCTGCGCACAGAGACTGCTGCTATCGTCGCCTGCCACACGGCGGTACTCATAAACGAATAATTGATAATTGATAATTCTTAGCCCTAACGGGCATGATTATTTTCGACAAGCGAAAATATTGATAATTGATATTTTGTCTATAGATACCGACATATTGCTTTGGATTAACGGCCATTACACGGAATGGCTGGATACGTTCATGTGGTACGTCAGCCGTTCCTCGACATGGATCCCGCTCTATGTGCTGCTGGTGGGGCTGATTGTCTTGAAATACCGAAGCTGGAAAACTGTCCTGCTCATTCTGTTAGGATTTGGAGTGGCGGTCGGTTTGGCGGATTTCACTACCAGCGGCATCATCAAACCCTTGGTTTGCCGTCTGCGTCCGACCCACGAACCGGCTTTGGAAGGAATGGTACATCTCGTGAACGGTTACACAGGCGGATTGTATGGTTTTTGCAGCAGTCATGCCGCTAACACGATGGCGTGCGGATTGCTGTTCAGCCTGCTCTATAAAAACAAATATGCCACCACAGGTCTGATGATCTGGGTGGCTTTGAACTGCTACAGCCGCATGTATCTGGGCGTACACTATCCCGGAGATATACTCTGCGGATTGCTTATCGGCGCTCTGCTTGCGGCTCTGGTGTATGTTGTATTGGCTCGTTGGGTGCTAACTGCCGGGTCTCCCTCGGAGCTACAAAATTCGCGCCACGAGGACGACGGGGCTGCTCGGCCGGGTGGTTCATAAACTGCTCGAACTCCTCGGGCGTCAGCAGATCTTGCAACTCCGCGTAGATGGCCTGCATCCGCTCCATGTTCTCAGCACGGGTCAGACCTTTCTGACGCACACGCGCATACTTGAGGTGCATCCTGTAGATGGTGTCAATACGTACCGAGTCCTGAATACCCAATTCGCGTACCAGCCTTTCGGTTTGTTTCTGCGCCTCCTCTTCGGGAGTACGTTGCGGACGCGAAAGCTCCTGAGCCATCACCATGCCGCCAAACATTGCGGCTATTAGAATAGAAAAGAAGAAACGTTTCATGCCAAAACTACAACAAAAACTATGCCATTTAGTCCCGAAATAGAATTAGCCAAGCGACTTTATTTTTCTCAGCAAGGCGAGAACCGGCAGTCACGCCCTGCTGTACGCGTGGCGTTGGCGGGAATGATGATAGGTGTGATGGTGATGGTGGTGACTATCTGCGTGGTGGTGGGCTTCAAGCAAACGATCACCCGTCAGGTGGCGGGCTTCGGAGCGCATATACAGGTCGTTTCGTTTGACAACAACAACACATACGACCTCCAGCCGATTGAGGTCTCCGACTCTTTGTTGGCCCTGTTGGGCAGCTATCCGCACGTAGCGAATGCCGCTCCTTTCGTGACCAAACCCGGTATGCTCAAGACCGACAGCTCTTTTCACGGCATAGTACTCAAGGGAACCGACTACTGGGATTTTTTTGCGCGTAACATCCGCGAGGGAGCTCTGCCCTCCAAACCGCAGGAAGTGCTGGTGTCTCAGCCGGTTGCCAAGTCGCTTGGCCTAAGCGTGGGAGATGCCGTGAATGCGTATTTCGTGGACGAGACGGATGTGCGGGCAAGACGTTTCGTGATAAGCGGTCTGTACGAAACGGGTTTCGGACAGTTTGACGAGCTGTTTGTGCTCACGCCCTTGACTACTGCGCTCCGCCTGCAAGGCTGGGACGAGCATACTTACTCTGGAGTGGAGATATTGGTGGACGACCTCTCTTGCCTGAACGAGGTGGCGGACCGTATCTATTTCGCTACCGTCAATCATCTGGACGAAGAAGGCTATCACACCTATTATGTCCAGACGCTCCAGGAGCAGAATCCGGCTGTTTTTGCGTGGCTCGACCTGCTGGACATGAATGTGGTGGTTATTATAGTGCTTATGCTCTTAGTGGCGGGATTCAATATGGTCTCGGGTTTGATCATCCTTATTCTGGATGGCATTCAGTTGATTGGAATCCTCAAAGCGCTCGGGGCTGACAACCGTTTTGTCCGCCGTATTTTCCTTACCCAGGCTTTGATGCTGATTGTCAAAGGACTGCTCTACGGAAACGTGGTGGGACTCGGCTTGGTGGCTATCCAGTATTTTACCAATCTGATTCCTCTGGAGGCGGCTACGTATTATGTGAGCTATGTGCCTGTCACGTTTGCCTGGGGATGGATAGTTGTGCTCAACCTGCTGACTATTGCTGTCTCCATGCTGGTTCTGTTGCTGCCGTCTATGATCATCAGCCGCATCAGTCCGGCAAAGGTCATGCACTTTGAGTAATTGACAATTGATAAGTGATAGTTGATAGTTAGTAGTTGTTTAGTTGTTTATTGGTCATTCAAGAATGAAACTGCAAACGTTCATAGAAATACCTGCTTCCTCGTGGCAAATTGGCTACGACGACCGGATTTTGCTGTTGGGTTCCTGTTTCTCCGACGAGATAGGGAGCAAACTGCAGGAACACTATTTCCGGCTGACATCCAATCCTTTCGGCACGCTCTATAACCCGCTTTCTATTGCGCAGGCTTTGCAGATGAAGGAAGTACCCGAGCTGGTCGAATACGGCGGTCTGTGGCATTCGATGGCACACCACGGTTCGTTCTCTTTTGCTTCGCGTACGGAAACATCCGAAGCCGTCAGCCGTTCTATCCGGACTCTCCAACAGGCGTTTCAGGATGCCTCTGTGGTGATGATTACGTTCGGAACGGCGTGGATCTATGAGCAGGACGGCAGGCTTGTCGGCAACTGCCACAAGATGTCGGCGGACTGTTTCACTCGTCGCCGTCTGTCGGTTGAGGAGATAGTAGCTGCATGGCAGCCGATCCTTGCCGCTTATCCCGACAAGAAATGGCTCTTTACCGTCTCGCCTATTCGTCATGTGAAAGACGGTCTGCACGAGAACCAGCTGAGCAAAGCCACGCTCCTCATGGCGGTTGAGCAACTCACCCATCTCCCATCACCCATCACCAACAGCGGCAAAGCCGCATACTTCCCCTCTTACGAGATTCTGCTGGACGAGTTGCGGGACTATCGTTTCTATGCTGACGACCTGGTTCATCCCTCGACTTTGGCGGTTCAATATATCTGGGAACGGTTTGTCGGGACGTATATGTCTCCCGCCACGCGCGAGGAGATGCGCACGCTTCATCAGTTGTGGCTTGACCGCCATCACACGTTCCTGCATGCCGATACAAAAGAAGCGTACGCCTTTCTACAGCGTACGCAATCCAAACTCAAACAATTGTTGCTTCACTATCCGTGGATAGAGTAGGCGCTTATTTGCACTCTGTCAGAGCCCTGTGGAACTCCGGGTCGTAGCGCAACTGGTAAGCCGCCTGACCGCGTTGGTAGTAGTAACGCAGGACGATCTCGTTACCCAACAGGTGCTTCACTTCGTCTATGTTCCGGCGGATAGCCTCCCGGAAATCAGGTGTCAACTCCGGCTCGAACGCTTTCAGTTTCTCGAGGGTTGTGCTGTCTATGTCCTCATGTTCCGCCATGCGGATCATGTCGCTAAAGAACTTGCTGGTCTCGGTTTCGTAAGTGAATCCGCGCTCGTCCAGCCAGTTGCAGAAATCCTCTATCTCCTTGTCCGTCAGTTCAAACTCCTGCGGAGCGGCTATGCTGTCGTGCAGACGATGGTAGCGTGTGGCGTAGTCAAAGAGATAGTGGTTGATGTAGAGCGAATAGGTGATATCCACTTTCGTGCTGTCGTCTATCACAATATCGGGCAGAATACCTCCTGCGGTATCTTTCTTGAGTTCGTGTCCTTTCTGTGCCTCGCTGTAGTCGATTGCCTGAATACAACGTCCTGAAGGCAGGTAGTATTTGCTGGTCGTCACTTTGACGTGTCCGCCATAGACCACAGGACGCACGTTCTGCACTAATCCTTTGCCGAAGGTACGTTGGCCTATCAGTTTGGCGCGTCCTAAATCCTGCAAAGCGCCTGAGACGATCTCGCTTGCCGAAGCGGAGTTCTTGTCCACCAGCACGATAAGCGGCAGGTCTTTGTATCGGGGGTTGTTGCGGGTCTTGTAGATACGGTTGCTGTTGGAGGTCTTGCCTTTGGTCTCCACAATCATCTGGTCGCGCTCGACAAACAGGTTGACAATCTGCAGGGCTTCATCCACGATGCCGCCTCCGTTTCCACGCAGGTCCACAATCAGCTTGCGGGCACCTTGGTTGTAATACAGGTCATCCAGAGCGTTACTGAAAGCCAAAGCTGATCCTTCGGTAAACTCGCCAAAAGCGATGTAGCCCACTGTCTCGGGAAGCGAATCAGCCTTGAAGGCGGCATAGTATTGCACGGGATCCATGTGGATATCTTCGCGCACAATCTCTACCTTGAAGGGCTTGGCCACACCTTCGCGTTCCAACTCCAGAACGACGGTCGTACCGGGTACTCCGCGCAGGTTGTTGCTCACTTCGCTTACGCTCATACCTTTGGTACTTTTGCCATCTACCGAGACGATCCTGTCGCCCGCTTGCACGCCTGCACGTTGTGCCGGTTTGCCCTCGTAGGGATTGACGGCATAGGTCCACAGCGAGTCTTTGTCCACTTTGGTTTTGCGTCCCTTGGCGGTCTGACTTTTGGAGCCGGGTTTCGGACGTTGCTGGATAATACTGCCTATACCGCCGTATTTGCCGGTGGTCATCATACGCAGGTCGCGGTCGTTTTTCTTCGGGTAGTAAACCGTATATGGGTCAATCTTGCGGAGCATGGCGTTTATTGCCGTCTCGGTCAGTTGCTCGTAGTTGAGTGTGTCCACATAGTTGACGTCCACTTGCCGGAGCACATCCGTGAAGATGTTGATGCTCTCCTCGGCGCGTGCTGTGGATTGACGCTCCTGGGCGGAGAGGAATGAACCGGGAATAAGGAATAAGGATAAAAGGCTTATTACTATTTGTCTATTCATTTTGTCTATTGTCTTTTAGCAGGCTTGCCTGCGGTCTTTTGTCTTTGAGCGAAGCAAGTCTTTTATCTCAGTTTGTTCGGCACATAGGCGCTTACGTCCTTGCCGTAGGAATACAGGTCACGGACGAGGGTGGAGGAGATATGTGCATACTCGGGACGGGTGTACAGGATGATGGTCTCCACGCCTGCGAGTTGTTTGTTGGCTTCCGCCATGTTGCGTTCGTATTCAAAATCCTCCACACAACGGATGCCGCGGAGAATGAATTGTGCCTCGTTTTCTGCGGCAAAATCCACGGTCAGGCAATCATAGATGCCCACTTTGACGCGGGGTTCGTCGGCAAAGATCTTACGGATTGCCTCTTCGCGTTCACGGATAGGGAAGGTCTCTTTCTTCGTACTGTTACGTCCGATACCGATAATAATCTCGTCGAACAACTCCAAGCCACGTTTCACGATATCATAGTGGCCGATGGTAAACGGGTCGAACGACCCGGGGAAAATAGCTTTCTTACTCATAACTTTCAGTTTTCAGTTTTCAGTTTCCAACCGCTTTCTGGTGGTTGATAACAGGGTTGTTGTACATCTCGTATAGTTTCTCGCGCAGGAATGCTTCGTCTTTGTTGGGGATGTCTATCAGGGCGATCCGGCTCTCTATATATGCCTCAAAATCCGTGCCACGGTCGAATATCTCATATCCCATATGGATGTGACGGTCTATGATGTCGCATATATGTTGCGCCTGTTCACTATGGGGTTGCGTGCGATATTCGGGGTGAGCCGCCAGCATGACATCAATCTCGGGATTGATACTGGGTGTGAGGCGATAGACCACGCGTCCTTTGCGGCCGTGAATACCGGTTGCCATCGACTCCACGTCGTCCCGTTTAGTCTTGCGCCAGCGGGGATTGTCGCGTTTGAGCTGCATCTCACGGGCTTTGAGGTAGTCGCACGGGTCGTATTCATAGGAGATACTTACCGGGCAGATATTCAGGTCTTTGATTGCCTTGTAGAAATCCGGGCAATCCATCGTCAGCATGTGGAGCACAGAGGCTTGCGTGAGGTCGTTACTGTCCTTGGCACGTCCTTCGCGTTGGGCGAGCCAGATGGATTTATGGCGTGTACGCAGATGGCGGATATACGCGGACAGTTTCTTGGCGTTCTCCAACTGGGCATGTGCTCCGCAACCGCGTTTGACGGCAAAGCAACGGTTGAAACGCATCAGCACTTCTATCCATTTCTTGGCGAACAGGTTATCGCCTACGCCCATGTACGGACGGATGAAATAGCGGGTTCGGAGCAGGTAGGATAACCAGGCAGCGTCCATGACGATGTCGCGATGGTTGGTCATGAAGAATGCACCATGACGGATGTCTTTCTCTATTTGCTTGCGGTCGCCCAAGTAGTCCAGACGAAGACCGTCCGTCGTCTTGTATTGGAGGTATTGCAAATACGGGAATACGAGCAGAAAATCCGTGAACGGCAGGATGGCTGCCGTGTGATAGCACGCTATGTCCTTATATATATTTAACGGTTTCAAGATATGTATTATTTTACGATATTTACGATTTACGATAGTCTCAGGCCATTTTGTCCAGCGCGGCTTTGGAGGCTTCACGATAGGCAACCATCAGTCCGCCTGTGCCGAGCAGGGTTCCGCCAAAATAGCGGACGACTACCACGAGTATGTTATCCAATCCGCGGGCATCAATCGACCTCAGGATAGGAGCTCCGGCTGTGCCGTGCGGTTCGCCGTCGTCCTTGGTACGCCATAGGTTCGGACCCAGACGATAGGCGTAGCATACATGACGGGCGTCGTGGTATTTTTTCTTGTACCACGCAATTCGCGTCTTGGCTTCGTCTTCGTCCTTGATCGGCTCTGCGAAGGCGAGAAACTTGCTCCCGCGATCCTTGTATATTCCTTCTGCTACGGCCATTTACCAATTATCAATTGTCAATTATCAATTGTCAATTATCAATTACCATTGAATCTTTTTCTTGATTTCTTTAGGCACGGCATTTTTGTGAACGAGCACGTCGTTGGTCTTGTAGCGCATGAACGCTTCGCTCACGTACCAAATACCTTTGTAGTCCGAACGCATGGTTCCCCAGCTGTTCTTGATCATGTAGTATTTCTTGCCGTTCTGGTCCTTAGCGATACCGAAGATCTGCATGCCGTGGTCGTCGGTTGTCTCCCAGTTGTCGTAGGCGTCCTGACGCATTTGCTGGGTGATCTCTTTCTCCGGAAGGGGTTTCTTGGTCAGTTCTTCTTTCTTTTTGTCGGCAGTCATGCCCACCCATTTGGCCATGTCCGATCCTGTTATGTCGGCTCCGTGGTCGTCATCCGGCACTACGCCAATACCTTTGCGGGTGAAGCCTATCTCGCTCACGTCTGCGCCCCATGCGAGGGTGTAACCTTTGGCGAGGGCGTTGTCTATCACTTGCATCAGCTCGTCTATCGGCAGGTTGTACATCTGGTCCATACGCCAGTTGTCCGGCACTTCCAGGGCGAATTTCTCGTAGAAAGGATGGTGGGTATAGCTGGTAAACGACACGTAGTCGTCTGCTTTCAGACCCAGTTCCTTGACGAACGATTTGGGAGTGTAGGTCTTGCCTTCGTAGGTGAACTCCTCCGGACATTTGCCCAGATAGGTGTCATAGACAGCCTGCAGGCCTTCTTTCCAAACGGGTGAGATCCGTTTCAGTCCGTTCAGTCCTTTGAGGTAACCGCTTGCCACGTGGTCCAGTTCGCTATGAACGGGCAGGGTATCGTTCTTGGTCCATCCGTAGCGGATGCCGGGCATTGCTTCTTGCGGAACCAGACCGTAGTGCTCCATGCAATAGATCACGTCATAGGCGCTTCCGCCGGGGGCGAAATGCGGCTCGTTATACAGACGTACGCAATAGACTGCGCGGTCGATCATGGTCTTGCTCACGACGAACATCTCGCTCAGATCCAGCTCTTTGCCCTTGGTGCGCAGCACTTCCGACTCTAAGAATCCGATGGTCGAGAATGCCCAGCACGTCGAGCTGCGGTTCTGGTCTTTGACAGGAGTGATGCCCACGCTGTCAATAGTGGTAAAACGGAATCCCTCTACGGTATCCTTGTCACTTTGTACCTTAACTGTGTCTGTTTGTGCAAAAAGGCTTGCACTCATTGCCGCCATAGCGGCTATAGTAAGTATCTTTTTCATAATTCTTGATTGATTCACACTTGCGGATAGTTGTTATTAATCCGGGAACTCCATAAGGTACGCTTTGATAAACGCATCTATGTCTCCGTCCATAACGGCATTCACGTTCGAGGTCTGATAGTTGGTACGATGGTCTTTGACACGCCGGTCGTCGAACACATAACTGCGGATCTGGCTTCCCCATTCGATTTTTTTCTTGCCTGCCTCCACTTTCGCTTGTGCCTGACGTCTTTTCTCCAACTCCAGTTCGTACAACTGCGAACGGAGGTGACGGAGGGCGTTCTCGCGGTTTTTCGGTTGGTCGCGGGTCTCGGTATTCTCTATCACGATCTCGTCCGGCTGACCGGTTAGCGGGTTGACAAATTTATAGTGCAGGCGCACGCCCGATTCCACTTTGTTGACGTTCTGTCCGCCGGCTCCGGAGGAGCGGAAAGTGTCCCAGCTGATACCTGCGGGATTGACTTCCACCTCAATCGTGTCGTCTATCAGAGGCACTACGAACACGCTTGCGAACGAGGTCATACGTTTGCCTTGTGCGTTATAGGGACTCACGCGTACGAGACGATGGACGCCGTTCTCGCTTTTGAGATAGCCGTACGCCATGTCGCCTTCTATGTTGAACGTCACGGTCTTGATACCGGCTTCGTCGCCCTCCTGAAGGTTGGCTATCGTCACTTTGTAGTCATGCTTCTCGCAATACCGCTGGTACATACGCATCAGCTGTTCCGCCCAGTCCTGTGCCTCTGTGCCGCCTGCGCCGGAAACGATCTTCAGTACAGCTGGCATCTGGTCTTCCTCATGCGAAAGCATGTTTTTCATCTCCAGATCCTCCACTTCCTGCAAGGCATGTGCGTAAGCCGCATCCACTTCCTCTTCGGAAACCAGTTCTTCCTTGTAGTAGTCGAACGCGAGAGCAAGTTCTTCCACGGCTGCGCGGACGCCCTCATAGCCTTCTATCCATCGTTTGATACTTTTCACCTTGCGCATCTGCGCCTCGGCTACTTTGGCATCATCCCAAAAGCCGGGAGCCTGGGTGTGCAATTCTTCCTCCTCCAGCTGAATACGTTTCTCATCAATCTGCAGATACGCTTTGAGTTTGTCTGCCCGCTGTTGGATGTCTTTCAGTTGTTCTATTGTTATCATAAATCAATTATCAATTGTCAATTATCAATTATCAATTATCAATTATCAATTGTCCATTGTCCATTGTCCATTGTCCATTGTCCTTTCTCCCGTACGCAGTCGGCTATGAATCGTGCTATGGTCTTCGGTTCCAAGCCCGCCACATTCACCACTAAGTCATAGTTGCGGGCGTCATAACGGGTCTTGCCGCTAAAGGTCTTTGTGAAGTTCTCACGTGCCTCATCTACTTTTTTGATCAGTTGCTCTGCGCTTTTCTCGTCGAGTTCCAAACGGCGTGCCACTTTCTCTATGCGGTAGGCTTTGTCTGCCATGAAAAAGACCTTGAACGCCCGTTTGTCGTCTTTGAAGATATGGAAACCCGTGCGACCCATGAGCACGCACGAACCTTTCTGTGCCAGCTCCAAGATGAGTTGTTTTTCCTCCTCGTATAGGTCTTTCGATACGTTTTCGTACCAGAAACTCGGTTTTACCGACTTGATCTGATCTACCGCATCTTGGGTCAGGTTACGTTCTTTGCGTATTGGTTCCAGCACTTGGCGGTCATACATAGGTACGCCTAACAGCTCTGCCAACGCGATGGCAATCTCTCGTCCACCGGTGCCAAATTCCCGGCCGATAGTTACGATAAAATGCTTTTCCATATGGGTTGTTTCTTGTTGTTACTCAATTTGCATGCAAAGGTACAAAAAAAATCTGACATATGCAAGTAAACGGGGTATTTTTTTTGAGAAAAGTGTAATTTTATTGTTGTTCAAGCTAAAGTTCAGGACTGCCAATCAAATTCAAACCGACATTTTTGTGTGAATCTGTGATTTGTGTGAATCACGACATATCTTTGCATCGGATTTCGGAAAGAGCCTTTAGATTAATGCTTCCTACATGCAGGCGCGCAACATATCTCAAGCATATCTCAAGCATCTTCATCGAAACAATTTATATTTTTTGTGGAATTTATTTGCAGGTCTCAAAAAAAAGCAGTAATTTTGCACCCGATTTTATGAATAACGACTTTTTCCATAGAACAGAGCTTCTTGTCGGAACGGAAGGAATGGCACGTCTCGCCTCTGCGCGTGTGATACTTTTTGGAGTGGGCGGAGTAGGGAGCTGGTGTGCGGAGAGCCTCATCCGTTCGGGTATCGGTCATCTGACAATAGTCGATTCCGACTGCGTGGATGTGACGAATATCAACCGTCAGTTGCCGGCTACAACCCAGACCGTGGGACAACCCAAAGTGGAGGTGCTCCGGGCGCGTCTGCTGACCATTAACCCCGAGGCGGAGATTATCGCCCGGCAGGAGCGTTATACGCCCCAGACGGCGGAATCGTTCGGACTGGAGAACTACGACTACGTGATAGACGCTATCGACTCCCTCCCTGACAAAGCTGACCTGATCCTGCGTGCATCCGGAATGAAAACCAAACTGTTCTCCTCGATGGGAGCCGCCTTCAAGATGGATCCTACGCGTATTCAGGTGGCGGAGTTCTGGAAAGTGGCGGGATGTCCTCTGGCGGCTGCGCTACGCAACCGTTTCAAACGCAACAAGACCTTCCCCCAGCGCAAGTTCCGTTGTGTCTTCTCCGACGAGATGAGACGCCCCAAGGATGCCAAGGAAAACGGTACGGTTGTCCATATAACCGCCGTCTTCGGCTTTACGCTTGCCGGACTGGTCATCAAAGACGTAATTGAAAATTGAAGATTGAAAATGAGAATAAACGAAATCATGAATGCCCTTCAGCCGCTTCGTGTGATAGGCGGTCTGAATGGTAACCTCGACATCCGTCATCTGCTGACCGACAGCCGTCAGTTGGCTCACTCGCAGGCGAAGAACACGCTTTTCTTCGCCCTCCGTACCGCCCATAACGACGGCACGAGATATATAGCCGACCTGTATGCGAAAGGCGTTCGCGTCTTCGTTGTGGGACTGGAGTCCATTGCCAACAACCCCTTGCCTGCCACCACGGACCCGACGGTCTTTATAGTGGTGGACAACGCCCTGAATGCCTTGCAGGATCTGGCGGCTTACGTCCGCTCGCAGTTCCACGGCACGGTCATCGGCATAACCGGTTCCAACGGCAAGACCACCGTCAAGGAATGGCTCTTCCAACTGCTCAAAGACGACTACTGGGTGATCCGTTCGCCTAAGTCCTACAACTCGCAGATAGGCGTCCCGCTCTCCGTTTGGCAACTGACGAACCTGCAGGACGGCAAAGTGCCGGGATCCAAGAAAAAACCAATCGCTATCTTCGAGGCAGGTATCTCACAACCCGGCGAGATGGAAAGGCTGGAACAAATCATCCGACCCACCATAGGCGTCATCACCTATATCGGCCACGAACACGACGAGAACTTCCTCTCGCTGGAACAAAAACGGGCGGAGAAAATGAAACTCTTTGTCCGCTCCAAGCAAGTGATAGAAGACCCGACCCATCAGAACGCCCGCACGTGTGCCGCCGTGATGCGTGCCTTGGGCTACGACGAAGAGACCATCGCCTCGCGTATCCTCCACCAGACCCACGAGACCGTGCTCTCGGTCAACCTCTCCGCACTCGTGGACAACGTACGCTATTTCCGCTCGCTCCTCCGTCCCGAAACCAAACTGACCTGTATGGTCAAGGCGTTTGCCTACGGAGCCGGTAGCGTGGAGGTCAGCAAAGCCCTTCAGAAAAGCGGTATGGTCGATTATCTGGCTGTGGCGGTTGCCGACGAAGGTGTGGAACTCCGCAAAGCCGGTATCACCCTGCCGATCATCATCATGGATCCCGAGGTGGCAGCGCTCGACATCATCCTGGAGAACAACCTCGAACCGAACGTCTATTCCTTCGCATCGCTGGAGAACATCATAGAAGCCGCCGAAGCCAAAGGACTGGAGAACTATCCCGTCCACGTGAAGATAGACAGCGGCATGCACAGGCTGGGATTCTACCACGAAGAGATGCCGGCTCTTATTGCCCGTCTCCGCGGACAGAAAGCCGTCCGCGTGGCGTCGGTCTTCTCCCACCTGGCAGGAAGCGACGAACAGCAGTTTGACGAGTTCACGCTTTCACAGATTCACTATTTCGATACCTGTGCCGAGCAACTCAAAGCCGGACTGAATTACCCGATAATCAAACATATCTGCAACTCCGCGGGCATAGAGCGTTTCAGCCAATACCAGTTCGACATGTGCCGTCTGGGTATTGGTCTGTACGGGTTCTCGTTCGCGGGCGCAAGACTGCGTAACGTCTGCACGCTCAGGACAACCATCCTCTCCGTCAAGACCGTCAAAGCCGGAGAGACCATCGGCTACGGCCGACATACCACGCTAACCGAAGACCGCACGATAGCCGTCATACCAATCGGTTATGCCGACGGCTTCGACCGGCGTTTCTCCAACTACGGAGGCGAAGTGCTCATCCGCGGCAAACGTTGTCCGGTGGTGGGAAACGTGTGCATGGATCAGGCTATGATTGACGTCACAGGCACAGATGCACAACCCGGAGATGCAGTCGAGATCTTCGGAGATAAACTGCCGCTTGAGGAACTGGCGGACAAACTTGGCACAATCACCTACGAAATACTAACATCCGTTTCCCGCCGTGTCCAACGTATCTATTTCTACGAATAGGCTGACTATCGGCTATCGCAGGTCAGGTTCGGCGGATGCCGTCATCCAGCGTGACCTCACTTTCTCGCTCATGGAGGGCGAGATGGTCTGCATGCTCGGACCCAACGGTTGCGGCAAATCGACCCTGTTACGCACCCTTGCCGGCTTGCAACCGGCTCTCGGAGGAAGCTACTCGCTTCGTACTCTCTCTTTAGGAGAGGGAAGGGGAGAGATAGCCAAATCCATAGCTCTTGTCTTGACCGA
The DNA here is from genome assembly GCA_900319645.1 of uncultured Bacteroidales bacterium. Taxonomy (GTDB): domain Bacteria; phylum Bacteroidota; class Bacteroidia; order Bacteroidales; family Paludibacteraceae; genus Colicola. The sequence goes on from ONPG01000001.1 coordinate 58,912, forward strand.
ACGGCTCTCGATGGACAACACCACGGTTCACGACGTGGTGGCACTCGGGCGTTACCCCTTCACCTCATTCCTCGACGGCTTGACTGACCTTGACGAACGGATCATAACCGAATCCCTGGAGCAGGTGGGTTTCACCAATCCCCAATCCCAAACCACCAATCCCCAATTCCCCATCACTCTCTCTCCCTTCAACTCGCATTCCGATGGAGAGAAACAACGTATCCTGATAGCCAAAGCACTTGCCCAACAGACTCCGATCATCCTTCTGGACGAACCCACAGCACACCTCGATCTGCCGCACAGGATTCTCGTTCTGCGGCTCCTCCGACGTCTGGCACACGAGCAAGGCAAGACTATCCTTATCTCCACCCACGAGCTCGATCTGGCACTTGCCCTCTCTGATAGAATATTGCTTATGATACCAAGCGAAGGGGTTTTGCTGAATTCGTCGGATAGCCTTCGCAAACAAAACGCGTTCACAAAAGCCTTCGGAATGGATATTTTCAATCCCTTGGGATAAGCGTCTTTTTTGCATAAAAATAATGTTTTCGAGCAAAAAATTTGCATATATGTGCAAAATTTTGTAACTTTGCACGCAAATTTGAATACCATGCGTAGAGTACTACTTTTTTTATGTGCGTTCGTGGCAGCATCTGCCATGGCACAGCAAGACAGTTTTGAGGAGTTCCGCAAGCGGCAGCAAGCCAGTTTCAACCAGTTCAAATCGGACCAGCAAGCCGAGTTCGACGAGTTCCGCAGACGCGTGAATGCCGAGTATGCCGATTTCATGCGCAAGGCATGGGAGAACTTCCCCGCTCAGGAGCCGGAGAAGCCCGTTAAAGAGCCGGAGGTAAAGCCGGTTGTGTTTGAGGATGAACCCGCTCCTAAGCCACAGGACGAACCTGCTCCGGTAGCCCAAGAACCTGAGGAAGAGCGTGCTCCCAAAGAGGATATCGCCCCCATCACCACGCCTAAGACCCAGATTGACACCAAGCCCGTGGAGATAGCCGTCAAGCCTGTCGTGGTCATCATTCCAGCTCCCGAACCCGAACCGGAACCGATTGCTCCGGTTGAGCCCAAGAAAGAGGCATACAAACGCGTGACCGTCAACTTTTTCAGCACGCTCGCTACCATCGGTTTTCCCGCTAACGACAACCTCAAACTGGCGCAACTGAACGAGAACGCCATAGCCGACGCATGGCAGCAACTGGCGCAACCCCAATATGATATTACCGTCAAAACGGCTCTGGATGCCCGCAAAGCCAATAACCTCTGCGACTGGGCGTACATGCAACTGCTCCAAGCCGCCTGCGAGAAACAATACGGCAAGACCAACGAGGCGGTTCTGGCAGAGGCGTTCCTGATGGTTCAGTCCGGCTATCGCATCCGACTGGGAATGGCGAACAGCAAACTCTATATGCTGATTGCCAGCAACTACGACATCTTCGATTACGTCTATTACAAGCTCGACGGCAGCAAGTTCTACCTCATCAGTCAGGACCAATGCCGCGACATGCAGATCACCCAAGCCAAATACGGCAAGGAGCGTTCGCTCTCCATGCAGATTTCCAAACTGCCCAGACTCAATTCCGACCCGACACCCAAACGCTCGCTCACGTCCAAGAAAGGCGTGACCGCTTCTGCGTCGGTCAACCGCAACCTGATTGATTTCTTCAATACCTATCCCCAGGCATGTGTGAGCGGCAAACAGACCACCCGTTGGGCGGCTTACGCCAATACGCCTCTGGACAAAGCGGTTAAGGACCAACTCTATCCCTCGCTCAAAAAGACCATCGAAGGCATGAGCGAACGCGAGGCGGTAGGTATCCTGCTCAACTGGGTTCAGACGGCTTTTGAATACAAGTTCGACGATCAGGTCTGGGGACACGACCGTGCGTTCTTCGCCCAGGAGACACTCTTCTATCCCTATTGCGACTGCGAGGACCGCTCGATCCTCTTCTCACGCCTTGTGCGCGACCTGGTGGGACTGGACGTCGTACTCCTTTATTATCCCGGCCACTTGGCTACGGCCGTGGGATTTACCAACGAGGTTAAGGGGGATTACCTGACCTACAACCAACGCAAATACGTGGTCTGCGACCCGACGTATATCAACGCAGGAGTAGGCAAAACCATGCCCGGCATGAACAATCAAGAGGCACAAGTGATTGCACTTAAATAAAAGATAATGGATTATTGACAATTGATAATTGGGAATGAAAGGAAACAAGGCTATATGGGTTGTTCTGCTGCTTGTGGCGGTAGCGGCAGCAGGAGCGGTAACGTGGTATATGCTGCGTGACGAGCAACCCGCGCAGGAACAACCGGAGCAGGATGAGGTGGAAACAGGCGTTACGACATCCGACGGCTTCTCGACTGATGCCGTCATCTATATGGAGGACGAGATGCCGGAGGCGGATCCGATGATTGTCGGCAAATGGCAGTCCTCGGACAACCCACAATGGTACAAGGTCTATTATGACGACTACGATGAAGACGAACAACTGTTCTGGGGCAAAGAGTGGGATGAATCAGAGGATGTGCTGGAGGAAGATCTCAAATACCACGGAAACGGATGGTTCCGATGGGAGAAGAAGGGCACGGAACTATGTGAATACGCCACGATGGACTACCGCGACGTGCCGATTGCCAAGATATACGAAATCACCTATTTGGACAGCACAACCATCGCTTATCATGAGAAAAGCCGTCGCCAACCCTATCGTTTTACAAGAAAATGAGCCTTTTTTGAAAAAAAAACGCAAAATATTTGGTCATATCAAAAAAAAATAGTAATTTTGCAGCCGTTTTTCGCGTGTAACTCGCGCGGGAACATAAAATAAACAATATTAATCGCCGCGTTGGGCAGTGGATTCGCGTGAAATAGTACCCCGTACATTTGTAAATCGCAAATCGTAAATGATGTCTGTCGGCACGGCCTAAAACAAACTAAATTAATGGAATTTAACAGTTACATGACAGCGTCTGTGAACAAAGCAACTGCTCAGAAAGAGTGGGTTGTTGTGGATGCTGAAGGCCAGATTCTCGGCCGCATGGCTAGCAAAGTAGCCAAGTTGTTGCGCGGTAAGTACAAACCGTCGTACACACCCAATGTAGATTGCGGAGACAACGTAATCATCGTCAACGCCGCTAAGGTTCAGCTTACCGGCAACAAATGGAACGACCGCGTTTATGTACGCTACACCGGTTTCCCGGGTGGTCAGCGTGAGTTCACTCCGGCTGATTTGATGGCCAAGGGTGCAGACAAACTCGTTCGTCGCGTAGTAAAAGGTATGCTTCCGAAAAACCGCCTCGGAGCTCGTCAGATCACCAATCTGTACATCTTCGACGGAGCAGAGCACAACATGCAGGCTCAGCAACCTAAACAAATTGATATTAACACTTTGAAATAAAAATAGAAGAACATGGAAACAGTTAATGCATTAGGACGTCGTAAAGAGGCAGTTGCACGCGTTTACGTCAATGAGGGTGCCGGCAAGATTACTATCAACGGCCGCGACATCGAGACATATTTCCCCTCTTCTATTCTGCGCTATATCGTGCTCCAGCCGCTCAACAAACTCGAGGCTGCTGGCAAATACGATATCAAGGTTACGCTGGACGGCGGAGGATTCAAAGGTCAGGCAGAGGCTTTGCGTTTGGCTATCGCTCGTGCTCTGGTCAAAATCAATCCGGAAGACAAGGCTGCTCTGAAGGCAGAAGGCTTCATGACTCGTGACGCTCGTGAGGTTGAGCGTAAGAAACCGGGTCAGCCCAAAGCTCGCAAGCACTTCCAGTTCAGCAAACGTTAATCGAAACTACAATCCAAATCGTGGGGACTCCTTCGGGACTACCTCACGATTGTTTTGGTTGCCTAAAGCGCGCGTGCGTGCTTGTGCGTATATTTATAATGTATTATGCGCATGAAGAGCATACCAAAATCAACGGATATTAATCAAATAACTAAACAAACATTAAACATTTCAATCAAAATGAGAACTAATTTTGATCAACTTCTCGAGGCTGGCGCACACTTTGGTCACCTCAAACGCAAATGGAATCCCGCTATGGCTCCTTACATCTACATGGAGCGTAACGGCATCCACATCATCGACCTCAACAAGACTGTTGTGAAAGTAGAAGAGGCTGCAGAGGCTCTCAAGAACCTCGCTCGTAGCGGACGCAAAGTGCTGTTTGTCGGCACCAAGAAACAGGCTCAGGAGGTAGTAGCCGCTCACGCACAGGAAATCGGCATGCCGTATATCACCGAGCGTTGGGCCGGTGGTATGCTTACCAACTTCCCGACTATCCGCAAGGCTGTCAAGAAAATGGGTCAGATCGACAAGATGATGACCGACGGCACCCTGGAGAACGTCAGCAAACGCGAGAAACTGCAAATCACCCGTCAGCGTGAGAAACTGGAGAAGAACCTTGGTTCTATCGCAGACATGACTCGTCTCCCGAGCGCAGTTTTCGTAGTGGACGTAATGGAGGAGCATATCGCAGTGGCAGAGGCTAACCGCCTCGGTATCCCTGTTTTCGGTATTGTGGACACCAACTCCAACCCCAACAACATCGATTTCGTAATCCCTGCTAACGACGACGCAACCAAGTCGATCGACGTGATCCTTGGCGCTGTTTGCGATGCAATCAAGGAGGGACTCGAAGAGCGCAAAGTAGAGAAAGCAGACGAGCAAGCTGCTGAAGCTCAGGCTGATGCAGAGGCTCCCGCTCCCAAAGAGCGTCGTCAGCGTATCCGCAAAGCTGCTCCCAAAGCAGAGGCTGAGAAAGTAGCTGAAGCTAAGGAAGAGGCTGCTGAATAATAATCGTAAATCGTTAAATCGTAAATCGTAAAATCGTAAATTATTATGGCAGTAACATTAGCAGATATCAAGAAACTGCGTGACATCACAGGCGCAGGTATGATGGACGTCAAGAAAGCACTCGAAGAGGCTAACGGCGATTTCGAGGTTGCTAAAGACCTGCTCCGCAAACGCGGTCAGGCTATCGCAGCTAAACGTAGCGACCGTGAGGCTTCCGAGGGTTGCGTACTCGCGAAGGTACAGGGCAACTTCGGCGCTATCGTGGGAGTAAAATGCGAGACCGACTTCGTGGCTAAGAACGAAGATTTCGTAGGCATGGTTAAACTCATCCTCGATGCAGCTCTCGACAACAAAGTGCGTACCGCAGAAGAACTCAAGGACCTCAAAATCGGTAACTTCACCGTAGCCGAGATCATTACCGAGCGTTCGGGAGTAACCGGCGAGAAGATGGAGTTGGCTGACTACGCTTGCCTCGAGGCTCCCGTAGTGGACGCTTATAACCACCTCGGTAACAAACTCAGCTCGCTCGTAGCAGCAGCTGAGGGCGCAGACCACGAGACCGTTCACGGTATCAGCATGCAGGTAGCAGCTATGAGCCCTATCGCTCTGGATGCTGACCACGTAGCTGAGGAGGTGAAGAAACACGAGCTCGAGGTGGCTATCGAGAAAACGAAGCAGGACGAGATCAACAAAGCCGTTGAGAACGCCATCCGCAAAGCAGGTATCAACCCTGCTCACGTGGACAGCGACGACCACATCGAGTCCAACCAGGCTAAGGGATGGATCACAGCTGAGCAGGCTCAGCAGGCTCGCGAGATCAAAGCGACTGTCGCTAAAGAGGCAGAGGCTAACCTCGCTAACCAGGCAAAGAAGATCGAGATGATTGCACAAGGACGTCTTGGCAAGTTCCTCAAGGAGAATACCCTCATGGAGCAGGCATATATCATGAGCGAGTCCAAAGAGCTCGTGAAGGATGTGCTCAAAGCTAAAGGTGTGGTAATCACAGACTTCCGCCGCATCACTCTCTCGGCTGAGTAATCACCTTTGGGTAGAGTAATCACTCAAGCCACGGGAAAAAGAAAGAGAACTCGCAAGGGTTCTCTTTTTGTTTGTTGTTTGTTGTTTGTTTGGTATTTGTTTGTTATTTGTTTGTTTGTTACTTGTTTGGTAGGAGTTTGCAAAAAGTTCGTTTATTGCAGGTGGCTCATAGCCCGGCAGACGTCACAATGTCCGCAGGGCAGCATTTCCGTTTCGCCGAAATAGGAGAGCAACACTTGTTCACGGCAGAACTGGTTTTGTTCGGCGTACTCAACCATAGCTTGCATCTGCTCGGCAAACATCTTCTGTCGGTCTTCATAGACTGCTGGCGAGAGATAGATGTCTGTCTCACGCTCACGAGTGAAAGTCAGGCTGCATCCTACCGCACGTGGGATATAGGTGATTATGCCGCGTTGGGCAAGCGATACCAGCAACTGGTGGTTCTCACTCTGGTCGGCTTCGCGGATATATTGCAGGTCGGTATGTATGCCCGTGTAATGGCGCATCAGATGGTCAAGCATCTCGGCTTGTTCGCGCGAGAGATTGTATTCGCCCAACTGATGGCGAGGCACGTTAATCCGCACGCGAGGCTGCGTCTCATGTTCTTCCTCGAAATGAAAATAACCGGCCTGCGTGAGCAGATGGAGGGCGGAGTAGGTTTGCAAAACCGGCAGGCGCATCACTTGGCACAACTGATCCATGTGTAGTGTGAAGGTATGTCCCCATCCGCTTCCTGCGCCTACTTGCAGAAAATCGCAGGTCTTGTGATACACTTTCTCCACAAACTCCTTGGGCGGATAGTTGTCTCCGATACGCTTGTGTGCCTTTGCTTTGTCCTCTTTCTCATTGAACAGCAATACCGCAAATGCGGTCAGACCGTCTCGGCCCGCTCGTCCTGCCTCCTGATAGTAACTCTCAATAGACGACGGCAGATCATGGTGGATTACCACACGCACATCGGGTTTGTCAATACCCATTCCGAAAGCGTTCGTAGCCACGATGACCCGGGTTCTGCCTTCTTTCCAGGCCTGTTGTTTCTCGTTCCGCTCTTTGGTTGTCAGCCCTGCATGATAGAAATCCGAGAGAGGAGTGGCTGATGATTGTGCATTCAGCCATGTGCTCAGTTCTTCTGCTCGCTTCCTGTTGCGTACATAAACGATGGCACTTCCGGCTACCCGGCTGAGAATGTGTGCAATCTGTTCGTATTTCTTGTCCGTCCTGCGGACGATATATTGCAGATTCTCACGATGGAATGATTTGCGAAGCACGTTCTTTTTGGCAAATCCCAGGCGGACTTGTATGTCCTCGATGGTCTTGGGCGTAGCGGTTGCCGTGAGAGCCAGCACAGGCACTCCGGGCAGCAAACTGCGTACGTCTGCTATCTTCAGATACGAAGGACGGAAATCGTATCCCCATTGTGAGATACAATGGGCTTCGTCCACGGCAATCAATCCAATTGGCAGTTCTGCCAAGCGTTTGCGGAACTCCTCGCTCTCCAGGCGTTCTGGCGAGCAGTATAGGAAATGGTAGGGACCATAGAGACAGTTATCCAGAGCCACACGTTGTTTGTCGTAACTCATGCCGGTATAGACAGCCGCGGCTTGAATACCCCGTGCGAGCAGGTTCTCCACCTGATCTTTCATGAGCGCAATCAGAGGCGTGATCACCAGACACAGCCGTTTATCCGGATTCTCATCCGCTATGACGAGGGTGGGCACTTGAAAACAGATACTCTTTCCTCCGCCTGTCGGCATCAGAGCCAGCGTGTCACGTCCCGACAATACAGAAACGATGATTTCCTCCTGCAAAGGACGAAAATCATCGTATCCGAAAAATCTATGTAATGCCTCACGCGGGGACATCCTTCTGCTGTTTTAGATACGCGAGAGTGCTTCGCGAACACGCTTGAGCGTTTCCTCTTTGCCCAGTACGTCGGTAATGTTCCAGATGTGCGGACCGCGTGCTGCGCCTACGAGACAGATACGGAACGCATTCATGACGATACCCACGCCGTACTCCTTTTCTGCTATCCATGGCATAACCACATCGTCCAAATGCCAGCGAATGACGGTCTCGCTGTTCTCGTTCTTCTCTTCGCGGCAACTATGCCATTCTTCTTCGCTTACTGTTTCAAGGAGCGCAATCAACTCCTGCATGTGCTTCGGGCTGTCTTCTTTCCAGCGTTTCTTGAGCGATTTCTCGTCGTACTCCGTCGGAGCGACAAAGAAGAAATTAGTCTGCTCCCAAAGCTCCGGCACGAAGTTCACACGGTCCTTGGTCAGTCCGATCACCTTGGCCACCATAGCCATGTCAGGACACTCAATACCTTGTTCTTTCAATGTCGGCAGGAACATCTCAGCCAACTCCTCGTTGGAGCGCAGTTGCAGATACTGGTGGTTGAACCATTTGCCTTTCTCGTAGTCGAACTTGGCGCCGGACTTGCTGACGCGGTCGAGCGAGAAATACTTGATCAGCTCGTCCATCGTGTACATCTCCTGGTCGCCGCTTCCGTGCCATCCAAGGAGTGCCAGGAAATTGATAACCGCCTCGGGCAGATAGCCGCTCTCGCGGTATCCGGACGAAACGCTTCCGTCTTTCTGGTTGTGGAACTCCAGCGGGAAGACAGGGAAACCGAGACGGTCGCCGTCACGCTTGCTCAGTTTGCCGTTACCGTCGGGCTTGAGCAAAAGGGGCAGGTGGGCAAACTCCGGCATGGTGTCCTGCCAGCCGAATGCACGGTACAAAAGCACGTGGAGTGGGGCGGAGGGCAACCATTCCTCGCCGCGGATCACATGGCTCACTTCCATCAGATGGTCATCCACAATATTCGCCAAGTGATAAGTAGGCAGATCGTCTGCGGATTTGTATAACACCTTGTCATCCAATATGTTACTATTGATGACCACTTCTCCGCGGATCAAATCATGCACATGCACGTCCTCATCCGGCTCCACTTTGAAACGAACCACATACTGCTCGCCTTTTGCTATGAGAGCATCTACTTCTTCTTGGCTCATCGTCAGCGAGTTGCGCATCTGCATGCGCGTACGCGCGTCGTATTGGAAATTAGGAATCTCTGTGCGTTTGGCTTCCAGTTCGGCAGGAGTGTCAAAAGCGATATAGGCGTGGCCGGAGTCCAGGAGTTGCTTCACATATTGGTGATAGATCTCCCTCCGCTCGCTCTGCCGATACGGACCGTGTGCGCCAACAGCCTCAATCTCCTTGGTGCCTTTTTTCAGACGCAGCCCCTCGTCAATACCGATACCCAGCCAATCGAGGGCCTCCAGGATATATTCCTCTGCTCCCGGCACAAAACGGGTGCTATCCGTATCTTCGATACGAAGCAGCATATCTCCGCCGTGCTGACGGGCAAACAGGTAGTTATACAATGCGGTACGAACGCCGCCGATATGTAATGCGCCGGTTGGTGATGGCGCAAAACGTACTCTTACTCTTCTTTCCATTATTTTGTATATATTTTTGCGGGCACAAAGATACTGCTTTTTTTTGACATGTGCAAAAAAATCCACAAAAAAAGCGGCTCTTACTGCTCTTTTCTATCTATTAGCCCGTTTTGTCTCTGCTTAATGCGCTTTCCCGATTAGTCGGTATCGTCCTCTATCTTGTGAGGCCGCATGAAACCCGCCATTTGTTCGCCGGAGGCTTCGCCTTGCCCGGAGAAATGCAGTTTGTTGCTCCCGTGCTTGGCGTTAATGCGGTCGAAAACCTGCATAAGTTTCTTGCGCCGGTTGCTCTCTTCCACATAGTTGTCCGCGAACATATCTAATTGGATGCCGTCGCTTTCCTGAAGACCCGAAAGGATCACTCCGGCTTGCTTGTAGAGGTAGCCGGACCGGAAAAGACGGTCGAGTAGCACTTTGACCGCCGAACTGATTTCAATGGTGTCGTCCGTTGCCGTGTGTAGCCGTATCGTTTGGTCGTTGTGATATTGTGGCAGGTCTTCGCGATGACGGTTGGTTGCGACAAACAAGGAGACCGAAGTGCACAACGACTTCTGTGCGCGAAGCCGTCGGCAGGCCGCCGAAGTGAAGTTGTTGAGCTGGGTCAGAAGCGCCTCTTTGCTACCGATCATCTGCGCGAAAGTGCGGCTGTACATGATCGATTGTTGCCGGGCGGATTTGCCGGTTAGAACCAGAGCTGGTATGCCCTTCAACTCGCTCCAAGTCCGCACGCCCCGGATACCGAAAAGCGATTTGACCACCTGTTCGCTCAGTTGCGTGAAAGCCCAGGCCGTTTCCACATTGCGTTGCTGCAAAACCTTGATACTCCTCCAGCCGATGCCCCATATATCTTTGGCGGGCACTTGCAGCAAAGCCTGCTGACGTTTGTCCGCCGGCATGACGCAAATGCCATGATATCCCTTGTAATGCTTGGCGAAATAGGTGGCAGTCTTGGCAAGCGTGTAGGTCAATCCCGCTCCGCATGAAACAGGGATTTGCGTCTCCTGCCAGATGAGGTCTTTGAGTTGCTGGAGGTAGTTGCGCAATCGAACTGGATCGTCATCGGGCATGACGCCGAAGAACTCATCTACGCTGTATTGCACAAAATCCAACACCATTTCGCTTTGCCGCACTACGTCCATAATATGGCCGGAGATCTCGTGGTAGAGGTTGTGGTGTACATCAATGACCGTCACGTGGTTGCGCTCGATGATTTTCGTCACCTGAAACAACGGATTTCCCCGTTTGAGTCCGACGGCTTTTGCTTCTTGGTTAAGCGCAAGGATAATGCCGCCGTGGTTCTCGTTCTCATTGGCCACTACAACAGGTGTGCCCTGCAACTCCGGCCGGGAGACCAGTTCGCAACTGACGAAGAAATTATTGCAGTCAATGTGTACAAACATAACTTATCTGACCATTAAAATGCTCAGTTCGTAAAGGAGATACAGCGGTAGCGTGACGAGCATCAGCGTGAAAGCGTCTCCGGTTGGGGTGATCACAGCCGCAAGGATCATGAGAACCACCAAAGCGTGACGCCGGTATTGTTTCAACCACGCCGCTTCTATCAATCCGGCTTTGCCGAGTGCCCAAACCACCATCGGCATCTCAAACAGCACGCCCATGAGTAGTGAAAGCACCAGGAGCGTGGAGACATACGACTCCAGAGCTATCTGGTTCACGACATCCGCTTGCACCTGGTACGTGGCAAGAAAACGGAACGCGAACGGGAAGATAACAAGGTAGTTAAGCGCTATTCCGCAAACAAAAAGCACCGTCCCGAAACCGATGATCCGCCCTGCTGCCCGTTTCTCGTGAGGGTAGAGCGCAGGGGCTGCAAACGCATAGAGTTGCCACAACACATACGGGAAGGCGATGACGAATCCCGCGAGGGCTGCCACCTGCATGTGAACCGTGAACTGTGCCGCTAACTGCGTGTTGATGAACGAAGGAAAGACCTCTCCCCAATCTCCCAACCATGGGAGTGTGCGGAGAAGACGATAGGTGATAAAATCCGGTCGTGAGGGCGCAAAAAGAAAACTGAACAATGTGTCACGGAAACAGAAACATACTCCCGCACACACAGCCCATGCAACTACACAGCGTATCAGCACGCTGCGTAGTTCGTCCAGATGGTCCCAAAAAGAGAGACCGCTATCGCCTTCTGACCGTTTCACTCTCTGACTTTTTCGTTCTCAGACTTCTTTTCTTCTTCGTCTCCTTCTTTCATGCCGTCTTTGAACGATTTGACGCCTTTGCCTAGGCCACGCATCAGCTCAGGGATTTTCTTTCCACCGAAAAGCAGCAGGACAATCAGGGCGATAATGATGATTTCAGTAATTCCGATATGCATATGATTTTGAATTTTAAATTACGCATTGTTTTTTCTCAGTTCATCGACGAATCGGTCAATTCGCCGCATCTCTCCGGGGATATCGATTCGTTGCGGGCAGTGGCTGACGCAATGGTCGCAACCGATACAATGGTCCGCTTGTCTCAGTTTTGGTACTGAGCGGTCGTAACCCACCAGAAACGCACGTCTGTTGCGTTTGTATTCGTTCTCCTGCGAGTCCGCGCTGGGCATCACTCCTTCGGCTATACACTTGTTGTAATGGCTGAAAATAGCAGGGATATTCAGCCCGTACGGGCAGGGCATACAGTAGTTGCAGGTTGTGCAAGGGATCGCTTTGAGTTCATAAATATCCTTTGCGAGAGCGAGCAGCCATTCTTCTTCCAGCACGCTCAGCGGCTCCAACGGAGAGAAAGTGCGGATGTTCTCTTGCAGGTGCTCCATATACGTCATGCCGGAGAGTACCGACAGAACTCCTTTCGGCGAACCCGCAAAGCGGAATGCCCACGCCGCAGGCGTATAACGGCTGTCTTTCTTGTGCATCTTGGCGGTAATGGCATCCGGCTGGTTCGCCAGGCGTCCGCCTAATAACGGCTCCATGATTACGGCGGGAATACCGCGTTTCTCCAATTCGGCATAGAGGTAGTCCGCATCCGTGTTGCGCGGATTGATCTCGTTCGCGTAATTCCAGTCCAGATAGTTGAGCTCGATTTGCACAAAATCCCAATGGTACTTACCTTCGTCGTGCCATTTTAGGAGCATGTCAAATATCTGAATATCACCATGGTACGAGAATCCGAGATTCCGAATCCTGCCTTTCTTTTTCTGCTCGACGAGCCAATCGAGGATCCCGTTGTCCATATACCTTCCGTAGAAAGTCTCCAGGCTGTCTTTCCCTCGGGAAGTACCGCCGATGGAGTGCAGCAGCAGGTAATCCACGTAGTCTGTTTGCAGGTAGTTGAGCGAGCGCTCGAACATGGCTACCGATTCCTCATGCGACCAGACGGAAGTGGAGAAATTCGACAACTTTGTGGCGATGAAATAGCTGTTTCTCGGATGACGCGCCAGCGCTATTCCTGTGCTTTGCTCCGACAGACCCTGGCAATAAACAGGCGACGTGTCGAAATAATTAACGCCATGCTCCAGGGCGTAATCCACCATCTCATTGACCGCCTCCTGATCGATGGCAGAATCGGGGTTCTCACGCGCCGTGCCGCCTGCCTGAACCGGCAGACGCATCATTCCGAATCCCAAGAGAGAAACCCGGTCGCCCGAATTGGGGTTGGTTCGCATGGTCATTTCTCCGTCTTCCTCTTTTGAGGCGAGCGTCGCGGAGGAGTTTTTCTTGCACGCGGTGGCCAGTACCGAGGTCGCGGCTACTGCGGCTAAGCTATGTGTGATAAATTCTCTTCTATTCATAATTATCAATTGTCAAGATTTTCGCTTGTCGAAAATAATCGTGCCCGTTAAGGCTAAGAATTGTCAATTATCAATTATCAATTGTCAATTATCAATTATCAATTTTCAATTAACTTCGTGCATTTTGTTTCCCTCTACATAGATGGCGCTGAACGGTCGGGCAGGGCAGAGGTGCTCGCATTTGCCGCAACCGATACATTTCACGCTATCGACTACCGGTACTTCCACTTTTTTGCCGTTTATCTCTTTCTCTACCATCTGTATGGCGGTGGCTGGGCAGTGCCGTGCGCAGGCACCGCAATGGTCGCCGTTGACCACGGGAATACAGTTCTTTTCTATCCACACGGCGTGACCGATATGAATGGCGGTTTTCTCTTCCTTGCTGATGGCGCGGATAGCTCCCGTCGGACACACGCTGCTGCAACGTGTACATTCAGGACGGCAGTAGCCGCGCTCGAAACTCATCTCCGGTTGCATGAATCGCATAGGATCCGTACTCGGGCGAAGTACATTGTTCGGACACGCGCTCACGCACAACTGGCAGGCTGTGCAATGACGATTCATATTGTATGCCGAAACGGAGCCCGGAGGAGTAATGGGAGTTTCGCGCTGGGGAATCTTTTTCTCTTCTATCTCTGCCAAACCGCCATCCACTTTGATCTTGGTCTCTGCCATCACAGCCGCTCCTGTCGCCAGAACGGCGCCTGTCAGAAACGCACGGCGCGAACCATCCTGTTTGTCCATTGTCCATTGTCCTTTGTCCTTTGTCCCTTTGTGCGTTATGAGTGGCCGGTAGTGCAACGCGTCGAAATGGCACTGGTCGATACAATCGCCGCACGCCACGCAGCGGGTGGCATCCACCGTTCCGGCTTTGTAATCGATGGCAGACGCCTTGCAGTTTTTCTCGCATAGCGAGCAGTTCTTGCACTTGCCTTTGTCCATCTGCACGCGCATCAGCGAGAAGCGGCTGAAGAAACTGAGAATCGTTCCCACGGGGCAAATGGTGTTGCAATATGTCCGTCCGTTTCGCCAGGCTAACACACCTATAACGACCAGCGTTAGGACTGCCACTACAAAGGTCGTCACGCTGCGCATCCATAGTTCCACTTCGCTGAAAAGATAACTGTCGTATTGGCTCTCGAATGCTGCCAAACCATTGTTCAGCATGTCGTACAGCGGTCGGAAAAGCGAGTTGACAATCCTGCCGTAAGCGGAGTACGGAGCCAGAAGGGTGGTCACGGGCGCAAAACCGATGACGAGGCATACCACAAACAAAACGAGCACGCTGTAACGCACTTTGTTCTGTGTCGCCACGCTGGTCTCGGAGCCTCTGCGGTAACGGTTCTTTTTCGCTTTTTTGCCCAGCCAACCGAACAGATCTTGCATCACTCCGAGCGGGCAGATCACGGAGCAGTAAATACGTCCGAAAATAAGCGTCACAGCAATCAAGATTAGCAGCATCGCGTAGTCCAGCGCTAACAGAGCCGGAAGGAATTGGATCTTCGCCACCCACGCTATATGCTGGCTCACGCCCCAACTGATGCCGAGGAAAAGCACATTGATCAGCACAAAGCAGATCGTAGCAAGTAGAATTCTAATCTTTCGTAACATAAAACTGTTTACTGTTTTTTTATTTGATCATGTATCTTTATTCACAAACTTTCCGTGCCGATACGAATAGCCAATATCTTTATTTACAAACTTTTCGTGTAGTACAAATGTCCAATTGGTATCACATGGCACGTAGTATTTCCACGCACTCTTCCACGCTCATGGCGTCGTTCAGCCGGCTGTCTATCGGGCATTGACCCGAGCGGTCGCGGTTGAGTATCTGCGGCACTTCTTCGGCCGCATGCACAGCCACACCTGCATCGTGCAGCAACTCCTTCGCCGGAGTGCAGATGAGGTTGGTATAAACCTCTGCCACGCCTGCGCTGATCATCAGTGCAGCGGCCGCCTTCCCGACCATCTTGTCCGCTACGATTGCACCTTGTAGCCGATCCGGTTCTTCAGACACTAAAAGCAGCAGATCCTGCACACCGCGGCTCTGATACGTGGACAGACTGTCGTGGTTATACACGGCCAGCGACAAATGATCCGCATTCACGATTTGCAGCAACGCCACGCCCACCTCCGCATTCACGATTGGCTGCTGCGCCTCGCTCTGCTCCGCTTTTTTCGTGCGGCCCGAGCATCCGGCTAACACAGCTGCTGCGAATGCAATGAGTACCCAATGTAAGTGTTTCATTTTTTTGATATAGTTGAAATGGTTATATTCTTTATTTTTGTTTCCTATTTCTTACCCGACAATGGGTGATTCATGGGTGATTCATGGGTGATTATCGAGACCAAAACGGGAGGAAAACGGATCAAAAAGAGAACTGAAGTCCAGCCATTACGGTGGTTTTGGGCATCGGGAATCCGGCATTGATCTCATATTCGCTTCCCAACAGGTTATCCGCAGTAAGTGTCACCCATAATTCTCTCCATATTCTGCCCGCGGCATGTGCGTCCCACAGTACGAAATTCTGTTTGTAATGGGCGGTTGTCGTCACGGGATTGCCGGAACCGGTGCTCACCGTTCCACCGCCAGCGGTGGTAACAGGCAGTTTGGTCCACAAACCGTGCACATATTGCAGGTTCGTGCCTATACGAAACCGGTCGTGGTGATATCCGACAGATAGGTTCAGTTTGT
Organism: uncultured Bacteroidales bacterium; assembly: GCA_900319645.1. Lineage (GTDB taxonomy): Bacteria > Bacteroidota > Bacteroidia > Bacteroidales > Paludibacteraceae > Colicola. The sequence continues at coordinate 74,695 of ONPG01000001.1, forward strand.
GCTCGGGCGCAGCCAATACCGGATTAACCATATATAGATAACTGTAGTTGGCGCCTACCATGAGACCCTTCCATACGCGAGCGGAGAACTCCACTTCGCAGCCGGCATTTTTCAATTCGCCTGTGTTCACATTCTTCGGCCGTCCGTCCACCATACGCGTTTCTATCATGTTCTTAGCGTGCAGATAGAAGAGGTTCGCGCCCACGCGTATTCTGCCGCCTAAGAAATACTGCTTGTAAGCCAGTTCGTAGTTCCACAGGTTGACGGCTTGCAGGCTGTCATTGGCTGGAGCGTACATATAGAGTTCGCGGATGGTCGGATTGCGGAAACCACGGCTGACGACGGCTTTCAGTTGGGCGTCTTGCGGCAACAAAAAAGACAATCCTGCCTGTGGAGCATAGTAGAACCCTGCTGCGGAATGCCAACCCAACCGCACTCCCGCATCCAGCGAGAACCATTCGATCACCTGTTGACGGAAATCAACATAACCCGCCAAATCGTATTGGGTCTTGCGAATTACTTCTTTGGTAGCGGGAACAGCATCCGTTAGTCCCTTGTTCCACACATGACCGCCGAAATGCTGGTAGTCGAAACCGAAGGTGGTACTATTCCCGCGGAACATCCGCACGGTCTGATACGCACTCACGCCTAACATGAGATCTGTATGGTTGTATTCGGTCTGAGGTGCCTCCTCGCCGGCTTTGTAACCGTCGTTGATACGGTGCTTTCCGCCTGAGTAATAGACGCGTATAGCACCCTCCGTACGTTCGTATCGGTTCTCCGCAGAGAGCGTTGCCATGCCGCGCAACACATGCTGGTGACTTCCGAAAATTGGTTCGCTCACGGTTCCCGGGTTTGCTGTATTGAAATAAGCGATATTACCCGTGGCGTTGAGCGACCAGTGGGTGTTGAAATCGTATCCCAGCCGAGCAAATCCGCTGTATTGGTCAAATCCCATATTCTCCCTATGACCGCTTGTGCGGACGTAGTTGAATCCTACCGCTTCCGTCCATTTGCCGCGACGCAGCTGATTCGTGATTCCGGCATCCACCGAATAGTGAGAACCTCCCTGCGCGTGCAGCGAAGTGATGATGGTGTCATTCTTAGGACGACGGGTAACGATGTTGATCACACCGCCCAATGCGTTGGAACCGTAGTAGAGCGAACCGGGACCGCGGATGACCTCCACACGTTCCGCCATCTGGGTCTGGTAGTTATCGGCAATCGGATGTCCGTAGAGCCCTGCGTATTGCGGCAGACCGTCTATCAACACCAACACATCCGTATTCGGCTGACCGCCTATTCCGCGCACTTTGATACCTCCCGAACCGCCTGTACTCACGCCGTAACCGATTACGCCGCGTTGGGTGACAAACAGACCCGGCACTTGCTCTGTCAAAGTAGGAAGTATATTCGGAGAAGATTTTTCTGTGAGAACCTCTTGATCCACCACCGAGACCGTAACAGGTAACAGACGCACGTCCGTAGCGGTACGTGTTCCGGTTGCCACCACTTCCTCCAGCGCAACGGTACGAAGCGTGTCCTGCGCTTCCTGTGTTTCTGCACATACAAACGTAGCGGCAAGTAAGTAAATCAAAAAGATGCAGCCTCGTTTCATAAAACTTTCAATTACCAATTGTCAATTGTCAATTATCAATTTTATAAACTTCCAAAGGCGAGACAGATCAAACCGGTAAGGATCCCAAGCATGCAAAGCACTTTTTTCCACGGGTCTTTCTCTTTCAGGAAAAGTAATCCGTACGCAAAACCGATCACCGTTCCTCCGCGGCGGATCGTACTGACTACGGCTATCATAGAATCCGGATCCTGCAACGCTAACATATACACATTATCGCTGATTACCAGAAACAACGAGATGAGAGGAATGGCCATGAGTGCCAGCCCGCTTTCACCAGGACGAAGAACCGGACGCGTATTGTGACGGCGGTGGTGAATATAGCAGAATATGGTCATCATAACTGCCTGATAGAGCGTGTAATAGACCTGAACGGCATTGTGGTCGAACTGACGCATCATATACTTGTCATACAGACCTGAGCACGCACCGATTAGTATTGCCAGTGCAAGGCATACATAGTATTTGACTTCCGGCTCTTTCGCCAATTGGGCTAACCGGGCACGTTTGGACTTGCCGGAAGGAATTTGTGTCCTGTTGGAGAACGAGAATGCGAAGATACTACCGATGGCCAGTATCACACCTGCCCACTGCCAGATATTAAGCCGTTCGCCGAAGATCAGCAATGCGCCGATAAGTGTCCACATCGGACGGGTGGCCTGCCAGGGACTGACCAGAGAAATCGGCAGATGCTTTAGCGACACGTAAGCGAAGATCCAACTGCTGAGCACGATAACAGATTTGACGAGTGTGAGAAGATGTCCGCGTAAATCCATTTCCGGCACATAGAATGCCGTGTCATACAAAGCCTCTGGCATCCAGCGGGACAACAGCAACGGCACGATAACAATGCCGGATGAAATCAGCACACTGGCCGTCAGCACATCCACTGCGCTGTTGTCACGTAGTGCTACTTTCTTGCTGATGTCATAAAAGCCCAGACACAGCGCTGATATAAACGCAAGAACAACCCACATCACCAATTATCAATTCTCAATTATCAATTATCAATTCTCAATTGTCAATTCTTAATTACTTATACAGGAATCGTTTAATGGATTTCTTAGGTGTCTTCTCAAAGGGTTTTTCTTGTACCTCGATGTTCGACACTTTGCTGTAAGACGGAATGAGGTTATTGAGTTTCTCAAGGTTCGCTTTCATGATTTTCTCTACTTCCTCCAGCGTCATTCGTTTGGTCAGCGTCTCATCAGGGAAGACAAGTGCCACCAGTTTGCCTTCGCGCTCTACGATGAGCGACTCGCCCACAGCCTCCTGGTTATTGAGCTTGTCCTCAATCTCCTCGGGATAGATGTTCTGTCCCGATGCACCGAGTATCATGGTCTTCGAGCGGCCTTTGATGAAGATGTTTTTCTTCTTGTCCAAACATCCGAGGTCACCCGTACGCATCCATCCGTCTTCGGTAAATGCTGCCTTGGTGGCTTCTTCGTTCTTGTAGTAACCTAACATGACGTTCTCACCTTTCACCTCGATCTCGCCGATACCTTCAGCGTTCGGATCGGCTATACGTACCTGCATGTTCATCACAGGCACACCACCTGAGCGAGCCTTGAAATATTTAGGCGGATTGCCGCCGATAAGTGGACCGCACTCGGTCATTCCGTAGCCGATTGAGAGCGGGAAATGGATATCCATCAGACATTTCTCTACAACAGGATTCATAGCTGCACCGCCGCAGATAAAATACCTCAGATGACCTCCGAAAGCGCTCTTCAAAGCCGATTTCACACGGGCTTTGATGATTGAACCGATACCCGGCACATGCCACAACGTACGGATCGCCCATTTGCTGAGCGTCGGGTCAAGGTTCTTTTTGTATATTTTCTCAATCACCAAAGGAACCGTAACAACCAGATACGGTTGAACGTCTTTGAGGGCTTTCAGTAGAATGCTCGGAGTGGGACTCTTGGTCAGAAAATAGATGTGTGTCCCGGAACAAAGAGGGTAGAGCAGTTCGCAAATCTGGCCGAACATATGCGCCAGAGGGAGCATGGAGACAAGTCGCTGTCCCGGATCTACAGGCAGCATACGCATTCCCACTTCTACGTTGTTGCTCAGCGAGCGGCCGTTGAGCATCACTCCTTTGGGAGAACCTGTCGAACCGCTGGTATAGTTGATGAGCATCAACTTGTCCGGGTCAGCGGTAAAGCAAACGTCCTCCGGCTCTATACCGTGAGGGAACTTGGTGTTGAAGGCTGCAGTTATCTCTTTCTCGCTCGGCATCACTACGTCCGGGGAAACATACAGCGGACGGAAATCCTCCAGTGAAAGTGCCACTTTGATGTTCTTCGGCAACGCCACTTTCTCTCCATTCGTGTTCTCTCCATCATTCGCCGCTTTCTCTCCATCAGCTTTCTCGCCTCCATTTGCTGCTTTCTCTCCATCAGCCTTCTTGCTTTCATTCGCCCATTTCTCTATCTCGTGCCATACGTACGGACCTACGAAGAGCATCTCCGAGTCGGAGTGCTCGAGCAGGTGGGCAATGTCTTTCGGATGGAAGTCCTGGAGAATACTTACGCAAACGGCTTCATAGGAAGCGATTGACAGATAACTGACCGCCCAATTGGCACAGTTACGTCCGGCTATAGCTATCTTACTGCCTTTTTTCAATCCCAGTTTTTCAAAGAGTGTATGCATACGAAGCATCTCTGTTGCCAGCTCGCTGAACGTGTACTCGTGGTTCTCGCCGTAGTCGGTCAATGCCGCGTCATTCCACTGATGGGACATGACTTCGGTCAGATAATTCAGGAAGTGTTTCTGCATAGTTGTAATTGTTTACGACCTATAATTCCAATTTGGGTGCAAAATTACAATTTTTTTTCGACATATGCAAGAAAAAACGCAATAAAAAAACAAAGGCCAGCCTCCCGGTTGCACCTTTGCTTTGTTCCCCGAAGGGAACCAATCTACTTACTCACTTATTTATATAAATAGCGCTTTATTGAGCGCTTTGGCGTTTTCTCAAATTCTTGTACCACCAATTCCACTGCGCTGATCTGGCTGTATTGCGGCAGTTCCTTATTGACTGCTACGCGGTTTTCCTCCATCATGGCGGTTATCGTTCGGTCGCCTAACAGCTTCTTGCCTTCGGCTGAAGTGTCCGGATAAACGAGTGCTACCAGTTTGTGGTCGCGATCGACTACGATGGACTCTGCTACGCAGGGCATGGAATTGAGTTTGTCCTCCAGCTCCTCGGGGTAGATATTTTGCCCCGAAGGACCAAGGATCATGTTCTTGCTGCGTCCGTGGATAAAGATATTTCCTGCTTTGTCCAGGACACCGAGGTCTCCGGTACGCATCCATCCGTCTTCGGTGAATACGGCTTTGGTCGCCTCTTCGTTCTTATAGTAACCCTTCATGACGTTGATACCCTTGACTTGGATCTCGCCGTCTTTGGAGCAGGGATCTTCGCTGTCCACCCGTACGCGGCATTGCGGAATGCCTTTGCCGCAACTGTGGAATTTGTATGCCCACCAATCCTCATAACTGATCAGCGGAGCGCACTCGGTCATGCCGTAGCCCACGCAGTATTGGTATTTGATGTCGTGGAGCACTTGTTCTACTTCACCGTTGAGGGCTGCACCTCCGATGATGAGGTAACGGAGTTTTCCTCCGAAGGTCTTGTCCAGTCCCTCTTTGACCTTGCCGCGAACCAGACGGTTGATACCCGGGGTTTTCCACAGCACTTTCATCATCGGGCTGCTGATCTTGGGCAGCACACCTTTCTTCACGATTTTCTCGATTACCAAAGGTACCGTAAGAATCATGAACGGCTTGACTTGGGCAAATGCCTTCATCAGCACGGTGGGAGTAGGAGCCTGGGTGAGGAAATAGGTCTCTGCTCCTTCGCACACCTGATAAAGGAACTCGAACATCAGTCCGAACATGTGTGCAATAGGCAGCATCGACAACACGGTGTCACCCGGTTTGTGCGGGATACGTACAGATGCAAATTCTACGTTTCCGCTCAGGTTAAGATGGGTCAGCATCACACCTTTCGGGTTGCCGGTGGAACCGGATGTATAGTTGATGACCGCCAGGTCGTCAAAGTTGTCTGTCGGGAAGTGGAGATCCTCCACCTTCACGCCGTTCGGATAAGCCTTCTTATAGGCGGCATCCACTCCGGCATATGCTTTCTTGGTCGCCTCATCGCCTGCTACAATTGTCATGTCGTCCATGAAAATTGTGGCTTTGAGTCTCTTCATCTGGGCGGGATCAATCTTCTTCTTGACGTTCGGACCTACATAGAGAAGAACCGCCTCAGAGTGATCTACCAGACTGTGGATTCCTTCTGCTGTGAAATCCGGCAGAATGCTAACTACCACTGCCTTGTAACTCTCTACTGCCAGGAATAGCAAACCCCAGTTAGCGCAGTTACGACCGCAAAGAGCAATCTTATCACCTTCCTTGATTCCGAGTTCCTGCCATGTCACATGCAGACGCTTGATTGCAGCTGCCAATTCGGCATACGTATATCTGTTCTCACCATCGAGATCAGCTAATGCAAGTTTGTCCCAACGGCGAGACATGGTCTCTTGTAAGTATGATAAATAATGTTTTGTTGCCATGCAAAGATGTACGTTTTGTTGATTCGTTATGTATAGAAACAAGTGTTGTGATTGAAATCTGATGCAAAAGTACTGCTTTTATTTCGAACTATCGTTCAAAAACTCTATAATTATTCGTTTTTTAACAAATTATAGAATGAATTATATGATTTCTCGAGCAATGTGAAGTCCATTTGTGTCTGTCCGAGTCCGCTGTCGTAGCTGTTTTTGATGTGTGCGCACATGAGGGCGATCATATCCACGTCTATTCCGAATCGGATAATACCGGATCGCTGGTCGTTGTAGATCGCTTTGCGCCACAGCTCCACTTCTTTGAGAGCCAGGCGTTGCGCTTTGCGGTGGAGAGCCGGAAAACGGCTATAGGCGGTAAACATGAGATTGTTGACGTTGCTGGTGTTGATTCGTTTGTCGTCGAACGTCAGCAGGGCCTCTTCCAAACCGTGCAGATAAGTCATCATCGTTTGGATCATCTTCTCGAACGTCACATCGTCTTTTACCGAACTGAGTGCACGTTGCTTGGGGTCGAGGAAATACGTCTCCATGCAGGTGAAAAACAACTCGTCCTGGTCCTTGAAATAGTAATAGAGTGTGCCTCGTCCCATGTCCAGGGCGTTCTGCAGGTCGGTGATACTGACGTTCTGAAAACCATCAAGGGCGTACAGCTCCATCGCTTTGCGGATAATATATTGTCTTCGGTCTTTCATTATGGGCGTTTGTTTCGCGTATGTTTAGCATATCTCGAGCATATCTCATGCTTGTCTCGTGCGTATGTCACGCGTGTGCGCGTTCATATTGTATTAGTGCGTTTGTCATGATCTGATACCCTTGCTCGATGATCTCTTCGGCTTTGTCAAAATCGAAGGTGTTGTATGCGTACTGACGCATGACAGCGTGTACATCGGGCGGAGTGAGACAACACTCGAGATAGGTGTTCTGCTGAATCTGCATGTCGCTCATCCGGTCGAGAATACTGAAGAAATTGACCCTGCGCAGTCGTTGTACTTTCGCCAGAGGGGTCTCGAGTATCTTGAACGGTACGTTCTGTTCCCCTTCTTCGGGCATCGAGTCCTTGCCGCTGATGTCCATTGCTACGAGTATGTCTCCTTCGGTTCGTTCAATCACGTGTAAGGGCAAGGGATTGAGAATACCGCCGTCTATGAGCAGTCGGTTGCCGGATTGCACAGGCTCGAAGAACAACGGTATGCTGATAGAGGCGCGTACGGCTTCAAACAGACTACCGGAACGGAAGAGCACTTCCTCGGTGTTCTGCATGTCAGATGCTACTATCGTGCACGGGATGAGCAGGTTCTCTATCGGCTGGTCGGGCACTACTTTCTCCAACTCTTTGATGATACGCTGACCTTTGACGAGCGAACTTCCGCTGAGTAGGTTGATGTCCATCATTCTGAGAATGAGCTGTTTGTCCACACGCAGAAACCATTCCTTGGCTTCCTCGAGTTGCCCGGCGGCATACATGCCGGCAATAATCGAACCCATCGAACAGCCGGCTATAGAACTGATGGTATAGCCGCGCTGCTCGAGTGCTTCGATAGCTCCTATGTGCGCCAGACCCCGTGCTCCGCCGGAACCGAGAACCAACGCCACGCGCTTATTTTCCTTATCAATTATCAATTATCTTCACACAATTTTTGCGGGTTGCAGTTTCTCGCGGATACGGATATAGATGGTGTTGCCTTTCTTGGCTTGTTCGGTCTGGACATAACCCATTCCGATTCCCACTTTGGTGTTCGGCAGCATGATACCCGAGGTCACATGACCGATGGTGTTGCCTGCTTCGTCGCATATCTCATATCCGTTACGCGGGATAGCACGCTCCAGACACTCAAAATGAACCAGTTTGCGTTTCACGCCTTCGGCTTTCTGTGCTTTGAGGAAATCGCGGTCGATGAAGTCTTTGGCATCGAGTTTGGTGATCCAACCTAATCCTGCTTCCAGCGGAGAGGTGGTGTCGTCGATGTCGTGACCGTAGAGGCAGTACCATTTCTCCAGACGCAGACTGTCGCGTGCGCCGAGACCGATAGGTGCCAGACCGAACGGTTTGCCTACCTCGAAGAGTGCATCCCAAAACTGTTTTCCTTTGTCAGCGGGGAAATAGAGTTCGAATCCACCGGCACCGGTGTAGCCCGTGTTGGACAGGATAACTCCCGGTACGCCTGCGAAACTCCACTCGCGGAAAGCGTAGTAGTCTATCGATTTGAGGTCGGCGTCGGTCAGCAGTTGGAGCAGTTCCACGGCTTTCGGTCCCTGAACAGCCAACTGGCCGTAACGCTCGCTGGCATTCTCCAACTTGACATCCGCCCACTCGGGATGGGTACTTTGTACTTTGTCACTTAGTACTTTATTGACCCACGCCCAGTCTTTGTCGATGTTGCCGGCATTGACTACCATGAGGTATTTGGTGGTGGAGTATTTGTAGATAATCAGGTCATCCACAATGCCGCCTTTCCCGTTGGGCATGCAGGTGTATTGTGCTTTGCCGGCGGCGATGACGGAGAGGTCGTTGGTGGTGATATACTGCAGGAAATCCAGGGCATGTTCGCCTTTGACCCAGAACTCGCCCATGTGGCTGACGTCAAAGACGCCGACGCCTTCGCGTACGATCATGTGTTCCTGATTGATACCCGTAGGGTATTGGATAGGCATGTTGAATCCGGCAAACTCTGCCATTTTTGCGCCCAGCGCAATGTGAATGTCGGTAAACGGTGTGGTTTTTAACATAGTATAGTGTTGTTTTTAATGTTGTCAATCAATGGTCAATCGTCAATCGTCCAATCGTCAATCATTTGGCTCTTTTAACGATCTCCAGAACGACCTGACTTGCTTTTTCCAACGAAGGAATAGGCAGGTATTCGTATCGGCTGTGGAAGTTCTCGCCTCCGGCGAAGATGTTCGGGCAGGGCAGTCCCTCGAAGGAAAGTCTTGCGCCGTCTGTTCCGCCACGAATAGGTTTGACCACAGGCGTTACGCCTACGGCGGTAATGGCTTCTTTGGCGAGGTCGATGATGTGCATCACCGGTTCGATTTTCTCGCGCATGTTGTAGTATTGGTCACGCAGTTCGATCTCTGCGGTTCCTTCGCCGTACTCGGTATTGATCTTGCGTACCAGGTGCTCCATCTCGCGTTTGCGGTACTCGAACTGTGTACGGTCGTGGTCACGGATGATGTAGTTAAGCGTCGTCTCTTCCACGGTTCCGCTCATGCCGATGAGATGGTAGAAGCCCTCATAGCCCTGGGTATGTTCCGGTGTCTGGAAACGCGGCAACATGACGGCTATCTGATAGGCTATACGCATGGAGTTGCGCATCTTGTGGTAGGCTGTTCCCGGGTGCACATTCACGCCGTGGACGTGTATCTTGCAACTGGCGGCGTTGAAGTTCTCGAACTCCAGTTCGCCTACGGCTCCGCCGTCCATGGTGTAGGCAAAGTCGCAACCGAAGGCTTTGACGTCGAAATGGTCGGCTCCCTGACCTATCTCCTCGTCCGGTGTGAATCCCACACGCACTTTGCCGTGTCGGATCTCCGGGTGTTGGATCAGGTATTCCATGGCGGTCACTATCTCGGCTATTCCGGCTTTGTCGTCGGCTCCGAGGAGGGTCTTGCCGTTGGTGACGATGATGTCCTGACCTTGATAGCGCAGGATCTCCGGGTATTTGGCGGTCTCGAGAACGATGTGCTCCGCTTCGTTCAGAACGATGTCTTTGCCGTCATAGGCTTTGACGATACGGGGGTGTATGTTCTTGCCGCTGGCGTCGGGTGCCGTGTCCATATGGGCGATGAAACCGATGGTAGGGATGGCGTCGGGTGCATTAGCGGGCAGCGTTGCCATGATATATCCGTTGGAATCGAGGGAAACCTCTTGCATTCCGATGCTTTTCAACTCGTCTGCTAGATAGCGAGCAAACTCCATTTGTCCGGGTGTGGACGGGGTCATGTTGGTCTCTTCGTCACTCGTGGTGTGGAAGGACACGTACTTCAAAAAACGATCAACTATATTCATAATTATTTACGATTTAAAGATTTACGCTTTAATGATTTATTTATGATTTGTTTTTATTTTACAGAACAATATTCATTTTGTCTATCTCGTTGTTGGCGAAAGCGAGGATGTTATCGCATACGTTCTCGCACATGGCTATCCGTCCTTCCCAAGTGCCGGTTCCAGTGTGGGGCGATAGCACGACGTTCTCCAACTCCAGCAGTTCGGTTGAGATTACGGGCTCGTGCTCATACACATCCAGTGCTGCACCGGCGATGATACCGCTTTTGAGGGCTTCGACGAGTGCGTTTTCGTCCACGTGCGCGCCACGCGCGGTATTGATAAGGAAAGCGGTACGTTTCATCATTCCCAGTTCGGGTTTGCCGATCAGGTGGTGAACTTCCTGCGTGTAGGGTAGGTTGAGCGAGACGTAGTCGCTGTCCTGCAGCAGGGTCTGGAAATCGACGTACCGGGCATGGTAGATCTCTTCGGTCTCAACGGGCAGACGATGACGGTTGTGATAGAGGAGTTTCATTCCGCTTGCGACGGCTCTTCGTGCCAGCGATTGACCGATGTGTCCCATGCCGATGATACCGAGTGTCTTGCCGTAGAGCGAGTGGCTGAGGTTGCGCATCACTCCGAACACAACTTCTCCTTTCCGGATTTGTCGGTCGAACTCCGACACACGCCGTGCTACATCTATCATAAGGGCGAAAGCCAGTTCGGCGGTCGGTTCGATCACGGGCTGCGGAGTGTTCGTCACGCAAATGCTGCGCTCACGGCATGCTCCCAGATCGATGTTGTTGTAACCGGCTCCGAAATTGGCGATAAGACGCAGATGGGGCATCAGCTCTATCATTTCCCGTGACACATGGTAGTCGAACGTGCTGACGAGCACTTCCGCTTGCTGAAACTCAGGACGCAAAAAATCCTGTGTCTCTGCCAGTTCTCCGGCAGGAAAAACCAGCGTGAACGCTCCGTCTAACCGGCGGAATCCCTCGCGTGGCAAGGATGTAGTGAATGTGATGGTCATAAGCTATGCAGGACCCGATGTTCCTTTGCGAGTGCAAAGGTACAAATAATTTTTGACATGTGCAAATTTTATTTGATAAATCACCCATCAACATACATTTTTGTGTGAATCTGTGATTTGTGTGAATCACGATCAGGAAGTACAACGTACAAGGAACGGGCGTGCGTTAGGGCTAAATCGGGCTAAATGCAAAAAAATGACACTCGCTCTTGCAGGTGTCATTTTTTTTTCGTATCTTTGCACTCGCAATAATAAATGACTATGAGTGACCAACTGATCGATATTCGTCATCCGCTCAACGTGTGCCGTGCGTCGGCAGGAACGGGTAAGACATTCACGCTGGCGGCCTATTACGTGGGCTTGCTTCTCTCCGGCGAGAGCTACCGCTCGATACTCGCCGTAACGTTTACCAACAACGCTACCTCCGAGATGAAGGAACGTATCATGGGCTATCTTTTCCAACTGAAAGAAGGCAAGAACCAGATGTTTCTGGACAAAGCCAAGACGTTCATGATCCGTCGCACATCCGATTCCGACCAGACGTTACGCGAAAGGGCAGGAGAGTGCTTCAAGCAGATGCTTCTGGATTACGACAATGTGCATATCCAGACCATCGATTCGTTCCTGCTCAATCTGCAAAGCGGTCTGGCGGCCGTGCTGAAGATGAGTGCGGGTTATACGCCGGAGCTGGACACCAAGCGTGTGATCACGCAGGCCGTCGATCAGATGCTGACAACCGACTTGAGTGAACGCGCCAAGCAGTTGCTGATCAACTATGTGAAAGCCAATCTGGAGGAAGACGACAAGTCCGACATCCGCAAGGCGCTCATCGGCATGGCGAACGACCTGTACAACGAGTCCGTGCAGATGTTGGAGGCAGAGGGACGTATTCCGTACGACGCACAAGCCATAGAGAAATACCGCGAGAGGCTGGATGAATCCTGGAGAGTGAATACCGAACGAATCCGTTTGCAAGGTCTGGTGGCTCAGATGCAGGAGGTGGATCCTGCGTTAAGCAACGGTAAAGCACTCAACTCTGCTAGCCTCAACCTGCAGGAAAGTCTGAAAAACCCCGGTACGATGGATAAAGACAAGCGGTTCCGCGGATTGACAGACACTCAGTTGGAGAGCGCAGAAGGAGGCAAATGGAACAAACTGCCGGCTGAGATGGTTCGTCTTGTGGCAGAAGGATCCCGCTGCGGACGGCAATGTCTGATAGCGTACAACACCTATCAGCTGAGCAAGGAGTTTACGTACGACCTGCAACTGATGTCCGAACTGCGTGTGCTGATCCATCGCAATCTGCTCGAAGCCAATAAAACGCTACTCGCCCGTACGGCGGATCAGTTATGCCGTGCGCTGAAAGACGGTGATGCGGATTTTATCCTGGAGAAAGCCGGAATACGATATCACCATGTGCTGCTGGATGAGTTTCAGGACACCAGCAAACTGCAATGGCAGGTGTTCGACAAACTGCTCAAGGAACTGGCAGCAGGCGAAGGCAATTCCATTTTAGTGGTGGGCGATATCAAACAGTCGATCTACCGCTGGCGAAACGGCGATTGGCACACCATGGAGCAATTAGGCAAAGAGAACACCTATTACCACGCTTATCATAACGGGCAATTTCCGCGTCTGGTTCGGAACTTCCGGAGCAGCAAGCAGGTGGTGGAATTCAATCTGTCGCTTTTCCGGTATATAGGTGAGCACTATGCGGATTTCGCGTACTACAAACGGAGTGCGGACAAAGAGACGCAAAGCCCGAATCCCACGGAAACAGCGCAAGTGAAGGAGATATACGACGAGGGATTCCTGCCGGAGAAAATAGAAGAGTATTACCGAAGTAACGATGATGCCAAAGCCGGCGGATATGTTTGTTTCCGCGCGTTTGTCAAAGAGGGAAAAACAGGCGTCAAGCCGCAGATGTTAGCGAGTATGTTCGATGAGATGGAGCGTTTGCTGAGCGCAGGCATCACTCCTGAACAGATGATGGTGTTGGTACGCTATAACACAGAAGTGTCGGACATCACAGAGCAGTTCAACCAGTTGGATCCGGCTCTTTATCCGCTTCTCAGCCGCGTACATCTGGCGACGGAGAGCAGCTATCATCTGTCGGAATCGGCGGATATAAAAGCGATCATGGCAATTCTCTATTGTCTGGTTAATCGGCAAATCAATTCCGTCTATGAGGAGATAATCCATCGCTCGCTACCGAATTGTGACATCGACCAATTGCCCGCACAATTCTCAACCGACACGCCTCTCTTTGAGACCGTATCGGATATCCTGCGGCTCTATTTCTGTGATGAGAACGGCCATTATAACGGCACCGAACATGCTTATATAGACACGTTCCTGGATCATGTGCGCAGCTACGTAGCCTCGGAAGGCGGAAAAGTGGAGGATTTTCTGACCTATTGGGAAGAAACACTCCAGGAGAAGTCGATTCCGATGTCGTCTGTGAATGCCATCCGTATCATGACCGTACACAAGAGTAAAGGACTGGAAGCGCAGACACTCTTTGTGCCGTTCTGCAACTGGGAATCGGAAGTCAAATCGAGCAAGGAACCGAAAGTGTGGTGTACGGCTGTGCTGCCAGACGAGAACGGAGTGGAGATTGCTTTGCCCGTCCAATACGGCCTGGATATGAAACAATCAGATTACCGGGCGGAGTTTGAAGAAGAACGGCATAACCTGCGCGTGGATAATCTCAACCTGCTGTACGTGGCACTTACCCGTGCGCGGGACAACCTGTTTGTGTTTACCGACTGCGACAAGAAGATGGAAACCAGCAATAGCGTGGGACAGTATCTGTTGCGCTATGAAGGTATTGAGGCGGGCGAGTTGAAGGAAGGAGACAGCTATGCAGAACGGGTCTATGGCGAGATTGTCGTGCCCGAAGAGAAAGCGAAAGAAGCGGAAAGTCCGTTCGATTTCATCGGAGCAAAGCCGTCTGATTCGCAGCTCTGGAGCGACGGCAGACAAGTACGATTTGTGCAATCGAAAGAAGGACAGTTATATACCGAGCACGGCGAAGAAGCGTATCGCCTGTCCGCACGGATGGAGGAAGGTACGTTGTGTCACAACATCTTCGCACATATCCACACTTTAGACGAAATGGATCACGTGCTGGATGAGTTCGAGAGCCGCGGAGAGATCAAGGACAAGGAGCAATGTGAGACGCTAAAATCCCTGATTTCATCGGCTTGGGAAGGCAACGAAAAGGTTCGCGGATGGTTTACAGATCCGTGGGAACTGCAATTGGAGAACGCCATCTACGAAGACCATAACGAGATTCGTCCCGACCGTGTGATGATTGACAAAGCACAAAGCAAAGCCATCGTGCTGGATTACAAGTTCGGCAAGGAGCGCAAAGAGCACAAAGAACAAGTGCGGAAATATATGCAGGCACAACGCGATTTGGGCTTTCAGCATGTGGAAGGCTATTTGTGGTATGCCAAGAACGAACAAGGTGATCAACTTAAAGAAGTAAAGGAGTATGAATAGTTTTTTGAAACAGACCGCGGAGACGATAGTTCAGCAAATAGGTTGGGACCAACTCAGCCGCACAACACTTGTTCTGCCCACGCATCGTGCAGGTGTGCAACTCAAAGACGAGCTGCTTGTTTTGCAGCAGCAAATGGGGCAAAAAGCCATCTATGCGCCGCAAATAACGACTATAGACCAGTTGTTCGATTTGCTGAGTCCTCTGTATAGCGAAGACGAATTAGAGACCGTGGTACGTCTGTATCGTCTATACCGCCGTTCACAAATCACAGATTCACAGAACCCGGTGGCTTCAGACGATCTTATGCCCTTGGATATGTTCTATGGCTGGGGAAGGCAGATGATAGCGGACTTTACGAACGTAGATGCTTCTATGCCTGCCGAAGAAGTGCCGAACTTCTTTGAGAACGTAATTGCTGCTACCGAGCTGGAGCAACTGCAGATAGATGACGAACTGCGTTCACGGCTTGTGCAGTTGTTCGGAACCAAGGAATACCATATCCCGGATTCCGTCCGCAGCCAATACGAGCAGATATGGAAACGACTGTTTGTTCTCTACCGCGAACTGCACGCAGAAATGGCAAGCGAGCAGAAAGGCTATCCGGGTATGCGGCAACGAAGTGTGATAGAACAATGGGATGGAGTAGTGCAGGAGAAAATCAAAGGACGAAGGTTTGTGTTTGTCGGTTTCAACTATCTGCTGCCGGTTGAGTTCGAACTCATGAAACGGCTGAAAGACGCAGACCAGGCGATGTTCTGCTGGGATTACGTGGCGGATTTTCAGACCAACGAAAAAGCATTCTCCTTTGCTATTCAGAACAGCGGAAAGTTAGGTTCTGCTGTTCCTCCGCAACAATGGTCCAACGCCAAAGAGATAGACGTGTATGCGTGCTCGTCGCGTGAAGCGCAAGCGCAGTATGTCCATCAGTGGCTCATCGACAATTATACGGCTACAGGTGAACGGGTGGGAATTGTGATCTGCGACGAAACGATGCTGGAACCGGTTATCTATGCTTTGCCATCTATCACTTTGCCGGGGCACGACAAACCCGAGCCGATGAATATCACCAAAGGTTTTCCGCTTCGCAACACGCAGGTAGCTGCCAATGCCGTTCGATGGCTGAGCGATCGCAATAACGGCAAAGGGGAAGATATCGTTTCCACCGAATTCATCGATAGTTTATCCGAATTCCTATTTCCTCAGAATGATGATACAGAATCCCCGGAAGAGGAGGAAAAGACAGAAGTATCAGAAAGTCTTGAATGGCAGGAACTGCTGCAACTGGAGTCTAACTACCAAATGCACAAGATCATCAACCAAATCCGCAAACTGGTGAGTGACGGATTGGGTGATATTCCCGTTACGCTCAAGCTGATCCGGTTGCTGATCCGGCGCATGATTGAGAATTGCAGTATGCCGTTCCACGGCGAGCCGATTTGCGATATCCAGGTACAGGGTGTGCTGGAGACACGTACGCTTGATTTTGACAAGTTGCTGCTGCTGAATGTGGAGGAAGGTGTTGTGCCGCAAAGCAAAGCAGATATCAGTTTTATTCCGTATTATCTGCGTAAATACTACCACATGCAGACCAACGATGAACGTGCTACCGTCTATGCGTACAACTTCTTCCGTTTGCTCAGCCGCGCCGGGCAGGTTACTATGCTTTTCAGCCATATCGGCGGCGTGGATAACAGCAAGGGAATGTCGCGTTTTATTATGCAGATGTTGGCTTCTCCGGAGTTTTCGATACATAAATACCGTCTGGCGGAATCAAGCACACTGAATATGACAAGTCTTATCGAGACCGACAAGAAATCGCTGGTGGAATCGCTGGGATTGACTACAGACGCCAGCGGACATCTCGTGCAAACCAAGGACGGCGAGATAAAAATATACCATCTGTCTCCCAGCACGTTGAATACGTATATCACTTGTCCTCTTGCGTTCTATCTGGATAAGATCAAGGAGATCAAAGAACCCGAGACCAAAGATACGGAACTGGCTGCGAATACCTTCGGATCGCTGGTACATAACACAATGCAGGCTATTTATAAACAATTAGGCTGCAATAATAAAGATCAGGTGGAGATTCATGCAGAAGATTTGGAGGCGTACACATCCGACGAGAAACTGGATGAGATGCTGGAAAAGGCTTACCAAATGCTGAATGAAGACCAGCAGAATTACGGCCGTACAACGACATACTCCATGGAAGATTATTTCATGGATAATCCCCGAATCAAGCAATACGTGCTCCATCTGATTAACAACGATTTGCAGACCATCCGCCGGGAAGGACTCAAGATATGGAAGTTGGAGCAAAGTTATTATATTGATCTACCGGTTCCTTCCGTAGGAACCATCCAAATAGGCGGAAAAATTGACCGGGTGGATGTTTGCGGACATCTCAACGGAAATAAGCGAATCCGTATTATTGATTACAAGACAGGCGGATATGCAAACACCAAGTTGAGCGCCAAGTTAGAGGAATTGATGGAAAACCGCGACAAAGGTTATGTGCGGCAAACGATTATCTATTCGTATGTGTTGGCGGAAGCTTTGCGTAAACCGGGTGAAGAACTGCTGCCGATTCAGCCGAATCTGTTCTTTTGCAGTTCGGACATGAGCGGAAACGAAACGGTCATCAAAGTAGATGAGCCGGTTAACGATTTCCTGACAAGTCCGGGCGACAAGATACTTGAACCGCTGCAAAAAAAAGTGGCTCAGTTGTTCACAGATTCACAATTCACACCTTGTGAGGAAGGAAAATGTCCGGCTTATTGCTCCTTCTTTGATCTGTGCAAGCGCAAGAAACAAGAATTTTAGGTCAGATAGTTATCTGCTCAAAGGTGTTGATTTTCGCTTTGTCGTACGGGCAGGAGACTTTGATATAATTCTCGGTGAAACCTTCCATTAGGTCGGTTCCATCGGGATTTTTGATGCGTTTGGCTTCCCATAAAACCGTAGCTTTTTCTCCTTTGTGTTCGGCATAGAACTGAGCAGTCTTTCGTTCGCTGACGGCGTGCAGTTCGCGGCTTCTGCGTTCGCGCTCTTTCTGCGGAACGATGGGCAAGTCCATCTCCAACATACGTGTGTTGGCGCGTTCGGAATAGGTAAAGACATGCAGTTGCGAAACCGGCAAACTCTCGATGAATCCGACATAATCGCGCCAGCACTCTTCGGTTTCTCCGCGCACACCCACCATACAATCCACTCCGATAAACGCATTGGGCATAACGGCTTTGATATGCGCGACACGCTCGGCAAACAGCTCTCGAGTGTAGCGTCGCTTCATGATTTTGAGCACTTCGTTGCTGCCTGATTGCAGAGGGATATGGAAATGCGGCGCAAAATGTTTGCTGTGTGCCACAAAGTCGATAATCTCGTCGCTCAGCAGATTGGGTTCGCAGCTGGAAATCCGCACTCTATAGGGTGCTATCCGTCCCGTATCTGTCCCGTAGATGACTCGTGTATTGTCTAAGGTTGTCAGCAAGTCGATAAAGCTTTCGCCCGTGCTACGTCCGAAATCGCCGATGTTGACGCCTGTCAGCACAATCTCTTTAGCTCCGCCAGCGATGGCTTCTTCCGCCTGTTTGGCAATCGTAGCAATCGAAGGATTGCGACTTTTCCCGCGTGCGAGCGGAATCGTACAATACGTACAGAAATAGTTGCAACCGTCCTGCACTTTCAGGAAACAACGTGTGCGGTCGTCCTTGCTATACGCACCGTGGAACTCGTCAATCTCGCGGATGGCGGAAGTATGGATTTGTGCCACCTGCTGCTCCAGATTGGCGATGAAATCGGGCAGACTGAATTTCTCGTTTTGCCCCAACACGTAATCCACGCCTTCGATGTGCGCAATCTCGTCGGGTTTGAGCTGCGCGTAGCAACCCGTGACGATGAGAATGGCGTCGGGATTCTGACGCCGGATACGATGAATCATCTGCCTGTCCTTGTGGTCGGCAGCGTCGGTAACGGAGCAGGTGTTGATGACGCAAATATCGGCTTGTTCGCCTCTTACTGCTCGCTCGTGTCCGCGCTCCAAAAGTGCCTTACCAAGTGCACTTGACTCCGCAAAATTGAGTTTACAACCTAATGTAGTGAATGAAATTTTCATAATCGGCTACAAAATTAGTAAAAAATTTGCATATATGCAAAAAATATTGTACCTTTGTACGCATTTTATACACTATTGTTAAAAATTTAACCAATCTATAGTATGAAAGAGTACAATTTGACAACCAAAATGCGTGCCTATCAGTGGGAAGAGTTAAGTGACGAACAGCGTTCGCTGATTGAGATTGCGAAGGAGCAAACCGAGCGCAGTTATTGCCCGTACAGCCATTACCATGTCGGAGCTGCCGCCCGTTTGGCGAACGGTGTAGTTATCCGTGGTTGCAACCAGGAAAATGCTGCTTATCCCAGTGGCCTGTGTGCCGAGCGAAGCGCGTTGTTTGCAGCAGGTGCCCAGTATCCGGATGAGGCTGTGGAGCAACTGGCCATCGCTTGTTTTACCGGAGGGCATTTTACTAAAGAACCCGGTTCTCCTTGTGGCGCTTGCCGTCAAGTGATGACCGAGACCGAGCATCGTTACGGAGGAAAAATGCAGGTTCTTCTGTTTGGCGAGAACGAGACGTATGTGTTTGATTCGGCAGCAGACTTGCTACCTCTGATATTTGTGAGTGAGAATTTGAAAGGATGATATTGATAAAAAAGATAGATGTGTATCTGCTCCGGAATTTTCTGGGGCTGTTTACTGCTACTTTTTTTATTGCGATTTTTATCCTTTTGATGCAGTTCATGTGGATGCACGTCAACGATCTGGTTGGCAAAGGAATAGGTATTGGCGTGTTGTCGGAGTTCTTTATCTATGCGACGGCATCGGTTATTCCTCTGGCATTGCCGTTGGCCATCCTGCTCAGTTCGCTGATTGCTTTCGGCAACCTGGCGGAGAAGTTTGAGTTGACTGCGATGAAAGCCGCAGGAATCTCGCTTTTCCGAATCATGCGGCCGTTGGCTGTAACAGTAGCGTTGCTTTCTGTCGGAGCATTTTTCTTCAGCAATAACGTACTCCCGAAATCCCAAATGAAACTGTGGGCGCTCATCTTTTCGCTCCGCCAGAAGAGTCCTGAACTGGAGATTCCCGTGGGCGAATTTTACGATGAAATCAGCGGATACCATATTTACGTGCACGGCAAAACTCCGAAAGGCGAGTTGCTCAATATCATGATTTACGACTACTCAGGCGGTTTTGAGAATGCGAAAGTGATGGTGGCAGACACGGGACGAATGGCCGCCAGTACGGACAAACGCTACCTGGTACTCAATCTGTATAACGGCGAGTCGTTCGAGAATCTCAACCAGAAACAGCAACGCGCCACCGGTTCGACCAAGAGTATTCCGTATCGGCGTGAGACGTTCACACACAAGCAAATCCTGATTGATTTTGCTACGGATTTCAACCGATATGACGAATCCATACTGAACGACCAACACGTCAGCAAGAATGTGGCGCAATTGATACACTCGATTGATTCTGTGCATGTTGTCTCGTTGGAGAGAAGTGCAGAACAAAGTACTCAACTGGTTACCGCACGTTATTTCGGCCGTGAGCAACGCAGCGGAATCATCTTGCCGGAGAAACTGACCAAAGAGGAGCACAAGATATACAATCTGGATACGCTTTGGGCTTCGCTGGATGACGCCAAGAAACGTCAGGTTTATACGTTGGCGGAGGAGAGAGCACGGACCTATCGCGACCAGATTGAGTATAACGCTCTTCTGCTGGAGGATTCCCAGCGCTACATCCGCAAGCATGAGATAGAGTTGCATCGTAAGTTTACTTTGGCTTTCGCGTGTCTGATATTTTTCTTTATCGGCGCGCCGTTAGGTGCCATCATCCGAAAAGGTGGTTTGGGCGCTCCGGTGGTTATTTCGGTTATCATGTTCATTATATATTATATTATAGACAATGCCGGCTACAAGATGGCACGCGAAGCTCTTTGGCCGTGTTGGGCGGGCATGTGGCTCAGCTCGTTTGTCTTGCTTCCGGTGGGAATTTTCCTGACCTACAAAGCCGCAACCGACTCGCCGCTTTTGAACCCCGAGGTGTGGTCGATCAAGACAAAACGATTATTAAACCGTTTGAAAAGAAACAAATAGCATATGAAAATAAATACAATAGAAGAAGCCTTGGACGATTTTCGTCAAGGGAAATTTGTGATTGTAGCAGATGATGAAGACCGCGAAAACGAAGGCGATTTCATCATAGCAGCCGAGAAAATCACACCCGAGAAAGTCAATTTTATGTTGCAACACGGCCGTGGAGTGCTCTGTTGCCCGATTACCGAACAGCGTTGTGCGGAACTGGATCTCATGCATCAGGTGGCTAACAACACGTCGATGCTCGGCACACCTTTTACGGTCACCGTCGATAAACTGGAAGGCTGTACGACGGGTGTTTCTGCGGCAGACCGTGCGGCCACTATCCGTGCGCTGGCAGACCCGCAGAGCAAGCCGGAGACTTTTGGCCGTCCGGGTCACATCAATCCGCTGTACGCCAAAGCGGGTGGAGTGCTCCAGCGTGCCGGACACACCGAGGCCGGAGTCGATCTGGCCCGTCTGGCAGGATTGCAACCTGCTGCTGCGCTTATTGAGATCATGAATCCTGATGGTACGATGGCTCGAATGCCCCAACTGCAGGAGGTGGCACGCGAGTTTGACCTCAAGGTGATCACTATTAAAGATCTTATCGCCTACCGCTTGAAGAATGAAGGAAAAACGGTGTGCGACAACCAATTACCAATCACCCAATCCCCCGTCGCCCTTATCGAAAAAGGAGCCACAGTTTTTCTGCCCACGCAGAATGGCGAGTTTATGCTTACTCCTTTTCGCGATCTAACCACAGGTTTGGAGCACGTAGTTCTTACCAAAGGCGAGTGGACGGAAGACGAACCGGTTCTTTGCCGCGTGCACTCCAGCTGTGTGACAGGCGACATCTTCGGCTCGATGAGATGCGAATGTGGCGAGCAGCTTGCCAAAGCGATGCAGATGATCGAGAAAGAGGGCAAGGGCATTCTTGTCTATATGAATCAGGAAGGACGTGGCATCGGACTTATGAACAAGATACGTGCCTACCAGCTGCAAGAGCAAGGAGACGATACGGTCGAGGCGAATGTGCATCTCGGTTTCCGCCCTGACGAACGAGATTACGGAGTGGGAGCGCAGATTCTCCGCGAGATGGGTGCACACAAACTGAGGCTGATGACCAACAATCCCGTCAAACGTGTCGGCTTGGAGAGCTACGGCATACAAATCGTTGAAAATGTGCCTATTGAGATTCAGCCTAATCGCTGGAACGAGCGCTATATGCGAACCAAAAAAGAGAAGATGCATCATAATCTCAAACTGGTATAAGCCTGTTGGCACGATTATTGCAGGTAATTCATTGAAAGCCGACAGCGGATAGCTGGAAGCAATAAACCCTTTAAAACAATACAATTATGAAACGATTAACTACACTTCTGATGACGCTAATGCTCATGAGCACGGCGTTGTGGGCGGACGAGACAATCACGGTCTCTGCCAACAGTTCGGACATCTCAGAGGGACTGGATCTGAAGGTGGTAGCTAAGCTTTTTGCGGAAGCTAAAGACCTGGAGCAGTTCGAGATGATGCTCAACAATCCGGACAGCGCTTTCTGCAACCTCGACCTCAATGGAGACGGACAGGTGGATTACCTCCGCGTAGTAGAAACCGGTGAGGGTCGCAAACGTCTGATTGTCCTGCAGGCTATCCTTGCCAAGGATATCTACCAGGATGTTGCCTCCATTTATGTGGAGAAAGACGAGGCGGACAATGTGACCGTTCAGATAGTAGGCGATGAGTATATCTACGGAACCAACTATATAATCGAGCCGGTGTATGTGTATCGTCCTGTCATCTATGATTGGTTCTGGAGTCCCGCTTGGTACGCATGGTACTCGCCTTGGTATTGGGGATATTATCCCGGCTGGTGGTACGTACACAGCTGCTGGGCATGCGACAGATATTGGGCACATTGCTATGCTTTCCATCATTGCCACTATGGATGCTCCTTCCGCACAGGACGTAGTGTCCGCCGAGGATATGTGGAGATGCAGAGTGACGTAACGCGCAGAGATTATGCCACGGCTAATCCCGACCGTTCGTTCTCACAACGCAACAGCGGTTTGACCAACGCTCGCGAACTGCGTCGCACCTCCGGAGCCGCCCGTACGGAAGCACCTGCCACCGCCCAGACACGTTCTTCAGCAGCAGCTCGCACATTTGATAGCCGCACAACCGCAGTAGCTCGTACTTCGGGAGCCGCAACCGCCCGTACTTCGGGAACGGCAGCCCGCGCGCAGTCATCCACTGCACATACATCGGATTCGCGCACTTCTGCCACAGCAACGAGATCGTCCGGTACAACCCGTGCATCCGGTTCGGCTACCTCAGTCCGCTCCACAGGAACAGCCACTGCTACGAGAACATCCAGCGCAACCCGCACAACCGGTTCTACCACAGCGAGCACAACCCGCTCGTCCGGAACCGCAACACGCAGTACAGCCACGACAGCGCGTACGGCAGGCTCAACAACGCGTACTACTGCTTCTTCGACTCGCGCTTCCGGCACATCGACGCGCTCGACAGGAACGGTCCGCTCCAGCAGTTCAACCTATTCCGGAGCAACGCGCTCCAGCGGCTCAACCTATTCTGGTACGACCCGCTCCGGTGGTTCTACATACTCCGGCGGAGGTTCTGTTAGCCGCGGAGGTGGTGGCGGATTCTCCGGTGGCGGAGGCGGCGGAGGTGGCCGCACATCCGGAACAGTACGCCGATAAATCAAAAGGAGACTCGCAAGAGCCTCCTTTTTGATTATTCAAAATGTTGATTTTCCAACTATTAATGTGCTGCCAGCATGTTCTCCGGATCCAGCAGTTTGTCCAGTTGCTCCTGGCTGAGCAATCCGTGCTCCAGCACGAGGTCGTAAACACCTTTGCCTGTCTCCAATGCTTCCTTGGCAATCTTTGTCGAAGCCTTGTAGCCGATAACAGGGTTGAGGGCTGTGACGATGCCAATAGAGTTTTTCACCATCTGCGCATTGTGTTCGCGATTCAAAGTGATGCCGTCGATGCATTTCTCGCGTAGGATCTTCATCACATTCTTGAGCCATGTGATTGACTCGAAGATACATTCAGTAATGATCGGTTCCATCACATTCAGTTGCAGCTGACCAGCCTCTGCGGCAAAGCAAACAGCGGTGTCGTTACCGATTACCTTGAAGCACACTTGGTTGGTGACCTCGGGGATAACAGGGTTAACCTTGCCCGGCATGATCGAACTACCGGGAGCCATTGGCGGCAGGTTAATCTCGTGTAGACCGCAACGCGGACCGCTTGCCATCAGACGAAGGTCGTTGCAGGTCTTGCTCAGTTTGACAGCCAAACGTTTCAAAGCAGCCGAATAGCTTACGTAAGCACCAGTATCCGGAGTAGCTTCTACCAGGTCGCTGGCTTTGCTGAACGGCTCACCTGTCAACTCGCACATTTTCTGTGTGCACAACTCTGCATAACCTGCAACGGCATTCAGACCGGTTCCGATGGCTGTTCCGCCCATGTTAATCTCGTAGAGCAGTTTGACGTTGCGTTCCAGGTTGGCAATCTCTTCCTCCAGGTTGTTGGCAAACGCGTGAAACTCCTGACCGCTGGTCATCGGCACTGCGTCCTGCAACTGGGTTCTACCCATCTTGATTGAGTCACTGAACTCATCTCCTTTCTTGCGAAGGGAGGCAATCAGTTGTGTCAATTCCTCTTCTAAGCCTCTGTTCATGCGGATGAACGCATAACGGAATGCGGAAGGGTAGGCGTCGTTGGTACTCTGAGCGCAGTTCACATGGTCGTTCGGGGAGCAGTATTGGTACTCGCCACGCTCATGGCCCATGATCTCAAGCGCACGGTTGGCAATCACTTCGTTGGCGTTCATGTTCACCGTGGTTCCTGCGCCGCCTTGTACCATATCGGTGGGGAACTGGTCATGCATTTTTCCGTCGATGATCTCGCGGCAAGCCTGTGCGATGGCAGCATAGATCTCATCGTTGATTACTCCCAACTCATGGTTGGCTTCCACAGCTGCCAGTTTGATGTAAGCCATCGCGATGATGTACTCCGGGAAATCAGACATCTTCAGGTTGCTCACCTTGTAGTTGTTGATTCCGCGCTGTGTCTGCACACCGTAGTATGCATCTTTTGGCACTTGCAGTTCGCCCAACAAATCGGACTCAATACGATACTTTTGTTCCATAACTATTAGATATTTTAAAAGTTAAACGGTTAACTTATGTTTTTTCTATTGTGTTTTTTCTGTAAGGAAAAAGCCTTATTTGGCAACTGCTCCCAAAAGCGAATCTACAAACTCTTTGCGGTTGAACACCTGCAAATCGGTCATCTGTTCGCCCAGGCCGATGTACTTCACCGGAATCTTGAATTGGTCGCTGATTCCGATGACCACGCCGCCTTTGGCGGTTCCGTCCAGTTTGGTGATTGCCAGCGATGTTACCTGGGTGGCCGCTGTGAACTGGCGTGCTTGCTCAAAAGCGTTTTGTCCCGTGCTTCCGTCCAGCACAAGCATGACGTCATGCGGCGCTTCGGGAACGACTTTTTGCATCACATTCTTGATTTTCGTCAGCTCGTTCATCAGATTGATCTTGTTGTGCAACCGTCCGGCGGTGTCTATCAGCACGACGTCGGCGCCGTTGGCTTTGGCGGATTGCAGGGTGTCGAACGCTACGGAAGCAGGGTCGCTGCCTTGTTGCTGCTTGATAACCGGAACGCCTACGCGCTCACCCCAGATACACAGTTGCTCTACTGCGGCTGCACGGAAAGTGTCTGCGGCACCGAGATATACTTTCTTACCGGCTTGTTTGTATTGGTAGGCAAGTTTGCCGATGGTAGTGGTTTTGCCTACGCCGTTCACGCCTACCACCATGATCACATAGGGTTTTGCGGGCAGCGGATCCGAGAAATCCAGCACGTCTTCGGTATTATTCTCCTGAAGCAAGGAGGCGATTTCTTCTACCAATATCCGTCGCAACTCGCTGGTCCCAAGATACTTGTCGCGTTTGACACGTTCCTGGACACGATGGATGATACGCAGCGTCGTTTCTACGCCTACGTCGGAGGTGATAAGTGCCTCTTCCAGCTCGTCCAGCACATCGTCATCGACGGTTGATTTGCCGGCGATGACGTGCCCGATTTTGCTTAGCACGGATTCTTTGCTTTTCTCCAAACCCTTGTCAAGAGTTTCTTTCTTTTCTCTGTTGAATAAACCGAAAAATGCCATAATTATCAATTGTCAAGATTTTCGCTTGTCGAAAATAATCGTACCCGTTAGGGTTAAGAATTATCAATTCTCTCTGAGGAACGCATCCTTGAATCCGAGGAAATACAAGATGCCGTCCAAACCAACGGTCGAGATGGATTGCTGAGCACTTGCCTGCACTTTGGGTTTGGCGTGGAAAGCGATTCCTAATCCTGCTTTTCCCAACATATTCAGGTCGTTAGCCCCATCTCCCACGGCAATCACTTGCGCCAGGTCGATGCGTTCCACTTGTGCTATCAGTTCCAACAACTCCGCTTTGCGGCGTGCGTCCACGATGTCGCCCACGTAGCGTCCGGTGAACTTTCCATCCTCTATCTCCAGCTCGTTGGCATAGACGTAATCCACGCCGAAACGTTCTTGCAGATACTTGCCTACAAACATGAATCCGCCGGAGAGAATGGCTATCTTGAATCCGCATTTCTTCAGCACGCTGAACAGTTTGTCGGCGCCTTCGGTAATCGGCAGTTTGTCGATGATATCCTGACGGACGCTTGCGTCCAGCCCCTTCAGCAGGGCTACGCGACGCCGGAAACTCTCCTTGAAATCAATCTCTCCGCGCATCGCCGAAAGGGTGATGGCTTTCACCTCATCGCCTACGCCTGCACGCATCGCCAACTCGTCAATCACCTCTGTTTGGATGAAAGTGGAGTCCATATCTACGCAGATGAGGCGTCTGTTTCGGCGGAACATGTCGTCGCGTTGGAACGAGATGTCGATGCCTTCTTCGTGCGACACTTCCATCAGTTTCTTTTGCAGAGCTTCGCGGTCGGGTAAGTTGCCGCGGAGCGAGAACTCGATACACGAGTGGCGTTTTTCTATCGGAGTGTCTATGCCAGGACGCTCGCTCAGACGCAGAATATTGTCGATATTCAGTTGCCGTTCTGCCAGCAATGCCGTCACGCGGGCTATATGCCGTGCGTTCAACTCGCGTGCCAGCAACGTGACCACATATCGTTCTTGTTCCTGACGACCCACCCACGCCGAGTATTCCTCTTCGCTCAGCGGAGTAAAGCGGACAATCATCTCCAGCCGTGAGCAACAGAAGAGCACTTCCTTGATCATGTCACCGCTCTTGGACGCGTCATCCACGCGGATCAGAATACTCAGGTTCAGCTGGTGATGCAGGTTCGATTGTCCGATGTCCTGCACAAACGCACCGTATTTACCCAGCACTTCGGTTACCGCAGCGGTCACACCCGGTTTGTCAAATCCGATAATATTGATCAGTATAAACTCTTGTTGCATAGCTTTTGGTTTTTAACTCTCTCGTTCGCAAACGTACGTCGTTGGATTACAGGATGTTTTCTTGGATGGTACGAATGATGTATGCTACATCTTCGTCGCTCACCATCGGTCCGCTTGGCAGGCACAATCCGCGTTTGAACATCGCCTCCGAAACGCCGTTCACATAAGCGGGAGCGTTCTTGAACACGGGCTGTTTGTGCATCGGTTTCCACAGCGGTCGGCTTTCTATTCCGGCTTTGTCCAGTTGGACGCGCATAGCTTCCACGTTGCGGTTGGGCTCGCAATCCGTGTGAATCGTTCCGCCCGCGTGTACCACACCTGCTGCGCCGCCTACGGCTCCGTGTACGGCCTCGGCATATGCCTCTTCCTCGCCGCGCACATGCAGGTTCTCGTCCAGCAGGATAGTGCTCAGCCAGTAATTGCTGTCATACCGTTCCGACGGATTGCCGTGGTAGGTGATGCCTGGTATCTCCGCAAACGCTTCTGCGTACATCTTGGCAATCCGCTTGTGGTGTGCCAGATGCTCGTCGATGACGGTCATCTGACCACGGCCGATACCCGCGCAAATGTTCGACAAACGGTAGTTGAAACCGATGGCCTCGTGCTGGTAGTACGGATAGGCTTCGCGGGCTTGTGTAGCGAGCCACATGATTTTCTCTTTTGCCTCTTTGCTCGGGCAGATCATCGCGCCGCCGCCGCTGGTAGTAATCATCTTGTTGCCGTTGAACGAAAGGATGCCGTAGTCTCCGAACGTTCCGCAAACCTGACCGTCGAAACGGCTTCCGAATCCTTCCGCCGCGTCTTCAATCACAGGAATCTGGTATTTCTTGCCGATGGCAATTATCTCGTCAATACGTCCCGGCATGCCGTACAGATAAACAGGAATGATGGCTTTCGGGTACTTGCCTGTCTTGGCTTTGCGGTCAATAATGGCTTTCTCCAACAGCTCCGGATCCATGTTCCAACTGTCCTCCTCCGAGTCTACGAATACCGGTTGTGCGCCTACGTAGGTCACAGGGTTGGCTGATGCGCAGAACGTGAAACTCTGGCAGATCACCTCGTCTCCTGCGCTCACGCCGCAAGCTATCAGAGCCAAATGGATGGCAGCTGTTCCTGCCGACAAAGCGACGATCTCTTTGTTCATATCGCCGGCACAACTGCATGTGTGTGCTGCATCTTTGCTTTCTACGAATTTCTTCAGGTCCTCTTCAAAACCGTTCACGTTCGGTCCCAATGGTACTACCCAGTTCGTGTCAAAAGCTTCTTGAATAAATTTCTGTTCTTGTCCGCTCATGTGAGCTAAACAAAGATAAATACGTTTTTGCATATGATAGATTTGATTTTTTTACTTTAGTGTCTGTCCTGGTATGTAGATATTTGTGTTGTGATTACTTGGTCCGAAAATCTATATATCAAGATATATCTTTCTCATAAATTGTGCAAAGGTACAAATTTTTTTCCATATACACAAATGTTTTTCTGTTTTTTCTGCTTAATGTCCCGAATTTGGCTGGATTATGGATATTTTGTTTGTTCCTTGTTGGGTAAATGTTGGGTAAATGGGGGCAACTTGCGGACTAAAGGCGGTCTGATGACGGTCTTATGACGGTCTGATGTCCGGTTAGTATTTGTTTGTTAACAACATAACATGGAGCCGACCTTGAGCAGATCCTGAACCAAGAGGGCGTGCCAGTAGATCTATTGGCACACCCTCTTGTATTTTAATAATTGTTGGTAATTGTTTTTAATTGTTGACCAATATATATAATTTTTGGATAATTTTTGACTAATTAAAAACAATTATCGATTTTTGACACCCCTCTTGATTAGTTTGCCATACTGCTTTCTATTCGTCCGATCAATCCGGTTAGCACTTGTCCCGGACCACATTCTGTGAACTCGGTCATGCCGTCCGCGATCATGTTCTTTACGGTTTGTGTCCAGCGAACCGGAGAAGTCAGCTGCATCAGCAGGTTTTTCTTGATATCCTGCGGATGGGTATAGGGCTTGGCGTCCACGTTCTGATAAATAGGACAAACCGGCTCTTTGAACTCCGTCGCTTCGATGGCGGCTGCCAACTCCTGACGTGCCGGCTCCATGAGCGGAGAGTGGAAAGCGCCTCCTACTGCGAGCGGAAGAGCACGTTTGGCGCCTGCTTCTTTCAGTTTGACACAGGCTTCTTTGATAGCGTCTTTCTCGCCGGAAATAACCACTTGACCAGGACAGTTATAGTTAGCCGGAACCACAACACCCTCTATCTCAGCACATATTTTTTCGATTACCTCATCCGGCAGATTGATGATGGCAGCCATAGTGGAAGGTGTCATTTCGCAGGCTTTCTGCATGGCCATCGCGCGGGCATATACCAGCCGCAGACCATCCTCAAAACTCAAAGCACCTGCGGCTACCAAAGCCGAGAACTCGCCTAACGAGTGTCCGGCTACCATGTCCGGCTTGAAATCTTCCCGGAGACATTTGGCGGTAATAACGGAGTGGAGGAAAACGGCCGGTTGTGTAACTTTGGTCTGTTTCAGTTCCTCGTCTGTTCCGTTGAACATGATGTCTGTGATGCGATAACCAAGTATCTCATTGGCTTGTTCGAACAATTCTTTAGCGAGCGTATCGCTTTCATACAAATCTTTGCCCATTCCTACGAACTGGGCTCCCTGACCGGGAAATACAAATGCTTTCATATATGTGTGTGTTATTTATGTACAAATGGTTTTAGTTTGCGTACGATGCGGTCGATTACTGTTTTTTGGAATATGGTTACCCAATGTGCCACTTTGAATCGTACCGCATAACCTTCAAATCCCTCATTTACGATAGTATCCATTCTTGTACTCCATTCCTTGCGTTTCTTGGATTTGCTGCGCAAATGATAGTTTCCTTGAATAATTGAATCAACGGTTACATGGTTGGTATTGATGGTCAGTTGAGGGAATATTTCTTTCGCTTTTTCCGTATTCAACAGGCAGCAACATACTCCTTCTTTGGTGGACATGGTGATATTTGCTTTCTGCCATCCCCAGAAATCTCCCAAAGTGAAGTCTCCGACTCGTTTGCCTGTCGCATATTTGCATTCAAAACAGCTCGGGCGTTGGAGTAACGAATAGTTAAATGCCTCATAATAAATATCCCACAGGATAGACCATATTTTTGTACTTCCGTCGCTAAACCGCACGGCTATAGCAGGATGAGCCCATCCGAACTTTTTGTTGCGGAATTGGAAATCCGTAATTTTTTTGCCATGTTTGCGCTCCAGATAAGAAATATATTTCTTGAAAACGAGCGGACTTGGTACTCCATGACAAACGACATCGATAGTAATCAGATTTTGTGTGTCAGTTTTGCCCAAATAGGCATACAATCCGGCTATCTGGCAAGGTGTTCCGGAAAACAAGACCCACTTTCCTTCTTGCAGTCTGTTTTTTGTTTTTTTGTATACATCTCCTGTATTGGATTGCGCATATTTGGATCCGCGCATAGGAAGCACATCTTCCATCTTGTCGGCTTCGGTATGTACCAACTGCCAATCGTCTGAATAGACACAGCCGTAAACAACACCCTGTCTGTCAATCACCCATTGTGCCAATGCGCTGAATATACCTCCGGATGTGCTGTGGGAATACACTTCTTTGTCGATATGCCTGGCGGCATAACCGTCAAGCGGGGTGCGCATAGCAACACCTTCTTCCTCATTTTTCTTGAAATCACAGACTTTCAAACATCTGCCGCATTCGATACATTTGTCTGCATCTATATGGGGATATTCAAATCCGTATTCATCGGGTAGGAAGGTAATGGCATTTTGGCTGCAAGCGTTAGCACATGCTTTACAACCGCAGCAACTGCCTTTGGATGGAACTAATACAGGTGTCATGCTTCCCCTTTGTCTTTTAATGCTTCATAGATTGACTCTTTGAGCCATGTTTGATTTTCTTTCCGCAATTCTTCCAGTTTCTTGTTGATAGGCTCCCAATCAATCTCTTTGGTAAAATCCATCTCGTCTGCACTGGTAATTAACCGGTCCTCCAAGCCGAGTATATTCAGCAGAGAAGTAATTCGATTGCTGCTGCTTGATATTAATACATAGAATGGTATATTATTGTTAATACTAAAAGCCATACCATGGAAGGAATCGGTTATTACCATTTTGGCATTTAATAAATACCCAAGCCACTCGTCTGTACCTACATGCATTTTATTTATTTCTATAGAAGGAATGCCGAGCGTCTTCGCTGCATATTCTATCGCATGAGCATAGGCGGGAAATTTACTTTTCCTCTTAATGCAATATCCCATGATATAACTATCCTTCTTTTTATTGGGAGCAAGTGCTATTTTGCTCCATTCTGTTTTATTGATCAAGAAAGTCGGATCTATCGACCAATGCACAGTTTTCTTTGAGAGTTTTTCTACAGCTGGAATGGATGTTTTCTCTCTTATTCCGATAAATTCAAAATCGTTTAAAAATCCTTGGAGCTCCGCTTTGATATCATCAGACCAATCATCCTTACCGATAGAAGGAGCATAGGCTGCTTTTTTGGCGTTCTTCACAAAATCAAGGAAAAATGAGTTGTCGTTTCCTGTGATCTTAGGGTTCCATACTTGGTCACTACCCACAAGTATCATGTCATACCTACCATTAATAGAACTGACGGTAGCTCTAACGAGCGGTCTGTCTGTCGGGTATTTCCTGATTTTTCTGGCAAAACCACAATGTAATAACTGAAAAAACCTAATAAATAATGTTTTTAAAGATGCCCTTAACGAGAATATGCTATGATTATTACTCTTGTTGCTTCTATACCAAATTAGTTCCGATTCAATGCCGGGTATGCTGTCCAAGAAATGGCACAAACTCCAGGACTGTAATACCGTTCCCGGATTTAAAGTCATTGGAGAAAAGGTCATTACACCTATTTTGACCGTTTTTTTCATATCGTTTTTATTTCTGTTAATTATGTCCGTTGAATGCTTCTGCCGTAGCCACTCCCTCATGTGAAATATCTTTGCGATGCAATACGTTATGTATCGTCATAAAAATAATCTTCATATCCAGCCCGAAACTGAGATGATCTACATACCATACGTCATACTCAAATTTCTTGGTATGCGTAATAGCGTTTCGTCCGTTTACTTGTGCCCATCCGGTTATACCCGGACGCACTTCATGACGACGATGTTGTTCCGGAGTGTATATCTTCAAGTATTGAACGAGTAGGGGTCTTGGTCCAATCAATGCCATATCTCCTTTCAATACGTTGAACAACTGCGGCAACTCGTCTATCGAAGTCTTGCGGATAAAATTGCCGATAGGAGTCAAGCGTTTCTCGTCTGGTAATAAATTACCTTTTGCGTCCCGTTCATCTGTCATGGACTTGAACTTGATAACTCTAAAAATCTTTTCGCCTTTTCCCGGTCGTTCTTGCGTGAAGAATGCACCTGCACCTTTATTGGCAAAATGCAGCCAAATAGTGACTACAACTAAAAGCGGACTCAAACACAAAATAGCAATTAATGCTATTGTAAAATCAAATATGCGTTTAAAAAATTGTGCGTACATAGTGTGTTGTTATTTTTCTGAATGATACTTGATACTTCCATCAGCTCCTACTACAAAATAACATTTGTCAATAGGGTTAACATCCATTTTTTTTTCTTTGTTATAAAGCCCGTATTCCCGATAAACGCCGATATTGACCTTATTTCCCATTATTTTGAAACCTTCTGAAGGACTGACGTTTTGCATATGCTTCAAGATGGCATATTCGAGTATCTGGTATGTTCCCCATAGTTGAGTGCCTTTTGCAGGTCTCCATTCTCCCCAATTGTCAATACCTAATCTAGTAGGAGGGTTATCCCAATAGTTGTTTTCATTCATGCTTTGAAGTTCTTCGGATAGAAGCGGATTAATCCATTCAGGATTATAGTTTTCTTCCTTTTCCGGATAGGTTACTCCATCCAGGTAGCCGTTATAATAATTGATGAGATAAAAATGGCTTTTAAACACTATCCATCCGTTTGTTTCTATAGCTTGGTCTACAGCTGATTTGAGTAATTCAAAGTACCATTTGATAAAAGCGTTGTCATTGCCATGAATAGTACCAATTCTATGAATCGAAGTCGAAAGAGGCACATTGTTAACTCCTTTGTTCATGTTAGAACCGATAGCATTTGGAATGTATTCTCTAATTTTGTTAAACATTCTTCCAGATGCGGTAGATCCCCAACATACCATAATGTCTGAATATGGAATTCCCAAGTATGTAGCTCTGCGTTTCCATTCCCCTATTTGGTAGTCAAGAGGATAACTCTCGTTATAGATCCATTTGCCTGTTTTGTTATCCATACAATATGGTTGAATATATTTCAACGGAGTTTCTGTCCATGTGTTTTTATCTTGGGAAATGGTATAGTTTTTTTGCGTCTTTCGATCGTATACTCCGGTGGTATAAAAAGAATACTTTCCATTCCAGTTACCATATTTCAATATATCTTTTGCATCCGTAGAATTGAGGCTGTCTACAATATACATACTACCTTCCGGAGATTGTCTGGCCGTCATTGAGTGGCACAGGCATTCCCAATTAGTATGCTTTAACAATTGTTTCAAAAGCAGTCCATTTTCATTTATGGCGCATTCATCAGATTCAGACCAATATCGAGTCAAACCGATGCGGTGACCTTCAGTTGCTAACCCACATGACAAAGAAATATTATGTTTCACTTCTAAAGAACGTATCATTGGATAAAGCAAGGAAAAATATCCGCCAACCTTTTTATCTGAATTGCTAATGCTTTGCCCAGAATAACTTGATGGAATAAATTCATCTATAACATCATCATCAATGAAAGAAAACATGGCGGTATGTGTCCAAGGTTCACCAGCTCGTTCGAATCGTGCATTATGAGAAAACAGAGCGTCTATGTTTTCTTCTGTGCAAAGGAGAGAATCAGGTACGCCTAAAGAGGCTTTTTGCAGTATGTCTGTAATTGCATACATATATGGCGGAATTATGATAGAATCTGTTAAATCATAATAGGAGTCATCAAGAACTCCATCAATATGAGTAATCGAATCTATTTTATCCGATGCAATAGCAAATACTCTTCCGTCTTTGTGATGAATAAGAGTTGTATAATCTTCAGCTGCTATATGGGTAGTGCAGAAGATCATGGTAAATAATATGTTTAGATAACGATGTATCACAACAATAATACTTTTTTTGACGTATCTTTTGATTGAAGGATATAAACCCCCAATGGTAAATTCAGTTTATATATATCCTCAAATTCTTTTATTGTAGTTATATAATATCCGGATGCTGAGTAAACAGCGGTAAGTCCAACTTGTATGCCGTCTGCAACGGATATGCTTTTTGGATATGTGTATTGGATTTGTTTGACATTTTTAATAGGGATACTCTTTTGTGAACCCGTTTCTGCACTTATGTTTATTTCTGCAGATGTATATGTAATAGTAGGATTATCCGCTAATTTATAATAAATGATTTCACCGGAATGTAATTGTACAAAAATATGATCTTGAGCAGCCCCAAACCACGCGAAATTAAGGGTAAAGAATAATGCTATGATGTGTTTAAATTTCATTGTGCCCGTTCATATTATAACTTCATAACAGGAGCTTCGTTCCAATTGATTTTCATGTCAGCTTGAGCAATGGTTACAAAGTCATTCTGTCGTAGTAGCCGGATAAGTTTTGTCATTGCATCGCCAGTACCAATATTGCTTTTGATAAAACGTTTATAGCGATTAATCAGCGTGCCGGGCTCTTTGAAATATGCCTCGTATGCTTCGCGTGACATTAACTTGGTAGGCTCACTAATCAAGTCATTGATATGGAAATAGGTCATTGCATAGTCAGCCTTATTCATCGTCCTGCGAATTAGATAATAGGGGAATAATCGGAAATATCCTCCACCTGAATAGGCAGTTTTCCATTTCCCGAAATGTAATAGCGGAATGGGATATTCTTTTATCTCAATACCTTTATATTGCACACGTGTCGGCACATCATATCCGAATGAAGGGAATCCGCCAAAGTCCCTTTCTGCCGGGAAAATGGAGGCATCATACTCAATGCCATTTTGTGCCAAAATCTCAAATGCATATGGATTTTGCGCTGTAATAGAGAAAGCAGGCGCGCGATATCCTTTGATTTTTTCTCCGATGCATTGTTCCAAGGCATCAACCGCAGCGTGAGTATCTTCCTGCATCTCTTCGCGTGACATCTTATTGCACCAAGTATGAACGTTAGAGTGACATGCAATTTCGTGTCCGTTTTCTACTAAACGATGAAGAATTTGTGGATATTTTGTCGCCATGAGACCGGTACAGAAACAGGTAGCATGTATTTTTCGTGCTGATAGTATCTCCAACAATTGGTCTAACAGCCGATCATATTCTGCTATTTTTTCCGGACGCGCACCTCCTTTACGACCTGCTTCCAATGCCCATTCCTCTATGTCAAACGTTAGTATATTCATTGTATATGTTTACGTTTACGCAAAAAGCGTTTAAATCCGTTTATCAGCCATGAGAACCAGGTCGAAGGATCTTTTGCATAAATATCCTGAAAATAGACATTACGTCCTATCGAGAAGAACCAAGCGGGTTTTGCTTTAAACCGATTTGGAGAACTCAAGAACCACATAATATCCAATCCGAAATAACGCAAATATTGGTTAACTTTATAGGAAGTAGGAATATAGTGCTCTTGCTCCAACATAATCATCGGGAAATTGACTCCCGCTATATCTGCAGCACGTAATGAAGCGGGTACACGCGGATTGATTTCTATGATTTTATATTCACCGTCAGGAGCTTTGAGAACATCGAAATCGGCCATTCCTTCCCAATTCAGTTTATGCAAAACCTTCTCACATATATCCTTTAGTTCGGGTGCTTCTATTGTCCTGCATAATGAACTGCTTCCTCCTTTGATCGGGAAGAAACGCAAAATCTCTATAATCGTGGAGCCTATTATTTGTCCGTTTTTCGAACGATAGAGCATAACATTATAATATGGAGCATCTTTAGAATCTACGTATTCCTGCAGCGTGGCATCACCGTATGTTTTATGAATAGCAGGGTAGTTGCGTTTTAACTCATCTAGCGAGTGTACCAATTTAATACCCCTTGCACCAACAGAGCGGTTTGGCTTAATGAGCGCAGGGAATTGAACGTATTGAGCTACTTCTTCGATATTTGTGGCATTTAATGCTCTTGTCCGGGGATGCGGAAAGCCATTTTGTTCACAAAATGCCATCAGTTTCTCTTTATCTGCCCCTTGAATGAATATCTCATGATTTGGAACGGGAACATGACAATTATATTCGGATTCCAATTCAACGTTATGTTTACTGAGTAATTCCGAAAAATAGTCGCTCATTGGAATAATCAGACCAATTTGTTCTGATTGTATAATCGCTAATATCTGCTCATATATCTTCCCTTTTTGTTGCGGATAGAAACGCTTGATGAAACGGGATTGACGTATTTCTTCCTCTTCATCTGCAAGACATATCGCATAAATTCCTTCTTTCCACAGCGAATACGCTGTAGATAGAGCCTGCAATCCTCCTCCTAATATGAGTATATTTGTTTTCATCAATTTATTTGTTTTTCCAGTTCTCTACGCGTTGATGATCGATTTGCTTTTGCTTGTTGATAAGTATTGCCAATACGGAACAAATCGCACATGTCGCCAAAAATACTAATGCGCAGCAAAGATAATCATATGACACGAACACAACGGATTTATGCAATAAACCAGCCAAAATGACAATGATTATACCTTTGACAGGAACGTGGGTTGCCATAATATAGAAACTATTCCGACCGAAGAACAAGTGAAAATCCATAATCCTTTTCCAGATAGTATTCTCCCATTTTATATTGCATATGAGGACTGAGAACAAAAAGATGGTGATAATACCTACAAAGGCATTCACATAAAATAAAATAGGAGAACGTCCTAAAAGATCAGAACCAAGTGATATATGGCCGTTCCAATGCGCGGAATAAACCAATATCGGAGTTAAAATTACGATACTTGCAATAGCAAGCCACTTTTTTGCAATAATAATATCTTCTATTTGCTTGAGAGAATGGTATTTTGTCAGTACATTACCTGCGCAATAAAAGATAATTGCAGTAAATGCACTTTCTATGCTCCATGGTAGTAATGTGAGAATTCTTGAATAAGGCCCGGTAATCATCCATACGCCGATAAAAGCGCATATTACGCAAGTCAATACATTCCATCGAACAGATAATTTATCAATGAAGTAATACATGGATTCTATCACAAACAAGCAAGGAATGAACCAAAGAGGAACATTGTGTACTAAAAATTTTCCGGACCCTTGAGCAAACAGAGTTTGCAAAAGCGGTCCCCACAAATCAACAGAATTATGTAATATTGTGTTATATGCAGCCCAAAAGATCCAAGTGAGCACAGAAAACATAGCATATGGGAGCAATAATGTTTTGGCGCGATGGGCTGCGAATGCTCCAAATGTGGGAAACTTTTCCCTACGAAATGTTAGACCGGAAAGCAGGAAATAGAGTGGAATAACATAACTATGAATAGGAAGAGAAAACCACCCGTAATCAGGGTGAATATGTCCTTGGACAACAATAAACATACCCAGACATTTGAGCATGTCTAAATAAGCAACTCTATTTGTTTGTGTTTTCATTCTCTATTTATATTTCAATCAATTCAGGAATAACTACATTTTTTACATTCAACATCATTGTGCCCCAACTCAGTCCGAGACCGAAAGAGGAACATAGGAGACGATGTGGTTTGTCTTGCTGCAACTGTTCGCGCAAACGTGTTACCATTAGCATAGGCACACTCGCTCCGCCGGTATTGCCAAATTGCTCCAAATTATAGGGTACTTTCTCAATAGGTAGTTTGAGTTTCTTGACAATACGATCGACAATCATTTTATTCGCCTGATGGATCAAGTAATAGTCAATATCTTTCTCCTTATCCAAATGATAATCAGCAATGAACTGCTCAAACGATTTCGGAGGACGGGAGATGGCAAACGTAAACACATCCATTCCTTCAATAAGCGTATCTCGTTTGCGGCGAATGATCCCGTTGCCGAAGTCCTCGTATTCGAAAGAATCTGGAGTAGTTGGATTTCTAAAACCGCCATGAGGGGTCATCAGCGCTTTGTAGCCGGAACCCATCGTATGGAACTCAATAACGATATCCTCTGCATTCGTGTCATACTCCAGGGCAATAGCCGTACCGGCATCACCAAAAAGCGGCACTCGACTCTTATCTCGCATGGAACCCATTCGCAAAGCGGTATCTCCTACGAGCAGCAATGCCCTATGGATATTACCCGAGGATAGCATGTTTCCTGCCACGTTGATGGCGTATAAAGAACCACAGCAGCCCATCGGAAGATCCAGACAAAAACAATTGGAAGAAAGTCCTAAGCGGTCTTGGAGCAAACAGGAGGTTGGAGGAGTAGGATAGTAGTCACCGGTAACGGATTCAAAAACAAGCATATCAATGCTCTCTTTATCCCATCCTATCTCCGCGATGAGTCTCTCGGCGGCTGCTTGGCACATATCAGAAGCGCATAAACTGTCCGGACCTAACCGGCGTTCCTTGATACCGACTGTGTTGTCAAAAGTGAGTGACTCTTCTTCGTTCAGTATCCCTAATTCTGCGGTCTTAACAATTCTGTTAGGAACGCATGCACTTACACCTGCTATACGAACATTTTTTATTGTCCAACGAGCCATAAAATCATGTGCGATTTAATCATTTTCCATTTACAATTCTACGCCATTGCGGGCAAGAATCTCTTTGCCGGCAATGTAACTGGTACATGCCATGATATCTTCCGGGTCCAGCATCAGGTCGAAGGTCTCTTCCATCAATGAAATGATATTCAATTGATGAACCGAATCCCATTCTGCAACAGTTTCCTTGCTGTAGTTATCACCTAATTGCGCAACATCTGCACCAAAAACCTGTACAAAAATGTCGTTGTATTTTTCTAAATTTGTCATATCTTATTTGTTTTCTAATTTACTAAATAACTTCTTGCCCGCTTCGTTCTTCGGTATCTCGGGTATTACACGTATTTCAAACGAAGTAGCCACAATGTGTGTTTTTTCTACAAGTGCGTCTTTGACGGCTTGCGTTTTTGCGGCATCGGTGATATAGACGATCATCTTCTCGTCCGTGCCCACGCACGCGCTCTCACACGCGCAATCTGTATATATAATCTGCTCGCATTCGTCCAATCCGACACGCATACCGAACAATTTGAGGAAACGTCCCATTCTTCCTACGATGTAATAACAACCGTCTTCGTCAAAACGTGCCAAATCACCGGTGCGAATAAACCCGTTTCGTTCGTCGCCCTTTAGCAAGTCTTCAGCGCAGGTGGCATATCCCATCGTCACGTTCTTGCCGCGATAGCACATCTCGCCTTCTATTCCGGGAGTGGTAATCGGATTGCCGTTATCGTCTATAAGAGAAAGTTCTCCATTAGGCACCGCAATACCGATGCTTCCCATTTTTTCTCTTGCCCATTTCGCCGGCAGATATGCCATACGTGCTGTACATTCCGATTGACCATAGGTCGCAATCCATCGTTTGCCGTGCTGTTCGCAATAGTTCACGAACTTCTCATTGAGCGCAGTAGGCATCTTGCCTCCTCCTTGCGTAAGTAACTCCAGCTCCGGCAGATCCATCCGATAGAAACGCATCATATCGAGGATTTGGAACGAGTAGGGTACACCCGTGAAACTCGTAGCTTTCTCTTCTTTCAGAAACTTCCAGAACACCGGATCGGTCATATTGCGACCTGTCAATAAAACTGTCGCGCCTACGCGCAGATGACTGAACAGCATGCTTAGACCCATCGTGTAGTAGAGCGGCAGTACCATTAACGGTCTATCGGATTCCTTGAGTTCAAAGAACGTGGATATATTCAGTCCAGCCGCCTCGATATTATCGTAGCAATGACGCACTAACTTCGGACTTCCTGTACTACCGGATGTTGGCAACAAATGACTCAACTGCGGATAGATAGCCGTCCCGACTTTGCCGTATGTTTGCTGCAAATGCGCCATCAAGGCTTCGTCCGTTTTCTTGTTGACAATCAGCGGAACAATACGTTCACTGACTAACATTGCCATCACTTCAAGTGCATCGGCTGCCTTATTTTCCACAGGAAGAATACAGAACGTCC
Organism: uncultured Bacteroidales bacterium; assembly: GCA_900319645.1. Classification (GTDB taxonomy): domain Bacteria; phylum Bacteroidota; class Bacteroidia; order Bacteroidales; family Paludibacteraceae; genus Colicola. Next base: position 115,362 of record ONPG01000001.1, read on the forward strand.
GTTCTTTCACTTCTTCGCAGATTGCGTTTGCACGAGCAACAATATCTCCGTACGTTACAATACCACCTTCACTATCCAGAATAGCGATACGTTTCGGGTCTATTTTATCCAATCCTAATAACATAATTAACTTCTAACGCTCAACGCCAATGCCAACGCCAATGCCTATATCGACGCGCACCCGTCCACGCCCAAAATATGTCCGGAAATATAACTTGCTCTATCACTGGCAAGGAACGAGCATGCATTGGCAATATCCTCGGGAGTACCAAGACGACCTAAAGCAATGCGGCTGATGCGCTCGTCGATTTTCTCTCCGTTAGCTTCGTATAATTCTGCAAATCGTTCAGTCTTTACGATGCCCGGAGCAACCGCATTGACACGGATACCTTGCGGAGCCAACTCTTTGGCTGCGGATTTGGTCAAAGCAATAATGGCACCTTTGGTAGCGGAGTAGGCTACCTGACCGGGTGAACCCAGCACTGCAGTAACGGAAGCAATATTAACAATACTGCCTCCGCCGTTGCGTGCCATCAATCGACTGACAAGTTGGATCAACTCCAACACGGCTATCACATTGATGCGGAACATCAGTTCGGTCTCCTCACGCATGATCATACCAATCTTGCGATTGAATACAACTCCGGCATTATTCACCAATACATCTATTCGTCCTTCTGCCTTGAAAACCTGCATCATCGCCGCCTTTACAGCTGCGGCATCGGTAATATCAAACACGAGCGGATGTATGTGCTCGTTCTCAGAAGTAAACTCCTGCCGATCGCATGCATATACAATCGCTCCGTCTTCTGCAAAACGACGAGCAATCTCTCTGCCGATACCTTGAGCCGCACCGGTGATGATACAAATCTTATTCTCAAGAAGTTGAACCATTGAATTAAATTTATAAAAGTGTCAAACCACCGTCAATAAAAAATGATTGACCGGTAACCCATGCTGAAGCATCAGACAAGAGATAGATCATCATGTGAGCAATCTCTTCCGGTTGTCCATATCGCTTAAGCGGATATTTCTGCATGTCAGCTTGTAAATCCTCTTCTGAAATAGAATGACCATGAATTAACTTGGTCTCAACCATACCTGGATGAACAGTGTTGGCACGAATTTGTTTTTCTGCTAATTCGCGTGCGCAGTAACGCATGTAGGCTGTCAATGCAGCTTTTGATGCTCCATATACGGAATTACCCAAAGATGTAGTATTTGATGCCACGGATGAAGTGAACACTAAAGAGGCTCCTTTTGCAATCTTTTTCTTTTTCAGCAACGATTTGATAACTAAGATAGGAGCAAATGTATTGGTATCAAAAATGAGGTCTAAATCATCCTTTTTGATAAACGCAATAGGTTTTGTATATCCTCTGCCTGCATTGTTAATAACTCCATTCAATACCGGAGCTTTGTCTGCTAACTCATCAATTCCTTCTTGAGTGGCGAGATCAGCAATGATATACTGATGCCCTTCTCCGGCCAGTTGACTCATGGCCTCTTGCAGACGCTCTTCGTTACGACCGGTGAGTACACAGGTGGCTCCTAATTTGGAACACTCGATAGCAGTTGCTCGTCCGATGCCGGAAGAAGCACCTGTGATCAGAATAGTTTTGCCTACTAAAGAGTAGGGATTGTAAGTTGGATCAAACGACATACGTGGAAACCTCCGAATCATCAAGTTCAACTAAATCAGAAACAATAATGTTATCTGTATCAAATTCTACCGTTCCCCAACTGAGTCCAACGCCAAAGCCACAGCAAATAAATTTTTTATTTGCAGACTTATTGGCTAATTGGGAGACAATAGTCAAAGGAATAGAAGCGGAAGACGTATTTCCAAACTCATGCATACAGGATGGAACTTTCTCCTCCGGTAGTTTGAGTTTCTTGACAATCATGTTGTTCATTTTCATATTTGCCTGATGGAAAACAAAGTAGTCCGCATCCAGATAATCGAAGCCGAAATGTTCTGCCAATTTTTTGATGGTCTTCGGTGCTGTACTGATACCAAAACTGAACACATCCATTCCTTTCATGCGAGACATCATGCGGTGGTATTGCTTGCCTTCAATCTCTTCGAATTCGAATGTCTTGTCATCAATCGGGAAACGTGATCCTCCGGCGGGAGTAATAATGGCATCAAAGCCGCTTCCGTCTGTGCCAAAATGGAATTGGAATCCTTTTGCACCCTCTTTGAACTCAATGGCAGTAGCTGTACCTGCATGACCAAACAGTGGATCACGTCCACCGCCGGCAAATCGTTTCTTGGCATCGCCGCAAAGAAGCAGGGCTTTCTTGATGTCTCCGTTGGCAACCAACGATGCTACTTGACTCAAACCATAAACCCAACCGGAACAACCGAGAGCACAGTCTGTCGCATAGCATTCCTTGCTCAAACCTAAACGATCCTGAAGAATACATGCAGTGGCTGGAAGAATATAATCGGCAGTTTGGCTAACGAAGACTAAAGCCTCAATTTCTTTTTTGTCCCATCCGAGATCAGCGATCAGTTTCTCTGCTGCACCATAGCACAAGTCGGATGTACAAAGAGTAGATGATACACGACGCTCCTTGACACCAGTTGCAGCTACGAAATCTTCCGGAGCATATTCGGAAGAAATATTGTCTTCCGGACTCGGATGCAAGTTGCTTGCAATATTTTTGGGAACGCCCGCTGCAATACCTGCAATGCGGACGTTCTTAAATTGAAGAAAAGCCATTAGATTCTGCTTTTTACAATGTTATACAAATCCATAATCGTATTGGAACCCTTTACGTCGTCACCCTTCAAGGTAACATCATACTCTTCGTCTACCATGGCAATGACACTTAAACCAATCAAAGAACTCCATTCCGGAATTTCACGGAAACGGGTTTCCGGAGTGAATACACTTGCGTCAGTTGCATCAAATTGCTCAGCGAAATGAGCTACAAATTCATTTAAATCCATAATTGTAAAGTAGTTTAATTTGTTATTATTAATTATTTTATTTCTCAGTATTTGAAAATTTTTGCAGGGTTTCCGATATAAGTTGAATCATTTTTCGGCTTGGTCATTACTACTCCGCCGGCGCCAATAGTAACACGTTCTCCTATCTTAACCTGTTGAAGAATGATACTTCCTACACCAATCAGGTTTTCTGAACCAATAGATACTTCGCCGGAAATACGTACTCCAGGCATAATGGAGTTGAAGTCTCCAACCGAAACGTCATGACCAATGTTAATAAAACCGTTCAAAAGATTAAAATTGCCGATTTTAACGTCACACGACATAGTAGTGGCGCCACAGATCACATTTCCTATACCCATTTCGAAGGTGTTTTTGTCCAAATACCATATGGATGGATACAATAAATTCGGGAATGAAATGTTTGGGTTTGTAATCTTTTCGAACACTTTTTTCCGGACCTTTGGGTTTCCAATGGCTAATACTAACGCCAAGGGCTTGTCATGTGAATTCACTTCATCCATTCCGCCTAAGACTTCTCCATAATGCGAAATGGTCGTGCCTTTCGCTACACCATCGTCAAAAAAACCCACGATATTCCATGGCTGCTCCTCTCCTTTTCGAGCCGCTTCTGAATTGAAATAGGTAATATGACCTGCAACTTCTTTGCCGTATCCGCTGGCTCCATATATTGCGATATTTTGCATTTGAAAAATCTCCTTTTTAAATTGGCGTGCAAAGGTACAAAAAAAATCTGATATATGCAAATATTTTTATATAAAATATTATTTACGAGCTGTTTTTTCGACATAATTCTGCATAATCAAACAAAAATGAGCACTCGCCAAGGAGTGCTCATGCTTATAAAACAAGTTTCTGATTTTACCAGAAGAGAATCTTTTTTCTGTTCTGGATATATACGTTGCCGGGAATAGGAGTCGATACTTTGTTTCCCAACAAATCATAGATTTGAGTATCCTCTATTTCGGACTCTCCTTCTTTAACGACTTGAATTCCGGTGGGGGTATCAGAAGCATCTGCGAGAATCGGTGTGATGGCGAGACTGTCATCCGGCATGGTAATAGTCAGTTCACGACCCATGAGCTCCTGGTTGATGGCACCGGTTAGTCGCCATCCTTTCACCACTAACTCTTCGTCATTGCTTTGGGCTGTCACCGTAACGGTGCGTCCGGCGTAGTACTTGCCGTCGAATACATTGCCTGAGAGTTGAATGCCGTTGACACTGAGCATGATATCGCTTGAATCCGTTGTATTGATAGTGAGCGGAGTAGGCGTTCCCCACTCATAAAAGTCAGCCAAGTAGGTGTAGAAATAGCCGGTTCGCTCACTGAGCCACGTGCGGGCTTCGCTCACCTTCTCCTCGTAACTTTGTTGTAAAGCGGGAAGGAGAGCACGATGATAAGGATATTCCGTGCGAATCATTTCGTACATAGGATCCCATACAGCACGTGTCCCTCTTATATTCAGGAAATCACCCATGTAGATAGCGGCTTTATCCAAAAACTCACGTTTGAAATCTTCATCCTCCATCAGATGCCTAAATAGAATGGTACACGCCGGTTTATTGCCCCAATTAAAGAACGAATCGTAATTATTGTCGTACAACCAAGCGATCGTATTAAAATCAGCACTCTTTCTGAGCCCCAATCCATAATCGGTGTCTTTCATAATCCAGCGCCATTTGCCACCTTCTTCTATCGGACGCCATAGTACATAGTTGTTGCCGGGGAAATCAAGGTTGCCGAAATAGAGATTACCTAACATCAGGTTTATATACTCTTCTATATCCATCCATTGTGCATATTCGTCATAGGTATGTCCGGATTCTTTGTAGAAAGCAACAAACGCATTGTAGTTATCCATGGTGCCCTCTTTGAGTTCCGAATAGTTCTCAATCATGTCGATATCTTCCAAACCGTCATAATTGGTGTAGATGTTATCTTCGTTGGATCGCTCGCGGATATTCAGCATACCTTGGTATTCACCATTGATATAGATAATGATAGGTCGCCATGCTTGCCAATCGACGTCCACATATGAGGCCATAGTTCGCTGAACAATGGCATCCCGCATGTAGAGATTGTTAAAATCGGTTCCTGCGTTACGTAGTAGAATGCTCTTGAACTCATGAATTCCCGGTTTTTGGTCTGGGAAGAATTCATAGTCGAGCCTTTTTTCTCCGAAACGCTTGTTGGCATAGATAATCAGTGTCTTTCTCTCCCATTTGCGCGAGGTGGCTCCTCCGATACGCACCTCGCATAGTTGGTTGATGACACTGTTCTCGCCGTCCTTCTCGAAAAATTCTACATTCACCGGACGACGCCAGTCATACTCGTAGTTTTTCTGTTCCGTCGAATAGGTGCCGTCCACATATATACCAATCTTCTCATCGTTCAGATATCGGTCATCGGTTGTTAGGCTTATTACGGAAAGCGTCAGATCGCGGTCGTTGGGGAAAAAGAGATACGAATGGCAAGTAGAGCGCGGGGAGAGATACCCATCGCAGAACAACTTGGCACGTACTACCGTGTTTTGACTGATCTCAAGAGTATCTGCATAAAGCGTGCTGGTCTCTACGGGCTCCGATCCGTCTGTCGTATAACGGATGACAGTCCCTTCCGGAGAACCTTCCGGCAACGAGAGAGACAGACGGATGCTGCCTCCTGACGTAACCACTTGTCCGGGCGTTCCGAAGACCGGTTCACCCAATGCTTTCTTGTAAAGCGTCCCGCAGTTGCTCGAGCCGGGAGTGGGGACAGCCTGATAACCCCATTTGTCTGCGCCGTCTGTTTCACGACCGTATGCAATATTGGGAGCCGGCTGTTTGGCTATACCTTCCAGCGAATCTGTCAACACACTGTCTTTGAACAGGTACACTTTACCGTCCTTGCCCGTTTCCAGACTGAAATTGGTATGCATGGCGGAGACACCGGCGTCCTTGCCCGCTTTGTCGCAGTAGATGATGACATAACCATGTGCTGCTACTGTGGAGTCGGGCAACGGCCAAGCCGTGGCGGCATTTTTCTTGCTGGCAATCTTGTAGTCCAGCAGATTGATCGCCTCATCCGTAGGATTGTATAACTCGACCCATGAATCAGGAAATTCGTTCAGGTCATCCATGATACAGTCAATGTTCGACTGCATCAACTCGTTGATAATCAAGTTCTGAGCCTTACCATTCCAAGTGAGAACAAGAATGGTAAAAAGGAGTAACATTTTTTTCATTCTTCTATTTGTTTTGTGGATAAGATTATTGTCTCTTTTTGTAAAATACACAAAAAAATCGCGCAAAGGTACAAAAAAAATCTGATATGTGCAAATATTTTTATATAAAATATTATTTATGCACAATTTTTACCCGAATAACCTTAAAATATACAAAATTCAACTAAAATTTGTGTATGTCAAAAAAATGTAGTATCTTTGCCGCCAAATTATGTCAAAACTGTTGGACGATTATATCATTGACGCGCGGACGCGATACGAGCGGCACCGCCTACTTCATACACCCGAAAACGAGGATCCTATCGTGCTTGGCGGTTTTCTCGCGGCGGCTTTGTTAGCTGCTTTGCTGGTCGATACGTCCGAAGGTGACGCACGCGGCATTGCGCTGGATACCGATGCCCAACGTGAGGACTTCTTCATCCGTTACGAGCGTGAAGTGCTGCGCGACGATTGGGGATATCTTTCGGCCGAAGTCAACCAACTTCGCGATAACTATATCCAGATTGCTGTTGGCTCCACCACTTTCAAAGACCTCTGTCCCAACAACCGCTTGCTCGATTTGGCGATGAACTTGATGGTGACGTATATGCAGCGGCTGGTGCTACAGGTCTTCCGCGAGCATATATGGGAGGCTATGCCTTGGGGAACGACCTTCCTGCAATGGCTCATTGATGCGGCACGCACTGAGACATGCAGACAACGCTATCTCCAGACCGATTGGACGGATATCCCTGTAGTCGTCCAACTGGCCGATGAGCAATCACAACTCTCCAATCAACAACCACCATTGGAAACACCTACTTTCTTCTTTGAAGGCGAAAAAGCCGAAGATATCATGGAGCGCTATCTGCGCTGGCTTTCGGATGAGTATGTCGCTATGAAGCAAGAGGTGCCGGGTACTAAGATTACATCTGAGGACCGCAAATATATCTTTTCGCAAGAAACCAATTGTGACTTTTTGTCCGATATAACCGATACATTTGATACGCAGGAACAAAAAGAATGGAACCAATGGCAAAAAGAGTGGAGCAGGTTCTTAACCGATCGACTCTTGCCAAAGAAGGAGATCCGCTTCTGGGCGGATGATGTGCCGGAGCAAACTCAGGAACATCTGCTCTACCATCTCATGCTTGCCGAGCAGCATCCTGCCCATTTTCGTGATCTCACTACGGCTGTCTATGCCATGCGCCAACTCGGATATATCCGCCGAAAATGCTCCGACCGGGACATACGGCAATGGCTCAGCGAGCACCTCAAACTTGATTATACCGAGCGCAACAACGCCTCGCAATTCCGACGCGCCATGAAGGAGCATGGACGATATACGCCGGAAGTGCGGGACGAAGTCATGTTACTCGAGTCTATGGGGTATTTCCGCTTCCAACCTCCCGCAGAAGAACAGCCCTTATGAAATTTCCGAACTGGGCAATAACTCGTTTACCCGTCACAGGATCCGCATGACCCTTCGCCTGACTCAACCATCGTTCATACAACTCTGCGTAACGCGGATGATCCTCATCATGGATAATCCGCGTCGCCTCCTGACAAACCGCTTTCCATTTGTTGTTCTGTACTTCTTCTGCCGCTGTCCGAGGAGAACGCTTGTAATCACGTTTGTCACGGGCAAATGCCTCCTTCGGACCGTATTTGATAATCTTACCGTTCGGTAAACGGTACTTCTTCTGTCGCATCACTATGCGATCTTTCTGACTTAGTTTGCCGGTCAAATTGTCTATACCGGCTGCTGTTGTAAAAATTGCCATAATTCATTCCTTTCTTTGTAAACTTCTTTGCTTTTCAGTTGGTAAGCGTTAGTTGTTTGTTGGTTCTACCTTTGTTGTTCGCTAATTATTGCCCTTCCATCGTCCTATCCGAAACCTTGTCCGTTAGGTAGAATCCCATCCGACAATCATTTTTTTGGGTGTCCATATTGTCCAAATTGTCCATTTTGTCCAAAACTTTGCAAATGGACAAAAGGACAAAAGGACAAAATGGTCATGCTATTTTTCTATAATAGCCGTGACGGATTTTTTGGACGAGTCCATGTTCTTGCCAATATTCATTCCATCGGGTAGCTGTTCTAATGCAGATGCCTTGCGATTGTGCCTCCGCAAAGAGCTTTTTGCTCTCATATTCTTCTGGTAGGGCGGCAAGGAGAATAGTTCTCTGATCCAGCGGCTTGATATCCGGCACTACATCCTGTGCATCTCCGTCTATCATCCGGTACGCAGCGGCCATGTGCAGTAACATCTTATTCCCGATTATCTCTGCCGTCTCATAGTCCTCGTCGCTACAATAGATTGTATCGACCAATCCGTCTCTACAACAGATTGTATCGACCAATCTGGGTCGATCTTTGTCTCCCTCTGTTTCGTCCCTTGTGCCGTCTGGGAGACGGCTTACTTTGTCCATTGACCCGGCATTGAATGCCGGTATTTCTCCGTCTATTAACCCGGCATTTGATTCCGGTATTTCTCCGTCTATTGACCCGGCATTGAATGCCGGTATTTCTCCGTCCATTGACCCGGCATTGAATGCCGGTATTTCTCCGTCTATTAACCCGGAATCTGATTCCGGCATATTTCCTCTCATCGCGCTTAACACCATCGCCATCCTTTCTATCTGTACCGCCATGCGTATTACTGCCGAATGGAAGTTCTCGCCCAGCAACCCGATCAGCGTCCCGTACTCTGTCTCTAAGTGTTCCCCTAATTGCTCTTTCTGGTTTTCCGTTAGGCTCCATTCGCGCTCGCCCGCGTTCATTAATGTTTCGTACGTGCGCAGCAACCGCTTTCCAACGATCTTCGGTATAGCGCTCTGTCCTCCTTTCGTACTCACGTACCGCTTGTCAAAGCCGTTTGTCCCGCGTATCACTACGGTCAGCAAACGGCTGAAGTATCCGTTCTCGACGCTGGGTACCAACGCGCGATATTGTTTAAACGTACCGGTGAGAAGCATACTCAGCCTCGGATTCCTGATCTCCGATGCTCCCTTGACGCGATTCCTGCTAATCGGCTCATGCTCCGCCGCCTTGCGCAGAGCCGTGTTGTAATTCGCCGCACTCGTCTTCCAGATATCCGTGATCACGCTTCCCTCACTCTCGTGCAGATACCCGGCTCCGCCTTGTTCTTCCAGCGCTTTGTAGAAAGCAGCTAAGGTACTGTCGCCGGCAATAAGCATCGGATACTGCTCGTCAACGACACGTACCATCTCCAACGCTTGGTTAGCAATTCCTTTGCCGCTTGCCGCTGCCGCCAGGATGAAACATTGCAGGTTCGCGTAGTACTTCTTCCCCGTCGGACCATATGTGAAATACAGATTCGGTACGCACGCACTCGCAGCCGCAAGCGTCGCCATTAGGATGATGTCTTGCTCTTCCGGCGTACTTGCCAACGAAAGCATCTGTTGTACACTCTCAGGAAGTTTCTGCATGTCGAGATGTTCAACGATGCGGAGGTCTTCCTCTCCCTCCGTTAAATTAAGGTTTTTAAGCATAATGTTTAGTTTTTTTGGTTAATAAATCTCTCGTAAGGTGCTGCCCGCTTTTATGTATCCGCCAATCTTGGAGGATCGGGCAGCACCATCCCTAAAAGGAAATCTATTATATAATATAATCCCTCTGCAAGCACTTTCCGTATCAGCCTCTTCTCTGTTTAATATCCATGAAACAGTAATTTGCTACATAACGCACACAAAATCAGCATCTTGCCAAAAGCAATTTCCGTGCTGTCTCATTTTTTATTGCTGAAAAATTTGCATATATCAAAAAAAGACAATAAAGGGCTGTAACCAATTGGAGTTACAGCCCTGACTTTTGTATATACCTTTATAGTAGTGGATTTTTATTGATTTTTGATTACTACTGATGCGTTAACTTGCATTTATAATCGCATATCGTATTGACATATAGTATCTTATGAAGGAATATTTGACTTCGCGATTTGATTTGAAATGTTTTTTATGTTTATTTCTTTGAGTGCTTTTACTCGTTAGAGTTGTACAAATTGGTAGTAAAAACTATCTGGAAGCTTGCTTACAAGCAGGTTTTAGTGGCAATTTGTAAAAGAGGCAGAGCCTCTTAAGCACTCAAAGGGTTTTGTAGGTTTTTGTTTAAAATTAACGCATCAGCACTAACTAATAAAAAACAATTATCGATTTTTGACACACCATCGTCGGATGATTACTGTTTAGCCAAAACATCTTCAAAAATCTTGGTTAATTGGTTCGCAATGGCTGTCGATGAGAATCGGTTAACAGCCTCTTCCGACAAGCGTTTTTTATCAAATTCCGTGTAGTGCGCGTACATGTACTCGATACCTTGTTGCAACGATTCTACTGTATCTTCGCACAAGCGTCCGTTTGTATCCGTGATAAACTCGCGGGGACCTCCGGAATCGGTGGATAATACGGGCACCCCACAGCAAATGGCTTCCAGTGCGGCGACACCGAAGGTCTCCAAATGAGAAGAACTGATAAAGACATCGCTGCGATTAAGCAATTCTACTACTTCTTTTTTCGTTTTCTTACCTACCAAATAGACATTTTTTTCTAATTGATATTGAGCTATCAGTTTGCGCAGATTTGGTTCTTCCGGACCTTCTCCTACAAGAGTGAGAGTCCATTTATCTCTAGGTAGTGAACATTGGGAAAAAGCAGTAATCAAATTGTCAAATCCCTTGACGGGCAAGATGGTGCCAACTGAGATAAAGCGAACAATTCCGTCATTGATTTTCTTCTCGTTGTTCATTCGAACAAAATCGTGTATGGTGTTGAAAACCACATCGGAGTCGATGCCAAACCATTTTTGGATATTCTTCTGAAGTGCATGCGATACAGTAATCAGTCCGTCCAGTTGGGGATATATTCGCCGTGCGTTCCGCTCAATGCTCGGCTTAATTTCTTCGTAGCCTAATTCACTCCAATGCTCAATACCAACTACCGGAATACGGTATTTATGTTTCAAATAAAGCGCCCAATCGGAGTTCCATAAATAGTGCGCGTAGATGATATCCGGTTTCCCTAATTCGCCATCTATTTTTTTGTACATAAAATCCAATTGCTTGTTGAGAAGGTATTTGAAAATACCTTTCTGCGCAAAGAATTTCATGGGCAAAAAGTACATGTTATAGGACAATACGCCATTTTTCTCAACGCGGTGAAATCCGATATCGGCAGGACAAAACTCCCGTCCGAGATCCACGCTAATCATGCTGACAGTGTGCCCCAATCGAGCTAATCCTTCAGCTTGATCGACTTCAAAATTACCATTTTGCGGTCTATGTGCACTAGGATATCCTCGTGATATAAAAAGTATGTGCATTGATTATTCTTTTGTTAGAGCACTCAACAGATAGTTTCGTGACGTATGTTGCAGTTTGTTCAGTCGCTCACGAACAGCCGTATAGTCAATCGTATCCAACGCATACGGATTGTCTGTGAAACGATTATCTAATCCGAGTTGTGCCAATAATGAGACTACTCGTCCGGATTGTTTACCAAGACCTACAACGCAAAACTCTTTCTCCAGTATGATAGAAAAAGCGGTTCCGTGGAAAGAGGTGGAAACGACATAATCTGCGTGATAGATAAGCGATAAAAACTCTATAGCATCTGCCGTTTGGATTAAATCCGGCGAAGGACGGAAACTCCGTACTTTGGCTGCAACTTCAACAAACTTAAGTCCTTTTGCTTTCGCTAATTGAACAGCGTGGCTATATGATTCTTTCGATGGGATTAAACTATAATATAGTAGATAAGGATCTTTTATCTGCCGTGGTAAGACTTGTTGTATCCAAAAGTCTTTCTCGGGCAAGAATACCGGATCCAGCACAGTGATAATCTCCTTGTCTGTATAGGGTAGTAGCGCTTCGCGCAGACTGGTCTCACGAGTAGAAAGCCTGTTGAAGTTTTTCAGAGATTTGCGAATAAAATCTTTGTCCTCTTCGTGTATATCTATGATTCCCATACTCGGAGCATAAGCAATCCGCTTGGTTTTTCCTGGCAAATAATATCCCCAATAGGTTTTGTCGTATTCAATTTTTGACGAATATACCGCATGATTCCACCAAATTTGGTCGCTACCATATACTACTACATCATAATCGGTAGTACGTAACTCTTCTCCCGTTTTGTATAATGGTGTAGAACCAACACCAAAATATTGGCGGCGTAACTGATTCATTTTATGTCTGCGCTTTAGGAAAAGAGGTGTATTAAGTGCATGGAAAAAAAATTGCTTTAGTTTTCCTATCCATGTGTTTGCTGTCAGTTTGCGCCGATTCACATAATCGGCATGAGCTTTCGGCCAGTAATCCACCATCTCTACGTCATAGCCTTTGCTTCTTAAAAAACTTTTGGTAGCATAGGCTTGCAGAAAAGCGCCGTAGTTAAGTGCTCTATGAAAAGTCAGTATTCCTATCTTCATCATTTGATCTTTTGTGTGAAACGTTTGACAAACTGCAGCAATGCGTTCTTTTCCATTTGATTGAGAAGGAAGAGCCAAGCTAATCCGCCTACGATGATTACGCTGAGCGAACTATTTAATACCAATCGGATAAATGAAGTGTCCATTACATTGGTGATTCCCATGAGTATTATCCAATCCAATCCTAAAATCAAGAGAAGTGGCAATATAACTTGCCAACAGAATTGTCTAATTCGCAAGCCGAATAGACTCTTGGAAAAAATAAGGTGGGTAATGTGGTTCAATATTTCACATCCAATCATACCTACAATAATCCAAGGTGGTGCAAATCCCCTTTTGAGTAGTATATAAGCTAAAGGAAGATTTATCAATATGATAATGCTGATAACAATTTGGTATTTCCGCATTTTTCCAACTGCTAAAATGCCGGCCATCAATCCTGCACTCATTTGATAAACAAGGGATGATAATAATATCAATTGTGTAAACTCCAATGCATATTGAGGTACATCGGTTAACCATAGTTTTAATACTAATGGTAATTCCACAATAAGTGGTATAGCGATTACTCCCATTACTAAAACACAGAATTTAGAGGAGGTAAATACCAAGCGTAACATTCGTTCGCGATCCCCTTTCCCTTCACTTTGCATTAATTGGGGATGTAAACTTTTGCGGAGCGTTTGGGAGAAATATCCCATGACAGAGTTAATCTGATTGGCAATACCATAAGAAGCATTCATGACCGTCCCAAAGAAAAGATTAAGGATTATAGCCAATCCTTGATTGCGCCCTACTATGGCCAACGCACCAAAAGTATTCCATCCGATGAAATTAAACATTTGTTTTAGAACGACCGGATTCCACAATAAAAACTTTGTTATATATAATTCCTTATATTTAGCACGTGTGTAAATAAATTTGATTGCTAAATTGACCATAGGTATAAATGCCATGCCTATGCCATACCATATCAATTTATCCCATGCAATATATTGCAATGAATATGCTAACACCAATCTAAAAATATAATCAAATATCTCTATTATAGCAAATATGGGCATGTTTTCATAGGCATTCAGTTCTGCATCGAGTGGAACTGTCATAATCGTGAGGAACATGCTAAACAATAAAGTTTGGTATATGACTTTACCAGCAAACATACGTTCCGGTTCAATGTTTAGGAAATGACCAAACAGAAAAGGGCTAAGCGCTTCTAAAATAATAAGGATCGCAAGGCTAATCATCAAGTGTAGCATGATCGCACTATTGAAAATAGCGTTCATTTGCGTTGTATCTCCTTTTCCGCGCGCGACGCTAAGATATCGTTGGGTAGAACTGGACATAGCTGTTCTCAGAAAAGCAAGCATCGCTATTACCCCGGCGACCAAGGAATATAGACCATAGTCACTTGCTCCTAATCCATGCAATACAATAGGTACCGTCCATAGCGACAGTATGATACATACAATTATTTTAGCATATAGAACGATAGAGTTCCAAATGACGCGTTCAGAGCTATTCATTATTATTTATACTCTGTGATTTGGTCTTGCCCGTAGATTCGTTTAATATTTCTACTTAACACATGGAGCGGACTACCGCCATGTACGCAATAGGATTCAAATTGTCCACCTCTGGTTATCACACTTCTTGCGCCGAAGATACAGTGTTCCGGCGTCTCAACGCTGTGCATAATCATACATTGGGTGGAAAACCAGTTGTAGTCTCCTATTTTAATTTTGCCGTATGCCTTTTTGAAACGCTCTTTCTCCATGTCATAAAGAGGATGAAAATTTGTGTCCATAACGATAACATTCCATCCAAAAAGAGTTCCTTTCCCAAACTCAATACCTATACATGAAACCATTTTCATTGCAGCCGTAGAAAGAAAATCGTCACCGAATTCAACGCTACCGGTAGGACGTACTACAATATAGGAGTCTGAACCAATGGCAACTTTACCCTTGAAAATGATAGTGCCTTCATTGAGCCATGATATGCCATTGTCAGGGAAGATATTCGCGCGATTAAACCCTAATCGAATCATTCCTCGTCTTATATTGTCACTTTCAATAATGACCTTTCCTCCTAACTTGCGGAAATTGGGTTTCATCAATAAAACCGGTAACATTATTGCCTGTTTGAATGGCAAATAGTGGAAATTAAAGATAATGGACGGAATCCACAAATTAAATATGTTCTTAACTCTATTAAACATTATGAGAATTATTGATGTTTTTATGTAGTTATGCTTTTGATTCTTCTAATTCTCGTTCTGCCAATCCGACCACAATACCTACAGACAACATAACGAGTGCCAGCCAAGGATATAAAACGACAATTGAAGTCATGGAGAAAATAAAGTAATAGGACATTATCATGCATAGATGAGGTGCGTATTGGCTTTTACGTTTCATTAACCGAAAGGCATAAGCGATTAGACTTAAAAAAGCAATACAATATAGCACTAAACCTATTCCTCCGAAATCATACCAGATTTCTAATCCGTCGTTATGGGCTGGAAGATGATATTTGGAAACCGTTTGGGCAGATCGGTAGCCGTCTCCTACCAAACGGGATACTAAATCCCTGTTTTGTATGTTGTTGTAGGTGTCTTCCCATATTACGTCACGACCACTACCTCCATCGTCTTGAATATTCATAATACGCTCAACCACATTGTTTTCTTCCGCTTGGCTTAAATGATAAACTACGCCTCCTATAATTAGCGTAAAAAAAGACAAAATGAGTAATTGTTTGATTTTGCTTCTGCCGCTGACATATTGTTTTACGATTACATATACAAACAAGCTACTGCCTAAAGCGATTATTCCACCACGTTTGATAGAGGAAATAATGATTACCGATGTGACAATGGCTGATGCGTATCGGACAATCTTTGAATGGGAGAGAAACAATATAGGTAGTACAAACAGGGGGAAATAACTGACAGCAATATGCTTGTTCTCTGTTCCTACCTGATTAGCAATAGAGTATAAGTTCTTGTATTGTAGAGCAAGGCATAACATTATGAAAATAATTGCAACAAAAAACCATTTGTCTATCTCACTATGCCTGGCTCGGAAATAAGAAGTGACAAGCAGAAGTGGGAAAACTAATATTGACATGGATAATACTGTCAAGCCGATTATATTATGCGTCTCGTCTGTCAGCAATGTGATGGCGGTCATCCAAAAGAAATAGATAATATAGTATCGGATAAAGGGAGGATAATTATCGCTGCTGTTTATCCGCTCCCTAATCAAGTATATTAATAACGGAATCTGAATGACAGTTAGAAATATAGTCAGTAAATAGGATTTGCCTGTTCCCACTTCTGTCATGTTGTCCAAATCTGCCATTCCGTAGTACATACAGATTGCCAATACGAACAAAACACCGATAAAATACCAGTCGCTAATCGTATATTTCGATATCTTGAAAGAATTCATATTATTTCTATTTCAATATCCGGCATTCCGGATGTTTTGGCGATAAGCGTTTTGTATTTGTCGAAAGCTTTGTCCGCATTCTCGTCCCGCCAAACAAAACAACCGAAATTATGCTTCGACACATAGCGATGAAGTGTGCAGTAGTTGCCATAGCTTAACAGGATAATGGTATTCACTAAGTGCTGCGGCATCTTGCTACCTGCTATGTAGTACAATTTACCGAATATCCGCAAGCAAAGACGTGTAAAAAAAGGCAGGTTTTTGTAAAATGCCTGCATGACGTAAATAGGATAGGTGGATCCTAAATTTTGCTTGGGACCTTCCTGTCTGGTCTTTCTGTACAACGTGTTGGCTTCTGCCTTTTCCTGCAAAATCCGTTGATCGCTAATAGCGCTACAATCTAATGTAACGTTCAAAATTACTCCTTGCAGCTCTCCCCGTTTGAAAGCAGAACTTCGTTCCGAATAAGCGAATGTCCCTTTGGTAATGGTTCGGATCTCTCCGTTCTGACACAGCACTTTTGCTTCTATTAGCAGAGCGGAAATGCTGCATTGGAAGCAACCTGCATTGTTGACGGCTGCGCTAGCTACTGTTCCCGGCAGATTGACAAATCCTTCATATCCGGCATGTCCGTTTTCTATAGCCTGACGCGACAAAGCGGATATTGCTACACCACATTCGCATATATATTGTCCGTCTCCTTCCTGTATGTTGTTCAGATGAATCGTGGAAATAACAATATCCAGGTTGGTCGTGTTGCGAATATAGAGATTGGATGTGTGCCCTACAATTTTGAACGCCGCTTTCTCTTGATAGAGTCTGGTAACCAAACGGATTAACTGGTTCATGTTGTCGGGAATAACGTATAATCCCGCTATCCCGCCGCGATGAATCCAAGTCTTCTTTTTGAGGTCAACATTCTCCTCAAACGGAATCTGTTCTGTCTGCAAGAATGATTTCCAGTCCATTTAGTTTTTTACTTTAGAAAGTCCCTTATATTTCTTAGTCTCTTCTGAACAAATCGCGGGTGTAAACTTTTTCTTTTACATCGTCAAGGACGGAGTCGTATCGGTTGGCGATGATGGCTTGGCTGCGAAGTTTGAATTCAGATAAATTATTAACTACTTCGCTACCAAAGAATGTTGATCCATTCTCCAAAGTCGGCTCATAGATGATGACCTGGGCTCCTTTCGCTTTCACACGCTTCATGATACCTTGGATCGAGGATTGACGGAAATTGTCGCTATTCGATTTCATCGTCAAACGATAAACACCAATAACGCAGGGGTGCTCCTCGGCGGCGTTGAACTGGCCGTTGTGGTAGTAATCGTAATAGCCGGCTTTTGCCAGGACGCGGTCGGCTATGAAATCCTTGCGGGTCCGATTGGACTCGACGATGGCTTCGATGAGGTTCTCGGGGACGTCTTGGTAGTTGGCGAGAAGCTGTTTGGTGTCCTTCGGCAGGCAATAACCTCCGTAGCCGAAAGAGGGATTGTTATAGTGCGTGCCAATACGCGGGTCGAGACACACGCCGTCAATGATAGACCGGGTGTCCAGACCTTTCATTTCGGCGTATGTGTCCAACTCGTTGAAATAGCTGACGCGGAGTGCCAAATAGGTATTGGCGAAGAGTTTGACAGCTTCGGCTTCCGTGAGACCCATGATACGGGTCTCAATGTCCTCTTTGATGGCTCCCTCTTTGAGGAGAGCGGCAAAACGCTTTGCGGCTCTGGTGAGACGTTCGTCACCTTTGACCGTTCCGACGATGATGCGGGAAGGGTAGAGGTTGTCGTAAAGCGCTTTGGATTCACGCAGGAACTCCGGCGAGAAGATGATGTTGTCGCAGTTGTATTTGCGGCGCACGGATTCCGTATAGCCGACAGGAATCGTGGATTTGATGACCATGATCGCGTTCGGATTGACGCGGATGACGGTCTCAATGACGTTCTCCACCGCCGAGGTGTCGAAATAGTTACGCTGGCTGTCGTAGTTCGTCGGAGCTGCGATAACCACGTATTCGGCGTCCTTGTATGCCGACTCGGCATCGAGTGTCGCCGTGAGGTTGAGTTCCTTCTCGGCGAGGTATTTCTCGATGTACTCGTCCTGAATAGGTGAAAGGCGTGAATTGATCATCTCCACTTTCTCGGGGATAATATCAACCGCCATCACTTCATTGTGCTGGGCGAGTAGGGTGGCAATACTGAGACCCACGTATCCTGTTCCTGCTACTGCTATTTTTTTCATAGGCTTTGGCCTTGGCTTTGGCCATTGGCTCTTAGTTTGTTGATTAATGAATTTACTCTTCTTTCAATACTTTGAAGCTGTACGATCATCTCGTTGTATTCGTTTTCTGATAGGTAAGAGCGTTGTTTGGCAATAGTTAACTGAGTTTCTACTTCAAACGCAGCCCCCATGGCAATCTCTAAAAAATGTGCATATTCTACGGGGGATGTTCGTGAAGCCCCTTCGGCAATGTTTGACGAAATCGAAACCGCTGCTCTTTCGAGTTGGTTGCTAAGCCTGTATGTCTCTTTTGTTGGAAAATGAGAAGTTATGCTATAAACCTGATTAGCAGTACTTACAGCATCTATCCAAATAGAATATTTTCTAAAATCTCTCATAAGCCAATGCCAACGCCAAAGCCAATGCCAACGCCATTAAATATGTTCCTCTACACCACGGAAATGGACGTTGAGCTCGTGGAGGTGCTCCAAGAGCGTTCCGAGAGAGGTGCCTTTGGTCATCTCAGCGAAGGCATTCACATCTTTCGGGAAGCATTTGCCGCCGTAGCCATACTTGCCATCCGGACCGGGAACATACGTGTGTGTGTCGTTGATGTAGCCGGAGAGGAGTACACCTGTGTGTACTTTGCGCCAATCGGCTCCCATTTTCTCGCAGTACTCCTTGCAAGCGTTGAAATAGGTGACCTTGTATGCTCCGAAGACGTTGTGCATGTATTTCGTCAGCTCTGCCTCGAGCGGCGTCATTACGGTAAATTTCTTGCCTACGAAAATCTTTGTGAGCAATTCTTGTGCGCCGGTGAAGACCATAGTTTGTTTGTTGAAGTCCTCAATGAAAGTACGCTCGGTAAGGAACTCCGGCATGTAGCAAACATGGTGTCCGGTCTCACGGGAAAGCATTTCGCTGGTACCCGGCAGAATGGTGGTACGCACAAAAACAGGCACATCCGGAAGTTTCTTGATCAACTCCTTCATCAATGTCAAATCCTGTGTACCATCCTCTTCTGTGGGGACGTGAATCTGAAGAAAAGCGATATCAACATCGCTCAAATCATCATTGTAGCCTTTGTAAGGATCGCTGATAAACAATTTGCACTCGGGGTTGTTGTTTTCTAACCAATTTTTGAGGGCTCCACCTACGAAGCCGCATCCGATAATTCCAACTTTAATCATAATTTTGTTAAAAACAATTGACGTAGATTTAAAAAAAGCGTGCAAAGGTACAACATTTTTTTTATATACGCAAGTGCGCGAACATAAAAAATATAAAAAAGTATAATTTTGCGAAAAAAAGTAAAAATATGGATATTGGATTTTGTAGAACCAAAATAATTTCGTACCTTTGTACGCTATTTTGCGTGTTTTGAAAGTTGAAAGTTAAAAACTGAAAACTGAAAGGATTAAAAATAATGAAAAATTTCAAATTATGGAATACGTTTTGCGGCTGGGTGGTGTTCGCTATCGCGGCGGCAACGTATCTTCTGACAGTAGAACCGACCGCTTCGTTTTGGGACTGCGGTGAGTTCATTTCCAGTGCATGGAAACTGGATGTAGGCCATCCGCCCGGAGCGCCGTTTTTTATGCTCATGGGCCATTTCTTCAGCTTGTTTGCTTCGGATACGAGCCATGTGGCGATGTGCGTGAATGCGTTGTCGGCTCTGGCGAGTGCGTTTACGATTTTGTTCCTGTTCTGGACCATAACCGCTTTGGCACGGAAACTGGTTCAGCCGGATACGTTGTGGAAGAGTATCGCTATTTTAGGAGCAGGAGCTGTTGGCGCTTTGGCTTATACGTTTAGTGACACGTTCTGGTTCTCCGCTGTGGAAGGCGAGGTGTATGCTTCTTCGTCGCTCTTTACCGCCGTGGTCTTCTGGCTGATTCTCAAATGGGACGAGCAGGCAGACGAAGAGGGTAGTGACAAGTGGCTTATTCTGATTGCTTATCTGATGGGATTGTCTATCGGCGTTCACTTGTTGAACCTGCTGACGATTCCGGCAATCGTGTTGGTGTATTATTTCCGCCGCTACGAGTTCTCGTGGAAAGGCGTGATCTATGCTTTCTTAGCCGCTTGCGCAATTCTGCTGGTTATCCTGTACGGAATTATCCCCGGCTTCCCGACGCTTATCGGCTGGTTTGAGTTGCTGTTTGTGAATGTATTCGGTTGCCCGTTCAATACCGGAATGGCTGTTTGTCTCGTGCTGACAGCTGCTCTGCTGACATGGGCGATCGTATATAGCCACAAACGTGCTAATCGTGAATACGAAGAGAACAACGGCAAGCAGTTGTGGCGGTGGCTGAACACGTCCGTGCTGATGCTGACGGTTATTCTGATCGGCTATAGCAGTTATGCCGCTCTGGTGATCCGCTCGAACGCGGATACTCCGATGGACCAGAACAGCCCGGACAATGTGTTCTCGCTCAAGTATTATCTCAACCGCGAGCAATACGGCGACCGCCCGTTGATTTATGGTCAGACATACAATGCACCGGTTGAACTACGCGTGGAGGGAAACATGTGTATTCCGGTGGAGAAACAAGGTCACGCGCAGTACGCTCCGGCTCCTAAAGTAGAAGGCGAGAAAGACCGCTATGTCATCACCGGCTACAAGACCAGCTACAAGTTCATGCCGCAGTTCTGCATGCTTTTCCCGCGTATGTATTCGTCGCAGGGATCCCATGTTCAGGCCTACAAAGAGTGGGCGGACGTGAAAGGCAAACGCGTGCGCTATGACTACTGCGGTCAGCAGAAAACCGAATACTGCCCGACGTTCGCGGAAAACATGCGGTTCTTCTTCCGCTATCAGGTCAATTTCATGTATTGGCGCTATTTCATGTGGAATTTCGCCGGAAGACAGAACGACCTGCAGAGTTACGGCGACATCACCAAAGGCAACTGGATCACGGGTATTCCGTTCATTGATAACGCGATGCTCGGCGACCAGAGTCTGCTGCCGACCGAACTGAAGGAAAACAAAGGACATAACGTCTATTACATGCTTCCGCTTCTGCTCGGTATCATCGGCATCGTATGGCAATGTGGCAAACGCAGCAAGAACGGTCAGGCAGAAGGCTGGAAGAACTTCACGCTGACTTTCCTGCTGTTCTTCCTCACCGGTTTGGCCATCGTGATCTATCTGAACCAGACTCCTTATCAACCGCGCGAGCGTGACTACGCGTACGCAGGCTCGTTCTATGCTTTCTGTATATGGATCGGTTTGGGCGTGCTGGCGTTGGCAGACTGGATTAACGAGAGACTGAAATCCGAGAACGGAAAAGTCATTGTGGCTGTTTGTATGTCGTTGCTATGCCTGGGAGTACCGGCATTGATGGCTCAACAGAACTGGGATGACCACGACCGCTCGAATCGCTATTCATGCCGCGATTTCGGAGCTAACTATCTGAAATCGTGCGAGGAACAGGCCATCTTGTTCTCCAACGGCGATAACGATACCTTCCCCTTGTGGTACAACCAGGAGGTGGAGGAAGTGGGAACCGACAAACGCGTGTGCAATCTGTCGTACCTGCAAACCGATTGGTATATTTCACAGATGAAACGTCCGTACTATGAGTCGGAAGCCCTTCCTATTTCGTGGGAATACAAGGATTTTATGCCGGGCAAGAATGAGATTGCGCGCGTGGATAATCGTTTGCAGCAACCGATCTCCGTAGAGAAAGCCTTTACTTTCCTGCGCTCGGAAGATGCTCGTACCAAGAACCGCGAAGGCGACAACTATCTGCCTTCGGACCAGTTGTATGTGGAGACACCCAACGGCGAACAGATGATGTTCCGCAAAAAACGGATGTACACCCGGTCGGAGATGATGATCATGGAGATGATTGAGCAGAACGATTTCAAACGTCCGATGTATTTCTGCGCGACCGTCGGAAATGACTACTATCTTGGCTTGGAGCCCTGGATGGAGTTGACAGGTCTGACTTATCAGATTATGCCGACACGCAGCGCTGACGGCCAACCGCGTGTCAATAGTGAGAAGATGTATGACAACATGCTCCATAAATTCGCTTACGGCAACATGAACTTGCCCGGAATTTACATCGACGAGAACCTCATGCGTATGTGCCGCACACACCGGATGATGTTCGCTCAACTGGCTGAACAACTGATTCGCGAGAAAAAGAACGACAAGGCTTTGGAGGTTCTGGATTTCGCCGAGGAGCAGTTGCCGGGCTACAATGTGCCGTATGACTACACTTCCGCTTCGATGGCATCGATGTACTACCTGCTTGACGAGGATGAGAAGGCCAATGCAATCATGGACCAAGTTGCGCAGACCTGTATTGAATATCTGCGTTTCGCCCGTTCGCTGGATCGTACGCGTCGTGCTTCGATGGAATCGACCACCAGCCGTGAGGCGGCAATCCTGAGCTATGTCCTTCAGACTTGTGAACGCAACGGCGTACGCAAGATTGTCGATAAGTATTACGGTGAGTACGTGGAATACGTGAAGTAATTGACAATTGATAATTGACAGTTGAAAGAATGAATACAATACAAAAAATACCTGTTTTGCTGCTGACCGGATATCTGGGCAGCGGCAAAACAACTCTGCTGAACCGGATCCTGACCAACAACAAAGGTATCCGCTTTGCCGTGATCGTCAATGATATAGGCGAAGTGAATATCGATGCGTCGCTGATTCAGCAGGGCGGAGTGGTGAGCCAGCAGAACGACAGCCTTGTGGCGTTGCAGAACGGATGTATATGCTGCACGCTGCAAACGGATCTGATCAACCAGCTGCATGATCTCGCCGCTCAGAAAGCGTTTGACTATATCGTGATAGAGGCTTCGGGTATCTGCGAGCCTGCTCCTATCGCACAGACGCTATGTTCGTACCCCCAGATGGTTCCGCAGTTTGCTCAAGACGGTCTTCCTGTGCTCGACTGCATTTGCTCGGTAGTGGACGCTTTGCGCCTGCGTGACGAGTTCGGAAACGGAGACAAACTGGGACACGTGACCAAGGAAGAAGACCTGGCTGCGCTGGTAACCGAGCAGATCGAGTTCTGCAATATTATTTTGTTGAATAAGGCGGCAGAAGTGAACGAAGAGGAGTTGGCACATGTCAAAGCCATTATTCGCGCTATTCAACCGACCGCAGAGATCATAGAAACCAATTTCTGCGACGTGCCGTTTGAGAAAATTCTGCATACTGGTTTGTTTGATTTCGACCGCACGGCTACTTCAGCTGCGTGGATCCAGGAAGTGGAAGACGCAAGTCATCACCACGACCATGATGACGATGATGACGAGGAAGATGAACATGAGGATCATGAGCATGAAGAACATGAGCATCATCACCATGATCACGAACATGAGCATCATCACCATGATCACGAGCATGGCGAGCATGACCATCTGGCGGAATACGACATCGAGACATTTGTCTATTATGCACGCCGACCTTTCGATCTTGGGCTGTTTGACGAATTTGTGGCAGCTCATTGGCCGAAGAACGTGATTCGCTGCAAAGGTATGTGCTATTTTGCCGAAGAATATGACATGTGCTACTTGTTCGAGCAAGCCGGACGTCAGTTCAATCTGCGTAAAGCCGGCGAGTGGTTTGCCACGATGCCCAAAGAAGAACTGATGCAACTGATGGCACAAGATGTGCAGTTGCAACATGACTGGGACGAGCAGTACGGCGACAGAATGCAGAAACTGGTCTTCATCGGACAGCATCTGGACAAGAAAGCCATTACTGACGCGTTAGATGCTTGTCTGCAATGAAACGGATCAATAATCCCTGGACGATTATGCCGGAATACAACTGCTACGGTTGTTGTCCGACCAACCCGATAGGAACGCAGATGCGTTTCTTTGAGGACGGAGACGACATCGTCTCATTCTGGCGTCCGACCCAAAACCACCAATCGTGGATCAACACCCTGCACGGCGGTATTCAAGCCGTGTTGCTGGACGAGGTCTGCGGATGGGTGGTTTTTCATAAACTGAAGACCGCAGGCGTGACGGCTAAAATGGAGATGCGTTACCATAAACCTGTTTCCACTTTGCAGGATTACATACGCCTGCGCGCGTTCCTTAAAGAAATGCGCCGCAACATAGCCATCGTGCAAGGCGAAATCTATAGTGCCGAGGGCGAATTGCTATGCGAATGTGTCTGCACGTATTTCACCTTTCCGCAAGAGAAAACCCAAACGGAAATGGGCTATTTGCCTTCCACGACGGACGAGCAGGATTTCACTTGGGAAGAAGTGCTATCGAGGTTGGACGAGTTCTAAAACAGCTTTCTTTGAAAAGCAGATTCCCACTGTGGCACGAATATTGCGGGAGAAGCAGTAAACATTCTAAAACAGATGCTTATGAAACGAAAAATCTTCTCTTTGATGATGATGACCATCATCGGAATAGCGAGCGCGAGTGCGTGTGTGCATCGTGACACGCTGCCGCAGTTAACGGGCTTTGTGATGGACTCCGCGAAGGCGTTGATTCCCAATGCCGTAGTGAGAGTGGGTAAAACCCGTCTTCATACATCGTGGGACGGACGTTTTATCTTGAAATCCGGAGAATACAAGCGCAGTGACAAACTGGTCGTGAGTTGCGAAGGGTACGAGACGCAAAAAGTATCTATAGGCGACGCAGGAGCCAATGAACCGCTGATGGTAGTACTGAAAGGCAACGGCAAGCAGCAAGTGCATCGCGAAGGGCTGATGAGCAAGCGTGCGCTTGGCGGGACGGTTATGTACAGCACGATGGCACGTGAAGGTTATGCAACTATGGATACAGAGGCTGTGATGGACGCTTCCGAAGTGACGACTGAGGGATACTCAGCTCCTATGTCCGGCAAAATGGAAGCAAACAATGCCATTTCAGCCGGCAAACTGACTGCCGGCGAAGTGAATGATTTTACCAAGTGGCATCTCTGGTCGGGAATCTTGGATGGAACCCACCGGCAGTTTGTTTCCGCATGGAACATTACTCCGCGTCATCGCTATACAGTTCAGGTGACCAACAAGAACGGCTATCCTTTGGTGGCACGCCAAGTCAGTTTGCTGGACAACTCCGGCAACACTTTGTTTCAGACCGTGACGGACAACACAGGCAAGGCGGAGTTGTGGTATCAACTCACAGGCAAGAATCTCTGTGGTAAACACGCTGATTTTCAGATCCGTGTGGATAACCAAGTATCGAAAGCCAAAGACTGGAGCGAAGGGTTGAATACGTTTGTGTTCGACGAGCCTTGCGATCATACAGATGTAGTAGATGTGATGTTCGTCTTTGATGCAACCGGTTCGATGGGCGACGAGTTGCGCTATTTGCAAGAGGAAATGAAGGATGTGATAGCTCGTGCCAAACAAGCAACGGGAGGTTTGAATATCCGAACCGGAGCGGTAGTCTATCGTGATCACGGAGACGACTACCTGACGCGTCTGAGCCGTTTGACGGAGGAGGTTTCTTCTACTCAGACATTTATCGCCGAACAGGAAGCCGCCTGCGGAGGCGATTTCCCCGAGGCTGTTCCCGAAGCGCTGATGGCGGCTTTGAACGGAGCAGGGTGGGAGGCCGATGCCCGTGCGCGCATCGCGTTCCTTATTTTGGATGCGCCTTGCCATCGTGACAGCGTAACGATCGCGTTGCTCCACGACCAGCTGCTTAACGCCGCTGCGCAAGGAGTACGTATCGTTCCCGTGGTGTGTAGCGGCGTGGAGGAGAGCGGTGAGTTGCTGATGCGGTCGATAGCCCTCGCCACGAACGGCACTTCGTTCTTCCTGACAGATGACTCAGGCATAGGCAATTCGCATCTCAAACCAACGACTGACACCATCAAAGTAGAGCACCTGAACGACATGCTCGTGCGTACGATTGTTGAGTTCAGCACGGTTCCCGATTGTGCGGGGCATTGGCACATGGACGAGATTGATCGGATAGAAGGAGATTTTATTCCTAATCCGTTTGAAATAAGCGATTTGACGGAGGAGGAAATTGCTCAAAAGGATTCGCCTTCAATACTCTATCTGCTGGACATTACCGGCAAACTGATATGTGTTTATGAAGGAAGCTTAGAGGAAGCAAGTGACAGCCAATTGGCGCGTCTTCCTTTGCCGATGCTTTCTACGGGTGTTTATTTTGTCAAGGCTTTCTACAACGGCACTTGGCACACCAGAAAGATTCTTGTACATTAATATGAACTCTATTGTTTAACCAAACACAATACAAATGAAAAAACTATTCTTTTTCGTAGCGGCGGCTTTGATGAGCGTTGCTATGACGGCAGAAGAGAAAGAGTTGAAACTCTATTCTACCAATTTCCAGGACTGGGACGCAATCAGTTCGTCCACGACTCCCGCTTCCAAGAAAGTAACCACCCGTTACAGCAATGAGGAACTGACCTTCACGCTGGCGGAGACCCAGGTGGATCCGAATGGCACTAACGCCAAGTTTACCAGCGAGGTCATCACAACGGGCTACGCGATGGCTGCCAAAACAGCTACGCCGTACATCGAGACCTCCGTCTTGAAAAACATCACCAAAGTACACTATGTGCATGCTGCTACCGGTGGAAGCCGCGGTTGGGGATTGATGGTCAAAGGAGACGGCGATGCCGATTGGGTTGAAGTTCAGAAAGAGTATTGCAATCAGGCAGGAACGGCAGTGGATGTGCCTGTCAACCGTACAAATGCTCAGTTGCGTTGGTACAACCTCAATGCCTCCCAGAATGCCTATATGACCGAGTTGGCTATCTACGGAATGGCGGAGGATGACGGTCAGGCAATGGAATACATGATCACCTATTTTGACCAGAATGGTAACCGTTTGGGCGACACGATTCAGACCGAGGAGGAAACGCTTGTTTTTGCGTTCACCGAGGCGGACCTTACTATTCCCGAAGGCTATAAGTTCCGCGGATGGTACGACGCCGGAATGACGCGTCACAACGAGGGCGAAGCTATCACCGGCGACCTGCGCCTGACAGCTCTCGTCACGGAGATTGAGACGGCTGAGGTGGGTAAATTCTACGACTACAACCTAACTAAAAACACGTTCTATGCCGAGGATCATGAGTGCTTTATTCCTACCAACGGTGCTTTCTACAACAACCATGGTTGGAAATTCCAGGCTAACGGTACGATTGAGCTGCCTGTAGCAGGCAACGCGTATGTGCAGCTCTATCTCTGTCAGTATAGCGACGAAGCGGACATCACCGTTACCGCCAAGCACGGCAACTACAGCCAGTCCGTTCCCGCCAAGGCAGAAACTGACGGTGCAATGACAGAGGTCTTCTACGACGGCGAGCCGGACACGCTTGTCGTTACCTTTGCCCAGCAGGCTTATATCCACCGTGTTTCGGTTTATAACGTCAAAGGAGCGGTGGAGAAAGGCGAGCACGGCTATTATGTCATTGCTTCAGGCGATGCAGCAGCGCTGCTCATGACCCTCAAACAGGCGAAAGAAGGCGATAAGATCTTCCTGCCGAACGGAGTTTACGACCTGGGCGAACTCGTTTTGACGGAGATTAGCAAGAACAATATCTCTATCATCGGCCAGTCGATGGTAGGAACTATTATCAAGAATGCGCCGGACGCCAAGACCGAGTCTATCAACAACACCGCTACACTGTATATCCTCAAAGATGTCAGCGGTACGTATCTCCAGGACTTGACCATCCAGAACGCACTCGATTACTACAAAGCCAACAACGGACGTGCTGTGGCTCTTTGGGACAAAGGAACTAAGACCATTTGCAAGAATGTGCGTCTCTTGAGCTACCAGGATACCTATTACAGCAACCTCTCTGGAGCGGTTAAGTTCTTTGATGATTGCGAGATTCACGGAACAGTCGATTACATCTGCGGTGACGGTAGTGTTTATTTCCGCAACAACCTTCTTTATTGCGAGAAACGTTCGTCCAACGGAGGCGGAAGCGATGCTATCACGGCTAACAACGGTCCCGCAACCGACAAGGGATATGTGTTTGTCGATTGTACAATCAAGAGTGAGTGCCCTGTCGTTTCGCTTGGTCGCGCATGGAACAACACGCCTTCGGTGGCGTATATCAATACGCTCGTGGACTACAGCGCAGGCGAGTTCTCTTTCGCGGATGGCAACGGCATTCAGCGTTGGACCAAAGATCTGATGAACGAAAACGCTTGGCCTAAGTTCGGTGAGTATAACACCCGCTTGGCGGATGGAACCGTGCTTACTCCGGCAAGCAATGTGGTGACTTTCAAGGACAAAGCTCCCAGCACGGCAACGAAAGATATCGAGACCGTGTTGAACGAAGCCGATGCTGCTGTTTATACGATGGCTTACACCCTGGGCGACTGGGCTGCAAAGGCTGAAGAAGACGCCAAGCAGGCTGTGGCGGAGATGGAGGCAAAAGACTTTGAGCCGGATGGTATCTATCTGGTAGAAGCAGAGGGCGAGTTCCGTGCTATTATCAAGGGTAGCGAGTTCATGGAGAAGTTCGCACGCTATGATGGCGTCGCCTATACCGTCCGCAAGGCGAACGCCCGTGGTGGTTTCGGTAAGAAAGCAGGCGAGCAGGAAGAAGCTATCGAGACCGTAGAGACTCAGAATGTTCAGCGGGCAGAGAAATTCTTCCGCAACGGCCAACTCGTCATCATCCGTGACGGCAAAGCCTATAACGCCCTGGGCGCTCAGCTTTAATATATTGAAAAGGAAATTCTGGCATAAAGAACTTCAAATTGTACAAAACGCGCTCCGAAATACACTCGGAGCGTGTTTTTTTGTAATAATTACCTATCAAAAATACATTTTATTTGCGTATGTCGCAAAAAAGTAGTACCTTTGCACCCGATTTTATTAAATGTTTAAATTGTAATTGATTAAATTGTAAATTCCTTTATGGATTGGTTTACAAATCTGTTTTTTGGAACAGGCATTGCGCACTCTATTTGTGTGCTGACGCTGGCAATTGCGTTGGGTCTGTTCCTGAGCGAGAAGCTCAAAATCAAAGGTATAACGCTTGGTATCACGTGGATCTTGTTCTGCGCGATTGCTTTCAGCCATTTCGGCATGCATCTCGATCCGCTGGTCGAGTCGTTCGCCAAGGATTTTGGTTTGATTCTGTTTGTCTATTCGATTGGCTTGCAGGTCGGTCCGTCGTTCTTTTCCTCGTTCGGAAAAGGCGGTTTGCGGCTGAATATGCTGGCATTGAGCATCGTGCTCTTAGGGTGCTTCACGGCGTGGCTCATCCATTTCATCAGCGGCGAGGACATCGCGGTGATGACAGGTGTCCTCTTCGGAGCGGTCACCAACACCCCCGGTCTTGGAGCGGCGCAGCAGGCCTATCAGGACCTCACCGGCATGTCTAATCCCGACATCGCGAACGGTTACGCCATGGCTTATCCGCTTGGCGTCGTGGGTATCTTGGTTGCTATGATGCTTATCCGCTGGATTTTCCGTATCAAAATGGAGAACGAGGAAGAGCAGGTGGCGAAAGAGAAAGGCGTCCAGAAGCAGATTCAGCATATTGATATCGTGCTCACCAACGCGCAGGTCGATGGTATCTGCGTGCGCGATTTGAACAAACTCACACACGTCAATTTGGTTGTCAGCCGGTTAGTGCATGCAGACGGAACCGATGAGATGCCGGCTGGAGGCACTGTGCTGCATATTGGCGACAAAGTGCGTATCGTGGGCGATCAGGAGAACGAACGTACGGTCCTTCTGCTGGGCGAACGGACTGAGATCCCTTCGGACGAGAAGAACAAAGAGGTCCATCTGGTTAACCGCCATATTATCGTCACCAAGCCGAAACTGAACGGCAAACGTATCGGCGACTTGAATGTGCGTGCGGCGTACCATATTACCATCACTCGTATCCGCCGTGCGGGTATCGAGCTGCTGGCTACGCCGGAACTCATCCTCCAGATGGGGGACCGCCTGACCGTTGTGGGTGAAAAAGACGCGGTGGACAAAGTCGAGCAGGTCTTCGGCAACGCAACCAAGAGACTCGACGCGCCTAATCTGGCTTCGCTCTTTATCGGAATCGTGTTGGGCGTGCTGCTGGGTTCGTTGCCGATCATGTTGCCGGGGCTCTCACAGCCGTTCAAATTAGGTTTGGCGGGCGGTTCGCTCATCATTTCCATCCTCATCGGAGCCTTTGGCCCGAAATGGCACATGGTCACTTATACCACTTCGTCCGCCAACCTCATGATCCGTGAGATCGGTATTGCGCTCTTCCTTGCTTCCGTGGGCTTCGGAGCTGGTGCCACCTTTGTGGATACCTTGCTTGACGGCGGATACGTATGGATTGGCTATGGCGTGATCATCACGATGCTACCGCTGCTGCTCATCGGTATTATTGCCCGCAAATGGCTCAAACTGGATTATTTCACGCTTATGGGATTGATTGCCGGTTCTACGACGGACCCGCCCGCATTGGCTTATGCCACTTCCCAATCCAGCCAGAACGACCGCGCGGCGGTGGCGTATTCGACGGTTTATCCGTTGACGATGTTCCTCCGTGTGCTCACCGGTCAGATGATGATTATGTTCTTCCTGTAGTAATCACCATTCAACAATACAAAAATGCGACCTCTTGTTGAGGTCGCATTTTTGTTAGTGTTGTGCCATCTCGCCGGAGCGGTAAGCCGCCAATAGTTGCTCGAGTGCATCAAATTGTTGCAGAAGTTCTTTTCCTTTGTCGGTATCCCGGATGCGGATGCGATGTCCGGAGAAATCCTGTAGTAGCGTG
This sequence comes from uncultured Bacteroidales bacterium, assembly GCA_900319645.1. Classification (GTDB taxonomy): domain Bacteria; phylum Bacteroidota; class Bacteroidia; order Bacteroidales; family Paludibacteraceae; genus Colicola. Next base: position 146,384 of record ONPG01000001.1, read on the forward strand.
CGGCTGTGGATGTCGCTGCCAGAGAGGATGGCTTGTTCGCGGCTCTCGAACGACTCATGTTCTACCAGTTGGATGCCGTGGCTATTATAGATGAGGGTGTAACCGGCAATGCCTGTTTTCTCTTGATATGGCTTGCTGAATCCGCCGTCTATCACAAACCGTTTACCGTTTGCCCGGATAGGTGTCTCGCCTTTTATTGTGCGAACGGGCACGTGACCGTTCACAATCCTGCCATTCTCATGGTTTAACCCGAACTCGTGAAGAATTTTGTTGCAAACTTGCTCGTCGTCTGCCAGCGTGAAATAGGCGCCTTTCTGCTCGTGCTGAATATCCTTGTCGTCTATGAAATACCGCTCGAAAGTGGTCATCTTGTCTTTGTTGTAGAGTGGGGAGTTTTCGCCTTCCCAGAGGTAGAGCAGGTAATCTAATGCATCCTGTTTTGCTTGACCCTCGCCGTAGTATGCGCGGCGGATGATTTCCTCCGTGCGGTCCATGAGGGCTTTGCCGCTCACGCGTATTCCGCACACATCAGCCTCGGTAAACGAACCGTCCGCATTCAGAGGTATAGCCGCGTGGTAGAGCAGAAAACCGTTGCGTACCAGGTAGAGCGAGCCGTGTTCATACAGCATCCTCAGATGCCGTTGCATTTTCTCGCTTTTGCGGAACGAACGCCATAACTGGTCCATCAGATCCTGCTCGTATTTGCTCAGAGCGTACGGGTTTGCGGGGTCGATAGTCGGCAGGTTCTTGTCCTGCAACTCGTATGTCTTCCCGTCTATCGTGATAGTGCCTTTTTCGAGGTCTATCTTGTCCAGCAACGCTCTGTGATCCATGTGCCATTCCGGGTGGCGGAGCACCGTCTGACCTTCCAACTTGAACTGAATAATCGAGATCGCTTTGTGCATCTTCGCCATCAGTTGTGCCGAGCGGGTCAGACGAGGGTTGTTCTCAAAATCCTTGGTCTGCCAGAGGCTGCACGGGTCGTCGCCGTAAATACTCATCGCAAAACTGGCAAGAGGAAGCAGATTGATGCCGTAGCCTTCTTCCAGCGTCTCGATGTTGGCATAGCGGATGGAGACACGCAATACGGTCGCTAACAACGCCATGTTGCCGGCCATAGCACCCATCCATTCGATGTCGTGGTTGCCCCATTGGATGTCGTAATCGCGGATGGTCGAGAGCACATCCAATATCTTGCTGGCGCCCGGTCCGCGGTCGAAAATATCACCCACGATGTGCAGTTTGTCGATGGTCAGACTGTGAATCAGATACGAGATCGCGATAATCAGCTGATCAGCACATCCTGTTTCTATAATGGCCTCAATGATAGCGTTGTAGTAGCTTTGCCTGTCTTTCTGTTCCAGACTCGATTCGAATAGCAATTCGCCTATCACGTACGCGTAATCATTTGGTAGCAGCCTGTGTACTTTGCTTCGGCTGTATTTGATGGTGACCGCGCGTGCGATGTGTACCACTTGGTTCAGCCTCCGTACGTACCAGTCGCGCAATGTCGGCAGATTGGATATCTGCGAATTGAGCCGGAACAAATCCACATACTCGCCTTGTTCCTCCTTCCTTTGTGCGGAGGGTTGGGGTGGAGTTTCCTGATTCTCACTCCCTTGTGCGGAGGGTTGGGGTGGATTTTCTTGATAGTATTTCTTGATCAACTCAATCCGCTCGTCCGGATAATAGATGAGTGCGCACAAAGCCCGTTTCTCCTCCTCGCTCAATCCCATCGTCCCCTGTCCTTTGTCCATTGTCCATTGTCCTTTGTCCATTGTCCCCAGTCCATATACCTCGTCCACTTTTTTCCTGACCACGCCGGAAGCGTTTTTGATCATGTGAATAAACGCGGAGGACTCGCCGTGCAGATCGCTCACGAAATGCTCGGTTCCTTTCGGCAGAGACAGGATGGCTCGCAGGTTGATTAATTCGGTTACAACGGCCTGAGCGTTTGGAAATTTCTCGCTTAATAGCCGTAAATATCGTTCGTCTTGCATATCTATGCGTTTTTTCAATTCTATTATAGTTTTTCCACTATAGTCAGTCCGTTTTTGCCTCCCATTTTGAAACATTCGTAAAAGCCATTAGCGGTCTCAACGTGGTCAACATATAGCACTTCGCCTTGCGCTATCGTGCGGCATGAGAACGTGTCGCCAACACGCAGTTTGCAGTTGAAGGCTTCCTCCACACGCCATCGGTAGTCGCCCAAATAACTCAGCACGCAAACGCGGTTCGGCAACCAAGCGATTCGCACGCGATTACCTTTCTGACAGTCATCGGCATAAATAGCGGTTGTATGAACGAAGTCCGATTCTTCGTTCGCTTTTGCGTATTGTTCCAACACACGCACCGTGCTCTGCCGCACGGAAGAATAGCCTTTTTTGTAGCCCCAAATACGGCTGAGCGTGTCCGAACTGATCCGTTCACCGGTCGTTTTAAAGATAGCGATACTCAACTCTCCGAAGTCGGCGGGGCCGGATGGAACATGTCTGAATCGTGCTTCAACAGCCTTTTTCAGTTGGCTGATGGCGATACTATTGACAGGATAAGAAGTGTCCATAATTCAAAAATTTGTGCAAAATTATAAAATTATTTGCATATACGCAAATTTTTTTGTACTTTTGCACCGTCAATGGAAGAAAATACGTTTACATCAGGTCCTGTCCGTCCGCTTAATTCGCAAGAATTAGGTGTGGAGCACCTTACGGATTATGAGTTACTGTCCGACTCCGGGCACAACTTGGTTTACCGTGCGCAGATGGGCGGCAAATGGGTCGTTCTGAAGGCTGCCAAACCCACCGAAGGCGAACAGACTCGCAATCAACTCCTGTTGGAGCGTGAGTTCGAAATCATGAACCGCCTGGATTGCATTTATGTGGTTCAGACGATTGCGTTGGTCGATGACCCGCAGCTGGGGCGTGCTATCCTCATGGAGTATGTGAACGGACGTCCATTGGACAAGTTTCTGGCAGAGAAACCGTCCTTAGCCGAACGTCGGCGCGTAGCGGAAGAACTGATGGAGACATTGATTTTCCTGCACGAACGACAGATTGTCCATGGTGACCTCAAGACCAGCAACATCCTCATTTCTGATTCGGGAAACCATGTCCGCCTCATTGATTTCGGCTTTGCGGATAAAGAAGCGTATATCGCTAAAAACATCGGCACGTCGCCGTCTGTCAAAGTTCCCGAACAACTGCCGGATGATGTCTTGGCTCCCGAAAGGGACATCTATGCCTTGGGCAAGATGCTGGCTCTCCTCTTCCCGCATTCCGCCAGCCCGGTTATCCGTCGCTGCCTTGCCTTCAATGCACGACGATACACCTCTGTCCGTCAAGTCCGCTCGGCTCTGCGCCGTTACTGGAGGATGAAATGGCTCATGCCGCTCATTCTTGTTGTGCTGCTCCTGGCTGCCGCTGCGGTTCTCTTTTTCCCGAGGCTGGCGGCAACTATGCAACCTGTTGAAACACGGACGGATACGGTGATTGTGATGGTTCCTGCGAAACCCGAAGTCGATTCGGTTTGGCTGAATCTGAAAAACAATGCCGAAAAGCGTTATGGCGTTTTGTATCGGGCATATGCAGACTCGCTCAAAAACATGCCGAGCAAGAACTTTGATGATGCAATTAAGATGAAAAACCGCTATGTTGCTAAAATGATTCAGACGAGAGACAAACTGGTTAAATCTTATCCCCAATACGAGGAGCAACTCTTCAATCAGCATCTGTTTATTTATTATCGTGACTTCAAGCTTTTGAGTGCCATCGCGCAGGATTACCCATATATCTCTGTTACACATAAAGGCGACACAACATTCATTCCCCGCAAATCCCTCCAGGAATAACTTTCCTCCTCCTAGTTTTTTCCTTACAACAATTAATTTAGGGCTAATTAGGGCGTAAAGAGTCAAACCTTTGCGCCTTTCGCTTTTTTATTGTAATTTTGCATCGTTTTTCGCATTGCAGGACTTATAAATTCGATCAGCACGAAATAATGGAGGAAGCCGAAAAGCCAAAAGTGAGTAAGCAAAATCACCAATCTAATTAATGTAATGAAAAAGTATTTCTTTATTATCATGGGGGCAATTATTCTCGTCGGATGTAAAACTGAGCAAGAGAAAGCATTAAATGCTGCCATCAAGACCCACCAACTTTCAGCTCTTCGCGAGTTTGAAAAAACGTATCCGGACAGCCTTATGGAAACCAAAGTCAAAACTCGTTTCGAAGAAGCTTTGGATTTGTTCATAAAAGATTCAACGTACTACGAAATGGCACACCAAGGCGGTAGTGCTCTCATCAAGAATTATGCGGCAACGATGTATATAAACGAATTGCCAAAGGGAACTCATGTCAAAGAAATGCGTTCTATCATTGACGAGACCCAAGAAAACGCCCAGAAGTTAAAAGAAAAGATTCGTGAATTAGAGGCTGTATTTGAAAAATACTCTTTTGTAGAAAATGATCGTGAGGGAGGAAACTATGTGTATGATTTCCAATCGCCCGATGATTATGGGCAAGGAGAGGTTCTGATTAAAGCCAGCCCGATTGATATGAAAATATGGTATGATCCGGTAGATGTGTTCTCTAACAGGTACTATAGATTGGGCAGGGTTACGCGAAATTGTACCGGAAAGTATTATATCAATGATGATTTAAACGTGGTTCTTGAGGTGGACGAGAAACGAACTTATGGTCGACATCCTTATGCAAATGACTACGGACCGGCAAGTACGAAAGTGTTGGTAGCTGATCTCAAGTATCATTACCCGACACCACTGCATCGAAAACAAATCCTAAGCTATTCCGATAATGATTTCCCGCATTTAACAGGTAAAGATAGCAAAGGTAGAACGATACGCATGAGCGCAAAAGTTAAGTAATGCGCCCTTTTAGTATTAACAAATTAAAATCAAACAAACATGAAGAAATTATTCTTTTGGGTCATGGCTGTAATGTTCGGTCTGACCGCCAGCATGAATGCAAATGCTGCAACTACTTCTGCAATGACCACCTCATCAGTGGCTGCATCTTCCTCCTCGTCTGATTGGGACAAAGTGCTTGACTCTTACGAGAAGTATGTCAATGAGTACATCGCTGTGTACAAGAAAGTACAGGCTGGAGACACAAGTGTCTATTCAAAAATGGCTTCTCTTATGGAAAAATACCAGAAGTTGGCAGAGCAATTAGAAAATGCTTCTGATGAATTGACTTCGTCTCAGTTGGCTCGTCTCCAGAAGATTAACGCCAAACTCGCAAAAGCTATTCAGTAATCTCAAAAACATAATTATGGAAAATCAGCAACAAAATGCACCTTATTCCGTTGCGGCATTAGTGCTCGGAATCTGTTCGCTCCTCTTCGGATGCTTCTTCGTGGGACTCGTTTGCGGTATTGTAGGACTGGTCTTGGCTAACAAAGGATTGGCTGCATACAACGCTAATCCTGCTGCCTATTCCGGTTTCGGTATGCTCAAAGCGGGCAAAGTGACTTCCATCCTTGGAATCATCTTTGGCGCCATCTACGTCGTTTATTACATCGTGGCTGTTGCCATTCTCGGCTCTGCAGGATTTGCATGGCTCGAATGGATGAACATGTTCTCCTAAACGGCCGAAAGAGTGTTCTTGTTACTGCCCTGTGCATATAAGCAACTCTTTGGTATAAGCTGCCCATTGTGCGGCTTCCAGCGGGCTATGTTGCTCTTACTGGACGGCCGCATTTTGGACAGCTTGTATCGTTTTCCTCCATGGCCGGTGATGGCTATATGGCTGCTGATGGTTATTATCATGAGTGTCCGTGGAAAGACGCGGATATTCTTGTCTCTTAAATGGCCATGGATAGTTTTGTTGCTTAGCCTTGCTTGTAATACCATTTGGCAGAATATTACTGAGTAACAAATAATTCACTCATTCATTCACTCGTTAATTCGTTCACTCATTAACTAAGGGCTAATTAGGGCGTAAAGGGTCAAACCTTTGCGCATTTCATTTTTTTATTGTACCTTTGCACACGCAAACCATACAAAGTTGTTCTTTGTCATATTGGGGTCCCCGATGGGTGCTAACGCAGTGCACCCAGTGGGGAGAGCGTAGTTCTACGGCGAAAGTTCATATGACCGATTTATCGGGAATCGTACTAAGCCGTAGAACAAGCGAGCGGTGGTACACCAAACGTGCGATATGTTGCAAAAAATACAAAAAAATGCAGAATTATTTGTGTAATTCAAACTTTTGTTGTATCTTTGCAGCGTCTTTATGAAAGACGCCCCGCGTCAGCGGACACGGATTACATATTTGAAAAATCTAACACACCAATTGGGTTCACAGAAATCTCGCAAGTTTCACAAGAATCGTATATAATTGGCGGATGTTAGTACACGTTTGGTGTACTACTTTTGCTGTATTTACGATTCGGGCAATGCGAGAGCCTCTGTGAAGATACAACAGAAGTAGTACTTTTTTTGTATGACATTTGGTACATAAATTAGATAAATATAGAACAATAATAATCTATAAAACATGAAAACTACAATATCTCAAATAGACTATATCATTGATAGTTTTGAGCGTCGGGTTTCTAATCTTACTGACAAACGCGAATTTGAGTTCGCTAAGAAAGACTTGCAGGAGGAGTTGCAGAAATTGCAATTGGAAGATCCTGTATATATTCCTTATTCTGTTGGGAATGATATAAAGGATATCCTGAAAAGTATCAGTACTGCCGCCGAGGAGCATCAGGATTTGCAGATGATTTATGCCGGAGGCGGCGGATGCAAATTGGTACAAGATGTTTGTATTGATTATCCGATGTTCACGGAGGTACATGGTTCTCATGTGTTAATCAAGCTGTTCGATAGCAACAATTTTGTGGAGACAGATGCTGCAGAGCGTACGCTCAATCAGTATCTGCTGTTTGTGCTGTTATCTTACCCGAGAAGAAGTGTACGTGTCAATTTCATTGATCCGGATTTTATCGGTTTGGGAGATGTATTCATGAAACATCTTGGTAATCAAGAGGATGCACCGATATGTAGATTGTTACAAGATAGAAATGCAATAGAGCATTTCCTTTCTCAAGAGATGACACGCCGTATGTTCGATATAAATCGTCTGGGTGACCGATTCTATGCGGACAATCCGAGATCTGAGTTGATAGTGATGTTTAATAACCCTTCCGGTTACCAACCATATAGCAACGAGCTCAATACTTTGCTCAATCGAGGTAGTCAGTTTGGACTTCAGTTTGTTGTGTTGAGCGATGTTAATGCACCGATTAATCAGAATGTCTTTGACTTACTTTCGCAACGGTCACTATTTACGGAACTTGATAATAATCAGGAATTGCCCGACCAACAGCCTTCTGTTCATTATACTATTGACCTCTTTTCACAAGAAGATGTCTTTGAGCAATGTATGCAATATTTACTGAATGGGATTAGCGATGGTAATGAAGGTGCCCGGTTTGAGGGCTTTTCTCCTCTTCCGCCAATTGAAGAGAGTACGATTCCTGAGCAATATTTTGGCGAGTTAGAGAGTATAGTTGGTAAAAATGTAACATTGCCGATTCTTACATATACCACATATGACTCTATAATGCGAGATAAATATAAGATTCGCAACAATAGATTATATTGGCATGTTGAGGGAAATAAGAAAAAGAATATCGTCATCAATTATTCCGACCAATCGGAAGACCATGCTATTGATTTGCTCAACCAATTGGTTATGAATATTCTACTTTCTCTGCCTGTGACGAAGGTGCATTGTAATCTGATTAATTGCAGTAAAGACCCCTGGGCACGGTTCTTAGCAAAAAATATTGATAGCCGAATTGTTGATGTCATATATGAATCCGGTAGAGTGCCTATGCTCTACTCTAAACTATCCAAGTTAATGGAGGATGACAGCAATAATCTTGGTTGCAGTTTAGAACGAAAGAATATGGAGGACGGCACTATCTATCGTCCATATGAAATAGTTGTTTTGAATGCTAATGACGCAAATAATAGAGGAGAGTTTACAAGTTTGTTCAAAAATGGAGCCAATAGTGGTATCTATTTTATTGTGATGAACAATAAGGACGAGCAACCGCCATACGCACAAAACGATAGTATTTTAAATCAAACATCCGTTATACAGACTTTAGACGCTGATGATGATTTCTTCATAGGAATTCCGATGGATATCGTGCAGAAAGCAAATATCTTTACTCGCGATAGAGAGTGGATGCCTGCTGCTACCAAGTACATCAATGATCGTTCGGTAGTTAAAGTGTTCCATGATTGGGAGGCGATTATCAATGCTCCTTATCCTGAAAATTCACCTGAACTATCGGCAATCATTGGATATGAACAAGGCACTGGTGTGCCGGTTAAATACAAGATGGATATCGCGGGTTCGCACTACCATTCCTTCGTTATTGGAGGAACGGGTTCAGGAAAAACCTCTTTCTTGCATAATATTGTTCTCAGTTTTGCTTTAAAATACAAGCCGGAAGATTTAGAGTTATATTTAATCGACCTCAAAGGTCCGGAGTTCGGACGATACAAGCAACTGCAACAAGCCGGTGCAGTTTTAGTTGATAAATCAGACGATCTAATTACATATGAAGTTATCGGAAGTCTGGTTAAAAAAATGCTCACTCGCAAAGAGATGTTTACTGATAGTGGAGGCGATTTGGCAAAGTACAATAAGATACACCCGAACAATCCGTTACCGCAAATATTGCTCATTGTTGATGAGTGTCAAAACCTCTTCAAGACCAATTCTGAAAATCCGGAATTAGCTCGTAAGATTGTTGATGCGATTACGATAATTGCTACCGAAGGACGTGCCTTTGGTATTCACCTTTTGATGGCAACGCAGTCATTAAACAACTGCCCATTATTGGATCAAGGTGTGCTAAATCAATTCCAAGATTTTTGGATTTTGCCTTGCGTCGATACGGATGCAAAAATGCTTGTAAAGGCAGAGCACAAAGAGATTGTCGGACAAGAAGCAAACAGGATGGAGCGAGAGAAAACGACTAATCGTGGACAATGTTTCTTGCAAGGGACAGATGGTTACCATCGATTCAAATATAATTTTATAAGTGATGATAAAAAGAGCATTGAAGATAAGAGTGTAGTTGAGCAATTTATAGAACGGAGTATCAATAAAGCTTCCGGACATAACTCCAATGGTCAAGTATTCTTTAGTGGACGTCAGAACTATTCTCTATATGCTAATGCAGACCGATTAGTTAGCCAAAACCAACGCTATTTGGTGGCTTCTGCCGGACAAAATATCTCATTTGACCAAGCGCCTAACTTGATTCATCTCATTCCGGAACAAGGGCAGAACATCCTTACGATGGGATATAATGACAAGCAATTCGTTACTCGCGCAAGCATAGATCTCTTGTTATCTCTGATCCTATCCAGTAGAAAGAATGAGTTAGGTTATCGTTTCTTAGTGATCAATAGTTTAGGGATAGAAGGTGCAGAATATAATAATCTGTTGAAACGCATGGCAGATAATGGTTATATTGATTTATTAGAGCCTAAGCAAAGCGGTTCTCGGCTCAAGTCATTATGTGCTGAGATTGGAAGTGATAGCGTTACACCTACGATATTAACAATTTTAGGGCAAGAGAAATTTAACTTGTTGAAGAATAATGCAGATTTACCTTCTGATACAGAGGAGTCATCCACTTCTGAAAACGATATGTTCACTCTTCCAGATGAGAATGATATTCAAGGTACACTCGCCATTATGGCTAACTTGAATTTTGGAGTTGCCGCACCTCAAGATGAAGTGCCATCAGATGTCAAAACATACCGAGACGCACTGAGATATATTTTGCAGAAAGGTCCTGAGCATGGAGTTCATACCATACTGCAAGTTAACAAGGCTTCCGAGATAGCGCTTTCTAATAGTAATGGCTATTCTCTGGATAATCTTGAACTATACAAATTATTTGGGCATATCGTCTTCCTGCAAGTAGATAAAGATACGGAATCATTCTTCAGTCTCTACGAACTCCAACTACATGAGATACAAGAGGCAGAGAACAGACTTCGCGCTTACTACTATAATCCTAACGGAGGAAGTTCCCAGTTAATCTCACCATATATGCTTCCGACAAAAAAGATTCAGAAAGGAAATACCAATGAGTATGAATCAGCATTGGACGTAGAAGCAACATTTAACGAATTAGTAAGAAACTATTAAAAATCATAATTATGGCACAAGATCTTCATATCGGACAAATTCCCGAATTACGTCAGTTTGGCAAAAATTTAAGTCAGGCAAGTGGTGCATTATCCTCCTTGTTTAACCAGTTAGGACAACAAATGAATCGTGCTTGCAGCACATGGCAGGATAAGCAAGCGCAAACATTTATGGACCAATTTACGCAAGAGCGCAAAGAAGTGGATAAGATGGCGCAAATCATGATGGAGTTTTCGCAGTATATAGAAGGATACTGCAAACGTGCAGACGAACTCCAAAATTACCACATGTAAACCATGGCAGATGATGTACATGTAACCCAGTTGGACGTTGTTAAACAATACAATGTCAAACTGAACCATTTCCGTGGGGCAGCGATAGCTTGTGGTGTGCTGATTGATAAGCAAATAAGAAAAATCCAATCAGAATTGGAGCACAAGAAATCAGATGCTCAATCGGTTCAACGTCAGGCGGTAGGTAAGCGTGATAGTATCGTTCAACGCTATAAACCTATTCGCAACGAATCATTCCCCGGTAGCGAATGTGCCGGGAACACGGATAGCGAAATTCAGAATAAATACCAAGCGTTAGAAGCTGCAGTCAATGATTACAACAATTCAGTAGCACAGATTCTGGACAAAATGGCGGAAATAGGTCAATTGACAAAAACATTTTGTACTACTTTGGATTCGGAGGTGATAGGCTGTAATCAGAAACTAAAAGGAATGATTGCTATCATGGATAGCATGACTAATATGCACATGTAGGAATATGTTTTTTAGTGGAATACAAGATTTTGAGTCTAACTTTAAGACGTTTGACCGCTTAAATACACTTGTCTTTAATGTATGGCGAGACAAGAGCGCATGGGCGTATCGTGATGGAGATATTGCACGCATAACAAATGAGTACCGTCAATATATATCACGTGTGCGCTCATTGGCGCAGGAAGCAGAGCGTCTTAATAAAGAGTTGGACAATAAGATGAGTCAGATTCGGCAACTAAATAATGAGATAGCCAACCTTGCCGCAAATCCTGCTATCAATGGTTGTGCTATATGGGAGGCGCAAGGCTATAAAATAGTCCCAGGGCGCGAGGAAGAAGGTATACCTCCGTCAGAGGTTCCATGTGGCTCAACACGCTTTGTGGCAAAAGGTGATTCTGAGTCAAATAAGTCAATGGCCGCACAATACTTAGGCGGGTGTGATAAAGTGACTGTCCGTCTGGATAGAAGGTTGTAATATTAACATAATTCACAATAATACTATGGCATTTAATTTTAATAAAGTTCAGCCGGTTGAGTCAAAACCGGTGGAAAAAAAGTTAGAACCGGTAGATGAACTGAAACAGTTTATCAATACGTTTCTCGATGATGGTAAATACGATGAGGCAGAGGCGGAACAGATTCTGCAAAAGGCTGCCGAACTGAATATTAGTGAGGATGAGGCAATCGACATGATGGAAACAGCTCTTAATCAACTCAAGAGCCAACCTGTTTCTGCGAGTGCATCATCTACGGCGTCTATATATCCTGATGATTTGCTTGATGTCATCAAAGAAGGAGAAATAAGAAATATCAAATCTGTCTTCCGCACATGGCAGAACGCTATTTCTTCTATAAAAACGGATAACGACCAATATGATCTTATCCAATGCCTTTATTACATGACGTTTGCTGCACTCAATCAGGATGGTATCATTGCAGAACAAGAAAGCCGTAAAGCAAAATTGGTTAGTAACTATTGGCGTATATATTGGACATATATAGCTTACATGAAAAATGGAAGGGACGCATTCGCCGAAGACTTGCTTGCTAAACTGCAAACATTCTCTGATTATGACGAAGATAACATATCTATACTTGAGACGATAGCAGAATTAAATCAATCCGGTGCGCAAGCAGCCCTAAAATTCTACAATAGCAGAAAAGCCGATGATAGATACAGTAACGAACTACAGGTTCTGGCTAAGGCCCTAAAGGTTGAATTGGGCCTGATTAAGCCGACTGCTTCCAACTTACAAGAATGCGCCTTTATTACAGACAATCTGATTTGGTGGGAAGATGAAGAAGCGCGCACAGAGCGTAAAGCCCGACAAGAATTAGAACGTCAGCGTATGGAGCGTGAAATAAAAGAACGTATCCGGCAAGAACAAGAAGCAGAGAAAAGGCGTATTGAAGAGGAACAAGAGAGACTACGAAAGCCGGTTAAATTTACTATCCAGATTACAGCGGTAACAAATCAGTTAAGCGCTATGTTTGCTTTGCGTAAAGCAATGGATTGGGATGCTGCTGATACGCGCGACAAACTAGCAAACTTGCCCTATACGGTTTTGGAGACCAGCTCTACCAAAGAAGCAAAAACCCTGTATGAACAATTAGCCGATGCCGGCTTGACGCTGAAAGTTACGGCTATCAACGGCCTTGGAGAAAAAGTGAAAGCAGACTTTACAGCAACTGTTGAGGCACCAGCAACAGCAAAGTCAACGGCAACGGCTGAGGCTACTTTCGACGTAGTATTGAGGAGTGCCGGTAATAATAAGCTCCAAGTTGTTAAGGCCATTAAAAATTTATTAAGTCTCGGTTTTAAAGAGGCTAAGGACATCGTTGATTCTGCTCCTTCACAAGTTAAAAAGGGTGTCGACAAAGCTACAGCAGTGAGAATGAAAAAAGCTCTTGAAGAAGTCGGTGCTAAAGTAGAGATTGTATAAGTATAACTCATTAAAACATTAAATATTATGATACCTAAAGAATTAAAAGCCCTGATTGATGAACACTGCATGGGCATTAAGGATGCCGGAAAAATTTCACCGGAAGTAATGGACCTCATTATGAAAAATGCAGAACAGAAGAAAGCAGATTTCGAAGAAGTTCAAAAATACATGGAAGAGGTCATCAGTGGTCCGACAAAAGCTGAACGCGAAGCGATAGCTAAAGCAGAAGCTGAACGCAAAGCTAAAGCCGAAGCCGAACGCGCCGAGAAAGAGCGCCTTGCTGCTATTGAACGTGCAAAACGAGAGAAAATAGAAGCTGCAGAACGTGCTGAAAGAGAACGTCTTGCTGCAATTGAGCGTGCAGAGAAAGAGAAAAAAGAAGCAGCAGAGCGAGCAGAACGCGAAAAGAAAGAAGCAATATTTAAAGAGTTAAAAAAGAAATACCCGACTGCCGATATATCAGGGATTGGTCATATTCAACTTTATCAAAAACCTATTGATAAATGGGAAGATGAATTCAAAGCAAGCGCTAAACGACAAACAATTATAAAGATTAAGAACATTGCTTATTGGGTAGTATTTTCCATTCTTTTGATTTTCACATCAGTATGGGTTTACCAATTCGCAGAAAGTACATGGGATAAAGTACTTTCCACAATACTTATTCTAATGGGCTTTGGTGTCAATTTGAATTATCGTTTAAAAGATAAATATGAAGATGAAGATGTGGATGCCTTAACCACCTGGAGTGCAGGTTTACTATGGCAACATTTCTTCGTTGAAGGATTTTGGATGACTCTTTTAAGTGTTGTTGTCATAATCATTTTTTTGGGGTTTTTCATGTTTTCTAAATATATAAACTATAATGTAAAACGCACAATGACATGGATTGTTGTAGCAGTTCTTTATCTATCACTTCTCGCATATCCTTTTTTAGAATTATAATATCCCTTAATAATACGCATTATGAAACAACAAAAACTAATCACTCTTGATGAGAGAATCAATCAGGACCTTAAGGACTTGTTAACCAATCATCAAATAAATGCTGCTATTGAATTGTCAAATGAGTTATTTGGCGAAAAAGCCTCCAAAGAGCACGCTATCTCTACAAAAGGTATGCCAGGCTACTATGCTGGTGAACGTAATGCCCAAACTGTTATGGTCATGCTTAATCCGGGAGTCAATGCTGGGAAAAACGATGGAAAAGACCAATATAACGAAGAAATTGACAAATATGGAATAAATACGAGTTCATTAGAAACATTTATCAGTACATATCACATAAGGAGCAAAACCGGAGTGGAACAAGATTTGGATAAAGAGGGAAAAATAAGAATAGATAATTTTGATGTCAAGCAAGCCGCTTTTTTGAAGGATTGGACGGATAGTGGTGTTACAATTCCTGCTGGTTTTCCCAGCAATGGTAAAGAAGATCGAGATGTTCTTAGAGAAACGCGAGTTAATGTATTAAAGCAAAAGTTACAATTAGAGTTAGTTCCATATGCTTCACAGAAATTTAGTTCGTTAGGAAGAAAGAAACTTTGCTATTTATTCCCATATTTGGAAACTGTATTAGATGAGATATTCCGTGTAGATAATCGTAAGTATGTCATTTTTTGTTCTGGATTCTTTGAGAGATTATTTAAAGCATATTCTAATGAGGCTACTAAGAACACTCAAAGTTTCCGATTCAAGATTGAGTTATTAGAGAAGCAACCTTATCCAAATATCTTAAGTAATGGAAATGTTTATTGCACTCTGGTTAGGATTGCTAAAATAGATAAAGACAAAGAAATAGTAGCTATCATTGCACATACTTTCCCGAGTTATGCGCTCCCTAATGCTTATGACAAAATGCGTAAATACGGTCTTAAATGCTTCGAATGTTTGAATGATTACCAACAAACTCATAAGCCATGAAAAATATCCTTGTATAATAGAATCATGAAACTATTATTAAATCGTTTGCAGTTTATCTGAAAGGCTACGGATATAGCCTAAATGCATAAAAAATGTATCTTGTTTTGAATTTTGTACATTTTGTGACTATATTAAAATATGGAAAATACAAAAAAAACGCTTCTTTTCATAGACATGGATAATGTGCTGGTGGATTTCAAATCGGGCTTGGCGAAAGTGTCCGAAGAAATCAAACAGCAGTATGAGTGTGACGAAAAAGGAAAACCCCATTACGATGACATACCCGGTATCTTTGCCCTAATGGAGCCGATGCCCGGAGCTATTGAGGCTGTACACGCATTGAAAGAGAAATACAACCTATACATCCTCAGTACGGCTCCGTGGATGAATCCGTCAGCTTGGTCGGACAAAGTGAAATGGGTGCAACATTATTTTGATTCGGCACGCAAAGAGGGTGTTTTCTATAAGCGCCTGATCCTTTGCCATCATAAGGATATGCTCATCCGTCCGGGGGCATATTTGATTGATGACCGCCCAAATCACGGGGCAGAGCAGTTCGGAGATCATTGGATCCAAATGGGTTCCGACCGTTTCCCCGATTGGGAGAGTGTGGTCAAGTATTTGATGTGATATGAAGCGGAATGATCCTTATAGAGAAAGAAATAATAAGAAAATTAAAAACCTCGCGATGTATAGGCAATCGTAAGAAACAATGAAACTGACTTTATTTCCGGAATCAAGCTACCGCTTGTCCTTATTCCCAATTATCGGTGAAGAATCGAACGCCCTTATTGACGACGAAGGCTTCGATGCAGATGTTTTATCTGAGTTGGAAGAAAAATACACAGAGCAAACGGAAAGACAATACGACATCATTTTTGATTTCTATGCTTCCGGTGACGGTATGTATTATTCCATTGATGATGGTGATCAGGACGAATTGGAAGACAATGCCATCATTATTGATCGGAGCAAATACGATTTAGAAGTAAACGAAGAAGAACCCGGTGAAGATTTCCTGCTTGTTGAGAATATGCAAATGGCGGATAACTGCGACATGAGTGATCCTGTTGAGATGTACAAGGATATCCAGATACGTCACAACGAGACAACCGATGATCATTTGAATATTGTCGTTGATGCAGTTCGCCGTAGGATGCAGCAGGTGGCGCAGCAATTAGTGGATGATGGTTTGGCTGAAAACGTGGAATCGGTTCGTTTTGCATTACAATATGGTCTGATTTACGGATGTCAATATTGTTTTGATATCAACGCTGATGAATTTGATCCGGAAGCATTGCGCCCGATTGATTGTACGGACTGGAACGATTGTCACGTTTCCGATGTATTACAAGAGCATTGGCCGGATAGACTCGTTGGCAGTTTAATCTACAATGGTATATTTTATGCCGGCGAGTGTGAAAATATAGACAGCTTTGAATGGAATTGCGATTTAGTAGATAGTGACTTGAATAGTTTGCTTTGATGACAGCAATCGTCGCAGGATGCAAAGAGTAGGATAACTATATGCGTTGGTTAGAGCCATTTGAAAACTTGGAGAATTTTGAGGCGTACTTTGGTGACGAACTCAAGGACGCTCCAAAAGGAGAGGTGGTCATCCGTCTTATCGAAGGCGGCAATGAATACATGATAGTCGGCGATACAAAGTGCGGCTACACGCCGGGCATCAAAGTCGGCTATCATGTATGGATTCAATCTCCGAAAGGCAGCTATATGACCTCCGAAGTCCAAACCATAGACTTCGCCGCAGAAACTTTCACTTGCGTGCAGAGCACTTACCATTTCCATTTTGTAAAAAAATAGGCACTTTATCAAAGATTTAGAATTGTCTTTAATTTTTGACTATTCCTGTCAAATATTTTTTTGGATCATTTTGGGACATTTTGGACTGATAAAAAATCTGTGTAATTTGTGTAATTTGTGGACATTAAACACCCACGCATGCTTTTGTTTTTTGTAAAAAAATAAGCTCTTGATTAAATTTTCAGAATTTTTTACTATATTATAGTGTGCCCCGGCGCAGAATAGGATTCTGCTAAATGAGTATGAAACAGCATTTTACCAAAGCCGAGAAGGAGGCTTTCCGTCATGAACAAGCCCGTATTAAAGCCGCCCGCGAGCGTTTTGACAGCTTCATGACCGAGCATGGATGGACGAAGTACCATCTCTTCATGCGCGGTTCGAAATGGACGAAAGATGCCGACACTATCATCCATGATAGCAACGGCTGGCACCTGAACGGACAAAACATAACCGAGAAAGAATTACACCAACACATCCATTACCCCGAATCATGACAGACGAAGAATTTACCAAAGAGCAAATGGACGAACAGCGCAAAGAGGTATCCCGATTGCGGAGCGAACTGAAAGCCTTCAATAAAGCGCGAGCAACCATGTCCAAAGAAGACAAAGAGCGCACCCGTCAGCAAGCCAAAGACTTGCAAGACCAATATGACCGTGCGTTAGGACGATTATATACCATGCGTAATTATTTCCTGTGGAACAGTTGTGTTGACCGCGAGTATATCTCCGCATATACTGACGATTGACCCCTACTTTTCTCTGTGCATGTCCAAATTTGCCCGCCGTTCATTTTTCATATCACGCTCATAATTGAGCGCGCTGATACTTCCCACGCACTCGGCATTTCCCTTTGTATCCGCCATGCATGGCGGATTGGAAATGCCGCCTTGTCCTCTCTTCGTCCTGTTCGCGGTACTTTAGTCCCGCGTTTCCTTCTTTCTTCTTTTCTCCGGCTTGCCATGCCTGTTATAAAAATTTGCTCTGTCAGTTGTGTCAGTTTTGTCAGTTTCATTCATTTTTGGGGATCATTTTGGGTGTTTTTGGACCAAATCTATCCTCTAACTGACAATACTGACAATACTGACATATTATTTTTTTGCTTTGCACTTTCTGCACTTTCGCCCTCCAACGTGCAAATAGTGCAAATAGTGCAGTGCATTTTTTTCGAACGCAATGTTCAAAAATTGAGCGTTAGTTGTTCTTATATATTCTTATATATTCTTAGTCATCGTTAACCATTACCGCTATCATCACGAATCAATCCCGTTTCAAATGACCATCAATCAGCAGACCTTGCGCAGACGTTGCGCTGAAGCTGAGGGGTAGTACGTTGAACTGACATCGTATGAATATACGATGAGCATACGTTCAGCATACGATGAGCATTCGATTGGACACTTAGGGGTGTCCTTTTTATGCGCAAGAAAATGATTAATCCAAGTCCGTATAGCCAATAATAGAATAAATTCTATTTTTTGCGGAGAAATACATTTTTATTTGCATATTCGGATTTTTTGTTGTAACTTTGCACCCGAAATCGAAAAAATATGGAAGCAACACTATCCAAACAACAAATCTTTCTTACTATTCCAAGTAGTGATTATAGATTGATTCGCACCCTTTCACATAAGATGGGGTGGACTATACACAAACCTCGTAAAAGCGGTTTGCAAAAAGCGCTTGACGATGTAAAAGCCGGTCGTGTGTACGATGCAAAGGATGTGGATGACCTTTTATCGCAATTAGAGGCATGAAATATTCCCTTCGTTATTCCGGCCAGTTCAAACGCTCCTACAAACTATGTAAGAAGCGGGGTTATGATATGTCTAAGTTAGAGACTGTCTTACGTTTATTGGCTGAAACGGGTACACTTCCTGCTAAGTATAATCCTCATATTTTATCAGGTCGTAATTGGGCTGGTTATTGGGAATGTCATATTGAGCCGAATTGGTTGCTTGTTTGGGATCAGAATGATACAGAGCTAGTGCTTTTGTTATTGGATATGGGTACGCACTCTGATTTGTTTTAACTACTACCGCTGGGCTGACAGCGTAAAAAAATCTCACGACCTCTTGCGTATGTGAGATTTTTTTTGTACCTTTGCACTCGTTTTTAGCACCTGACTATGGGTGATTCATGGGTGATTCATGGGTGATTCATGGGTGATTCATGGGTGATTGTTGGGTGATTCATGGGTGATTATCGGAAGAGAAACGGAACAGTAACGACTCAAAAACCGCCCTTCAAACGAAAAAATAACCTCTAAAACAAACTATATATGGCTAAAGCAGAACTCCAAGACTTCCTTTCCGAACTACACGGAAAGATGAGCAAAGATGGCACGATCGTAAGGCAAAAGCAATTTCACGCACCCGATGGAACGGTCATCAAAAAAGGCAAACACGAAGCCTTTGTCGTTATGTATCCGCGTGATTACAAACGTAATCCGCCCAAAGGCAGCGAACTCGCAAACATTAACGCGTTCGGACAAGCCAGCAAAACGGCTAAACTGATCATCCTCTCGGGCACTTATACGCCCGAACAAATAGCGCAGATGCCGGAGGAGGAACGTGCCAGACAGCAAGCTTTTCGCATCCAACTCGAGGATTTCCAAAAACGCTTCACGGCGCAACTCAAAAAGCCGGATCCGCAGGCTCCGCTCCTCCCCGAATCCGACCCGAACTACAAACATGGCTCTTCCTCTCCGCAGAGACGGCAATACGCCACGCTTGCTACGTTTATCAGAGCTATGCTGCTCCAACAAGCTAAAGGAAGATAATAGAAATACTACTTTTCTCAAAAAAAATCTTCTTTTATTTGTGTATGTCAAAAAAAAGTAGTAAATTTGCACGCTAATTTGTGAAAAGCGAATCGAAATTAAATTATTTACAGATATGAGTACATCGGGAAAAATTCTAACTTGGGCTTCTGTCATCGTGGTTGTCGCGCTGGCAGTATTCGTGTATTTCAGATTTTATTTCGTTTACAGCGAGGGCGTGAACGAGGGTGACATCAACTATTTCCAGAAGGAGGGATTCGTCTTCAAAACCTACGAGGGCAAAATGATCCAGACAGGTTTGAAATCCATCAAAGGGCAGGGTAGTATCCAATCCAACGAGTTCAAATTCTCGGTGGAGGACGAACACGTAGCCGACATGATCAACGGAGGCTCGAACGTGGGCGTCAAGCTCCATTGGAAACGCTATCTCAGTACACTTCCGTGGCGTGGAAACAGCGTGTATATCGTGGACAGCATCTTCACGACCGGAGGCACATCGAGAGTGGTGACTCCTATCCCGCCTGTGGAAAACTGAAAATGGAAGATACCGGAAAAATACTGAAAACCATTTATCGTTATGATGGACGAAGAAAAATATAATTTTGTCAAGATGTATGAGCGGTCGTTCCGCGAAAACTGGGAATTGCCGGCTGTGACCGACTACGGAACCGACGTGACGCTGACCTATGGTCAGTTGGCTATCAACATCGAGAAACTGCACATTCTCTTTGCAGCGTGCGGAATCAAGAAAAACGACAAGATTGCCGTCATGGGCAAAAATAACAGCAACTGGGTGGCTGTCTATCTGGCAGCAATCACCTATGGCGCCATCATCGTGCCGATCCTTCAGGATTTCCGTGCTAACGACGCCATCCATATCATCAACCACTCGGAGAGTAAGTTGCTCTTTATCAGCGACATCAACTGGGAGGGTATTGAGCTGGACCAGATCCCGAAAATCAAAGCAGCCATTAGTCTGAACGACTGGCATCCTATTTCGCTGGCGCTCGACCCGAAGAAAATCAACTACGAGGCAATCGCGCAGAAGTTCAAAGAGAAACATCCCGAAGGATACTGGGCGAAGGATGTGCATTTTGACGAGCGTCCGAACAGCGAGATTGCTTCGATCAACTACACCAGTGGAACAACCGGTTTCAGCAAAGGTGTGATCACTCCGCTCAACGCGCTGGCGGGTAACGTGCGCTACGGTCTGGAGAGCGGAATAGCATTCAAGGGTTCGCGATTTGTGACCTTCCTGCCACTCGCACACGCGTACGGGTGCGCGTTCGATTTTCTTAGTTGTTTGGCAGCAGGTGGACACTCATGGCTCATCGGCCGCACGCCGAGTCCGAAAATCCTGCTCAAAGCCTTCTCCGAAGTCAAACCGACCGTCATTCTCTCGGTTCCCTTGATCCTGGAGAAAATCTACAAGAAGATGATTGTGCCCCAAATCCAGAAACCGCCCGTATCCTGGGTGTTGAAAGTGCCGTTCCTGGACGAAGTGGTGTGCTCGAAGATACGAGAACAACTCGTGCAGGCTTTCGGAGGAGAGTTCAGCCAGATGATTATCGGAGGCGCACCTCTGAACCCGGAAGTGGAAGCGTTCTTATACCGAATCAAATTCCCGGTGTCTGTTGGATACGGAATGACGGAGTGCGCTCCTCTCATCTGCTACACGCCGATCAACGAAGGCCCGCGTAAGTTCTCCTGCGGCCGTCCGTTGCCGGGCATCATGGAGGTGAAGATCCTCGACCCGAACAGCGAAGGAATAGGTGAAGTAGTGGTTCGCGGAGAGAACACAATGCTCGGTTATTTCAAGAATACCCAGGCTACCAAAGAAAGCTTCACCAAGGACGGTTGGCTTCGTACAGGCGACCTCGGACAGCTGGACGCAGACGGATTCCTCTATATCAAAGGACGTTGCAAGACGATGCTCCTCGGACCGAGCGGACAGAATATCTATCCCGAGGAAATCGAGGCGAAGATCAACAATATGCCGTACGTGCTGGAGTCGCTTGTGTTGCAGCAGGAGGACAACCGTCTGGTAGCACTCGTCTGCCCCGATTACAACGAAGTGGATGCCAGTGGTTTGACACGCGAACAACTCGACGAAGCGATGGAAGATGCACGCAAGCAGGTCAACTCCGAACTGGCGGCATATGAGCAGATCTCGATCTTCAAACTCTATCCCCATGAGTTCGAGAAAACGCCTAAGAAATCCATTAAGCGCTTCCTCTATACCAATATGGTGTGAAGTGATTGACGATTAGACGATTGACGAGGTACGAGTGATGGACGATTGAAATAAATTCTACAATTGAACCAAATCGTAAATAAATCGTAAATCGTAAATGTGTAAATCGTAAATACCGATGAATCTGTGTATTGATCAGGGAAACAGCCGGACGAAAGTGGCTTTGATGACCGATGAAGGCAAGATGATCAACCATTTCATCTACAAGACTTTCTCGTCTGCCGATGTGGAGCGGTTGTTCGACTTGTACCCGATTACGGATTCCATCATCAGTTCGGTCATCAATATTGAGCCGGCAGTCGTGAATACGCTCAACCGCCGCTCGCAGCACTTTGTGCTGTTCGACCACATGACACCTGTTCCCATACGCAACGGCTATGACACGCCCGAGACCTTGGGACAAGACCGCTTGGCGGCTGCCGTGGGCGCGAAAAGTCTCTGTCCGGACGAGAACCTGCTGATTATAGATGCCGGATCGGCCATTACATATGATTTCGTGTCGGCTGAAGGCGAATACATAGGCGGAAATATCGCTCCGGGATTGAAAATGCGGTTCACGATGTTGCAACGGATGACGAAAAAACTGCCACTGGTGGAAGTGGACGAGAGCGAACTGATTCCGCTTTTCGGCAAGAACACTCGCGACGCGATTGCTGCCGGAGTGATACGCGGTGTGGCGTATGAGGTGAAAGGCTACATGCGCACATTTAGTGAGAAAGTAACGCATTTCCAGACATACCTTACCGGAGGAAATGCACCTTATATAATAAATAATGTACGCAACTCACGAACAGAGAAACGCGAATTGCGTTACGAGAAACACCTGGTGTTAATCGGGTTGAACCATATTTTGATTTATAACAAGAAATCGTAATTACGTTTCCACGTAATGACGACACAACGAATGAAAAAAATTAAGCTATTCATAGCAACCCTGTTGTTCTGTACGGCAGTCATGGCGCAAAACATGACAAGTTCGCCATTCTCGAGAAGCGCGTACGGCGACCTCAACGAGAATGTGCCAACCGGTTACCGTGCGATGGGTGGAGTGGGCATTGGTATGCGCAACAACCGCGCTATTTGCGCCTCGCAACCTGCTTCCTTTACGGCCTGCGATTCACTCACATTTATGATGGACATAGCCGCTTGTGTCAATTGGAGCCGTTATGAAGATGCCAGCGGTATGCGCAACAAGGCTAACGGTAACCTCGAATATCTGACGCTCCAGTTTCCGCTCTGGAAAAGATGGATCGCTATGTCTGTCGGATTGTTGCCGTATAGTTCGGTGGGCTACGACATCGCCGAAACCGATTCTACCAAAGACCTGCGAGGCACTTTCACCAAGCGGTTCTACGGAACAGGTAACCTGAGTCAGGTGTATGGCGGTTTGAGTTTCAACATCTGCAACTGGGTGGCGGTCGGCATGAATTTCTATTACATGTGGGGAGATCTGGATCGAATGAGGTTGCTCTCCTTTACCGATGCCAACAAGAGCTTGACCCTGCAGGACGAGTCCCTCACTTTGAAAACATGGCGTTTGCGTTACGGTCTGCAGTTTTTCCACACTTGGGGAAAGCACTCGGTAGTAGCAGGAGGCGTGTTCGAGAACAAACGCGCATTCAATAGCACCTATATCGCTATCGAAACCAGTACACTCGACTCGTTGTATATCGCAAAAGGCGGATTCGATGTGCCGATGATGTTCGGTGTGGGAGCCAGCTATAATTGGGACAGCCGTCTGACCGTCGCATTTGATTTTGAACGTCAATGTATGGCATCTGCCACCTATAACGGAATGGAAGGCCGCTTTTACGATTTGCGCAACCGCAACCGCTATGCCATCGGAGCGGAATACCGCCATAACCCCATGGGACGCAACTATGCAGAACGAATGTTGTGGCGTGCTGGTCTGAATGTCCAGGACGAGTATCTCGCTACCATTGGAGCCAGGCGGATCACGGCTGGAATAGGTATCGGTTTCCCGCTATATACCATCGGAACTGTTGTCAATCTCACCATCGAATACAGCCATCGAGGATCACGTGCTAATGGCGGATTGGAAGATAACTCCCTGCGCTTTACTATCGGAGCTGGCATAGCGGAGAACTGGTTCTTTAAACGCAAACTCTGATGTTTGGCACGATAATTGAATGAGAACACAAAAACCTCGTTATAACGACTAAAGATAGAACGAATTATTAATCAAAAAACAATACTATTATGAAAATCAAGACACTATTAGTAATGGCACTTGCAGCCGCCGTTCCGGCTATAGCTTGCGCCAAGAAACCAAAGAAAGCGGATCCTGTAAAGCAGGAGGAAGTGAAAGCTGCTGAACCCGATGAGATTCCTACGATCACAGAGGAATGTGTGGTAAACGTTTCGCTCTTCCACGAGTCGGTTAAGAACAAACAGTATGCCGATGCGTACGAGCCCTGGTGGGAAGTTTATACCACTTGCCCGAACGCCAACAAGTCTATCTATTCCGATGGAGCCAAGATTGTTGAAGCTCTCTATCAGGCTACTTCTGATCCCGCAGAGAAAGAGCGTCTGGCTAAACTGGCTGTCGAGATGAACGACAAACGCATCAAGTATTTCGGAGACGATAAAAAATATCCGACCGCATATATCTTGGGCGAGAAGGGTTTGGCTTATGTGGATTTCTACGGCGACACCAAATTGGCAGAAGCACGTGAGTGCTTGCAGCAATCCGCTGCCGGAATGGGTCCGAACAGCAAGATCATGGTACTCGTGAAACTGGTAGATGTTTCGTACGCTCTCTACAAACAAGATCCGAACGGACGTGCAGAGCAGTTCATCGCAGATTACGAGTTGGCAAGCAACCTGTTGGCTGAGCAGGCAAGTGCTCAGAACAACAAGAACGCCGAGATCGCTGCTAAGCAGAAAGATTATGTGGACAACATCTTTGCTATCTCCGGAGCAGCTGATTGCTCGAAACTGGATGAGATCTACGCAGCTGTTGTACAAGGCAACCTGACGAATCTCGATATGCTGCAGAAGATTGCAAAACTCTACCGCCGTGTACGTTGCACCGAGAGCGATGTGTATTTCGCAGCATGCGAGGCGGCTCACAAACTGCAGCCGACCGACGAGTCTGCTGCTGGATGCGCTTCAATGGCTGCCAAGAAAGGCGACTACGAGCAGGCTGTGGCTTACTACGATCAGGCTATCAAACTGGCGATGGTAGAGGACGAAATGGAGGATGTGGCTGACTACCAGTACAATGCAGCTTTCTACTGCTACAACAACCTCAAGAAATATCCGGAGGCTCGCAAGTACGCAGAAAACTCTATTTCCACGCTGGAAGGTATCGGTCAGAAAAAAGGCCAAGGCCGTTGCTACATCATCATCGGAATGGCATATGCTTCCACGCAGTTGTTCGAGAACGACAACAAAGGTCGTATTCTCAACAAGACCGTTTATTGGGTAGCTGTTGACCAGTTCAAAAAAGCAAAACAGGTGGATCCTTCTGTAGAAGCACAGGCAAACGAGTTCATCAACTCCTATAGCAAGTACTTCCCGACCAAAGAGGAGCGTTTCGACCTGCCGAACGAGTTCTCGGGCTCAACCTACCATGTCGGAGGTTGGATCAACAGAGACACCACTATCCGTTAATCCAAATGAACCTGAGTGCAGGACATATGAGCACACAGACAGCGGGCATCCTAATGATGCTCGCTGTTGCGCTGTGTGCATGCCGCAAAGAGGCGGTTCCGGAGGGAATGTTATACGCACAGCCTCGTGAGCAGATGCCGGCACTCAGTACAAAGGACGTAAGCACACTTATCTCCGACTCCGGAGTAACGCGTTACCGGATCGAGACACCGCTATGGGAGTTCTATGACAAAGCAGAACCTCCTTATCAGGAGTTTCCCTATGGTATCTATCTGGAGCAGTTCGATGAGCAGCTGGAGGTCAAAGCCTCGCTCAAAGCCGACTACGGACATTACAACGAAACAGAGCAGATTTGGTTCCTGCGAGGTAATGTACACGCGCTCAACCGCAAAGGCGAACAGTTTGATTCCCCTCGGATGTTCTGGAGCCAGAAAACACATCGGGTCTATTCGGATACGATCATCCATATCACCCGCGAGACCAGTATCATTTCCGGAGTGGGCTTTGACTCCAACGAGGAGATGAGCAAATATACCATCCTTCATCCCACCGGTGTATTCCCGATAGATGAAGAGTAAAAAGTATAGCTCAGCCCAAAGGGCACAATAAATGTTTAATTTTTAATTCGTAATTCATGTTACTCAGTAATAAAGTAGCCTTGATAACAGGAGCCGCACGAGGTATCGGCAAGCAGATTGCGCTCTGCTTCGCGAAAGAAGGCTGCCACATCGCTTTCACGGACTTGGTAGCCAACGAGCAATCGAAGGCCACGGAAGATGAATTGAAGGCATTGGGCGTGCAGGTGCATTTCTATGCCGGTAACGCAGCGGATTTCGATTCCGCGCACAAAGTCGTGGAACAGGTGATTGCCGATTTCGGGCATCTGGATATTCTCGTTAACAATGCCGGTATCACGCGCGACACCTTGCTCATGCGTATGACAGAGGAACAATGGGATCAAGTGATTCAAGTCAACCTCAAGTCGGCATTCAATTTCACGCACGCAGTTACGCCCGCTATGATGCGCCAGCGTAGCGGATCCATCATTTCACTCAGTTCCGTAGTCGGCATCAATGGCAATGCCGGACAAGCCAACTATGCTGCCAGCAAGGCGGGAATTATCGCGCTGACCAAATCGGTTGCAAAGGAATTGGGCGGCCGAGGTGTTCGTGCAAATGCTATCGCGCCGGGATTTATCCTGACCGATATGACCAAAGCGCTTGGCGAAGAGACGCTAAAGCAGTTTGTCAGTATGATTCCTATGCGTAGAGGCGGAGAGCCGGAAGAAGTAGCTAAGGTGGCGTTGTTCCTGGCAAGCGATTTGAGTTCGTATGTCAGCGGACAGGTTATTCAAGTAAACGGAGCAATGGTTTGACCACTGCTCCGTTGCTTTTTCTTTTCTTTTTCTTTTAGAAGATTCTGTATTCCCAAGGTTCGAGGGTGAGTGTTTGCTCATCCTCTAATTGTATAGTGACGGTTTGCGGCTCGCCACTCATATTCATGACAGCCACAATCTTGTCTCCCGGCAAAGCGCGGCAGCAAGCGAAGATATACTTGTTGTCGGCAGGAATGCGTACTATCGGAGCTCCTTTCTCCGGTGAGAAGAGAGCTGGATGAGCAGCACGCAACGCATTCAGTTCCTTGTACAAACCAGCCTGTGCATAAGTCGGATCGCTGTCAATCAGGTCTTTCTCAAAGAACTCCAAACGGTGGTGGTTTCCGCTCAACTGGCCGGTATAGATCATCGGCATTCCGGGGAGAATATAGCATAGCGCAGTAAAGAGTTTTACTGCATCGCCCATTCGCTCAAACTCTGTCCCGTTCCAACTGTTCTCGTCATGATTCGTAATGAAATTCATGCGGATAGCCTCAGGACGAATCGTGCTGTCTGTCTTGGCGAGGTTGGCCCACAAATCTTCCACGCTCGCCTTGCCTTGCGCAATATTATTCATGGTATGATGCAGACTCCAACCGTAGTACATGTCGAAGGCGCTTTCGGTCAATTCGTTGGCTTTATCCTCGTCCTCAGCCAGGGTGAACATATCCGGGTGTGTCTTGCGCAGGTCGCCCATTGCCCAGTTCCAGAAATCGGTCGGCACTTCGCCCGCTACGTCGCAACGGAAACCGTCAATACCGATGCTGTCCATCCACCAGTGCATGCATTTTAGCATCTCATTACGCATATCCTGATTATGGTAGTCGAGTTTGGAGATGTCGGTCCAGTCGTATTGAACCATCAGATTGCCAAGGCTGTCACGGTAGTGCCATCCTTCGTTCTCCGTCCAACGGCTGTCTGGAGCTGTATGGTTGGCTACCCAGTCGAGAATAACCTTGAATCCCAGTTTGTGGGCTTCTGCCAGGAAATGCTCGAAGTCTGCACGTGTGCCGAACTCAGGATTGATCTGGCAGTAGTCGATGATAGAGTAGTAACTGCCCAGTGTGCCTTTGCGGGTGATTTGTCCGATAGGCTGGCAGGGCATCACCCAGATGATATCAATACCGTTCTCACGCAGTTGCGGCAGGAATGCCTCTGCTGCTTGGAATGTACCTTCCGGAGTTAATTGACGCGTGTTGAGTTCATAGATGGTGGCATCGTACGCCCATTGCGGATGAGCCGTTTGCGGTTGCTGTTTGGCGCATGAAGCAAGGCTCAAAAGCGCCAGAGCGAAAAGAAAGGATTTCTTCATAATGGTAGTATTATTTGGTAATTATTGTTCTTCTTCGTCATGGATAATCTGGTAGCTGAGATCGCGGCGGTTGATGATAACCGTAATACGTTCGCCCAGATACACACGCTGATAAATGATCTCATGCGGGCGGTCAATCAACGGAATAAAATCGCCGTAGAGCAGCGGCATAGAGTTGCGGCGCATGTGAATGAGTTCTGCCACCTTGCTCCGCATTTCTTCTTCCAGCGGGTTCAGACCGTCAAAGCGCATCATATGGCGGTTGTCCGGATCGTTGCCTCCCACTTCTGCATACTCGTCGCCCTGATAAATACAAGGCACGCCGGGCAAGGTCATATTCAGCACTTGGAGCAACAGGGCGCGTTTGTACGCTTTCTTGGCATCGCCGATCCCCACTTCGCGGGTCCAACCTTCCTCTTTCCCTTGGCTCTTAATGTCGATGGCTCCTCCCGCAATGGAAGCAAAACGTATCTGGTCATGGTTGCCGGAAATATTACCCATTGTGTGGTGTGCTCCATATGTCTTCAGAGAAGTCAATTCGTTGTTGAGCACAGCGTCCATTCCCGTAAAGCCGCATAGCGCTTCACGTGCTGTGAAATAGACATTGAAATCGAATTGCGCATTCAACATACCCGGTTTGACGTAACTGCCGATGAGTTCGGGACTTCCGTAAGTCTCTCCGATCATCCAAATCGGACGTCCCGGCCAGCGTTTGGCTATTTTCTGACCCAACATACGCCAGTAGCCTTCTGGTATGTGTTTGCAGGCATCGTGACGGAAACCGTCCAAATCATAATTGGCAAGCCAGTAAAGCGCACTATCGGTCATGGCTTCGCAGATGTCCTCGCGCTCGAGGTCCAGAGTGGGGATATGCTTGTCAAACCAAGTGGTCAGACGTGCTTCGTCCCACAACTCGAAATTGCGTCTTCCGTCCGGCAGAATGGAATCGGTATGCCAATCGGGATGCTGCTGCAGGGTGGGGGAATTGATGTGCATGTGGTTGGCTACGTAATCCAGAATGACATTCATATTATGCGCGTGCGCGCTATCCAATAAGGTGCGCAGCTCTTCCGGCGTGCCGAAACGTTTTTCCAGTACAGTAGCGTAAATAGGCCAGTAGCCGTGGTAGCCGCTGAACTTGGTGTATTTCTTGGAGGAGTCGTATTTGTTGCCATTCGGGAATGGATACAATCCCCATGCGTCCCACGGATTCTGGGTAATCGGACTTATCCAGAGCGTGTTCACGCCGAGTCGGTCAAAATAGCCTTCCGATATCTTGGCGGTAATACCAGCCAGGTCTCCTCCTTGGTAATCTACGATATCCAACACCTCCGGAGAATTCATTTTCCAGTCGTTGGCTGTATTGCCGTTTTGGAAACGGTCAACCAGGAGTGAGTAGAGTACTTGTGCCTGCGGATCGTGGCGGTTGAGTTGAGACGCGTCGGTCACAATCTTGCCGTCCTGCAAAGGCAGAAGCATGTCGTTGAACAGGTACTCGTCATCCTCTGCGAAAACACGCAGCCATGCACGACCTTTTCCGCAATGGGCTATCACCGGGCATTGTGCCAGATCCAGCGTCCATTTGTTGTCTTCTCTCTGCTGCCAGTATTCGTTGCCGACAAGCATATTTTGCACATAGGCTACCAATTTCGGATTCTTGACTCCGTCAAAGAAACCGACTAACAGTTTGCCGTCCTCATATCCTAATGAGATGAGGTTTTGACGCACTTGTTTGGCGGGAAGAACAGGAATTTCAAACGCTTTGCCTTTGTGCTCAAATGGTAGAGACTGGATGGAATGTGTGTCCACTATATCCATCGTCTCTGAGGAATTGTCGCACAACAATGGCAGGTAGTCCGTGAGAACCACATGTGTCGTGTCTCCTTGCAAACGGATGGGCATAATAGGATCAGAAAATGCAATCGGTTGCGCTTCTGGTTGAGGTTTGCAACCCGATAAAATGCCTGCTAAGGCAAGAATAAAAACGAATTTCTTCATGGTAGTTGTATTTAACGCTGCAAAATTAGTAATATTTTTTGGAATATGCAAATTTTTCCTCTATTTTTTTAGAGAAAAATATTCTTGAAGAAATTCTGAGAGTGGCGCAACGTCTGTGGATTTACTTCTTGCGAATAATAGTCAAACCGTCACGAAGCGGGAGAATGACTTTTTCAAAGCGCTCGTCTTGAAGCAGTTTGTCATTAAATGCCCGCAAACCGAGTGTCTGCTTGTCTCGGTCGTAAGCAGGATCCACAATATGACCATCCCAAAGAGTATTGTCTGCCAGAATGAATTTGCCCGAAGGAACCAAAGGAGCCACCAAATCAAGGTACGTACAATATTCGCGTTTGTCGGCATCTATGAATATCAAGTCGAAGGTCGGTTGTTGGGCGTCAAAAGAGGAAAGAATCTCTTTGGCATCCCCAATACGGAGCGTGATTTTCTCGCCAAGAGGCGATAAAGAGAGATTGCGACGGATGGTTTCTTCCAATTCGTCGTTGTGCTCGATGGTAATCAGCTCGCCGTCCTCTGGTAGTCCTTCCGCCAGACATAGTGCCGAATAACCGGTAAACGTACCGAGTTCAAGAATCCGCTTCGGACGAAGCATGTGGCTGATCATGCTCAGGACGCGTCCTTGGACATGTCCGCTCAGCATGTGCGGATTCAACACATGTATGTATGTGCTGCGGGTGATGGCCTGCAAATACGCCGGTTCGGGGGAGGAATGGGCGGCAATATATTCGTCAAGTGTCATTTTGTAATGAAATTTGCTGCAAAAGTACAAAAAAATTTGGATATATGCAAAAAATATTGTACCTTTGCACACAAAATGACAACAACTATGCGTAAACATCTCTTTTTACTATCAATTATTTTCATTTTCTTGCCATTAATGATGCGCGGCGAGGTGCAAGTACTCAGCGCCGGAGGATTGCTGGAGAGTGCATATATCGAGTGGATTCCCGAGCAAGGAGTTGAATATATTGTGGATGTAACGAATCCGACCGAAGGTACGTCACAGACCTTGGACAACCAGTTGATCCGTTCGTATGGCAGCTATTTCCGCGCAGACGCTGTGGGCTTGAAGCCGGGCGAATATGTTTTGTCCATTTTCCCGAAGGTGAAGGAAGAACCGGGAATGGAAAGCGGTGTTCCGCCTTTGGCAACCACGGAACCTTTGACCGTAAAAGCATATGACCGCAACGGATTTGCTCATTTCGATTACCCGCAAGGTGTGGGAGCCTACAAGAATGACGGCACGCTGAAGGACGGCGCAAAAGTGCTGTATGTGCATGCCGGAAATGCGAAGACCGTGGAAATGGATGTAGTAATTGATAAAAAAGGGAAAACTCGTCATTGCGTTGGTTTACAACATATCATTACCGCTTACGAAAAAGGATTTGCTAATCAGCCTCTGGACATCCGTGTGCTGGGCATGATCGAGGCGCAACATCTGGATTCAATGGGCAGCAAGGAGGAAGGTTTGCAGATTAAGGGTAACAAGGACTTAATCCTAGACATTACGTTGGAAGGAATAGGGAAAGATGCGGTCATCCGAGGATTCGGTATTCTGGTTCGCGGAGCAGCCAGCGTCGAGTTGCGTAATTTCGCCGTCATGAGCGCGTTGGACGATTGTATTTCGTTGGATACCAATAACGACCATATCTGGGTGCATCATATCGACGGCTTCTACGGACAGCCGGGTAGTGCCAAAGACCAAGTGAAAGGTGATGGTACGATTGACGTGAAAACCAACTCGAAACATGTGACCGTAGCCTATAACCATTTCTGGGATACCGGCAAATCCGCTATGTGTGGCATGAAGAGCGAGAGCGGACCGAACTATATCACGTATCACCACAACTGGTTCGACCACTCGGATTCGCGTCACCCGCGCATACGCACGATGAGCGTGCACGTGTACAATAACTATTATGACGGTATTGCCAAATATGGTGTTGGGACGACTACCGGTTCGAGTGCGTTTGTGGAGAACAACTATTTCCGCAACTGTCCGCGTCCTATGCTGATCTCGATGCAGGGAACCGACACCAAGAACGGAACAGACGAGAAAGATTCTCCGACCTTCTCCAAAGAAGACGGTGGAATCATCAAAGCCTATAACAATGTGTTCACAGGCTCGAAAACGATTGTTTATTATGACGCGGAGAAAGCACCTGTGCATTTTGACGCTTACCAAGCAACTACACGTACCGAGCAAGTACCTGAGAGTGTAACTGCTAAACAAGGCGGACATACCTATAATAACTTTGACACAGATGCCAGTGTGATGCCTCAGATTACTCCGGACGCGGCAGAAGATGTACCGGCAATAGTAATGGGCGAGGGTGGAGCAGGACGTTTGCAACATGGCGATGTGAACTTTGAGTTCAAAAGTTCAGATGACGCAAGTTATGAGAAGAACAGCGAACTCGCCAATTTGATTGTGAACTATCAATCGTCTCTGAAAGGAATACAAGGCGAGACGGAAATGCCTTATTTTGTAGCTTTGGACGAGACGCGCGTGGATAGTGATTTGCGCTTTGACGGTCAGGTTTTGCACAACCCGACAGGCAAAATAATCCGTATTTATGCGATCACAGGAGCATGTCTCGGATCTACAACCGACACGATGGTCGGAACCGAGTATTTGCCGAATGGCACCTATATCGTGACAAGCAAAGACGGTTGCCTGAAAATGATGAAATAATTAAAACAATAATAGATTACGTATGGAAAAGATTGATGAATTGGATCGTAGAATTCTGAAGATTATTACTCAGAATGCACGTATCCCGTTCAAGGATGTGGCAGAAGAGTGCGGCGTAAGCCGGGCTGCTGTCCACCAACGAGTACAGAAAATGTTTGACAGCGGGGTGATTACCGGTTCGAGTTATCATGTTCAGCCCAAATCGCTTGGTTATCAACTCTGTGTATATATCGGTATCACCATGGAAAAAGCCTCGATGTACAATCAGGTGATTGCTGAACTGAAGGAGATACCGGAAGTGGTGGAAGCACAATATACGCTTGGCGCGTTTGGTATTCTGATCAAAGTGTTTGCGCATGACAACGAGCATCTGCTGAACTTGCTAAACACACGTATTCAGGCTATCCCCGGTGTGGCAGACACTACCACGTTGACAGCTTTGTCACAACCTATTTATCGTCAACTACCGATTGAGATTTGATATGGAAAGAGTTATTAGCGGTATACGCCCAACGGGCAATCTACACCTCGGAAACTATTTCGGGGCTGTGAAAAGTTTTGTGAAGATGCAGGATGAATACGATTGTATGTTCTTCATCGCCGACTGGCACTCGCTTACAACCCATCCGACGCCGGAGAACATACGCAATTCGGTTAAGACCATTCTGAGCGAATATCTGGCTTGCGGTATTGATCCCGAGAAAGCTCCGATTTATGTGCAGAGCGATGTCAAGCAGGTGTTGGAATTGTATCTGTATCTGAATATGAACGCATACTTAGGTGAATTGGAGCGTGTGACCTCGTTTAAGGAGAAAGTGCGCAAACAGCCTGATAATGTGAATGCTGGCCTGTTGACTTATCCCTGTTTGATGGCAGCAGATATTCTGATGCACAAGGCAGACAAAGTGCCTGTCGGCAAAGATCAGGAACAAAATATGGAGATGGCACGCCTGTTCGCCCGCCGTTTCAACCGTATCTATAATGTGGAGTATTTCAAGGAACCTGCTTCATTTCATTTCGCCGACAAGGCTGTCAAAGTGCCTGGCTTGGATGGTTCCGGCAAAATGGGAAAATCCGAAGGAAACTGCATCTATCTGTGTGATGACGAGAAGACTGTGACCAAGAAAATCATGCGCGCTGTAACAGATCAGGGGCCCACGCAACTCAATCAGGAGAAACCGGAAGTGATTCAAAACCTCTTCACGTTCTGCGAATTGCTTTGCGGCAAAGAGGCTACGGATTATTTCAACGATCAATACAACAACATGACCATTCGTTACGGCGACATGAAAAAACAGATTGCCGCCGATGCTAACAAGTTGCTGTCTCCTATCCGTGAGCGTATTCAGGCTTATGCAGCGGATGATGCATTGTTAGACCGGGTAATGCGTCAGGGAGCAGAAGCTGCTGCCGCCCGCGCAGAGAAAACCATAGAAGAGGTTCGCGAGATAATCGGATTCAGAAGATTATAATCCAGAATGACGCGGGTAAACAACATATTAGTATTGTTAACTCTTGTCCTGTGCGGCTGCGGAGTAAACAAGTTTCCGATGGATGATGCTTATCATATACCGTTGGTTACTCCTGTTGCTGTTTCTACACCCCAAGAAACGGAGAAACAAACGGTCAAGACAACCACCAAACCCGCTCAAGAGACGCCTGATGTTATGTTTATAACCGTCAAAGACACAACCGTAACGGCAGTAATCAAACGCAAATGACTTGCAGAAGATTCATAGTAGCATTTTTGATTCTGTTGACTGCAGCAGGAATCAAAGCGCAGGATTTTGCCCGTATAGGCGAGCGCACAATATCGGGAAGTGCCCGGTATGTGGGTATGTCCGGCGCTATGACGGCTATAGGTGGAGATCCTTCTGCGGCTTTGGACAATCCTGCCGGCTTGGGCTTGTATCGCCGCTCGGAGGCCATGCTGACGTTTGGCTACGCATGGGACAGAACATGGCATAACCCGAACAAAACGCCTGCTCAGCGTGCGAACAGATTTTATGTACCTCAGGCTTCTTTAGTATTCAATGTGGGGCCATACAACTATACTGAGAATGGTGTCCTGTTCAACTCCATTATGCTTTCTTACCGTTGCTTGCATTTGTTTAGCAGGGATATGTTTGCTGGCGAGGAAGCAGGCGCATCTTTGGGCGCATTGTTAGCAACAACCGGAGTGGACTTGGGTATCAAGTATTGTATGGATGCTAACCACAACGGAAATGCGTTCAAGTTGTCCGAATCAGGATCTGTGAACGAGTTCGCTATCGATTGGGGAATGAATATCAGCAACAAATGGTATGTAGGAGCAGGTATCCATATTCAGTCGCACTCCATGACAGCAAATGGCAAGTATCAGGAGCAATTCAATCATTGGAATGATGCCGGTACAATCTATTCCAATGTTAACGAAACCTATCTTCGTTATACGGGCGTTGGCTTCAATTTCAATGCCGGAGTGATTTACCGTCCTATATCGTGGCTGCGCTTTGGGTTCTCTATCCAGACACCGACCTTGGGTACGATGAATATATACTCCCGAGGATCGCTATGGGCGCAAACCGATTCTCTGCGCTTGACAGAAGCTCCGAATATCGTAACTCCTGCACGCGATTTTCACATGCCGCTTCGTACCAGCATATCTGCTGCCTTCCAATGTGGTTACTATGGTATGTTAGCGCTGCAATATGATTACCGGCATCAAAAAGGAGAATTGGACATCCATTCTTTGCGCGCCGGATTAGAGGTGGTACCAATCGCAGGAATGTATATCAATGCAGGATATGCCTATGAGAGTACTTTCACGCGCAAGAATTTTATAGTTCCTGTTGATCCGGATTTGGACAGACAGGATACCTATTTCCAGAATATGCGTCATACCCAATATGTGAGTGGCGCAATAGGATTTCGCGGCAAACAAGTGATTGTACAAGCCGCATACCAATTCAGATGGCAGGAACTTAATCTCTTTGCCCATGAGAAAGCGATAGCTTATAATATGCATACAGATACCCATCGTCTTGTGCTGACCATCGGTTGGCATCAAGGATGGTAACAAAATAAAACATACAGCGTCCGCACAACACAATAGGAACCGGAAAACTCAACAAATTAACAATTAACCGAGTGCAAATGCTTCACTAATGGCGTGCCGGTACTCTACGCCGTGACCCGTGAATTGGGTTAGTTTACATTCCTAACCCCCGGTAGCGATGAGGTGGCCGGATTACAGAGGAAAAAGCAGGCCTCAAATCCTATTCTCAGGAAGTTTTCTCGAGTAAAAAAGTTGTGCGGGCGCTTTTTTTGTGCCCGCACATCCCGAAAATCATTCTGTTTACGATTAAAGTGGAAGATATATAACTTGCTTGGTCTCAAACCATTCGCCTCTGAACCATTGGCTACAAGGCGTTGTCTCCGCATACTTGAAAGGACGCAACTCTTCTTTTAGGTCGCCTCCTTTGAGTACGACAAGACCGTTTGGCATGGCATTACGCTGCTTGTCGGAAATGTTTTTTCGTACCAGTTTGACCAGATCCGGCAGTGGCATTACTGCCCGTGAAACTACGAAATCAAATTTCTGCTTTTCCTCTTCTGCACGCTCCTGTTTGCAACGTACATTCGTTAGACCGAGTGCTGTAGCAATCTCTGTAGCCACTTTGATTTTCTTGCCGATGGAGTCAATAAGCAGGAATTGGCACTCGGGGAAAAGAATAGCCAGCGGGATTCCCGGAAAACCGCCTCCTGTTCCCACGTCCATGATGCTACTTCCCTGTTGGAAAGGCAGAAATTTGGCTATGGCAAGCGAGTGGAGTACATGGTGTTCGTAGAGATTGTCGATGTCCTTACGCGAGATAACATTTATTTTGCTGTTCCAGTCGCGATAAAGACCGTCAAGCTGAGCAAATTGCTCAGCTTGACGGTCAGAGAGAGAAAAATAATCGGAGATTATCATTAAACTTTCACCTTTCAATTTTCAGTTTTCAGTTTTCGCCTTTCAGTTTATTAAGCCATGTTGGTGAAAACGTTCTGTACGTCCTCATCTTCCTCAATCTTGTCAATGAGTTTCTGAACAGACTCGCGTTGTTCGTCTGTGAGTTCTTTGGTGTCGTTCGGGATGCGTACAAACTCAATCGATTGAATATCAAATCCGTTTTCCTCGAGGTATTTCTGCATGTTGATGGCCTCGTTGAAATCCGAGTAGATAACAATGGTGTTTTCTTCTTCGTCCACACCGAGCTCTTCTACTCCGAAGTCAATCAATTCGAGTTCGAGTTCATCCAAATCGATACCATCTTTCATGGTAACGGTGAAACATGCCTTGCGGTCAAAAAGGAACTGGAGCGAACCTTGTGTGCCGAGTGTACCACCGAACTTGGTGAAATAGGAGCGGATGTTAGCCACCGTCCGCATGTGGTTGTCGGTTGCTGTTTCTACAAAGATGGCAATACCATGTGGACCGTATCCCTCATAGTTGATTTCCTTGTATCCCTCAGACGATTTATCAGTCGCTTTCTTGATGGCGCGGTCGATATTGTCCTTAGGCATGTTCTCGCGTTTGCACTGCTGAATGAGAGCACGCAGACGAGGGTTGGAATCAGGATCCGGTCCGCCCTCACGAGCAGCAATGGTGATTTCCTTACCCAGTTTTGTGAATGTGCGGGACATGTGTCCCCAACGTTTCAGTTTTGTCGCTTTGCGGTATTCAAAAGCTCTTCCCATAAAATATAATGTTTAGTTTGTTATTAATAAAATGTAGTTAGGCGGCAGCCGATCAAAGCCACCGCCCAAATGAACGGTTTACTCAGCGACTACGTTGGTAGTGCTGTCAGCCGGAGCAGGTGTCGGGTCTGCGTGGTCAAGAATGGTCTCATAGTGAACTTCTTCGAAACTGATCTTGAACTCAACGCGGCGGTTTTTCTGACGTCCCTTAGCGGTCTTGTTGTCTGCAATAGGTACTTCAGAACCATAACCAACAGCCGTCAGGCGCTCAGCCGGAACACCCTGTTTGATCAGGTAGTTACGTACGGCTTCAGCACGCTTCTGCGAAATCTTTTTGTTGGTCTCTGCCTTACCTGTATTGTCGGTATGACCTTGAATCTCAACGATATAATTCGGGTTGTCAATGAAGATGGTCGCTATCAGGTTAAGCAGATCGTAGGACTTCGACTTGATAGTGGCCTTTCCTGTCTCAAACTCAACACCTTGCATAGCTTTTTGCAGCAGTTTGCGAACTTCTTTCTTCACCTCTGGGCAACCTTTGTTTGCTTTGACACCCATTACGTACGGACACTCATCTTCGTAATCGGGAATACCGTCGCCGTCACTATCCTTAATACATCCCTTCTCATCAACGAATCCGATAGCCTCTTTCGGTGTGTCAGGACACTCGTCTTTATAGTCGGGCACACCATCTCCGTCGCTATCAATCGGGCATCCCATGGTGTCCACCTTGACATCCATCGGTGTCTCAGGACACTGATCCAGATAATCGGGTACTCCATCGCCATCGCTATCCTTCGGGCAACCAACGGTATCAACTTTGTTGCGAGCCTCTTCCGGAGTGTTCGGACATCTATCCAGATAGTCGGGCACACCATCGCCGTCGCTATCTTTCGGGCAACCAACGGAATCAACATATCCGATAGCTTCTGCAGGAGTGTTAGGACACTTATCCAGATAATCGGGCACACCGTCACCGTCGCTGTCTCTCGGGCAACCGAGCGAATCAACATGTCCGATAGCTGCTGACGGAGTATGCAGACAGTGATCCAGATAATCAGGCACACCATCGTGGTCCTCATCCAACGGACAACCAACAGAATCCACCTCTACGCCACGCGGAGTGTCCGGACACATATCCAGTTTGTCCCATACGCCGTCTTTATCACGGTCACGACGGTTGGTTCCCCAGCATATCGAGAGGCCGAATGCAAGGTTGATATTCTTTGCCTTGTAGGGAATAACATACATCGGTTTTTCTGCATTCTTGTCGAGAGCGGCATAGGAGGTCGGAATATAATCCATCGCCACAGTGAGGTTGATACCATCATATGGCATAATACTCAAACCGGCTCCGATGTTGCTGAACTTACCATTCTCCAGAAGAGAGTAGGAGGCGGCAATATTGAACCAATTAACAGGACGGAATGCTACACCAAGAGTGACTTCTTCATAGAGACGTGCATTGTACAGACGTGTTGCAGAAACCACACCTACGCCCACGCGATTGTCCCAGAAATTAGCATCTACGCCCAGATTGAGGCGGGTGGAAATCATTCGTGCATAACCACCGTTGCCGGAACGAGTGAGTTGCATGGCTTTGGTTAATCCCTGCAAACCTCTCATTACGGAATCCAATACCATCTGGGTCGAGAAATTTCCTTGCTCGTCATGGAAAGCAGGGTCGTTATAGTTGATGTTGCCGACACCATTGAAGGTGGTGTCAACGGAAACGCTGTAGCGGTTGCCCATCCAATAGACAAAACCGAGGTCATTCAATGCCAGTGAGATCTGCAGGTTCTCAATGGGCTTGTAGGTGAAACCGACGTCGATCGCACCTCCGTAACCACTCGGAGTGAGTAGTCTGGGAACATTGTTGAGGTCAACGACTTTGTTCCAGTCTATTTTCTTGGTCCCTTCTTCTCCTTCACCTCCGCTAATGGCGTTTATCAGATCGTTAACTGTGCTGCCATCGTGGATGTTCAGCTCGTCCATGTTAATAGGACCTGCTATATTCAGCCCAAGACCTCCTTGCAGTTTCCATGCCTCATTGCTGGCTTTGATGTTCAGGTTTTTGGCATCAAATGCAGCATTCATCTGTCCGAGCAGGAATTTCACTTTTCCACCGACAGTCCACTGGTCGTTGATGCGATGGCTGTAACCTCCGGCTACTTCAGTATAAGCTGTGGCTCCGATGCCTAATCCTGACAAACCGAATGTATTGGTCCCATTTGTCAAGTCAAGTTTGCCGGCTAACATAAATTCAAACATCGATTTCGGCAGCGATGTGCCAACGTCCAGACGCTCGTTGATACCGATAGTTACGTATCCGGCATCCCTCAAACGGAAACCGAAGTTGAGGAAACTGAATGTGAGTCCGCCATTCACCAAGGTCATGCTACGCATTGTTTTGAGGAACGCATTCTTGTCTGCACTCGGGTGAATAGCTGTAATCGTTTTTCCTGTTTTCGGATCAACATAGACCAGATCGCTCATCGTCAGCGAGTTGTTACCCCAACTCATCGATGTCCATCCTATCGGAGAAAAGTTGATAAATCCTTGACTTACAGGCTGGAAGGCTGGGTTGATTGTGTGGCGCATAGGCGCATTCTCCAGGAAATAGAGAGTGGTTACCTGTTGCGCGCTTGCTGCGATGCTCGTAGCCGCCAGAAGGGCTACCATAACAAACTTATGCATTGTTTTCATTGTGAGTCCTCCTGTTATTTGTTATTATTGTTGTTAAAGAATTTCACCACAGCATCTATCTGTGCGGTCAAACCGATTCCGATGGTCAGACTTTCATCCGGTTTGATACGTGTGCCCGGTTCAACTTTGGCAATTGCGTTGTTGTCCGCCTCTATGGTATATAAGATGGTTTTGATCTTCGGCAGCGAATCCAGTCCTGCACGGGTAACTTCGCCATAGAACAAGTTCTTTGTCGGCTGAATAACCCATTCCTCGCCTTCTTTTTTGCTGGTTGGGCAAGCGATATTTATCACGGAGTCGTTAAACAAGGTAAACGGCTCGGTGGTTGAGTTGGGCTTCATAATCACATTCCCCTTCTCGTCCAAACATTTGAATTTGGCACGCAAAGCCAATGGAATAGCGTTCTCTACGGTAATCACCAGGTCCACTTTAGATGTGCTGCGCAGTGAGTAAAGCCAGTTGGTACTTCTCTCCAGCGAATCGATATCAACCGAACTCAGACCGATGTTGCTCATCGTATCGGTATAGTTGATTGCCAAACTGTCCATGAAATACATTGGGAGCTTAGCTTCCGCATGGAAATCTACGAAAGTATTCGGCTGAACACGGATCTGTTTGGTCTGGGTCGTGTCAAAATTGAAGATAAATTTGTACGCAATTTTCTGCGGCATCTCGATAAACATCTGATTTATCTTGCCGTTTTGCGGAGTGTTGTCAAACAGGAGCTCGAATTTAGCCGTATCGGTCAGTTGACTATTATGCGGATCCAGATATTGGCCTTTATTGAGCCTTTTACGGAACTTAGGTGACTCAATGCCATCCTCGTCCGTGAACATGGCGTAACGCTTCACGTTGTACGAATCTTCTGCGTAGAGATATTCGCCGGAAACGACAAGCGCACCTGCTACCTGAGTAGCTACATCGGCCATGATACGTGGCTCGGCAAACGGCAAACGTGATTTTTTCAGGAAAGCCAAATCGTCAAATGCTCGTGAAATGTCAAAAACACCTTCGTCATACATCTGCGTGGAAGGTTCAAACCATCCCCAAAGGGCTTCGAAGTCGATGAAGCGAACGCTGAAATCATACTGGATAGATGCGTTCGTGGGAACATTGACGGTTACTTGTTCAGGAATCGTGAAAAATACTTTGGCGTTGAATGAGCAGGAGTCCAGCGCATTGTTGAAACCTACGTCTTTCGTTTTGTCTTTGATCAGATCCAACGTGAAGTTTTTCAGCAGAATAGGCAGATCCTCGCCGTAATCATTGACTTTGCTTGTTGCTTTGCTGTAAATGGTTACAATACGGCTTGATCCATCGTGAGGAGTGATATGCTCTCCCATGTCCAGTTTCACCGAGTCAATCCATTCCCATTTCAGGTCATCGAAATTCAAACGATTGATTTTTGTTCCAAAATCGGCATTGGTGATAGAGGCGCTATCAATACGCTCGCCACCCTGATCATCATTGATACCGTTCAGTTTCAGCGGCATCACAAAACTCAGCGAGTCATGGTGACTGTAGCCTTTCGGCAGGTAAATGGTGTTGCCCATTGACATAAGATCAACCATGTTTCCGCTTCCTGCGGGAAACTCGTACTTCACCTCTTTCAACTTGTCATAGATGTTCACGGAGAACGTGTTGCCGGACAAATACTGCTTCAGATCAACGGGGTGGAATGTACGATTCATGCTGAATGTGTCTTTCCATGTGATGAGGTTGCGTCCGTCCACGGTGTCAACGTAAATTTTCTGAGAACTTGCCATTCCAAGAAAATCGCCGGTTGTAATTTTCAGACTTCCGACGGGCACGGGAAGGTTGATACTTACGTCTGCGGTAGCATCAACATCCTTCAAATCCACATCGGACCGACATCCTACTAACATGCTTCCTGCGAGGATGAGCATGCTAAATGTGTTTAGAAGATTGATTTTCATTGTGTTAATTATTAAGATTGTTTGTTATATTCATTATTTTTTGCGCACATATGTGCGCGCATAATGCAATTATCGCGCAAAATTACAAAAAAAATCTCATATACACAAGTATTGAGAGCTATTTTTATCTTTTTTTCGTTAAAACACGCTTATCGGAGAATATAAATGCGCTCTGTTGCGCGAGTTGAGGCTGTATATAGCCATCTTAGAAACTCTTGTCTTTCATATGGATCGGACATTCGTTCTTCATCTTCGTTGACAGCGGAGGTGTCAATATATACATGTTTCCACTGACCGCCCTGTGCTTTGTGGCAGGTAACGGCATAGGCCAACCGTATCTGCAATGCATTGTAATAGGGTGATTCGTATATTTTTTTGACCAGCTCTTTCTTGTTGTGTATCTCTGGATAATCCTCCGCTACGCGGGCAAAGAGCTCTTTTTGCATCGCATAGTTGGCTTCCGGGGAATCTGTGGTCAGGGTGTCTAACCATATCAGTACTTCTATTTCCCAGTCGTAATCCATGGATTTGAGCGAGGCGCGTGCGAAATGGTAACCGTACATCTCGTGGTGGTTGTACAGGCGTGTAATCTCCAGCATGTCACCATTGGCTATAAACTCCAGATCTTTGTATTCTTTTGCCCAGAAATAGTTGTTTTTGCTTACCATCACTCTGTCGCCGTTCGACAGTTCGTCTTCTTTCCAAAGAACACGTGCACGCACGGCTTGATTGTACAGGTTGGCCATTTTGTTGCTCCGTACAATAATCAGGGTTTCCTCGCCGCCTACCTGGCGCCAACTCTCCTCCATTTGTTCAACCACTTGCTCGCCTCTCAGCCGGATAACATCTTTGGCAGCATTCAGTTTCAACTCCCTGCCGTCGGGTATCGGGTCGTATTCCAACATCTCACGCAGACGCGTAGCATTGCTTAGTATGCCCGAATCAAGAGCCTGCCGGGCTACTTCCCGTAATTGGAAATGCCATGTCTTTAGATGGTAACCGGCCATAAAATCCGGATTCAAGGCAGGACTCTCCGTGCTGCCTACGGGAGGCAACTGTGCGTCATCTCCTAACAAAAGCATGCTGCATCCCTGGTCGTTATACACATATCGAACCAAATCGTCCAATAGACATCCGCTGCCGAATGAACTATTGTCGCGGTTGCCGCTTAGCATGGAGGCTTCATCGACGATAAAAAGTGTATTGCGGTGGAGATTGTCGCTCAAACTGAAAGACTCAACCCCCAATTGGTTCTGGCGGTAGATACATTTATGGATGGTGTAGGCGGGAAAACCGGAATAGCGGCTCAGTACTTTGGCTGCACGACCGGTTGGGGCAAGGAGAATGCAGGGCTGTTTCATTTTTTGCATCGCGCGCACAAGAGCGCTCACTACGCTTGTTTTTCCGGTGCCGGCATAGCCTCGGAGGATGAACGCTTTACGACTGTCGCGCGTTAGCATGAATTCTCCTAACGCAGCGAACAATCCCTCCTTCTCGGCGTTCGGTACAAAGGGTAATTCCGCCTTAATTCGTCCTATTAGAAAATCTTTTAGCATTTTTTTGCAAAAAAATTTGCATATGTCGCAAAAATGTTGTACCTTTGCACCCGCTTTTGAAAATATAGGGTAAGTCCTACACGACCAGCTCCCTCTGAACTCCCCCAGGTCTTGACCGAAGCAAGGGTAGGAGGTTGTAGCGGTGCGATGTAGCCAGCTTACCCTTTTTTTGTGCACTTATTGCACAAGTTGTCCGGCAAGATTATACACATGTCCGTGTCTGATGATGAACATTTCCGTGCCGCGAATGACTTTGCGAACCTCGTTTTTGGTGGACTCTGTTGGCACGCTGCAGCCTTCTGTTTGCATCGTATAGGCTTTCCATGCATCGGGAATGCCATAACCATATCGTATCGGATCGGGATCATGATACCGGTCTGCTGAGCGGAGAATACGCTCGCGGATCTGCATGGCATTTTCGTCTGGTAAGGCAGACCATAACGAGGCGGCCATACCGGCTATGAGCGGAGCGGCAAAACTGGTCCCGTTCGAGCGGACTATCTTTCCTTTGGGAGACAGGAGTACGGTCTGAGCGCCCACGGCGCAGACTTCGGGTTTGATGCGCCCGTCTGCGGAAGGCCCGTATCCGGAGAAATCTGCTATCACGCCTTCTTGGTCAACGGCGCCTACCGTGAGAATGCTGTCGGCATCAGCTGGCAAACAGATTTTCTGCCAGGGAGTATTCCCTTCATTGCCGGCTGCTACGCACACAAGCATGCCTTTGCGGGCGGCTATAGTGGCTGCACGGCTTACACGGGACGTGACGCCGTCCAGCGCTTCATGAGTGATGTCCCAACTAATGTTGTCAAACATATAATATCCCAGCGATACCGAGAAAACATTCACTCCTAACGAGTCTGCTTTCTCCAATGCCGCTACCAGATTGTCCATCTCCTTGCGCGACTCTGTGCTGTATTCCTCTGAACGCATCAGATAGTATTGGGCTT
Organism: uncultured Bacteroidales bacterium; assembly: GCA_900319645.1. GTDB lineage: Bacteria > Bacteroidota > Bacteroidia > Bacteroidales > Paludibacteraceae > Colicola. Next base: position 190,989 of record ONPG01000001.1, read on the forward strand.
TGGTGGCGGCACCTGTAAAACCGATTGTTTTGCCGGAGATGGCGCTCAGACACATGGTACCGTGATTTCCTGTTGCTCCGTAGAAATCGTCCGTATCGTCTGTGAAGTCGTAATGACCCAATTCCAATTCGCTTTGCCGGAAACAACTCAGCGTATCCGCTTTGTAGAATCCACCGTCACATACTGCCATCACAATACCTTGACCCTCAAAGCCTTCTCTGTGTAACGGCAGCAGATTGTACAGGTTCAGTTGTTTGTCTGTCTGTGCAATCGTCGGTTCGATCTCCATGTCTTGTACCTGATTCGGACATTTGAGTGCAGGCGCGAACGCACGTGGTGAACTGTTGTCGCGTGTGATTTCTATATCGGCTACAAAGTCCCATTCTGCCACAATTTTGGCTATTGAGTCGCTCATCTCTACAGTCGCGCCATTCATCCATCGGCTGGTGTGCATCACTTTGGCGCCTTTCGAGACCAGACTATCCAGATAACCAGCATCAACCGGATAATCCATTTCGTCCAACTCGACCTGCCATTTCTCGCGTTGCGTCATAGCGCGTTCAGATAGTGCCGGTTGGCTAACTGTCGGCTTGTCGGTAAACGAAACGAAGAAGATGTTTAATACAATCAGTAACAGTTTCATACGCTTTCACTTTTTAGTTCCAGCAGGACCACGTTCTCTACATGCTGCGTGTGCGGGAACATGTCCACGGGTTGAACTTTTTTAACGCGGTATTTCTTGTCTAACAGTTGCAAATCGCGTGCCTGAGTGGCAGGATTGCAACTCACGTAAACAATTCGTTGAGGGGCGGCGTTTAGAATCACATTGACCACATCCTCGTGCATTCCGGCGCGTGGCGGATCGGTGATAATCACATCCGGTCGTCCGTACTGCTCCACAAACGAATCATTCAAAATATCTTTCATATCTCCTGCGAAGAACAATGTGTTTTTAATACCGTTTATCTTCGCGTTTGTTTTGGCGTCTTCTATGGCTTCCGGGACGTACTCGATGCCTATGACTTGACGTGCTTTCCGAGCTACGAAATTGGCGATCGTACCGGTTCCGGTGTATAGGTCATACACCAACTCTTTGCCGGTGAGCGAGGCAAAATCACGGGCTACTTTGTATAGCTCGTAAGCCTGTTCGGTGTTGGTCTGGTAGAACGATTTGGGACCTACTTTGAACCGCAATCCTTCCATCTCCTCAAAGATATGGTCCGCACCGAAATAGACCTTCACTTCCTGGTCGCCGATGGTGTCGTTGTATTTGGTGTTTTCTACGTAGAGTAGGGACACTATTTCCGGAAATTGCTGATGCAACTCCTCCAGCAAACCGAAAGCCAAGGGCTGATGGCTGATCATCTGTCCGAAAACCACGATGAGCATCATCTCTCCTTGGTGGTTGTTCCTGAGAATGAGTGTGCGTAGCATACCTTCATGAGTATGCTCGTTGTAAAACGTCATGCCTTTCTCACGCGCATATGCACGCACGCAATTCCTTATTTGGTTATTGATCTCCGGCATGAGATGACACTCTTCTATGTCCAGCACTTTGTCAAAAGCACCCGGGATATGAAAACCTATTCCCGGTTCATATACCCTGCCTTCAGGACCCGATTTGGGTGGTTCCTGTGTCCATTGACGGTCTGAGCAGCTGAATTCCAATTTGTTACGGTAGGCATAGATATGCTTGCTCCCTAATATAGGACTTATTTCCGGCAATGCAATTTTGCCGATTCGGGTGAGATTGTCAACTATCTGCTGTTGCTTGTATTGGAGCTGTGCTTCGTATGGCAAAATCTGCCATTTGCACCCGCCGCATACACCGAAATGCTTGCAACGCGCCTCGCAACGGATGGCGGACGGACGAACAATCCGTACGACACGAGCTTCCATGAACGAGTGTTTTTTCTTCGTCACTTGCAAATCCACCACATCGCCGGGAACACAATTCGGCACAAATACAACCATGCCGCTTTGTTCCTTCGTACTTTGTTCCTTCGTACCTTGTACTTCGTCCCTTTGTACTTCGTCCCTTTGTACTTTAGCAATGGCTTTGCCTTCCGCTGCTACACCGGTTATTTCTACGTTCTCAATAAGAGGTAAATTTTTCTTTTTGCCCATAATATCCCAAATTATGCGCAAAGGTACAACTTTTTTCTAACATATGCAAGCACGTGCGCACATTTTTTATCATTTTCACGTGTTTTGCATGCCTATCTGCGTATTTTTTTCGTTTGTGCGATATTAATAATAGTAAACTTTTGCTGATGGCGCATTGTTAGCATAGGCCGAGCATGTGTCGAGCATATCTTAGGCGGCTGAAGGTACAACGTAAAGGATTCAAGAATCTTAATAATCGTATATTTTTTTGACCGAAAATATCCCCACAACGGATATGCGGAGCGAGAAAAGGGCTTAAAAGCACTAATTGCGAGTTTGTACAGCCAGCATATTGCTGCAAAAATCGCATAAAACCGCTCCCAATACTGCCAAAACGGCTAAAAAGATAAAAATCTCGCACTTTTTAGCCAAAATATTTGCGCGTATCAAAAAAAAGCAGTAACTTTGTGGCTGTTTTGGAAAAAAACACGAGATTACGAGATCACGAGACGACGAAAAAGAAACCTTCGAGATCACGAGACCACGTCGTCACGAAAGAAATCCTCGAGATCACGTTGTCACGAGATCACGAGACCACGAATAAATAATAACATCAAAAAAAAGATATTATCATGAAAATCGGCACGCTGTCCTATTTTTGGCTTGACACGTGGGTGTTTGCGAACATCATTCAACTCGCGACACAGGATTTCTGCAAGCGATTCCTGAATCTGAAGAACGACCCGTGCGGACGCCAGTTTGACCAGATGACGCAAGCAGCTCGTTCCGGCACTGCCAACATAGCCGAAGGTGCTTCGCGCCACTACACAAGCCGCGAGACAGAGATGAAACTGACCGACGTGGCACGTGCCAGCCTCGCCGAACTTGCCAACGATTACACCAACTGGATCCTGCAACACGAGCAAACACCGTGGTCAATTCATTCGCCGGAAATGCAGCAGATACAGGCTATTCCACTCGATAAAATACCGTACAATGACGATGTGCTCTATCAAAGCAGCCTGCATATACTCGCGCAGAAACACAAGTTTGACCCCTGGCTTACGTCCGAGGATTCGTTGACCGTAGCGCGTTGTATGTTAGTGCTGTGCGATCGGCTGATCCTTATGCTCAAAAAGCAGATTGAAGCCAGCCTGCAATCATTCAAAGAGCAAGGCGGTTTTACCGAGGCACTGACCGCAGAACGGCTCAAACAGCGGACAGAAGAAAGCCTCACCGAGGACGCGCCGCTATGTCCAAAATGCGGCAAACCGATGCTCAAACGAATGGCGAAGAAAGGCGTCAACTCCGGCAAACCGTTCTGGAGTTGCAGCGGCTATCCCGATTGTAACGGGACGAGAAAATTCGGATAGATCGAGATCACGAGACCTCGAGATCACGTCGTCACGAAAGAAATCCTCGAGATCACGTCGTCACGAGATCACGAGATCACGAAAAAGAAAAATCAATTCAATAACAACAATAAACTAATTCTAATCATGGCAGACAACAAAGTAAACATGTTAGCGGATTTTGCTCCGGTCTCCACGCAAGTGTGGAAGGACAAAATCATCGCTGACCTGAAAGGTGCCGACTTCGACAAGAAGCTGGTATGGCGCACGCCGGAAGGATTCAACGTGCAGCCGTTCTACCGCCGTGAGGACTGCGCGTGCAAGAACGCTCGCAAGGCGAACGCGAAAGCGCTGGAGGTGCTCAACAAAGGTATCACGTCCCTCGGTTTCTGTCTCGACAAAGACAAACTGACGTACCATTTCATCAAGACGCTGCTGAACGGTATCTACGCTCCGGCGGTGGCTATCAACTTCAGCATCTGCGCGTGTGCAGCGCCGACGCTGGCGAACATCCTCGTGCGTTACTACGGCCGCATGGGTTATGACACCAAGGGTCTTATCGGTTCTATCAACGTCGATCCGATCAAGAACATGCTCCTCAAGGGCAAAGCGCTGACCCGTGAGCAGGTATCTCAGAAGATCGCCGAGACCGTCAAAGCAGCCAAGTCGCTGCCGGGTTACCGCGTAGTAGGCGTCAACAGCGTCATCCTCAATAACTCCGGCGCTTATGCGGCTCAGGAGCTCGCGTACGCTCTCGCTTGGGGTGCCGAGTACATGACGATGATGACCGAGGCAGGCATCCCGAACTACCGCGCAGCCAACGCTATCCGTTTCAATATGGGTATCGGCGGCAATTATTTCATGGAGATAGCTAAGTTCCGCGCAGGCCGTCTGCTGTGGGCAAAGATCGTCGAGGCATACAAAGACCCGATCTTCACGACTGCTCTCCGCAACGCCGCTAAGATGAACGTCAGCGCCGAGACCAGCCGTTTCAACATGACCGTCTTCGATGCGTATGTGAACCTGCTTCGTTCGCAGACCGAGACCATGAGTGCGGCTCTCGCAGGTGTGGATGAGATCACCGTCACACCGTTTGACGTGACTTACGAAGAACCGACGGATTTCTCCGAGCGTATTGCCCGTAACCAGCAGCTGCTGCTCAAGGAAGAGGCACACTTCGATAAGGTCGTTGACCCCGCAGCGGGTTCGTACTACCTGGAGAACCTCACGGCGTCGATCGCGGCCGAGGCATGGAAGCAGTTCCTTGACATCCAAGAGCGCGGCGGTATGTACCAGCTCGTTTCCGAAGGCAAGGTACAAGAGCACATGGCAGCTAACCTCAAAGCGCGTCTCGCTGACGTTGCTAAACGCAAAGAGGTGCTCCTTGGCTCGAACCAGTTCCCGAACTTCACCGAGAAAGCAGGGAAAAAGATTAAGAAATCCGATAAGACCTGTTGCTGCAAGGGTGCTTGCGAGCCGCAGATTGCTACGCTGCCGATTGCACGTGCAGCAGAAGAATTCGAGGCACTCCGTCTCGAGACCGAAGCGGCTAAGAAACAGCCGATTGCGTTCATGCTGACCATCGGTAACCTCGCTATGCGTATCGCGCGTGCGCAGTTCAGTTGTAACTTCCTCGCGTGCGCAGGTTATAAGGTCATCGACAACAACGGTTTTGCTACCATCGCCGAAGGTATCAAGGCTGCCCGCAAGGCGAAAGCGGACATCATCGTCCTCTGTTCGTCTGACGACGAGTATGCCGACCTCGCGCCCAAAGCCTGGAAAAAACTCCAGAACGCCAAAGAGCTCTTCATCGTTGCCGGTGCTCCGGCGTGCATGGAGGACCTCCAGAAGCTCGGCATCACCAACTTCATCCACGTCCGTTGCAACGTCCTCGAGACACTGAAAGCCCTTAATGCACAGTTGTTGAAAAAGTAATTGGTTTTAAGAAAAAAACATAAAAAACAATTTTCGCATGAGAAAGATAGTATTATTATTCAGTGTGGTAGCTTGGAGCACATGCTTGCTTGCGCAGTCGAAGCCGGTTTCCATCACCGTTACCTCTCCTACGTGGAAAAATATGTACGCGTGGATATGGAACTGCCCGAAGCAATATAGCGAGCGTTTTGTTCCCTTGACTCACCTGAACGATAGTACTTGGACTTTGTTGCTTGACATAGACGCCGATGCCTATAAAAAAGCAGGATTGTTGTTTGTGGACACCGATTCATGGAATACTGATTTACAGAAAACCGCAGACATGAGTCTCAAGAGTGGATGCTATGTAATACCGGAAGCCCCAAAACAAAGACAGATCGTAAAACGCCCTAATGGTCTTGTTTGCAGAGAGTTAATCTTTGAATGTAAAAAGGAGGTTTGTCAATGAAATACGTTCTTTGGTCAGCGAAATTGTTACTTGTATTGGTTTTCTCTTTCTCGTACTTATGTATGATGAAATTGTTGTATTGCGGTTGCTTGGCATGCAAGACAGGAGTTGCTATCGGTATTCTGGGCTTGTTGCTTGGTTTATGGGATAGAGGGAAGGAATTGTATCATTTGATTAAAGGTACGCAAGTATAACAAAACTGATATTTTAAATTGTTTTTTATGTTTATGTCCGAAGTGAATGATTTAGGGTGTTTGAAAGCAGCAAAAGCTGCTGCGGAATTGGCTGTTAAGGCGCGCTGGGAGCTCGCTCACAAGCGCGAATTAAGAGGCAAGTACGCTCAGGCCGCGTAGGCCCAAACACACAAAGCATACACAAGGGGTTTTATAGTTTTTTTTCTTAAAAACACTCGAATACGCAAATTATTAACCATCAAAATCAGAACAACAATGAAACCTGATTTTAAACAAATTGATATTAAGCAAGTTTCGGCCAGCAAGGTTGTTGGCCCGAACAACGCCGACTGGCAGACGCCGGAACTCATCGACGTCAAGCCGATCTACACCAAAGAGGAC
>ONPG01000029.1 GCA_900319645.1 uncultured Bacteroidales bacterium
ATCTGGGAGTTTACTCACAAGGGAGTTTTGGTAACTCTTTGTTCGAGGAGCATCGCTCCTAAAGCACTCAAAGTGTTTATCTACTTTTATTTACTTTTTAATAGACGCTACTGAGTTTTGTTAATTCCTTTCGCCATTTCCTTTACACCATTTCCTTTATTACGCAGTTGCATTCACGCAGTTGCATTCACATAGTTTTTTTACTCCTTCCTGCTCTCTGTCCCCATTTTATCTCGTCTGGTTTCCGATTTGCTATCTGGTTTCGACGTTTCTAATCGTTTGTCGCTGCAAAGATACTAATAATTTTTGAAATATACAACTATAAAAGTGATTTTTGTTTCATTTTCATTCAATTTTTGTTCAATTTTTGATAATTTTTGACCTCTTATAATTATGTATCACCTATAATAAGTATCTTGTTTGTCTGCGCGTTGTTTGTCTGCGCGTGAAAGTGCGTGCGTGTGCGTGTGTGTATCTCCGTACATAACTATGGGTGATTCATGGGTGATTCATGGGTGATTCATGGGTGATTCATGGGTGATTCATGGGTGATTATCGGAAGAGATACGGGAGAGAAACGGGAGAAAACCCTCTCCCCACCCCATTAAAACATCAACCTCGCAGCACAAAAAAAGAGTGTATCTCTTCTTAGACACACTCTTGTAATAGAAATCAGCCACCCTTGCAGAATGGCAAAAACAGTACTCTTGTCACAGCCGTTCGAGTTCGACGGTAAAATGACGCATCAGCGGAGCTTCTTTGGTGATCTTCAGTCCGCGCGTGATCTGTTCGCGGCGGTCATAGACGTTCTTGAGGGTCGCGGCGATGACGTCCATGTGATTGTTCGTATAGACACGCCTCGGAATACACAGACGCACAAAATCCAGTCCGCCAAAGCGATTCTCGCGGGTCACCGGATCACGGTCCGCAAGTATATAACCTATCTCGCACGCACGAATTCCCGCTTCCAGATAGAGCTCGCAGGTCAAGGTCTGCGCCGGAAACTCTTCCTTGGGGATACGGTCAAGCACTCGGTCCGCATCTACGAAGATGGCGTGACCGCCCGCTGGACGCTGATACGGAATTCCATACTCATCCAGTTTGGCTGCCAGATATTGCACCTGCCGGATACGCGTATCAAGCATGTCAAATTCCGTATTCTCCATAAGACCGACTGCCAAAGCCGCCATGTCCCGTCCGTTCATACCGCCGTAAGTCAGGAAACCCTCGAAAGGAATACAGAACTGCTTGCAGCCTTCGTACCACTCCGCTTTGTTCGTCGCGATAAATCCGCCCATATTCACCAGACCGTCTTTCTTGGCGGACATCGTCATCGAATCCACATAAGAGAACATCTCCTTCGCAATCTCCTTGATACTCTTGTCAGCATATCCCGGCTCGCGGGTCTTGATAAAATAAGCGTTCTCCGCAAACCGCGCAGAATCCATATTGACCGCCACGCCGTATTGGTGACAGAGTTCGCAGGTGGCCTTGATATTCGCCATCGAAACAGGCTGACCGCCTACAGTATTATTCGTAACCGTCAGAACCATAAACGGCACATTGCCTTTGTTCTCACGCAGCACTTTCTCCAGCTTCTCCAGCGACACATTGCCCTTGAAAGGAGCCTCCAACTGGGTATCTTTCGCTTCGTCGCAGGTCACATCAACTGCAAAAGCTTTGCGTGCCTCTATATGGCCTTTGGTGGTGTCAAAATGCGCGTTACCCGGAATAACCTGTCCGGGTTTGACCAGATAGGAGAAAAGCACGTTCTCCGCCGCACGGCCTTGGTGAGTAGGAATAACATACGCAAAGCCCGTGAGCGCGGTTACCACCTCTTTGAACTCAAAGAACGAGCGCGCACCCGAATAACTCTCGTCACCCGTCATCATCGCCGCCCATTGGCGGTCGGACATAGAGCCGGTTCCCGAGTCGGTCAGCAAGTCGATGTACACTTGCTCCGAACGGAGCATGAAGACATTGTTCTTCGCCTCGCGAAGCCATTTCTCTCGTTCTTCGCGCGAAGACTTACGGATGGGTTCTACCATCTTGATTTTCCACGATTCTGCAAAAGGAAGTTCCATATTCACTATAAAATTTAAGGTTTTACGCTGCAAAGATACTACATTTTTTGCATATATGCAAGTTTTTTCGGGATAAAAAATAAAATTTATTTGCATATGTCAATTATTTTTATTACCTTTGCGGCGAAAAACACTAACTAATACAAATCCAAACCATGAAACATCTATTGTTAGGCGATGAGGCGATTGCGCAAGGAGCCATCGATGCCGGTTTGAGCGGTGTCTATGCCTATCCGGGCACGCCGAGTACAGAAATCACGGAGTACATTCAGGGAGCCGTAAGCCATCTCTCACTGGACATCTGTTGCCGGTGGGCTGCCAACGAGAAAACCGCCATGGAGGCGGCTTTAGGTATGTCCTACATGGGCAAGCGTGCGCTCGTCTGCATGAAACATGTGGGCATGAACGTGTGCGCAGATGCCTTTATGAATGCAGCCATCACGGGCGTCAACGGAGGTCTGATTGTCGTGGCGGCAGACGACCCGTCCATGCACTCCTCTCAAAACGAACAGGACAGCCGGTTCTATGCGAAGTTCGCTATGATACCCTGTCTCGAACCCGGTAACCAACAGGAAGCGTACGATATGATGGCGTACGGATTCGACCTCAGTGAACGGCTCAAGACACCCGTTCTGCTGCGCGTCACCACACGCATGGCACACAGCCGCGCCGTGGTGGAGACCGCCGACGCGCCGAAAGAGCAGAACGCCATGTCTATGCCGGAGAATGTCAACCACTTCATCTTGTTACCTGCTTTTGCCAAACGTAACTACGCCGAACTCGTAGCGGCTCAGCCGCGTTTTACGGAGGAGAGCGAGCGCGCGGGCTTCAACAGTTATATGCGCGGCACGAATCCACAAAAAGCGATTCTTACCACCGGTATTGCGTACAACTACCTCATGGAGAACTACGACCCGGCGATGGGTTGTTCTATCCTGCGCGTGACACAATATCCGCTTCCCAAAACGATGATCGACCAAATGGTAAAGGACGGCGCGAAAGAGATATTAGTGGCTGAGGAAGGTCAGCCCGTAGTGGAAGAACTCCTTCGCGGCTTAGTGCCTTCCGAGGTGGCTATCAAAGGCCGTCTGACGGGCGACCTGCCGCGTATGGGTGAACTGACGCCGGACAGCGTACGGCTGGCTTTGGGCCTCGAGCCGCTTCCCACACGCGAGAAAGAGACCATCGTAGTAGGACGTCCGCCTGCTCTCTGCCAGGGATGCGGACACCGCGACATGTACGCAGCGCTCAACGAAGTGGCACGCGAATACCCCACCCCGAGGATCTTCGGAGACATCGGTTGCTATACCTTAGGCGCGCTCTCGCCTTTCCACGCCATTCATGCGTGCGTAGAGATGGGCGCTTCGGTCACTATGGCGAAAGGCGCCGCCGATGCTGGCCAACATCCCGCGATTGCTGTCATCGGAGACAGCACGTTTACCCATTCGGGTATGACCGGTCTCTTGGATTGTGTGAACGCGAACGCGAACGTGGTCGTTCTCATCTCCGATAACTTGACCACAGGAATGACTGGCGGACAGGACAGCGCCGGAACAGGACGCCTGGAGCAAATCTGCTGCGGATTAGGCGTTGCGCCCGAACATGTACGCGTGGTCGTTCCGCTGCCCAAGAACATGGAGGAGATCAAAGCCGTACTGCGTGAGGAGATCAACTACCCGGGTCCGTCCGTCGTCATCGCACGACGCGAATGCATACAAACATTGAAACGTCATCTTAAAGCCGCTAAACATTGACGAATTGTTAAATCGTAAATCGTTAAATCGTACATGAAAAAGGATATTATTCTGGCAGGTGTGGGCGGACAAGGAATCCTCTCCATCGCCACCGTTATAGGAGAAGCCGCCTTGCAGGAAGGTCTCTTCCTCAAACAGGCGGAAGTACACGGAATGTCGCAACGCGGCGGAGATGTGCAATCGAACCTTCGCTTGTCGTCCGAACCGATTATGAGCGACCTCATACCCAAAGGCGGCGCTGACCTCATCATCTCCTTGGAGCCGATGGAAGCGCTGCGCTACATCGACTACCTCCGTCCCGACGGATGGATCGTAACCTCGTGTGTGCCGTTCCTCAATATTCCCAACTACCCGGACTTGGAATCCGTTCTGGCGCGTATCCGCGCACACAAAAACCACGTGCTGCTCGATGTGGACACGCTTGCCAAACAAGCAGGTGCTCCCGCACAAGCGGCTAACATGGTGTTGCTCGGAGCCGCAATCCCCATGCTCGGCATCGAGCACGACAAAATGACCGCCGGAGTAGCACGTATCTTCGCCCGCAAAGGAGAAGCCGTAGTGAAGACCAACTTAGCCGCCGTCGAAGCCGGCTTCCAAATGAGTAAATGAGAAAATGAATAAATGTCTTTATGCAAATTCCGTTAGATAAACATATCGTTGACAGTATTTGTCGGCAATTCGGTCTGCGTAATTTCAATGAATTAGGGACCGCAAGTATCCGTCAGTTGGCTGGCGTAGTGCGCAACATCGAGCAGGCGACGGGCGTGGAGTATGTCAACATGGCGTTGGGCGAACCGGGTCTGCCGGCTTCGGAAATAGGTATCGAAGCCGAACACCGGGCGCTGCTCAACGGCTGTGCTTCCCACTACCCGAATATCATCGGTATCCCTGAAGTGAAGAAATGGGGTTCCGAATTTGTCCGGGCGTTCATCAACCTCCCCCGTCCGCCCGAGTGTATCCTCCCTACCGTAGGAGCCATGCAAGCCGCTTTTGCGCTGAATATGATGCTCACGAACTTACAACCGGGCAAAGATACCATCTTGTTCCTCGACCCCTGTTTCCCCGTGCAGAAGATGCAAAGCCGCGTCATCGGCAGTAGAATAGACGCCTTTGACATAGCTGATTTCCGCGGAGAGAAACTGCACGACGAGCTGGAGCGCCACTTGAAAAGCGGTCGCATAGCCGGTATCTTGTTCAGCAACCCCAACAACCCTACTTGGGCATGCCTGACAGACGACGAGTTACGCACCATCGGCGAGTTGGCAACCCAGTACGACGCGATCGTCATGGAGGATCTCGCCTACCTGAATATGGACTTCCGTGACCCGGATCGCGGACACCCGTACGCCGAGCCCTACCAGCCTTCCGTCGGACACTATACCCACAACTGCGTCCAGATCATCTCCTGCTCGAAGATTTTCAGCTATGCCGGCCAACGAGCCGCTTTCGTGGCTATAGATCCCGTCTTGGCAAAACGCGTTTATCCGGCCTTGGCAGAGCGGTTACAGAACAGCGGCGAACTGCTGCAAAGTTTCTCCTATTTCTTCCTGTACGTACTCTCCAGCGGTGTCTGCCACTCCGTGCAACACGGTATGGCGGCGATGTTGCAAGCGGCTTGCGAGGGCAGATTACGCTATGTGGACAACACGCGCGAATACGCGCGTCGCGCACATAAGATTAAGGAGATACTGATAAAGAACGGTTTCCATATCGTCTATGACAAAGATGCGAACGGCCAGGATGTGGGCGACGGTTTCTTCTTCACCTTCGGCTACCGGGATTGGTCCGGCAAGAAATTAGTGAACAAACTGATCTACTACGGCGTGTCCGCGATCGCGTTGGAGAGCACCGGAGCGCAACGCGAAGGCATGCGGGGATGTGCTTCCACCATCCGAGAAGACCAATACGAAGTGTTAGACGAGAGATTGCGTAAGTTCAACGAAGATTTTAGTTTATATGATCCCCATGACCCCTCAGAACTGCCCGAAATACGTTAGTCCCGCCGAGGCGGTAAGCCTCGTCAAGTCCGGAGACACCATCGTGGTACAAGGTAGTACCAGTATTCCTACCGTGCTGCTGAACGCCCTGACCGAACGCGCAGCAGAGTTGCGGGACGTGAAACTCATCTCCGGTTTCGGTATTCACCCGGACGATGCGCCGTACGCCAAACGCGAACTGATGGATTCCTTCCGCGCCCTGTCGATCTTTGTGCCGAATACACTGCGTAAAGCGATGCGCGAAGGCGTTGCAGACACTATTCCTGCCTTCTTGGGCGAAGTGCCCTTCCTCTTCCGTAGCAGACAGATTCCGGTCGACGTGACGTTCCTCAACGTGAGCGAACCCGACGAGGAAGGTTACTGTTCCTTCGGTATCTCAGCCGACATCGCTTTCTCCGGCGCAGAGTGCTCGAGAGTGGTTATTGCGCAGGTGAACAAATACATGCCTCGTACCTTCGGCGATCCCGTGATCCATGTGAGCAAGATCAGCGCCATGTGCCGCGGAGATGTGCCTTTGGTCGAAGTGCCGACACCTGTTCCCAACGAGATTGAGACGAAAATAGGCAACTATGTAGCCTCCGAGATCCCGGACGGAGCTACGCTGCAGATCGGCGTGGGTGGCATACCCAATGCGGTCATCAATGCCCTGCGCAACCATCAGCATTTAGGGCTGCATACAGAAGCCATCACCGATGGTGTACTGCCGCTCATCGAAAGCGGCGTCATCGACAACAGCCTCAAGAAAGTGTTGCCCGGCAAATCCGTGGGAAGCCTCATCTTAGGCTCGCGGCATTTGTATGATTACGTGGACGGCAACCGCGATTTCGTCATCCGAGACGTAGCCTGGACCAACGACCCGCAGATCATTCGCCAGAACCCGCGGGTGATGGCAATCAACTCGGCTGTAGAGGTGGACCTGACCGGACAGATATGCGCTGACTCGATCGGCGAGACCATCATCTCCGGCGTGGGCGGACAGCACGATTTCATGTACGGAGGCGCACTGTCGGAAGGAGGCAAATGCTTCATCGCCCTGCCGAGTATGACATCAAAAGGACAATCGAAAATCGTGGCACGTCTGGCGCCCGGAGCCGGTGTGGTTACCACCCGTTTCCAAGCCCAGTATATCGCTACGGAGCACGGCATCGTCTATCTGCGCAACCTGCCATTAGCAGACCGCGCAAAAGCCCTGATCAGCATAGCCGACCCTTCGGTGCGCGAAGATCTCGAACGCGCCGCGGTGGAACGTTTCGGCATCGGATTCCTGCGCCTCAAATAAGACAAACGAAAAAACTGAATTGTTTATTTACGGGTGATGTTCATAATTGCGATGTCGTCCGATTGTTCTGCATCGGCGCTGAACCGGCATACCACATCATAAACCGTTTGATCGTCAATCGGCTGCGGAACGGCATGCAACTGCTCCAACAGAAGATCAAATCCCAATAACTCTTTTTGGGCATTCTCCGCCTCGGTAACACCATCGGTAAAGACGATGATCTGCTCGCCATGTTCCAGCGTCATGGATTGTTCCGTGAATTGGTACGTGCTATCCAAACCTAAAATGATATTCGCCTCCTTCATCTCATACCACTGGCACTTCCCTTCCTTGACAAGAAGAGGCGGCAGATGTCCGGCATTGCAGTACGTCAACTGCCCCGTAGGCAGATGAAGCCGGCCTATAAAAGCGGTGACGAACATCATCTGGCTGTTATTCGCAGAGAGCGTGGAGTTGATCTCCTCCATGATCACATTCGGAGACAGGTGATGCTTGACGGTAGCACGGAAAAGCGTAACGGTAGAGCTCATGAACATAGCAGCCGGCATACCTTTGCCGCTGACGTCGCCGATGATGAAAGTGACGTAATCGCCATCCCGGTAGAAATCATACAAATCACCTCCGACGCTTTGCATCGGCACCAGCGTAGCATGGAGAGAAAGCTGCTCGTCATCGATGAAATCATGCGCCAAAATACCCCGTTGGATATTACGCGCTATCTCCATCTCGTTCTGTATCAGCTTATGTTCATTCTCCACCTGAAGGTACGCTTTCTCATTCCTCGCTATCCTGCGGAAAAGCAGGACGAGCACTACAATACCGATAATCAGGACGCAAAGCGTGATAATACTTCTCCCTTTGATACTCTGCCAGATGATATAATTCGGCACGGCAATCATCAGCTGCATGTTAATCGGGTACATCGTTTGCGAATAGACCCTCCAATGCAGTTTGTCGCTCTGATACCGAATCTCATTCTCCTGTGTACTGTTGTCGGAGGAAGCGATGAACGATCCGTCCGTGCTGTGAATCAGACATACCGCTTCTTTGTGAGGTTTGATGTCCTGAAGAATATCTTTGATCCACTCAATCGTAAAATCGTTTCCCACTACGCCCACTAATTGCCCATCTTCGTCTTCTATTTTGATGGAATGGGAAGCAATCAGCGTTTGCGTACTGGCACCTATATACGGCTCCGACCAATATCCGTTACTGTCGCAGCGCAGCGCACCCGCATACCAATCTCGCGCATAGTAATCCAAACTGTCAGAGCCTTGTGCAGTAGTGATTTTCCGACCATGAAAACGGTATGTACGCGGGAAATAATTGCTCTCTTTACCCTTATACACACCCGGAGCAAACTTAACGAACATATTGTCGATGTGCGGATAGCGATCTATCGTCGAACGCGTTGCCTCCAACAACTCTCGCTCATTGCCGGGATGCGCAAGGACATATCTCCGCATCTCGTCAGCCGCGTTATGAAAACCCAACAACTCGTAGAAGAAGTCCTTCTGCGCCAACTGCATTTTGTATTCCACAACCTCGCTGATGTGCTCTTTCTCCAAGGAGAAGGAGATAACACACTGCACAACCATTGCCAAAGCAACGAACAGAATAGCCACTATGGGTAAAACACGAAATTTCATATACCACTATATGCCCTGACGGGTTTTTCTTATTCAGCGTGCAAAGGTACTACTTTTTTTTGGAATACGCAAGATTGTAGATGTTTTTTTACACAAATTGATATATGGCATAATTTTTGTATTGTTCTATTTGAAAACATTTTAACCTACAAAAACGTACAATTATGAAGAAGAATTTATTCGTAGCGCTGCTTGCGCTGACATGCTCCTTCACAGCTCGTGCTAAGGATCAAGTGATCACTTATGACCAAGTTCCCGAACCGGCGAAAGCCATCGTGGCTGCCCATTTCGATGCTACGCAGATTGCGTATGTCCTGTTAGATAAAGGTTTTTTTGACGACGAATACGAAGTTCGTTTCAATGACGGCCGCACGATCGAGTTCAACGAAGACGGCGAGTTGCAGAAAGTGGATTGCAAACAGACGGAAGTGCCCTCTGCGCTTGTTCCGGAACCCGTGCTGGCCTATGTCAAAACTAACTTCCCGAATGCTTTCATTACCGAATGGGGCAAAGATGACCGCGGCTATAAAGCCGAACTGAATAACGGTCTCGATCTGAAGTTCAACCGCAAATTCGAGTTCATCCGCATTGACGACTAAAATGACCCTTCAGGAATACATTGAGCAGACCATTCTGCCGCAGTACGACGCCTTTGACGGCGGACACAAACGTGACCATGCCGAGGCGGTTATCCGTGAGAGCCTCCAGTTAGCGCGGGCGCACAACGCCGACGAACAGATGGCGTATGTCATTGCCGCGTATCATGACCTCGGTTTGCGGTTCGACCGGGAGAAACACCATATCTATTCCGGCGAGATTCTCATGGCAGACGACACGCTCCGGCAATGGTTCACAGAAGAGCAACTCCTCGTCATGCGCGATGCCGTGGAGGACCACCGCGCCAGCGGTAAGAACCCGCCGCGAACTATCTACGGCGCGATTGTAGCCGAAGCCGACCGCCAGATCATCCCCGAAACGGTCATAGCCCGCACGATGGCGTATTCCGCCAAACTCTACCCCGACGGTGACTTCGAGACACTCTACACCCGTTCCCGTGAACACCTGCTGGAGAAATACGCCGAAGGCGGTTATATGCGCCTCTGGCTGAACTCCGAACGCAATGTCCGTTCCCTCGAAGCCCTCCGTGCCATCATCCGCAACGAACCCCTCCTCCGCTCCCTCTGCGAAGAATGGTATAAAGTTTAGACGGAAACGCAAGAAACTTACGCATATATCATTACAAAATCAAAACATTAATTGCTTATCTCGCAGCTAACGTGATACACAAACCGCCTCGCTAACTAAGCGGGGCGGTTGGGTTTATCCTATCGGTTTGATTAGCGATGAGAAGAACGGAGAACACTACTGAGCATAGCTATACCATTTTCAGTAAAGGCGTAAGGCAAGTTGCGAGCCCCCATCTTTATAGAATTGGATATCACAATTTGTGATTTCCATTTTTCTTCTCCACTTGAGATCGCAATTTGCGACTTCATGTTTTCAGCCGATGTCGTCGCTAATTGCGAGGACATGTCTTCATCGTAATTGGATATCGCAAATTGCGACTTCCAATTTTCAAACTCTTCTTTTGTAAGTTGAAACATGAAGTCCTCAGGGAAGCGTTCCATATTACGCCTTACCTGTTCGTTCAAACGTCGTGTTTCCACTCCATACAACCGCGCCAAGTCGCGATCAAGCATAACTTGCTTGCCACGGATGACGCGAATTAAGTTCTCAATATTCTCCAACTGCTGTAACTGCACTGAAGTCGCTTTTACTATGTCGTTCTTTTTAGCCATGTCTTAGTTTATAACTGCTCACAACTTGTGCCGGTTCGTTTGATGCACCCAAATCGGGTGCAAAGGTACTACTTTTTTTGACATATGCAAGTAAATCGCTTGATTTGTATTCGGAAAGATGATTTAGAAAGTGATTTTTACGGTATTTGCAGTTTTTGTTTCACAAGAGGCATTACATCTTCTCCAGTCGGAATAAACAATTTCTCTCCTTTTGCCGTATTGGGTGTTATATCATAATGATTAATCAAAATGGGACGAGCGTTAGGAATAGCAGATGGTATATATTGATCCCAGCGCACATTTGTAATATACGTAAAACCATTCTCTTTACCAACGGCTTCGATTGCTTCATCAATTTTTTTCTCAATCGGCTCTAAAAGTCGTCCTTGCAATATAACCATATCTTCCTGAGCAATTTGCATGAGGTACTGCATATACTGTTTAAGATCATCTATCTCTTTTGCTTTTAGCATGAGCATGTTATTTGACATCGTCTCTCTATTCTTCGTTAAGTACTTTGTCTTTTGTGCCAACTCTTGTTCATATAGTTGATACTGTTGTTGATATGAACTTTGGGCTTTCATGATAGAATCATTCACTTTGGTAATTTCCGGCATTTGAACCAACAATGCTTCTTTATCAATGTACCCGATTTTAATTTCATCTTTTTGAGCTGAGAAAGATGGGAAACTGATTAGCAATAGTAGTAGCACTACTGAAGATTTAATTGTTTTCATAAATTTATAATATTTTGACACTAGTGACTTAGAGTATTACTTTACTTTGATTAATACTACGAATCCTTGTAAAGCCTTTATTATTTCAGGCTTTGATTTGCCTGTAAGATCAATACCGGTAGGTAATTCAATATTCTCTTGGCAAGCATCAATAAGCGTTTGCAGATAGATAGCCTTAATGGCATAGTTGACATTGTCCGCAATATCTTTTCGCAAACCGGAAGACGTAATACCAACTATGTTGCCATCATAATCAAATAAAGGTCCACCGCTATTACCGTTCGTAATCGGCACAGAAATCTGGTAAGTGCGAATGTCGCCTTGGAAACCAGATTTTGCACTAATCTCCCCTCTTGTATATTTAATTTCCTCGCCCATTATAAACGCAAGCGGATAGCCAAGTGTAAATACATCGGTGCCCACTTCTTTTGTTTTTGTTGCAAACTTATATGGGATTTCAGGAATCATACTATAATCCTTGTGGTCAATGCGGATAATAGCCATATCGTTGCTTGGATCTGTAGAAATCACCTTCGCTGGATATGTATATTTCTTTCCGTTTTGGTAGTATTCCACTTGAAATTTTGTCATCCCATCCACCACATGATAATTTGTTGCTATATGACCAAAACGGCTGATAAAGAAACCGCTACCTGAACCAAGCCAGCTATTAGAATCCTCTGCCGTTTGTTTGCTTCCACTATTTCCTCCACCTCTTATGGTCGGTGGAGTATCTTTTCCTCCAATATCATCCATTTTAAGGCTATTCTTTATCTGGATACCTCGCCAAAAGAATCCATTTGGAAGATTTTCTGAGATAGTTATGTTCTCAACTCCTAATGGAATGGCATCAAACTCCATTACATAAATGTTGTAAGTGCCGGCATCAATAGTATATAATTTGTTGAAATCTCGCTGAGTAGTAATATCGTTTTCTGCATCATACATACCCCAACTTTTTATGGGTAAATTTATATTTCCCGTATTAGAAGTAAGAGTAGTATGAGAAGATATAGAAAAAGAACTATCTTTAAAGCGGGAAGCAGCACATTCAAAAAAAACAAGAGTGCTTGCACGATAACAGCGCACCCCCCATACATTATGCGTACTATTTGACTGAGAGGCAACTGCAGGATTATATGTGCTTTGAGCGCCTATCGTAGATCTGCCAATTATACATACTACGATAATAAGAATATACTTTTTCATTTATTGGGAAATTTAAGATGGTCTAAGAAATAAATAGCGTATCCTACTTCGTCAAAGAACAAATTTACTACCATTTTTTCGTCTTCGTTATCACCAAATTCATCTCCGGCTGTAAAGAAATATGGATTCAACATTATTGAACCTTCTACTTTCCTTTTTTTAGCTTCCTTATTCTTAGAATTAACTACAAATCCACCATAATTAGCAAAACATTCTTCGATAGAAGGATATTCCACGTTATAATAGAATTCCACATCGCAATCATAACTGAACCACTTTTTACTTTTCTGTTGAGCCTTTCTTGCCTTTTTGTCTGGAAGCACAAAATCCCTCAAGGTTATTTTACAATAATAATTCCATGCTTCATCATTACGAGAAAAGAGAGTAATAACAAATGAGGTTTTGGTCAAAGTTGTTGCCACTTTATAATCTTTGTTATTCCAATTGTCTCCCCACATATCTCCTACTCGCACCTTTGTGCCAACTCGCAGTTTATTTGTACCAACTGCATCATATGTATACCACTCTGCAAATAGCATAATAGTACTACACAACATCAAAATGGTTAAAATAGATTTTTTCATAATTCTCTACACTATAGGTATCGTGCGCACCTTTAAAAGTTCGTATGTTTTAATTAGTTTGTTTATATACACGCACAAAAAAGCGCAGACCTCGTGTTGCTTACTCACAGTTCGAGGCCTTCGCTAACCTATCAAGTCAAATAAACAACAGGAAACCTACGCCGATATGACAAACCGCTTGCCAAGAAACAGCAAGACGGGTACTATAGTCATACCCATAGGCATCTATTGTTACTTTGGTTTTGACTTGATACGGTAAAGTTTGCGAAGCTTTCGAACCGTCAAACACAAAGCGTCAATAAACGCTATTTCAATACATTTTGAATCCCTCTTACCCTCTCCTTTGAAAAGGAGATCGGCGTAAGTTGGATTCCGCGATTTGAGCGCCTAATATTATACGCGCGCTGCGTTATACACCTAAATCGGGTGCAAAGTTACAAAATTATTTTGACATATACAAATAAATCTGCACTTTACATGCAGATTTATAATTTTTGATACAAACAAGAGCATTTAGTGGCTTGTTTCAATCAAGTATACAGTCAATTAGTTGTTGAATACGTTCCTCTGGGACTCCCTTACTCACCAAACGCGCACATGCTTCCTTAATGCCATTATTATCTTTCGCACCGATGGCATATCCTAGATCAAACATCAGTGTCTCATACTCGGCTTGTTCTTTAGGAAATATTTGTCTCAAGAACTCTTTGAATGTCTCTTTTTGAATTGGTGTTAACATATTGACTAACTATGAGTTGTTTTTATTTTTTAGATTAAGAATAATGTGTAGATAATAAATCACTAGATCAACAAACTCAATATATCTTTCTTGTTCGTTGTGCAAAACTAGTATTTTGTGCTGTATTTTGTGCGTACTTAAAAATTTAGCACTCTCAAAGAGGTCTGATATAATGTTTTTTCTTCGAAATTTTAAATCTTTCTCGTTAAGATTCAAACCTTCAATCATAGAGAGTGCCTTTGATTGATCTGAAGTCAATAGCTCTCTATGTTGGATGAATTCATCGTATGAATTGTATATCGAACTATTAGGTAAGATTTCTCCATTTACATTATATTTGAAATAGCGGGAACACTCCTCGTCTAAAAGCAAATTGACTTCTATAATATTATCTGCTTTGTATTCTCCACAATACTGGAACCTCTTTTCATACCCTTTGGTGCGATTACAGCATGCAAATATATTATCGTTATCTAACTGTTTTTTTTCGAAATGAGTTTCTGGGAAAAAATGTTCATTATGGCTGCCTGTTAAATTTATCCCTTGATAATGCTCTATTCTCTGCTGGCAATAACAACATATTTGTTTTTGTTCGCGTCTCAATATATTATTGAGATTCTCTTTCTCATTAAAATGATTATATAAACATGAAATACCAGCATTGCGCATCTCTTGCTTTGCTTTTTCTAAAAGCACAAATGCATCAGAATTATTTGACTTGGCTATATATCTCATAATTAATCAAATAATTGTAGCATTAGATTTGTCCGACGAATCTCTTCATGATTTTCTCCATAAATATGGACAAGTTCTTCTTTTAATGCAAGAGCATCCTGAGATTTGCCTTTCCCTTGTTCGATAAGCAATCGATAATGTTCTAGTTTTTGCCGTGCATCATCGTTATTCACGGTGACATTCATATTATTGAGAATATGATCTGTTGCCTGTTTGTATTGATTTGGGAATGTATATATTGAGCAATCAGATATACTAAATATCTCACCATCTTTCAATGAACTCAAAATAAGAGGAGCATGAGTGGTCACTATAAACTGTATTTTAGGAAACACATTCATCAAATCACCCAGAATATGCAACTGCCATTCTGGATGAAGATGCAAATCAATTTCGTCAATCAAAACTATTCCCGGAGTTTCCAAGTGTGCCTTTTCTCTCTGCGAGGGATTCAACAAATAACATCTTAATGCTATCTCCATAACTAATGCAAGCACACTTCGAACGCCATCCGATAGAGAATTAAATGGAATTGTTTCTCCATTCTTTTGAGTAATAATTAATCGATCTTGTTTAATGTCATGCTTTAAATCGACACATTCTGGAACGCATTGCTTAACGACATTACGAACTAAACTGAGGACGACAGATTTCTCATTCTCTTGCAACTCCCATAACGTTTCTGTCTTAATAATATTCAGGAAAAACCAAATATTAGTGGTCGTGTCAAGTGCATTGTAATACCCTCTTAGGCGGCTACCATCTGCCTCTAACCCAGTATCCTTTTTCTCTTTTTTATATCTATTAGTTGAATAGTATGAAACCACTGGTATTGCAGATATTGTATCTCCATTTCGAATAAGACTTTGGATTTGCTGAGAGAACAGTTTCGCATCCTTCCCCTTAGTTTTAGTCCTTCCTTTGTAACTTTCTAATATTCTACTCCAGGATAAATCCTCTACAGAAAAGAGTGCAGCAGTATCAATACGGCCCTCTATTTCTACTGGATATTGTCTTTCCATATGATTTAAACGAACATCGTCGTCTAATATACTAGGGGAAACAATCTTGTTTTCTATTTTATCAAATTCCGAGAAAATAGAACCAATAAAAATTCTAATAGCTTCAAGAATAGAAGTCTTACCTGTTCCATTAACACCTACAATAACATTCATTTGGGGATGCAAATGAATATCTATATTCTCAAAACAACGAAAGTTTTTAAGTTGTATATGTCTTATATTCATAATATCATTTAATGAAATGTGGCACAAAATTACGATTTTTTTTCCACTTATACAAGTATTTGAATAGAAATTTGCGATTTTTTTTATTTTTCCGCAGATTTCATACTATTTTTGTATATTATATTTGAACTTTGCAGAAAGAGAGGCGATTATGAAGCCACGGAGAGTGGAATAGAACTTGTCCGAAGTTGTGCCGATAAATTGGTATTGGCGCATCCTATATGTTTGTTTGCGGCTTTGCGGTATTGAAAATAGCGGTCCTTCCAATAGGTGAGGCGGTCGGGATCAGACATCTCCGTCTTGCAGAGGCGGACGGCTTCGGAAAACGTGCTGATGGCGCGTTTGCGGCTCTCGGCGAGAGGACCGGTATAGGGGTTTTGGATAGCATAAGCGTGCGTGCGACCATTACGGGTGCGCATGACGATGCGTTCTTTACGAGAGAGTTTGCCACTGAAATGGTCAAACGGAAGGGCTGGTTGTACTTTAGCCATAGTATTATTTAATTATCATTGTAGTTACGGGTTAATTAGTATAATATATCGTATATCTAACGTATATCTATCGTGTATCTGTCGAGATAGATAGCTGATTTATGGCTGCAAAGGTACTACTTTTTTGCGATAAATGCAAGAGGGAAGAGCGGATTTTTGCGAAAAGGGGAAGATTTTGCGCATGGATGCGCAAAGCATAAACGCGAGATATTGCGCATGGATGCGTAAAGCATAGACGCGAGTTATTGCGCATGGATGCGCAAAGCATAGACGCTATAAAGGGGCTAATGGATGTTACAAAGCCTGCGGATTAACGCATTTAGGGCGAGGAACTTGTAACGCAGAGCTGTATGCGGAAGAGTTCCGGCCTTGGCAAATACTTCCGCCTCAATACCTATATCATCATAAATTGATGAAGAAGGTTCGATAAGCAAAAGTTTGCCTTTCGCACATGTCTCAAAATAAACACCTTGCGGCTTGTAGTACTTGGCGTGCGGGCTATCTGCAGCAGGAAAGCCCTCACTCATTAGAATAATCATCGGGAAAGCAGCCTCTCTCAGTGCGCGACAAATCTGCTTCTCGCCCTCCGAGATACCTGCACTGACAAAAACCACGCCTCTGTCAGCAAGTCTCAGACATTCGTTTTTCTTCTTGTCAATCTCCTCTTGAGTAAGTGACCGAGAGCACTGAAGCACCTCTTTCATCGGGTAGTCCAGCAAAAAACTGTTTCCGAGTGTCACACATTCAAACCCCGCTACATCTACCGTTTGCCTTATTTTGAACAAATCCGGATGAGCGCGCTTGATAACCGCCCTGCGTGGATTGTCATGGACATAGTTGATCATACTGCGCAACTGTCCGGCATGGAGTAACACGCGATCATGGAAGCCAGATTCAAAAAGGGGAGTAGCGTTTGTGAAGGTTGCATCCATGCGACCGCTATCTCGATATGCTTGCGTACAACCTATCTTCAGTTTACGGATGATTTCACCGAGAGGAACAGGGATGTCCTCCTTTACCCAGAGAACGAAATGCAGATGATCGGGCATGAGTTGCTTAGCACATATCTGTATCTGTGGGAATGGTTTGAATGCTAATTCTATCTGCTCCGAGACGAGTTTCCCTAACGACGAATACTCTACCCGCGCATCTTCCACTCCACCCTGCAACACACCAAGCAAAGGAACGCGGCCCTCTATATTCATCGTAATCATATAGATGCCGCGTCCTTTGTAGTTCCAATATTTCAGCCGGTAGTTACGGGGCATGGGGATCTTGCGCATGAATGCGCAAAGCATAGACGCTATATAAGGGACATAGACGCGAGGTTTTGCACATGAATGCGCAGAGCATAGACGCTATAGAATAATAAAGAACGCGCATACATATGTACGCGCGTTCTTTATTGAATATTACCAAGCGGTACCCAACATGCGGAGGTAGCTCTTGTAACGCCACTGAGCGTTCTCCTGAGCGGCGGCGAAGAGCTCGTCGGCCTCTTTCGGGAACTGTTTTGCTACAGAAGCGAAACATGAAGCGGAACAGGCGTACCGAAATAGCGTCCGGGGGACGGTATGAGGAGTAAGTACGCCGCGCGAGTCCGAAGCAGCCCTCACCGCTGCAAGGACATAGAACTCCTTATTGCCCTTGGGTAGTCTGGAACTTGGGTGGGCGGGCGCGTCCTCGCAACTCGTTTGCGAGGTTCCCACCCTGTTTCAAGAATACCTCAAAGGGGGAGCGCTTCGATTAAGTAGCAAAACAGTTTCCAAAACAGAGGAAGACGGGCTCGAAGCCGCCGCTCAAGAGAACGCTCAGAGGAGCAAAGACTACTCTATGCAGGCTCGGCACTGCGTGGTGATATTAAGGAACACGCACACAACTGCGCGTATAGAAATCATAGCAGGAATCTATTTCCGCTATGATTTGTTTATACATCCTGCCCTCTGGCGGTCATACGCTGGCCGCTTCCTTCTATTCAAGACATGTCTCTAAAAAGAAAAACGCGAGAGTAACGAACTAAACCAGCCGTGAGAGAAACGAACACCTTTTTAAAAGGGGAAAAGCTCAAAAAAAATCCAGTGCACCAACTTTATGAGTGCACTGGAAATAAAATCATTGATCTTAATTCTACTAACTATTCTCTTACATATTGGAGATATTTTGAGAATACCGCAAGTATGCTTTCTGTAGTTTTTGCGCCTTTCAGTTCTTTGGCTAATGGCTTCTTGATAGCCTCCAGAGGATTACGATTAAAGAGTTTTTGTATACGATAGATGGTCATTACATTCTCAGCAGAATTAGCATTAGGAGATAAAGCATTATATAATTCTACATACTTCTGAATAATCAATGCTTCCTCACGAGGTCCATCGTATGGAGCTGATAGTTTCTTGTGAATATCTTCCACAACTAAAAGCATAAGAGTTATATCTGGATCTTGATCCATTTCTACGACATTCACATTTTCAAGGAATGGCCGATATGCACCGTCTCCAGCACCTTCTTTGTAACTTTTAGCACATCCGCGAGGAACATATACAGTGCTCAACTTTGTAAAATCAAATGCCGAGAAACTAATCCTAGGAGGAATGGCACCCGTAAATGTAATTGTTTCAAAATTCTCAGCTCCTTTAAAAGCCTCAAGGCCAATAAAACGAAGGCCACCAGGTAAGCTGATCTTCGTTAGTTCCGGACAGCTACGAAATGCATATGCGCCAATTGAGGTTACTTCTGCCGGTATTATGATTTGCACTAATGAATTACATTGTTCGAACGTACCATCTCCAATGGATTGTATGTGTGGCGGTAGAACAATATCAGACAAGCGCTCACAATATTTAAACACATAATTCCCAATTTGTGTAACTGTCGAAGGAATAGTAACCTTTTGCAGCCTTCTCATGTTTTCAAAGGCGCCATCGTTAATTATTGTCATCCCTTCCGGTAGTACGACTTCTTTTATTAATGTTTGGCAAAAAGCTTGATCATAGATATTTGTTACGGAGCTAGGTATATTAACCGATTTTAGAGCTTTGCAACCATAAAATGCCTTACTTCCGATTTCTTTAACTCCTTCAGGAAGGGTAATGATTTCCAAAGATTGACATTGAGCAAATGTGCTACTTGGAATTTCTTCTAGTTTAGATTGCAGTTCTATCTCTTGTATATTCATAAACTCTCTAAAAGCACCTTTCCCAATAGTGGTAATAGAAGCCGGAACTATGATTTTTTTACACGTTGTATTTCTTCTTCCATTTTTAAGCGCACTTTCTGCAATAGCAGTTACAACATACTCCTCACCTTCGTATTGGACAGAGGAAGGAATGGTGTACACCTCCTGTTTTACTTCAAGAAAGTCCATGAATGTAATAGTAGCCGTGTGTTTTACAAAATTTGGAACATACTCTACAAAACCATCTTTAATAAGGTCTGCAGATGCAGTCATTGCGCACAAAAACGCAATACAAATAGAAATAAACTTTTTCATAATACATGATTTTTAGTTATGCCTACTCTTCTACGGATTTTCGGCTTACTCCGTTTAATATTTTTATACACACAAAAAAAGCGGGCCTCAATGTTACTTGTCCCGCATATCCTTGGCTCTCGCATTGCCATTAACTGTAGGTCAAGCAACACGAAGCCTCGCCGTATATTGATACAACACACGTATAAATGTGTGTACAAATATACATATAGGCATCTATTGTTGCTATGCCTTGACAGTTAATTATTTGAATTTGCGAGATTCAGGATATGCCAAGTACAAAGCGTAATAAACGCTGTTAGTATGTCAATATGTTCCGAATATAACGCTGTCGAAGCCAGCGACTTGCATTTCACATCAGCAAGTTAGATGTATTCTTATTTGATATTAAATCGTTTCTTCGAGTAATTGAGACTGTTTTAGATAAGTACCACCTCCATAATCTTTATTCAACAGATGCTTAAGTTTCTTTTCTTTTGTTTCAACAATATCAGGAACTCTAACTTTTGATAAAACAATTCTAGCAGAAAGCGTCTTAACTATATTTTTATTGCGCTTAAATAACAAGTCTATTGTACAATTAATTTGATCGATTGCATGATTTAAATCAGCACCTTTTAGTTCAATTAGGATGAAATCATTATTTTCAGTAAGGACTCCATAATCACATTTGTTTACTTCATTATTATTAATGATACCCCCATCAATTTTATAAAATACAACTTCTTGCCCTTTAGGATTGTAAAGTCTATATACTCTTGATTCATGCAATTCACGAAGAGGTACATTTTTACTGCAATCATGACGTAATATATATGCAGGGTCATGATATGCTGTGTAGAACGGCCATGACATATTTAGTTTAATTATCTGTCCCATTGTCATCTAACTGCAGTAATGCTTCGTACTGATTATTAATTACGTTTGATATATTATCAATTAATTCTGCTTGAATCTCTCCTAAATCCTCATCCATAATACTATTTGCTGTCCCATCTGTTAACATATATGATGACACTTTTTCCGATGGAATCCACAATTCTCTAGGGACAACAGAACTCGTTTCTACTGGTTTTTTCTCACCAACTTTAGCCGCATATATTAAATTGTTTATAACTGTTAATGTATAAGGACTATGCGTTGTTAATATTAAATGGCTGGAAGGTGAATTATTAAGCATCAAAATCAATAACTGAATTGTCGCCATTTGAGCTTCAGGGAACAAGTGGGCTTCGGGTTCTTCGACAATACGAAGCAACTTATTACCTTGATATATTGATAAAAAGGCATCTTGTAGAATTCTTATCGACTCTTGTTGTCCTGAGGAGGCATTCTTTAGGTAAACATATCCTTTATTAGGATGCACAATTCTTTCTCCATATTCTGAATTCGAATATTGTCCACGCAACACATCGTGGATAAGTTTATTGGCCAACTTTAACTTAGGTTTAAGCCTATCATTGGCTTGAATTATCATTCCTTCAAAATTACCCAAATTCAAGAATGATTGACGCATTTTCACTACACGTTGCATAAAACTAAGCATAAGAGACTCATCTATAGTTTGTTCCTTTGCTCGAAATGCTCTGTGTCCCTGCTCTTCAATATTCTTCTGGATGCTTTGTTGAAGCATATTCTCAAAAGTTTCACTATAGCCTATTGTAGCATTCCTTCCGGCCAATACGAATAGAGAATCATTGTGTTCATTGCAAAAAATAAGATTAATCTTGTCTGCTAATTGATGCAAATAATTAAGTTGTCGCTCATCTAACGCAACTTTTTGAGCCACATTATCATTTTTAGCTAATTCCTTTTTTATCTGAAGTAACAACTTTTTATACCCACGCAATTCATTGCGATCCTTCTGAGTTAAAAAGTCATCAGAAAATCTTGCATCTATCTTTCTGGTTGGAGTCAAAGACAAAGACAAATATCTCTTATCATCATAATAATATGTAATATAGAAATCAGGCAAATGAAAAGTAGAGCCAAAGAAATCGTAGAATTTCTCTCGAATAGGTACTATTAAATCTTGAGTAATATCTATATATTCCCTATCTGATTGATAAAAACGAGAAAAAAATTCAGCAGAAAGAGACTGAAAGAAGTAAATCAGTTTTGCTATAGTACTCTTACCACTAGCTTGTTGTCCAATCAAAACAAGCAAAGGACGCACTTCAATAGAAGCATCTTTTACAGGTCCAAAATTTTTAATTTCTAATCTTTGTGTCATTGTCAACTATAAATTTTGCTTGCAAAATTACTATTTTTTTTTCACATATACAAATATTCAAATAGAAATCTACGAATTTTGTGAATTTTGTCACAAATTTCGCACTATTCTTGCATTTTCGTCTTTAACTGTGCGGAAATTGAGGCGATGATGAAGCCACGGAGAGTGCTATAGAACTTGTCGGAAGTCGTGCCGATGAATTTTAAATTAGCACGGCCTACATGCTTATTGGCAACTTTTCGATATTGGATGTAACGGTCTTGCCAATAGGCGAGGCGGTCGGAATCGAGCATCTCTGCTTTGCATAGGCGCACGGCTTTGGAGAACGTGCTGATGGCACGTTTGCGGCTCTCGGCAAGAGGTCCGGTATATGGGTTTTGAATAGCATAAGCGTGCGTGCAACCGTTGCGAGTGCGCATGACGATGCGTTCTTTACGTGAGAGTTTGCCACTAAAATGGTCAAACGGAAGGGCGGGTTCTACATGTGCCATATGTCTAACAATTTTGGGTCACATTATTACGTTCTCAGCACGAAAGCAGCATAATATAATGTATATCTGTCGTGTATCTAACGTATATCTATCGTATATATATCGTGATATATAGCGGATTTATGGCTGCAAAGGTACTGCTTTTTTGCGACATATACAAGAGAAAAATGCATTTTTACGCAAAACTAGGTAGAAATAGGAGGCTATAGGATATAATAGGCGGCAGAATACCGCCGAGAACAGAACACTACTAGAGACGAGACATGATATAAAAAAGAGCTTTTCCCCCTTTAATTTTGCGGAGTGAAACGGAGCAGAGAAAGAATAAGAGCGAAGCGATTAAAAGAGACATGTCTTGAATAGATGGAAGCGGACACGCATGAAACGCAAGAGGACAGGATGTATAAACAAAGCAAAACGGATACCGAAGTATCCGCTTTGCTATATACGCGCATGTGTGCGTGTTCCTTATTACCATTGCGTGCCGAGCATGCGGAGGTAGCTCTTGTAACGCCACTGAGCGTTCTCTTGAGCGGCGGCGAAGAGCTCGTCTGCCTCTTTCGGGAACTGCTTTGCAACAGAAGCGAAACGAACCTCACCCTTGAGGTAGTCTTGGAACTTATCCCACTGCGGCTCTTTGGAGTCGAGCGAGAACGGGTTCTTGCCTTCAGCCTCGAGCTGCGGGTTGTAACGCCAGAGGTGCCAGTAACCGCACTCAACAGCTTTGGCTTCTTCGGCTTGCGATTTACCCATACCTGCTTTCAGACCGTGGTTGATACACGGAGCGTAAGCGATGATGAGCGACGGTCCGGGATAAGCCTCAGCCTCACGGATAGCCTTGAGGGTCTGAGCCTGGTCAGCGCCCATAGCGATCTGAGCTACATAAACATAACCGTACGTGGTAGCAATCATACCGAGGTCTTTCTTACGAACACGCTTACCCATCGCAGCGAACTTAGCGATAGCGCCAAGCGGCGTTGCTTTGGATGCCTGACCACCGGTGTTGGAGTACACCTCTGTATCGAGCACGAGGATGTTGACATCTTCGCCGGAAGCGATGACGTGGTCGAGTCCGCCGTAACCGATATCATAGGAAGCACCGTCACCTCCGACGATCCACTGGCTGCGTTTAACGATATGGTCTTTCTCAGCGAGGATAGCCTTGCAGGTGTCACAACCGCATTTCTCCATAGCAGCTACCATCGGCTCGTAGAGACGGTTGGTAACCTCTGCGGAGTTCTGGTTCTCCAGCCACTCTTTGAACATCTCTTTGAGTTCAGCCGAGCAGTCAGCGCACTCGAGACCTTTCTGCATGAGAGCAGCAAGACGCTCACGCAGTTTGCGGTGTGCAATCTGCATACCGAGACCGTACTCGCAGAAGTCCTCGAAGAGGGAGTTAGACCAAGCCGGACCGTGACCCTTCTCGTTCTTGGTATAAGGAGTAGAAGGCACAGAACCGGAGTAGATAGAGGTACAACCGGTAGCGTTAGCGATGATCTCGCGGTCGCCGACGAGTTGGCTGATGAGCTTCAGATACGGAGTCTCACCGCAACCGGAGCAAGCGCCGGAGAACTCGAAGAGCGGAGTTGCGAACTGGCTGTTCTTGACGTTATTGAGTTCAACGAGGTGTTGCTTGGTAGCTACGTGCTCTACGCAGTAATCCCAATTAGCAGCCTCGCCGAGTTGGCTCTCGAGATCGACCATAGCGAGTGCCTTGCCGGTCTTCGGATTGCCCGGACATACATCGACGCAGTTACCGCAACCGAGGCAGTCCATCACACCGACCTGCATACGGAAGTGCATACCCTTCATGGCAGCCGGAGCTTTCATCTCGCGGGTAGCAGCGCCGTTGAGACCTGCGAGCTCTTTCTCGTCCAAAACGAACGGACGGATACAAGCGTGAGGACAAACATACGCACACTTGTTACACTCGATACAGTTGTCAGCGGTCCAAACCGGAACGAAGGCCGACACACCACGTTTCTCGAACTTAGCGGTACCTGCAGGCCATGTACCATCCTCGATGCCCTTGAACGAGCTAACCGGGAGGAGGTCACCGTCCTGACCGTTGATCGGACGAACAACCTTGGTGATGAACTCCGGCTCATCTCCGTAGTCCTTAGCGGGATCAGCAGGCAGTTTCGACCATGCGGGATCGATAGCGAGCTCTTGGTACTCACCACCG
>ONPG01000025.1 GCA_900319645.1 uncultured Bacteroidales bacterium
GTGCCCGAGTGGAACGACGAAGGCACACTGAGTATCGAGGAACGCGTGCTGATTGCGCAGGACGTGAAGGAAGTGGGACAGATCATGTCCACCTACGTAGGTATCGTCCGCTCCGATCTGCGTCTGCGTCGTGCTTGGGAACGACTGGATGTGCTTTATGAAGAGACCGAAGATCTCTTCCGCCGGGTCAAGGCCACCAAGGATATCTGCGAGTTGCGTAATATGATCAATGTCGGCTACCTCATTACCCGTCAGGCACTCGAACGCAAAGAGTCGCGAGGATTGCACTATTCGATCGACTATCCGCGCAAAGAGAACGAAACGCCACAAGAAGTGTGGTAAGTTGAAAACTGAAAACTGAAAGTTGAAAGTTGAAAGGGATTGCTTTACATAGTGTGGTGCCCGTTCGTACGGAGGCACGTGAAGGCGCGGAACAGGAGACACAGATGCTGTTCGGTGAACTTTGTGAGATCGATGTACAAAGGGACGATGTACAAAGTACAAAGGGGAACTGGTATCGTGTGCGGCTGGAAGCGGACGGCGCAGAAGGATGGGTGGACGCCAAGATGATTGCGCCTATCGGCGGAACAGACTATACGGCGTACCAGAATGCCCTGAAGACAGCCGCGTATGTAGCTATGCCGATGGCATACGCAGTGAGCGAGAACAACGGTCAGACGATACCCCTGAGTGCCGGCACACGCCTGACGAATTACACCAACGGACATTTTGAAGTATTGGGTGTAGGATTCCGCATTGACCCGGGCATGGTGATAGCCAAACCTCTCGAATTGAACGAGCAAAATCTGCTGCAGGCAGTTCGATTCTTTCTGAATGTGCCTTACCTGTGGGGCGGCAAGAACGCTATGGGCATGGATTGCTCGGGATTCGTGCAGGTGGTGATGAGCCTCTTCGGCAAATCCCTGCCGCGCAACGCCAGTCAGCAAGCGAAATGTGGGCGTGAGATCAGCTGTTTGGAGCAAGCTAAGCCCGGCGATTTGGTTTTCTTCGGGAAAGAGCCAATCTCTGAAAGCGCAAAGGTAAACGGCGATAGCCCAGAACCGGTCAAAATCACCCACGTGGGAATCATTCTGCAACGCCAAGACTCCTCCGACTCCCCTTCAGAGGCAAGTTTGTACACCGTCATCCATTGCTCGGGAAGAGTGAAAGTGGAGAAAATAGACGGGACGGGAATCTTCTCGGTGGAACGGGCGGACAAAGAGCATCCGGAAGGGATGTACACCCACTATCTGGCTGGAATCAGAAGGCTGTAAGTCCTTACCCGTTATCGTCTCGTTATCGTCTCGTTATCGTCTCGTTATCGACTCGTTATCGTGGTTGAAAGGAAAAGCATAGGGAAAATCCTATGCTTTTTTTGTAGGCAACTATGCCGGAGACGCTTGGTCGCTATGCTTTTTTGCTGTTGCGGAACTCTTTGGGAGTTATGCCTGTTGTCCGTTTGAAGAAATGGATAAAGGAAGCAGGTTCGGGGAATCCCAGCCGGAAACTGATTTCCTGAATGGTTATGTCGGATCGCGTGAGCATGATTCGTTTCGCCTGTGCAGTCACGTATTCGTCAATCCAGTGGCCGGCAGAAAAGCCAGTAACCTGGCGGATGACATTGGAGAAATACTTAGGCGAGAGGTATAGCAGGTTGGCATAGAAATTGACTTCGCGCGAGGTGCGGAAATTGGCGGCAAGGAGTTCGCTGAAATGGTTGAAGATTTCCGCGTTTCGATTCGTCCATTGCGAAATAATTCCCTGCCTGCGCTGGCAGATATTGAGCAGTTCGTAGCCGATCACCATTTGCGAGATCAGCAGTTCGTATCTGTAAGGCGATTCGTACGGCTGTAAATCGCATATGGTTTGGATAGTGTAAATAATATGCTCCACCGCCCCGGATTGCTCCGGCGTAGTCGTGAAAACGGGTGAGAAATGGTATTTCTGGTAGTCGTGGCTGAAAGAGTTCATCTTGAGATCCTCCAGAAAATCCTCGCTCATGACGATGGCTGTCGCCGTAATGTCCTCGCTACATTCCAGGATTTCTATGGCATGGCCTGGCATGATACAGGCGATATTGCTTTCTTCCCATAGCAAAATAGTATCGTCGTACTGCACTCGCGCGTACCCGCGTGTGATATCTAATAGGAGTACTGCGGGCAAGATGGTACGTTTGTTCTGCATTTTAGTTAACGAGACATCTCGCAAAACCGTTACTTTTTCTTTTGTAACGATAATCTCCAAATTTCTGTCAATCTGTAATTCTGCTGCCATTTTTGCTTTCAAAGTGAGAAAAAAGTGGTGCAAAGTTAGCACTTTTTGCTGAAAAATCAGCACAAAAATCGCATAATCCGCTATGCTGTCAATAAAAAGAGTATAATCGTCAACAATCGGTTGCCGAAATTGTAGTACTTTTGCAGCCAAATTCCGAAAAGGAAGGACAAAGGTATTAACTAACAATTTTTAAGGTATGAAGAAATGTTTACTCTTCTTGTCCGTATTGTTTATTGCAATCGGACAGGTTTGGGCGCAGTCTCAAACCATTTCAGGTACCGTGTTGAATGCTGCTGACGACGAGCCTGTAATAGGTGCGTCGGTTCAGGTGAAAGGCGCTTCGAGGGGAACGATTACCGATGTGAACGGTAAGTTCTCTATCGAGGCAGAGGCAACCGATGTGCTGGTAGTATCGTTTATCGGTATGGGCAGCCAGGAGGTAGCCGCTACGGACGGTATCGTAGTGGCTCTGTCGGAAGACACGAAGCAGTTGGACGAAGTGATGGTCGTTGCCTTCGGTACGGCTACCAAGAAATCGTTCACAGGTGCGGCTTCGGTAGTCAAGGCCGACGAAATCAGCAAACGTCAAACGAGTAACGTAACCGACGCTTTGGCCGGACAGGTAGCCGGTGTGCAAGGTTTGAGCACGAGCGGTCAGCCGGGTACGACGAGTACGATCCGTATCCGTGGTATCGGTTCGATGGCTTCGAGCAACGCGCCGCTGTATGTGATCGACGGTATTCCTGCCAACGACGATGCAGTCAGCACGCTGTCGAATGCGGATATCGAGTCGGTAACCGTATTGAAGGACGCCGCTTCCAACGCTTTGTATGGTGCGCGTGGTGCCAATGGTGTGATCCTGATCACCACCAAACGCGGTTCGACACGTGACGCGCAGATCAAGATTGACGCCAAGTGGGGTACCAACCGCCGCGGTGTGCCGTCGTACGACGTCATGACCGACCCGGGTATGTACTACGAGAACTTCTATCAGGCTCTGTATGCAGCCTATGGCTCGCACGACGCTGCCAACAAGTATCTGCTGGATGCCAACAACGGCGGTCTGGGTTATCAGGTATATACCATTCCTGCAGGCGAGCGTCTGGTAGGAACCAACGGCAAGCTGAATCCGAACGCTACTCCGGGCTATGTGAACGCACTCGGTTACACGCTGCAGGCCGACAACTGGTATAACGAGTTGTTCAACTCCAACAACCTCCGCCAGGAGTACAATTTGAGCGTGAGCGGAAGTACAGACAAACTCACTTATTTTGCTTCCGGTAGTTATCTGGATGATAGCGGTATTATTGAAAACTCCGGTTTCCGCCGCGCTACAGGCCGTGTGAATGTGGATTATCAGGCTAAGAAATGGCTGAAGATAGGTACCAACATGAGCTACAGCCACGCCGATATGATGTATCCGGGCGAGGATGATTACGGAGCTTACAGTTCTGGTAACTTGTTCTATGTTACCAACAACATTGCGCCGATCTATCCGCTCTATATCCGTGACGCAGATGGCAAAATTCTGAAAGATGCCAACGGCTACACGATGTATGACTACGGAGACGCAAAGGTGAACGGAGAGACGCGTGCATTCATGAACCAGTCTAACCCTGCCAGCGCTATTGCTCTGAACAAATCCATCTACAAGAAAGATATCTTCACCGGCAAATGGTTTATCCAGTTGGAGCCGTACAAAGGCCTGAAGTTCACCGCCAACTTGGGTGTACACTATGGAGGCGTTCGTTTCCAGCAAACAGCTAACCCCTTCTATGGCCAGTTCGCCTCTTCGGGTGGCTATGCTTATGTCAGCTCGAACCGCAATGTGGGTATTGACCAGCAGTATCTGGCTACCTACGCCAACAAATTCGGCGAGCACAACGTAGATGTATTGGTGGGTTACGAGAACTTCCGCCGTATCATGTCTTCCCAGTCAGGTACGAAGCAGAAACTGTTCAACCCGGAGATTGCCGAGATCAGCAACGCTATTCTCAGCCCGGATGCATCGTCCTCGACCGATACGTATTTCACACAGGGTATTTTGGTGCAAGCCAAGTATGACTATGCAAGCCGTTATTATTTCAGCGCTTCGTACCGCCGCGACGCTTCTTCACGTTTCGCCAAAGGCAAACAGTGGGGTAACTTCTGGTCGGTAGGTGTAGCATGGGATATCAAAGGCGAGCAGTTCATGAGCGGTGTGGATCAGGTCGATCTGTTGAAACTGAAAGTATCCTACGGATCGCAGGGTAACGACGCCCTTCTGACCCAGGATGGATATGCCAACTACCACCCCTGGGCAGACCAGTATGTGATCAGCGAGAACAACGGCGAGTTCGCCACTACGCTGAGCTACAAAGGTAACAAGGATATCTCCTGGGAGACGAGTTATAACTTCAACGCCGGTATTGACTTTGCCTTCTTCGGCGAGCGCCTGAGCGGTACTATCGAGGGCTGGCGTCGTCGCACCGAAGACATGTTGTACTATCGTCCTGTACCCGCTTCGCTGGGTTACAGCTACCTGCCGGTTAATATCGGATCGGTCAGCAACGCCGGTATGGATATCGAGCTCCACGGAGACCTCGTTAAAACTCGCAACGTGACTTGGTCGGTTTATGCCAACTTGACATTCTTCAAGAATAAAATCCTGAAACTCTCGCCGGAATTGAACGGTCAGTGGATTGACGGTACGTATATCTACAAAGAGGGTGAGGGTATGTACAACCGCTACCTGAAGAGCTACGCTGGCGTAGATCAGGCAACCGGTAAGTCGCTGTGGTATATGGATAGAACTGACGCAGAGGGTAATGTGCTGGTAAAGGATACCGTGACATCGAACTTCACTGCAGCTACTTCCTATATGACAGGCGACGTGCTGCCGAAGGTTTACGGTGGTTTCGGTACGGAACTGAAAGTATATGGTGTTGACCTCTCCTGCGCGTTCAACTATCAGGCAGGCGGCCGCATCTTCGATGCCGGTTATCAACGATTGATGCACGCAGGTAGTTCCAGCGATGCAGGTCATAACTGGCACATGGATATTCTCAAGGCTTGGACTCCCGAGAATACCAACAGCAATATTCCTGCGCTCAATGCCAATGATACTTACGCTAACGGAACGTCTGACCGCTGGTTGATTTCGAGCAACTATGTTGCGCTGCAGAATATCACCCTCGGCTATACTTTCCCTGCCAAATTGACCAAAAAGGCACACATTGAGAAGATTCGCGTATATGCAGTGGCTGACAACGTAGCTCTGTGGTCTGCACGCAAGGGTATGGATCCCCGTCAGAGCAACACAACGTCCAACTCTTTCTACTATTCGCCGATGCGCTCCATCTCCGGTGGTTTGAGCATAACATTCTAATTAAAGAAAGGAGATAATTATGAAAAACGTAGTATCTAAATATATATCTGTTCTTCTCGTAGCCGCTTTGAGTTTCACGGCTTGCGAGGATTGGATGAACGCTGTGCCGGAGGGCGCTACGAAAACGGCTGATCAGAAATCTGAGGCAGCTGAGCAAAACCCGAATGCCGCCGCCGCAGATATCGCTGCTATCTATTCCCAGTTTATCCAGCTCTATGCAGGATTGGGTGACCTCGGCTATACTCGTCACAACGACTTTGGCTATGCAGCTATCTGTATGTTCCTTGAGGAGCAAGGCCAGGATCTGGTTAGTCCGAATATCGGATATAACTGGTTTAACTACTCCGATTTCAGCAAAAACCGCGATAACACGCTGACCACTACCTACGGTTTGATCAGTCACCTGGTTTGGAACGAGTACTTCAAGATTATTCACGCTTGCAACAACGTAATCGAGATTGTTGATCCCGCTAATCCGGGTGCGATGAAGTATGCTCTTTCGCAGGCCTATGCTGTACGTGCGTTCTGCTACCTGCAACTGGCGCAACTCTATCAGTTCACCTATAGCGATGCTACCAAAGACAAACCGTGCGTGCCTATCGTGAAGGATCGTATGCCGGCTGAGAAACAGGGCAACAACCCGCGTGCTACGGTACAAGAGGTGTTTGATCTGATTTTTGCCGACCTCAATTATGCCTGCGATTCGCTGGTAGATTTCGTTCGTGCGGACAAAGGTTATGTCAATCAGGCTGTTGCATTCGGTATCCGTGCACGTGCCAACCTCGTGGCTCAGAAATGGGCTGAGGCGGCTGCGGATGCTGACAAAGCGCTGCAGCTGAGTGGCGCAACTGCTCTCTCGATCGACGAAGCCGGATTGCCGGGATTCGCAAGCGCTGATGCACATAACGTGCTTTGGGCAAGTATCATTACCGAAACCAACGATGTGGTGCAGACGGGTATCATCAACTGGCCTTCACATCTCTCTACATGGTATGGTGACGGATATACCGGCGTAGGTGCAACCCGTTGGATTGCCAGCGCATTGTATGACGAGATTGCTGATACCGATGTACGTAAAGGCTGGTGGCTGGATGAAGATCTGGAGTCTCCGCTCCTGGATGCGCCGGGCTATAACGTCCTGAAGGGCGATGTACAAGCTCAGGAAACTCCGTATCTGAACGTCAAGTTCGGTACAGGCGACGGCACTGTGACCGGTTTGGGTGCAGCTGCTGCTGACTGGATCCTGATGCGCGCCGAGGAGCTGATTCTTATCAAGGCGGAGGGTTTGGCTAAGTCCGGTGGCAACGGCGCCGGTGTACTGACTGAGTTCGTACAGGGTTATCGCGACCCGTCGTATAGCATTGCCGGACATGGATTGGGTCTCGAGGATGAGATCTGGTGGCAACGCCGCGTAGAGCTCTGGGGCGAAGGTTTCGCATGGGGTGATATCATGCGTCTGGAGAAACCGATCATTCGTACCAATTCAACCAACTGGCCGGCAGAGTGGGCTGATCAGGATGTTCCCGCTAAGCACGGCGTGCTGATCTGGTTGATCCCGCAGGCTGAGATTGAAGCTAATGCCGGTATCAGCGTCAGTGACAACAACCCGGTTGTAGCATTTCCCTAATTCACTTTAATTCCTGAATGATTATGAAAACGATAAATAAATATTTGTTCTTGCTCGCAGCAGTGGTCTTCGGACTGACTGCTTGCGAGAAACAACAGCAGCGTGAGCCGTCACCGGCAGGAAACCCCAAGGCGATTGCATTCGAGCAAAGCAGCATCGTTGTGGAAATCAATCCTGCCAAAGCTGCGCTGGAGTATTCGATCAATGTAGGACGTAGTTCGGCTGATGAGGAGCTGAGTGCTACCATCAAGGTGGAGGGTGATATAGATATCATCAAGGTGCCTACCACCGTTAACTTTGCCAAAGGCGAGTTGACTACCACCCTCAAACTGACTTTCCCCGATGCACAGGTGGATTCGATGTATGCTGTATTGCTGAGCATTGATTCTATCAACCAGTCTCCGTACACGGCAGGCAATACACAGTGCGCGTTTGCTGTAGCCATCGCCGCTTGGGAGCCTGCTCAGACCAAGGCGATCGTCTTTGACGGTATTGTCAATGTGTTCTACTCTACCGGCAAACCGGGTTGGTATGTTTCCTACCTGCGCAAAGACAACAAAGACGGCTCGTTTGATATCCGTCTGCTCAATCTCTATACTGTTCTGCCGGAATACAAGGACGGTGACTACGACTCGCCTATTCAAGACCAATTCAATCTGTATGGCGGATTCCCGTTCAACTACCCCGAGGATGTGGATTCCAAGGGCACCTACAACATGAATATCCATGTGGATGCCAACGACTCCGTTACTTTTGAAAAATTCGAGTTGGGTATGATTTGGAGTTATGGTATGTTCTCCGGAGCACAAATTGCATCCAAGGGCAAGGGTGTGTACGACAAGGCTGCGAACACCATTACTTTCCCCGGCGGAACGGTGGCTTGCGCAATGGCTGACTATGGCGAGGGCGGCTTCTACCTTGGAGAAGAGGATATGGTAATCTATCTGGATGCCACGGCATATCAGAACGACCACCTCTCTATCTCGGATTTCAATGACCCGTCTATCGAATGGGAAGAACAAGAGACCGTTGTCAATGTGTTTGAATCCAAGATTTTCAACTTCACCAACGAGGAACAGAAACTCTACAAGGCTGTAGATCAATATCCCGACAATCC
Organism: uncultured Bacteroidales bacterium; assembly: GCA_900319645.1. Taxonomy (GTDB): domain Bacteria; phylum Bacteroidota; class Bacteroidia; order Bacteroidales; family Paludibacteraceae; genus Colicola. Next base: position 8,386 of record ONPG01000025.1, read on the forward strand.
CAAGAGCCCGTTCATCAACCTCTGGTGTATCAAGGATGCTTATGCAGAGGGCGGCAACCTGGCGTTCTACTGGGACGGTGAGACGGATACTTTGCTGATTCCTACCCCGCAGAATACCCAACTCTCTTTCATGAAGAAAGACCTCTATATCGTTGAGGCTGCAGGTACAGTGGCTGTTAATGACGTAAAAGGCACTGCAGTGACAGTATTCTCGTTTGCCATTTCGGTATCTACCATTGATGGTAATTTTGTGGGCGATTTCGTTGAGACATTCTCCGTGGCTGCAGAGCCTATCGTGTTCGAGAAAGCAGATTTCATCGGTACTTTCAATCTGAATGGATATGATGTCTTCGAAGGTACTCCGGCGGTATTGCCTATCGAGATTGCTGAAGCAGGTGATAAGTTGGCTGTAATTGGTATAGACCAAGACACTATCTGGGCTGAATTTGATGATGCTACAGGCGTATTGTCTATCGCTCCGCAGATGCTTCCGGATTCGTTCAGTTACAAAGGGGCTAACTACGCACGCGCGTTTTTTACCTTGGACGAGAAATTCAATGAGAGTGACGAACTCCCGCTGCTCTTTGCCTTCAAGTTGAGCGGCACAGCTGTGCTGACGGCTGATTGTGAAGCAGTCGGTTACCTGATTTATCTCCCCGAACTGGAAGGCGCACTGGACGGTTTGTATGATCTGACGCTTGAGCCTACCGAGGCAGGTGCACCTGGCAAACCGGCTAAGGCTCCGGCATCGTTGCGCAGCAAGAGCGAGATCCGCAAGCACGAACTACGCAGCACAAACAAGCCTTCTGCAAGCCATTTGTCCTTCCAGGGCGTACGCCTGAAAGCCGCAAAGGCATTGTAAGAATCCGATTCGGATAGTTCCAAAAGAGCAGCGCAACAACGCTGCTCTTTTTACATTTCTATCCTGTTTGGCAGAATCCAATCTGCAGAAGCCTCCCTATGAAAATATCCGCAGAAGGTTATTTTTATTTCATAAAATCATAAAAAAATGTTTATTTTTCTTGTTTGTTTCAAAAAAAAGCAGTACCTTTGCAGCCAATTTTGATAGTTTGTAACTAAATACAATACAATTATGAAAAAGAATTCATTTATTTTCACACTCATTGCGGCTTGTTTAGTGCTGTTTGCCGCATGTTCAAACCAAAACACAGCAGAGCAACGCGCATTGTTCGTTGGCGACTACGACGCTGTGCTTAACGGATCAGTCAGTTTGAAAGAAAAGGAGTCGGGTCGAACAATGGATTTACCTTTGGAGAACTATGAAGCCAATTTCTCTATCGTACCGGACGGAGAGGGCAGCAAAGTGAAGTTGTGTGCCTTTGACACCACCGTCACAGCCACCGTTAAGTCCGCTACTCTAATGGAACTGGATTCTACCACCTACCACGTCAAATATGTGGGCAAAATGATGGGTTTAGAAATGAATCTGGATGTCAAAGCGCAGCTTTTGTCTGACCAGATTACCCGAAACGGCGACACGCTGAATTACAAAACGGATATTGAGGCCGAGGTCCTCTTCAACGACATGCCTATTACCGCTACCGGTTCGGGCACGATAGTAGCGACTAAAGTGAAAACTGAAAACTGAAAGTTAAAAATGAAAGAAAAGCGGCCATGAAGGTCGCTTTTCTGTTTGTACCGCGAGTGGGACTCGAACCCACACGGGCGAAATGCCCAGAAGATTTTAAGTCTGCCTTGTCTACCGATTCCAACATCGCGGCGCCACGTCTATAGAGACGCGAACTCACAAATCGGCTGCAAAATTACTGCTTTTTTTTGACATATGCAAATAAATTTGCTTATATCGCAAAATTTTTGTAACTTTGCGCCAAATTTGGAATAAAATCTATGGAAAAGAAAGTTATTTTGCTCACGGGAGCCAGCAGCGGCATCGGCTATGACACGGCTGCAGCACTGGCTCAACAAGGTCACAAAGTATATGCCGCCGCCCGCCGGGTGGAGCTGATCGAACCGCTGCGTCCGTTAGGAGTCGTGCCTCTCAAGATGGATGTAACGGATGAGCCATCGATGCAATCCGCCGTGCAAACCTTGTTGGAGGCGGAAGGACGTATAGATGTGCTCATCAACAATGCCGGTTACGGCTATTTCGGCGCAGTGGAGAACGTAACGATGGAGGAAGCCAAGCGTCAGCTGGAGGTTAATGTGTTCGGTTTGGCACGGTTGTGTCAGTTGGTGCTTCCTGCAATGCGCAAGCAGCGGAAAGGACGTATCATCAACACCTCTTCTGTTGCCGGCAAGTCGGTGCTGTACTACGGAGGTTGGTACCACGTGTCCAAATATTCGGTGGAGGCACTGAGCGACGCCATGCGAATGGAACTCAAGCCATTCGGAATAGATGTGGTGATGATTGAGCCGGGTGCCATCCAAACGGCCTGGGGAACGATAGCCGCCGACCATCTGGCGGAGAGCAGCCGTGGGACTGTGTATGAGAAGACAGCGCAACGGATGGCTGACAATATGCGCAAGATCTATACAGAAGGGCGTATCTCCCATCCTTCGGTGGTGCGTCGAGCTATCTGTCGCGCAGTGAACAGCCGCTGCCCGCGTGCGCGTTACCGAATCGGCAAATGGAGCACTGCTATCGTCTTCTTCCACTGGCTGCTGCCCGCCAAGTGGTGGGACGCAATGATGCGCATGGGAGGGAAAATAAAGGTGTAAACACCTTGTTTTGCGCAAAAGTGCTGACAAAAACAGATTATATTTGTAAATTTGAAGAATTTTTTGTAACTTTGCAGCCCGTTTATGTTGTATCGCATAATCGGGCTGTAATTATATGCCTAACAAACGCAAAATAATCAACGATCCAGTCTTCGGTTTTCTGTCGATCCCGAACGACTTGATATTCGACGTGTTGCAACACCCGTACGTGCAGCGTCTGAGCCGCATCCGCCAGTTGGGACTCAGTTATCTGGTTTATCCGGGAGCCATGCACAGCCGTTTCAGTCATTCTTTGGGCGCCATGCACCTGATGCAGGAGGCCATCACCGCGCTCCGGCTCAAGGGAGTGGAGATCACGGAGGAAGAATCGACGGCGGCACAAATAGCTATTTTGCTGCACGATATAGGTCACGGGCCGTTCTCGCACGTTTTGGAGCACACCCTGGTGGACGGCGTGACACACGAGGACATCTCGCTTCTGATGATGGAGCGGATTAATATAGATCTCTCGAATGTACAAAGGGACGATGTATCCTGTACAAAGGAGAGCAAGCCTCTGGATATGGCGATTGCCATATTCCGCAACGAATATCCCAAACATTTCCTTCACCAGCTTATCTCCAGCCAGTTAGACGTGGACAGGATGGATTATCTCTGCCGTGACTCGTTCTTTACGGGCGTTCAGGAGGGAAGGGTGGCATCCGAGCGGTTGCTGAAGATGCTGGATGTACGCGACGACCGTCTGGTGGTTCAGGTCAAAGGTATCTACTCGGTGGAGAAATTCCTGGTAGCGAGACGATTGATGTACTGGCAGGTTTATCTGCACAAGACTTCCGTAGCCGCCGAGCAACAGCTCATCAAGATCCTCAGCCGTGCCAAACAACTGGCAAGGGAAGGACAAGGGACAAAGGAGTTATTCTGCTCGCCAGCGCTGCATTATTTCCTCTATAATCCTATTTCGTTTGACGATTTCTCGGTAAAGAGCAAGGCGCTGGACCAGTACGCCCTGCTGGACGATACGGATGTTCTGTCCGCCATCAAAGTGTGGATCAGCAGCGGCGACCGCGTGCTCAGCGTGCTCAGCCGCTCGTTTATCGACCGTAGTCTTTTCCGCGGAGAGTTGCTCGACCAGCCTCTTACCGAGGCGGAGAAAAAAGAGCTCAACGCCCACTATGCCGCATTGCTCGGCGTGACAGAGGACGAGGCTTCCTACCTTTGGTCGGAGCATGTTTCCACCAGCAACACCTATTCGGAAAAAGCCGATTCCATCGATATTTTATACTCCGACGGGACGGTGCGTGATATAGCCGATGCGAGCGAGATTCTCGATCTGGCCGCCCTCACGCGCAAGCCTATCAAACGGTATCTGTTCAAACTTAGGGAAGTAGAAAATTGAAAATTGAAAATGCAATTTAGTGCTCAGCAAATATCTCTGTTGCTTGGAGGCCGGCTATATGGCAATTCCGGCGCGCAAGTGAGTGACGTGGCTCCCATCGAGTCAGCGCAATCTCACCAGTTGTCGTTTATCACCGACGAGAAATACCTGCCGCTTTTGCAGACCACGCAAGCGGGCGTGATTCTGATCAGCCGGAGTGTGGTGGAGGGTCGTATGACTTTCCCTGAAGGGGAAGGAAAAGCCGGAGGCGCCGTTATCATCGTGGAGAACGCCCGTGGCGCCATGGCGCAGTTGCTCCAGATAGTCGCTAAAACGATGAACCCCGCCCGTCAGGGTGTGGAGCAACCCTCATTTGTGTCGGAAGGCGTGAAGGTGCCGGAGGATGCCTATATCGGTGCGTTTGCCTATATCGGAAAAAACGTGCGTTTGGGTAAGGGTGTGCAGATCTACCCGCAAGTGTATATAGGTGATAATGTGACTATTGGCGACAATACGATACTCTATGCCGGAGTGAAGGTCTATTACAACTGCCAGATCGGCGCCGACTGTATTCTGCACGCAGGAGTAGTGATCGGTGCAGACGGTTTCGGCTTTGAGCCGGATGGGCAGGGCGTCAATCACAAGATTCCGCAGATAGGAAACGTGATTGTAGAAAATGACGTTGAAATCGGGGCAAACACCACTATTGACCGTGCTATGATGGGTTCCACCATCGTCCGCAGAAATGCCAAACTGGACAACTTGGTGCAGATAGGGCACAACGTAGAGGTAGGTGCTTCGGATTTCCTCTGCGCACAAGTGGGTATCGCCGGCAGCAGCAAGATAGGCAGTCATTGCGTGCTGGCAGGCCAGGTAGGCGTTGCCGGGCATATCGAGATAACAGACAACTGCGTTTTCGGCGCCCAGTCGGGTATCGCCAATTCGGTGCGCAAACCCGGAACCTATATGGGCTATCCGGCTATTGACGCTTCGCTCTGGCGCCGCGCTGTAGTACGATTCAAACAATCCGGAAAACAATGAAACAGCATACATTAAAAGACTCTTTTACGCTCAGCTCGGTGGGTCTCCACACGGGCTTGCAGATCACAGCCACTTTCCATCCGGCGCCTGCGAACACCGGTGTGTGTCTTCGCCGTGTGGACTTGCCCGGACAACCTTGTCATCAGGCTTTGGCGGACTATGTCTCCGGCACGGAGCGTGGCACGGTTTTGGAACACGGCAAGTGGAAAATATCCACCGTCGAGCATGCACTCAGCGCACTTTACGCACTGGGGGTGGACAACTGTATCATCGACGTGAACGGTCCCGAGATGCCTATTCTGGACGGTTCGGCGCGTTTCTTCGTGCGTGAGATCCAGCGCGTGGGAAAGGAGGAACAGGATGCCGAGCAGAAAGTATATGTGGTGACCGAACCGATTGAGTACATCTCCGAGCACGGTCACCGGCTTCGTATAGAGCCTTGCGACCATTACGAGGCGGATGTGACGATTGCGTTCAACTCCAACCTCCTCCGCGAGCAGCATGCTACCCTGTCCAACCTTGCCGATTATCCCCGCGAGATCTCTTCCGCCCGCACGTTCTGCTTTGTAAGGGAAATAGAGCCGCTTCTCCGTGTGGGACTCATCAAGGGCGGGGATTTGAAGAACGCGCTGGTAATATACGAGACCGAGATGTCGCAAGAGGGAATGGATTATTTCTGCGACAAGATGGGTCAACCCCGTCTGGATGCCAAGAAATTAGGTTACCTCTCGCCGCTCAACTATCTCAACGAACCTGCACGCCACAAGTTGCTCGATATCATCGGCGATCTGTCGTTGCTCGGGCTTAGGTTGCAGGGGCGCGTGATTGCCTACAAACCCGGGCACACGTTCAACACCCAGTGTGTCCGCAGACTTAGAAACCAAATATTAAGCGAATAAATGACGAATATATCTCCTTTGGCTTATATCAGCCCCAAAGCGCAAATAGGCGAAAACGTGACGATTGATGCGTTTGCCTATATTGATGACAATGTGATTATCGGTGACAACTGCCACGTTTTCCCGTCGGCTGTGATAGGCGCCGTGCCGCAGGATCTGAAGTTCCGCGGGGAAGAAACATGGACCATCATCGGCAACAACTGTGTGCTCCGCGAGTTTGTGACGATCCACCGCGGGACAGCCAGCAAGGGCAAGACCGTTGTCGGCAACAACAACCTGATTATGGCTTATTGCCACGTGGCGCACGACTGTGTTTTGCACGACAACATCATTATGTCCAATGCGACGCAACTGGCAGGCGAGGTGGAAGTGGACGATTATGCCATTATCGGCGGCGGTACGCTCGTACACCAATTCAGCCATATCGGTGCACATTGTATGATCCAGGGCGGGTCGAAAGTCAACAAGGATATTCCGCCCTATGCCATCGCCGCCCGCGAACCGATAGCGTACTGCGGCATCAACTCGGTCGGGCTCAACCGCCGGGGCTTCACGGCGGAGCAGATTCACACCATCCAGGAGGCGTACCGGCTGATCTACAACAGCGGTCTCAACACCACCCAGGCTCTCGAACAGATAGAGGCAACTATACCTGCCACCCCCGAACGCGATTGTATCCTGGATTTCATCCGTCAATCCACCAGGGGAATCGTCAAAGCATAATACCTATTCCCTGCTACCTCCCTGTTACCTCCGGGTAACCCCTAGGTTATACCTAGGCGATACCTAGGTGATACATAGGTTACATAGCGAGGCACAAGCGACTTGTAAAACAACGATACTATGGCAAGATTTAGTCTGACATCCATCTTTGAAGACCTGATTGGCAAACTCAATCGCAAAGATAATATCATCTATCGCAGAACGCGCAGATACGATGCGCAAGGTAGAGTTGTGTTGGACGGCAAACAAGCCTATACACAGGTTGACAAACGCAATTTCAAGCAAAAACCGCCACGCGGAGCGGAAAAACAAAATATGGATATTATGGCGGAGGCACAACGGCTCACCAACCAACTCCTCTCCGCTGAATCCACCGATCTGACGGAACTCTTTGCGCGATTTGACAAACAACTGAATACAGGCAAACCCGATCCCGAAGCACCCGTGCTTAAAAAAACAGGCAAGCAAAAGATTTACACCCAGTTTGATCGCTTCGTCTATGCACTCATCTACAACCGCCTCCGCCAACAAGCAAATAATAACGAATAACAGCAGCAATGAAAAAAGTAATATTATTATCAATTATTCTTCTTTATACAGGATTCATTTTTGCGGTAGGAATGAATAATGAAGTAAATGGTCCCGTGAAAAAAATGACTATATATATTCGTGTAGGTGATGGCGATATGGGAGGGGGAATTATGTATGGGAATGAGCAAGTTGGCGCTATGGCAAAAATTGTGTATTGGTATGATTCCATCGGACGTCTTGTAGATGAGGCAAATTATCATGGAGACGATGTGAGAGGATATGTTCGTCAATATTTGCTGAACAATGTCTATATGGAATATGAGTACAATAACCAAGGCATAGTCAAGGGCTCTTTCGCACGTGGACAATTGGATTCCTTAGGAAATACAATTTTTACAAAGCGTTATCGTGATAGAAAACAAATAACTGCAGATTCTACGGTGTACAATGAGCAAGGACTCAAAATAAAATATTTTCAGTCTCCATATAAATCAGATTCATTAGAACTTCGATATACATATGAATATGATTCGTTGGGAAGACTGAGTAAATATTACGACTATTCAAAAGGAGAAATAAATATATCATACGAAATGATATACTACCCCAACGGAAGCTATACAGAGCGTGCTACTGATAAAGAAGGTAAGACGTGGAACGTAAAATATACTGCTGATAAGAATGGAAATATAATTAAAATTGAATCAACAAATATGAGTGCGCAATACTCTAAATTTGATAAATATGACAATTGGTTAATACTAAAGGGAGTCACTCATAAAGTTGCGAAAACGACTACCGAACGAGTCATTGAATATTACGAATAATTAAATACTTACATATATGGAAGAGACAAAACTGCCTGTGGAAGGCAAAGAAGAAAGATCGCTCAATTTCATCGAGCAAATCGTAGAGAAAGACCTCGCAGAGGGAGTGAACGGCGGACGTATCCAGACCCGTTTCCCGCCGGAGCCGAACGGCTACCTGCACATCGGCCATGTCAAAGCTATCTGCATGGACTTTGGTATCGCCGAGAAATACAACGGTGTCTGCAACCTCCGTTTTGACGACACCAACCCTGCTAAAGAGGACACCGAGTACGTAGAAACTATCGAGCGCGATATCGCGTGGCTCGGCTTCAAATGGGGACAGATATACTATGCCTCCGATTATTTCCAGCAGCTCTACGACCTTGCTATCCGTTTCATCAAAGAGGGCAAAGCTTACGTGGACGAGCAGACACCCGAGCAGATTGCCGAGCAGAAAGGTACGCCTACCGAGCCGGGTGTAGCTTCGCCTTTCCGTGACAGACCTATCGAAGAAAACTTGCGTCTCTTCGAAGCTATGCAGCGCGGCGAAATTGAGGAGGGCAAAATGGTACTTCGTGCAAAAATTGACATGGCGAACCCCAACATGCACTTCCGCGATCCGATTATGTACCGTATCATCACTTCGCACCCGCATCATCGCACAGGACGCAAATGGAACGTCTATCCCATGTACGATTTCGCGCACGGACAGTCCGACTATTTCGAGGGTGTGACCCACTCTATCTGCACATTGGAGTTTGAGGTTCACCGTCCGCTCTACGACTATTTCCTCGACCAGATCACCGGAGCAAATTTTGCAGGTTTGTCGCCTTACGGACCCGACTATCGTCCGAAACAGCGCGAGTTCAACCGTCTGAACATCACCTATACCGTAATGTCCAAACGCAAGATGCTCCAGTTGGTCAAAGAGGGTTTGGTAGCCGGTTGGGATGATCCGCGAATGCCGACAGTCTGCGGACTTCGCCGTCGCGGTTATACACCCAAGGCAATCCGCAATTTCATGGACCGTATCGGATATACGAAGGTAGAGGGAATGATTGACCAAGGCCTCTTGGAACACACTATCCGCGAGGACCTCAAAGAGACCGCTCCGCGAGTATGTGCTATCTTCGATCCCGTCAAACTCATCATCACCAACTATGAGGGCGAAGGCGAGACACTCATCGCGGAAAATATCGATGGAATCGAGACTTTAGGCACTCGTGAGATGCGTTTCGGACGCGAACTCTGGATCGAGCGAGGCGATTTCCTCGAGCAGGCAGACAACAAGTTCTTCCGTCTCTCGCCGGGCGGGCGTGAAGTACGTCTCAAGAGCAGTTATATCATTCAGGCTACAGGCTGCGAAAAGGATGCTAACGGCAATATCACTACGGTCTATGCTACTTATGATCCCAATTCCAAATCGGGCACCGAGGGCGGCAACCGCAAGACCAAGGCTACGATCAACTGGGTGGAGTGCAACTCCTGCCTGGAGGCGGAGGTACGTCTGTACGACCGACTCTTTGCCGTAGAGAACCCGAGTGCGGAAGAGGGTGATTTCCGCGACCTGCTCAATCCCGACAGCCTCAAGGTCGTTACCGCTAAGGTGGAGGGATCGCTCCGCAGCGAGCTGCATGCACCGGAAATAGTCGATGGAATCGAGCAAGAAAACCATTATCAGCTCCTCAAGCAGGGCTATTTCGTGGTAGATCCGGACACGACAGCCGACAAACTTGTGCTCAACCGTACGTGCTCGCTCAAAGACAATTATCTGAAATAATGCGCACACGCATACAAAACGGCAAAGAACAGATTTTCTGCGACTGGCGTCACCGCTGGGTTCGCCTGACCCCCGAAGAGTGGGTTCGCCAACAGTTGCTTCACCGGATGGTGGAGCAACTTGGCTATCCGGCCTCACTGATCGCGGTGGAGCAGGCTATCACCGTGGGAGACGCCAGGAAACGGTGTGACGCCGTGGTTTACAACACGTTGATGCAGCCGTTGATGCTCATCGAGTGCAAGGCGGAGACCGTGCCGTTGACCCAGAAGACACTGGACCAAGCCGTGACTTACAATCGAAAACTACATGTTCCATATATTCTCCTGACGAACGGAGAGCATCTGATTTTTGTAAATGGAAACAATATTAACCCTTCAGGAATCCCTCGATACACCGACCTTCTACGGTGTGAACAACAGTAATATCCTCTGTCTGAAGAACCAGAATCCCAACGTACGGGTGGTGGCTCGCGGCTATCAGGTTAAAGTGACAGGAGCGGAAACGGCGGTGGATCGTTTTGAGAAAGCATTGCGTCTTTGCGAGAATTTCTGTATCCGCAACAACCGCCTGACCGAGCAGGATATACTCATGCTCCTGCATGGCGACAAACCGCAGGAACGTGAGACGGACAATCTCATCTTGCACGGTGTGAACGGCAAGTCTATCTATGCCCGTTCAGCCAACCAGCGTCTGCTGGTGGATGCCTATGAGGACAACGACCTCTTGTTTGCAGTCGGTCCGGCAGGTAGCGGCAAGACCTATACGGCTATCGCACTGGCGGTACGTGCGTTGAAGAACAAAGAGGTGCGGCGTATCATTCTTTCACGTCCGGCGGTGGAGGCAGGTGAGAAATTAGGATTTCTGCCCGGAGACATGAAGGAGAAGATCGACCCCTATCTCCAACCCCTGTACGACGCACTGCAGGACATGATTCCCGGTGCCAAACTGAACGAATATATGGAGAAAGGAACGATCCAGATAGCTCCGTTAGCTTTTATGCGCGGTCGCACGCTGAGTGACGCCATTGTTATTCTGGACGAGGCGCAGAACACGACCGTGCCGCAACTCAAGATGTTCCTCACCCGTCTGGGTATAGGAGGCAAGATGATTGTCACGGGCGACCTGACGCAGATTGACCTCCCTCCTACCCAGCACTCTGGTCTCAGAGACGCGATTGAGCGTTTCAGAACGATCAAAGGTATCCGTATCATCGAGTTTAACGACAAGGACATCGTCCGTCATCCCCTCGTCAAACATATCGTCTCCGCGTACGCCAAATAGAATTAACAGATGGGTATTTTATAGGTTGTCAAAAAGTATCCCCAAAAACTGTTCACACAAAAAAAACGCTCGGTGGAGCGTTTTTTTGTGTGTGCAATAAGGGAAAGTTCCTTAATAGTTGAGGGCGAAGACGACGCGACCGGCAGAGGGTTTGCCTGTGACCATGCAGGTGCCCGGTTCGTTGTGGTGGCCCGGCAGGTCTGCCAAGGGGATACAGCGGATAGTAGCTTTGGTTTCGTCCTTGATACGCTGCTCGGTCTCGGCGGTACCGTCCCAGTGGGCGAGGAGGAAACCGCCTTTCTTCAGTTCCTCTTTGAACTCGTCGTAGCTGTTCACCTCGCGGGTGTTGGCGATACGGAAATCGAGGGCTTTTTTGAGCAAGTTCTTCTGGATTTCCTCCAGGAGGTTCTTCACTATTTCCACGATTCCATCGAGAGAAATCGTCTCTTTGGTCTGCGTGTCACGGCGGGCGATCTCGATAGTTCCGTTCTCGAGGTCACGTCCACCCATAGCCAGACGAACAGGCACACCCTTGAGTTCATAGTCGGCGAACTTGTAGCCCGGCGTGTATTTCTCATCGGTATCCACTTTGACACGGATACCGAGTGCTTTGAGTTGGTCGGCAATCGGGTTGAGCCGGACAAGCAGTTTGTCCAGATCCTCCTGTTTCTTGAAGATGGGCACGATGACCACCTGTATCGGCGCCAGATGCGGCGGCAGAACCAGTCCGTTGTCGTCGGAGTGGGTCATAATGAGTGCACCCATCAGACGCGTGGACACACCCCAGGAGGTAGCCCACACGTATTCGTATTTGTTCTCCTTGTTGAGGAACTGCACGTCGAACGACTTGGCGAAGTTCTGTCCCAGAAAGTGTGAGGTGCCTGCCTGCAGCGCTTTGCCGTCCTGCATCATAGCCTCGATGCAATAGGTATTGAGCGCACCTGCGAAACGCTCGTTGGGCGATTTGACACCCTTGACAACGGGGATAGCCATCACGTTCTCCGCAAAATCGGCATAGACGTCGAGCATCTGCCGTGCGTAGTCCTCGGCTTCCTCTTTGGTGGCGTGTGCCGTGTGTCCTTCCTGCCAGAGGAACTCCGCCGTACGGAGGAACAGACGTGTACGCATCTCCCACCGCATTACGTTACACCACTGGTTGCAGAGGATAGGCAGATCGCGATAGGAAGATATCCAGTTCTTGTAGGTGGACCAGATGATGGTCTCGGACGTAGGGCGGATGATCAGTTCTTCCTCCAGTTTGGCCTGGGGATCGACCACTACCCCTTTCCCGTTCGGGTCGTTCATGAGGCGGTGGTGGGTCACCACGGCGCACTCTTTGGCAAAGCCCTCTACGTGCTCCGCCTCACGGCTCAGGAAAGACTTAGGGATCAGAAGCGGGAAATAGGCGTTTTTCACCCCTTGTTGCTTGAAGCGGCGGTCGAGTTCCGCCTGAATCGTTTCCCAGATAGCGTAGCCGTAGGGTTTGATGACCATACATCCGCGGACGGCGGACTGCTCCGCCAGATCTGCTTTCACTACAAGTTCGTTGTACCACTTGGAATAATCCTCGCTGCGAGGAGTCAGTTTTTGATAGTTTGCCATTGGGCTATATACATTTAATTGTTATCATTCCGAAAACGAGTGCAAAGGTACTGTTTTTTTTTGACATATGCAAGAAAAGAGCAAAAAATCGCCCCGAAGAGCGATTTTTTTGCTTGGATACGGCTGATGGTCGTTAATGTACGCGGGAACCTTGTACATTATACATTATCCCCTTGTACATCAGGTAGAGTTGTCCGTTGCGGAGGAGTTTGGCAGAGGGCACTTCGTTCTTCTGCAGGTTCTCAAATCCCGTAGGCAGCAAGTCCGAGTGGAGATCTTCGGCACCGGTTATCTCCGTGCTGGTCTCGCCTATCCACCCGCAAACCTGCTGGACGCCGGTATAGACTTTGACGAAATGGATAGCCGGCAGATCAACACTATTGCCGTTGCTGTCCACCGCCCAGCGGATGGAGAACTTACAGCCGTCTGTCTTGTTGGGATGGTTGTCAGCGTAGCCGTAGTCGTAGCAATAGAGGACAAAAGAATGTTGGCCGTTCTCCCCTTCGTCCACGGCGTTGGGCGCTAGTAGGGAGCCGGTGAAAATCAGTTCATCGGGTGCCCACAACGGGAAATAATCCTGCTGGTGGAAACTGTTACGGGGAATGACACCGGAACCTCCTCGGTTGTCCGTCCAGGGTATATCCGCCAGTCCGTCAGGACGGGTGTAGGTGACGGCATAACGGCGGATAGTGGCAGGCGAGTGGTACTCGCTTCCTGCCAGTTCGTACCAGGTGTCGTCGGGTATTCCGTTGTCGTTGGCATCGTAGCTGACCATCACTATCCCGGGTTCGCTGGAGCCGCCTTTGCGCGTGGTGTCTTTGGCATACGAGGCGTAGGAGGCGTTACCGGTGATACGGAAATCGTAGTCGGTACGGCTGTTCGCGACGGGATGATCAAAGCCGAAGACGATATACCCTCCCCACGCCCCGAGGCAGACCACTCCTCCGGCATTATGGGCGATAGCCGCTTCGGCTTTGGCAGCCATGGTCTGAGGCGTATCGTCGGAAGTGGCAGCCGGCAGCGTATTGATGAACTGCCCCGGCGCGGGCATATACTCATACACCCGCGCCAGATAGGGCGAAACAGTCAATAAAATACTGAGAATAAGTGGCATAGCTTAGCGAATTAGTCGTCCGTTCAAATCATATAAATGCTCTCCGCGCAGCACGAAGATCTGACCATTACGGAGCACTTTTGTACTTTGTACGTTGTCCCCTTGCAGCTTCTCGAGGTCCGTGACGACGGATTTCTCCGCGCCGAAGTTATCCAGACAGAAATAGGTAGGCGTAGTGAATCCGTACGCGTCCGACTTGGTGGTGAAGAGACTGAACTCCACGCGTGTGACCGCTCCGAGGGAAGAGAGGTCAAACCATTTCCATGTGTCGAGGGCAAAATGCTCATCGCTGTTCTCGCTGCGGTAATCCGCCAGATAGAAGACCGTTTCTCCGGTCGTCAGCGCGCCGTTGTATCCGATAGCGGTGACGGACATATAGTCGCCGTCCGAGAACGGATCGTTGGCGTAATCGCCGTGGAGGATAGCATCAAGCGTATAGACGGTGTTGGTGATATAGAATCCGGTGATGATCTGCGGTTCAGCGCTGTTGGTCAGCGTGAGCGGGTCGCTATAACCGGCATACCAGGCGGACGGAGCCGAATAGTACGCCACGGCGTAGTTATTGCCTTCGTAGGCGCCACCGGGAGCCGAACGGAACTGGTCGTAGTTATAGTTGCCGGTAGCCTCGGTCGAGCGATCCGAACAGATAGCATAGCCGGTGTAGGCGTTGTAGGCTTTGTTCGGGACGTTGGCAAAAGCGTAGGTACCGCTATAGAGCCATGTCTCGGTGTTATCCACCCAAGCATCATCCACATGCTTGTGGCCGTTCTCAGGCAGCGCGTATTCCTCAAAGGTAGCCGCAGCCGCCGGTTTCTCCACCCAGACAGAGGCGGAGACGAGGGCTTTCTGACCAAACCGGTCAGTGACGGTGCAGATATACTCGGTAGCCTTGTCCGCCGTGATGTCGATAGAGGCTTCGTTGCCTATGACCGCGTCACTGTAAGCGGTGCGCCATGCGTAGGTGTAAGGCTTGGCTTGGTCGTACTCGGTCTCCAGCGAAGCTATCAGGGTGAGTTCGGCACCGGCAGCCACAGTCTTCTTCTCTATCGGGTAGAGAACCACAGGGCGTTTTGTCCAAGCGGTGGTGAAGGCTACTTCATGATATGCCTCAGCGGCTTCGCTCAGCGGCGAGAGAAGCAGCACATAGGCTTTGTATTCTGTCTCTTCGGTGAGACCGGTAGCAGTGAAGCTGACCTCGCCGTTTTGGATGAGCGGGAGTTCGTTCGGAGACGCCGTCAGTTGCTCGATGGTAGGAGCGGCATTCGATGCGGGCTGCACAAGGATTTTGGCGGTACCGTAGTTATCCGCCTTGATCACGATGTCAGCTTTGATGTCCTGCGTATTGACAGTCGGATAGCCTTCCGCCATCTCGGGCACACGGAAGAGCTCTGCGTCGTACTCGTAGGCACCGATAGTAGGCGTAGCGGCACGGGGTTTTCCGGTGATGTCGGTTGTGACCGACTCCATCACTTCGGCGGTGAGCAGATGTCCGTCGTTGGTCTCACGCGGAACGAGCAGCGTCGCGGAAGCGAACGTCACGGCTTCGTTGAGGTTGGCGTCCTCGTCGGTGGCACCCACAGCGGTCTTCCAATCCGCGAACGTGCTGACATTCGCAGTCGGCATACCGAAGGTAGCCTCCGGCGTGTAGAGCGTGTTGTGACGGAAAGCGATATTGGCGATCGCCGCAGCGTTCTTATAACGCACGGCATAGCCTTTGTTCGTAGCCTGGAAGATATTGTTCACGAATACCGAACCGGCTGCCGGCGCAGTTTCAATATAGTACGTGGACGAAGCTGTTCCTTCGGAGTTCATCACCATCGTATTATGGGCGAACATCAGCTTCGGCATATTGGAGCTCGTGTTGATGCAGTACGATGCATAGGTGGAACCGTTCTGCACATTGATCACATTATTCACCACCTGCAACAGGGTGTTCTCTTTGTCCTGATAGCTGTTCGGACGGATGTAGATTGCCTTGATGCTTTGGTTATCGGCAGCGGTTCCGGAGTAGTAAATATCGTTGCCTGCGATAGTGGAAGTGCCGCCGAGCAAAATCCAGTCGATCGCATTCGCACTGCTGGATTTCACTTGTGCCCGGAACGTGTTGTCCATAATCTGCAGATTGCTGACCGCATCGCCGTACACCATTTGTTTGCCTTGGTTGCGGATGGTGTTGCGGCTGATGAGCATATTCTGCTGCAAAGGATCCGCCGCAGCCTTGTGACCGATCACGTATAGACCCATGTATCCACCTTCGAGCACACTGTTGAGGAGTGCGAAATCATTATTGTAGTTGTTCTCCCCGGCGTCCACGCGCAGCAAATCCAAACGCGCCGTATATTCCGTCTTGGTCTCGGCGTAGATGCGACAGTTGTCAATCGTGACATGCGTAGCGGCATTGCGTACCACCACAACCGCCGGGTTTTGATTGGAGGTATAGGTAGAGGTGAACGAAAGACCTTTGACCGTCACGTAATCTGCGCCGTCGATGGTGAAGACACCCTGTTCTTGGGTCATCGTGCTGTTGTATTGATAGAGCACGTCGCTGTAGTTGCCGCTGAGAGAACGGATCGTCAGGGTGTTGGCAGCCCCGGCACCGCTGATCTCGGGAACAGTCACTTGCTCGGTGTACGTACCCGGTTCGACGGCTATCTCCACCGCGCCGTCCATACCGATCGCGCTGATGGCTTGCAGGGCAGCGGTCAGCGTAGCGTAATCCGCCATAGCACTCGCACCGATGCGATAGAAGCCATGTGCACCGCTGACTACATTGATCGAGACGGAAGCAGTACCCTGCGGAGCTGTTTTCTGTTCGCCCAGCACGACATTATCCAGCGCAAGCGATACCACATTGCCTATTTCCGCAGCTGCGTCGATGGAGCCTACGAACCAGAAGTAATACACACCCTTCTCGTCCATAACATACGAATCGGTGAACTCATTCGTGGTAGAGAAGGTGGTGGAATGGGCGGTAGCATAGACGTGACGGTCCACCAGAAGATTGGAAGCCGTCTGCTCGAAACCGGTGATAGTGAGCGGCGTGCGGTCGCCGGAGACATAGACGGCAGCACGCATCAGACGGATGTCGCCGGTGCCCTTGGTAGCCTCAGCCGGAGCCATCGGAGTAACAAGCACCGAGTCGATGGTGAGCGGCGTGAGCACATGCTGACGCACTTCTACTTCAAACCCGCGCTTTTGGCTCGACGGCATCTTGACATAGACGGTGACAGCTCCGTCCTCGGCACGCGAGATCACACTCTCATTCTCCGCGGGCATCGAATACATACCGTATTTCTTATCCGAGCTTGCCTCCGGATCATACGCGTTGGCATAATAGATATGGAAAGGATCGCCGGAGATGTACGCGATATCAAAGTCTTTGAATACCAACTCCACGGCGCAACCTTCGGTGGCAGGCACGAAGGTGATATAGCCCTCGAAATTAGAGCTGTAGTTTCCGTCTGCACCTCCGTCGTCGTAGAACATCAGACTGTTGGCGCCGATGGTGACGGTGCCGTTATCGCCCGCCTGGAGGTAACGCACGTTCTTCACGATGCGGCTTCCCTCGGGGTCACCGGCAGTGACGGTCTTAGCCGCACCGCTGAGAGTGAGGGATAGCAAAGCGGCATCCACTGCGGTCTCGACCGTGGCGTCTGTTTTGATGTCGGCAGCGAGGGTAAAGGTATTGTTGTACTCCGCGAGTGTGGCTGGTGTCTCGAGCGTCAGCGTCACTTGTGCAGCCGCAGCCGTCTGAGCCAGCACCGTCTCGCCTTGCAGCAGATAGAGGGTCTCGATATTCGCTTCCGTGCCTTTCAGATCGAATGTCAACGCGTCGAGCGTCAGGGCATTAAGGGTGC
Source organism: uncultured Bacteroidales bacterium (assembly GCA_900319645.1). Lineage (GTDB taxonomy): Bacteria > Bacteroidota > Bacteroidia > Bacteroidales > Paludibacteraceae > Colicola. The sequence goes on from ONPG01000025.1 coordinate 26,098, forward strand.
CTGCGGTCCGGATATCCAGATTCAGCAACGCGGCTTTCCGTTCACCGGTCTGCACCAGTTTGGCGGAAGCCTGCTCTACGGCGATGGTGTCCACCTGCATGTCTTGCAACTGGTATTGCTGCACGGTGGCGTGCCAGCCGTTGCCGGTATAATAAGTCGCAGTGGTGTTCGGATTGAAGACAATCGTCATCGCACCTGTAGAGCGGATCCGGCCGGGTTGTTTGCCGTTGGCATCCAACTGCCACAGCACCTCACCGTTCGTTCCCTCGCCCGCGTAAACTATATATTTCGCGCGCGTGCTATAAGACGACGTGGCATAATAGACATCGAAATCGGTGTAGTCAATCTGAATCACATAGCCTTCTGTAGCGGGACGGAAGATCACCGTCTGGTCGCAATCTTCGGCTTTGTATTTGGTGCTGTACTCGCTGGCGACAGTGTGGGTGTAAGCCCAATTGCCGAGGACGGTGAAGGTCTGCGAGCCGCAAGCCTGCACCGCTACGTTCTCAATCGTCAGCGCACCGGTCTGGTCGCCGAAATCGGTGAGGGATGTGCCATTGGAGAAGCTCAGCGACACGAGGGAGAAATTCACCTGCTCGCCGTTCTCGCCCAACGGACTGATGTCAGCTACCAGCCAGAGGTAGTTCTCGCCCTCTCGGAAAGCGATGTCCGTGCTCTTGGTGATGGTGACCACGTTGCCTTCCACCACGGCTTCGCCGATGAGGTTGGCGGTGGAGAAACTGTTCTGCTTGGTGTAATAGAGTTTGGCTTTGGTTACTTGCGCCGCTGTGCCGTTCGCGTTCAGCGTGAGCGAAGCGACAGAGAGAGCCGGTTCGGTCTCGGAGGTTGTGATCTTCAGCGAAGCCACCGGTGCGTTCTCTGCGCCTGCGGAGACAGTGCCGGTTTGCTTTGTCAACAGGCTCTCTTTAACCGTCATCGCCTGCGGAGTGAACTCGTTCACAACAGCCGACCAACCTTCTTTCAGGTTGGAGTCGTAGGAGATATTGTTCCGGTGGGTGATCGTCAGTTTGCCGTCTGCCGCGGTGCTCTTGATGACGATCGGGGTCGTCGTGCTCGCTTCCGATTGCGAGATCTGCCAGAGCAGGTCGGCTTCGTCGGTAGAGTTGCCGTTATAGACCTTGATATAATCCACATAACCGGTCGAGTTGGCAGCATAATCCGTGTAGAAAACATCGATGCTGTTGAAGGTCAGTATTACTTTTTTGCCTTCGGTAGCGGGGGTGAAGACCACTTTGCCGTCAAAGCCCTTGATGACCTTGCCGTCTTTGCCTCCTTCGTCGAAGAACTGCGTCTCGCCGGAGATGGTGTAGTTAGCGTCCTCCGCCATGAGATACATCGGCTGAACGGTCAGGGTGGCAGGCTCGGCGGGCGTAAAAGTTGTGAATCCGCCTACCGTGCTGATACCGGTGATGTTCACCGCAGCCGTGGCGTTGAAAGCTGCGGAAGAAAGGATATTGCCGCCGAGCGAGAATGAATTATTTCCATTGCTCAGCGCGTAGCCTTCCGACAAAGTATAGGTATAAATCCCTTCGTTCTCCGTGATTGTGCCGGCAATCTCGCTCAGACCAGTTACCGAAACACCTGTACCGGCGTAGAGTTTTAGTGTTGTGGGATCAATCACAGCTGAGTTGGAGCAGGTGAACGTGATGGTTTGCAGCTTATCAGGCGAAGAATAACCGGATGTTGTGATAGTCATACCGCTCATTCCTACATTAGTCTTTCCG
>ONPG01000033.1 GCA_900319645.1 uncultured Bacteroidales bacterium
TTTGAGATACACGATCACGACAAAAGCAGCAGTCAGTCGCCCTCATTAGACATTTACTATCAGCATAACCTGCCGCACAAGCAACACTTGTATTTTGACATGGTAGGCACGTATATCAATACCCACAGCGACCGCCGTTTTGAGCAGTTGCCTCTTTCTACTTTGAGCGATAGCGGTCTTTCTACTTTGAGCGAAGCGGTCTATGTTTTATCGCGTGTGAGAGGAGACAAGTGGTCACTCATTGGCGAAGCTATCTATGAAAAGGAATGGGAAAATATCATGCTGACCGTAGGTGCACGGCATAACCAACAATGGGTGAAGAACACGTACTTAGGCAGTACCGAAGCGACCGTTAACATGACAACTGCCGAGACCTACGCGTTTGCAGAAATGCGGCACAGAGTAGATAAGTTTTCGTATGTGGTAGGTATCGGAGTTATGCACACTCTCATTGACCAAGCCGGACAAAAACAAAGCACTTGGATTGCCCGTCCGCAGTTGACCATGAGTTATGATTTTGGAAAAGGTTGGTTCTGGAAATACAAAGGTTATGTGTCAGGCTATCAACCCTCTTTGTCGCAGTTGTCTGATATTACGCAACAGATCGACAAGTACCAAATGAGGCGAGGCAACCCAAACCTGAAATCCGTCATGTACGTGTCGAATGAGATGGAACTCTCGTGGCAGTCCAAACATGTCAATCTCAACCTTTGGGCAAACTACAGTTACGACCACAAGCCTATTATGGAAGAAACCTTTGAGGAAATTATAGACGGGTCGCCTTATGCCATCCGGACGTATAACAATCAGCGCGGCTATCACAAATTGAATGTTTCACCGAGTGTACAGGTCAAACTGTTTGATAACAAACTGATGTTCAATATCACACCATTTGTCAAATACATGGTCAGTCAGGGCAACAACTACAATCATGAGCATGTCAATTACGGTGTGCGTGGCGGCATTTTCTATCTACTGAAGGGATGGCGTTTCTTTGCCGATGTGGTTACTGCGCAGCATAACTTATGGGGCGAAACGCTGACCCTCGGCGAGTTGACGCACGATATAGGCATCAACTATAATTCGGAGCATTTTGGCTTTGGTATTATGATGGTTAATCCATTCTCTCCGCACGGCTCAACAACCGTCACAAAAGATCTCTCTTCCCTTGCCCCGACTGCCAATACAGCCGTTATGCAGAACTATCGCCAAGTACTGATGCTCAATTTCAACGTCAATCTCGACTTCGGGTCGAGAGCCTCGACACGCGGATATCAACGCATCAACAATGAAGATACCGAAAGCGGCATTTTGAGTGGCTCAAAGTAATCGTACCATCTGCCATCAAACATCCATCCGCCATGTTTGGCGGATTTTTGTGCTTTTTCGAGCACTTTTTACCGGAAATCCTTGCGTATGTCGAAAAATTGTCGTATCTTTGCACTCAGTTTTAGCATAGTATATTAGGCTTTTATTAGGTTATTATTAGGATATTACTTTGTTTTTAATATGCTACTAAGCCGAGACGAGCCTGACAATAGCGAGAAAAAGACATGGCAGAAGTTATTTATCAAGACCCCGTCCAAGAGATTCGCGGCACACTGACCAAGGACGGAACCATCCATCGCCGCAAGTATTACCGTGACGCAAACGGCAAAATCATCGGAGCCTCCAAGCCTGAAGCGTACCAGATTCTCTATCCCCGCAATTGGAAAAAGAATCCCGCGAAAGGCAAGGAACTGGAGCATCAGCTTCGGTTCAAAGCCGCGTGTGCCGAGACCAAGCGTATTCTCATGGCTGCCAAATACCTCAAAGCGCAAGCCACCCAATCGACCAAAAGCCCAACTCCAAAAGCCCGAACCCGAAGCACCCGTCGATCCCGACACAGGTCGTCACAAAACCTATTTCCGCTTCGATGCCTTCATCCGCACCTGCCTTTTGCGAGAGATGCCATGACTTTTGCCTAATTTTGCCGAAATCACATACAATCCGCAGAAAAATTTGCATATCTCAAAAAAAAGTAGTACCTTTGCACTCGATTTGGAATTATGGCTAAAAAGAACGAAATAGCAAAAGCTGATTCAGCTCATTTACAGCCGTTGGAGAACATTGAGAACCTCATCCACGTCATCCGTGGCAAGCAGGTTATGCTTGATCGTGATTTGGCGCGGTTGTATGGTGTAGAGGCTCGTGCTCTAAACCAAGCAGTTCAGCGTAATATAGAGAGATTCCCTGAGGACTTTATGTTCCAACTCTCTAAAGAGGAGTTCGAAAACTTGAGGTCACAAATTGTTACCTCAAGTGAGGAAGAAATCTTGAAATCACAAAATGTGATATCAAGTTGGGGCGGTATTCGAAAGTGGCCTTATGTCTTTACAGAAAACGGGGTAGCCATGCTTAGTTCCGTTCTTCGGTCTCAACAAGCAATTAGCATCAACATCCAAATCATGCGTGCGTTCAATGCTATGCGCCATTTTATTGCATCTAATGCGCAGGTGTTCCAGCGTGTAGAGAATATAGAAAAGAACATATTGGCATTAAATGCCTCTAAAGTTGACACCGACAAGAAACTGGAGGAGGTCTTTCGCCGCTTGGACGATGGTAATGCTACACCTAAGCAAGCCGTTTTCTATGATGGTCAAATCTTTGATGCTTATAAATTCGTCAACGAACGTATCCGCGAAGCCAAGAAACGCATTGTGCTGATTGACAATTATGTAGATGAAACGGTCTTAGCAATGTTAGATAAGCGTGGGAAGAATGTAACGGCTAAGGTATATACCAGAAACATATCACGCCAGTTGTCGCTTGACTTTGAGAAGCACAACGCACAATACACACCTATTGAGGTAGAGCAGTTTGACCGCGCGCACGATCGGTTCTTGTGTATTGATGATACCGTGTACCTTATTGGAGCCTCAATCAAAGATCTTGGCAAGAAGTGGTTCGGCTTTGTCAAACTGGAGCAAACCACAGACGAATTGTTGAGTAAAATGTAATAATAACCGTCCTATCTCCGAGACGTTAAAGCGGAGCAGAACGCGCAGGTGTGCGCGTACATGTTGAAAATAACGAAGCGTTTGCTTTACTCTTAATTAGGAAAAATTAGGAACTTTTCGGAACGAGAGATTGCAAATAGGCTTCACGTGTTAGCGTGAAGTTACTATGTGCATACTTGTTCCAAGGTTTTCCTAATTACCTCCTAATTAAGTGTGTGGCATAGCAGCCTCACGCTTTTCTTGTGAATTAATATAAAAAAAATAGTAATATGAAGAAATTGTTATTAATTAGCATCTTGTGCATATGCACATACCAACAACTATTGGCACAAATTCCAACTCAAAACATTTTCTCTCAAACTCAAGAAAACAGAGAGAATATCGGGTTTGACAGTACACAAAATTTTTTAGGAAATAAAAATGTGCAATCATATATTGGGCAAGAACTATACGTTACTCCCCGTCCATCTTTGATGCTTGAACACGGAACCATAAAAGGTTACAAAAGATTCAAAACTTTAAAATTCAAACCTTCCAATAATAAAGCCTTTACGTGGGAAGACAATGTCTATGGCAAGCAAGTTGATCGTGGAGTTACCGCATATAATGATTTAGTAAGCAAGGTTTTTATAGTTGATGACTTGGAACCTTTTAGAGATGGTTATTGTTTTATCCTAAGAGACAAATTCAATGCTAACAACAGATGCAAATTTATCTATGAAGCAAATTCCCCTATACCTCCAACCACAGATGCAGCTCCGCTAACTAGCGATGTTTTCCCATTCTACGTTATGGCATATTATGAACACTTTGTAAATAAATTCAGGGGAAGAAAATGCGTAATATCCAATTCTTGGCTAAAAGATATAAATACTGGGAATAGGCCAGAAGGAAATTATTCAGAATGGACCATTACTGATGTAAAGTTAGATGCAGATAATTTGCTTTCTCCTTTTCAATTGATTTTAACAGATGGAAATAGGACCGCTGTTCTATGGAAAATGTATATAGATACGTGGGAAGAGGAAGGCATTATGCCTATGATTGACATTGAAGAGTGGCAGAACATAATCAAGGAAAGAGGAATACAAATAGCTGAATGCTTCATATTTTGTAGTGTTTGTAAAGGCATGACATTAGATGAAGTTAAGCGAAGCCTTGGCCGGCATTTACACATAAATACATCTTCATATGCTACGACCCAGTATACATTTGAGCATTATTACGTGTATATAGAAAACGGTATAGTAGTTGATTGGAGTAGTCGATAAATAATATGGATAGGCAACAATTATATTTATATAGAAAACCATCGTGGCTTGAACGCCGCAAGCAGATTATTCAATTAGATGGTGAAATATGTTGTCTATGCGGACGCCACGAACCTGAAGTTGTACTACAAGTTCATCATAAAAAATATATATCAGGACATAAGCCTTGGGAGTATAAACAAGAAGACTTAATTACATTATGTAAAGGATGTCATGCTAGAGAACATAATATTATATCCAATACTATACCACAAGATGGATGGATATACGTAGACTGTGAAGACTTAGGTGGGTTATATGGAAAATGTGAAATTTGCAAAACAGAATTCAGACACGAACATTACCTCTATCATCCCAAATACGGATATATATCTGTGGGATGTGAATGTGCGAATAAACTTTTAAATAACACACAAGCAAGCATTAAAGAAGTTGAATTAAAATTAGAAGCAAAATGATTAGACGATGCTTAAACTCTCCCAAATGGAAACTACATAAGAATTGCTATTTTTATGATAACTTGAATGATTACAAGATCATGATTGTGCAAACCGAATACGGATTCTATATCACAATTTTCTATAAATATTATACAGCCAGATTCTTCGGTGCACAAGAAAAAGAACAAGATATTCATAGTAATACAAAATACGAGACATTAGTATGTGCCAAACAGAAAATATACGAAGCAATAACAAGTGGAAAAATCGCAAAGTACATAGTGAGTAATAAATTACCACGAAAAGGAGAATATTTACATTGTTAAACTTACAAAAGAATACTATATTAACAAAAAACAAGATGCATATGCAGCAAATTATAAATAATTTCAAATAAGAATATTGAATACTTCATAATTAAAATTCCACCTGTTCATACTGATCATGTGGAATTTTATTTTGAGGCCTCATATAATAATGTTAAAATACAAAACGAACATAACTACAAGTCAGCACTAAATGAGTGCGTATATGCAAAAAACAGAACCTCAAGCTGAAGCTTGGGGCTCTGAAAGTGGCGGCTACCATGAGGAGTTCTATGTGCGGGCAACGGTGAGGGCTGCCCGCACTCGCGCGGCGCACTTACTCCTTCGAATGTCCTCCGGACATTCTCGGTGCGCCTCAATCGCTTCACCGGCACAACGCAGTGCAGTACCATCGGCGGATTAGTGCTCTTGTTCTGCGGGGCGTTTATTGCTCCGCAGGGCGAGATTCACGAAAGCCTGTTGGTCGGCTTCGGCGAGGTGGCGACTTTCGCGGGAGCTTTGTTCGGAATCGATTACACATATCGATGGAGAAGTAAGCATGGCGGTAATTCAGATGCGGCGAATTAACCGAAACGAAAAGGCAGTGCGCGGAAGTATGCGCGTGAATGGACGAGATATCGCAACGCTCGAAAATGCGGACTACATCATACCAGAGGGAAATTATCCGGTCTCAGTCACATTCTCACCGCGCTTCAAACGTATGCTGCCGCTTATCGGAAACGTGCCCGGACGCAGCGGGATTCGGATTCACGGAGGTACAAAGCCGGAACACAGCAAAGGTTGTGTCTTGGTAAATGCCGCCATGGAGCAAGAACTTACCGCGAAATGGCTTGCGTTGCAAGCAAGTAAAGAACCTATTAAAATCACGATTGAAAATGAAAACTGAAAACGAAGAAAAAGACTGGACGAAAGTTCTGTACGAAGTCATCCTTAAAATTCTCACGTTAGGCTTCTACCATGTAGAAAAACATCGTAAGAACTAACAATAGAAAGCGGCATTGCTGCCGCTTTCTTTGTGTCGGCATAGAATGCCGACGAAATGGACGGAGGACAATCGTAACACCCAACCGATGGTAATTATTTATAGCGGAACGCTTGCTTTTCCCCCTTTAATTTTGCGGAGTGAAACGGAGCAGAGAAAAAGAGCGAAGCGAGAAAAAAGAAAGATTATTGCAGCAAAAAGTGCAAACGGTTGGTGATATTGGCGTCCGATGTGCCGGCATCGAAATCGAGGAAAAGCAACGACAGATGCGGGTAGAGATCTTTGTAACGGCGTTCGATACCTTTGCTGATGATGTGGTTGGCTATACAGCCGAAAGGTTGCAGCGAGACCACTTTATGGATGCCGTGGTCCGCCAAGTCGCATATCTCACCGGGCAGGAACCAGCCCTCGCCGAAGTCTGCGGCGGAGTTGATCACACGGCGGCTTTTGCGCCAGATGTCCATGATATCTGCGAACGGTCGGTAGAACGGGTAGTCGCCGCAGAGACGGTCATAGACATGTGCATAGTGGAGCAAAAGGCGGTTAACGAGTTTTGCCTGCCAGGGGCTCAGACCGTCCTTACGGATGTGCTGCTCGCGGTTGATGAACGCATTGGGAATAGAGGTGGAGAAGAAGCCTGTGATCGCCGGCGGCACAACTTCCACGCCGTGCTCCATGAGCCAGCGCACGACGCCGTGGTTCGAGAACGAGTTGTACTTGACGTATATCTCGCCGACCACACCGACTACCGGCACTTGTCTGGTGGTGTCCGTTATGTTCGTGAACGCGCCCGTAGCATCCCGCATGAGTTGACGGATTGCCCGGTAGTTGCGCTTCGCCAAGAGCGGTTGCGTGGCGTTGAGGTAATGGTCGTAGAGCTTGCGCGCCACGCCGGGAATACGTTCACGCGGCGCGGCAGGATAATAGAGTTTGGCAAGCGCGTCGGCGAAATAAAGTGCTTCGAGCGTCGGACGGATGAGGTGTAACCAGTTGATTTCAAAGCCAGGCTGGCTGTTTTTGAGGCTTGGACCGATGGCTACGGCTATCACCGGCACTTGGCTCATACCTGCCGCCACGAGAGCATTTTTGATGAGCGCGTAGTAGTTGGACGCACGGCATTGCCCGCCTGTCTGCGTAATCGCCACGGCGGTCTTCGAGAGGTCGTACTTGCCGGATTTCAAAGCCCGCATGATCGAACCCACCACGATAGTTGCCGGATAGCAGATGTCGTTGTTCGCCACGTGCAGCCCTTCTTCGGCGTCCTCTTGCGTCGCCATCGGTAGCGACTCGATGCGGTAACCCGCCAAGGCAAAGATAGTGGGCAGGAACTCGTTATAACCCTCTGCAAAATACGGAGTTAAGATGACGCGGTTGCGGTCGGAGGTTTCGAAGGGCTTGGTGGTGAAAGGCGTTTTGTTTTCGAGATCTCGAGATTTCGATATTTCGGGATTTCGAGGGGTGGCATTGACACTTTCGACGAGGGAACGGACGCGGAGACGGAGCGAACCGATATTGTTCACATCGTCGATCTTGAGGACGGTGAGGTTCTTGCCGTAGCGGGACAGGATCGCCCGCACTTCGTCCAAGATAAACGCGTCGGGACCGCAACCGAAAGACGTCAGTTCGACCATGTGCAGATTATTGTACGAGCTATTACCAACCCAATGGGCAGCTTTGAAAATGCGATTCGGGTACGCCCATTGTGCCATCGCGTTCAGTTCGTCATAGACGGCTTGACCCTCGTGCGCAGCCACATTCTCCGTGATCACATCAATACCCATCGCCGCAATCGCGTCTGCAATCTTATGCTGAATAAGCGGGTCGATATGGTAAGGCCGCGCTGCCAAGAGAATAACCATCCGACCTGCTGCGCGCGCTTCGTTGAAGACTTGCATATTGCGTTTTCCCAATGCATCGAGATAGTTCTGTTGCGCTGTAATCGCCTGAGTGATAGCCGCTTGTGCGGTGGATTCGTTGATATTGAGCGTGGAGAGGTATTCTACAAGCGATGCCCGCAAGAGTTCCTCGTCCTTGAACGAGATGGTCGGCGCATCCAAAGGAATGCCGTAGTTCTTCTCGGGGTTGATGGCACTCTTGATCACGTCCGAATAACCGCTGACGACCGGGCAGTTGAAACTGTTCTTGGATTGCTCGTCCTCCTTGCGCTCGAACACGACCCACGGATAGAAAATACGGTCCACTTGCTTCTCGATAAGGTCCATCACATGCCCGTGCATCAGCTTGGCGGGATAACAGATATTGTCCGCCACGATGGTCCGCACGCCTTTGTCAAAAAGCCTGTTCGTACTCATGCCGCTCAGCCGCACACGTATTCCGCAACACCCGAAAAGTGTCTGCCAGAACGGGTAGTTCTCGTAGATGCCGAGGCCTCGGGGAAGACCGATAGTGAGACCGCCCTGCGGGCTCAAAGTAGAAAGACCACTTACGTTCAAAGTAGAAAGATGAGTCTCAAAGAGCAGCTTATATTTCTCCTCAAACATATTGATGCCTTTTCGCGCACCCTCGCCTTCATTGGAATAGACGCGCTCGCAGTTATTGCCGGAGACGTATTGGCGACCGTTCGCAAACGAATAGACACGCACCTGGCAATGGTTCTGACAGCCCGGACATATCTCTTCTTTCTCTTCGAAATGGTCAGATTGCAGTAACTCGTTCAGTTTCATAGTTGACCTCCTTTCGCATACAAGGCACATCCGTACGCGCCCATAAGTTCGGGAATCGGACCAAAACCGACCTCTTTGCCGGTGAGAATCTCCAAGGCACGAACGACCGAATGGTTTCGGAACGTGCCGCCTTGAACCATGATATGTTCGCCTAATTGGTCAAAAGATTGCAGTTTGAGGACTTTGTACAGGCAGTTTTTGATAACCGAATAACTGAATCCGGCGGCAATGTCGTCCACTTGTGCTCCTTCGCGCATCGCTTGTTTGACCTTGCTGTTCATGAATACTGTACAGCGTGTACCGAGGTCGTACGGGTGTTGCGCCAGCGTCGCCATGTGTGCAAAATCGCTCACTTCATAGCCTAACTGCCGCGCAAAAGTCATGATAAAACTGCCGCAACCGGACGAACAGGCTTCGTTGATCTCTATCCTTTGGATAGAACCGTTCTCCACGAAGATCGCTTTCATGTCCTGTCCGCCGATGTCGAGCACAAAAGAGACGTTCGGTTGCAGATGCTTCGCCGCCATGAAATGTGCCATGGTCTCCACAATGCCGTGATCCAAACGAAAAGCGGTCTTGAGCAACTGCTCGCCGTATCCCGTTGAGCAACTGCCGGCTATCTCGATATCCTGCCCGAGTGCGTCTCGCAACCGCTGCAACGCACTATGAAAAGCCTGCAACGAGTTGCCGTTATTGTAGCTGTAGTCTGTGAAAAGCAGTTCGCCTTTTTCGTTAATCAGGACCAATTTGGTTGTTGTGCTACCGGAATCGACGCCGAGATAGAAAGGACCGGCTATGCCTGTTAGACCGTCCTGCGGACTGTTAGACCGCGTTGCTGTTAGACCGGCTTCGCCTGTTAGATTTCCGTACTTCTTCTGTTTGTCGGAAAGCCAGTTTTGATAATCGGCTTCGTCGGCAAAGAGCGGTGGCAGAGTGCCGGAGAGCGGAGCAACACCACAATGGTCATTAGAAAATAGGGAACGCACCTGTGCGAAATCGTACTTGGTACTTTGTTCCTTGGCACTTAACAAGGCAGTTCCTATAGCCGGAATAAACTGCGTGTATTCGGGCACAATGCAATCTTCCTCCGTCATCTCAAGTGCCTGCAACAAGTGTTTGCGCAGTTCGGGGATATAAGCAAACGGACCGCCGCAAAGGAAGATCTTCGGGTGCACTTCTGTTCCGCGCGCAAGTGCGCTCACCACCTGCATCGAAACGGCATGAAGCATTGAGGCGGCAATGTCCTCTTTGCTTACCGAACGGGAAATAAGGTTTTGTATATCCGTCTTGCTGAACACGCCACAACGGGACGCAATCGGATAGATATGTTCAGCTTTGGCTGCAAGCGCATTCAGTTCGCTTGTCTCCACGCCCAGCAATGTCGCTGTCTGATCGATAAACGCACCTGTTCCTCCTGCGCAGTTGCCGTTCATGCGCATCTCCGGCACACAACCCTCTTCAAAGAAGATCATCTTGCTGTCCTCGCCGCCGATGTCCACCAAACAATGTACATCCGGATAGAGTTGTTTGACCACCTCCGCTGCAGCAATCACTTCCTGGTGAAAACCGATACCAAGCCGCTGCGCACAGCCCATTCCCACAGAGCCGGTGATGCCGATAGAGAGACCGCTTCGCTCAAAGTCGAAAGACCGTTCACTTTGTTCACTCAAAGTAGAAAGAATTCCTTCAATCATCTCCTGTCCGACTTTCATCGGCTCTGCGTTATGGCGGCGGTAATCGGTTGCGAGAACCACCGGCTTTGAGTCCGAAGGACGGTCTTTTGACTTTTGACTTTCGACTTTGATAAGCGCCATCTTAATGGTCGTGCTGCCTATGTCAATACCTAATCTATACATTGTGTACCTTATTTGATAAACCTATTAAATTATGCTGCAAAGGTACACAAAACACCTGACGCACACAAGCGCCAGGTGTTTTTTCCGTAGTACAGACCTCTATTTCTTAATTTGCAGCCTGTTTCTCCTTATAGATTTGCCGATTTTATAAGGGATAAAACCTCTCTATCATCTTAATCTGCATGGCGGGATAGCAGCATGTGATGGCGTTGACAACCCGCAACTACGGCACTAACCGTTATTGTCAGAGCGTCGATTTGAGAATCTTCATGCCAACCAGACGGTCATACCGCGCGCCGAAAGGACGCCAATAGACATAAACAGCATATTCATTTTCGGTCTGCCAGTAACTGCCTTCCGTACGCTGGGTGGTAGCCCCTTTCTGGTATCCCGGAACGGAGTTATCCTTTGTACTTTGTACCTTGTCGGTTCGTTCCTTAGGCACAAACCAATACTGGAAATCATACCCACCCTGCTTCACCAGAGCCGTGAGCCAGTAGCATTTACTCTCAATGTCGTACTGCATTCGGTTACGCAGGCTCATCTCGTTGTTGAAAATATCGCCGCCCACATACACCACACCGTCAAACCACGGATTCTCACAGGGCAAGGTCCAATGTACCCACATATACTCCCCTTCCGTGTCGGGATAAGACGTGCGCTCGGCATTGACAATCCAACGGCCGTCGGAATCGAACTGATGGATATACTGTCCCGTGGTTATCTCATTGGGCAGAAGGACGGCCTGGTAATCGCCGTTCTGGAAAAACACACGGTCAATACCGGTTCCTGCAAAATAGGCGGAGAAGGCATCGAAATGGTGATACTCGTTTCCGCCCTCGAAAATTAATGCCTTGGTGTTAATATACCTCATCCGGTTGTTCTCAATAAAGGTCGGTTTCCTGAGCCACACCTGATTGTCCGTGCGGTTGTTCTGCTGAACAAGCACTTTCAGTTCGTTCGGGTCTTTGATATTCAGAGCGGTGGTTATCACATCCAGATCCACCTGCTGATACCTTCCGCTTAGCTCGATATCCGTATTGCTACGCACCTTCGTATCGATTCTCACCACCGGCTCTACCACGCAGAAGTCCACCTCTGCCACACAGTTGTCACGGTTGCCGTCCTCATAGATAAAAAGCCTGTAGTTGCCGCTCTTGGTCAGTTGCATGTCGCTGTTGGGAAAAACAAACTCATAGTGTGTATAGATCCGCATTGTGTTCAGCGAATGTTCGTAAGCGGTAATATCCTGCGTGGTAAAACCCGACAGATACTCGCTGCTGAGCAACCCGCTCGGTTCCGACCATTCGGCGTTCATGTGCTCGACGGTATAGGTGTAGAAATGCACGTCATGGCTCATCTGGTCGAACGAGATATGCAAGGTGTTAGCGGCATCAGAACCATTTACTACCCCATCTGTCAACAGCAGAAAAGGCCTTTGCGGCGTCAACTGCACGCCCTCGGCTATTTGGTCAAACGTCAGCACGCGCAACGAGCGTATCTGCTCGTCGTGTGTATGCAGCGATACCTGCGCGTGCAACGCGAACGCGTACAATAAAAAGGATAATAAGATGCGAATTTTCTTCATTTTTCCTGCAAAGATCTAAGATGTTTTGCCATTTTTCGCTGCAAAGGTACAAAAAAAATGCCATATGTGCAAAATAATTGCAAAAAAATTTGCACAATTCAAAAAAAAGTAGTACCTTTGCACCCGCTTTTGACCAAATGACTAATGTCAAATGTCAAGTACGCGCAAGTACGCCGCCACTTTGGCTCAGTTGGTAGAGCAACGCATTCGTAATGCGTAGGTCCCCGGTTCGAGTCCGGGAAGTGGCTCATAAGAAACGTCCTTCGGGGCGTTTCTTTCACTTCCAAGGTCTCGAATCCGGGGGTTCTTATCTCGCTTCGCTTGAACGATTATTGCACAGAAGTGCAATCTTCGAGTCCGGGAAGTGGCTCTAAAAAGAGCAAAAAAGAGACTTTCGGGTCTCTTTTTTTACTTCCAACGGTCTCGAATCCGGGGGTTCTTATCTCGCTTCGCTTGAACGATTATTGCACAAAAGTGCAATCTTCGAGTCCGGGAAGTGGCTCTAAAAGAGCAAAAAAGAGACTTTCGGGTCTCTTTTTTTACTTCCAACGGTCTCGAATCCGGGGGTTCTTATCTCGCTTCGCTTGAACGATTATTGCACAGAAGTGCAAGTTTTTGTGGGATTTTTTGTTTATGCAAGCAAGGTGAATAAAATCTTTTTCATAACCATCAATTGATTTGCGGTGCAAAATTACTGCTTTTTTGCAAAATAGCCATTACATAATTTACGGCATTTTTTACACAATTCGCGGAAAAAGCATTTTAAGTCCATTTTTCCACCGACACATGAGCGGAAGACAACCGACACATGACCGAGAGAAGAAAAATCGTACAAATTGCATAAAACACTTGCACATGTCAAAAAAAAGCAGTAACTTTGCAGCCGAAAGTTGCAAAGACATGAACGAGAAACTGCTAATAGACATATTTGATAGTATCCGCGATGGCGGTTTCTCGGCTCATACACTTCAACTGATAGACAACTACACAAACGATATACTCAATGGAAGAGCAAACATTCATCGATTTAATCTACAAGAGCATGCAGGACTCTGCACAGCAGGTGCGCCGCTCATTGGGGCGTACACCGTCTGTTGCTACGCGCGAGCAAGCTTTGAACCAAGTCGCTTTTCTTCAGAAAGCCAAGCAAGCTGCCCAAGCAACTGGGAAATAGATGCCAAGCAAGAAGAAGTGCTGCAACAATGGGCGGAAGCCCAAAAACTGTGGATACCGGAATCCGAACAATGGATAATTTCAACGTTTGGACCTAAGATTGCTCAAGGCGCAGAGGCCAAAGTCTATTACAAAGAAGGGGATATTTCTGTAGTAAAAGAGCGCACCTCTATTTACGCCACGCTTGGCAAGGCACTTGAAGCGATCGTGCTGCACAATGCTTTGTTTCCGGAAACGCCAATGAGTGTAATTGGCTTCACACGCGACTCCGATGGTCTATTCCGCATCATTCTAACACAGCCTTATATAAATTGCAAGCGCCTTGCGACAAAAGCAGAAATAGACGAAATGGTCGCTGCTAAAGGCTTTCGGGATAACAGGGAAGGCGAGGGCGTAAATTATATCGGTGATCGCTTGTATTTGGAAGACATGCACCCTGCTAACGTCTTTATCGACGCCCTAACAGACAAACCGATTTGTATTGATTGTATCGTCAAATTCATAAAGAAAGAAATATAAATCCCCCCTTTTCCGAGCACTCTGGGAAAGGAGAAAGAGAAAATCTGCATCAAAAGTGCAGATTTTTTTGTGCAAATAACAAGGCTTTTCAGCACAAAATACAAATGAATTTGCATTTTCCTGCTAAAATCCTTGTATATTTCAAATATTTTTAGTAACTTTGCAGCCGGAAGTTGCAAAGACGTTTATGACCAATAACGATTTTTGGAAATATATAGATACTATTATTGCCCAAGGGTTCGATGCTCACGGGCTTAAACAACTAGAGGAATATGCAGAACTATTCTAATCTCCACTTTGTTCCGAATGATCGTAAGCGTGCATCTCAGGGCGGCTTGTTTATCAACGATTTTCACCGCTCGAACAGCATGGCTGCGCAGCGGGAGGTAGCAATCATGTCATTGCATCCTTACTCGCGGGAGCAGGTATTGACCCAAGTAGCCTCTCTGCGCCGGAAGGCAGTTTCCAAAGAGAGCGCGAATGCGCAGAGACGCAGGCAAACCGTATAGAGCAGTGGGCAAAATTGGACTTATACCACACCGGAGATTTATTTGAGCGACTTGCACGATGAGAATGTAATCAAGTCCGCCAACGGCAATGTGTTTGTGATCGATTGCGACATCCGTATCAACACGCCCGAATTGAAACTTGGCGGCATTCGCCAGTTAACAACTGAAGTAGAATTTATAACTGAGTAAATTGTGCCCTTTAGGGCTAAGAATATTCGTCCCTCTCCGAGCGGTGCTTCCGAGCACTCCGGAAAAGGAGAAAAAAGTCATCTATGAGACGTCTAAAAGACAAATTAATTGAATTTGCAGACAAAGATCATAGCTCTGTAGATAAATTAACAGAAGCATTTGCAGAACTTGCGCCGTACTTTTTATATGGCGGATATATTCACGTTCTTAATAGGTATCGCATTTATATTCAGCGTGTTGAATTCTATTTCCACAGTGAACAACCGGACGGAATCAAAGATGATATAGTTTACCATAGAGACAAGTATCATATTAAAGCCAAACTCCCCTATTTTACTCCTATAACCTTTCATGCTCACGCTTCGGGTTATGACATAGCTTTTGAGAATCCCAATAAAGAGTATAGAGCATCTGTTCTTATACGCGCCTATGAAGTATATGATGAGGCGCAAAAAGGATATCTCAAAGTAGAGAATAGCCAATTTGTATATACCCAAGAACCATTTACAAACACACAATCGACTTACTTGTACGATATCCTTAATGGTTTTGGCGATGCAGGCTCTATCCTTTGGACAGATAACAAATCTCTTTTGTTTGATAACCATGAAGAGCTGAAAGTCGAAAAGCGAAAAGGCGTATATCTCGGAGAAAAATGGTCTAAAGAGATATATGCAGAACCACGAGAACGCAAATGGAGTTTTTCAAGAAAAGAATTTATAAAGATTCAATAATTAGAGGACTAAAGTCCTCTTTTTTATTGTTAATATCTTCTCCTAAACTTTTAACCGCTGATATGCACGCAGAGTTCAAAGTAGATCCCACAACAGAACTCAAACACAAAGCCGGTTGTGTTTGGAAATTATTGGGAGAGAATTATACGAAAGACCAATTAGCTGTATATTGCGCATTGTACGGAATAACAACCGAAGAGGCTTTGTTGTGGAAATCTTTATAATAGTACATTTTTCCGTGTACCTGCCACACATGACTCGCTTACGACTCACATACCCGACGATAAACCGACAGGATACCGACGAGATACCGTAATAAAATCTTAATAACTGGCAATAAGCAACGCTTTCTCAACGAGACGTTTGCCGAGGTCGTATGCTTTCTGTAAGTCCTGCGGGAAACGGGTCTCACGAATGTGCGCACGAGTCGGTTCGTCCACGGCGGTCTCGTATTTGGAGTAGTCGTTGTAATTGACCGCAGGGAAGACGAGTCGCTCGATGAACGCGCGCGCCATGCCGGTCGGGAACGAATCATAGACAGGCGAACCGATAACCAGCACGTCGGCGTTGATGGCCTTCTCCAAAACGGGTTGCAACTCGTCCTTGAAACCTCTACAATTATTATTTGATTTCCTCCAAAGCACCTGTGACGGAGTCGATGATGAACCCGCGGACGGTGACGTCTTTCGGAATGAGAGGATGCGTCTGAATGGTCTTGACGGTCTTGCGGACGGATGTCTCCGTGTCGCGGAATCCTTCGAGCCAATGGTTGAGGTCGATGCCGCATTCGCGGATGATGTTGAGCGTCTCGTCTTTGATGCCGCGTGCTTTCATGACATGGTGGAAATGGCTGTAACTCATGTGACACGCGCCACATTGGGAATGTGCGACCACCATGATCTCCTCCACGCCTAATTCGTAGATCGCCACTATCAGACTACGCATAGCCGAATCAAAGGGTGTGATAATTAGTCCGCCGGCGTTTTTGATGATTTTCGCATCGCCGTTCTTGAGTCCGAGAGCCGCAGGGAGCAGTTCTGTGAGACGCGTATCCATGCACGTCAAAACGGCTAATTTCTTGTCGGGGTATTTGTCGGTCAAATACCGCTCATAACTCTTGTCCGCCACAAACTGACGGTTGTAATCAATAATTTGGTCTATCATACTATATTCCGGTTAAATTCGTGTCATGTGGTAACCCAGACGTTTGAGTTGCACGGCAACACCGAAGAGGTACAACTGATGGAGACAGGCGACGTAAGCAAGGAATGCCTCTTTCGTGCCAGGCTCGATGGACTGATGCATCAGACCGTTATGAACGCGCGAGGCGCACTCGCTGACCAACTCTTCGGTCGCAGCAAAATCCTTGGCGGACAGTTTGAGCAAGTCCCTGCGGATATACTCGTCCATGGCATCATAGCCGCGTTTGTCCCGCAGATAAAGATACAGATCCTCTTTCGCGGCGTAGTATTGCCAGTTGTCATCCCACATCTTTGCTACCGCCATGCCGATATACATCATCTATCCGAGCGAGGCGATAGGGTAGTGCTGAAACTCCCGCACGCCATCCGGGATATAGGCATTGGCAATCGCTTCCCATTTCTCTTCCACATCGGGGCACTCCGGCAAACGCTCGTCTATTTCGTTGATGCTCAGCAAATACTGCTGTAAGTCGCTGTGTATCAGTTCTTCCAACGAATCCATGGTCACTTGTTTTTATAATGGTTAGGTAACCTATCAGATATTTTTTCCCAATTCGTACGCCTCTTGCAGTTTGGGGTTGCCGGAGATCTCTTTCGGATCATTCACGCCGCCGCAGAACAAATGGGCTTTGAGCGTGCATTTCTCGTAGCAATCAATCCATCCTTGCAAACCGCTCTCGGCACGTTTGGGCGTGAACTCCTCGTCCTCGGCGGCGGTGGTCAGCAGGTAGATGTCGCGGAAACGGTAATCCTTTGGGTACATGGCGTTCATCCGGTCGATAAGCGTCTTCATCTGACCCGACATCTCATAGTAATAAATCGGCGTTGCCCAGCACACGACATCGGCATTGAGTACGGACTCCATGATCGCCGGCACATCGTCTTTGAACACGCACGCACCTGTCTCTTGACACTT
>ONPG01000035.1 GCA_900319645.1 uncultured Bacteroidales bacterium
CGTGATTACGGAGATTGACAGCGAGAAGATTGTTGTGCGTTGCGAGGACGGCGAGATCGAGGTGACGCGCATGGTGTGGGAGAATATCCGCTATAAAGAGGACGAGAAAACGGGCAAGATAGACGAGGAGATTTTAGGTACGTTCACCCAGTATCCGCTGCGGCTCGCGTGGGCTGTGACGATTCATAAGAGCCAGGGTCTGACGTTCGACAAGGTGATTATTGATGCGGCTCGTGCTTTTGCGGCAGGGCAGGTGTATGTGGCGCTTTCGCGTTGCCGGACGCTGGAAGGGATAGTGCTGTCTTCACCGCTTGATTATGTGGAACTTAGCAATGATCCTACCGTGCTGCGATACACAGATAGCCAGCCGTCCGTAGAGACGATCAAGCAGGCACTTCCGACCGCACGCAAGGAATATGAGATTCAGCTGTTCAGTGCGCTTTTTGATTTCCATCGGACGCATTCGCTGGTTGATCAGATGCGCAAAATGGTAGCCTCCAAAGTGTCGTTCAATGAAGAAAGTTTGCCGTTCTTGGAGGGCTTGCAGCCTATTTTCTCCGAGTGGCAGAGCATTGCTGAAAAGTTCCGGCCGCAGTTGACCAAACTGCTGCTGAACGGCGATAAGAGTTTGCTGCGCGAACGTTTGCACGCAGCTTGCGGGTATTTTGTGCCGCTGATGCAACCTGTGGCACAAAAGATAGCCGATCACCCTTGCCGTTGTAAGAATCAAGCGGACGCCAAGGATTTTGAGCCGCTGCTGAGCGATTTGTTCTTAGTGCTGCACGAGAAAATCCATTTGATGCAAGCGTTGATTAAAACGGATGAACCTTCTTCCGAATCGCTGTTACAAGCCCGCAATACGTTTGTTGCTCCGATGGAAGAACTACAGCCGGTCATCGGAAACAAGAAAAAAGCAAAAAATCTCTCCAACTCCCCCTCAAGGGGAGAGAAAAAGCCCCAAGAAAAGGACAAAGGGACGATGTACAATGTACAAAGAAAAGCCGCTAAAAATGAATATAAAGGCAGCGACTTGGACGACATGGCGGTGGAGGCGATGATTCACGACATGTTAGCGGAAGGGAAGCCATCGGAGTACTTGTTGGATTTCATTAAGATGATGCGGCAGAAACGTACGCAGGAAGTGCCCGAAACTTCGCAAGCCGGCGCACGATGGATGGTGGAGGACGACATGCGTCTCCGTGAACTATTTCAGGAAGGCACCCCCATCGCCCAATTAGCCAAGGACTTCAACCGCACGTACGGTGCCATCCGCTCCCGCCTCAAGAAATTAGGCTTGGTCGAATAACCCCAGATTTATAATCGTGTTAGATCGTTGATTATCTCTTCGTCTGCCGGTAGCCAGCGGACGGATTGGAGGTCGGAAGGGGCGAGCCATTTGGCGGCCTCGTGCTCCAATAATGTCAGATGTCCGTCTGACAAGCGGCATTTGAAGCAATGCATCGTCAGATGGAAAGCAGGGTAATCGTAGTCGATGGTACGAAGGAGTTCGCCGACTTCGATATCGGCGTCGAGTTCTTCGTGTATCTCGCGACGCAAGGCTTGGTGGGGAGTTTCTCCGGTTTCGATCTTACCACCGGGAAACTCCCACCAATCTTTCCATTCGCCGTAGCCTCGTTGGGTCGCAAAAATGCGGCCTTGGTTGTCGAAGATGACGGCGGCTACCACTTCAATCGTTTTAACAGCCATTTTCCCCAATTTATTTCTCTTCGGGTTGGTCAGCAGGCTGGTCGTTCTCGGACATGTTCTTGAGGAAGAGATCCAACACGTGCTTGGCAACCAAGGTTTTGCGTACCGAACGACGTACTTTGTCTGCAGTAGAAGGCATGTTGGCTGCCTTGGCCTTGGCAGCCGCTTCGGCTATCTCTGCGTCCGCTACCTGTTTTTCGCGCGCATCGATCTTGGCTTTGACACGGGGCGAAGCGTGGTTGTAGAGGAAATTATAGCACGGCATAGTTGCTTTCATGATATACGGCGTGAGGAAAGTGGTGAGCACCGAGGCCGCAACGATAATCGGGTAGATAGCCGGGTTGGTGACGCCCAGTTTGGAACCGAGCGCTGCGATGATGAAAGAGAACTCACCTATCTGGACGAACGAGAAACCGGTTTGCATAGCGTCCTTGAGCGTCTCGCCTCCCCACCAGCAACCGAGCGTACCGAAGACGATCATACCGACGATGATCACCAGCGCAACAAAGAGGATCGAATCCCAATAAGCGATCAGCGAAGCGGGGTTGATCATCATACCGACGGAGACGAAGAAGATAGCCGCGAAGACGTTTTTGAGCGGCGCCATGAGGTGCTCGATACGGTGTGCTTCCTTGGTTTCCGCGAGGATCATACCCATAACGAACGCACCGAGAGCCGAGCTGAATCCGGCTTCTTCCGCGGTCAGAACCATACCCAGGCAGAGACCAAGGGCAAGGATGATAAGGATCTCGTCGTTGAGATGCGGACGTACCCAGCGCAGGAAAGTAGGGATAATAAGAATACCTACAACAAACCACACCGCCAGAGTGATAACCAGCACTCCCACTTTCTCCACCAGTTCGCCTCCCTCGAAGCTGTTTTTGACAGCAATCGAAGAGAGCAACACCAAGAGAACCACAGCGATGATGTCCTCGAAAATAAGAATGGATGTGGCGCCTTTGACGAACCGTGCTTTGCCCAGTCCCGCCTCGTCAATCGCTTTCATGACGATGGTGGTGGAGGACATACAGAGCATTGCGGCAAGGAAGATTGAGTTCATGTTGTCGAGCAACGAGAACCTACCGACACCGTAGCCCAAAAGCAGCATACCGCCGACGATAGTGGTGACGCCGATGAGTGCCACTTTGCCGGACTCGAAGAGGTTTTTCATACGGAACTCCAGACCGATACAGAAAAGCACGAAGAGTACACCGATGTTACCCCAGGTCTCGACATTCTCCATTTCCACCAGTTTCTCGCCGAAGAGGTGAGGACCGACTAAGATACCGGCTACGATGTAGCCTAACACAACAGGTTGCTTGAGCAGCTTGAACAGCAGGGCGACAACACCTGCCGTGATCATAAGAATGTAAAGATCGTGTACCATAAAAATTTGTTATTGGTTCTTGCTAAATTGGTAATTTGGGCACAAAATTACTGCTTTTTTGGGAAACATGCAAGTTTTTGAGTAAAATTATTTGCGTATATCCCAAAAAAGTTGTACATTTGCAGGCAATTTGATAAAAAAGTTAGAAAGAGAGATGAAAAACAAGATTGTAATCACTATCGGACGCGAGTTCGGAACCGGCGGACGTCGGGTAGCCAACCGTCTGGGCGAATTGCTCGGCGTGAAAGTGTATGACAAGCGTTTGCTGGATTCGCTGTACGAGAAATACCACCTCACGAACGAAGAGATGGACCGTATCAAGGCAACCGAGCAAAGTTGGTGGAACGATTTTCTCAGTTTCTACCAGAAGACCTCGGTTTGGGTGGACACTCCCGAAGGCGATGTTGTGGAGCGCGAGGTGAACTCGGTCATGTTATACGAGGAGGAAGAGCGTATCCTGAAAGCGCTGGCGGAGCAGGAGTCGTGTATCATACTCGGTCGCACGGGTTTTCATGTGTTCCGCGATAATCCGAACGCGTTCAAGATCTTCCTGATAGCCGACATGCCCTATCGTCGTGACCGTGTGGCACGCCGTCTGAATATCAACGAGGGCAGTGCTGATTTGCTGATCAAGAAAGTAGATGAGGCACGCGAGAACTTCACCAAGTCCTTCAGCGGCAAGAGCCGTTACGATGCTCATAACTACGATCTTGTGCTGAACGTGACCAATATGGATTCGGAGGAGACTGCCCAGCTGATAGCAACCTGTGTCCGTAGCCGTCTGAACTTGGATTGATAGAGCTAAACGCTTGAAAAAAGTCAAATAAATGAAAAGCACTCCGACATCCATCGGAGTGCTTTTGGTTTGCCGGTGCATGTACCGGGGGCCGATTAACGGACCTCGGCTCCCAGCACGTTATAGGTCTTGCCGTTGTGCTCGATGAGGAGCATTCCGTTGCGCAGGATCTTGGTGCATTGTACATCGTTGCCGGATACATTCTCCACTGCTGTGGTCTCCGAAGGAATCTCTACTGCCACACCGAAACCACCGCGTGCATTGGCCTGACGAATGGTCTTGCCTTTGTAGGTCTCGGTATTCAGTTCGGAACCTTTGACGATTGCCACGTAGTTGCCTTTGTCTTCGATGAGGTAAGCGGCATCAGCCTGGATAGCGGCCGGATCAGCCACCGCCTGTTTGGCGTCCGCAGCAGCGGTCTCCGCCCAATCTCCGAGGGTATATTCCATCGTGTAAGCTGCGGCTTGGTCAGCCGTGAGAACGGTCTCGATCTCGCGCGTCTCATTCGGGTTCACTTTCTTGTCCTCAAACGTAACGACGTTGCTGTTCGGCGTGAGAACGGTGCCATTCTCCAGGTGCGTATTAAACTCGCCGAAGAGCGGCCATGCGCCGGAATTCATCAGATCTTTGGTCCAGCGCTGGATACCGTTGCCCTCGAACGCGAACTCACCTGCGCTGTAGTCCACCAGTGTGTTGATGAACGCCACAGAGGGTTTGCCGTTCCATGCGCGGCCGAGGGAAACAGACGGGCACTCACTCTGGATAGTACAATTGGCGAAGACGTAGCCTTTGTCCGTTGAGGGGTTGTTAGCGGCAGTCAGCGCGTCGCTGCCACTACCGTTTCGGTTGCGTTTCTCCGCAAAGAGGAGGTTGTTCTCGAAATAAACACTACCGTCACCGCAGATGAAGTCCACCGTTCCGTGGATCTCGCAGTCCGCGAAATACTTCACTGCGCCGGGTTTGTTGCTATAGTAGGTATCCTGATAGGAGAGCAGTTTGACGTTCTTGCAGATGGTCTTGGTACCTTTGTCCTGGAGCACAACGGCACGTCCACCGCCCTGTCCGGCATCGATAGCGCCATAGTAGTCGAGCGCATTCTGGAGCGTCAGATCCTGCATATAGGTGTTCTCTATGTTGTTCGGAATCAGGATAGTAGCCGTGGTGGCGATACCCTCGTTGCGGAAGTCAGGAGCGTTCTTGATAATCGTTCCCTCCATGGACTCTCCGATGATAGAGATATTGTTCTTAGCGATCTGAGTGAGAACGGTCTCTCCCATGTCGTACACGCCGTTCGGGAGGAAGATCTTATCGCCGGGTTCAGCGGTCTGGAGGGTGAGGATGAAGGCCGCCGCATCTCCGCTGGTGATCTCGAAGAAGCCTGTAGCTTCGTTCTTCACGGGCAGACTCTCCACGTTATACACTTTGAGAGAGTGGATATAGTTGGTAGCGGTGAAATAGAAGGTCAGCGTGGTGGCGTCTCCTGTGTAGCGGATTGTCTGCTCGGAACCGTCTTCGGTAGAGTTGTTCACTACATCCAGTTGGCCCACTACGTTTCCAGCCGCGTCTTTGACCTCCGTAGTGTCGGTAGCCGAGTAGCGGCAAACGCCCACCACAAGCAAGGCATCGCCGGCTACGTCCACACTCATCGTGTTGCCGTTGGAGAACACCCATCCGTGCTGTGCGCCGTGGTATTTACCACCATTGAAGAGCAGCAGTTCGTGGTCTTCGGGATAGAAATATACGCGTTTGAGGTCGTAGTCATAGATAGCGCCCACTTTGGCTACTTCAATCTCGGAAGTGCGGGCGTACAGGCTGATGTCTTTGGTGAGAGCGGTACCTTCCGCCACTTTGAGGGCAGTAGGTTCTGCCGAAGCAAACCAGCCACGGAAAGCCATTCCTTCCGCCACTGTCACATCGGACGCGCCGTAAGCAAAAGCGAGTGCGGAACCTCCGTCCACGGTCTCTTTGCCGATCAGGGTCTTGCCGTCCACGTCATAGTATTTGACTTCCACTTGCGCAATATACTCACATGCTTCTGCAAAGAAATAAGGTACGTACGCGTTAGACGGGATCTCAAAGGTCAGCGTGGCATCTTCCTCCACGTTGTAGGTCCAGGTGACGAACTGGTTGTAGTTGGGTTTCTGTTCTCCGCAAGCAGCCTTGTTGCTGAAAACGGCAAATGCTTCGCCGTTCTTCTTGACAGCAATCTCTCCGCCGCTGTATTGGCATGCTCCCACCGTGAATTTCACCGGACCGTCAACGGGAACAACGATTGTGCCGCCTTGAACGCCGTGCTGGCCTCCGTTGTAGGAGGTGCCACTAATGGTGACACCAGCGGGCAGTTCACCGTTTTCCGGCAGAAGAATGGTATAAGGATTGTCGCGGAACTCCACTTGGAAATCCTTGAAACTGCGCACCTCGGGTTCTCCGCTGATTACGCCGGAGATCTGTACGTTCGACAGAGCGAATTTCTTGGTGTTGCCGAAGCCGGAGACATAGAAACGCACAGAGATATTCTTGCCGGTGGCTTCTATAGCATGGCTGTGGTTGAGTCTTGCAGTTTGGACGTTGGCGTTGTTATTACGCAGCAGTTCGTCTTTGGAGACGGTGGTGATATCGGACTCCACACCATCGACTACGTAGCTCCAACTATAGGAAGCGTTGTCTGTTCCCTCTTTGATGGCATCGTAGCTGACGTTCTGCAGGGTGAAAGTGGTTCCTTTGACCATGCTGACAGCGTACTCGATCATCACATCGGGGATGTTGCCTGCGTTGGACGATGCAGGCAGATAGGTTACCATGTTGTTGCCCGGGTTGGCGGTATAGGAAGAGTTGTTTCCAACGGTCAAGCCGGAGCCAACCAGCACTTTGGCTTGTTTGATATAAGCACTCTTCTCAGAGGTGATCACCGGTGCTTCCTCGTTACCAACGGTCCAAACGAGTAGATCGCTCGGGTCTCCGCCGGGCTCTTCTCCCGGTTCTTCTCCCGGTTGCTCTTCCGCCTCAAAGGCCTGGCCGGCGATTACTACGTTGCGCAGCGCAATATATTTGCTGTCTTTGGCTTCCGCTGCGTTGTGCCAGGGAAGAATACGTACGTGCAAGGTCTTGCCCGCCGGAATAGTCAGGGTAGGAGTGATGTTCACATGCTCAATAGTACGGTTGGACATGTTCTGTTTCTCAGCGATTGTGGTCACCGATGTGAAGTTGTCGCCGAAACCGGTGTTGATGTGGTAGCACATCGTGGTGGTAGCATCGGCGGTTATCTCCATGGCAATCGTGGTAATACGTATATCCATCGAGTTAGGAGCTGTCATCGCGAAGTCCAGATAGCGGTCCGCGTTCTCGTCAATCTCACCAGCCGGCCACGGCGTACGGCTGCTGCCGTTCTCCGAGTTGTGGAAGCGGGCGAGCGTAACGGTGTCATTGCCGTCCACGAAATAGTTTCTTTTGGAAGGATCAAGGTCTATGTATGCCATGTTTTTCATACTGAAGGCAGCTGTCACGGGTCCATCTACTACCGGTGCCGGCATCGGCTTGGCATCAATTGCCCATGTTGCACTTACTGCCACGCCTCCATCGAGCGAGATTGCGGTTGCGCTTACAGGGATGGCGGTCACATGTTCGCCCGAGGTTACATATACGGTATCATTCTGTTCGCCGCCGGTGGTGTAGTTCGCGCGGAGATACACTTTCTGGAACATCGATCCGCCGGTGTAAGTGGCATTGGCGGTAGCTGCATAATTGGTTTTGTCCAGCGAGAGTTGCAGGTTAGCGGTCGCACGGAGTGCCACAGAGCCATCTTCCGGCTCCAGGCCGTATCCGGTGAGCAGGAACTCTTTGTTTTGCGCAACAGTGCAGTACACTTCGCCCAGGTCGAAACGGTCCGGGTTGGCAGAGATGTCGGTCGGGATATTGATGTACTCCGCCAAAACACCTGCGTTCTTGAGCAGTTGGGCTGCTTCACGCGCAATGAGGTTGCCACCCATAGCGTTGGTGTGCGTCTTGTCGCCCTCGCAGAAGAGTTGCTCCAAACAAGCGGTCTCTCCGTAAGAGAGGTAGATCTTACGGCTCTCTTCGGTGAGGTCGATAAACGGCACGTTTTTCTCCGCAGCAACGACTTTCATCGCCTTGACGTAACTCATCGTCGAGTCGCCGGCAGGCAGACTTTGGTTCTCGTAGAGAACATCGTTCTCGATCTTAGAGAATTTGTCGCCAAGGTCGTGCTGACCGTTGCGGCGGATGTCGTTACCTTGGAAATAAGCACGGCAGATAGGACCTACCAATACCGGATTCACGCCCATCGCACGCGCTTCGTCAATAAACTTGCGCAGATACTCGCGGAAAGTGGTCTGAGGGTTCGTTCCGCGTGCATCACTCGGAGCCGACAGACTGTGGGACGCACAATATGCAGCGTACTCCAAGTTGTCCATTCCGTACGTCACGGTACCTTCGTCGTTGTGGGCGAACTGAATGAGCAGGTAGTCGCCTGCATTCATCTGGGTCTTGAGAGACGGCCAATAGGCAGCTCCCGTGTAGAAACCGCGTGAGTCGGAACCCGATTTGCCACGGTTGTTTACCGTTACATACTCCGAGTCGAAGAACGAACCGAGGTACATACCCCAACCGCGTTTGTCCGTCGTGCTTTCGTCATACTCTGCCATCGTGGAATCGCCGATGGTGTGTACTTTGATGGCGCCTTGCGCCAAAGGCAGACAAAGAATTGCTGCCAGAAGCAGAGAAAAGAATTTCTTCATGGTTAGAATTAGTTAAATAATAAAGATTGGTAATAAAAAGTTTGGTATTTTTCTATTCACGGTGCAAAGGTACTACAATTTTCGCACATGTATGTGGAAAAATTGACGGAAATGAGTAAGAGCTGCTACCTTTTCTTTCCTGTGTATTCAAAATCGTTTGTCTCTCTTAGTACGTATTGCGATATTATTGGGTCATTATTGGGTTATTATTGGGTGATTATTGGGTTATTATTGGGTGATTAGGCAAACCAAAGGATAACCTCAGCATAATCATCGGTTTCTTTTACGCTCGGTATTTTGCTCGATGCACCCCTTACATCAGCCAATGTGCTCTGGGAAGGAGGCGTTTGTGCGATGGTGGACAAATTGACGGATTAAGTGTAAAAATTGACACAGAAGGTGAGATTTAAGCGACTTTGCGTAAAAAAATGTAGTTTTTTACCGACTTTGCGTAAAAAAATGCGTGTGCGTATTGCGTACGTGCGTTTTTTTTTGTATCTTTGCCGCGCAAATCGAAAATCGGATTGTTTAACCCTTAATCAATCAAATCATGGAAATCTTCTTGGTTGTCGTTCAACTCTTGATCGTTTTTGGCGCACTCTGGTTGGGCTCGCGCTATGGTAGTTTGGCGCTCGGTGCTATTTCGGGCATCGGTTTGGCGCTCCTTGTCTTCGGATTCGGGATGAAACCCGGCACTCCTCCGACAGATGTCATCTATATCATCATCGCCGCCATCACCTGTGCCGGAATGATGCAGGCATCGGGGGGAATGGATTGGCTTATCCAGCTCACGGAGAAACTGCTCCGCCGAAATCCCGAGATGATCACTTTTCTCGCTCCGCTATCTACCTTCCT
Organism: uncultured Bacteroidales bacterium; assembly: GCA_900319645.1. Classification (GTDB taxonomy): domain Bacteria; phylum Bacteroidota; class Bacteroidia; order Bacteroidales; family Paludibacteraceae; genus Colicola. The sequence continues at coordinate 9,500 of ONPG01000035.1, forward strand.
GTTGACCGTACTTGTCGGTACAGGTCACGTGGTTTATACGCTCATGCCGATTATCTGCGACATCTCGCTCAAAAAGGGTATCCGCCCCGAGCGGCCGTGTGCTGTGGCCAGTATTGCCAGCCAGATGGGTATTATGGCTTCGCCTATTTCCGCAGCCGTAGTGGCGTTTGTCAGCATCTCGAACATGAACGGATTTGACGTCACCATCCCGCAAGTACTCATGGTCAGCCTGCCTGCCTGCTTAATAGGATTGCTGGCAGCTTCGCTCTGCTCCTTCAAGCGTGGCAAAGACCTTGACAAGGACCCGGATTTTCAGGCACGTTTGAAAGATCCTGAGCAGTACAACTATATCTATGGCCATTCCGCAACCACGCTGGACAAAGAAATACCTTTGAAATCGAAATCAGCGGTCTATGTCTTTGCGGCTTCTTTGCTGCTGATCGTTATGTTCGCTATTTTTCCGCAACTGCTGCCTTCATGGAATGGCGAACAGCTGAAAATGAATATTGTCATCCAGATTGTCATGCTTGTGGCAGCTGCGCTGATGATCATCATCTCAGGCGCTAAACCCAAGGAAGCCGTTCAGGGCCCTGTATGGCAATCGGGTATGGCGGCAGTCGTTTCTATCTACGGTATCGCGTGGATGGCGGACACTTTCCTCGGACACTATATGTCCCAACTGGAGTCAACCCTTGGTGGGCTGGTTGGCGCTTATCCGTGGATGATCTCCATCGTTTTCTTCGTGGTATCCATTCTCATTAATTCCCAGGGAGCGGTAGTAGTGGCCATGTTGCCGCTCGCGTACCAGTTAGGTATTCCCGGACCGGTGCTTCTCGGCGTCCTGCCTACGATATACGGCTATTTCTTCATTCCGACCTATCCCTCGGATGTGGCAACGGTCAATTTCGACCGCTCGGGTACTACCCGTATCGGTAAATACCTCCTCAACCACTCCTTTATGATGCCGGGTCTGGTCAGCGTAGGTGTTGCTACACTCGTGGCTTACCTCCTAACGATGTTAATATATTAAACAACCTAAAATGCAAAGACTACTATGAGACGTTCATTATCTTTAGTACTTGGTACTTTGTACTTTGTCTCTTTGTCCTTAATGTCTTCTTGTAAGGGTAATGAGCAACCGGTTGATCCGAGTGATCCCAAGAACGCCGCGATAGCCGGCAATGTGACCAAACCCGAATGGAAGGGCCCTTCGTCCTACGACCTGTCATCGTCGATGACCATCGTGGCGCAGGTGGATCTCTCGCCATACTACGCAGCGCAGCTGG
>ONPG01000038.1 GCA_900319645.1 uncultured Bacteroidales bacterium
CACTACCGGTATTCACCATGGTCAGTTCAAACGATTGCTCGTCCAATTCGTTCTTGGTGACAGCTGCATAATTGTCTTCCCAAAGCAGGGAGTTGCGCTGCACATAGATATTCCAGCAGACAGGCGCAGCGTAATTACCGTGCTCATCGACCACATTTCTGACTTCCACACGCAGGTTGCATCCTTCCACACGTGCCGGCGCCATCTGTTGGTCATTGAGTTTGATGGTAATCTGCCGGTCGGAAGCGGTGAAGGAGAACGGCACCGGCTCTACAGGGCGGGCCTCCACCAAGGCGGGATGGTTCGTATTTACCATTTGACCATTTACCATTGGGTCATTTACCATTTGACCATTTACCATTTGGTCATTTGAGGTATTGATCCACTCGGCAGATTGCTTATTCAGCGTGTTCTTGCAGCGGTCCTCGAGCGTAGGAACAGTCATATGCTGGTTGCCGCTATCGATAGAGTCTTTCTCAAACGGATAGTACGCCACGAGGCCGGTCTCGTTGCCATGGAGGCGGAAATGCGAAGAGAGGATCAGTAGTTCGTTAGTGACAGAAACCCGCGCGATGTGTAGTTCATCGAACGCTCCTGTGAGCCCTTCACCGATAGTGACGAAATCGCCAAGACGCGGAGTAGTATTACCGTCCACGTACTGATATACGACGCGTTCGTCCAAGATGACGGAGGTAAAGCCGCTGCGACGCACATTGAGCGCAATAAAATGCCATGTGCCGAGCGCAAACGGAATGGTTTTGCGTGTCACCCCGAGCGTTCACCCAGAAATCAAGCTCATAGTCATCTTCGGCAGCAATACCCACTTCGCTGGCAGGAACACGCAGTGCGTTAGTGCCGTCCAGCACAGCGGAGTAGTTCTCGCCGGCTATCCACCATGCGTTGTCGCCTGCCTCTATGTGGCGTGCATGCACATGCTCGGCGGCTACCGGTCCGTAGCCCTCGTTCATCGGCCAATAAGCCATTAAGCCCGGGGTAGAAGGCACTTTGGAGCGGCTGCGCTCGCTCAGCGAGGTGACCATGCTGCGTGCCACAGACCAAATCGTCAGATCGTGCAGTGTGGCTATAGCAGAACCACCTCCCAGTTGGAGAGCGGCTTTGGTGTTGATAGCCGGCGTTGGCATTGGCGTTGGCATTAGCGATGTGGTCACATCGTCGTAGGCGATTGATGCGTTTAATTGATTACCGGTAGTGGCGTGTGAATAACTGAGCGCGAGGAATACCCACTTGTTCTTCGGCAGCGAGCCGGTTGTGGTAATAGTGGTTGTATCCATCTGTACGGCGAGTTTGCCGTCCTCAGTGAGCGAGAGGCGGAACTTGTCGCCGCCGATGTTCATCAGTTCGCCGGCTTCGGAATAGTTGAGCCATGTCTCGATGGTGAAGTCGGATGCGCCGAGCCGCCCTGCGTAGCGGATTTCTGTCCGCCGAGCTGCAGACCTACGGAGTGACGCAGGTCATGTCCGTTCAGTTCGCCCGTGACGGATATATTGGTCGCCAGCACGCGGGCGGGCTGTATGTCCTTGGTAAAGGTGACAGATATATCATTGCCGTTACGCAATACCCCGTCAGCAGGCGTAGGCGTACTGATCGGCTCGGGACGGACCACATCTTTGATGACGGTAAAGGTCTCGGACTCGTGGCAAACCTCCTCTTCGGCAGCAGGTCTGCAGACGGTGACTGCACGTACCTGGTAAGTGCCATCGGCGTAGTCCTTGTCGGGCATCGGGATGGCGAAGCGGAAGTGCTCGGCATGCGGCATCGGGTAGTTGCCCTCTTTGTCACGCACGGTGATGCCCTTGCGCCATGTGCGGAGGGTGCTCCATTCGCCTTCGCCGCGTTTGTATTGCAGGCGGACGCCGTAGAGCGCACTGTAATCCGGCAGCAGGCCGCTTATCTCGCCGCTCAGTTCCACCGTGTCCTTGCCAAGGATAGACTTGGTCTGGGTGTTGAGGAGTGTGTTATCGAGCGTGAGGTTGATGTCCGAGCAGGAATAGCGGTAGCTGACGGTGAGCCAGAGTTCCGAACGTCGGGTCGGGTCGCAGTCGCTGATGAGCTCCAGACCGATACTGTCGTAGCGCATCACCTCAGGGTTGGACTGATAGACACGCAGGGAGACGAAGGTGGAGTCGCCAGCCGGCAGTGCATAGGTGATACCGGCAGAGGTGAGCGGCATGCCGTTGACTTCAAGGACTGCGCCTAATTGCTCGCCCGAATGTTTGTCTATCGGGCGGAGTTTGTACATTCCTGCGGAACTGCTGACCGACGACTGGTTGGTCATACCAAGCGTAAAATACGCTGAAACACCTACAGGCAGGTCGTTCTGCATGGAGCTGCTGCCCTGACGTAGATAGAGTTTGGGAACATCGATCGCTGCAGTAGAAGTGGTCAGCACATGTTGTCCAGGCTCGTAATATTTCGTGCGCTCCTCATCGATGTAGGGACAGGATGTGGCACCCGCCCGGACAAAGAAGATGGGCGCAAAGCCGTCCGGCGCCGCGTACATATCAAACGACATGGACGAAGTGGCGTTCATGGCGAGGGTGATGTTGGAAGAGAAGGAAGAGTTTTCGTCAGTTGAATTGGCAACTGTTGTACCGCCTCCGGCATTGGCACTGTTTGATGAAACAACCCCGACCTTGGAGCCATTGTATCCGAAACTTCCGCTTATGGTGAATGTTCCGTTATGGGTTGTTGAGATATTATTACCCTTGCTGAGGGAATTGGTCTTGCCTAACACTAAGGATGCTCCAGGGCTGAGGGATATATTGCGCAGAAAGTATCCACTCCCATAGTAGTCGGATACATTGAGACGCATGGAATCCAGTTCTTCCTTTTTAAGTGTTGCGAGTTGGTCTTCCTCTATTTTTTTATTGTCGTTGTAGGTTTTGATCAGTCGCTCTACCTCGCCTTTGGAGAAACCCTTGTAGAGTTTGCCATCGCCGTATGTTGTGCTATCGTTAAATGCCTTGAGGCCCTCTAAATCATATTGACGCACTGCCGCCATCTTGGCGCGTGCATCGTATATGGCACTCATTACCTCGCGCACGCGGTTTGATTTCTCAATGGCTTGGTCGTACTGCTCTTGCTTGAAAGCTCCGCTTCTTTGCTTGCACATTACTTTCATTTTCTCGTTATGCGCAAGCAGTTGCTTCCATAGGCGTACCTGCTCATTGTAGTAGCGCACCATGTCTTTCTCTACATGCAGTTTCTCTCCCGCGGCCGGCTTTGACGGTACAGTGACGTAGGTGGTATCGGTACCATATCTCGGATTGTCAGGTGTAAGCCATGTGTAATACTTCATCTTATCGGATGTGTTGACGATGGCTGTAGAGTCTTTGCGGTAACTAGCTATCTTGGCAGAATCCGCATACTGCAACAATTCATTACGCCTTCTGATGAAGTCCGGCAGAAGCTTAGTCTCAATGTGATTTTGCGTATAGACGAACTGCGTACCGAATTTTTTACCCATAATAAAGCCGTCGAAGTCATTGATGAAATACCTGGTAGAATCGGTCGGGTCACGCTGGATGTCCACACGGCGGGAATTGGAGAATACCTCATTGGTAGCTTGTCCGACAAAGATGTCACCTGCCGAGCCGGTTAAGCCCGGGGTAGTAGAAACTGTTTGGGTCAGGGTGTTGATGATTGTCTGTGTATTAGTCCATGACCGATTGCCTGTGTAGTTACCATTGAAGGTTGCATTCCATCTTTCACCCATAAACATTAAGGATACAAATCCCGTGGAGAGCACTCCTGACGCATCTAATGTCGCAGTCTTTGCTCCAATGGCTAATCGCCAGTCTGTGGTTACGCCCCAGTTTGCGGTAGAGGTATTGTTGTAGGTTTTGGTAAAGGTAGAGCCTTTGGTGGCAGACACAGTAGAACCGCCTCCCGGCGCGTTGCGGAGGATATATAATACATCGTCCGGTCCGTTGGTGAGGATGTCCGATCCGTTGGTAATCGAGCCGAGTACCACGCCGTAGAACTTGCCGTTCTCCGTCCATGAATAATTGCGTGTGCCATAGACATTGGTGTAACTCATCTGAACACCCAGTGTGTAGGGTTTCGTGATATTGGGGTCGGAAGCGCGGAACTGATATAGTCCCATTCCTGTGGAATCGAGCGCTATCTGGTTTTCGCCAAGGACAATAGTCTCGCCTCGTTTGAAATTCATCATGGTGGTAGAATCATCACCCGCGGGCATGATAGTGTCCCGTTCGGCGGCGATACGGTTGCCCAGTTCGCTCTTCACCGTCACGATGCCGTTTTGCCAAGGCAGCACGGTAGTGACAGGGTGGGCGGCATCGTCCTTGTTGACGTAGGTCTCGGTTATCTTCAGCCGCCAGCGGTAGGGTGCGCCTTGACGGAAGAGCGGATAGGTCATGCGGTAGTCCGGTTTGCCCGTAGCCGAATCGACAGTAAAGGCGGGCACCATGAGCATTCTCTCCTTCTCGTCCAGCCACGGTATCCACTCCTCGCCAAAGGCAAGGTCGGTACGCGAGGCATCGGTGACGGTGAGCACAGGCTCTACATAGTACGGCGCATCGAACGCCATATGGTAGTTGACGCGACGGACGGTGGTACTATCGAGCAGCATGGAGTCCTGTATCATTGACTGGCCTGCGCATGCGCCTAACTCAATCGGGTTGTACGACAGCGGGTTGAAGCGGTACTCGTCGTTGGACGGGATAACAATACTCTTCACTTTGTAGGTAAGCGGCGGTAGCAGGGCGGTATATTCGCCTGTTACGGAGTCGGTGTAGATGACCACGTCGTGGCTGAGGTCGGTACCGAAAGCGGATGTAACCACCTTTCCTGCGGCAGCGATGCTGTCAGTCGGCTGCGCCCATACGCGCTCGACGGTGTCTGTGTTGAGCGAGTAGAGCGTGGACGCCTCCAGGGTGATGATGGCGCGGCCGATAGTGGCATTCCCAAGCTGCATACCGTGGGGCTTGTGCATCTCTTCGTCGCCGCCGGCTACACGGCCTACAAGCAGCAGTTTGGTGTTGTCGTAGAAACGGAGGTCGGTGATGTCATGCAGGAACTCATGGGTCACGCCCGCATTGTTCGGGTCTTCGGGATAGCGGCCGTTATACAGGAAGGTATGCCCCTTCTTCGTCGCAGTGATATAATGTTCGCCCATCGGCACGAGGATGGAGAATTTACCATCCGCGTTAGTCAGCACCGATACACCGCCAACGAGACACGGAGCGCCATCGACACTGAGCAATGCACCCTCTACAGGGTAGTCCGTGCCTTCGTAATAAATGGCGCCCGACACCTTGACAGAGGTCTTGTCGGTGAAGTTGATGTTGTTATGGGTGTTGGTGTTGTTGTTGAAATAGAGCGGACGGTTCGCCGGCGCGAACTCGTGTGTGCCGAGTGTAGGAATGACCTTGTAGTACGTACCCTTCTCGCTGTAAGGAACACCGGTGATGACGTATGTACCGTCGGATTTGGTGTAGGCCGTGTAGTTAGCGCGCGTGGAGTCGTCCACCATACGCAGTTCGACTGCCGGTATCGAGTCAATGGAGGTGTAGTTCCCGAAACTCATGCCGTCAATTTTGAGGTGTCTGCCATGCCCTGACAAGTCGTGTACCTCATTGCCTTGCTCGCAAGCAGAGTAGTATAGTTCAAGACCTCGCTCATTCCCTTTGAGCGGAATAGTGAGAGCGGAGTTGCGTATCTCCGTGGAATCCATGCAGTAGTTATAGACTCGCACATCTGCAATCTCATAACTCTGAGAGGCAAAATAACCGATGAAGGAGGTATTTAATTCAGCAACGGGAGTGAACTTCCTGCGTGCGATCTCTTTTCCATTCACGTACATAGCGAATGTGTCCGGACTAAACCATACTGCTATATGATACCACTCATTCAAAGTAAGAGTTTCTGTCGACATATCATCGGCTACCCGTCCTCCTGCATAAGCAGTTATATATCCTTCTGGTCGTAAACTAAAATAGAACCTGCTTCCCACTCGAAGAATTCGAGTACGATAAGCTCTGTCATTTGCTGCAATGCGAACCCAGAACATGGCAGTACCATACGTGTTTGTCAATTCTGGTCCCTGGATATTGTTTTGTGCAGTTGGTTTCAACGTGCGGAAGTTCGTGATTGTATCTATCATTACTGTATCCATCTTCAGTCTCTTGGGCACGGGGACTTCGTCTTCGGTGGTGGCAGTCACGAGCACGCCCGGTACGCCTTGTCGTCCGTCGTAGGTGATTTGTCCGGTTATAACGCCGTAAGGCAGGGCGTAACCTGTCTCGGTGAGCGTACTCATCGGCGACACTTTGCCGTTACACTCACGGTAACCTGTTACGGTATAGTTGTAGTAGGAGCCCAGTTCCATGGAGTTGTCCTCGTAGGTGAAGGTGGTCAGCGCAGGGTTCATCAGCATCTGCGGCACGAGGATAGTACCTACGCTGTCGCCGCGCAGGGCGCGCGTGATAGTAAAATAGGAGAAGCCGTTCTTGTCCTTGGGGACGGTCCATTGGAGGCGTACGCGGTTGTTGGACTCTCCTTTGGTAGCGGTAAGCGAGGTGATGACCGCCTCGCGGTTGTCCGTTAACGTGGCAGAATTACTGTTCATCGAACTTATGATCCTCGAGCCTGTACAAATCTGCACTGTATAGACCGTAGGTACACAGGTCGGGATACCCTCCGTGAGGGTGACCGATGTGAGATTGCGGTCGGGGTAGTCCATCGAATAGGTTGTATTGCCTACCGTGTATTTCACGCGGTAGAACATGTCCGTGGTCCATATACCCTTGAAACTACCGTCATGCGTCCAGTCAACCTGAATCTTACCGTCTGTATCGGTTGCATTGACCGCGCCCAATTTGCGTAGGTTGGTATTGATGCTTTTCTCGGCTTTGGTGCAGGTATGAACATGGTCCACAAAGTCGCGGCTGAACCGTACGTAGAAAGTCTGCTGTCCTTTATTGAGCACACGTTGGGGCAAGGGCAACTCTACGAGGTAGGACGTCGTAGCATGGCGGTTAGAGGTATTAAACTCCACGCGCACAGTCTCGTACGAAGAGAAGTTCTCGTCGGTTGAGTATTCTATAATGATATCGGACTCGTCTTCATCTTCTCTGCCGTAGGGCTTTTTCGGGATTTTGAATGAAGCATACAGGGTGTCGCCTCCATAGTGCGAGAGTTCGATGTCTTCCGGCAGGTAGAGCATCGGAACATAGAATCGTTTCCAATCCGATTGCGGTCCGGCAAACGGCGACTGCGGACCGCCATAGATGCCGTCGTAATAATCGAAATCGATATCGTATTTGGATTGGCGTGCCACTTCAATGGCATAGGGCGGAACGTCTTGCCCCATCTGATTGAGCTGATCCCATGTGAGGGACTCTACATCCTCGCGCTCACGATTAAGAAAAAAATTAGAATTTAATACCGTTTCCTTGCTGTGAGCGGCTTCCCCGACAGCGCGCTCATGATAGACGCTATTGAGTATATTGTTTGCCGTAAAGCGCAGTGCTGTTTTGCCGGAGTTACTCCTCGTCCATTGGAAATTCTCAATCACCGGATCCGTTACAGGCAGCATAATATCGTTCAACTCGCCCTGTTCAAAGCGATGGGAGTTGTCATAGTTATTACCATCCCACCACACATTCAAACGCAGACCGAGGCCTTTGTTCTTGTTGTTTAGGATATAGTTGTGCACCTCCTTACTATACACGATATTGAAATAGGCATATTGGTAATCGCCATCTTCCACCTGACGTTTCTGCACAAAATAGGCGGTACAGCCGTGTTTCCCCTCCACTCGGTCGAAATGGCACTCTTTATTGAAGGTCTTTTCCCATTTCTTGTTATTGTCTACGTCCTTCATGTGAATGGTTACCAAGGGCATATCATTCTGTCCGTCAGCGGTCAGATAGACCGTCACCGCTCCGGCAAGATAGTTGTCACCGGTAGGCAGGGAGAACTCAGCCCATGCCATGTAGCTGAAGGCGATGATGCCCTGCACCTGTTGGAAATCCACATTGCCATCGCCATAGGTGTTATTGTGTGCACCCGCGTTGTGGAACTCAAAGGCATGGTCGAACTTGAAGTTGTCGCCCCACTTACAATACTTTTTGTCCGGCGTCCAGCCGTAACCGGCATAGATGGTTCCCGCTGCACATACCAGTGCAAGGAGAAGAGTAGATAATCGTTTCATTGTATAGCTATTTTAGGGATTTACTTTTGTCAGTTTCAGGTTGGTAGCGGCTACGTACTCGCCCGCATTGAGCCGGGCCGTAGCGGTGCCGGTGTAGATATTCTCACCGCTTTCGAGGCGGAAGGAGTACGTTGTGGCGGTTGCTTCGGGCAAGAGTGCCACATAGACCTCCAAATCATCGGAAGGGGAAATGGCGAGGGCATTACCTCCTTTTTCTGTGCTTTTTTTGTCCGGCGTCACGGTTGCCGTGCAGGGTGTGCCCTGCGTCACAGTTACGGTCGCCGTCTCCGGGTAGGTGTTGGCATAGTCACCGCCGTTGTAGCTGATACTAAGCGATGTTATCGGGAGCGGAGTCCCGGGGTAGTCCTTGTCCACAAAAGAGAACTTGCAGACCGTCAGCAGGTTCTGCATCTCAGCCACCACCGCATTCGCCACTGTGGGTGTCACCTCGGTTATCGTGGCGATACCGTAGCTGTGGTGATACGTATTGGCGATGGTCGCCAGCGTGCCGTCCTGATCATCCAGGGAAATAGTGTATGTAGCCCTCAGCGGATCACCACTGACAGTAATAGCAGGGGCAGTAGCCTTCGGATAGACAAGCAACAGTTGGTCACCCAACTCGCACCACACTTTGTCGTTGCTCGCGAACGAAGCGATGCGTGCCTCCCTGTCCGCCACCAATACGCCGTCGAGGGGAACCTCGTCTGTTGTTTCGGGATCGGTATAACTCTTGTGACTCAGGTTGCGGAAGGAAATCTCGTCGCCTCTGCTCCAGATAGCATCGAGCACATCCCCGTTCTCTGTGATAGTCGCCTGCGGAAGACGTCTTTCGACTTTTGACTTTTGACTTTCGACTTCCTGCGTCACTATCAGCGTGCGGGGCTTGAGTTCCGCCTGCTGCTTGGGCTGATCGGGGTTGTTGGTGGTGCTGCACGCCGTGCCGAGGAAAAGCAAGGACGAGCAGACCAGACCTACGATGACGGGTTGGATAAATCCGCCGCCGGTGTTCTGTTGATAACCGGAGATTTGCGCTTGGATGCCGCTGGCGCAGAGCATCTGCTGTGGAGTGGTTGCCACGATCTCTACGCGTGGCTGAATGTAAAATTTCTTCATTATTTATTGTAATGGATAAATATTTTTCCAAATTGTGCGCAAAGATACGCATTTTTTTTCATTCGTGCAAATTTTAGGATATAAAAGAATAAAATTGTGAATTATTTTCTAAAATAGTCGCAGAACTCGCGGTTATACTGTGACACTACACTTGTTCCGTTTCTCTTCCGTTTCTCTTCCGATAATCACCCATGAATCACCCATGTATCACCCATGAATCACCCATGTATCACCCATGTATCACCCATGTATATCTCAATAAAGATACTATGCAGCAAATTTGCTGCTATGGTACCACAAAAGACATGGCGAGATGAGGATATGGAGAGATGGGGAAAACTACGAAAAAAAAGCGTCAGACCGGATGGCTGACGCTTTTCGTAACAGCGAATAGGCTATGACCGCGGGCATACTCCTCGGATTAGGACTGCCGCCGAGCGGCATTGGATCCTCGGAGCAGCTCCGCTTTCCCCAAGGATTGGAAATCCTCGGGGACCCCGTTAATGTACGCGGGAACCTTGTACGTTGTACATGGTCTCTTTGTACATGATATAGAGTTGTCCGTTGCGGAGGATCTTGACGGAGGGAGCGCTGTTGCGTGCACTGTTCTCCAGATCCGTGGGCAGGTCCTTCCTGGGTTGGAGCGAGACGTTGTCGATCGCCAGTCCGGGCGCGGCGTTGCAGGTGGTACCGGAGGTGACGGAGATGCTCCACGCCAGATAGAGGCTGGTGTTGGCAGGGAAAGAGACCGCAAGCGTGTTGCTGACGCGG
>ONPG01000045.1 GCA_900319645.1 uncultured Bacteroidales bacterium
CACTACCGGTATTCACCATGGTCAGTTCAAACGATTGCTCGTCCAATTCGTTCTTGGTGACAGCTGCATAATTGTCTTCCCAAAGCAGGGAGTTGCGCTTCACATAGAGATCCCAACATATCGGAGCAGAGTAATTACCGTGCTCATCGACCACATTGCTGACTTCCACACGCAGGTTGCATCCTTCAACACGTGCAGGGGCCATCTGTTGGTCATTGAGTTGGATGGTAATCTGCCGGTCGGAAGCAGTGAAGCTAAACGGCACCGGTTCTACAGGGCTGGCCTCCACCAAGGCGGGATGGTTCGTATTTACCATTTGACCATTTACCATTTGGTCATTTATTTTGCCATTTACCCATTGTGCGGAGTGCTTATTCAGCGCATTCTTGCAGCGGTCCTCCAGCGTAGGAACAGTCATATGCTGGTTGCCGCTATCAATAGAGTCTTTCTCAAACGGATAGTACGCCACGAGGCCTGTCTCGTTGCCATGGAGGCGGAAATGCGCGCTTAAGAGCAGTAGTTCGTTAGTGACAGAAGCCCGCGCGATGCGTAGTTCATCGAACGCTCCCTTAAGTCCATCGCCGATGGTGACGAAATCGCCAAGACGCGGAGTCGTATTACCGTCCACGAACTGATAGACGATACTCTCGTCCAAGATGACGGAGGTAGAGCCGCTGCGACGCACATTGAGCGCAATATAATGCCAGGAGCTATTTACGATTGGACGATTTACGATGTACGATTTATTTCCGATACGCAAGTCGAGCTTACCGTCCTTAACGGCGAAGACGAGTGTGGTGTCTCCGTTTCTCAAGATAGTACCGTCCGAATTGGCGTTCACCCAGAAATCAAGCTCATAGTCATCTACGGCTGCTATACCCAGTTCGCTGACAGAAACACGCAGCGATGTACTGCCGTCCAGCACAGCGGAGTAATTCTCGCCGGCTATCCACCATGCGTTGTCCCCTGCCTCTATGTGGCGTGCATGCACATGTTCCGCAGCCATTGGTCCGTAGCCCTCGTTCATCGGCCAATAAGCCATTAAGCCCGGGGTAGAAGGTACTTTGGAGCGGCTACGCTCGCTGAGCGAGGTGACCATGCTGCGTGTTACAGACCAAATCGTCAAATCGTGCAGCGTGGCTATTGCAGAACCACCTCCCAGTTGGAGAGCGGCTTTGGTGTTGATAGCCGGCGTTGGCATTGGCGTTGGCATTAGCGATGTGGTCACATCGTCGTAGGCGATAGAGGCGTTCAGTACATTGCCTGTTGTGGCGCGAGTATAACTAAATGCGAGGAATACCCACTTGTTCTTCGGCAGCGAGCCGGTCGTGGTAATAGTGGTTGTATCCATCTGTACGGCGAGTTTGCCGTCCTCAGTAAGCGAGAGACGGAACTTGTCGCCGCCGATGTTCATCAGTTCACCGGCTTCGGAATAGTTGAGCCATGTCTCGATGGTGAAGTCGGATGCTCCGAGCCGCAGCGTAGCCTGAGTGGCGGCTTTCTGTCCGCCGAGCTGCAGGCCTACGGAGTGACGCAGGTCATGTCCGTTCAGCTCGCCCGTGACGGATATATTGGTCGCCAGCACGCGGGCGGGCTGGATATCCTTGGTAAAGGTGACAGATATATCATTGCCGTTACGCAAAACCCCGTCAGCAGGTGTTGGCGTACTGATCGGCTCAGGCCGTACCACATCCTTGATGACAGTGAAGGTCTCCGACTCCTTGCATACTTCTTCTTCGGCAGCGGGCTTACATACCGTCACAGCGCGGATCTGATAGGTGCCGTCGGAGTAGTCCTTGTCGGGCATCGGGATGGCGAAGCGGAAGTGCTCAGCCTCCGGCATCGGGTAGTTACCTTCTTTGTCACGCACGGTGATACCCTTGCGCCATGTGCGGAGTGTGCTCCATTCGCCTTCGCCGCGTTTGTATTGCAGGCGGACGCCGTAGAGCGCACTGTAATCCGGCAGCAGGCCGCTTATCTCGCCGGACAGTTCGACGGTGTCCTTGCCCAAGATGGACTTGGTCTGCGTATTGAGCAGGGTGTTGTCGAGCGTGAGGTTGATATCCGAGCAGGAGTAGCGGTAGCTGACGGAGAGGTGCAGCTCCGAACGGCGTGTCGGGTCGCAGTCGCTATAGAGTTCGAGTGCGATATCGTCGTACTTCATCACTTCGGGGTTGGACTGATAGACGCGGAGTTGCACGAAGAGCGAATCTCCGGAAGCCACCATGTAGGTGATACCTGCCGATGTAAGCGGCGTGCCGTTCACTTCGAGCACAGCACCTAACTGCTCGCCGGAGTGTTTATCCATCGGACGGAGCTTATAGACGCCTGCCGAGCCGGTTACGGACGACTGGTTGGTCATACCGAGCGTGAAGTACGCCGAAGCACCTACTGGCAGGTCGTTCTGCATCGAAGGTGTACCTTGACGCAGGTAGAGATAAGGCTTGTCGATGGCCGCCGTCGAAGTGGTCAGCACATGACGTCCAGGCTCAAAGTATTTCGTGCGTTCCTCATCAATATAGGGGCACGAGGTAGCACCGCCACGGACGAAGAAGATAGGCGCAAAGCCGTCCGGTGCCGCGTACATATCAAACGACATGGACGAGGTAGCGTTCATCGCCAGGGTGATGTTCGTTGCGAAGGATTCATCGTTACGAGTACCGTTTTCGAACATCCAATTACGGCCGAGATTGATATTGTTCGAGTTGACAAGTTTGATAATTTCTTTCACACCAAAGCCACCTCCGCCGGTTAAAGTAGCATCGTGCGTGGTGGTTATATTATTGCCGTTCGAGAGCGATTTGGTCTGTGAAAGCACAACGGAAGTACCCGGGCTAAGCGAGTAATTCTGCATCAAATAGCCACCTCCGTAGTAATCGGAGATATTCGTGCGCAGGGTGTCTAATTGCTCGGCATCGAGGATGGCGAGTTGCTCTTTCTCTATCTTCGCGTTGTCGTCATAGGTCTTAATCAGTCGCTCTACCTCGCCTTTGCTAAAGCCCATATACTGCTTTCCATCGCCGTATTGCGTGCGCTTATCGAAGGCACGGAGGCTGTCGATTTTGTATTGGTTAACCGATTTCATTTTCTTGCGTGCATCGTCCAGCGCTTTCTTCACTTCGCTCAGGCGCGCCACTTTCAGCACCGCCGCATCATATTGGTCGGCTTTGAAAGCTCCGTTTCTTTGCTGGCACATCACTTTCATCTCCTCGTTGTGCGCGAGCAG
>ONPG01000041.1 GCA_900319645.1 uncultured Bacteroidales bacterium
AGCTGATTTCGGGAACATGTCACCCGTGGTTGAGAAGATATTCGCACTCCAGCTCTGGTGAGCCGCACCCACTATACCGATGATGATAGCTACAGCCCAAGGACCGTAGATACCGCCAAGCGGCTGTGCAAACAACGCGAAAATCGGGAAGAATGCAAAGATCAACATCGCTCTCATACGACCAGCGTACGGCTCCATGCCTTTCTTCTCTACGAAGATCTTAGGCAGATAACCGCCGAACAGCGATACCACCGTTACGATTGCATACAGCGTGAAGATCAAAGCAATACCCTGCGGGTCAGAAGCTTTGATACCGAACTGATCTTGGAAATAAGCCGGAGCCCAGAACAGGAAGAACCACCAAACACCGTCGGTCATGAACTTACCAAACGCAAACGACCAGGTCTGTTTGTGTTTGAAAGCCTCGCCAAACGACATCTGCTTCTCCTCCTTTGCTTCTTGTTTCGGAGCGTCTTTCTCGTCTTGGTGGATATATTCGAGCTCAGCCTCGTTCACATGAGCGGACTCCTCGGGTTTGTCATAGACAAAGATCCAGATACCTGCCCAGATGAAGCCCAGCGCACCGATGATGATGAACGCCATCTCCCATCCGAGGCTCTTCGCCAGCAGAGGAATAGTAGCCGGAGCAGCGAGTGCACCCACCGACGCACCTGCGTTGAACAGGGCGGTAGCGAACGCACGGTCTTTCTTCGGGAAATACTCTGCGGTTACCTTGATAGCTGCAGGGAAGTTACCTGCCTCACCAAGACCTAAAACCAAACGGCAGAACAGGAACAGATACACACTCACCATTGAGATGGTACTTACTATCGTTCCGGTCGCTTCCAACAGCGCTGCCTTGCTCTCCAAGCCAACAACCTGCTCGGTTACCCAACCGCAGCCTGCGTGCATAACGGCACCTAAGGACCAAACGATGATCGCCCATAGGTAACCTTTCTTCGTTCCCATCCAGTCGATGAACTTACCGGCAAAGAGGCAGAAGATAGCATACGCGATGGAGAACACACCGGTGATGGTTCCGTAGTCGGAGTCGGTCCAGTGGAACTCAGGCTGAATAAACTCTTTGAAGGTCAACGATAGCACCTGACGGTCCATGTAGTTGACGGTGGTGGCGAAGAAAAGCATCGCACACATGACCCAACGCCAGTTGGTCATAATTTCTTTTTTACTCATAAAAAACAAATTTATTTACGATTTAACGATGTACGATGTACGATTGATGTATGATTGCTCGCTTGCGCGGGTTATTTACGATTTACATGAGGTAGCGACCTTCGTCCTTTTTATCCCCTTCATAAATCCTTCGTACATCGTACATTTGTCCTTCGTCCTTTTGAGATTATTTGCGGCACGCAGAAATAATCTCAAAGCACTCTTTGCACTTGGCGGTTACATACTTCCAGTCTCCGGCTTTTACCTTGTCGCTCGGGAAGAGTTTGCTTCCCATACCAACGCAGTAAACACCTGCTGCGAACCATTTCTCGAGGTTCTCTTTCTCTGGAGCTACACCGCCGGTAACCATGATCTTCGACCACGGCATCGGAGCCATCAGACCTTTCACGAGGTTCGGACCAACTACGTCGCCAGGGAACACCTTCGTGAAGTCGCAACCCACTTCCTGTGCTGCACCGATCTCGCTCGGTGTCAAGCAACCCGGACAGTACGTCACGCAACGACGGTTGCATACCACTGCGATGTCCTTGTTGAACAACGGACCAACAACGAAGTTAGCGCCCAGCTGCAAGTACAGCGCTGCCGTCGGAGCGTCCACCACGCTACCGATACCGAGTGCCAACTCCGGGCACTCAACAGCAACCCACTTGCTCAACTCACCAAATACCTCGTGTGCAAAATCGCCACGGTTAGTGAACTCGAACGCACGTACGCCGCCTTCGTAGCAAGCCTTAATCACGTTCTTACATACTTCTACGTCCTTGTGATAGAACACAGGAACCATCGGTGCAGCGGCAATCTTCGCCATCACCTGAAATTTATCAAACTTTGCCATAATTCCTAATTGTGAATTGTGAATTGTAAATTGTGAATTAACGCTGTACTCGACCATTCGCGTTACCACCTGCAAGGCTCAATACCTCATCTTCGCTGACGAGGTTGTAGTCGCCGTTGATGGTGTGCTTCAGAGCCGAAGCTGCTACTGCGAACTCAAGAGCTGCACCTTGGTTGTCCGGATATTTGAGCATACCGTGGATCAGACCGCCGGAGAAGCTGTCACCACCACCCACGCGGTCGATGATCGGGTTGATCTCGTAACGCTTGCTCTGGTAGAACTCCTTGCCGTTGTAGATCATTGCCTTCCAGCCGTTGAACGTAGCACTAAAGGACTCACGGAGCGTCGAAACAACATACTTGAAGCCGAACTCTTTCATCATCTGCTCGAAGATGCCCTTGTAGCCCTCAGCGTTCGTCTCGCCGCCTTCTACATCTGCATCGGGCTTGAAGCCGAGGCACAGCTCTGCATCTTCCTCGTTACCGATACATACATCCACGTACTTCATCAACGGACGCATGATCGAGATAGCTTTCTCGCTGGTCCACAGTTTCTTACGGAAGTTCAGGTCAACCGATACGGTTACGCCGTGACGTTTTGCAGCCTCGCAAGCGAGTTTGGTGATCTCAGCAGCCTTGTCCGAGATAGCCGGAGTGATACCGCTCCAGTGGAACCATGCTGCACCTTCCATGATCTTGTCGAAGTCAAAGTCCTTCGGATCAGCCTCAGCGATAGCGCTGTGAGCACGGTCGTAGATAACCTTCGACGGACGCATCGAAGCACCTGTCTCGCAGTAATACAGACCCACGCGGTCACCGCCACGAACGATATAATCGTCCTTCACGCCGTAACGACGCAGCGAGTTAACTGCAATCTGACCGATCTCATGTTTCGGCAGTTTGGTTACCAGATAAGCCTCGTGACCATAGTTAGCGCACGAGATAGCCACATTAGCCTCACCACCACCGGGGATGATACGGAAGTGATCAGATTGTACAAAACGGTCTTGTCCTTCAGGACTCAGGCGGAGCATAATCTCGCCTAATGTAATAATTTTAGCCATAGGTTAAATGAATTAAATTGGTTAATATTGTTGTTAGTTATTGTTTTGCTTTTTTATTTTATTTGTTGTTTTTCTTTGTTTATATTATCTATTATTCTGTTTTTTAGGATTGGCCTTCGTCTATTAGCCCCGAATTTTATTCGGGTTTGAATTATTCTGTGTTATCTTTTGTCTTATTGCTGTTGAGGATTTGGCCTTCGTCCATTAGCCCCGCATTCTATGCGGGTTTGTTCAAAGCCTCGCAAATCTCCTCTGCCATTTTATTCATCGCCACACACTCGGCTCTGGTCACATGCGGCTTGTCCGGATCATGCAGCCACGGCGATAGTATCAACATCCTTCCCTCTGCGACCGCCTCAAACAGTCCTTCTGTCGGTTTGTAATACTCGCCAAATCCATTCTCCGCGATATAAATAATGGTATGTTTCTCGCGCAGCAACACCTCCAATACCTCCTTCTCTTTCGGACTAATGAACGGCGACACCATCACTACCCCTTTGCGAGCCGCCAGCACACATCCGTTCATATACTCTCGTAGCCGTGTCGCATCTCCATGCTGCTCAGCATCTTCTACCCAAATCCTCCGTACATGTACCGGCGAGAACTTCTCCGCTTGCAGAATGCCTATATTTCCAACACCGCTATATTTCTGTCCTTCTATCTCTATGTCTCTCTGCACTCTAAAATACCCCGGCATCAACCTTTTCGTTGCTAACCTCTGCGGGTTCATCTGCACATAGCGGATCATCGTTTGTAGTTGCCCTTTGTGTGACATTGGACGCACAAAAGGCCGCTCTGTGAAAATGGGAAATGGATACCCTCCGTTCTTATCTCCCGCCTTGCCTCCTTGCTCTCCTTCGTCCATTAGCCCCGAATTCAATTCGGGATAAATAGCATGGCATGCAATGTCCCCTTCG
>ONPG01000046.1 GCA_900319645.1 uncultured Bacteroidales bacterium
TAACGAGTCTTTCCAGACTACGGAAAACAGAGTCATCGGCTCTCAGGCGGAGAGTCTTATGATTGCAGGACTGTTCGTCTATTGCGGACGCCAATACGCCGAACTATGCCGTACGCTCCATCTCGACGAGGAAGCGCTACGGGCGGATGAACATGTCTCTGCCATGTGTCAATCCGTAGAGCAATACGGTTGGGACGGCGAATGGTACCTGCGTGCCTATGACTTCTATGGCAACAAAGTAGGATCTCACGAGAACGAGGAGGGACAGATTTTCATCGAAAGCCAAGGTTGGTGCGGTATGGCGCGTATCGGTGCGGAGCAAGGCATGCCTGAAAAAGCATTAGACAGCGCAGCAAGACTCCTGGACAGCGAACACGGTATGGTACTCAACTATCCCGCTTACACGACTTATCATATCGAACTCGGAGAGCAGTCCACCTATCCCGCCGGTTACAAAGAGAACGGAGGTATCTTTTGCCATAACAACCCATGGGTCATCATCGCCCAAACCGAAGCCGGACGCGGCAATGACGCATGGGAGTTATACCGCAAGATCTCGCCGGCGTGGATAGAGGACCAATCACTCCACCGCGTCGAACCCTATGTCTATTGCCAGATGGTCGCAGGCAAAGAGGCGGCACGACCCGGAGAGGGGAAAAACAGCTGGCTCACCGGTACTGCCGCGTGGAACTGGCTCACAGTCTCCCAACATATACTCGGTATTCGGCCTACCTTCCGGGGGCTTATGGTAAACCCCTGCATACCTGCCGACCTCAAGGAATATACCGTCACCCGCAAATGGCGCAACGCTGAATATGTAATCACCGTCAGAAACCCGAACGGCAAGCAGCGCCCCGAATACCCGACAATACTTCCCTATGAGCAGGGAAAACACGAGGTGGAGATAGTACTATAACGCAATCAAAAACAAACTCTGATAACATGAAAAAGTTAACAATCTTATTAGCTGCCCTTATGGTTGGTTGTACCGCCTGTGAGGCGCAGGAGAAAAAACAACGCCCGATGGATAATGATGCCGTTCAGTTTGCTATGTCTATGGGCATTGGTTGGAACCTTGGTAACCAGATGGACGCTCACTATGGCGGTTGTTCGTACGAAGAGGGATGGGGCAACAAAGCAGCCACCCAGCAGACCTTCAACGGTGTGGCTAACGCGGGCTTCAAATCGGTTCGTATTCCTGTGACATGGATGGGGCATATCGGACCGGCTCCTACTTATACGATTGAGAAAGCATGGCTGGACCGAGTGGCGGAATTGGTGGATATGGCTCATAAGGCAGGACTCAAAGCGATTATTAACATTCACCATGATGGATTTGGCGCGTCCGACACGCCGAGCAAAGGTTACCACTGGATAGACCTGCCCGGTGCTGTGAAGAGCGAAGAAACAAACCAGCGTATCAAACAGCAACTCACGATGGTGTGGCTTCAGATAGGACAGCGTTTTGCCAACTACGGGGATTTCCTCATTTTTGAAACCCTTAACGAGATTCAAGACGGCGGTTGGGGCAACGGCAACAACCGTACGGACGGCGGTGCGCAGTACCGCGTCCTCAACGAGTGGAATCAAGTGTGTGTCAATGCAATCCGCGCAGCAGGAGGCATGAACGAAACTCGTTATATTGGCATCCCGGGCTATGTGACAAATCCCGACTTGACAGTTGAGAACCTCGTCCTGCCGGAAGATGTGGTGGAGAACAGGTTGATGGTTGCTGTGCATAGCTATGACCCGTGGGATTTTGCAGGCTCTGCGCAGTATCAGGAATGGGGGCATACCGGCAAGGATGTTGTGCCCGGTGCAGACGAGAATGCATACGTAGGGATGCTCAACCGGCTTTATAACATGTACGTCCGCCGAGGCATTCCCGTCTATTTCGGCGAGTTTGGTGCCGTGCGTCGCGCATCGGCGGCAGATGAGCCTTTCCGTCTCTATTATTTCCGGTATATATGCAAGGCGATGCGTGACCGTCGCATACCTGCGCTCTATTGGGACAATGGAAACAGCAAAGGAGGCAATGACGGATTCGGCGTAATCAACCACCAGACAGGTAAATATATAGGCAACGGAGAACAAGCCGTACGCGCTATGGTTGATTCATGGGAAAACAACGATCCCGCATACACGCTACAGAGCGTTTATGACTCCGCACCGCAGAGCCTACGCACCCAAAAAGAAAATAAACAAAACACTAATAACAATCATTATTAACCATTTAAAATCAATTCAATTATGAAAAAGTTTTATTCTTTTATCATCGCTGCCATGACAGCTGTCACTATGTGTGCTGAAACTATTCAGCAAGACATCGCGCTCACTCCCGGCGACTGGGGATGGGGATATAACTGCTCCGTTACAGCCGTAGAAGGAGGCTTGCAGGCTCAACTGACCGGCGACTGGGGCGCGCTCTCTACTGGCTGGGACCCCGAAATTGACCTCTCGGGATGGGATAAGATCATCATCCTTGTGGACCGTATGGAAAACTGCGTAGGCGAATGGTTCCAACTCAAAGCCTATCTGCGTGACCACGCTGATAACGAAGGTTGCCAGATGGAAGGTCTGCTCGGCAATGATGCCGACGGCACCCAACAGCAGTACCTCGTCATCGACCTCAAACAGGAGAAAACCGGCTTTGACCTTACCAAGGCGCGCGTACTGGCTATCCAGTGCCAACCGAATGGTGCCAAGTTCCTTATCAGCCGCGTTTATCTGGAGAAAGAAGAAGAGGCTACCGCCATCGAGCAAGTTACTCTCCGCAGCAACGGTATCCGTTACAACCTCCTCGGACAACCCGTCGGAGAGGACTACAAAGGGATCGTCATTCTCAATGGACATAAAATGATTGTACGTTAAACTTAAAATCC